>SAQR01000004.1:72063-177826 GCA_004020365.1 Mesorhizobium sp.
ACCCGACTGCGTCAGGCGCCCCGCCTCGTCGATGGCGTCGAGCGCACGCAGCAGCGCCCTTGCCTCGTTAAGCGCCGGGGCCGGCGGCGGATCGAGGAAAGAGAGGCTCGACGGGTCGGCGACACCGAAGGCGGCGCAATCGAGCAGAAGGCTGGAAAGGTCGGCCTCGAGAATTTCCGGCGGCGTGAAGGCGGGAAGTGCCGCGGTCTGCTCGGCCCGCCACAGTCGAACGGCGACGCCCGGCTGGGTGCGGCCGGCGCGGCCGGCGCGCTGGTCGGCGGAGGCTTTGCTGACCCGCACCGTCTCCAGCCGCGTCAGGCCGCTGGCCGGCTCGTAGCGCGGCAGCCGCGACAAGCCGGAATCGATGACGACGCGCACGCCATCGATGGTGATCGAGGTCTCGGCGATCGAGGTCGCCAGCACCACCTTGCGGCGGCCGGACGGCGCCGGCTTGATCGCGGCGTCCTGCGCCTTGTTGTCGAGCATGCCATAGAGCGGCACGATATCGGTGTCGGCACTGACGCGGCCTTGCAGCCGTTCGGCGGTGCGCTCGATCTCGCGCTGGCCGGGCAGGAAGGCGAGCACGCTGCCGCTCTCCTCGGCAAGGGCCGCGCGGATCGCCTTGGCCATGGCGTCCTCGATGGCGACGCCGGCCGGCCGCTCGTCGTAGCGAATGTCGACGGGGAAGGCGCGGCCTTCGCTCTCGATCACCGGGGCGCCGGAAAGCAGCCGCGCGACGCGCGCGCCGTCGAGCGTCGCCGACATGACCAGCAATCGCAGATCGGGCCGCAGCGCACCTTGCACATCGAGCGCCAGCGCCAGACCAAAATCACCGTCGAGCGAACGCTCGTGGAACTCGTCGAAGAATACCGCCGAGACACCGGGCAACTCCGGATCGTCGAGGATCATCCGCGACAGCACGCCTTCGGTGACGACAAGGATTCTGGTCCTCGCAGAAGTGCGGTTCTCCATCCGCATGGCATAGCCGACCGTTTCGCCGGGCTCCTCGCCGAGCAGTTCGGCCATGCGGCGGGCGGCAGCGCGGGCAGCGAGCCGGCGCGGCTCGAGCAGGATGATCTTCCCCGTGCCGAGCCATGCTGCGTCGAGCAGCGCCAGCGGCACCAGCGTCGTCTTGCCGGCGCCGGGCGGCGCCACCAGCACGGCGCTGTTGCCATGGCCGAGCGCTTCACTGAGCGCCGGCAGGACGGCGGAGACCGGAAGCTCCGGCAACGGTTTACTGGTCATTGTTCCAAGGATGCGTCCATCCAATTGCGGCGGATTGGCAGTGCCCGCATATCAGCGGCGGCGGTCACCACGCAACCGGCAACGGCACGCGCCCAAGACCACCGCTTCAGAGGAGCCGCAAATAATGCTGCAGTGCAGCGACGAATTCGCTTGCCTTGTTTAGTAAAAATTGCATCACTAAACAAATTACTAAACATCGAGCGCTCTACCGCGCGTCGTCATGTTTAGACCCCTGAGGAGGGGGATTAAGGTTTTGGAACCGTCATCCGGGCGCGTTTCGCAAATGGGAGGAAGGCATGAAATCGACCTTGAAACTGACGTTGGGACTGACCTCGGCGATGTTTGCGTCGACCGCCGTTTCGAACGTCGCGCAGGCTGAAGATCTGACGCTTTGCTGGGCAGCCTGGGACCCGGCCAACGCGCTCGTCGAATTGTCCAAGGATTTTACCAAGGAAACCGGCATCGGCATGAAATTCGAATTCGTGCCGTGGACCAATTATGCCGATCGCTTCCTCAACGAACTGAATTCCAAGGGCAAGCTGTGCGACCTGATCATCGGCGACAGCCAGTGGATCGGCGGATCGGCCGAGAACGGCCACTACGTCAAGCTGAACGACTTCTTCGACAAGGAGAAGATCAGCATGGACGACTTCGTGCCGGCGACCGTCGTCGGCTACTCCGAATGGCCGAAGAACTCGCCGAATTACTGGGCGCTGCCGGCCATGGGCGACGTCGTCGGCTGGACCTATCGAAAGGACTGGTTCTCCAAGCCGGAACTGCAGAAGGAGTTCAAGGAAAAGTACGGGTGGGATCTCGCAGCGCCGACGAGCTTCGACCAGCTGAAGCAGATCGCCGAGTTTTTCCAGAAGCGCGAGATCGACGGCAAAACGGTCTATGGCGCATCGATCTATACGGAGCGCGGCTCCGAAGGCATCACCATGGGCGCCATGGACGGGCTCTACAGCTTCGGTTTCAAATATGAGAATCCCGAAAAGCCATATGAGATGGACGGCTTCGTCAACTCCGAGAAATCGGTGAAGGGCCTTGAGTTCTACAAGGCGCTCTATGACTGCTGCACGCCTCCCGGAGCCTCGAACAGCTACATGGGCGAAGGCGTCGACGCCTTCAAATCCGGCCAGGTGGCGATGCACATGAACTTCGCCTTTACCTGGCCAGGCCTGCAGAAGGACGAAAATGTCGGCGGCGACAAGATTGGTTATTTCGCCAATCCCAAGGGGCCCGACGGCGATCAATTCGCCCAGCTTGGCGGCCAGGGCATCTCGGTGGTCTCCTATTCGGACAAGCAGGAGGCGGCGCTCAAATACATAAAATGGTTCGCCAACAAGGACGTGCAGGCCAAATGGTGGTCGCTCGGCGGCTTTTCCTGCCTCAACGCGGTCGTCAAGGATCCAGGCTTCCCAGCCAGCCAGCCTTACGCGCAGACCTTCCTCGACTCGATGGCCATCGTGAAGGATTTTTGGGCAGAGCCCAGCTATGCGCCGCTGCTGCAGGCGTCGCAGAAGCGCTTCCATGATTACGTCGTCGCCGGTCAGGGGTCGGCCAAGGATGCGCTTGATGGCCTGGTCAAGGACTGGACCGAGGTCTTCCAGGACGACGGCAAGATGTAATTTTGGGGGCAAGATGTAATTGGGGCAGACCTAACCGGCTCCTCCCGAGCCATGCCGCGTGTCCCGTGCCACCCTTGGCACGGGACACAGTTCAGATAAATTCCACTGTCGAGACGACGAAGTGACCGAAGCGGGACTGACCATGCTCAATCGGACTGCGGACGGCGTTGCCCGGGCTACGCCTGAGCCGTTGGCCCGCAAGGTCCGCGGCATCAGCGACACGGGGCTCGCCTGGCTGTTCATCTCGCCGACGATCATGTTGCTGCTCGCCATCAACATCTTCCCGCTGTTCTGGGCGATCTATCTTTCCTTCACCAATTACCGCGCCAACCGTCCCAATGAGGTGGTCAGGAACGTCGGCCTTGCCAACTACAAGCGCATCCTCGGCGACCAGGACATCTGGATCGCCATGCAGACGACGGCGCATTTCGTGTTCTGGACCATCCTGCTGCAGACGCTGATCGGTTTTACCCTGGCCTGGCTGATCGATCGCAAGTTTCGCGGCCACGCCTTCTGGACGACCATCATTCTGGTACCGATGATGCTGTCGCCGGCGGTCGTCGGCAATTTCTGGCGCTTCCTTTACGAGCCGCAGATCGGGCTGTTCGCCTATGCCATCTCGTTCGTCACCGGCATTCCGGCAACGCAGATCGGCATGCTCTCCAACGTGTCGCTGGCGCCGTGGTCGATCGTCATCGTCGACACCTGGATGTGGACGCCTTACGTGATGCTGATCTGTCTCGCCGGCCTGCGCTCGATCCCCGAATACATCTATGAGGCAGCCGAGGTCGACCGCGCCTCCAACTGGCGGCAGTTCTGGTCGATCACGCTGCCGATGGCGCTGCCGTTCATCATGCTGGCGGTGCTGTTCCGCGGCATCGAGAATTTTAAGATGTTCGACATGGTCAACCTGTTGACCGGCGGCGGACCAGGATCGACCACCGAGGTCGCTTCGATCACGCTGAAGCGGCAGGCTTTCGAAAGCTGGCGGACGGGCTATTCCTCAGCCTTCGCCATCATCCTGTTCGTTGCCGTGTTCGGGCTGGCCAACATTTACGTCAAAGCGCTCAACAAGGTGAAGCAGAGATGAGCCTGACGTCAGCCCATTCCGTTGTCGCACCCTCGGCGGTGTCGAAGCGCATCGCCGGCACGATCATCGTCCTTTACGCGCTGATCTCGATCGTGCCGCTTTTGTGGATCTTCGCCACCAGCTTCAAGACGCCGCCGGATTCGATCGCCTATCCGCCAAAAATCCTGTTCCAGCCGAGCCTCGAGGGCTACTGCAATCTGTTCTCGACCCGCACCCGGCAGACGCCGGAATACATCAACGCGCTGGGGCCGGCGACCGGCGTCTGCGACGAGACCGTGCGCAAGCGCAACATGGTGATCGCCGGCCCGTCCAATTTCATGCCGCGCTTCGTCAATTCGCTGATCATCGCCTTCGGCTCGACCTTTTGCGCGGTGTTTCTCGGCACGTTGTCGGCCTATGGCTTCTCGCGCTTCAAGGTGCCGCTGGCCGACGACCTGCTGTTCTTCATCCTGTCGACGCGGATGATGCCGCCGATCGCGGTCGCTATTCCCATCTACCTGATGTATCGCGAGCTTGGCCTGTCGGACACCGCGCTCGGCATGATCCTGCTCTATACGGCGGTCAATGTGTCGCTCGCCGTGTGGCTGCTGAAGGGCTTCATCGACGAGATCCCGCGCGAGTACGAAGAAGCGGCGATGATCGACGGCTATACGCGGCTGCAGGCCTTCTGGCGCACCGTTCTTCCGCAAGCCACCACCGGCATTGCCGCGACCGCCATCTTCTGCCTGATCTTCGCCTGGAACGAGTATGCCTTCGCCGCACTGCTGACCTCGGGCTCCGCGCAGACCGCACCGCCCTTCATCCCGACCATCATCGGCGAAGGCGGCCAGGACTGGCCGGCGGTCGCCGCAGGCACGACGATCTTCCTGGTGCCGATCCTGGTGTTCACCATCCTGCTCCGCAAGCAGTTGCTGCGTGGCATCACCTTCGGCGCGGTGCGCAAATGAGCCTGACCCAAACCGCAAAACGCAAGTCGCGCTGGCCGCGTGCGCTCCGGCGCGGCCTGATGGAGAATATCGCCACAGCGATCATTGCCATTGGCTTCCTGATGCTGTTCCAGCCCTTCGCGCTGCCGCTCTACACCTATTCCTTCATCACCATGCTGGCCGGCACTGCGATGTTCATCATCGTCTCGAAGTTTCCGGAGTAGACGATGGCGGAGATCAGGGTCGAGCATCTGAGAAAGGCATTCGGCGATTTCGTCGCCGTGCAGGATTCCAACTTCGTCGTTAGAGACGGAGAGTTCTTCGTCATGCTGGGGCCGTCGGGTTGCGGCAAGACGACGACGCTGCGCATGATCGCCGGCCTGGAATTGCCGACCGGCGGCAAGATCCTGCTCGGTGGCGAGGACGTAACCATGCGGCGTGCCCGCGAGCGCGACATCGCCTTCGTCTTCCAGCTGTTCGCGCTCTATCCGCATATGAATGTGCGCAAGAACATCGGCTTCCCGCTGCTGGCGCAAGGCACGCCAGGTATCGAAATCCGCCGGCGCGTCGAAGAGACGGCGAAGCTGTTGCGCATCGACCATCTGCTCAACAAATCGGTCTCCGGTCTTGCCGGCGGCGATCGCCAGCGCGTGGCGCTCGGCCGCGCCATCGTGCGGCGGCCAAAATGCTTCCTGATGGACGAGCCGCTCGGCACGCTCGACACCGAATTCCGCGATCTCATGGTGCATGAGCTGCGCGAACTGCACAACCGCATCCGCGCCACCACGGTCTACGTCACGCATGACCAGATGGAAGCGATGTCGATGGCCGACAAGATCGCGGTTATGAACCACGGCGTCATCGAGCAGTTCGGAAGCCCACGCGAAATCTACGACCGGCCGGCGACCATGTTCGTCGCCGATTTCATCGGCTCGCCGCCGATGAATTTTCTCGGCTTTGGCGGCGGGCTCTCAAAGGGCGCCAGCGAGATTTTGGTGCAAGGCGCCAAGGTAGCGGTGCCGGAAGTGCGCGAGGATATCGCGCCGGCCGACATGGCACTCGGCATCCGGCCGGAGCACATCCGCTTCGACGACGGCTCGAAGCTGCGCGGCGCCATCTATGGCACCGAATATCTCGGCACCACGCAGATCGTCGCGGTGGAGACCTCCGGCGGCATCATCAAGGCGCGGGTGCCGGCCGAAATCCGGCTCAATGCGGGCGACCAAGTCGGCCTGGCGCTGAGCAGCGCGCGGCTGTCGCTGTTCGAGAAAGGCTCCGGCCGCGCTGTGCGAACCGCAATCCATGACACCGTAATCCATGACGGGGCCGCGGAGGTCCGCCATGGCTGACGTGCAGATCAAAGGCGTGACCAAGAGCTTCGGCGAGCATGTCGCGGTAGACACTCTCGATCTGCACGTCGCCGATGGCGAATTCGTCGTGCTGCTCGGCCCGACCGGCGCCGGCAAGACCACGACGCTGCGCCTGATCGCCGGATTGGAACGGCCCGACACCGGCTCGATCCATATCGGCGGCCGCGATGCCACAATGTTGTCGCCGGCCGAGCGCGACACCGCCTTCGTCTTCCAGCAATATTCGCTCTATCCGCATCTGTCGGTCTACGACAATTTGGCCTTTCCGCTGCGCTCGCCGGCGCGGCGGCTGAGCGAGGACGCGGTGCGCCGCCGCGTCGAGGATGTGGCCAGGATGGTGCGCATCCATCACAAGCTGAACAACCGCTCCACCAAACTTTCCGGCGGCGAGATGCAGCGCGTCGCCATCGGCCGCGCTTTGGTGCGCAAGCCCTCGATCTACCTGATGGACGAGCCGCTGTCGTCGCTCGATGCCAAGCTGCGCGCCGACCTCCGGCTCGAACTGAAGCGCATCCAGGCCGAGGTCGGCGCCACCATGCTTTATGTCACGCACGATCAGATCGAAGCGATGACGATGGCCGATCGCATCGGCATTCTCGCCGACGGCGTGCTGGCGCAGATCGGCACGCCACGCACCATCTACTCGGAGCCGGCAAACCTTCATGTCGCCGCAAGGCTCGGCCAGCCGGCGATCAATCTGTTGCCGACCGGCCTGCTGCCGGATGGCGACATGCCTGCGGGAACCAAAACAATCGGCGCGCGTACAGAACATCTGTCGATCGGCAAGGCATCGCATGGCCCCGTCGACGGTGTTGTCAACTGGGTCGAGCATCTGGGCGACCAGAACCACCTGCATATGACGGTGGGAAGCAGAAAGCTGGTAACGCTGACCGACCCCGACACCCAATTGGAAAAGGGCGACAGGGTGACTATCCGCTACCGGGCGCCGCTGTTCTTCGACCAGGCCGGAAACAGGATTGCAAACCGATGAGCGCTGGGACACTGGACAAGACTGGGACACTGGATAAGACCGGGACACTGGACAAGACCGGGACGATGGACAAGCTTGACCTGAAGACGCTGATATCCGTCGCCGCCGACACGATTGCCGCTCACGCCGAAGAGTTGACCGGGCTCGACCAGGCGATCGGCGACGGCGACCACGGGCTCAACATGAAGCGCGGCTTCGAGGCGGTGCGCGCCGAGGCCGACATTTTCGCGACTAAGCCCCTGCCGGACGCTCTGAAAGCGATCGGCACCAAGCTGGTGATGACCATCGGCGGGGCTTCGGGCCCCTTGTTCGGGACGCTGTTCATGGCGCTCGGCAAGGAAATCTCCGCAGAGCCGGACCGCGCCAATCTGATGGCAGCGTTCGGCAAGGCGATCGAGGCGGTGGCGGCACGTGGCAAGTCGCAGGTTGGGCAGAAGACCATGCTCGACGTGCTGCAGCCGGTGCATGATGCTCTGCTGCAGGGAAAGACTGGACCGGAAATCACCGACGCCGCGGACCGTGCTGCCGATGCCACCGTGCCGATGAAGGCCTTGCGTGGGCGCGCCTCGTTTCTCGGCGACCGCTCTATCGGCCATATGGATGCCGGGGCACGCTCGACCGCGCTTCTGGTGCGGGCTGTCACCGAGACCATCGAGGGGCAAGCATGAGTAATGTCGGCATCGTCATCGTATCGCATTCACCGCTGGTCGCCGAGGGCACGGCCGACATGGTGCGCCAGATGGTCGGCGACGAAGTGCCGCTTGCATGGTGCGGCGGAAACGGCCATGGCGGGCTGGGAACCAATGTCGAGGCGATCATGGGAGCGATCGACAAGGCCTGGTCGGAGGCGGGTGTCGCCATACTTGTCGATCTTGGCGGCGCCGAAACCAACAGCGAGATGGCGGTCGAGATGATCGGCGAGCCGCGCGCGCACAAGATCATCGTCTGCAACGCGCCGATCGTCGAGGGCGCGGTGATGGCGGCGACAGAGGCGTCCGGCGGCGCTTCGCTCAGGGAAGTGGCGGCGACGGCACACGAATTGTCGCCATCGTGAATGAACAGGAATTTTGACTCAAATGTCCGCATCCGCCGAAGCCACCGTTCTGATCACCCATGAAGTCGGCCTGCATGCGCGCCCTTCGGTGAAACTCACCAAACTCGCCAAGACGTTTTCGGCCGAAGTCGAAGTGGCGCTCGCCGCCAATGGGCCTTGGTTCGACGCCAAGAGCATCGTCAAGGTGATGGCGGCCAAGGCGCCGAAAGGCACGGTGCTGCATATCAGAGCCAAGGGCGACGGTGCCGGCGAGGCGGTCGGCGCGCTGGTCGAGCTGGTGCGGCGCGACTTCGACGAGGGCGTGGACCATGCCCGAACCGCTTAAGCTGAAGGGGATCCCGGCTTCGGCCGGCTATGCCGAAGGGCCGCTGTTCAACCTCGAGCCGGTTGTCGCGCGCTATAGAAGTAAAGCGACCGCCGCTGACGAGAGGCTCGCGCTCGAAACGGCAATCGGCACAGCGACAGGCCGGCTTGCCAAGCTGATCCAGGCGACCGAGGGCGATGCCGCCGACATTCTCGAATTCCAGCTCGCCATGCTGGAGGACGATGCGCTGACCGGCCCTGCCTTTGCCGCGATTGCCGCCGGCCAGCCGGCCGATGCGGCATGGCGGCAGGCACTCGACGCCGAAATTGTCGGCTACGAAACGTCAGACCAGGATTATTTCCGGGCGCGTGCCGCCGACATTCGCGACATCAGAGACCAGGTGCTGCGGGCGCTGACCGAGGACAGCGCGGCTACGGCGCCGGCAGGCGCCATCTTCTACGGCGAGGACATCGCGCCGACGCGCTTTCTCGAGACCGACTGGAGCGCCGGCGGCGGCATTGCGCTGAAGGCGGGCAGTGCCGCCAGCCACGTCGCCATGCTGGCGCGCTCGCGCGGCGTGCCTATGATCGTGGGGCTTGGGGCAGTCGGGCTCGGGGCTTCCCCGGCCCATCTTGCCGGCGTCGCCCTGCTTGATGCCGAGCATGGCGGCATCGTGCTGGGGCCAACAAGGGCAGAGGTCGAGGCGTTTCGGCAATCGTCGTCGTCTTTCGCGGCACGTCGCGACAGGGCGGGAACGTTTTTGGCCCGGCCGGCAGTGACGAAAGCCGGCACGGTGGTGCGGGTGCAGGTCAACATCGCCGAACCGTCCGACGTCGGCGGTATCGATGTCTCGACCTGCGACGGCGTCGGGCTGATGCGGACCGAGTTCCTGTTCGGCAAGACGCTGCCGGACGAGGAAACGCAGTATCGCGCCTACCGCAAGGTGCTCGAATGGGCCGGGGACAAACCGGTGACCATTCGCACCGTCGACGCCGGCGGCGACAAGCCGGTGCCGGGCTTTACCGTCGAGGAGGGCAATCCGTTTCTCGGCCTGCGCGGCATCAGGCTATCGCTGGCGAGACCGGAGGTTTTTCGGGTGCAGATCAGGGCGCTGCTGCGCGCCGCCTTGCATGGCAATCTCAAGGTGATGTTCCCGATGGTCGCCCTGTGGGACGAGTATCAGCGAGCAGCCGCGCTCTTCGCCGAAGAGCAGGCCGCGCTTGCCGCGCGCGGCGTCGCGCAAAAAATGCCGCCGCTCGGCATCATGGTCGAGGTGCCGTCGGTGGCGATCGCGCCGGAGGCGTTTGCCGAGGTCGCCTTCTTTTCGATCGGCTCGAACGACCTGACCCAGTATGTGATGGCGGCGGCGCGCGACAATGCCTCGGTCGCGCATCTCAATTCGATCAGGCATCCCGCCGTGCTTCGGCTGATCGCCTCGGTTGCGGCCTTCGGCCGCGCGCAAAAGATACCGGTCAGCCTGTGCGGCGACGCCGGCGGCGATCCGGCGGCGATCCCGGCGCTGATTGAGGCCGGCCTGCGCGACCTTTCCGTCGTTCCCGCCCAGCTCGCAATGGCCAAGGCGGCCATTGCGGACGTCTCGATCTAGGCACCGACATGGTCGACAAAACACCTGAAGCCGGCTCCGAAGAGGCTATCCGCGCCTATAAGACGATCCTGTCGCAGGTCCTCGACCAGCGCCCGTCCGGCATGCGCCAGCGCCTCGCCGACGCGTTGGGCAAGCATCGCAGCTTCGTCACCCAGATTTCCAGCCCGGCCTACTCGATCCCGATCCCGTCAAAACATTTGCCGGCTATTTTCGCCGTCTGCCATTTCAGCCCGGCCGAACGCGACCATTTTCTTGCCGCCTACCATCAGGCGCATCCGGGAAAAATGTCGCTGGCATCCGGCATGCGCAAGACGCGGCATGTTTCGCTCATCGTTCCCGATTTCGGCGACGACAAACAGAACGCGGCGCTCGACAGGGCGGTCAACGATTTCATCCAAAAGATCACCAGTATCGCCGGCAAGGGCGGGACATAGTGGCGCCACGTTCAGCTATTTCGGGAGAGACGGCCATGAAGAAGTTTCTGAATTCTGTGGACACGGTGCTGAGCGAAAGCCTCGACGGCTTCGTTGCCGCCCATGCCGACATCCTTGTGCTTGGCGACGAGTATAAATTCGTACGCCGCAGGACACTCAAGCCGGGCAAGGTAGCGCTGATTTCCGGGGGCGGCTCTGGCCACGAGCCGCTGCATGGCGGGCTGGTCGGGCATGGCATGCTGGATGCCGCCTGCCCCGGCCAGGTGTTCACCTCGCCGACGCCGGACCAGATGATGGCGGCCGCGGAGGCGGTCAACACCGGCGCCGGCTGCCTGTTCATCGTCAAGAACTACGAGGGCGACGTGATGAATTTCGACATGGCTGCCGAAATGTCGGAGGGCGTGATGCAAGTGGTGACCAATGACGACGTCGCGGTCGAGAACTCCTCCTACACCACTGGCCGACGCGGCGTTGCCGGCACGCTGGTGGTCGAGAAGATCCTCGGCGCTGCGGCCGAGCAAGGCATGGCGCTGAAGCCGTTGAAGGCACTTGGCGAACGCGTCAATGGCGCGACGCGCTCGATGGGCGTTGCGTTGACCAGTTGCACAGTACCGGCCGCCGGCAGGCCGACTTTCGATATCGGCGACGGCGAGATGGAGTTCGGCGTCGGCATCCATGGCGAACCCGGGCGCCGCCGCGACACATTGAAGAGCGCCGACGCCATCGCCGAGGAGATTTGCGCGGCTATATCTGGCGATCTGGGTGGCCAGGCAAAAGGTCCGGCGCTGCTTTTCGTCAACGGCTTCGGTGGCACGCCGCTGATGGAGCTCTACCTGATGTACAACAGCGCCCGGAAAATCTTCGAGAAAAACGGCGTGACGGTCGCCCGTTCACTGGTCGGGTCCTATGTGACATCGCTCGACATGGCCGGCTGCTCGATCACGCTGACCATGCTCGACGGCGAGACGACCGCATTTTGGGACGCACCGGTGCATACGGCTGCGCTGCGCCGGGGGATGTAGCACGGCCAAAACAATCGGTGACTGTCATGCGCTATGCCGAGCTTTGTCGGGCCAATGCCGGCATTTTGGGAGGCAGAACGTGCGTTGCAATTGGATCGGGCTCCGACGGGCTTCGAATGTCACAGAAGGCGCTTGCCCGAACGGACTTTCAACGCACCTGGCCAGTCACGGCGATAAAGCGGCGGTCCCGTCCTTCAAATCCCTGACTGAAGCATTGCACGAGCACGGCTAGCGCAGCCGGTTTGCCGTCCGGGGCGAATGCGTAGGATTCCGACAGGCTGTAGGACGTCGGGCAATTCCTCGAGCCGGGCACGGTCTTGTCTTCATGCAGCAGTTGGAACGGCTTGCCATCCTGCCCCTGCAGCGTCAGGCGGAAACCCAACGCCTTGCCCGCCGTGGCGCCTTGCTGCGTCTCGTCGAAACTTGACGAGCAATCTGTCGTGCTCTCGGCCAGGATCTGGTCGAGCTGGACCGTCGAGATGCCGCGCTCGTCATAGATCGGAGAAAGCCATTTCTGCGAGACCTGCTCGAGGCGCGCAATGTCCTGGTAAGCGACCATATCGTCCGGAAAGGTGAACCGGTCCAAGGCGGTGCGCTCGCCGCGCTCCGCTATGGCGTATCTGGCGAGGATCGGCGCCGCCAGCGCAGCGGCTTGTGCCCTCGCCTGGTCGAGAGTGAGCGTCGCCTCCTCGGACTCATCAACGACGTGGATCGGTTTGCCGCCGACGAACTCAGCGGTGCGCGTGTCGATGATGTCGATCTCCGACCAGCCCGAATCCGAAGCGCCACCATCGAGCGTGCCGTACTGTTCGAAGGCGAAGTAGGTACCGTCCGGCGAAAAGCCGATAATGCGCCGTGCCGCAGCATCGCCGGCCTGTGCGGCGGAGGCAGACATCAACAGCATCGCCGCCAATACGACAAATACAACCTTGCATTGCAACTTCATTGCGCCTTGCCCCATTTGTGACCCCAGATCACCGTGCCGGGTATTTTCGACCAAAGCGAGGGAGCCAAAAGACGAAAATTGCACATGCTTGCAAAAACAGCATACGCTATTTCAAAGACAGCAAGCATTCCTGGGAGAAGCTGGATGGTGTCACACTACCACGAGGTCTATGACGGCTGGAAACGCGATCCGGAAAAATTCTGGGCGGATGCGGCCAAGGCTGTCCACTGGTTCTCGCCGTTCGACACGGTCTTCGATCCGAATGCCGGCGTCTATGGGCGCTGGTTTGGCGGCGCCTCCTGCAACACCTGCTTCAACGCCGTCGACCGCCACGTGGCGGATGGCCGCGCCGATCAGATCGCGCTGATCCATGACAGCGCGATTTCCGGCACGGTCAGGAAATTCACCTATGCCGAACTGAAACGCGAGGTGGTCGCGCTGACGTCGGTGCTGAAGAACCGCGGCGTCCAAAAAGGCGATCGGGTCATCATCTACATGCCGATGGTGCCGGAAGCTGCGTTTGCCATGCTTGCCTGCGCCCGGATCGGCGCCGTGCATTCGGTCGTCTTCGGCGGCTTTGCCTCGCACGAGCTCGCCACGCGCATCGACGACGCCAGGCCGAAGCTGATCATTTCCGCCTCTTGCGGCCTGGAGCCCGGGCGCGTCGTCGCCTACAAGCCGCTGCTCGACAAGGCGATCGAGATGTCGCGGCACAAGCCCGAAGCCTGCCTCATCCTGCAGCGCGATCAGCTGCGCTGCGAGCTAAAGGAGAACCTCGACATCGACTATGCCGACGCCGTCGCCCGCGAGCGGGCCGCAGGCGCCAATGTCGACTGCGTTCCGGTGCTCGCCACCGACCCGCTCTACATCATTTACACGTCCGGAACGACCGGCCAACCCAAGGGCATCGTGCGCGACAATGGCGGCCACATGGTTGCGCTGAAATGGTCGATGGAGAACGAGTTCGGCGTCAAGCCGGGCGAGGTGTTCTGGGCGGCTTCCGACGTCGGCTGGGTGGTCGGCCATTCCTACATCGTCTACGGCCCGCTGCTGCATGGCTGCACGACCGTCCTGTTCGAGGGCAAGCCGGTCGGCACGCCCGACGCCGGAACCTACTGGCGGGTGATATCAGAGCATGGCGTCGTCGCGCTGTTCACCGCGCCGACCGCATTCCGCGCCATCAAGGGACAGGACCCCAAGGGCGAATTCGTCTCGAAATACGACCTGTCGAAGTTCCGCACGCTGTTCCTCGCCGGCGAGCGCGCCGATCCGGAAACCATCAAATGGGCGGAGCAGAAATTGAACGTGCCGGTGATCGACCATTGGTGGCAGACCGAGACGGGCTCCCCAATGACGATCAACCCAGCTGGATCGGGGCTACTGCCGGTGAAATACGGCTCGCCCGGGGTGCCGATGCCCGGCTACGACATCCGTGTGCTCGACGATGCCGGCCACGAAGTGCCGCGCGGCATGTTGGGCAATGTCGTGGTCAAGCTGCCGCTGCCGCCTGGCTGCCTGCCGACGCTGTGGAATGCCGATGACCGGTTTCGCCAAGCCTATCTCGACGAATTCCCCGGCTTCTACAAGACGGCGGATGCCGGCATGATGGACGAGGACGGCTATTTGTTCGTGATGGCCCGCACCGACGACATCATCAATGTCGCCGGCCACCGGCTGTCGACCGGCGCCATGGAGGAGGTGCTGGCCGCACATCCCGACGTTGCCGAATGCGCCGTTGTCGGCATCGCCGATGCGATGAAGGGCCAGATTCCGCTCGGCTTCGTCGTGCTAAATGCCGGTGTCACGCGTGACAGCGGCACCATCGAGACCGAGGTGGTCACGCTGGTGCGCGAGCGGATCGGCCCGGTCGCCGCCTTCAAGACGGTGGTCACGATCAAGCGCCTGCCCAAGACGCGCTCCGGCAAAATCCTGCGCGGCACCATGCAGAAGATTGCCGACAAGGAAGACTGGACAATGCCGGCGACCATCGACGACCCTGTCATTCTCGACGAAATCACCGCGGCGCTGAAGGGACGCGGAATCGGGCTTTAGTTGCTTTCGGAGCGCGGCAGGCGGATCGCGGCTTCGGACGAATTCACGAATTCATCCTGCACTGCAATCGCCTGTTGTGCAATGCAGCAATAGCCCTTAAACCTCTGCGTGGGGGGCCATTCCGAGGCACGGCATGGCTCAGCAAAAAACCACATTCGGCGGCGTCGACATCCTGCGTTTTGTCGCCGCTGTCCTCGTGATGGTCTACCACTACGGCTTCTGGCTGTGGGCGTTCCCCGAGGGCGTTTCGGCGCGCGCGGCGGACGGCATCCCGCCGCATCCGGAAATAGGCGGACTGGTCCAATTCGGATGGGTCGGTGTCCAGATATTCTTCGTCATCAGCGGCTTCGTCATCGCCTTCAGCGCCGAGCATTCGACACCGCTGCGGTTTTTCGAGGCAAGGGTGAAACGATTGGTGCCGGCCGTCTGGATTTGTGCGCCGGTCACCGCGATGGTGCTGCTTCTCGTCGATCTCAGTTGGCCGACGGACGCTGTCACCAGGCTCATACGCACCGCCCTGTTCGTTCCGTTCAACCCCTGGGTCGACAGCGTCTATTGGACGCTTGGCGTCGAGATCGCCTTTTATGCCGTCGTCTGGATCCTGCTGAGGCTCGGCCGCTTCGATCTGATGGAAGCGGTGGCAGTTGCGCTCGGCGCGATCAGCACGCTTTTCTGGTGCCTGTACTATCCATTCGACTGGTCGGATCTTGCCGAGGCGCGCTGGCTCGACCTGCTCCTGGTGCATCACGGATGTTTTTTCGCGACAGGTGTGATGTTCTGGCTGATGCGTTTCAAGGCAGTGACGCCCGCCCGCCTTGCCTTCTGCGCCTTGTTCCTGGCCGGCGGCGTGCTGCAGATCATCAGTGCTGTCGACGTCCGCAGCATCAAGGTCGAAGTCGCGATGCCCTACGGGCCGCCGATCGTCCTGTTCCTCGCTGCCATGGCGCTGATGGCGTGGTCGTTACGGCTCGACCTGTCCTGGCGCGGCTGGCGCCGGATCGGCCTGATGACCTACCCTCTCTATCTGATCCATAATGTCGTCGGGGCAGCCATTCTCGGCGCCTTGATGCGTGCGGGAGTGCCATACCTGCTTTCGGTGGTGATCGTCGGGGCGACCATGATCGCCGCGAGCTGGCTGATTGCGATCGAGGCCGAACCGCGCATCCGGCTTCTGCTCGACCACACCATCTTCCGCTACCGTCTCAAGGCGGCGTAACGCGCCAGCGTTGTCACGCCGGTTCCTGGCTGCAAACGTCCTACGGTGGAATGTCCGACACAAAGCAGGGTGCGCACGCTTTTGCGCGCCCGTCGCGGCTCGGCGACCTCTACTGATCAAGCGAGGAAATAGACCGCACTCTAAGGCGCGTCGCGTTTGGCGAGCCTCATGCGACGCGCTTTAGGTTGACGTTTTACGCATGTCGTTATCGCAAAACCGCTGCACGCTTTTGCGCGACATGCATCAAGGAACGTCATTCCCCACCGACCTACCGGCTCGTGCACAGGCTGCCGGTCGTGGTCTGTTCGAAGCGCATTCCTCTTCGCTCACGACGGCCTCGGGCGCGGTATCGGCCTGGCGGCGGAAGACGACGATCTGCTCAATATCGGTCCGGCAGACCGGCCTCAGCCGTTCACCTTCGTCCGCGCTTCCGACTTCTCCAGATAGTATGACGAATATCTGTCGAAGAATTTTTCCGAGCCGCCGATCGATCCATACTTCGCCAGCTTCTTCAAATCGACCTTGTTGAGGACCACGCCGACGATCTTGTTGGCGATATAGGATTCCGAACTCAATATGGATTGCACCATCGCACGCGGCGTGCGCCCCCACTCGGTCACGAGCACGAAGCCGTCGGCAAGCGGAGCAAATGCCTTGGCATCGACCACGGGGCCGAGCGGCGGCAGATCGACGACGATGTACTGGAAGGTCTCCTTGGCATTGTCGATGAAACGCCGCATCCCGGCCGACGACAGAAGCTCGCTTGTGTGCGAGAAATGACCGCGCGGCACGGCGGGGACGATCGCAAGCTTGGTCTGCCGGTCGATCTTGCCGACGGACTGCCAGGTCTGTCCGCTCACCACAGCTTCCATCAGGCCTTGCTCGGCCTCCATGCCAAGGCTGCGGCTGAGGCCGGGGTTGCGTAGGTCGCCGTCCACCAGCAGCGTTTTCGACCCGTTGGCGGCAAGCAATCCGGCCAGATTCGCCGCCACGGTCGACTTGCCCTCGCCGGGAAGGACCGAGATCACGCCAATGACCCGGCTGCCTTGCCCTTCCATCACCACGTCGAAGGCAATCTTGGCGCTGCGCAGCGTCTCGGAAAACATCGATGCCGGGGCGTCGATGCTCACCCGCATGCGCGCGCGTCTTTCAGCCGCCGACAGTGATTGGGCGGTTTTGATATCCGCCTGACCGTCATCGCGCTTATCGTCCTTGGCGACCTTGCTGCCAATGATCGGCAGGTAGCCGAGGAATTTGAGGCCGACGCGATCGCGAACGTCTTCGCCGGTCCTGAAGAACCGCTCCCTGAACTCATTCAGGCCACCAACCCCGGCTCCCAACATCACGCCAAGCACGAGCGAAAGTCCCAGCACTATGGACGTGCGCGGGGTTGCCGCGGACTTCGGCAGCGTCGCGTCCGAGATGACGCGGATCTTGCCGACCGGGAAGGATTGCTGCTGGGAGGCTTCCTCGTAGCGGCCAAGGAACGTCTGATAAAGCGTCGAGAGCGCGGTTGCCTTCTGCTCCAGTTCGCGCAGCTTGACCTGCGACTGGTTGTCGATGGAACTCTTGCCAGCCGCTAATGCGACATTCGCGCGGAGCGCCGTCTCGCGCGCGAGAGCGACTTCGTATTCGTTGCGGTAGCTTTCGGTCAATTGCTTCAGCTCGCCGAATATCTGCGCCGATATGTCGGCCTTTTCCTTCGCAAGCGCGACCGCCTGGGGATGCTCAGCGCCAAAATTGGCTTCGATATCCTGCTGCCGCTTGGCGACAGTGAGATAGCGGGTCTTGAGCGTTGAAATGATCGAGTTGCTCGGCTGGTCGGAGGATATGGCGGCGTCCCTGAATGCGTTGTCCGAACCGCTTTCGACGATCGACTTGTATTGCTGATAGCGGGCGCTGGCGCGCGCGGTATCGGCCTGCGCCTCAATGAGTTGGCCATTGAGGTCCGACAGTTGCTTGTCACTGATCAACTGGCCGTCATCGACGGCCAGTCCATGTTCGGCCCTGAACTTCTCGACGGCGAGCGCCGCTGCCTGGGAACTTTCGCGAAGCTCCGTCAAACGGCCTTGCAGCCAGACCGCCGCCCGCTCGGTCGCATCGAAGCTCGCGTCGAGCTGATCGGCTAGATAGGCGTCGGCATAGGCTTTGGTGACCGCGGTCGCAAGTGCGGGATCCGTCGCCTGGTAGGCGATGGAGATCACATAGCTTCGACCGATGCGCTCGGCTTGCACCTCGTCCTGCAGTTTGAGGATTGCGTAATCGCGCCGTGACGAGGCAATCATCGCGTCACGCGTCGCCGGATCAAGCTGAGTAACGTCGGCCGTACCCACGGCGGGATTGGGACGGAAATACCGGATCACGCCGCGCACAAAACCGGCAGCCTTCGACACGGCCGACGTCGGAGGATCCATGAAAGCGTCGTTCTGATCGAGCTTCTGCTTGTCGACGACCACTGCCGCCAGTCTCGCCGAGTGGAGTATTTCGATCTGGCTCAGAATGGCGGAGTCGGTCTGCATGCTGACCGACGCCGCCGAGACCTCGTCGACGACCTTGTTCAACCCTTCGTCGATCAGCACACGGCTCGTCGCCATGTAGGTCGGAGGCGTGGTCTGCAAATAGAGCACGCCCAGAAAAAGACCGATGGCCGCGCATGCCGCAACCACCTTTGTCTGCCTTGCTGCCATGCCGAGCAGGCGCTCGACATCGATGAAATCGTCGGCGCTGACTGGGTCCGAACTCGGCAATGGTTTCCTCTTGTCGAGAGGAAAATTGGCATAATTCATCTTCGGTCCAATTCAAGTTTGCATCTAGAGCGGCGGTCTCTCAAGTCGAACCGCCGCCGCTCTATCTTTGTTTGAGCCTCGGATTTTCCCAAACCCTGTCTCCACTCGGGTCCGCTGCTCTTGCTTGCAGGCGCTAGAGCAGATCGGGAGCATCAGCATATGCCCAACGCAAGCTTCATGCCAGCCACCGCGGGACCCAGGCAGCCAAGCATATCGGCATGTCTTACGTCACCATTCATATGCCTGCTCCCAAAAAATGGGCTTTATGCGGCTTCCACCCGGCGCTCATGCAACCGGACGAACTCCTGAAGCATCTCGAAGATCGGTCCCTTCATGTCATCGCGCGCCAGCGCGAAGGCGACATTGGCCTGGATGAACCCTTCTTTCGAGCCACAATCGAACATCCGGCCGTTGAAGGGCTGGGCGAAGAAAGCCTGGCTTTGCGCAAGGCGGACCATGGCGTCGGTCAGTTGGATCTCATTGCCGGCGCCGCGCTGCTGATTGCCGAGCAGCCCGAATATCTCGGGCTGCAGGATATAGCGGCCGTTGATGTAGTAGTTCGACGGCGCATTCGCCGGAGCAGGCTTTTCGACCATGGCGGTGACCTCGAAGCCCGAGCCGACATCGGCGCCGCAGCCGACGATGCCGTATTTGCTGGTCTCGGTCGGGTCGCAGCGCTCGACGGCGATGACGTTTCCGCCGGTCTGCGCATAGAGGTCCGCAATTTCAGCAAGACATCCGCGGCCGCCGAAGGACACCATGTCCGGTAACAGCAATGCGAAGGGCTCATCGCCGATGACTTCCCGGGCGCACCATACCGCATGGCCGAGACCTTGCGGCGACTGCTGCCGGATGAAGCTCGTCGCACCAGCCACGGGAAGCAGGCTTTCCAGCGCCTGAAGCTGCGCCGTCTTGCCGGTCTGCTCCAAAGTTCCGATCAATTCTGGATGCAGGTCGAAATAATCTTCGATGACCGCCTTGTTGCGGCCCGTCACGAAGACAATGTGCTCGATGCCGGCTTCGAACGCCTCGTCCACCGCATATTGCACGACAGGCCTGTCGACGACCGGCAGCATTTCCTTCGGCATCGACTTGGTTGCCGGCAGGAATCGTGTTCCAAGCCCCGCTACCGGTATGACTGCCTTCCTGACTTTCTTCATTGCATATTCCTTCTGAGGAGATCGACTTCAACCTGTCGCAGGCCGCGAAAACTATTTTTCAGCTGCCTGCACCCTTCACCTCCCCCGCACCCACGGCAAATTGCGCCGCCACCCTTCGCAGCCGAACGGCGATCGGCATGCCCATATGCCAAACCGCCGCCGGATCGCTGAGCGCCGTCCACACCGCCTTGAGTGGGGATCGCGCCTTGATGTGCTGGACCAGAGAAAGGAACGATGCCGCCTTGCGCAGGCTGCGCGTGCGCCTTGCGAAAGCGGCTGCGGCCTTTGCGTCCATCGAATGGGTTCTGGCGAAAACGAGGTCGGCCTTACGCATCGCCTCGACGTGATGAAGTTCGAGCACGCGGGAAATGGAGCCGGTCCGGATATGGTAGACATAGCCGGTCGTCGGCTCGACCACGCACTTGCCGCCCTTGGCCAGAGCACTGGCCAGCAGGATGTAGTCCTCGCCGATGATCAGGCTTTCGTCATAGCGAAGCCCGTTTTCGTTCAGAAACCGGCGCTGGAAGATCGGTTTGAGATAGCCGAGATTGAACCTGGATTCGAAGACCACATTGCCAGCAATATAGTCCGCCAGCGATATTTCACTCAAACCCTCGAGATAGTCGGCCGGGAACATCGTCTCTTCGGCAACACCGTCCTCGCGAACGACCTGGAGATTGTCGACTGCGATCGCGGCGCCCGCTTTCTCGGCGCGGTCAATCATGGTGCAGATCCGCCCAGGATAGACCGCGTCGTCGGAATCGAGGACCGCCACCCACCTGCCGCGGGCAAGCTCAAGGCCGACATTCCTGGCGCCGCCTGGACCGCGGTTTTGCTCAAGTGCGACGACGCGCACGATGTCTTCGGGGTAGGATCGCGCCAGATCGAGCGTCCGGTCGCGCGACTGGTCGTCGACGACGATCACCTCCACGCTGACATCGCGCTGGGCGATGGCGCTGGCGATCGCCCGCTCGATGGTCAGCTCCGAATTGTAGGCGGCAATGACAAAGGTGACGTCAGGCTGCACGCTTGCCCCCTTCCTGCGGCGAGGGCAGGCCGTATTGGCGAATTTCACGCACACCGACAAGACCGCTCACGACGCCGACATGCATGATGCCGCGAAGCACGCTGCGGTTCCTGCGCACGGGACTGATGGCAACCGGAATTGCCGCTGCGAAACAAAAAACCGCCTTTGCCGAGGCGAGGCCGACTTGCCTGACCAGCGCGAGGCCATGCGCGTCGCGCCCCAGCAGGTGCCCATGAGTCTGCCCGACGCGAAACCGGCGGCGACGGAGCCAGTCGAAAGCCGCCCTGGCGCGCGGCACCACTTCATCGACCCAGGCCTGCGGCGAAAAGGCGATGCGACCGCCGGCCTTGACCATATGATCGAAGAATTCGGTGTCCTCGCCGCCGGTCTGGCCACGCGCCAGGCTGAATCGCCGACCGCGGAGGCTGTCGGCGCCCATCCTGAGCAGGACGTTGCAGGTGTAGCCAGTGCGGATCTCGCCGCCCACCCAGACGGGCAAGGTGGAGTGAAAGTCGCCACGGCGCATCCAGTTGGGCGCATCTGGCCGATAGCGCGCCCGCACCGGCCCGAGCACGGCGGCAGCGCCACTCAAGTCCGCCGTCGCAACCAGTTCGACGAGCCATTTGGACGATGCCGTTTCGTCATCGTCGAGGAAGGCGACGAAATCCGCCGTGCTGGCGTCGAGGCAGGCATTGCGGGCGATCGAAATGTTGCGTGCCGGGCAATGACGATAGCTGATCGGCAGCTTCAGCGTCTCCGCCAGCGTCGCCACCAGCAGTTCGGCCGTCGGCCCGTCATCATTGTCGGCGACGATGACGCGGATGTCGAATCCCGAAGGTACGTCCAGGGCGGCTACCGAGCGAAGCGTGTCGGCAAGCTCCGGCCGCCGAAACGTGCAGACGCAGACGTCGACGCTGCGGTTTTTTTCGGCCACACCCACTATGCCACCCTCCTACGCTGCGATCGCGGTCCAAGCAGTTGCAGCCAGAAACCGACGGACCAGCCGAGATGCATGACCATTGCCGAAATCCCGGCAAGGGCGCTGTCCGGATTGCGCTGGCTGATCGCCATCCACACGCCATAGCCGAGACAAACCGACGCCCACACCAGAATCGGCATGACTGCCAGCCAATGGACGAAGAAAAAGGCAGAGAGAAGGACGACAGGGAACACCAGGAGCGGCACCATCTGCCGGAGCTTCGGTATCATGCGGTGCTTGAGAACGTTCTTTGCCCGGCCGCGGCCATAGCCGAGATACTGGAAATAGAGGCCGGCGAGCGACGAGCGCGGGTAATAGATCATTTGCGTCTTGCCGCTCATCCAGATCCGGTAGCCGGCCTTGCGCAGCCGGTAGTCGAGCTCCGCATCCTCGTTGTGGCTGAACGTCTCGTCATAGCCGCCCACCGCCTTGAACGCCGAAATCCGCATCAGCGCATGGTGACCGTGGTCGACCCACTCTCCCGCCGAGAGATGCCGGTGCTTGGAGCCGCCCGTGCCGAGCTTGGAATTCTGTGCAGCCGCAACCGCGTTCTGCACCGTGCCGCTGCCGCTGGTGAGCATCGAGACGACGACCGAATCGGCGCCGGTGGCCAGCGCCTCTTCGATCAGCCGGTCGCAATAATCCGGTGGGTAGCCGCCATGCGCGTCGATGCGAATGAAATATTCAGCCCCATCGCCGTACCTGGCGACGGCGAGATTGATCGCCGCGCTCTGGAGGCGCTTTTCATTGTTAAGAAGGATGACCCTCGGATCCTTCCCGGCGATCTCCTCGACGATCGCCCTGGTGCCATCCGTGCTACCGCCATCGGCAACGATGATTCGGGCGCCGAGCCTCTCGGCGGCCGGTCGAAGCTCACGAACAAGCGCACCGATGTGAGCCGCTTCGTTCAGGCACGGAATCACGATCAGGTTGGACGGCATTTCGGTCTGCATCATCGGCCCATGTCCTTCCCCAGCCATCCTAAGCCAGTGCCTCGGCAGCATATGAACCGGGCGCGACCGTCAACCCGCGAAGCTTCTCGACGAGCGCCCGGCAATCGCTGCGATCGTGGCTCCAGGTTCGCGGATTGCGGGCAAGAACACGCGCCCGCAATTTCCCGAAGCGATGCTCCTCCATCTCGCCCAAGGCGGCCTCGAGTGCCTCGGGAGTGGCTTGAGGCAAGAGAACACCGATTCCCTGCTGGTCGAGGAACCGGCCGGTTTCGGTATTGCCCATCGAGATCGGCACGGCGCCGAAGCGGCAGCCCTCGTAGAGCCGGTTGGGCAGCAGCCATTCAGAATTCAGCCCCTGCTCGAAAAAATCGATGGCCCAGGAAAAATGAACCTCACGGTAGATCGTCGCCATATCTTCGGGATTCCGATAGGGCCCGCCAAACGAGAGCCAGGGCTCAGATTCGACGAAACCGTGGAAATCCGGAAATTCGGAAAGCGCCGGACGGCCCCTCAGGATGATTTCGAAGCGGCCCTCGAGGCGTCGGGAAAATTCGGCCAGCAGTTCCAGGGAGCGGCGGCATCGGAGCGCGCCGAACCAGCCGATCCGCCAAGGTGGAGCGACGGGCTCCGATGCCGCCGTGCGATCATGCAGCGAAACCGAGGCAGGCTCGAAATATTTGTTTTCGAGCAGTTCGACCGGCGCGGCAATCTGCCCGAACGGCTTGAAATAGTTGGCGATGAAGGCCGGCGAACTGGTGACTAGCAGCTTTACATCCCTAGCCAGATAGCGCTCCGCGCCGCGCATCGCCTTGCCCAGAAAATCGTCACGAAGCATCAGACGATGGATGTCGAGACACTCATAGACGATCGGTACCGTTGCCTGGAATGCCGATCTGGCACGCCGGGCTAGCGCCAGCATTTCCAGATTGCGCGCGATGATGAGGTCGGGTCTGGGCATCGAACCGAGTTTCGACCCGATCGAAACTGCCGCCTTGGTGACCGCTGCCAGCCGCTGGGCGAATCGCCCATCGCGCGTTGCGCCAAGATCGATCGGATGCAAGCCCTCGACCTCGGCGATCGGGCTTGCTGACCGGCGAAAGCCTGCCAGTGTGACCTGGGCGCCGCCTGCCTTGAGCATTATGATCCGCCGGCGCACTGCCGGATCGGAGACGTCGTGCACCAAGTACAAGACATGCAGCATGAAAAACTCGACCGCTGTTGGCCCACCCGAAAGAAACCTAGTACAGCTCGTGCTGCACCGCAACATTTTTGGTGCATCGTAGCAAAAATCAATGTTTTTTGTTGCGCTGCAATATTATTGCCGTAGTTTGATGCTGGCATGGGGCATGGGTCGGGACTCCGCGACCGGCACGAAAATCAGGGACCCTGAATTTGCAAGCCAATGCATTCGACCCGCCAGAGGGCTCTCTCCGCAGATCGGTCGGACGCGGCGCTATCATTACGGCTTTGGCGCAATCGGTGCGGGTTGCGACGCAGATCGTCTCCGTCATCGTGCTGTCGCGCCTGCTCTCGCCGCAGGACTTCGGCGTCGTGGCGATGTGCGCGCCGGTGCTGGCCTTCATCGCGCTGTTCCAGGATTTCGGCCTGACCCAGGCGACGGTTCAGAAAAGCGGAATCAAGCATGAGGAGGTCAATTACCTCTTCTGGGTCAATGTCGCGGTCAGCGCATTGCTCGCCTGCGTGCTTGCCGGCGCGGCGCCTCTGGTCGCCGCCTTCTATGGCGAACCGCGGGTGTCAGGCCTGGTGGCGGCACTCGGGCTGCAGATCATAGCGTATGGGCTGGGCGCCCAGCATCTGGCGCTGCTGACACGCCGAATGCAGTTCGCCCGCTTGGCCATCATCGACGTCGCAAGTGCCATTGCCGGCCTTGCCGTATCGATCGCCTGGACTTTCATAGACCGTTCCTATTGGGCGCTTTTTGCCGGCACCCTGACAGCAGCCGTACTGCCGACGCTTTGCTACTGGGCGAACTCGCGATGGCGCCCCAGCCTGCCTCGCAAGGTCAACGGCATCAGCGAACTGATCAATTTCGGCGCCGGCATCACCGGGTTCAACTTCGCCAACTTCTTTGCCCGAAACCTCGACAATGTGCTGATCGGAAAATACTGGGGCGAAGCGCAGCTTGGACTCTATGACCGCGCCTACAAGCTGCTTCTATTTCCGTTGAGCCAGATCACCAATCCGCTGTCGAAGGTCATGGTGCCGGCTCTTTCCAGGCTGAAGGACGAGCCGGATCGCTACCGCAGCGCTTATCTTCGAGTCATGCCGCTGATATTGCTGGTCGCACTTCCAGGTGTCGCCTTCGCCATCGCCATGGCCGACGTGCTGATACCGTTCGTGCTCGGCGAGCAGTGGCGGCAGAGTTCCAGCATCTTCCTGGCGCTAGGTTTTGCCGGGCTGCTGCAGCCGCTCAACAACCCGGCGGGATGGCTTTTCATCAGCCAGGGCCGCTCGGGCGATTTCATGCGCTGGGGCATCATAACAGCCTTGACGTCGGTGCTGGCCTTCCTGGTCGGCCTGCCCTATGGCGCGCTGGGCGTGGCGATCGCCTATGCGGTCAGCGAGTATCTCAGAACGCCTTTTCTGTGGCTGTATATCGGCAAGACCGGGCCTCTGCGGGCAAGCCATATGCTTCGCGCGGCAACGCCCTTCGTGCTTGGCGCGCATCTGGCGCTTGCTGCGATCTGGTTCGCCAAGCCTTTGCTGCCGCAACAGCACGTCGTCGCGATGGCGAGCGCGGTGGCGCTGTCCTATATGATCACGGTCATGACCGCGCTGGTGTTTGCTTCCGGCCGCGAGGCGTTGCGGGAGGCTCTAAAACTGCTGCCGGCACGGGCGCCTAAGGCAGCACCAAGCGAGGCGAAGTAACTTGCACGGACATCCATACGAGGACCAGGTCTGATCCCATGCACTACCGATCGATCTCCAACATGAATGATGCGATTGTCAGGAACCTTCACCGGTTGCCGCGCGACATCGACCTGGTAGTCGGGGTGCCGCGAAGCGGCATTCTCGCCGCCACCCTGCTCAGCCTGACGGCGAACATCCCGATGACCGACCTGGACAGTTTCCTGGCCGGAAAGATCTATACTTCGGGCGTCACCAAACGCCGCGCCGCGCTCGACCGCCAGGCGACCGATATGCGCAAGGTCCTGGTGATCGATGACAGCGTCAGCGGCGGCGCTGCCATGAGAGAGGCGCGCAGTCGGGTAGAGGCCGCCGGCATCAAGGCGGACTTCACCTTTGCCGCGGTGTTCGGCCTGCTGCCCCAACACGAGGAAACCGACATCGTCCTCGAGGTCGTGCCGCATCCAAGGATGTTCCAATGGAACTTCATGCACCACAAATTCCTCGCGCAATGCTGCGTCGACATTGACGGCGTGCTTTGCCTGGACCCGACCGAAGCAGAGAACGACGACGGCCCCGCCTATGAGAAATTCCTGGGCGAAGCGCTGCCCCTGTTTGGCCCGACCCGCAAGATCGGCTGGCTCGTCACCAGCCGGCTCGAGAAATACCGCTCGCTTACCGAAGCATGGCTGGCAAAGCACGGCATAGAATACGACAAGCTGATCATGCTTGACCTGCCGAGCAAGGCAGAACGGCAACGGCTTGGCGTGCATGGCAGTTTCAAAGCCGATTTCTACCGCAAATCCGATGCCATCCTGTTCATCGAAAGCGAGCACCAGCAGGCCCTCAAGATCGCCGAGCTTTCCGGCAAGCCGGTGCTGTGTGTGGAAACGCATCTGGTAATTTATCCCGACACGCTGTCACTTCCGGCACTTGGACAGGCGGCGCGCAACCTTCCCGGCAGGTTAAGACAGATCAGTTCGCCTGACGGGCGCAAGATGGCAATCAAGACCGTCGCGCGCACGCTGCTTGGCGAACGCGGTTACGAGACGCTCAAAAGCCGGGTCAAACGACCGGCTTGAACCTGGTTTCGGGACTTGAAGCGCGTCACGCGACGCGCGCCTTAAGGTTTGTTATGCAGTCGTTGTCGCAAAGCGGCTGCGCAGCCTCGGGTCAGGCCCGAGGGCATGCCTTTTGGGCGACATGCATTAGGCGGCTTGCCGCGAAGGCTGTCGTGTCGCCCTCTCCAGCATCGAGAAGAAGGTCGCGAACTGACCCGCCGGATTGAGTTCCGGGCGCTCGGAGAATGCACGCGCCGCCGCTGAAAGCCGCCCATATTCCTGGCTGTCGGTCCACAGACGCCTGACCACTGCCACCCAGTCGGCGAGTGGGGCATCGTAATCCAGCACCACGCCACCGGAGCCGATCGCTTCGGGCAGGCCGCCACGACGCGAGCCGACGACTGGAATGCCGCTGCAATGGGCTTCCGACGCCACCCGGCCCCAGGCCTCTTCCCATTTGCTGGGAGCCAGCAGGATTTTCGTGCGGCCGTAGACCGTCTTCATGTCGTTGGTCCGGCTCTCCAGCGTGACGTTGCCGAGCGGCGCGATCGTCTGCTCGATCCGCGCCCGATGATCATCGTCAAGCTTCCAGCTTTCGACGAACAGGAATGGGATTTCAGAGCAGGCGGCGGCGATGCGCACCGCAAGCTCGAAACCTTTTTCCTCATACGGGTTGATCAGCGTGACAAACTCGCCTGTCGTCGGCGTGCGGTAGAGCGCGGGATTGATGGTCGGCGGTATAATTGTCGAATCGATATCGAATTTTGCCTTGTAGGTGCGCGCCGTGAATTCGGAATTGGCGATGTAGAGCGCCGAATGCAGCTCGCGCAGATCGCCGCCCAATTCGTGGAACTCGACATTCCTGAGATAGACGACCAGCGGCACGCCTTCGGCCTGCAGCGCCTTGCCGATCGGAACCGACTTGTGGCACTGGACCACGGCGACATCCGGCCTCAGCTTTTCGACGGCAAAACCCGCCGCCTCCCAGGGAAACCAGGCGCGCACGACCGGATAGCCCGGAAAGCTGTCGATGACAGCGCGCTGCCTCAAAAGCTTCATCTTGGCGCGCGCCTTGTAGCCGAAGACACCCTGGCCGAACAGGGCGGCGAGCACCGAAGCCTCATGCCCGCGCTCGAGCAACTGTTCGGCAAGATGATGGGTGCTGGACTGGACACCGCCGCTGAACTGGGGCGTGTAACCGTTACCGCCTGCAAAAAGCACTTTCATGGTTTCGGCTCCTTGTCGCATTCTCAAGTTTACTGGCAATGCCGCATGGCTTATTTACGGATGCTGGCTTGCCACCCGCTTCAAGCATCCTGCTGCGTCTCTAAATTGGCGAACGGATTGGTGCATGGCTGCCATCCGGTGAACCGGACCGGGTCGGCTGGCGAACTGCGCCGGGCGTAGTCGGTCAGCATATGGAACTCGGCAATGACCCAGCGGTCGAAATGTCTCAGATCCTGTTTTTTCTGTTCGGGCAGAAACCGGCGGGCGGCGCCCAATTTCAGCGCCTCAAGCAGAGTGACGGCATCGCCCAGCTTTGTGTTCGGAAATATCCAGGGGTTCCGCCTCTGAAATTCCAGGACGAACTGCTGCAAATGCTCGATGCGCATGTTCAGCCTGCCGAAATATCTTTCGAGCGTGACGCGCACCAGGTCCTCGTCCGAAAGCGAGGAAACAGTGGCGTAGGCGATGCCGGTCGAAGCAACTCCGCCAGCCATGATGGCCAGTGCCGCGCGTCGCGAAACCTTGATCATCCGGCCATTTCCTTTCCTGCTATCCGGCTCGCCGCCCGCAGGGAGAGGGCTGCCGCCGTCAGGCTCGGGTTGGCGCAGGAGCAGCTTGGATATGTGCTCGAGCCGACGACAACCAGGTTCCTGAGCTGATGGTGGATCATGTCCCGATCGATGACCGAATCCGCCGGGCTCGAGCCCATCCGCAACGTGCCCTGGACATGCGACTCGGTGCGCCGGATGCCGCGATCGAAGATCTCTTCGACCGGCAGCGGCGCCAGAAGCGCCGCCAATTTCTGCTTTGCCCGCGCCATGCCGTTGACGGCATAGTCGGATGCTCCCGCGAAACTGACGAAGGCGTTTTCATCCTCGTCGAGAATCACGAGATTTTCCGGGTCGAGCAGGTCTTCGGTAACAATGATGAGGGGAAGCGTCTGACGGACACGTCCCTTTTCGGGTCGCATCCCGTGCGGCCAGCGGTTTTCGAAATAGACCAGCGCCGCCGCATGGTCTGATCTGTGAGCACCGTCATAAAGGCCGAAATTCAAGCCGGTGGTGATGGTGCTTCCGTCGAAATTGTCGACACCGTCGAGATAGGCTTCGAAGTTCCATCCGTAGGATTCGTGCAGGCCGCGGCCGACGAATTCGCCCGACAGGCCGGAGCGCAACATGATCGCGGGGCTCTGGATGGCATTGGCGCCCAGAATGAAAAGATCGCCGCTGACCGAATATTCCTTGCCCTCATGCACGAATGCGACCGAACGGACCGAACCGCCGATATGGTCGAGCCGGCGCACTTCAGCGCCAAGGCAGACCGAAACGTCGGGATGCTCGAAGACGTGCATCAAGCCATTGTTGGCGGTGAATTTGGCATCGACCGGGCATAATCCGCATCGCAAGTTGGCGCAGCACGAAGACCGCTGCGCGGTCGGCACGCGCGCCCGGGCTGTCGGCATGACAAAATGCTGGTCCGGCTGCGCCGCTTTCATCATCCGGTCCGGCGTCGACATGTGATGCGGTGGCTGGGGAAATGGCCTGGAACGCGGCATCATCGCCGCCATGTCGGGGTCGCCTGAAATCGACATGACGTCCTCTGCATCGCAGTAGAACGGCTCGAGCTCGTCATAGCTGATCGGCCAATCGTTACCGACGCCGTAGAGGCTTTTCAGCCTGAAGTCGTTCGGATGGAAGCGCGGCGTCTGCGCGAACCAGCAATTCGTTCCGCCACCCAATCCGATGGTATAGTTCCACGGCTTGTCAGAGTTGGTCTTGTAGGTAGTCTCGTCCTCGATGTCGGTGTTGACGTTCTGCTCGAGCTGCCATTCATGCGTGTTGTGCCGGCCCCATTCCAGAACCAGAATGCGTGCCTTTCGCTGCTTGGCGAACGCATGCAGGAAGAAGGCCGAACCGAAACCGGAACCGACAGCGACAAGATCGAAATGCTCGTTGGCGATCTGTTCCGGCCTGATGCCCAGCACCATCAGAGAAGACCCCTTGTTGACACGAGCGCGTTCATCGAAGCCTTCGCGACCATCCCTAATGTCCTAGCCGGCCGGCCTGTCCCGCATGGTCTCACGCCGCCATCCTGCCGATCGAGTGATATTCGATGCCGTAGCGAGTGATGACCTTGGGATCGTAGAGGTTTCGGCCGTCGAAGATGATCGGCGTGGACAGCGCATCCTTGATCGCGTCGAACGACGGCGCCTGGAAGGTCTTCCAGTCGGTGGCGATCATGAGCGCATCGGCGCCACGCAGCGCTGCCTCCTTGGTTCCACACAAGAGCAGATCCTCGCGCAGTCCGTAGATGGCCTGGCACTCCTGCATCGCCTCGGGGTCGTAGGCCTGGACTTTGGCGCCGGCCTTCCAGAGCGCTTCCATCAAGACACGCGCCGGCGCCTCGCGCATGTCGTCGGTATTGGGCTTGAAAGCCAGGCCCCACAGCGCAAACGTCTTGCCCTTCAGATTGCCCTTGAAAGAGCGGTTCACCTTATCGAACAGGACCGACTTCTGTTCGTTGTTGCGATCCTCGACGGCGCGCAGCAGCTTGGCATCGAATTTGACGCCTTCGGCGGTCTTAATCAGGGCGCGCACATCCTTGGGGAAGCACGAGCCGCCATAACCGAGGCCCGGATAGATGAAGTGGTAGCCGATGCGCGGATCGCTGCCGATGCCCTTGCGGACCTCCTCGATGTCGGCGCCGAGTTCCTCGGCCAGATTGGCCATTTCGTTCATGAAGCTGATCTTGGTCGCCAGCATGCAATTGGCGGCGTATTTGGTGAACTCGGCGCTGCGCACATCCATCACGATCATCTTCTCGTGGTTGCGGTTGAATGGAGCGTAAAGCTCGCGCAGCACCGCCTCGGTGTCCTCGCTGCCGGTGCCGACGATGATGCGGTCGGGCTTCATGCAGTCGGCCACCGCGGAGCCTTCCTTGAGGAATTCCGGATTGGAGGCGACGTCGAAAGTCAGATCCTCGCGGCCCCGCGCCTTCAGCGTCGCGGCGATCCTGGCCTTTATCTTTTCGCAGGTGCCGACCGGCACGGTCGACTTGCCGACGACGATCTTGGGCGTCGCCATCTCCCGGCCGATGGCCTCGGCAACGGCCAGCACATATTTGAGGTCGGCCGAACCATCCTCGCCCGGAGGCGTGCCGACAGCGATCATCTGGATCTGGCCATGCTTGACGGCGGCTGCGGCGTCGGTGGTGAACTTGATGCGCCCGGCCGCATGGTTCTCCTTGACGAGGTTTTCGAGCCCGGGCTCGAAAATCGGGATGAGGCCCTGATTGAGCCGCTCCACCTTTTTCGCGTCAATGTCGACGCATACTACCTGATGGCCGACTTCGGCAAGCACCGCCGCCTGCACCAGACCGACATAGCCGATTCCAAAGACCGTCAAATTCATGTGATTTCATTCCTGTTCAAGACTTCGGAGCGCTTTCGGCCCGGCCGGTTCAGATTGGTCGTTACTTAATGCTGCATGCCACCGATTCCGGGAACTGGCATGGCTGGCCGAGCGCCGTGAATGCGACGCGATCCACTTGCAAGGCAAGCTTGCGACCCGGATCCGAAAACGGGCCCAGCCATTCCCTCATCGTGTCGCTGCCCCAGAGGCTAAAAAATATCTTTTGCGCATGGCTGGGCAGCTTTGCCGGATCGGTGATCGTGTTCACCAGCTCGCCATTGACGTACCAGCGCAGCCGGTCCTTCTCCCAGACGAAGGCGTAATCGTTAAAAGCCTTGTCGGTGCCGCCAGCTACATCCACCACTTTCTCGTTATTGCCCTTGCCGGCGATGTAGGCGTTGACCTGCACTTTGGAGGTGTCCTTGGTCAGCACCTCGAAGTCGATTTCATCCCACGGCTGCTTATCGGTGGGGCCGATGTAGGTGAAGAAGGAGGCGTTGATGCCAGAGCCCGAATCGGTTTTCATCCGCGCCTCATAGGTGCCATAGCCGAAGCGCTGCTTGGATTGGACCTCGCCGCAGGCAAAATCGCGATCCTTCAGCTTCTGCTTTTCGAAACCGAGCGTCAGCATGCCATTGGAAAGCTTGACCTGTTTTTTGGACCAGATGCAGTTCTGATACTTGCCGTTCGCCCAGCCGTCGGCAATGTACCAACGCGCCCGGTCGAAGCTATTGAAATCATCGACGAACGATGGCGCAGTCGGGATGTCCTGCGAACGGGAAGGGGTCGGGCCTGCAACCAGGCAGCCGAGTGCGACCAGCAGAAACGCTCCGCCCGAACATAGCTGCCTCAGTTTCCCTTGCCTCATCAAGTGCGTGAACGGCCGGTCGCCGGTTGCTGGGGTGGACGTGCTTTTCGAATCCGCGTTCATACCAAACTTACCTTGTGCTGTGCGCCCCGCAACCCAAAGTCGATGTTCAAAACCATGACGAAACGAGATGATCTTGACCTTCTGCCGCTAGCTTCCCCGGTTGCCTGCTTCACCCAGGATCTTTGAAATTTCACCCCGTGTCGGCGGCCGGGTTGGCGAAATCAGCCTTGGTGGTCGAGCTAGGCTGGGCGCTTTCGTCGAAGATGGCATCCAGCGAATGCCGGAGACCCTTCATCAATTCGTTTTGGCGGGCGAGCGCAGCGATGCGCCGCTCGTAATTCAGGATCGACTTCGTCAGTTCGCTGACCTCGGAGGATCTGCTGGAGGAGGCCGCGCCATTTTCCATCGCCTCGACCAGGAAGGCGGCGTTGGTGGCCTTTGTCCGGTAGCGATTTTCAAGCCCGTTTTTCTCCGCCTCGATCTCGGCTGCGATCTGGTCAAGCAGCTTTGCCAGGCGGTCAAGGCGCGAGATATCGGTCTGCCTGTCTCGAGCCGGATCCCTTGATCTGAAGCCAAATATCGAGGCCATGCGCTCAGTTTCCTGTCATAGCCGGCCTAAGCTATCCCTTGTGCCCGGCCGGGCCAAAAAAGTTCTTGTCGCATCGTCCAGCGCCTCTGACAGGCGGACATTTTCGGCTGATTCAAACAGCCAATCAAAATTGCTGCACCGCAACATACATGCCATCCCCAAAGCGAGTAGGCAACCACCTAGTGCGGCGAATCGGAAATTCGCATCGCTTTGAGGCAGGGGCAGGGCCTGTTGACATGATCGGCATGGCGCCGGCGGGACCAGCTCAAGCCTCGCCGACCGGGCTGGTTGCCATGAGAAAGCGCCGCGGCGGCACAGGCTGTTTCGAGCCAAAGCCGGCGCGGCGAAACAGCGCATCCAGCTTGTCGGCGGCCACGCCGCGAACGATGGGGATGAGATTGGATTGGCTGGCCAGGGCGTAGGCCGCAGCCGCTGTCAGCCCTTTCTCGTTCTTCACGTCGAGGAAGTTTCGCAACCGATATTTGTCGCGCACCTGCCGTTCGTGCTTTCTGAGCACGGCCTTGGAGCCTTCCGGCAAACTGTCGATCGCCAGCAGCGCCAGATCCGCGTCGGCCAGACGCTTAAGATCCTGCGTCTTGTGCTGGCCGCTCAGCGAATCCGCGCGAACGATCGCGCCGTAGCCGCAGGACCTGATGACCTTGAAGCGCGCCCCGCAAGCAACCGCGCGCGCGTAAAGTTCATAGTCTTCGCCCAGCCGCAGGTTTTCGTCATAGCGCAGCCCATGCCGGTCCAGAAAAGCGCGGCTGATCACCGGCTTGAGGAAACCCAACTCACCTCTCTGCACACGACGACTGGAGATGTTGCCTTCGATGAAGCGCTCGAAATCGAGAAATTCCGGATCGGCCGAAAACCGCGGAGCGGTGATTTTCGAAACGTCGGTCGCCGCATCGTCCCTGATCATCATGATGTTGTCGGCAGCGAAATCCCAATCGGCGCTGGCGAACAACTCGCGAAATCTGCCCTCGAGAAAAAAATCGTCGGCGTCCAGAATGCTGATGAACGGCGATTTGGAGCTGGCGATCGCGGCGTTGCGGGCGGAGGAAGGACCGCCGTTGACGTCGAGCCGGATAACGGAAAGCCTGCCGCTGCCATCGTCGGCGGCCCGAGCGACTTTCGCGGTGTCGTCGGTGGAGGCGTCATCGACGACGACGACTTCGGCCACCTCCGGCTCGCGCAAGGCCGATGCTATGGCAACCGCAATTGTCCGCGCCGCGTTGCGGGCGGCGATGATCACGCAGACTTCCGGTTCTGTCATCAATTCGCCTCTCGACTGCACAGCTAGCTCCGATTCCTCGCCCTTCCCCGTTTGAATGTCCAATGCAGCTCTCGTTCTCAACGACTGTCGTCTGTTTGAAAAAGCGTCAGCGGCGCTTATGCTGCAGGTGCGAAGCAAAGCATCGTCAAAATCATTCGTCCCGTCCAGTCTTTCCTTTCCGTGTCGCATCGGCGCAATCTATGGGCGATGAAATGCCAGCGGATAGACGGGCCGCTTCGCACACCGTCGCTGCCCATTCTGGATGGAGCCGTCAGCGCACTCGAATCGCTGATCATCAGGTCGATCGACAGAGTTTAGGTAATATTAGGGGCTGAATCAGAGAATCCGAGGCTGCAGGAAAAATCCGCAAGTCGGTTGCCCAGGATGTTGTCGGGCGAGCAGTCCGCCAGGGACTTGGCCGACGCACCCTGGCGTCAGGTCAGTGGAGGCTTCTCCTGGCACTGAACTTCTCGCCATCGGCCGCTTCGGTCGAACTCAGCTTTCGTTCGGCGTCGCGAATCTTATCAGCCGACGTCGAGGTATTTCTGGCAACCATGACAAATACGAGCAGAAAGTAGCCCAGTTGAATGACAATGGCGCAGGTTATGGCGCGAAAAAGCGTTGTGCCTAGCGAAGCGCCTTCGAGATAAGACCAGGCGACCACGATCGCCAGCGCGAAGATCATGCCAATAATGAATTTTGGTAGCGACATACCCGACAGCCCGTCAACCTGCTCGGGCAAAAATCGATGATTGACCACCCCGAGCCTCCCCTTCGCCATGCGAGCTTGTTGAGGCCACCCGCTTTTTTAGCCGGTTGCTTCCGGCCTTCCCACGCTTTCCATACTCTGACAGAAACAATTTGCAACTCTATTAAGGTTGCAATAGCGGGCAAGGCCAACCGCAAATTATTTTGGATAAGTTCCGGGGGATCGAGTCTGCCATGTTGCGATGCACACCCCGGTATCACGACCAATCAGCCGGTTTGGACTCACTTCAGTAAGAGCCACAATATTAATCAGTAGTTTACTTTAAGGGCGGTCTATATTTTACAAAGCAACAGCACGATATTTCTCAACCACGCGACGCAAAGAGCGATACGCCCAAAATCAGCCTCAAAAAGGCACTAAATTTTTCAAGGTTGCCCATAATTTGTCACGAATGTGCCATAAACGGCCAAAATTTGCGCAGGATCGGTTCATTATTTAATCAATGCATGACGTGATTATTTCATGCGCTCAAGGAATTGTGTGTTGCGATGCAGCATTTTTTTGATATCGTGCGGCAAACCATCCGTTCAACGTATGGAGTTTACGCATGAGGGACGTAGCCAAGCCGGCCGACGCGGATTTTCCGCAGGCCGGTATCGACTTTCCACCAATCGGCGGCCTGCTTAAACGCAGCTTCGATATCGCCGGTTCACTGATTGGCCTGGTTGCTCTCAGTCCGCTGTTTGTAATGGTCGCGCTGCTTGTCAAGTTCTCCGACGGCGGGCCGATTTTCTACGGTCACAGCCGGATCGGGCGGGGAGGACGGATTTTCCCGTGCCTCAAGTTTCGCACTATGGTGCAGAATGGCGAACAGGTGCTGGCGGCATACCTTGCCGCCAACCCGGACGCCAAGGCCGAATGGATAGCTACCCGCAAGCTCAAGAGCGATCCGCGCGTCACGCGTGTCGGGGCCGTGCTGAGGAAACTCAGCCTCGATGAACTGCCGCAGATCATCAACATCCTTCAGGGTGACATGAGCCTTGTCGGTCCTCGCCCGGTGGTGCGCGACGAGCTCGAAATCTATGGCAGTTCGGCCGTCTATTACCTGAAATCGCGCCCTGGCCTGACCGGGCTCTGGCAGGTCAGCGGCCGCAATGACGTTTCCTATGACAGCCGCGTCGCATTCGATCGCCACTATGTCGAGAACTGGTCGCTGTTCGAGGACATTCGCATCATCATCAAGACCGTGCCTGCCGTCTGGATGTCGCGAGGCTGCTATTGACCGGCCGGCAGCCGGTTGTGAGGAGTGACTGTCCCGACGCCAAGCATTCTGCAGCAAGCTTCATCGGACCGGGCTAAAGCGAATCGGAAAACGTACAGTTGAAAACAGACATCTTCGGAATCTCCTGGGCCGGCACCGTTAGCAATCGCATGCGACGGATGCGGCTTATGACCACTTGCCTCGCGCTGGCGCTCGCCGTTCCCCAACTCGCCGCGGCCGACGAGTACCGGCTTGGATCCCAGGACAAGCTGACCATCCGCGTGGCCGAATGGCAGACCGTTGAAGGCACGTTCCGCGACTGGACCGCCGTCAACGGAGAATACACGATCGGCCCGGCTGGAACATTGTCGGTGCCGTTCGTCGGCGAAATGCCGGCATCCGGCAAGACCACATCCGAGATCGCGGCAGCGATCAGCCAGGCGCTCCAGCGCAAGCTCGCTCTGGCGGACCGGCCGGAAGCGTCCGTCGAAATGGCGCAGTACAGGCCGTTCTACATTTCCGGGGAGGTCGAGACGCCGGGCCAGTATCCCTACGTGCCCGACCTGACTGTCCTGCGGGCGATGAGCATCGCCGGCGGCGTCCGGCGGGCCGAGGGACAGCGGTACGCCCGCGACATGATCAACGCCAAGGGCGAGTTTGACGTTCTCCAGGACCAACGGGTCCGCTTGATCGTTCGGCGCGCGCGCATCGAAGCGCAGATCGCCGACAAGCCGACATTCGACGTGCCGAAGGAGGTGGCCGATGATCCGAAGCTGGCAAGCATCGTTGCCGACGAGATGGCGATCCTGACGGCCGATCAAAAGAATCTCAAACTGCGCCTTGAGGCGCTCGACGATTTGAAGAAGTTGCTGCAGAGCGAGATCGATTCGCTGCAGAAAAAGATCGTCAACCAGCAGCGGCAGGTCGACCTGGCAAAGGAACAGCTCAGCGGCATCGGTTCGCTGGCGCAAAAGGGCCTTGTGGTCAACACTCGGGTTCTGAATTCGCAGCAAACGATCGCCGATCTGGAAGGACAGATCCTGGATTACGAAACGGCTATCCTCACCGCCAGGCAGTCGATCAGCAAGGCCAACCAGGACGCCATCGACCTGCAGAACACCCAGGATGCGGATCTCGCCACCGGCCGCCAACAGGCAGAAGCCGATCTCGCCGAAACAATGCTCAAGATGAACATGCACACCGGCCTGATGGCCGAAGCCATGTCGGGGAACCCGGCGCTACAACGCTATCGCGACGGCGAAGAACCAACAATGACGTTTAGCCTGGTCCGGATGGTCGACGGCAAGACCAGCGAAATCGCCGCCAGCGAAGACACGCCCGTACTGCCCGGGGACGTGATCAAGGTAAAGCTGGCACCGATGGATAGCCAATAGGCCTTCGAGCGATCGGCCGATCCGATCACGCCGAACAGATTCGATCGGCAAAGAGTTCGACCCGGACGAGTTCGACCTTGAACTCGTCGACACTGTGCTCGCTGCCCGACAGGCCAGCCTACCGCCAACTCGGGACGTGAGTAGTTACAGCGCAAGGAGATGTTGTGCTTTAGTTGCTAGTTAAATCCGAGGAGGACGTCATCGTGCACAGTGAAAGGGACGAAATCGTCAGTCGTGAAAGAGAATTTCACAATCTCAGATTTAGTCAGGAGGAGGATCCAAGAGGAAGCCTGGACAAGTGGTATCGAACAATTCGTCACGGCGCTAAACGTCAAGACGAACAGATAAAACGGCTTTCGAAAAACGCAGACGTGCTCGAGTACGGCTGCTCCGATGGCGGGTGGTCCCTGCATTCCCTGCACCTGCCCGATCATTGCCGATCTCTGACGGGGATCGATATTTCGGATGTAGCAGTAAACAAGGCGAACGAACGGGCGAGCGCGCTTGGAAGCACAAACGCGACATTCCTGGCGATGAATGCGGAAGCCATGTCGTTCGAGGACAACAAGTTCGACCTGGTGTATGGACGCGGGATCATCCATCACCTGGACCTGGACCGGTGTTTTTCCGATGTCGTCCGTGTCCTGAAGCCGAACGGCGTGGCGTCCTTCTACGAGCCGCTGGGACACAATCCGCTCCTGAATGCCTACAGAAATCGGACACCCCTCATCCGCACCGCTGATGAACATCCCTTGCTAATTTCGGACTTCGCTTTGGCCCGCCGCTATTTCAGCAATGTCCAGGTGGACTATTTCGGCCTGTGCTCCGTAGCAAGCGCGCTGATGCCGCGAACCATCTCGGAAACCGTCTACACAGTTGGCAAAGCTGTCGATTCGGTGGTTTTGACGCTTCCCTTTGTGAAGCGGTTCGCATGGTATGCGCTCCTGACCCTTAGGGCCTGATCAAAGGCAGCAAACCCAACTCGGGCGAGGCTCGCCTGCTGCCTGTGAGATGAGATGATTGCTTGGCCTTGGGGTTGTCGGGCGGCGTTTTTGTGCGCGCCACCAAAAATCAAGGTAATATTTTAGCCCTTTGCTCAGCGCACTGCGGTTTCTGGTTCCGCGAGGTCGGCCGCGGTCCATCGGGGACGGGCGACAGGCACCCTGACCAGCTTGAAGTAGCTGTAATACAGGAGGAAGGAGCCCATGATGTAGGGGTTGAAGGTGTCGATCTCAACGAAGGACCGGATGAGCAGAAGCACCATCACGCCGCCAAGAATCACCGATTCGGCTTGCCACGTCCTGAATATCAGGGCCGATATATGGCCCCATAGCGTGCGCACGATGATCAGCGATATCAGCGTCGCCCCGACATAACCTAGCTCGACGAGGGCTTCGATATAGGTGTTGTGGAAGTGGAAGCCGCTTCGGGTGGTGATGTAGAATTCGTTCCAAAGCCGCTCGGCCTCGGCGAACCCCTGCACCCAATAGGCCGCGTAGCCGACGCCGAGGATCGGCGCTTGCTGCGCCGCTTTCCAGCCCTGCTCCCAGAGATAGGTCCGTCCGGTGAGCGTGGAATCCTTTCCGAAGGCGCCAAGGACGAAATCCAGAAGTCCTGCAAAGGCAACCGCGGTGACCACGACCAGCCCGCATGCGCCGACCACGAAAATCACCCGTCGGTAGCGGAGTGGAAGCTTTTTGGCGGTGGCAAGCAGAGCCACCAGAGCGAGAACTGCCGGTATCGAAGCCGTCGAAGTGGCGGAATGCGCCATGATCAGAAGATAGGCCGATAGGACGAAGATGGGCGCCGTCAGGATAAAGCTTATCCGGCCGCGCCTGAGAAAGACCAGGAAGACAATGCAAAAATAAATGCCAAGGGAGGCGACAAAGCCGATCTGGTTCTTGGAGCTGAATGCGCCGACGAAATTGTACGTCCCGTCGAGCAAATCATAGGAATAACTCCCGACCTTGAGCGAATAAAGCAGGACGACAAAAATCCCAATCAGTGAGCCTATCGTCAACGTCCGGACGCTGACGGTGCGCGCGGCGATGTAGGCGCAGGCGATATGGGAGCAATACTGGATTGCCGTCCTCAACGTGATGCCGGGGGCATCCGACCAGAACACCGAGAGGCAGACATAAAATGCAAACGCCAGCGGCAGCCACACGCTGGAGGCATGTCGCAACAGCCGCCGGTAGTCCACCAGGATCAAGGGAAGCCAGACCGCATAATAGGCCAGGATCAGGATCGGGCCAAAAACCGAGGAGTAGGAGAACGCGCAAACGGAGATGGCAACAGCAAAGGTGCCGTAGACCGTGTTCTTCTCCGGGTCGACCAACAGAGATTTTGGAATCTTCATCTCGGTAGCGAATTCCCGTCCATGCAGTTCAATGCCAATTCGCCGCCGCGCCGCGATGCGCGAATGCTCTCATTGTGCAGTGCAATATAACCCATCCCTCGCAGCCTGTCACCCAAATGAGGCAAAAACAGCCATAGGGCGCCCCGGGGACGGCGGTAAAGGCCACGACAGGCCGTGCGGCAAGAACCCGAGCACCCCGGCGCAGGACTGGGCATCGCGTTCGGCGCCGAAAAAAACATCGCCGCATTTAACGAGAGCCTCGGCATCACCACCGCGCGGAAACTGTTTTTGCAGTTCTTTCAGCACCGGGCCGAAAAATGGCAGCCGGCGTTCGTTGCATCCGTTGCAATGAATGAGGCCCTCCGCGTACGCTATCTCGGGGACAACCAGACGATGGCCACACCAACAATTGGCAGGCGCTGGTCGTCCCCGATCTGCTGGGTTGGAGCAAACGGATGGACAAACCTCGAATCTTCCTGGGCTCGTCGGGGAAGCAGAAAAAACTGCTGCAGGCGCTGACACGCGGCCTTGAAGACATCGCGCATGTGGAACCCTGGACGACGTCCTTCAATCCGGGGACAACCACCCTGGGGCGCCTCCTCGAGCTGACGCGTGAAGTCGACTTCGCCGCTTTCGTCTTCGCCCAGGACGACTGGATCAGTGTAAGCGTGCCAGCATCTTCTGCTCCTGTATCCGCTCAAGCTTCTCCGCGAGACAATGTCGTCTTCGAAGCCGGCCTTTTTGGCGGGGTTCTTGGAATGCGCCGAACGTTTATCCTTCATGCCAACGGTTCCAAGCTTCCAAGCGATCTCCTGGGCCTGACATCCGTGAGGTATGGCGAAGCGGCGACCGCCGCGGAGATGAGAGCGGTCAACCAAAAGCTGCGAAAAGCTATTGAAAATGAAGGCCGCGTCGCCCGAATAGAGGGCCTTTGGTGGCAGTTTTCCCTGTCGGAGCGGACCGTAAAGGAGCCTTCCGCCGTGAGCCTCCTGCGTATCTCGCGAGACCGCGATGGTGCGTTGGAGTTGGCCGGCCGCTCATGGCAAGAGAATGGCAGTCTGTCAGCCAGATACTGGAGCGAGGCGGTGAAGGAGAGAAAGGAGCCTGCCGGCATCTTCTACTTTTGGAATGGAGAACGGCCCTTGGATGCGAACGCGTCGCAGTTATACGGGACGGGAGAGATCCGGCTGGAGTCCGCCGATCGCGCGTCCGGGTACTTTACCACACGCGCCGACACACAGCCAAAACTGAACGCGCGCACCTCAGGCGTCTACTTGCGCGCCGAACCGGAGGACTTGAGCATCCTGGACGGGCGCGATAACCAGCGACGAGTGGAGTTGATCGCGGAGCGGCTGAGCCATTGGAAGTCGATCAAGAACGTTTGACCTGCGCCCATGGGAGTCGCTCGGACGGGCCTGGCGCCTCGCCGCGACCGCAACTCAGTATCTTATGGAGAGGTAACAGCCAGGAGGGGCTCTCGACCGCCTGCTGCTGGCCCACCCCGAAGCTGTTCGGAGGCTCCAGGCTCCGGCTTGAACTTCTCTGTCGTTGACTTCACATTCACCGCCGATTGGGAGGACGAGCACATGACGATGAGCTTTGCGGGACGGTTTGCCGGGCGGTCGGCCGTGATCACCGGTGGCGCGTCGGGGATCGGCCTGGCCGTCGCGCAAAGAATCGCTGAGGAGGGCGGGCGCGTTTGCGTCTGGGATCGCGACTCCACCCAGATCGAGCAGGCCAAAGCTGTCATTGCCGACCTGCACAGCGTGACTGTCGACGTCGCCGATCCCGTAGCTGTCGAACAAGCCGCCCGGCAGACGATCGAAGTCCTTGGCGCGGTCGATATCCTGGTCACCAGCGCGGCCATCACCGGACCGAACATGACGACCTGGGACTATCCGGTGGAGGACTGGCGCCGGGTTATCGACATCAACATCAATGGCGTCTTCCACTGCAACAAGGCGCTGGTCCCGCACATGCTTGAGCGCAATTACGGCAGGATCGTCAACATCGCTTCGATCGCCGGCAAGGAGGGAAACCCGAATGCCTCTGCCTACAGCACCTCCAAGGCGGCGGTGATCGGCCTGACCAAGTCGCTGGGCAAGGAACTGGCCAAGACCAAGGTGACGGTGAACTGCGTCACCCCGGCGGCGGTGCGCACTGCGATCTTCCAGCAGATGAGCCAGCAGCATATCGATTTCATGCTGTCGAAAATACCGATGGCGCGGTTTGGCGAGGTCGAGGAGGTGGCGGCGCTGATCTCGTGGATCGCATCCGAGGAATGCTCTTTTACGACGGCCGCCGTTTTCGACGTCTCCGGCGGGCGGGCCACCTATTGAAGCAAGTCGGACGATTTACCAGCAAGGCCGCCAGACTGGAGTTCACGCCGATTGCTTGAGGTCGAACTTCCACTGTCCGACGAAGACCTGCTCGACCGCTTCCAGCGCGCCGCCTTCGGCTATTTTCTGGAAACCGTGAATCCGGAAAACGGACTGGTTGCCGACACGTCGCGGCCAAATTGGCCGGCAAGCATCGCGGTCGTCGGCTTCGCCCTGTCCTGCTATCCGGTCGGCGTCGAGCGCGGCTGGATAACGCGAGACGCAGCCGTGAAGCTGACGCTTGCCGCACTGCGCTTCTTCTGGAACAGCCGGCAAGGCGATGGCGACGACGTCGCCGGCCACAAAGGCTTTTACTACCATTTCCTCGACATGCGGACCGGCCTGCGCGCCTGGCGATGCGAGTTGTCGGTGGTTGACACGGCGCTGCTGATGGCCGGCGTGCTCGCGGCTGGCGCCTATTTCACAGGCGACACTGACGACGAAACCGAAGTCCGCGAACTGGCGGAAATGCTCTACCGGCGCGTCGACTGGCGATGGATGCAAGGCAGCAGACCGACCTTGCGACAGGGCTGGAAGCCGAAGAGCGGTTTTCTGCGTTATGGCTGGGAAGGCTACAACGAAGCGGCGATCCTCTACGTCCTGGCAATGGCCGCCCCCGACAAGCCAGCCTCGGACGACAGCTATGCCGGCTGGACGGCGACATATCAGTGGGAAAACATCTACGGCTACGACGTGCTCTACGGCGGTCCGCTGTTCATGCACCAATTCTCGCATGCCTGGATTGACTTCGATGGCATCCGGGATGCGTTCATGCAGGAGAAGAACTCGGACTATTTCGAAAACAGCCGCCGCGCGACCTACCTTCACCGGGATTATGCGCGGCACAATCCCTCTGGTTACGACGGCTACGGCGAAGCGCTTTGGGGCCTTTCGGCGGGTGACGGACCCGGCAAATTCCGCGCGCGGATCGAGCGGCGGCCGCGCAAATTTTCCGGCTATGCGGCGCGCGGCGCACCGTTCGGCCCCGACGACGGAACGATCGCGCCGTGGTCGTATCTCGCATCACTGCCCTTCGCGCCTGAAATCTGCCTGCCGGCGCTGCGCCACCTCAGAGAACGCCACCCTGAGGTGGTCGACAGTTTCAGGATGCCGAGCGGCTTCAACCCGACGCTGGCGAACCGGCGGAAGTTCGGGCCGAGCGGCTGGATATCGGATGCGCATTATGGACTGGACCAAGGCATCGCCGTGCTGATGATCGAAAACCACCGCTCGCGCCTGATCTGGGACCTGATGCGGTCGAGCCCGCACATCCGTCGCGGCCTGTGCAAGGCCGGGTTCAGCGGCGGCTGGTTGTCGCAGCCGGCGAGCCCTCCTCGCAAGGACCCCTGCTGAATGACGGCTACTGCCCAGCTGTCGCTGTCGTGTTGGGCACAAAGACGTTCGCCCTTCCCAGCAACTCGCGCTTGCTGGAAAGGCCGTTCGATTTCGTCTGGCTTGATTTACTTAGCCGGCGAACGTGTAGGCGGTCTTTACCGTAGTGTAGAATTCCGCCGCGTAGCGGCCTTGCTCGCGCGGGCCATAGCTCGATCCCTTGCGGCCGCCGAAAGGCACGTGGAAGTCGACGCCCGCCGTCGGCAGATTGACCATCACCATGCCGGCCTCCGAGTTGCGCTTGAAATGCGTGGCGTGCTTGAGGCTCGAGGTGCAGATGCCCGACGTCAGCCCGAACGGCGTGTCGTTGGCTACCGCCAGCGCCTCGTCATAGTCCTTGACGCGGATCACGTTGGCGACCGGCCCAAAAATCTCCTCGCGTGAAATGCGCATGGCGTTGGTGGCTTGCGTGAACAGCGCCGGTTGCAGGTAGAAGCCGCGGGTTTCGCGATCGAGCCGCTCGCCGCCGAAGGCGAGATCGGCGCCTTCCTGGCGGCCGATGGCGATATAGTCTTCGTCCTGTTTCAACTGGCTCTGGTCGACGACGGGTCCGATCTGGGTTTTCGCATCAAGGGCGTCGCCGACGACCAGCTTGGCGAGGCGATCTTTCATCGCATCGACGAAGCGGTCATGGATGCCGTCCGTCACGACCAGGCGGGACGACGCCGTGCAGCGCTGGCCGGTCGAGAAATATGCGCCATTGATCGCGCAGTCGACGGCGACGGCAATATCTGCATCGTCGAGCACGACAAGCGGGTTCTTGCCGCCCATTTCGAGCTGGTACTTGCGCATGTGCTCGACGCTGGCGGCAGCCACGCGCTTGCCGGTGCCGACCGAGCCGGTGAAGGTGATGGCATTGAGGTCAGGGCTGTCGAGCATGGCCTGGCCGACTACCGAACCCTTGCCCATGACGAGATTGAGCACACCCTTCGGCAGGCCGGCGCGGTGCAATATGTCGACAATGGTCCAGGCGCTCTCCGGAACCAGCTCGGCCGGCTTGAAGACGATGGTGTTGCCGTAGGCCAGGGCGGGAGCGATCTTCCATGCCGGGATGGCGATCGGGAAATTCCACGGTGTGATGATGCCGACGACGCCGACCGCCTCCCGCGTAATCTCGACACCGACGCCGGGCCGCACGCTTGGAACCACCTCGCCCGACAGGCGCAGCGTCTCACCAGCGAAGAAATCAAAAATCTGAGCGGCCCGCACGGTCTCCCCAATGCCCTCGACCAGCGTCTTGCCTTCTTCGCGCGCCAACGCCCGGCCGATTTCATCCTTGCGCGCGGTGATCTCGTCCGACGCCTTCCTCAGCACCGCATGGCGTGCCAGCAAGCCCGATCGGGACCATGCCGGAAATGCCGCTTTCGCCGCCGCAATGGCCTGCCGCGCCTGCTCGGCGTCGCCCGACGCATATTCGCCGACCACGTCGTCGAGATTGGAGGGGTTGATGTTGCGGGAGCCGGCATCGCCCACCCACTCGCCGTCGATGAGGTTCTTTCGAAACGGGATCATGTCGCTGTCTTCCTTGTCCTTCGATTGCCGTCTATCTGGACCACCGGCCGCCATACCGCAAGGCCGCCAGCGGCAAAGTTCTCATCCTCGACAGGCATGTGCTAAGCAGGCTTCGGAAAAGTTTTCGATGGTTTTCAAGGAAAAACCTGCGTCAAACAAAACCTAAGCAGGCAAAGCTCCGCAAGCCGCTTAGGTGTCGAGATGGTAAACCATGATTTCTAGTGTAGTGCGACGCGGATCGCGCCAAGAGGAAACAGCCATGTCCGACAGCGCCTTGCCGCTGGTGATCAGCGCGCCCGAGCCACGCACGCTCGACCTGATTTTCACGCCCGAGGCTCTGGCGAGATTCCGCGCCAGATACCGTATCGTCGAGACGTCGCCCGAAGGCGTCGCCGGTCTGCCACACGATGTGCTCCCCGAGGCGCGCTACATCGTCGGCCAGCCGCCGATCGCGCCGGAGACGCTGGAAAGGATGACGGCGCTGCGCTGTGTCTTCAATGTCGAGAGCAACCTCATCAACAACATGCCGTATGAAACGCTGTTTTCGCGCGGCATTCATGTCGTCACCACCGGCATGGTGTTTGCCGAGCCGGTGGCCGAGCTCGGTCTTGCCATGGCGCTCAACCTCGCCCGCGACATCGTCGACGCCGATCTTACGTTTCGTCAGGGCAAGGAGCTGTGGGGCGGCGAGGGCAACCGGACGGCGCGGCTTCTCTCCGGCGCGGATGTCGGTATCATCGGCTTCGGCGATCTCGGCCGTGCGCTCAACCGGCTGCTGTCGGGCTTTCGCACGCGGACCAAGGTCTTCGATCCGTGGCTGCCGCCCTCGATCCTGATCGAGAACGGCGTCGAGCCGGCTTCCCTCGACAGGGTTTTGTCGAGTAGCGATTTCGTCTTCGTCGTCGCTTCGGTGACCAGCGAAAACCAGGGTTTTCTCGGCACCGAGGCCTTTGCCAGGATGCGCAAAGGAGCCGCCTTCATCCTGCTCAGCCGTGCCGGCGTGGTCGATTTTCCGGCGCTGATGGATGCAGTTCGCAGCGGCCACATCGTCGCCGCCAGCGATGTGTTTCCGCAAGAGCCGCTGGCGCAGGACCATCCTGTCCGCACGCTGCCCGGCTTCCTGCGCTCCGCCCACCGGGCCGCCGCCCTCGACATCGCGTTCAAGCGCATGGGCGACATGGTGCTGGAAGACATGGACCTGATCGACCGCGGCCTGCCGCCAATGCGTTCGAAGCGGGCCGAACGCGAGACCGTTTCGCGCATGCGCTCGAAGCCGGTCGACAAGAACTAAGCCGTCAATCCAGCGCCTGCGCGGGTACTCAGATGGTGAACGACCAAAACAGGCAGGCGAGCGTCGCTGCAGCGAAGACGACAAAGAACAGGCTTCTAAGCAGGATATTGCGGCGCAGCTCGTTCATGAAGAGATGGCAGCCGACGACGGCCACGACAAACAGGAACCGCCAATTCAGCAGTGCCGGCAGGACATTGCTTCGATCGAAAGCCCACCTGGCGGCGAGGCCGCCAATGATGGCCGCGAACAACACGATGACTGTCCAGAAGATCGCATCCGCAGCATGTGTCAGGACGATGCCGGCGACCCTGATCGGCAGGATCATCATCAGCAGCGCACTGAAGAAGTACACGGCCGCGAGCGGGATAAACGTCCCGGCATCGGCGACGTCGTCCAGGCGTTCTGCGCCGATCGCACCAAAGGGATAGCCATGCCTGGCCACTGCCAGGCTGAGAGCCATCAGCAAAGCCGTCAAGATGGCCACCAATGCGAATGAAGTGAGGGCTTTGCTCATAAGGGTCCTGCTCGGAACGAATCGAATAAGGACGTTGGTAGCCCACGGTTTGTAAATTGCTGGTAAGCGCCGAGGCCCGGCGTGACAGACTTTTTAGCCCCCTCACTCGGCCGCGTGAAGGCGTCGCGCCTCGATGATGGTCCTGATCTCGGCGCGGCAGGAGCCGCAATTGGTGCCGGCGTGCAAGGTGGCGCCGATCGCTTCGACGCTTACGCAGCCTCCGCGCACCGCTTCGGCGATCTGATTGGCGCCGACCCCGAAACAGGAGCAGACAACGGCACCACGATCGACGCTGTTGCCGCCCGGCCGCCCCGCCACGATCGCCAGTCGCCCGCGCCGATCGGCATGGTCCGCGCTCAACTGCTCCACCGCCCAGCCGCGCGACACCGCGACCGGACTGGGCGCAAGATAGAGCGCGCCAGTCAGCCGGCTGCCGGCAAATCGGGCGAAGCGATAGTGCCCGCCGGCGACATCATGATAGGCCAGCGTCTCGCCTGGCGCGTCCGCCCCGAAAAGCGAAGCCGCGAAATCCGGCCAGTCCCGGTCGGCTTCCAGCGCAAGCTCGAGACGCCAGCCGGCAGCGCAGCGGGCGAGGCTCCAATAGTCGGCGTCGATCGAGGCTGGCCGTTCGGCAAGCACCGCGAAGCCGAAGGCGGCTGCAGCGAAGCGCTCCACCCGGGCGGCAACATTCTTCGAGGCCGGCTGCCCTGAAATCGCATCGGTGACGGGCGCCACCAGTGCATCGATGCGAGCCCGCGCGGAAAACTGGTCCGTCCAGTGCATCGGCACGAAGACCGATCCCCGCCGCTGCCGCGCTGTCACCAGCGCGCGAACCAGCACCTCGCCATGCTCGGTTGAGACGCGCACGATGTCGGCATCGCCGATACCGAAGTGCTGCGCGTCCGCCGGGTGGATTTCGGCGAACGGCTCGGCCAGATGCTGCGACAGCCGCGGGCTTTTTCCCGTCCGCGTCATGGTGTGCCAGTGGTCGCGGACGCGCCCGGTGTTGAGCACCAGCGGATACTCCGGGCTGGCGCGGGTTTGTGCGGTCGGGCGGATGGCAATGAATTTCGCTCTGCCGTCGGGAGTGTAGAAGCTGCCGTTGGCGAAGAAGCGGCTGCTTTTAACCTCCGGTCGGCGCCAGGCACCCCCCTCTGGCCTGCCGGCCATCTCCCCCTCAGCAGGCCAGAGGGGGGTGCCTGGGCTCAGCGCTGGCCATTGGAATGGCGCGAGCGCATCGTAGGTCTCCGCGTCAACGCCACCATACGCGCCAATATCAAAATCCCGCGCGCCGTCATTCTCGAACGCCGACAGCGCGGCGTGCTCGGCGAAGATATCGGCCGGCGATGCGTGCGAAAACGCTTCGGCAAAACCCATCCGCTTGGCGACTTCGGCGATGATCCACCAGTCGGCCCTTGCCTCGCCGGGCGTGGCCAAAAAGGCGCGCTGGCGCGAGATGCGGCGCTCCGAATTGGTGACCGAGCCGTCCTTCTCGCCCCATGCGGCGGCGGGCAGCCGGACGTGGGCGTGGCGGACCGTGTCGGTCTTGGCCAATACGTCAGACACCACGACAAACGGGCAGGCCTTGATCGCCGCCTCGACGGCATCGGCATCCGGCATCGAGTCGACCGGGTTGGTCGCCATGATCCACAGCGCCTTGATGCGCCCGTCGGCTACCGCCCGAAACATCTCGACCGCCTTCAAGCCGGGCTTTTCAGCGACGGTCGGCGCACTCCAGAACCGCTGCACGCGGTCGCGGTGCTCGGGGTTTTCGATCTCCATATGGGCGGCCAGCATGTTGGCCAGGCCGCCGACCTCGCGACCGCCCATCGCATTGGGCTGGCCGGTTACCGAGAACGGCCCGGCGCCGGGCTTGCCGACGCGGCCGGTGGCGAGATGACAGTTGATGATGGCGTTGACCTTGTCGGTGCCCGAGGACGACTGGTTCACGCCCTGGCTGTAGACGGTCACCGTCTTCGCCGTCGCGGCGAACAGGCTGTAGAAGCTGACAAGCTCGTCCTCGCCGAGGCCGGTGGCAGCGGCGATGCCGGCAAGGTCGAGCGCGGAAGCGGCAAAAAGGGCTTGCCCGAAGCCGGTCGTATGCGCCGTGATATAGGTGCGGTCCAGCGCGTTGTGCTGGCCGAGATAGGCGAGCAGCCCTGTGAACAGCGCGACGTCGCCATCCGGCGCGATCGCCAGATGCATGTCGGCAATATCTGATGTCATCGTGCGGCGCGGGTCGACCAGCACCACCTTCATGTCGGGCCGTTTTTCCCGGGCGGCGGCAATGCGCTGGTAGAGCACCGGATGGCACCAGGCGAGATTGGAGCCGACCAGCACGATCAGGTCGGCGAGTTCCAGATCATCGTAGCAGCCTGGCACCGTGTCGGAGCCGAAGGCGCGGCGGTGGCCGGCAACCGACGAGGCCATGCACAGGCGCGAATTGGTGTCGATATTGGCCGAGCCGATGAAGCCTTTCATCAGCTTGTTGGCGACGTAGTAATCCTCGGTCAGCAACTGGCCGGAGACGTAGAAGGCGACCGCGTCGGGACCGTGCTCGGCGATGGTCCGCGAGAAGGTCGAGGCGACGAGGTCGAGCGCTTCGTCCCAGTCGGTTCGGCGACCGTGGATCTCCGGATGGAGCAGCCGTCCGTCGAGGTCGATCGTCTCGGCCAACGCCGAGCCCTTGGAACAGAGCCGGCCGAAATTCGCCGGATGGTCAGGGTCGCCGCGAACGGTTACCTCACCGTTCGCGGCGACCTTCGCCAGCACGCCGCAGCCCACCCCGCAATAGGGGCAGGTGGTCCTCACCTCGCGCGCTGCGTCGATTTTCATGCTCAAGCCGCGCGACTGGCCAGCGCTTCCAGCGCAATGAACAGGCGCTCGCCCTCGATCCGCACCGGAATGGTGCGCACCGCACCTTCGTCAGCGCCAAGCGCCTTGCCGGTTTCCAGCGAGATCACCCAATTGTGGAGAGGACAGGTCACCGCCGCGCCATGGACTATCCCCTGCGAGAGCGGCCCGCCCTTGTGCGGGCAATGGTCCTCGATGGCAAAGACCTGGTCGTCTGCGGTGCGGAAGACGGCGATCTTGCCTTGAGGCGTGGCGACGCAGCGCGCGCCGCGTCGCGGAATGTCTGAGAGCGTCCCGACAGCAATCCAATTCATCATCATCACTCCGCCGCCTGCGCGAAGCCGACGGAAGCCATCGGCCGGAATTCGTGTTTGTCCTTGCCGGAAACGCGTTCCGACCACGGGTCGACCTGGGCGAATCTCTGCGAAAAGACGAAGCGGTCGAAATAGGCCTTGCGCTTTTCGCCATCGTCCATGATCTGGCGCTTGATCTCGGCGATGCCGATGCGCTTGGCCCATTTGTAGATGCGCTCGAGATAGCGGCCCTGCTCGCGATACATTTGCGTCAGCGCCACGATATGCTCCAACGCCTCGTCCTCGGTCTTGACCAGGCCGAGCACCTCGGTGCCCTTGATATCGAGGCCGGCTGCCCCGGCGAAATGGATCTCGTAGCCTGAATCGACGCAGATCACGCCGACATCCTTGCAGGTTGCCTCGGCGCAGTTCCTTGGGCAGCCCGACACCGCCATCTTGACCTTGGCGGGCGTCCACGAGCCCCACATGAATTTCTCGATGCGGACGCCGAACCCCGTCGAATCCTGCGTGCCGAAGCGGCACCAGTCCGAACCGACGCAGGTCTTTACCGTGCGCAGTCCCTTGGCATAGGCGTGGCCGGAGACGAAGCCGGCCTGGCCAAGATCGGCCCACACCGCCGGCAGATCCTCCTTGCGGATGCCGAGCATGTCGATGCGCTGGCCACCGGTGACCTTGACCATTGGAATTTCGAATTTGTCGACGACATCGGCAATGGCGCGCAGTTCGGCGGCATTGGTGACGCCGCCCCACATGCGCGGCACCACCGAATAGGTGCCGTCCTTCTGGATGTTGGCGTGGACGCGCTCGTTGATGAAGCGCGACTGGTAGTCGTCAGCATACTCGTCCGGCCAGTCGCAGACGAGATAATAATTGAGCGCCGGCCGGCATTTGGCGCAGCCGCAGGAGGTGGTCCATTCCAGTTCCTGCATGACGGCGGGAATGGTCTTCAGGCCCTTGGCCTTGATCAGCCGGCGGACCTCATCATGGCCGAGCGTGGTGCAGCCGCACATCGGTTGCACCGCCGCCGGATTGTATTTGTCGCCGATGGTCAGCACCATCAGCTTCTCGACCAGCCCGGTGCAGGAGCCGCAGGAGGCGGACGCCTTGGTGTGAGCGCGCACGTCGTCGAGCGAGGTCAGGCTTTTGGCCGTGATCGCGCCAGTGATCTTTCCCTTGCAAACGCCGTTGCAGCCGCAGATTTCCGCATCATCCGGCAAGGCTGCAACGGCCGCCATAGGGTCCAGGGAGGCGCCTCCCTGGTATGACTGGCCGAAGATAAGCGTGTCGCGCATTTCCGATATGTCGGTCTGCTTCTTCTTGAGGTCGTTGAACCAGGCGCCGTCCGCCGTCTCGCCGTAAAGCACGGTGCCGATGATGCGGTCATCCCTGAGCACCAGCCGTTTGTAGACGCCAGCGGCGGCATCGCGCAGTACGATCTCCTGGCGGTCCTCGCCCTCGGCGAAGTCGCCGAGCGAGAACAGCTCGATGCCGGTAACCTTGAGCTTGGTCGGCGTGTCGGAATGGACGAAGGCGGCGGCCTCGTCGCCGGCCAACTGGCTGGCGGCGACACGGGCCATCTCATAGAGCGGTGCGACCAGGCCGTAGACCATGCCATTGACCTCGGCGCACTCGCCCAGCGCGAAGATGTCGGGGTCATTGCTGCGCATGCCGGCATCGACGACGATGCCGCGATTGACGGCAATGCCGGCGTCTTTCGCCAGCGTCGCATTCGGCCTGATGCCCACCGCCATCACGACCAGCGTCGCCGGGATGATGGTGCCGTCGGCGAGTTCCACCTGCTCGACCTTACCGTTGCCTGTGATCGCCTGGGTGTTGGCCTTGGTGATGACCTTGATGCCGCGTTGCTCGACAGCGCGCTGCAAGAGATAGCCGGCGGCCGGATCGAGCTGACGCTCCATCAGCGTCGGCATGACATGCAGCACGGTGACGTCCATGCCCTGCGCGTTCAGGCCCGCAGCCGCCTCCAGCCCTAGCAGGCCGCCGCCGATAACCACGGCCTTGGCCCGTGACTGGGCGGCCAGCATCATCGCCCGAACGTCGTCGAGATCGCGATAGGTCAGCACGCCGGGCAGATCATGGCCGGGCACCGGGATGATAAACGGCACCGAGCCGGTGGCGATGACGAGCTTGTCGTAGGGCTCGGTGACGCCGTGGTCGGAGGTGACGGTCTTTGCCTGCCGGTCGATGGCGACGATCTTGTGTCCCTTGTAGAGGGTGATCCCGTGCTTGATGTACCAACCATCGCCATGGATGATGATCTCCTCATAATCCTTTTCGCCTGACAGAACCGGCGACAGCATGATGCGGTCGTAGTTCACGCGCGGCTCGGCGTTGAAGATGGTGACCTGGTAGCGGTCCGGCGCCTTTTCCAGCAGGTGCTCCAGCATGCGCCCGGGGGCCATGCCGTTGCCGATGATGACGAGTTTTTCGGTCATGTCTTGATCCACTCCGGTCTCACTCAGCCGCGAAGGAAAGGCCTGAAGCTTCGGCGGCGGCCGCGCGCTCCATCCGCCGGATGCTGAAGTGCATCCAGGCAAAGCAGGTGGCGACGATGACGAAGAGCAGCATGAAGCAGCTCGACCAGACGCCGGTGAGGTCGTTGAGTGCGCCGAAGGCGATTGGCAGGATAAAGCCGCCGAGCCCGCCAATCATGCCGACAACGCCGCCGACCGCGCCGACACTCTGCGGGTAGTAAGCCGGGATGTGCTTGTAGACGGCGGCCTTGCCAAGGCTCATGAAGAAGCCGAGCACGCAGGCAACGGCTATGAAGGCGAACGGGCCGATCTCGAAATGGAAGGCGATCGGCCCGTTGATGCCGCGCACGACGTAGTCTGCCGAGGGGAGAGACAGAACGAGAGTCGCGACGGCACTGACTGCGAAGGTCCAGTAGAGCACGGTGCGGGCGCCGATCCGGTCGGAAAGCACGCCGCCATAGGCGCGGAAGATACTTGCAGGGATCGAATAGGCCGCGCCGATCATGCCGGCGGTCGCGATGCCGAAGCCGTAGACGCCGATCAGGTAGCGCGGCAACCACAGCGACAGCGCCACGAATGCACCAAAGGCGAAGAAATAATAGAAGGCGAAGCGCCAGACCTGCAGGTTCTTCAGCGGCGCGAATTCCTGCAAGAAGCTTCTCGCGGGCGCCGCCTTGCCGGCGCGGCGCTCGAGGATGACCGGATCGTCGCCGGTCGTGAACCAGAAGACGGCGGCCATGACGACGAGTGCTGCCGCCCAGATCAGCGCGACCGACTGCCAGCCCCAGGAGAGAAGCACGAACGGTGCCAGGAACTTGGTGACCGCGGCGCCGACATTGCCGACACCGAAAATGCCAAGCGCCGTGCCCTGCTTGCCGGCCGGGAAGAAGCGCGAGACATAGGCGACACCGACGGCGAAGGAACCACCGGCGAGCCCAACGCCTAACGCGGCGACCAGCATCTGTCCGTAGGTGTGCGCAAAAGCGAGCAAGAAGGTCGCGAGCGCCGCCGCAAGCATGGTCGCGGTGTATACCAGCCGTCCGCCAAAACGGTCGGTCCAGACACCGAGCACCATGCGCACGAGCGAACCGGTGAGGATCGGCGTGCCGACCAGCAGGCCGAACTCCGTCTCGTTCAGCCCAAGGTCCTGCTTTATGCGCACGCCGATGATTGAAAATATCGTCCACACCGCGAAGCAGACAGTGAAGGCGATGGTGGACATCACAAGCGCCTGCCGGGGAGCATTGTCCTGGCTGGGCGCGGCTGGGAGATTTGCGGTCAACGTCTGGCTCCGGTTTGCGGCGCGGGAGGCACCGCGGATGTTTGTGGGTGAATGATCAGCGGCGCGGCATCGGTGCGTGCAACGAGACCGGGCTCGCCACGGTCAGGTCCTTGCTTTCCGTCTTGGCGCCGACGGGAAACAGCAGGAGCGCGGCGGTGAACAGCGCCGCCGTCGGCGCGCTGCTGGCCAGAAAATCGCGGCGCGTGAAGTCCGCGAGGGACGCGCCAGTTCCGATCCGTTTCGTCATCGTCGTCTCCGGTTGGGCGCCGCTTGGGACCGGCGCCGTCGATCGCGTAAAAACAAAAAAGCCGCCGATCAGGTCTTTGCGCGCCCTTCCATCCGGGATCGCGTATTGACCTGAGCGGCAGCTTTGCCTGTGGCGCCCGCCATTGGACGCCGTGTCACTTGGCCCTTCCGGACCTACGTTCTGAAATGCAGGAAGCGTGCCAATTCGACATCGCTCCAGATTATCGAATGAAATCAATGTGAACCGCAGCCGCGCGATTTTTGACCAAGCCCGGCGGCGGATCAAAGATTAGTCAGAATGCCTTGCACAGCAGCATAATATTTGTGCAATGCGGTAGATTGCCCATTGCCGATGCAGATTGCCAATTGTAGATGATGACGCGTTTTTCGGTCATGGCCTTACTCCGCGGCTTCGACGAAGCGGTGGCGTTCGTAGAGGAACTTCAGCACCGCCTCACGGCAGCGCAGGAAGGTCCGGTCGGAGGAAAGCTCGATGCGCGAGCGCGGCCGGGCCAGCGGCACGGCAAGCACCTCGCCGATGGTCGCCGCTGGACCGTTGGTCATCATGACGATGCGATCGGACAACAACACCGCCTCGTCGACATCGTGCGTGATCATGATCGTCGTCGAGCCAAGCCTCGAATGGATATCCATCACCGCATCCTGCAGATGGGCGCGCGTCAGAGCGTCCAGCGCACCGAAGGGCTCGTCGAGCAGCAGGATCTTCGGCTCCATGGCCAGCGCGCGGGCGATGCCGACGCGCTGCTTCATGCCGCCCGATATCTCGGCGGGCCGCTTGTCCCTGGCATGCGCCATCTGTACGAGGTCGAGATTGCGCATGATCCAGTCATGCCGCTCGGCCTTGGTCCTGGCCGAACCGAACACCTTCGACACCGCCAGATTGATGTTCTCGTAGACGGTGAGCCACGGCAGCAGGCTGTGGTTCTGGAACACCACGGCGCGCTCGGGTCCGGGGCTGTCGACCTCCTTGTTTTCGAGCAGGACCGCGCCGGCGGTCACTTTCGTCAGCCCGGCGATCAGGTTGAGCAAGGTCGACTTGCCGCAGCCGGAATGGCCGATGATCGAGACGAATTCGCCCTTGTCGATGGTCAGCCGGATGTCCTTCAGCACCTCGCTGACCTGGCCGCCGCGGGCGAAGGATTTGTCGATATGGTCGAGCTTCAGATAGGCCGTCATTGCCCTCTCCTCACTTTGCCGTTGTGCCGCGGGTGACGAAGGCGCCGACCGCCGCGACCAGGCGATCGAGGCAGAAGCCGGTGACGCCGATATAGGCGAGCGCAACGATGATGTCGGGCAGCCGCGACGAGTTCCAGGCGTCCCAGATGAAGAAGCCGATGCCGACGCCGCCTGTCAGCATTTCGGCGGCGACGATGGCGAGCCAGGACAGGCCGATGCCGATCCTCAAGCCGGTGAAGATGTAGGGTGCTGCGGCCGGCACCATGATCTTCACGAAGAATTCGAGCTGGTTGAGCCTGAGGATGCGGGAGACGTTGCGATAATCCTCTGGAATGTTGCGGACGCCGACGGCAGTGTTGATGATCACCGGCCAGATCGAGGTGATGAAGATGACGAAGATCGCCGACGGGCTGGAATCGCGGAACGCAGCCAGCGACAGCGGCAGCCAGGCGAGCGGCGGCACGGTGCGCAGGATCTGGAACACAGGATCGAGGCCGCGCATCGCCCAGATCGACTGGCCGACCAGAGCGCCGAGTGCGACGCCGACGATGGCAGCCAGGCCGAAGCCGATGGCGACGCGCTGCAGCGAGATCAGCACCCGCCAGGCCAGCCCGATATCCTGCGGACCATAGTCGAAGAACGGATGTGCGATCAGATCGTAGGCCTCGTTCCATACCTGGCTAGGTGGCGGCAAGCTGGCGTTGGGCGACGAGCAGGCGATCTGCCAGATGACGAGCATGACGACGATGACGATTGCCGGCGGTACCAGCGTGCTCGCCAGCTTGCCGGCGATCGCGGCGGGATCGAAGCGGCGTCTCACCTTGGCGGTGAAAGCTATGACTTCTGCGGGCTTGGCAGGCGTGGGGAACGCCTTCACCTTGGTGTCCTCGATGGCTTGGATAGACATTTTCGCAAAAAGCTCCTTGAGCATTGGCGTGACAGGCGGCGCCACAAGCGCCGCTTGCCGGCGACGTCAGGCCGATGCCTTGATCTTCAGGCTGTCGAGATAGGCGGACGGATTGGCCGGATCGAAGATCTTGCCGTCGAAGAAGGTCTCGACGCCGCGCGATGAAGACGCCGGGATGTCGGCTGCCGCGACGCCGAGATCCTTCGCCGCCTCGCGCCACAGATCTTCGCGGTTGACCTGATCGACCAGCGCCTTGATGTCGGTGGTCGCCGCGAATTTGCCCCAACGGATGTTTTCGGCGAGGAACCAGCTGTCGTGGCTCTTGAACGGATAGGACACACCGCCCTTCCAGAACTTCATGTAAAGGTCGGTGCCGGTGGCGACGCGGTCGTTGCCGTAATTGATGTCGCCCTTGAGGCGGCCGATGATGTCGGCGGTCGGCACGTTCATCCATTGCCGCTTGCCGATGATGGCCGCCATCTCGTCCTTGTTTTCCATGGCTTCGCACCATTGCTGGGCTTCCATGACGGCCATCAGGATCGCCTTGGTGGCGTTCGGGTTCTTGTCGATGAAGGTGGCGCGCAGGCCGAGCGCCTTTTCCGGATGGCCTTTCCACAACTCGCCCGTGGTGGCGGCGGTGAAGCCGACGCCCTGATGGACGAGTTGCTCGTTCCACGGCTCGCCGACGCAGAACACGTCCATGTTGCCGACCTTCATGTTGGCGACCATCTGCGGCGGCGGCACGACGATGGTCGAGACATCCTTGTCGGGATCGATGCCGCCGGCAGCCAGCCAGTAGCGCAACCAGAGATCATGGGTGCCGCCCGGGAAGGTCATGGCGGCTTTCACCTCCTTGCCTTCGGCCTTCTTGGCCGCAAAGGCGTCCTTCAGCTTGGAGGCATCGAGGCCGACGCCGGTGCCGGCATATTCCTGCGCGACGGAAATCGCCTGGCAGTCGTAGTTGAGCCGCGCCACAATCGCCATCGGCATCGGCTGGTTGTTCTGCGTCACCTTACCGGTGTGCATCAGGTAAGGCATTGGCGTCAGGATATGGGCGCCGTCTATGCCGTTGGCTTCGCCACCGAGCATCAGATTGTCGCGTGTCGCGCCCCAGGAGGCCTGCTTGAGCACCTCGACATCGGGCATGCCGAATTTTTCGAACAGGCCCTTCTCCTTGGCGATCATCAGCGGCGCTGCATCGGTCAGCGCGATAAAGCCGAGCTTGGCGCCGGTGACTTCCGGAGCTGCCGTCGCCGCATAGGCGCCGGACGGCAGCAGCGCGCGCGCCGCCGCCAGCGTTGCCGCGGTGGCAGCACTTGCCATCAGAAAATTGCGGCGGGTCATGCCCTCGAGAGGGGCTTCAATCTTGATGCGTTTCGTCATCGTCGTCTCCCGTTGGGCACTGCTTGGGATCAGCGCCGTCGATTGCCGTGCTCGGTCAAAACAAAAAAAGCCGCCGGCCAGGCCGTCGCGCGTCCGTCCATCCGGGATCGCGTGTTGACCTGAGCGGCAGCTTTGCCTGTAGCGCCCGCCATTGGACGCCCGTTCCGTGACCCCGAGAAGAGTCTGCTTATTGCAAAGCAGGAACCGTGCCAGTTTCGGAATTGACGACAAACATCAATGAGATCAACGGCATGCCACAATCTTCCGGGCGCTGGCCCGCTGGGCGAGCAAGCCAAAGATTGTTCATTAGCGCAGTTGCACGCATAATTTTTGTGCAATGCACCAGAATGGCGCGAAAATGATCAGGCTTCGGCGCGCGCCATCTGCCCGGCAATGTAGGCGTCGACCTCGTCGGGATCGAATGTCTGGCCATCGAAGAAACCATCGGGGCCGAGCACCAGACTGGCGCCGGCGGAGCCGACAGGTGTGGCAGACGCCAGCGCGCCCTCCACCTTAGAATTGGCGCCGGGAAGTGCGACGCCGAGCGGCTTCAGCGCCGACCGGTAAAGATCGGGGCGGTAGCAGTCGCGGGCGATGGCCAGATTCTCCGGCGTGTGCGCCACATGTCCCCAGCGCACCATCTGCGTGTAGAACCACAGCGCATGGCTCTTCCAGGGAAAGTTGGCGGCCTTGTCGAAGGGCAGGAAGAAATCCTCGACCGTTCGTTCCGCGCCGCCGCCCAGCGCAAGATGTCCGGTCAGGATCGGCATCTGCAGCGCCGGCGAAAGGCCGAGGAAGGCAGGCTGCGCCATCAGCGCGGCCAGTTCGCCGCGGTTTGCCGGATCCTGGCACCAGCGCGCGGCGTGATGGAGCGCGCGCAGCAGCGCCGAAAGGGCTTCCGGGTGCTTTTCGGCCCAGGCCTTGCGCACGCCGACGACTTTCTCGGGGCTGGTCTTCCAGATGGTGGCCTTGACCGTGGCGATATGGCCGGTGCCGGCGACGACCGAGGCGCTGTTCCAGGGTTCGCCGGCGCAGTAGCCGTCGATCCTGCCGGCGGCGAGTGCGTCGGCCATGAAGGGCGGCGGCACGATGACGATTTCTATTTCGCGCGACGGATCGATGCCGCAGGCGGCGAGCCAGTAGCGCAGTTCGTAATTATGTCCGGAGTGCGGATGCACGACCGCAAAGCGCAGTGGGTCGCGACCGGCATTTGCCCGTTCACGGATCAGCGCTCCCAAGGCCTTGCCGGCCCGCGCCGGATTGAGATCGGGCAAGGCTCCGTGCGCGGCCATGCCCGCCCAGAGCCTGTTCGAAACCGTTACGCAGTTGCCGCCCAGCCCCAGCGAGAACGGCACGATCGTGTCGGAGGCGAGTGGGGTGAGCCCCAGATTGCAGGCGATCGGCATCGGCCCCAGCATATGCGCCAAGTCGAAATGTCCGATCGCGATGCGGTCGCGGATGTTGGCCCAGGACGTTTCGCGACTGAGCGTCAGGTCGACGCCTTCGCGCGCGGCAAAGCCGATCTCCTTCGCTGCGACAAGAACGGCGCTGTCGAAGAGCGGCATGAAACCGGCATTGATCTGGTGTTCGGCCGCCATGCTCAACTCTCTCCGGGATCCAGAAGGCCTGCCGCCGTCACCAGGCTCTGCGCGATTTCGCTTATCTTGCGGTTCTGGTTCATGGCGGTCTTGCGCAAAAGCGTGTAGGCCGCGTCCTCCGACAGGCCGCGTGATCGCATCAGGATGCCCTTGGCGCGGTCGATGAGCTTGCGGTCCTCCAATTCACTGCGGGCCTCCTCCAGTTCGCGCGCCATCCGCGAGAACGCGTTGAAGCGGCTGATCGCCATGTCGAGGATCGGCTTGACACGCTCCTGGCGCAGCCCGTCGACGACATAGGCGGAGACCCCCGCTTCCACCGCAGCTTCAATCGAAGCCTGATCCGACCGGTCCACGAACATGGCGATCGGCCGCTTCACTACGCGCGAAAGCTGGAACATGTTTTCAAGCATGTCGCGGTTGGGATTTTCCAGATCGATGACGATTACGTCCGGTTCGATCTCGGCAATGCGCCGCGCTATTCCGGCAACATCGTGAACGATCGTGACTTGCTCGTGCCCGGCCTCCCGCAATCCCGCCTCGATGATGGAGGCGCGGATGTGGTTTTCGTCGATCACCAGGACGGTGAGGGATTTCCGGATCATGCCGCATTTTGCGCACGGCGCGCGATTGTGCAATGCGGCATGATGAGAATTGACGCAGTCATCGCATCGGGACGGCCACATGCTCGCGGAGCCGATCCATTAGCTTAATACCATTCATAGAGCTTCCTTTGCTTTTGTATCCACCGCGCTATCTTCAAATTACGAACCTTTGTTTCGCTGGACAGAAGATTTGGAGGTTTCCATGGATCGGCGATTATTTTTGACAGGAATGTTTGGCGTTGCTGGGGCAGCAGCCCTTGCGAGCGCAGTTCGGCCAATCAACGCGGTGGCCGGCGTACCGAGCGCCAGAAGTGGCATCCTCGATGAACTCGACGCGTTGGAGAAAGAGCCTTTCGAGGATGAAGATATTCAGGCGGAGCCGGTTCGACATCGGCGCTGGTACCGCAGGCGGCGGCGCCGGCGGCGGGCTTGGAGAAGGGTCTGTCGTCGTGCCTGGCGATATGGCCGTCTGCGCAGACGGTGTTTTCGCAGGCGTGTTTGGGTTTGGGCCTGGTATTACTAGCAGTTAGTGCTGAAAACCCCGGTGGTTGCCGGGGTTTTCAGCCTCAGACTAGCCGAATTACGGCGAATTTTTCAGGGACCCGCGGGTTGTCGGGCCTGCCAGTGATAGGCAGGCCTAATCCGACTGATTTCCCAAAGAGAAAACTGGTGGAGCCAATCGGAATCGAACCGACGACCTCTTGAATGCCATTCAAGCGCTCTCCCAACTGAGCTATGGCCCCACTCCGGCAGTCTACCGGCGCCGTTGCCGGCGAAGAGATCCGGCGCGGGTTGAAGCCGCGCCGTTAGTGCAGCGGCTTCTAACCCCGCCTTCTGTCAATATCAAGCCTTTAAGAGCCGCTTTTTATCAAGACCCCGCGAAAGTCGGCGGGCGCTGTGTGAGAGGCCGGATCAGACTTCGTCGTCATCGTCGCCGACGCCGATCATGTCGGCGACATCGTCGTCCTCTTCCTCTTCGTCGGCGAGGAAAGTGTCGTCGTCGTCGTCGCCGAGGTCCACATCGTCCTCGTCATCGCCGAGATCGGGAAGATCGTCGGGCTTCGCATCCTCGTCCGCCTCTTCGAGCGAGACGACCTCGACGCCGTCTTCCTCCTCGGCGTCGACTTCCTTCTCGGCAACTTCCTCTTCCTCCTCAAGGGCGGCAATCTTGCCTTCCTCGAAATAAGAGCGGGGATAGCTCTTGCCGGTATAGGGCGAGACGATCGGATCCTTGTTCAGATCGTAGAATTTCTGACCCGTCTCGGGGTCGATGCGTTTGGTGCCAAGTTCGGGTTTTGCCACAGCAAGCCTCGTCGATGAAAGTTTGGTCCCCATAACCACAGTTTACGGCGCTGTCAAAGCCTAAAGCCAAGGTCACAAATCCCCACCTTGAGCGACCTCTTGCAAGGGGATGACCATTTCCGTCCGCCGTGATACGAGACCGCGCAAACCACAAGAAAAAGGCCGGCCACCGGCGTTTTTCACCTAGGGAAAACCCATGTCGCATACTGCCGCCCCGAAACCGGCCACCGCCCGCAAATCGCCAGCGCTTTCAGGCACAGCACGGGTGCCCGGCGACAAATCGATCTCGCACCGCTCGTTCATGTTCGGCGGCCTCGCCTCCGGCGAAACCCGCATCACCGGCCTGCTGGAAGGCGAGGACGTGATGCGCACGGGCGCTGCGATGAAGGCAATGGGCGCGCATATAGAGAAGCGCGGCACTGAATGGGTGATCCGCGGCACCGGCAACGGCGCGCTGCTGCAGCCGGAAGGCCCGCTCGATTTCGGCAACGCCGGCACCGGCTCGCGCCTCACCATGGGCCTGGTCGGCACCTACGACATGGAGACGACCTTCATCGGCGACGCCTCGCTGTCCGGCCGGCCGATGGGCCGCGTGCTGGAGCCGCTGCGCCAGATGGGCGTGCAGGTGCTGAAGGCGACGCCCGGTGACCGCATGCCGATCACGCTGCGCGGCCCCAAACACGCCGCGCCCATCACCTACCGCGTGCCGATGGCCTCGGCCCAGGTGAAGTCGGCGGTGCTGCTCGCCGGTCTGAACACGCCCGGCATCACCACCGTCATCGAGCCGGTGATGACGCGCGACCACACCGAAAAGATGCTAAAGGGATTCGGCGCCAATCTGTCGGTCGAGACCGACGAGCGCGGGGTGCGCCACATCTTCATCGAGGGCCAGGCCAAGCTCACCGGCCAGACGATCGCGGTGCCGGGCGACCCGTCCTCGGCCGGCTTCCCGCTGGTGGCCGCACTGATCGTGCCGGGCTCGGACATTACAATCGAAAACGTGCTGATGAACCCGACCCGCACCGGTCTGCTTTTGACGCTGCAGGAAATGGGCGCCAGGATCGACATTGTCGACCCGCGCAGTGAAGGCGGCGAAGATGTCGCCGATCTGCGCGTGCGCTACTCCGAGCTGAAGGGCGTCACCGTGCCGCCCGAACGGGCGCCGACGATGATCGACGAATATCCGGTGCTTGCCGTCGCCGCCGGCTTTGCCGAGGGCGAGACGCTGATGCAGGGGCTGGAAGAGCTGCGGGTGAAGGAATCCGACCGGCTGTCGGCAGTGGCCGAAGGGCTGAAGCTCAACGGCGTCGACTGCACCGAGGGCGAGGCCTCGCTGGTGGTGCGTGGAAAACCAGGCGGCAAGGGGCTCGGCCAGCACCCGAACGGAAAGAGCACCATAGTCCAGACCCATCTCGACCACCGCATTGCCATGAGCTTTCTGGTCATGGGACTGGCAACGGAAAAGCCTGTCACCATCGACGACCAGGCGATGATCGCGACCAGCTTTCCGGAGTTCATGGGGCTTATGAAGGGGCTGGGGGCGGAGATCAGCTAAGGTCTGCGAATGTTTTGGACGTTGCTCGTCGGCGGTTTGGTTTTGACGGCATTGGTCGGGCGCGTGGCGGCGCAGTCAGGTTTCGATCTGGGTTATTCCGACAGAAAGCCAAGTGCGATCAGCCTGATAGGGTTTGTTTTTTTCCCGTTTTGGATCGCCCTCTTCGTCTTGCTGGCGACAACGGCGCATTTTTTTCCAGACGTTAGCGGCGCTCTCATGCCATATGTTTCGAACTTCGTTTTTAAGCTGGCTACCGGGATCACATTCGTCGCGATCGCCACGTTTCCCATTTCCGTACCGCTTCTGATAGGAATTCCCGTTGGATTCTTGGCCGGGTATTGGACCGGACGGCGGTCTTCCGGACTTTGACGTGAACCCATATGATTGATTCTTGATTTAACGACCTTCCTCCGTTTGAAGCGGCACGTATGAGCTCAATCACTGACAAAGCTGGCTTCACCATCGCCATCGACGGCCCCGCAGGCGCGGGCAAAGGCACCCTGGCGCGGCGGCTGGCCGACCATTACCGGCTGAACCTTCTCGACACCGGCCTCACCTATCGCGCGGTGGCCCATGCGCTGCTTCGGCTCGGCCTGCCGCTCGACAATGTCTCGGCGGCCGAAACAGCTGCCCGCCAGGTCGACCTCGCAAAACTCGATCGCTCGGAGTTGTCGGCGCATGCGGTGGGCGAAGCGGCTTCGAAAGTGGCTGTCATCCCTTCGGTGCGGCGCATACTGGTCGAAAAGCAGCGCCAATTCGCCAAGGCGCCGCCGGGCGCCGTGCTCGACGGCCGCGACATCGGCACCGTCGTCTGTCCCGACGCCGACATAAAACTCTATGTGACGGCGAGCGCCGAGGTGCGGGCACAACGCAGGCTGGCCGAGATCGAAAGCATCGGCGGCACCGCCGATTTCAACGAAATCCTCGCCGATATCCTGCGCCGTGACGAGCGCGACATGGGTCGCGCCGACTCGCCGCTGAAGCCGGCCGCCGACGCGCACTTGCTCGACACGTCAGAAATGGCTATAGAAGCCGCGTTCCTGGCGGCCAAGGCGATCATCGACGACGTTCTGGCCAAGAGAAACAAAGCCTGAGCCGGGTTTCCTGCCGTTGCCGATTGCCGGCGGCGAAAAGCTACCCATATCGGGCACGAACCAGCCTGCCAGCATTCTTCATGCGCCGGAATTGCCGCTTAGGCGGCCAAGGGCTTTTTTGAAGCCCGGAACGCCGGCAGGCCAACGCAACGCTAACCCACGGCGCCCGCCCCGCTTGAGATGCGGGGCATTCCAGGAGAAACTATGTCAGTTGCAAATCCCACTCGCGATGATTTCGCGAGCCTGCTCGAAGAATCATTTTCCGCCGGCCATTCCGGCGAAGGCCAAGTCGTCAAGGGCACGATCACTGCGATCGAAAAGGACATGGCAATCATCGACGTCGGCCTCAAGGTCGAAGGACGCGTGCCGCTGAAGGAATTCGGCGTCAAGGGCAAGGATTCGACGCTCAAGGTCGGCGACACGGTCGAAGTCTATGTCGAGCGCATCGAGAACGCGCTTGGCGAAGCGATGCTGTCGCGTGAGAAGGCCCGCCGCGAAGAGAGCTGGGTCCGTCTCGAAGAGAAGTTCACCAAGGGTGAGCGCGTCGAGGGCGTCATCTTCAACCAGGTCAAGGGCGGCTTCACCGTCGACCTCGACGGCGCCGTGGCCTTCCTGCCGCGCAGCCAGGTCGACATCCGCCCGATCCGCGACGTCTCGCCGCTGATGCACAATCCGCAGCCTTTCGAGATCCTCAAGATGGATCGCCGCCGCGGCAACATCGTGGTGTCGCGCCGCACCGTGCTCGAGGAGAGCCGCGCCGAACAGCGTTCGGAAATCGTGCAGAACCTCGAAGAGGGCCAGGTGGTCGAAGGCGTCGTCAAGAACATCACCGACTATGGTGCGTTCGTCGACCTCGGCGGCATCGACGGCCTGCTGCACGTCACCGACATGGCATGGCGCCGCGTCAACCATCCGACCGAAATCCTCAACATCGGCCAGACGGTCAAGGTGCAGATCATCCGCATCAACCAGGAAACCCACCGCATCTCGCTCGGCATGAAGCAGCTCGAGAGCGATCCGTGGTCCGAGATCGGAACGAAATTCCCGATCGGCAAGAAGATCAAGGGCACCGTCACCAACATCACCGACTACGGCGCGTTCGTCGAGCTGGAGCCGGGTATCGAAGGTCTCATCCACGTTTCGGAAATGTCGTGGACGAAGAAGAACGTGCATCCCGGCAAGATCCTGTCGACGACGCAGGAAGTCGACGTGGTGGTGCTCGAGGTCGATCCGGCCAAGCGCCGCATCTCGCTCGGCCTCAAGCAGACGCTCGAGAACCCGTGGCAGGCCTTCGCCAGCAGCCATCCGGTCGGCAGCCAGGTCGAGGGCGAGGTCAAGAACAAGACCGAGTTCGGCCTGTTCATCGGCCTCGAAGGCGATGTCGACGGCATGGTCCATCTTTCCGACCTCGACTGGACCCGTCCGGGCGAGCAGGTGATCGAGGAGTACAATCGCGGCGACATCGTCAAGGCGCAGGTGCTCGACGTCGACATCGACAAGGAGCGCATCTCGCTCGGCATCAAGCAGCTGGCCAAGGACACGGCCGGCGAGGCGGCGACTTCGGGCGAACTGCGCAAGAACGCGGTCGTCACCTGCGAGGTCACCGGCGTCAAGGATGGCGGCCTGGAAGTGCGGCTGGTCGACAGCGGCATCGAGACCTTCATCAAGCGCTCCGACCTCAGCCGTGACCGCGACGAGCAGCGCCCCGAGCGCTTCACGGTCGGCCAGAAGGTCGACGCCCGCGTCATCGCCTTCGACAAGAAGACCCGCAAGCTGCAGGTCTCGATCAAGGCGCTGGAAATCGCCGAAGAGAAGGAAGCGGTCGCCCAGTACGGCTCGACCGACTCCGGCGCTTCGCTGGGCGACATCCTGGGTGCCGCGCTGAAGAAGCAGGGCAGCTAATCTACAAACGCCGCGCCTCGCGCGCGGCCTGTAAACAAAACCCCGCCGGAGCGATCCGGCGGGGTTTTTGTTTGACCGTGGCCATGGCATCAGAGCCAAAGCCTGCCCCGGGCCTGCCTGCCTCGGGATGGCGCCCGGTCTTTTTGGAAATCCGCGCTCAAGCAGAAAGAGAGATCAGGCCCTGCCGTAAAGCGGCACCAGCGTGCCGCTCATCGCCAGATTGGCCGGCGAAGCGAGGTAGGCAATCGCCTCCGCCGCCGCGTCGAGGCTGACCCATTTGCCGAAATCGGCGGCCGGCATGTCAGCCCGGTTGGCCGGCGTATCGAGGGTCGAGGGCGCGACCGCATTGACCAGAATGCCCTTGCCCTTGAGTTCTTCCGCCATCGCCACCGTCATTGCCGCGACCGCTGCCTTGCTGGCGGCATAGGCGATCATGCCGGAACCGCGCCGCAGGTCGAGCCCGGCGCGCGCCGCGATATTGACGATTCGGCCCGACACGGAAGATTCCAGCATCGAGCGGATCGCCGCGCGGCAGCACAGGAAGGTGGTGCGGGCGTTGGTGTCCATCATTTCGGCAAACGACGCGGGCTCGATCTTCTCGACCGGCGCGGCGGTGAAGCCGCCGGCCAGATGGATGGATGCCCACAAATCCGTAACACTGGCGAAGAACGCATCGACCTTGGCGGGGTCGGCGAGATCGACATTGTGCGCCAGCCTGACGCGCTCATGTGCCGGGAAGGGAAAATGCGCGGGCGCGGCGGCATGGGCGTTCGGCACATGGCAGATCGCGCCCTGCTCCAGCAGTTTGCCGACAACCGCGCCACCGAGCGCTCCGGTGCCGCCGGTCACCACAACATGCCTGCCGTCCAGTGTATCCGTCATCTACGACCGCTCCTGTCATTCTTATGCCGCACCCCCGCCGAAGGTCGCGCCTTTCGCGCAATCACTCAACCGAAATCTCGATGACGCAGCGCCGCTTGTGCGCGTCAGAAGGTCGGCCATCCGACGATGATCGCATCCCCAGGCAGACGCTGGCCACAGCACTCAATCGACGATGATCTCGATGACATACGGCAGTCCGGTCGCCCGCGCGCGCTTGAGTGCGTCGCCCAGATGACCGATGTCGGCGAGCCGCTCGGCGGCAATGCCATAGGCCTCGGCCAGCTTGCAGAAATCAGGCGGCGCCGGCGAGACGCCGACCGGCTCGACGCCGACATCGAGCATCGAGGTTTCGATTTCGCGATAGCCGAGATTGTTCCAGACGACGAAGATCACCGGCGCCGCCGCGTCGAGCGCGGCGCCAAGCTCCGGCAGCGTAAACTGGAAACCACCGTCGCCGGTGAGACAGACGACCGGCGCATCAGGCACGGCAAGGGCCGCGCCGATCGCTGCCGGCGGACCATAGCCCAGCGCGCCGAAGCCGGTTGCGGCGTTGAACCAGCCGCCCGGACGGTCGTGATCGTAATAGAGGTTGGCGGCATAGATCGGCTGGGTCGAATCGCCGACAATGATCGATCCCGGCAATGCATCGCGGATCATCTCGACGGCGCGGGTTTGCGCCTGGAGGGCCGGGGCCATTTCGGCAAAGGCCGCTTGCCTGGTCGCAGCGGCGCGAGCCTGACCCTCGGCCGAGGGCGGCTGGTCCGCACCAATCTCGACAAGCAGCGCCTCGAGTGCTGCGCCGCAATCGGCATGGATCGCAATCCGGGCCGGCCGGCGGGCAAGCTGGTCGGCGCCGATGTCGATGCGGATCAGATTGGCCGGCAAGACAAAGCCGCCGTCGCCATATCCGTCGTAGTCGGTCGGGCCGAATTCGGTGCCGGCGGCGATGACCAGATCGGCCTCGGCCATCAATGCGCGCACCGCCTTCAGACTGGGGCTGGCCGGCACGCCGAGCGGATGGCGATGCAGCAGGCCGCGGGCATTGGCCGTCTGGACAACCGGCGCTCCCAGCCTTTCGGCAAGGCGCTTTAACGGCGCTTCGGCTCGCTTGGCGCCGCCGCCGGCAAGGATCAGCGGGCGGCGGGCAGCCGCGCAAAGTTTTGCCGCCTCTGCTATCGCCGCCGGATCCGGCTCGGGCGGCGCAACATTGGTCAGCAAAGCCGCGATGCCGTCGGCCGGCTTGACCATGACGTCGGTCGGAATCTCGATATGGACCGGACCGGGGCGCGACGACGAAAACAGGGCGAAGGCGCGGGCAAGTACGCCTGGCAATTCGTCGGCGTCGGTGACACGGTGCGAAAACAGCGCGACCTTTTCCATCATGCCACGCTGGTCGGGCAGTTCGTGCAGATGGCCAAGGCCCTTGCCCAGTGTCGGCGTGGCGTTGACGCCTGAGATCACCAGCATCGGAACCGAATCGGCACGGGCCTGGCCCATGGCTGTGATGGTGTTGGTCAGTCCCGGTCCGGTGATGACGAAGGCGACGCCGGGCTTGCGGCCGGCGCGCGCATAACCGTCGGCCATGAAGCCGGCGCCCTGCTCGTGACGCGGGGTGACGTGGCGGATCTTCGAGCGCGCCAAGCCGCGATAGAGTTCGACTGTATGCACACCCGGAATGCCGAAAACCGTCTCGACATCATGGGCTTCGAGCAAAGTGATGAGCACTTCGCCGACTGTCGTCATTGTCTGAGCACCGGACGTGTGAGGCAGGTCGGTCCGCCCTCGCAGGCGATGCACAGCGCGTCCGCCTCGAAGGTTGAAACCCTGCAGCCGGCGGCCGCCATGGCCGCCGCCGTCTTTGGGAAGCCGGCAACGGCGATCACCTGGCGCGGCGCGGTCGGCAGCACATTGAGGCTGAGACCGTTGGAGGCGAAGAACTCCCCGGCGTCGCCCTCGACCAGGCGAATGCCTCGCGCCCGCAGCATCTGGTAGAAGGCAGCCGGCAAAAGCGGTGCATAGACCAGCGCCAGATCGTCGGCGAGCGGACTGATCACAGACATCAGATGCAGGCAGGCGTCCTCGCCATGCCAGAGCGGCAGGTCGTAGCCATAGACCTGGATACCCCTGGGGGTGAGCAGGTTGGCGAGTTGCTGGATGCCGTCCTGGTTGGTGCGCACGCCGCGGCCGATGGCCAGGGTCCGTGAATCCACCCAGACGCAATCGCCGCCCTCGACCTGTCCGGGAGGCTCGATGCGGCCGAGGATAGGCACGCCCATGCGCTTGTAGGCCGCCTCGTGCAGGGCGGGCTCGGCCCGGCGCATCGCCTTGCCCATGGCAAGGATGACGGCGCCGTGGTCGGTCATCAACGAAGGATCGTGCGTGAAGACCGAATCGGCGAGTCCGTCATCGGCGTCGGTCAGCCATTCGATCTCGGCGCCGGATGCCAGAACCAGCGTCGTCAGCGCCTCATGCTGGGCGGCGGCCTTTTGCGGATCGAAGCCCGCACCATAGCGCCATTCCGATGCTTTGGCGCGGGCCATGGCGCTTACGGCGGACCGCATCAGCACGCGCTGCAGGGGCCCGGCCATGGACTGCGACCCGTATGCTTTACCCACCAAGTGCTCCCCATACATCCCATCCAGCCAATAGCCACTCAGCGAGCCGTGATCAATGGTCCAAAAAGCATGGTTGACGGAGGCAAGCGGAACGGTCCATCTTGAGAATGAAAAGTCTGTTCAGTGATGGTAATGGGTAAAAAATTCCAGCAGCGACGGCTCCAGCCACTTCGTGAGGCACCGCAAAGGTGATAGCGCAAGGCACGGCCCCCGCCCTGAAGTACACGGCGCAGAACGACGCCGCCGAAGCCATCCATGTCGAGAACCTGCATAAAAGATTCGGCGAACTGCATGTGCTGAAGGGTGTTTCGCTGTCGGCGCGCGACGGCGAGGTCATCGCCATCATCGGCGGCAGCGGCTCGGGCAAATCGACCCTGCTGCGCTGTATCAATTGCCTGGAGAACCCGACCAGCGGGATCATCCGCGTCAATGGCGAGGAGATCCGGATGAAGGCCGACAGCCATGGCCACACCGTTCCCGCCGACCGCAAGCAGATCGAGCGCATCCGTTCCAGGCTCGGCATGGTCTTCCAGAATTTCAATCTGTGGAGCCACATGACGCTGATCGAAAACGTCATCGAGGTTCCGGTGCATGTTCTGGGCGTCAAGCGCGATGTGGCCATCGCCGAGGCGGAAAAGCTGCTTGCCCGCGTCGGCCTGGCCGAAAAGCGCGACGTCTATCCGGCCTATCTGTCAGGCGGCCAGCAGCAGCGTGCGGCCATCGCCCGGGCGCTGGCCATCAACCCGCGCGTCATGCTGTTCGACGAGCCGACCTCGGCGCTCGACCCGGAATTGATCGGCGAGGTGCTGAAGGTGATCGGCGATCTGGCGCGCGAAGGCCGCACCATGGTTCTGGTTACCCACGAGATGAAGTTCGCTCGCGAGGTCGCGACACATGTCGTCTACCTCTATAACGGACTGGTCGAGGAGGAAGGGCCGCCGGAGCAGATCTTCGGCGCGCCGAAATCCGAAAGGCTGAAGCAATTCATCCGCAACATCGGTTAAGCCGAGGCGGACGAAAAAACGGGAACAACAACAAACTGGGAGTTTTTGGCATGAAGACCGTTCTGAAAACATTTGCCGCAGCACTTGTGCTCGGCGTCGCCGCAATGGGCATGGCAAGGGCCGAGCCGGTCAAGATCGGCGTCGCTGCCGAACCCTATCCGCCTTTCACCTCGCCGGATGCTTCCGGCAAATGGGTTGGTTGGGAGATCGAATTCATCGAGGCCGTCTGCGCCGAGCAGAAACTCGATTGCGTCATCACCCCCGTCGCCTGGGACGGCATCATCCCGGCGCTGACGACCAAGAAGATCGACGTCATCGCCAGTTCCATGTCGATCACCGACGAGCGCAAGAAGACGATCGACTTCTCCGACAAATATTACAACACCCCGACAGCCATCATCGGACCAAAGGACCAGAAGTTCGGCGCTACCCCGGAAGATCTCAAGGGCAAGATCATCGGCGTGCAAGTTTCGACCGTGCATGCCGACTACGTCAAGAAGCACTTCACCGAAGCCGCGGAAATCAAGGAATATCAGACCCAGGACGAAGCCAACCAGGATCTTGCCGCCGGCCGTGTCGATGCCGTGCAGGCCGATTCCATCGCGCTCGATGCCTTCCTGAAATCGGATCAGGGCAAGCAATGCTGCGATCTGAAGGGCACCGTCGCGCCGGATCTGGCGATCCTCGGGCCCGGCGTCGGCGCCGGTGTCCGCAAGGAAGACACCGAGCTGAAGGAGAAGATCAACGCCGGCATCAAGGCGATCCGCGCCAACGGCAAATATGACGAGATTTCGAAGAAATACTTCGATTTCGATATCTATGGAGACGACCCACAGTCGAACTGACGGCGTGCATCCCTGAGCGAACCACGCGGCGTGGACAACGCGCCGTGTGGCCTCATCGAAATCCACCCAGGCAAGCTTTCCGCTGACGGCATCGCCGGCGGTTTGGCGCCAGCAATTCGGGGGCGACGCTGATCGACGCATTTCTACCGGCCTCTGTGGCCCGCATCATCGAACTGCTTTCGCCGACGCCACCTGGCTGGGGCGGAACGCTTCTGGTCGGACTGCTCCACTCGGTCGAGATCGCTGCCGGTGCGTTCGGTCTCGGCCTCGTCATCGGCATCTGCGGTGCGTATGGCAAGCTCTATGGCGGGCCCGTGGTGCGCGATCTGCTGGCGTTCTATACGACGATCGTCCGCGCCGTGCCGGAGCTGGTGCTGATCCTGCTGCTCTATTATGCCGGCACCGATTTGATCAACCAGTTGCTGACGGCAATGGGATATCAGCGCATCGATATCAGCGGGCTGGTGGCCGGTATTGCCGTGCTCGGCTTCGTCCAGGGCGCTTATTCGACCGAGGTGATGCGCGGCGCGATCCTTGCCATTCCGCAGGGACAGATCGAAGCCGCGCGCGCCTATGGCATGTCTCCCGGCCTGCTGCTGCGACGCATCACGCTGCCGGCGATGCTGCCTTTCGCCATACCGGGCCTTGCCAATCTCTGGCTGATCGCCACCAAGGACACCGCCCTGCTGGCGGTCGTCGGCTTCTTCGAACTGACATTGGCCACGCGGCAAGCGGCGGGCGTGACCAAAGCCTATCTTACCTTCTTCCTCGCCGCGGGCGTGATCTATCTTCTGTTGACGCTGGTCTCCAATCTGATCATCGGCCGCATCGAGGCCTGGGCCCGGCGCGGCATGCCCTCCCTCAAGGAGGCGCATTGATGGCTGTCGAAGCGACCATCGTCAACGTAGCCGCCCGCGCGTCGCTGTGGTTGCAGCCGCACCGCATCGTGCTGATTGTGACGGGACTGGCGCTGGTTTTTGCGGCCGCTTTTTTCATGCGCTGGGACTGGCTGCCGCAGTATTACGAAATGGCGCTAGTCGGCCTCTGGCGCACGCTCTGGATCCTCGCCGTCACCTGCACACTGGGCTTCCTGCTCGCCGTGCCGCTCGGATTGGCGCAGGCTGCCGGCCCGTTCTGGCTCGCGGCGCCTACCAAGGCCTTCTGCACCGTCATCAGGGGAACGCCGCTGCTGCTGCAGCTCTGGCTGCTCTACTATGGGCTCGGCTCGCTGTTTCCACAGTACCCATGGGTACGCGAGTCCTGGATGTGGCCGTATCTCAGGCAAGCGTGGCCCTATGGCGTCCTGGCGCTGACCTTGTCCTTCGCCGGCTACGAGGGGGAAGTGATGCGGGGTGCCTTTGCCGGGGTTCCGAAAGGACAGTTGGAAGCGGCGCGTGCCTTCGGCATGAGCCGCTGGAAGATCCTGCGGCGGATTTGGCTGCCGCAAGCCTTCTACCGGGCGTTGCCGACGCTGACCGGCGAAACCGTGCTGCAGCTGAAATCGACGCCGCTGGTGGCGACCATCAGCGTGATCGACATATTCGCCGTCTCGTCCAAAGTGCGGCAGAGCACTTTCCTCACCTATGAACCCTTGCTGCTCCTGGCGTTGATCTATATGGCGATCACCGGCATCCTGGTCTTCGCCCTCGGCAAGATCGAGGCGCGGATCCCGAACAAGATTGGCTAAGTGAGGAGCGAATAGAGAGTAGCGAATAGCGAATAGTTCGCTGATTTCCTCTACTCGCTACTCCCTATTCGCTACTCGCCAGAACATCAGGGCAGCTAAAGATGCAACTCAGTCTCGAGCAGGCGACAGGGCTGTGCCGAATGGCAGCGCTCGGCGCCGGCGCCAATGAAGAAGCGGCGCAGTCGCTCGCAGCCTCCATCGTAGCCGCCGAGGCAGAAGGTCTGTCGACGGTCGGACTGTCGCATTTCATCGACTATCTCGAAGCGCTGGAGGCCGGCCGCATCGACGGCAAGGCCGAGCCGGTCATCACCAGGCCGGCTTTGGCGATCTATCTCTCCGACGCGCGCGGCGGTCTGGCGCATACCGGCTTCGACCGCACCATCGACGATCTCGCCAAGGCGGCGCGCCTGTTCGGCGTTGCCATCTTTTCGCAGAAGAACGCCTATACATGCGGCGCGCTCGGCTATTTCACCGGACGGCTGGCCGCGCAGGGGCTGGTGTCCTTCGCCGCGACCAATGGACCGGCGGTGCTTGCCGGCTCCGGCTCGGTCAAGCCGGTCTATTGCACCAACCCGATGTCCTTCGCCGCGCCCGCCGCCGATGGAGCGCCGCTGGTGATCGACCAGTCGTCGAGCGCAACCGCCTTTGTGAACATCCGCAAGGCGGCCAAGGACGGCAAGAGAATTCCAGAAGGCTGGGCCCTGGACGCGAGCGGCAACCCGACCACCGATCCCGCCGCCGCCATGAAAGGCGCTATGCTTGCCTTCGGCGGCCAGCGCGGCGCCAACATCGCACTGATGGTCGAAGTGCTGGCAGCGGGCCTGTCGGGCGCCAACTGGTCGCTCGATGCGCCATGGTTCACCGACGGCCCGGACAGTCCCGGAACCGGTCTCTTCGTGCTGGCCGTCGAGCCCAAGCTGCTCGATCCGAATTTCGAGAAGCGCATGAAAGATCAACTCGACCGGTTGCGCCGCCGCTATGGCGTGCATGTGCCCGGCCGTGCCCGGGCCGAAGCGGCGGAGAAGGCAGCGGCACGGGGCATAACGGCTCCGAAAGCCGTGGTGCAGCGCATCTCCGAATTCGCCGCCCGGTATTCTTCCTGAAGACGTCCTTCGGATCGTTGATCGCGCGACAGCGGGCGTACTTGCCGTTACGCCCAGGTTGCCTCATCGAACCACGTTTCGGAAACAGAAGTCACCTGGAAATCCGGCGTCGGCCGGTTTCCCGCATCTGATCAGTAACATGCATTTCCCGGTCAACTTTAGTTCATTTGACTTTGACTGGGGTGGCGGCTGTTTGCGCGAAGCAGCAAGAGAGGAACCCAAATGTCCGCAAGCACCGACAATTCCAGCAGAAGCCTTTTCGTCCCCGCCCTTGGCAGCCTCTATGCGGCGCTGAACACCACATCTGAAACCATGCTGCGCGCCGTGGCCGGCATCTTCCTCACCATCCATGGCTCTGGCAAGATCACCGACCCGCTCGGCGCCGCCGAGATGGTCGAAGGCCTCGGCTTCTATCCTGGCGCGTTCTGGTCGGTGCTGCTGGCTTGCACCGAGTTCTTCGGCGGCATCTTCATCGCCATCGGTCTGTTGACCCGCCCGGCCGCCTTCGCCGGAATGTTCGTGCTTCTGGTCACCGTCTGGTTCCACTGGGTCACCAAGGGCGAGGGCTTTTCGGGTGCCGAAAAATCGCTGCTATGGGCGGCGATCCTGTTCTTCTTCGTCATTCGCGGCGGCAACCGCCAATCGGTCGACGCGCGTATCGGCAAGGCGTTCTGAACCAGCCGACACCGCGGCAAACGGCGACAAAGGATCGCCCTTTGCCTTCGGCGCGAAACCGATTATGAACGGCTTCAGCCAAGCCCAGTAAATCTGGAAAGCGCGCCGGAGCCAGCAATGACCGAAATCCTGCAGACCCCAAAGCTCGTCGTCGTGTTCGGCGGCTCCGGCTTTGTCGGCCGCCATGTGGTGCGGGCGCTGGCCAGGCGCGGCTACCGCATCAGGGTCGCCTGCCGCCGGCCCGATCTCGCCGGCCATCTGCAGCCGCTCGGCAATGTCGGCCAGATCCAGCCGGTGCAGGCCAATATTCGCGTGCGCTGGTCGGTCGACCGCGCCGTGCAGGGCGCCGACCATGTCGTCAATTTGGTAGCCATCCTGCATGAGAGCGGCCGGCAGAAGTTTACGCCCGTCCACGAGTTCGGCGCCCGCGCGGTCGCCGAAGCGGCGCGCGCCGTCGGCGCCGGGCTAACCCATATCTCGGCGCTGGGCGCCGATCTGAACGGACAATCCGAGTATGCGCGCACCAAGGCGCTCGGTGAAAAAGCGGTCCTGGAGACGATCGAGGATGCGGTCATCTTGCGGCCCTCGATCAATTTCGGCCCCGAGGACAGCTTCTTCAACCGCTTCGCCAGCATGGCGCGCTATTCGCCGGTCCTGCCGCTGATCGGCGGCGGGCGGACCAAATTCCAGCCGGTCTATGTCGGCGATGTCGCCGAGGCGGTGGCGCGCTCTGTCGACGGCAAAGCCCAGGGCGGCCGGATCTACGAGCTTGGCGGACCTCAGGTGCTCACCTTCAAGCAATGCATGCAGGAAATGCTTGCCATGATCGACCGCAAGCGGTTCCTGGTGTCGGTGCCGTGGTGGGTGGCGAGCATGAAGGCATCGATCCTCGAGCTTTTGCCCAATCCGCTGCTGACCAAGGATCAGGTCCTGCTGTTGCGCGTGGACAACATCGTGTCGGACGCGGCCATCAGGGAAAACCGGACGCTCGCCGGTCTCGATATCCAGCCACAGTCGATCGGCAGCATCCTGCCGAGCTATCTCTGGCGCTACCGGCCCGCCGGCCAGTTCCAGCGCAAGACGGCGGAATAGCCAATCAGGCCGCTCACTAAAGCCGCCGCGTGACCTGCATCGGCAGGCCGCCCTGCGGTTGCGTCGTCAGTTTCTGCACCGGCCACGGTTTGGTCTCGGCGGTGGTATCGAAGCGGAAGCGCGACAGCAGGATCGCCAGAGCGATGATCGCCTCCTGCATGGCAAAGCTGGCGCCGATGCAGACGCGAGGACCGGCGCCGAACGGCAAATACTGAAAACGGTCGATCTTCTCGCGATTTCCCGGATGGAAACGTTCGGGCATGAAGGCGTCGGGCCGGTCCCATAGCTTGCGATGGCGGTGGACGACCCAGGGCATGACCAGCACCGCAGCACGCCTTGGTATGTAGAGGCCGTTCCAGGTTTCGGGCTCGATCGGCTCGCGGTTGATCGACGGCGCCGGCGGATAAAGCCTGAGCCCCTCCTCGAAGGCGGCGCGGGTGAACGGCATGGCGTCGAGCCACTTTGTCGGGTCGGGCTCACGCGCCAGCACCGCATCGATCTCGCGCTCGACCTTTTCGCGCTCCCAAGGCGCTTCGGCCAGGCAATAGAGCGTCCAGCCGAGTGCACGCGCCGTGGTCTCGTGACCGGCGCCGATGAAGGTGATGATGTTGTCCTCGACCTCGGCGCGCGTCAGCCCGTCCGGTCCCTCCGCCTTGAGCAAAAGCGTGAGGAAATCCTGCGGCACCTTGTGCGGATCGCGCTTGAGCCGCTCTTCGCGCATCTTGACGGTGTCGGTGACGATCTTGCGGAAATAGGCCATGGTCTTGCGGCCGCGCATGCGGGTCAGGCGCGGCAGCCAGTCTGGCGCCCGCAACAGATCGAGCGGATCAACCCTGCCCATGGTCTCGAACAGCCGGTCGATCTCCTTGGCGAAGCTGCCCGGCTCACCTGATATCTCACCGGAAAACAGCGTCTCGGCCAGGATGTCAAAGGTAAGCAGCGTCATGTCGTGGGCAATGTCCGACGTGCCGCCGCCCTCGTAGCGGGTGACGAACTCCCGCGTACGCCTCAGCATCGGCTCGGCAAAACCGAAGATGTGGCGCGGCGTGAACACCGGCGCCATCGCCTTGCGTGAACGTCGCCAGACCTCACCCTCGGCGGTCAGCAGTCCGTCGCGCAGGATCGGCCGCAGGATCATCTGCCGCACCGTCGCCATCTTGTAGTTTTTGGCATTGTCGACCAGCACGTGGCGAATGAGGCCGAGGTCGTTCGCGATGACCAGAGGCCCGCCGATGCCGGTAACCGATATCCAGGGTTCGTTATAGGTCGGCTCGCCCCACAGTTCGAGAGGATTGCGATAAACGATGCGGATCATCTCCAGCGTCGAAGGCGGCGACGTGCGCGGCTTCGGCACCGGCGGGACAAAGGGGGCGGGCTGACTGTCCATGGCGTGCTCCGCTGGTGACCTCAATGTAGTGGCTGGCAGGGCAAGCGTCCATGTCGCCGGCTCACCGGAATGTAACGGGGCACTGGAAAGTGCCTGATCGTCGGAACAGGTCGGTCCGCACTCGTACGGCCGCTCTGTTCCCAAAACCGGTTCCATTTTTTGGGTCCGATGCCGTGGCCGACAAGCGTGCTCTTCTTCCATTCGGAAATGCCTGCAAACCTTGGAAAAACCGCCTTTTGTGCCTATATCTAGGACATCAAGGACGCGCGATTCGGAGCCGATTTTTTGCGCTGAATGTGCGGCATCAATCAGACAGGTTTTCATGAGCGATCAGATCGACAACGCCAACGGCGCTGAGGCCGAGTACGGCGCCGATTCCATCAAGGTTTTGAAGGGCTTGGATGCCGTCCGCAAGCGGCCCGGCATGTATATCGGCGATACCGACGACGGCTCGGGCCTGCATCATATGGTCTATGAGGTGGTCGACAACGCTATCGACGAGGCGCTGGCCGGCCATGCCGACCTCGTCACGGTGACGCTCAATCCCGACGGTTCGGTGACGGTCATCGACAATGGCCGCGGCATTCCGACCGATATCCACACCGGCGAAGGCATTTCGGCGGCCGAAGTGATCATGACTCAGCTGCATGCCGGCGGCAAGTTCGACCAGAACTCCTACAAGGTGTCCGGCGGCCTGCACGGCGTCGGCGTCTCGGTCGTCAACGCGCTGTCGGCCTGGCTGAAGCTGAAAATCCGCCGCAACGGCCAGATCTACGAGATGAGCTTCACGCACGGCAATGCCGACGGGCCGCTGAGGGTCACCGGCAGCTATGAGCAGCGCAAGGTTGCCGGCACCTATGAGGGGCGCAGCGGCAGCGAGATCACTTTCTTTCCGTCGACCGAGACCTTCACCATGGTCGAGTTCGACTTCGGCACGCTGGAGCACCGGCTGCGCGAACTCGCCTTCCTGAATTCCGGCGTGCGCATCATTTTGACCGATGCCCGCCATGCCGACGTCGTGCGCCATGAGCTGCACTATGATGGCGGGCTCGAGGAGTTCGTCAGATATCTCGACCGCGTCAAGAAGCCGCTGATCGACAAGCCGATTGCCATCAAGGCCGAGCGCGACGGTATCACCGTCGAAGTCGCCATGTGGTGGAACGACAGTTACCACGAGAACGTGCTGGCCTTCACCAACAACATTCCGCAGCGCGACGGCGGCACGCATCTTGCCGGTTTCCGCGGCGCGCTGACGCGCCAGATTACCGGCTATGGCGAAGCCACCGGCCTCACCAAAAAGGAGAAGGTGGCGCTGATCGGCGACGATTGCCGCGAAGGGTTGACGGCGGTGCTGTCGGTCAAGGTTCCCGACCCGAAATTCTCCTCTCAGACTAAGGACAAGCTGGTCTCGTCCGAAGTCCGTCCGGTGGTGGAAGGGCTCGTCAACGAGGCGCTCGGCACCTGGCTCGAAGAGCACCCGACCGAGGGCAAGGTTGTCATCGACAAGGTCATCCAGGCGGCAGCGGCGCGCGAAGCCGCGCGCAAGGCGCGCGACATCACCCGCAAGAGCTCGCTCGGCGTCACTTCGCTGCCCGGCAAGCTGGCCGACTGCCAGGAACGCGACCCGGCGAAGTCCGAAATCTTCATCGTCGAGGGCGACAGCGCCGGCGGCTCGGCCAAGGGCGGCCGTTCGCGCCAGAACCAGGCCATTCTTCCGCTGCGCGGCAAGATCCTCAACGTCGAGCGAGCCCGATTCGACCGTATGCTCGGCTCCGACATGATCGGCACGCTGATCACCGCGCTCGGCACCTCGATCGGCAAGGACGAGTTCAACGCAGACAAATTGCGCTACCACAAGATCATCCTGATGACCGACGCCGACGTCGACGGCGCCCACATCCGCACCTTGCTGCTGACCTTCTTCTTCCGGCAGATGCCGGAGCTGATCGAGCGTGGGCATCTCTACATCGCTCAGCCGCCGCTCTACAAAGTGACGCGCGGCAAGAGCTCGCAATACATCAAGGACGAAAGCGCCTTCGAGGAATTCCTGATCGGCTCAGGGCTGGAAGAGGCGTCGCTTGCGCTCAGCACCGGCGAGGTGCGGGCCGGGCAGGACCTGCGCAGCGCCATCGACGATGCGCTGGCGGTGCGCCAGCTCATCAACGGGCTGCACACTCGCTATAACCGAGGCGTGGTCGAGCAGGCGGCGATCGCCGGCGCGCTCAATCCGGACGTCTTCGTCGATCTCGGCCAGGCCAACGCTATGGCCGAGCGTGTCGCCCGGCGCCTCGACATCATCGCCGAGGACACCGAACGCGGCTGGACCGGCCGCATGTCGACCTCAAACGAAGGGGTCGGCGGCTATGTGTTCGAGCGCACGGTGCGCAGCGTCAAGGAGTTCGCGCATCTCGATCTCGCGCTGATCAATTCGGCCGACGCCCGCCAACTCGACCGCTATGCGCCGCGCCTCGCAGAAGTCTATGGCGAGCCGCCGGTGCTCCGCCGCAAGGATGTGTCCGAAACCATCTCGGGACCGCTGGCGCTGCTCAACGCCGTGTTTGCCACCGGCCGCAAGGGCCTGACCATGCAGCGCTACAAGGGCCTTGGCGAGATGAATGCCGAGCAACTCTGGGAGACTACGCTCGACCCGAATGTGCGCTCGCTGCTGCAGGTCAAGGTCACCGACGCCACCGATGCGGACAGTCTGTTCTCGAGGCTAATGGGGGACGAGGTCGAGCCCAGGCGCGAGTTCATCCAGGACAATGCGCTGTCGGTGGCCAATCTGGACATCTGAGGCCCAATCCGGATATTTGCGGTATTGGCATGCTCGTGTGCCAATCGGCTTTATGCTTCGGGTCCTCCCAGTTTGCGGCCGAGATCGACGGCGTCATGCAGCACGCCGATATGCGAGCGCGGCGGGGTGCCGGCGGCTGCCGTTGCGTTGACGTAGGTCGCCTTCAGCGACTAGTGGAGCCTGTGCGTGAAGATGCGGCCAAGCGAACTGCGGAGCTCGACCTGAATGTTCTCCACGCCGCTGTTTCCGTAAAGAACCATGCGTGCGGGATCGAATGATGGCTGCCTGCTTCAGAAACTCCAAAGCAGCTACAATCGCTTGCTGAGTAGTAGGGCCGCAGAAATCGGCGGGACCCGTGCGATGCACGAAAACCAGGCTGCGAGATTGCAGCCGCCGTTCAGGGTGGGCTGAGCTTCCCCCGATACGCCACGATCAGGCCGATCAGCGGCATCGAAATTTCCACATCGAAGCAGAATTGCCCGTCCCGTTCCATTTCGAAGCTCGATCCTTTGGGAAGGAGGAAGCCGGGCATTGGAATACCCAGCAGCGACCATCGTCTCGGAACCAGGGTCAGACGATCGCCGTCCACCACCAGAGCCAACGCGAAGGACGCGATCCCAAACCGTTCCACCAAAAGATGCTGGTCCCTCCCAGTGCCGGCCGACTGAATCGAAGAAAAACACTTGCCGTCGAAATTACGGATCCAGTGTTCAGAGCCGTTCTCGGGCGAAAAGGTCACGGTGACCGGCACCCGTGGCGCAGCTTTCGGGAAGCCGACAAGCGCCGCCACGAACGCGGCCGCCGGGCCGCGACCGCGTCGTACCTCCGCGAAGCCTGCCCATTGGCGGGTGGCGGTGCTGCCATGCAGATCCTGAAGTCGCGGAGCAAGTGAGCAGAAGGCGGATCCGAGAATCCCGCAGTACAGGGGCGCAACGATCTCGTGTCCCCGAAACCCGGTGAATATCTTCCGGCTTTGGAACAGCGCCTCATAGTCGGCAAGCTCAAGGGCGCGGACCCCGGACCGTGCTCCGGCCTCCGGACGAGTGCCCGTCAGCTTTACGGGTGATCGCTTCGATGGCCATCGATGGGATGTATGGCCCGTCATCCCCTTCGGCCAAAAGATGCCAGCTCCGTTCGGCGTCCTGCCCATCCGTGGTGCCGTAGGCACTGACGAACATACCGCCGCGATGCTCACCAAAACGCGTTCGGTTGAGCACCGCGTAGAAGAGACGCGAGAAGGGTACCAGCGACGGGAGCCTGAGCCTCGCGCGCGCCTTCGCCAGGAGGTTGAGTGTCCGGTGCAAGATTTCCGGGACCGGCCCGGCTCCCATCCAGATATCGGTCATTGAGGGATGCTCGGGCGGAATGACCTGCAGGTCCGGCACGTCCACCAGCGAGAAACGGATGTTCCGGAGCGGCAGCCGGCCCGGCACCGCGATGGTGAAGCGCATGCTTTCAGCCAGACCGATGCCATGCGATTGCACCCCATGTCGTCGCAGCTTCACCGGGGCGCCGGCATAGCCCACCACCGCACGCATGACGTTGAGGCCGATTCCGGCATACGGCGAAGGGGCGATGCCGGCTTTCACAGAGACGATGTCCATCGTCTTCGCCATCTCGCGCAGGACGGCGGCGGTCAAAACAGGAAAGCTGCTGATGCCCGATAGAATGAATATGCCTGCGTCCTTTGCTTGCGCGTCGAACTGAGGCACGCCGAACACAAAGTCGGCGGCGTCGGCAAAGTCGAGATAGTCGATGCCAGCGTCGATGCAGGCCGAAATCACACGATAGCGATTGGTCCCATAATCTTGGAACGGCCCGGACGCGTCGACGACGAGATTGGGCCGTTGCGCGCGCAGGCCGGCCACAACGTCTGCGCGATCAAGCGCAAGCGGTTGAACCCGAGCCTGCCCTCTGTAACGCGCGCAGAACGCCTCGGCGCGAGAGAAGTCGCGGCCGCAGATGATGATTTCAATCTCCGATATGTCGGATAGAAGCTCCGCCAGGCGCCCGCCGAAAACGCCGTATCCGCCCAGGATCAGGATTCTCATGCGTGCTGCGCTCTCTTGGCTCACAGAAGCGCCTGTGGCCCGATTCACCGAGGTTTATTCCCACACGTATGAACTAGCGTCTCGCCTTGGGGAAGGTGCGGTAACAACGCTGGAGTTGCTGACGCGCATTGGTTTGGAGCCGGTTGCGGTATTGGCATGCTCCGGTGTGCCAATCCGCATTATGCTTCGGGTCCTTCCAGTTTGCGGCCGAGATCGACGGCGTCACGCAGCACGCCGATATGCGAGCGCGGCGGGGTGCCGGCGGCTGCCGCGGCCTCGACGCCGGTCGCCTTCAGCGACCAGTAGAGCCTGTGCGTAAAGATGCGGCCCAGCGAACTGCGCAGCTCGACCTGGATGTTCTCCACGCCGGGGCCGAAATTTTCCGCCATCGGTCCTGAGATCGGGTCCCCGGTCAGCCAGCCATTGCCCCTGTCGAAGATGTTGGTCCAGCGCGTCGCGGCAAACACCGCACCGTGATGCACCGCCCGCTGCGGCTTGCCCGAACGGCTGCGCCCTTCCTGATAGAGGACGGTTCCACCGGCCGCCGTGTCGGCGATCGGCGGACATGCCGAGAACAGCCGCTCAGCGATGCCGCGCCTGAATTCGGCGAGATTGTAGGTGACCAGAAATTCGCTGTGGGTCAGCGGACTGCCGAGCGTGACGAAATCGCTGATTTTCCAAGGCAATGGATGATCGGCGTCGCTGGCGCGGAGCTGACGGTAGAGCTCCCATTGGGCGCGCCGGAATCCGGAAAAATCATCCAAGCTGTCCGGCCACGCAGAACCATCTGGCTTGAGCGTGGACTTGTCGACGGTGCGGATCGCTTTCAGTCTCGCCTTGTCGCGGAGGGCTTCCAGCTTTCGGGGCCTGAAATCGGCCCACAATATCTGCAGCAGATCGTAGGCGATAATCGATCCCAGGCTGTGCGAGACCAGCACGATGCGGTCGTAGCCGTCGTCCAGCATGAGGCGCCTCAACAGCGCCAGGCCACGGTCGCGGACAAGCGCGCGCTTCTCGACCGTCGCCGCTTCAGCCCGCACATAGGCGGCCACATCACCGAAATAAGGAAGACCGAACCGGTCCACCGACCAGACGACGAACGAGGCCAGGATCGTGACGAGCATGCCCGTGGTCCAGTAAATATGCCCTTGCAAGGCCGACGTCGCGAGCACGAACGCCGCGCCCAGGACTGTTATGACTGCCAGAAGGGTAACGACATAGAGCCCGCGGGCGTCGCGCGGAATGTCGGCGGGCTTGCGCCAGAGCAGATTTGTCACCCAGGCCGCAAGCCGACCCCGCGTCGTGCCTTGCGTGATGTCAGCCCAGTAAAGCTCGTAGAAATCAGTGCGGCGGCCATCGACATCGTAGGGGGTGGTGATCCGGCGAAGTTCGTGCGAGTTGGTCCGGCTGTCGGGCGTGATCCAGCTCTGATTGATCTTCGCGCCGGCGGGACCGTCCGGATCGGCGACCTGGGCATAAAGCGGCGCGCGGGTGGGATCATGACTCCAAACAGCCTGAACAAATTCCCTCAGCGTGCCCATCGGCCGCTGTTCACCCATGCCATGCACGATCACGACTGCCTGGCTGAGCTTGCGCGGCGCCTTTCCGGAGGCCGGCGGACTGGTCTTGGCCGGCGAGCCGGTCTTGGTCGGCGAAGCGACAGGCTGGCGGTCAGACACCGGTGCCTCCGTTGGTGACAAATCCCGTCCATCGGAACAGAACTTGCCCATCGTAGTGCTGAATCCAAAGCAAGTGCAAAAAGCGTCGCAGATATCTGTCGCAAATCGCCGACTTTTTGCGAGTGGGTTTTGCGACAGGAATCTGTTGAAGAGTTCAACGCTGGCCGATTTTGTCGCGAAACCTAGGACTGTGACTTTCGACGCTAAATGGCACTGATTATCAGCGCTATTTGGCACCCCATGAAGGTTCGTAGAGGGGTAATCAAGGTGTATTCTCGACACCTGGTCGATGAGGCTAACGCCGCGCGGCGTCGACCAACGTTCTGGCCGCATTCCCAGCCGATTCCATATAAGCTGGGTCGCGGTGAAGCATGACGAGCGCGAACGACCCATTCATCAACAACACGATCTGCCGGGCAAGCCTCGGCGGTTCGCGGATCGAGTCGTCGGTCGCAAATTGCTCCGCGAGCCAAGCTTCGACCTTCTTCTTGTGCCGCATGCCGACCTTGACGGCCGGATGGCCGGGCAGATTGGCAAGTTCCGCCGCCGTTCGCAGGAAGCCGCAGCCCTTCCATTTTGGGCTTTTGGTGGAACGCGCAAGATTGTCGAAAATTGCCTGCATTTTCTTACCGACATCGCCTTCCGTCTCGTCGAACCAGCGCTTGAACAGGACGAGGTTGGGTAGGTCGCGATCGTCGAGATAGGCGGCGACCAGCTCGTCCTTACTGCTGAAATGATAGTAGAGCGTCCGCTTCGTCACGCCGGCTTTTTCAGCCACCGCATCGACGCTGACGCTGCGCACGCCCTCGCTATAGAAAAGCTTGGAGGCGGCGGCGATGATGCGGTCGCGGGTCGATGTTCGGGGTGTCACCATTTCACCTTGTATACCGACTAGTGAATATACTCAATGCCCGATCCGTTGCATTCTGCCCGAGCGATTCACGACAAGGATGTCCCATGACCGATCTCGTTCTCGTCGAGCGTAGCGACGCGATTGTTACGCTGATCCTCAACCGCCCCGAAAAACTCAATGCGCTGAACTACGCCCTGATCGACAGCTTGCTGGAGATCCTGGATGTGGTCGAACTGGACGACGCCATCCGCGCGGTCATCCTCACCGGTGCAGGCGACAAAGCTTTCTCGGCCGGCGGCGGATATTCATGAGTTTTCGCAAAGCGTGGCGCGCGGCCCCGACGCTGCGTTGCAGGATTTCGTCGCGCGCGGCCAGAGACTGACGGCGCGGCTCGAAGCCTTCCGCAAGCCGGTCATCGCCGCCGTCAACGGACTTGCCTATGGCGGCGGCTGCGAGATCACCGAGGCCGTGCCGCTGGCCATCGCGAGTGACCGGGCGATCTTTGCCAAGCCGGAGATCAATCTGGGCATGCCGCCCACGTTCGGCGGCACGCAGCGCCTGCCGCGGCTTGCCGGGCGCAAGCGTGCCCTCGAGTTGCTGCTGACCGGCGATGCTTTCTCGCCGGAGCGCGCGCTCGAACTCGGACTGGTCAACCAAATGGTCGCTCATGCCGACCTGTTGCCGGCGGCGCACGACCTCGCCCGGCGCATCCTGCGACACTCGCCTCTGGCGGCGGCGAGCATTCTCACAGCCGTGACGCGCGGCATCAATCAAAGCATTGCCGAAGGCCTGTTGATCGAAGGCGAGCAATTCTCTCGTATGGTCCCGACTGCCGACCTGCGCGAAGGGCTAGATGCCTGGATCACTCGGCGCGCACCCCGCTACCCGGGAAACTGGGCGGCACACGCGGCAAAGGGATGAACCAATGACCGATACATACTCCACCTTCTCGAAGGAAGCCTTTGCCGCCTTCCGCGCCAACGACCGCCCCGGGCCGATCCATATGCTCAACCTGATCCGGCTGCGCGGCGAAGCGGTCTATGCCGACGGTCGGCGAGCGACCGGCGCGGAAGCCTACGCCACTTATAGCAAGGAAAGCGAAACTGTCTTCCAGCGGGTTGGCGGACGAATCGTCTGGCGCGGTAAGCTGGAGCTGACGATGATCGGACCGCAGGCCGAGCATTGGGACATCAATTTCATCGCGGAATATCCCAGCCCGGCAGCTTTTGCCAAAATGCTGCGCGACCCCGTCTATCGTGTCGCCATGGAGCATCGGCAGGCCGCCGTTGCCGACAGCCGCCTGATCCGCTACTCCGTCCTCCCGGGCGGCACGTCGTTCAATCCCGCAGCTCAGGCATAGCGCCTGCTTCACAACCAGCACGAAAGAGAACACATATGCCTCATAACCCCATCCCAGCCAGCCACGCGGCTTCAAGCACGCCGCGCATCCGCGACTGGTCGCTGTCCTGGCAGATCGGGGCGGTCGTCCTGGGAACCGTATTTCTGGCGCTGGCGTCTTACATCGAAGTGCCAATGGTTCCGGTGCCCGTGACCATGCAGACCTTTGCGGTCACCCTGATCGGCGCGGTCTATGGCTGGAGACTCGGCGCGGCCACCATCGTTGCATGGTTGGTCGAAGGCGCGATCGGGTTGCCGGTTCTAGCTGGGGGCGCTGCCGGTGTGCATCATTTTGTCGGCCCGACCGCCGGATACCTCTTTGCCTTCCCCGTGGTCGGCGCGCTCACGGGATGGCTGGCGGAGCGCGGCTGGAACGGCAATCGCCCCTGGCTGGCGTTCGTCTCCATGCTCCTGGGCAACGCGCTTTGCCTCGTGCTGGGCGCAGCATGGCTTTCCGTCGCCCTTGGCATCGAACAGGCAATTGTCCACGGCGTCACGCCGTTCCTGATCGGCGGAGCGCTCAAGTCGGCATTGGCCGCGACCACGCTCATGCTCATGACACGCGCGCAAAAATGACCGTCCGGCTGCGGCCGCACCATCTCCTTTGCCTGCTGACTTACGCAGGCAAAGGCTACAGCGCTGCGTTCGTCGCCAATTTCGACGCAATCGCGGCTCGGCTCTCCGCAGGCGAACACATCCTGATCGTCTCCGGGCCTGACGATATTTGCGCGCCCCTGCTCGGTGAGGCGGAGCCGCACTGCCTTCGCGACAGTGTGACTGAGCGCGATCGTCAGGCGGCGGCCAGTGTTGGTACGCTTCTGGGGCACTCGATTTCCGAGAACATGGAACTTCAGCTCCATCCCTCGCTTCTACGAAGTATGCGCGATGCGTTCTCTTCGGGCCGCACCCGGGGTGCTTGCGGCGGGTGCGAGTGGTTTGACCTTTGCAGTTCAATCGCCGCTTCAGACTATAGAACGGTGGCACTCCGGTGAAAGGCGACGCTCGCAGCGCGACGATTCCGGAAGCTCACACCGTCTGGCCGCTCGGAGAGCTTCGGCCTCGGAACCGGATTTCTGTTTCGAGCAATCAACGATGTATCGGGATCAGTGGTCCATGGCCTTGACGATCTCTTCGGTCATCTTCTTGGCGTCGCCGAGCAGCATCATCGTACCATCCTTGTAGAACAGCGTGTTGTCGATGCCGGCATAGCCGGAGCCGAGCGAGCGCTTGACGAACAGACAGGTGCGAGCCTTGTCGACGTCGAGGATCGGCATGCCGTAGATCGGCGACGACTTGTCGTCGCGGGCGGACGGGTTGGTGACATCGTTGGCGCCGATGACATAGGCGACGTCGGCCTGCGCGAATTCCGAGTTGATGTCCTCGAGTTCGAACACTTCGTCGTAAGGTACGTTGGCTTCGGCCAGGAGCACGTTCATGTGGCCGGGCATGCGGCCGGCGACCGGATGAATGGCGTACTTCACGTCGACGCCATTGGCCTTGAGCTTGTCGGCCATCTCGCGCAGCGCATGCTGCGCCTGGGCGACCGCCATGCCGTAGCCCGGCACGATGATGACCTTCTGCGCGTTCATCATCAGATAGGCGGCATCGTCGGCCGAACCCTGCTTGACCGTGCGCTCGATGCCGTCGTCGGCAGTGACGGAAGTCTCGCCGCCGAAGCCGCCGAGGATGACCGAGATGAACGACCGGTTCATGCCCTTGCACATGATGTAGGACAGGATCGCGCCGGACGAGCCGACCAGTGCGCCGGTGATGATCAGCGCCAGATTGCCGAGTGTGAAGCCGAGTGCCGCAGCCGCCCAGCCCGAATAGGAATTCAGCATCGAGACGACCACCGGCATGTCGGCGCCGCCGATCGGGATGATGAGCAGGACGCCAAGGACAAGCGATGCCGCCACGATCAGCCAGAACACCAGCTTGGACTCGGTGGTGACGAGCAGCACGATCAGCACGACCAGCCCGATGCCGAGGGCGGCGTTGATGAAATGGCGGCCGCCGATCATGATCGGCTTGCCCGACATGCGGCCGTCGAGCTTGAGGAAGGCGATGACCGAGCCGGTGAAGGTGATGGCGCCGATGGCGACACCGAGGCTCATCTCGATCAGCGCCTGGGCGTGGATGTCGGCGACCGTGCCGATGTCAAAACTTTCCGGCGCATAGACGGCGGCAGCCGCCACCATGACGGCGGCAAGGCCAACCAGCGAATGGAAGGCGGCGACCAGCTGCGGCATCGAGGTCATGGCGATGCGCCGTGCAGTGACCGCGCCGACCGAGCCGCCGATCAAAAGGCCGAGCACGATGAGGCCGAAGCCTCCGGCCGAAGGGGTCGCCAGCGCCAGCGTAGTGACAATGGCGATGCCCATGCCGATCATGCCGTACATGTTGCCCTGGCGGCTCGTGGTCGGGTGCGACAGGCCGCGCAATGCCAGGATGAACAGGATGCCGGAGACCAGATAGAGGAAGGAGGCGAAGTTGGCGTTCATGGCGCTCTACTTGTCCTTCTTCTTGTACATCGCCAGCATGCGCTGGGTGACGAGAAAGCCGCCGAAGATGTTGACCGAGACCAGCATCAGCGCGACGAAACCGAAGCCGGTGGCGATGCCGGACGCCGAGATGCCGACGGCAAGCAGCGCGCCGACGACGATGACCGAGGAAATGGCGTTGGTGACGGCCATCAGCGGCGTGTGCAGCGCCGGCGTCACCGACCAGACGACGTAATAGCCGACAAAGATCGCCAGCACGAAAATGGCGAAGCGGAAGACGAACGGATCGATCGCCCCGCCGGACAGCGCGTGCGCGGCGTCGGCTGTCGCATCGGTGCCGCCCGGAGCTGTGGCCAGTTCCTGCACCGCGAGACGGACGGCGGCGGTCGCCTGGTCGAGCTGGTCAAGGGCTTTTTGCAGGGTCTGGTCCATCACGCGATCCCTTTCGACTTGTTGGCGGGCGACTTGGGTGCGGCAGGTTTCCTGGATGCGGCAGCTTTCTTTGGCGCGGCCGGTTTTTCTGCAGCGGCGGGCTTCGCAGGCTCGGCCGAGGCGATCACCGGCGGCTTGCCGGCGAAGGCCGGATGCACGACCAAGCCACCATCGGTCAGCATCGTCGCCTTGACCAATTCGTCATCGCGGTTGATGGCAAGCGTCTTCGCGGTCTTGTCGACCAGCGTCTCGAGGAACGCAAAGAGGTTCCTGGCATAGAGCAGCGAGGCGGAGGCAGCGACGCGGCCCGGCACATTGAGATGGCCGACGATTTTCACCCCGTTGGACGTGGTCACCACCTGCCCCGGCACAGCGCCCTCGACATTGCCGCCGCGCTCGACCGCGAGGTCGACGATCACCGAGCCCGGCTTCATCGAGGCGACCACCGCGGCCGAGACCAGCTTCGGCGCCGGACGGCCGGGAATCAACGCAGTGGTGATGACAATGTCCTGCTTGGCGATGTGCTCGGCAGTCAGCGCGGCTTGCTTGGCCTGGTATTCCCTGGACATTTCCTTGGCGTAGCCGCCAGCCGTCTCGGCCGCCTTGAACTCCTCATCCTCGACCGCCAGGAACTTTGCCCCCAGCGAGGCAACCTGTTCCTTGGCGGCGGGGCGCACGTCGGTGGCGGTGACGACGGCGCCAAGCCGCCTTGCCGTCGCAATGGCCTGCAGGCCGGCGACGCCGACGCCCATGACGAAAGCTTTCGCCGCCGGCACCGTGCCCGCGGCCGTCATCATCATCGGCAGCGCCCGGTCATATTCGGCAGCCGCGTCGATCACCGCCTGATAGCCGGCGAGGTTGGCCTGGCTGGACAGGACGTCCATCGATTGGGCGCGCGTGATGCGCGGCATGAACTCCATCGAGAAGGCGGTGACGCCGGCCCTTGCCAGGGCATCGACCGCAGCGTCGTTGCCATAGGGATCCATGATGGCGATAACGGCAGTGCCCGGGCGATAGGCCTTCAGCTCCGTCTCATCAGGCCGGCGCACCTTCAGCACCACATCGGCCTTGGCGACATCGCCGGCCTTGCCGATCACAGCGCCAGCCTTGGCGAATTCCTCGTCGGGAATGCGCGATGCCGTGCCGGCGCCGCTTTCGACGATGACGTCAAACCCCAGCCCCGCCAGCCGCTTCACCGTGTCGGGCGAGGCCGCAACGCGCGGCTCGTTCGCATCGAGCTCACGAGGGATGAAAACCGTCTGTCCCACCGCATGATCCTTTCGGCTGGAACCTGTCTGCGCAGGACGCCGACCGAACTTCCGGCGATGTCGCGGGCAAGGGTTTTGAAGAATTTACCGGAGAATGAAAGCGCCGAGGGCGAGGATCAGAACGAACAGGACAAACGCCGAGAAGAAGCCGCCTGCAAAGAAACCGAAAGCCATTGCCAGAAGCACGGCGGCGCAAAACAGCGATCCGTATTTGGCGAGCATGACAAAGCCGGCATAGGTGCGGTCGTGCTCGGCATAGTCCATCTTCGCGCCTAGTTCGACAGGACCGGTCGGCGAGTGATCAGCCATAGGAATTCCCCTTCGAAGACATCTTTCAGGCACATAGCGAAAAGCCGGGCCGAGGGCAATGGCGCTATTGCCGCATCGCTGGAGATTGGAGCGGCCAGGTGCAGGATGACGTTTCGGAGGCGCTGGCGGCAGCCGCCGCGCGCTTGCTTGCCGGCTAACGCGCCGCGCCTGCCGGCATTTTCAGCCGGCGAGTTGCGGAAACAGTCCAAGCAGGCCGACAACGATCAGATAGAGCGCGACGATGTAGTTGAGCAGTCGCGGCATCACCAGGATCAGCACGCCGGCAATCAGCGAGATCAGTGGAGTGAGCGCGATCGTGGAAATGGTCATGTCGGTTCCTCTCGATTGAATTTCCGCCGAAGCGATGCAGATTGACGTCGTGCGCGCACCACCGGCGCGCCTCCCAGAACGCCGAAGCGGCCTGAAAGCTCCAGCCGCGCTCCAGATTCGCCATGTCAGGCGGCTTCGCGATAGTATTTAGCGGTCGGCAGGATGGTCAGCGGCGCGAGTTCACCAGCACTGGGTCTCTCAAACAGCATGCGTTGCTCCATCGGCGTCGACCGAAAGAAGGGGAAACGATGGAGTACCCGCTCCAAATTGATCTCGTAGTTCGCGTCATAGAGTACCACCGGAACGGTGAATGGAGGATAGTCTCTCGGTTGCCCCACTTGCACGGCGCCAAAAGTCCGCTGGTAGAAAGCCGTGTGTTCCTTGCGGATCACGCCGAGACAGGCGGTCACGTGGAAGCGGATGCTGGCAATAAGTGCTAGCCGCAACGTAACGTAAGGCAGGGCACGATGCATCGATATGAAGTCCGGGTCGGCTGCCAGAAGCGTCGGATTGATGAAGGATTCGCCGCGAAGCAGGCGCGGAAGGAGCAGATCGCCGAATCTGGTCATTGCGGGCGCGTAAGGTTCGCTCGGTGTCAGATGATGAATACGGAGCGTACACACAAGGGAATTGTCGACGAAGACACCAAAGCGATAACAGTTCGGCGTGTCGTCGAGCGCATCCATCATCATCTGGTTGCTGGATTCAGGCAAAAAGCCGTTCAGCCGGTAAGCCTTGTAGCGAAGCCGGTAAATCGCCTCCATGTCTTCACCGCTTTCGCAGCGCCTGTATTCCACGCGCTCAAGAAGGGTCGAAACATTGCGCGAGAAGGAAGACATCCCGCTGAGGTCGGTCGGTCGGTCATCCACATGAACAACCCCTTCGGATAGCGCCACAATACAATTCCCTTCTGCCATCTTCACTGCACACCTATCGTGTGCAGTCGCGGCATAAAAGGTGGAAATCCAATCGACGTTGTTTACCTAATATTAACCTTAATTGCCGCCGCGCGGCAGGTCTGGTCGAGTTGGTCGAAAATGAAGCGCGGAAATCAGCTTAGCGCACGTTGGCCCGCAGGCTTTGTGTCGGTGGCGAATGGCCAGGCCGTGGTAGCCATCGTTCCGATGCCGGACGCTGTCAGCGCTGAACCAAACAAAAAGCCCTGGACCATATCCGGTTTGATAGAATGCGTCAGAATCTTGAGCTGCTCGTAAGTCTCAACGCCCTCGATAGTTACGTTGAGACCGAGAACCCTGATCAGTTCGACCACGCCCTTCAACAGCGCGAGCGAACTCGGGTTCTGGGTGACATCCACCAGGAATGAGCGGTCAATCTTGACCTTGTCGAGCGGCAGCTTGTGGAGATAGCTCAAGCTCGAATAGCCTGTGCCGAAGTCGTCTAGCGCAATGCGCACGCCAAGCCGTTTCAACTCCTCGATATACTGACGCGTCAGCGATTTGTCGTCGAGAAGCGCGGTCTCGGTGACTTCGATTTCCAGGCGGCCGGCGGCGAGGCCGGAACCGGCGAGCGCCTCACGGACTTTCTGGACGATGCCACTGCTGCGGAAATCCTTAGCCGAAAGGTTGACCGAGACGCTGGTCGGGTCGGGCCATTTGACGCATTCGGCGCATGCCGCCTGCAGGACAAAGGTGCTGATCTCGGAAATGATGCCCATTTCTTCGGCCAGCGGAATGAAGATGCTGGGCGAGATCGGTCCGAGATCGGGGTGGTCCCAACGGCACAGCGCCTCGCAGCTGGCTATGCGCATCGTGCTCATCGCCACGATCGGCTGGTAGACCACCCGCAACGCCTTGCTTTCCACCGCAGTGCGCAGGTCCGCCTTCATCAACTGACGGTTGCGGAAAGCGGCATCCATCGATGCCTCGAACAGCCGCCAAGTGTTCTTGCCGAGTTCCTTGGCCTTGTAGAGCGCCAGGTCCGCCTTGACGATCATGGCGTCGACATCGGTATCCCTGACCCGCGACAGCACCGCGCCACCGCTGGCCTGGATACGCAGTCCATGGCCGGCGACGTCGACCTCGCCCTGCAGTTCAATGAAAAGCCCGTCGATTTGGCTGGTCAGATGGCTCTCGTCCTCAACGCGGTCGAAGAAGACCATGAATTCGTCGCCGCCGAAACGGCTGATGGTGACGCCTGGTCCGGCGATCGCCGCCAGCCGCTCCGCGACGGCATAGATCAATCCGTCGCCGACCGGGTGGCCAAGCGTGTCGTTGACGCTCTTGAAGTCGTCGAGGTCGAGCACGGCGAGCCCGCAGAGACGCTCGAGGTCACCGGATGCCATGGCCTCTCCGATCAGCTCGTGGAAATAGGCGCGGTTGGGCAGGCCGGTGAGGCTGTCGTAGCGCGCCATGAAGCGGATCTTGCCTTCTGCCTCGACGCGGGCCGTCACATCCTCAAAGGTGATGACGCCCAACTCCTGGCTGCCCTCACGCGCCGAGAACTCATAGTGCTGTCCGTTCGCGAGCGAGACGAGAACCTTGCGGTCGCGGCCCTCGCGCAGGGCGCGCGTAAGCTGGGCTTCGATGTAGCGGCAGTCCTTCTGCGCCAGCATGCCGCCGGCAACGCCGCGCATCAGCAGGCCGTGGATCGATCGCCCGAGCAACGCGTCGGGCGACTTGAGTGACATCAGATGCGCGGCTTCGGCATTGGCCACCACCACCAGGCCGTCAGGGCCGAGCATGACAAGCCCGTGCGACATGGTGTTCAGCGCCCGATTGAAGCGCTGGGCGAGGCGGTTCGCCTTCTTTTCTTCGCTGATTGCCGTAAACAGCACCTTTCGCACAAGATGCGCCATCTTGTTGATGGTGAACATGAACGGGATGACAAAGAGGCCCAGAATGACGTTGTAGACGTCGCCCTTCAGCATCAGGCCGACGGCAATCGGCGCGACCACGGACACGGACAGGATGGCGACCATCCTTCGGGAGCCGAAATTGCGGCCGGCGATGGTGATGGTGCTTGCCAACACCAGCGACACCGCTGCAATCTCGCCAAACAGGTCCGGAACCACGTAGAGGCATACGAACGCGAAAAGTCCGACCGCCGACCCATGAATCGTCCCGGCAACAATGTAGTAGCGTTCCCAGGCAAGCGCGGATTCGTAGGTGACGATGGTGTCGGGACTGACCCTCCGGATCGCAAGATAACGGCCGATGCTAGCGGCAACCATCAGGATGGCGAGCGCGAGATAGATTACCGCAGCCGTTTTCCAATACACGAGCAGGCCCATAGCGCCTTGCGTGAATGCGCCAACGAGCAAGATGCCTGCGTCGCGAAACAGCGAGCGAACGAAGCCAACGTATACGTCCTCGGATATGTCGTCGGGTCGATCTATGTTCATGACCTTGCGGGTGTCGCGCGAACCGCAGTCATGTCACAACCGCCTTAAGAAAGGTTTAGAGGAGCCATCTCAGGGTCCTGCGTCAAGACTGTTGAGCTTCTTCAGATAAGGCGCATCGATCACTCGGCGGCCTGGAGTTCCGGCCGAGCCGGTGTCTTCGCCAGACGATCAAGCAGTCTCGAACGCTCGCCAGCGGCCTTTTCGGCACTGGCTTGCCTGACGTGACCATAGCCGCGAATGAGCGCCGGCACCGAGGCAAGCGCTGCCGCGGCCTCGACCTTGCCTGGCGCCAGCGCGCCGGCGACAAGCTCCAGGTCGGCCTCGTACTGCGCAAGAAGCTGCCGTTCCATACGCCTTTCGGAGCTGTAGCCGAACACATCAAAGGCCGTGCCGCGCAAGCCTTTCATCGCTGCCAGCAGGCGGAATCCCTTCATCATCCAAGGTCCGAAGCTCGACTTCCTCGGCTTGCCGTCCTTGCCGCGCCTGGCCATGATCGGCGGCGCGAGATGGAATTCGAGTTTGTCGTAGCTCTGGAACTGCTTGCCCAGTTCAGCGGCAAAGGAGTCATCGGTGTAGAGCCTTGCCACCTCGTATTCGTCCTTGATCGCCATCAGCTTGAACAGGTTCCTCGCGGCGGCTTCGGTCACATCAGTCGAACCGGGCACCGCGCTGGCTTCGGCCTTGCGCAGCGCGGCCACTCTGTCGGCATAGCGCTTGGCATAGGCGGCGTTCTGATAGGTGGTGAGGAAGGCGACGCGGCGGGCGATGACGTCATCGAGCGTTTCGGCGACAGCGGTGTTCCGTGCAGCCGTGCCCGGCTGGACGACGAGGGCGCGCACGAAATCCGGTTGGTGGGCGGCGCGGCGGCCCCAGCGGAAGGCTGAGACGTTCATCGCCACAGACTGGCCGTTGAGCTCGATCGCCTTTTCGACTGCCTCGGCCGACAGCGGCAAACCGCCATGCTGAAAGGCGAAGCCGAGCATGAACATGTTGGCGCCGAGCGAGCTGCCGAACAGCGCGGTGGCGGTGCGGGTGGCGTCGAAAAAATGCGCCTTGTCGTCGCCGGCGGCAGTGCGGATCGCCTTTTTCAGCCGCTCGACCGGCAGCGAGAAATCCGCCGACCGGGTAAACTCGCCAGGCATGATCTCGGCGGTGTTGGCGAGGAAGATCGTGTGGCCTTCGCGCACCGCGGCGAGCACCTTTTGGGCGCCCGACACGACGAGGTCGCAACCAAGCACAAGGTCTGCCTTGCCGGCCGAAACGCGGATGGCATGGATATCGGCCCGGCTGCGCGAAATGCGGACATGGGTGAACACCGAGCCGCCCTTCTGGGCAAGACCGGCCATGTCGATCATGCCGCAGCCCTTGTCTTCGAGATGAGCCGCCATGCCAAGCACCGCGCCGATGGTGACGACGCCGGTGCCGCCGACGCCGTCGATGATCGCCGCCCAGCCTTCGTCGCCGAGCGGGAATTCCGCGGGCGCGGGCACGCCATCGAGCGGATCGGTCGTGCCGGCCATACCCTCGGCCTTCTTGATCTTTGCGCCATGCACGGTGACGAAGGACGGACAGAAGCCGTCGATGCAGGAGAAATCCTTGTTGCAGCTCGACTGGTCGATCCTGCGTTTGCGGCCGAATTCGGTCTCGACCGGCTGGATCGACACACAATTCGACTGCACCCCGCAATCGCCGCAGCCTTCGCAGACCAGTTCATTGATGAAGACGCGCTTGTCGGGATCGGGGAAAGTGCCGCGCTTGCGGCGGCGGCGCTTTTCGGCGGCGCACGTCTGGTCGTAGATCAGCACGGATGTACCCCTGACCGCGCGCAATTCGCGCTGCACGAGGTCGAGGTCGTCGCGGTGATGGATGGTGGCGCCTGCTGGGAATTCGACCTTGCCGGTATATTTGGCCGGCTCGTCGGTGACGATGGCGATCCGCGCGACGCCCTCGGCCCGCACCTGCCTGGCAATCATGTCCACGGTCAGGCCACCCTCGTGCGGCTGGCCGCCGGTCATCGCGACGGCGTCGTTGTAGAGAATCTTGTAGGTGATGTTGGCGTCGGTCGACAGCGCGAAGCGGATCGCCAGCGCGCCGGAGTGGTTGTAGGTGCCGTCGCCGAGATTCTGGAAGATGTGGTCGCGCTTCGAGAACGGCGCTTGGCCGACCCATTGCGCGCCCTCACCGCCCATGGCGGTGAAACCAACGGTGTTGCGATCCATCCATAGCGCCATGAAATGGCAGCCGATGCCAGCGGCGGCGAGCGAGCCGTCGGGCACCTTGGTCGAGGAATTGTGCGGGCAGCCGGAGCAGAAGAAGGGCGTGCGCGAGGCGATGTCTGTTGTCTCGGCGAGCATCGCCTGGAACTGGCGAAGTTTCGCCACCCGCGCGGCGATCTCGTCCGACGGACCGATGGTTCGCAAGATTCTCTCGCCGAGCGCTATGGCGATGTCGTTGGGATCAAGCGCGCCCTTGGCCGGGAACAGCCCGTCGCCGCGCTCGTCCCTCTTGCCGACGATGACCGGCTGCATGGCGGTGCCATAAAGGTTTTCGCGCAGTTGCACCTCGATCAGCGAGCGTTTCTCCTCGACGACGACGATGGTGTCGAGGCCGCGAGCGAAGTCGGCGATGTGCCGCAGATCGAGCGGCCACGGGCAGCCGACCTTGAACAGCCTGATCCCGATGCGGTTGGCGGCGGCCTCGTCGACACCGATGTCTTCCAGCGCCTGGCGGACGTCGAGATAGCTCTTGCCGATGGTGACGATGCCAAGCTTCGGGCCACTGCCGCCGGAATAGACAATCCGGTTCAGCCCGTTGGCGTGGATAAACGCCGAAGCGGCGGCGCGTTTGTATTCATGCAGTCGCTCTTCCTGGCCGAGCATGTCGATCTCGTTGCGGATGTTGAGGCCGCCGGGCGGCATCTCGAAGTCCGGGTTGACGATATCAAGCCGTTCGAGCGCGGCATCGACCGAAGCCGTCGATTCGATGTTGTCCTTGACGCATTTGATCGCAGCCCAGGTGCCGGCAAAGCGCGACATGGCAAAGCCGTAGAGCCCATAGTCGATGATCTCCTGGACCCCGGCCGGATTGAGGATCGGCACCATGGTGTCGACAAACAGGAACTCGGTCGCGTGCGCGTTGGTTGAGGATTCGGCCATGTGGTCGTCGCCCATCAGGGCGAGCACGCCGCCATGTCTTGACGAGCCGGCGAGATTGGCATGGCGGAAGACGTCGCCGGAGCGGTCGACGCCCGGTCCCTTGCCGTACCAGACCGAAAAGACGCCGTCATGCGTGCCCTCACCCAGCAATTCGGCCTGCTGCGATCCCCAGCAGGCGGTGGCTGCGAGTTCCTCGTTGAGGCCGGGCTGGAAGACGATGTCCGACTGGGCGAGTTGCTTCCTGGCCTTCCAAAGCTGCATGTCGAGGCCGCCGAGCGGCGAGCCGCGATAGCCGGAGACGAAGCCAGCGGTGTTCAGGCCAGCCCGGCGGTCGCGCTCGCGCTGCATCAAAAGCATGCGGATGACCGCCTGCGCGCCGGAAAGGAAGATGCGCTCCTTTCCCAGGTCGAACTTGTCGTCGAGCGCGACATCATGCAGCGTCATCAGGCATTTCCTCTGCGGAGGCCGCAGTTCGAGCACAGCCAACGTCGGAGTTGGAGGCTGCAGTGTTTCTCCCCTTGCTGGGCAGGTCAAACAAAATCGAAGATGCCAGGCGAGGCGCAACAAACGATCCGTGCGCGGCCGTGTGACGCCACGAAAAGCCTGTCGGGGATGATGGCGAGCACGAAAATTCCGGCGGAGGTCAGTGCCGCTGGTGACGCATCATGCAGCCTTTGGGCAACTGGGCTTGGGTTCGCCAGGCAGCTTGCCGTCGACATGGCCGGCCAGGTCCTTGTTGAGCTCGTAGACTGGCCCGACCACGAGAGGCCGGTCGGGCAGGACCGACTGGTCGAGCGAGGACGTCAGTGTCGTCTCGAAACTCTGCAGCAACTTGCCGCTGGAATCCTCGATGCGGATCGACACCGCATAGGGCTTGTCCTTGACAACGCAGGTGAGCGGCGGACTGGTCAGCGTCACATGCGGCAGCTTCGGCCATATTTTCTGGGTGACGATGATCGGATCACCACCGGCCGGGTTCTGGAAGGAGACCACGGCGACCTGTCCCTCACCCACCGGCCGCAGCGGATTGAGGGTGATGACATAGGTGGCGATGCCCAGCCGGTAGTTGAACTCGAACAGCTTCCCGGAAATGGCGAACAGCTGGTCCTTGCCGGAGTCACGGCAGGCGCCGAGCGCGGCCGCCGCGAACAACGCCGCGACGACAATCATCGCGCGCGGGAACCTTTTAGACATTGGTGATCTCCCTCGCCGCGGTCCGGCGGCGATAGTATCGGTTTGCCTTCTGTCGGTTGCCGCACACCGCCATGTCGCACCAGAGGCGGCTGGAATTGCGGCTTTTGTCGACAAATAGCCAGCCGCAGTTCGGACATATCCTCAGCCTGGCGATTGTGTCGCCGCGCAGCAGCGACAGCGCCGAGACCGCAAGCGCCGCCTCGAAGGCAATCGGCGTCGCCGGATTGCCGAACGGTTTTCCGGGCCTCCCGATTTGGGTGCGGCTTTGGGCGAGTCCGTCGGCGCAGGCTTCAAGGAATTCAGGCATGTCTCCGGTGGCGATCGCACCTTTCGAAACCGCGCGGCGAAACAGCCGATCGGTCGTCTCCCTGATCGACAGCACGACCGGCGCGATTTTTTCAGGCGCCGGCGCTACGAGCGGCCTGCCGCCGAGCTCGGCGGCGCGAAAGCCGCTCGCCGCTTCGGCAAAGCGGGCGATTTCGGCCGGATCTTTGAACCGGTCGAAGGTTTTCTCCGGATCGTTCCGCAAGACGACGGTGTTCGCCGTGTCGAGCGCAAGCATGCCACCGGTGAAGCGGTGCGGAGTCCAGGATACTGCCATATGGCGAATCTAACCGATAAAACGCATTTGACAAGTTAGATTCCTGGTGCAACGCTCGTCACGGAGGAGATCGCCATCGTCTTGTCTTGAGAGTTCGTCCCAAACCGCTGCGCCCCGATTGCGCGGCATGCATCGAGGACATTGCATGCTCTATTTCTTCCAGCAGGTTCTGAACGGGCTGCATTCGGGCGCGCTCTACGCATTGCTTGCGTTCGGCTACGTGCTGACCAACGGCATCCTGCACCGCACCAATCTTGCCTATGGGGCGCTGTTCGCCTTTTGCGGGCATACGATGATCCTCACCGCGGCGTTCGGCTATCAGGCGCTGTGGCTGACGCTGTTTGCATCGGTCGCGCTCGGCGTAGCTGCGGCGTTCCTTTATGCGGCGCTGCTCAGCCGTGTCTTGTCGCGAAGCATCTTCGAACCGCTGGCCGACCGCTCGCCCAACGCCATCGTGGTGACGACGCTCGGCATATTGCTGGCCCTGTCGGAAGCCAGCCGTATCGCCGCCGACACCTATGATCTGTGGCTGCCGCCAATGCTGGCCCAGCCCATCATTTTTGCGCGAGGGGCCAATTTCAATGCCACGCTGACGCTCATCCAGTTGCTCGACTGCGCTGTCGTCGCGGCAACTATCGGGCTCGCCGCCTGGGCGTTTGCCCAATCAAGCTTCGGCCGGCGCTGGCGCGCCGTGTCCGACGATCCCAAGGCGGCAGCGATGTGCGGCGTCGATGTTCGCGCGGTGCTTCGGCGTGCGGTGCTTTTCGGCGGCCTTTGCGCGGCACTGGCCGGCGTGCTCGCCGCCTTCTACTACGGCAACATAAGCTTCGGCACAGGGTTGGTCTACGGGCTGAAAATCCTGTTTGTGACGGCGGTGGGCGGCTATCTCTCGCCGTTGCGGGCAGCATTTGGCGCTGCCGCTTTCGGCTTGGCCGAATCGCTGTGGGCCGGCTATTTTCCGCTCGAATGGCGCGATGGCTGGATGTATCTGTTCCTCGTCGCCATGCTGGTGCTGATCGGCGCCGGGCGAGACCAAAGCAAGATCGTCTGACTGCGCCAAACTGGGTAGCGTTGGCTGCAGACGTCACTTTGATTTTTGCGCATGATCGCTTCCGCGGCTGTTTCGCCCCTTCCCCATGCCACAAGATTGTTTTAGTCGGTCTGCCCTGTGTTGACCCGCCGGGCCACGCACGGCATACCGTTGGGCCACATCGAAGCGGCGGAAAACAAGCGGGAATCGGCGCGCCGCCAATACTTTGAGTCACGCATCGTGCTTTCCGAAAAATCGACACCGATTTTCGGGCCGATGCGTAAAGGGAGGAATGTATGGCAGGACTTCTCACTTTATCCAGAACCATTGACCGCGTGAACGAATTCATCGGCAAATGGGTGTCGTGGCTGATCCTGCTGGCAATCCTGGTCAGTGCCGCCAATGCGGTGATCCGCAAGACGTTCGACATGTCGTCGAACGCTTGGCTGGAACTGCAGTGGTATTTGTTCGGCGCCGCCTTCATGCTGGCCGCCGCCTACACGCTCAAGCAGAACGACCATATCCGCATCGACGTCGTCTACGGCATGTTCTCGCGCCGCGTGCAGCACTGGATCGACCTTTTCGGCCATCTCTTTTTCCTGATGCCGTTCGTGACGCTGATGGTGATCTATTTCGTCCCCTATGTGTCACTGTCGTTTCGCAGCGGCGAAATGTCGAACAATTCCGGAGGGCTGATCATCTGGCCGGCAAAGGCGATCCTGCTGGCCGGCTTTTTCCTGCTCGCGCTCCAGGGCATCTCCGAGATCATCAAGAAGGTCGCCATCATGCGCGGCGACATGGACGATCCCACGCCGTTCATATCGGTGCATGAGCAGGCCGAGCTCGAAGCGAAGGCGCTTGCCGAAGAGGTGCGCTCGTGATCGAGTTCATCGCCCAGAACATGGCGCCGATCATGTTCGCCTCGCTGGTCATCTTCCTGCTGATCGGCTATCCGGTGGCGTTTTCGCTCGCCGCCAACGGCCTGCTGTTCTTCTTCATCGGTGTTGTGCTGTCACCCTATTCGGGCGGCTCGATCAATCTCGCCTGGCCGCTCCTGCACGCACTGCCGGATAATTTCTACGGCAGCAGGGTGATGTCGAACGACACGCTGCTGGCCATCCCGTTCTTCACCTTCATGGGCATCGTGCTCGAACGATCGGGCATGGCCGAGGACCTTCTCGACACGATAGGCCAATTGTTCGGGCCGATCCGCGGCGGCCTCGCCTATGCCGTGATCTTCGTCGGCGCGTTGCTTGCCGCAACCACGGGCGTGGTGGCTGCCTCCGTCATCGCCATGGGTCTGATCTCGCTGCCGATCATGCTGCGCTACGGCTATGACCGCCGTGTGGCATCCGGCGTCATTGCCGCATCGGGCACGCTCGCCCAGATCATTCCACCGTCGCTGGTGCTGATCGTTCTGGCCGACCAGCTCGGTCGCTCGGTTGGCGACATGTATGCGGGTGCGCTGATCCCGGGGCTGGTTCTGACCAGCCTTTACACGATGTATATCGTGATCATGTCGATCATTCGGCCGAACTCGATGCCGGCCCTGCCGCTGGAGGCCCGCACGCTCGGCCACGGTGTCCTGTCGCTGCTGGTCGCGGTGCTGGCGGCGGTGGTGGTTTCCTACGCGGCCTATCGTTATCTGGCGCCCTCGCAGGGCCAGAACGCCGACATCCTCGGCGCCACCATCGGCGTGATCTCCATCTACGTCGTGGCGATCGCCGACCAGCGCCTGACGATCAACATGATGTCGCGGCTGGCGCAGCAGGTGATCATCGTGCTGATCCCGCCACTGGCGCTGATCTTCCTGGTGCTGGGCACCATCTTCCTCGGCATCGCCACGCCGACCGAAGGCGGCGCCATGGGCGCTGTCGGCGCACTGATCATGGCGGCGATGAAGGGGCGACTGTCGCTGGACGTGATCAAGCAGGCGCTGGCTTCGACGACCCGGCTGTCGTCGTTCGTGCTGTTCATCCTGATCGGCGCGCGAGTGTTCTCGCTCACTTTCTACGGCGTCAACGGCCATGTCTGGGTCGAGCACCTCCTGACATCGCTGCCGGGCGGCGAGATCGGCTTCCTGATCGGCGTCAACATCCTCGTCTTCCTGCTCGCCTTCTTCCTCGATTTCTTCGAGCTCGCCTTCATCATCGTGCCGCTTTTGGCGCCGGCCGCCGACAAACTCGGGATCGACCTGATCTGGTTCGGCGTGCTGCTCGGCGTCAACATGCAGACCAGCTTCATGCATCCACCCTTCGGCTTCGCGCTGTTCTACCTGCGTTCGGTCGCCGCCCGGGTGCCCTATCTCGATCGCCTCACCGGCAAAAAGATTGCGCCGGTAACCACCGGCCAGATCTATTGGGGGGCGGTGCCCTTCGTGTGCATCCAGGTCATCATGATCGGTTTGACCATCGCCTTCCCGCAAATGGTGATGCACTACAAGGGCACGGCAGCGGACCCGGGCACGATCGACTACCAGGTGCCGGAAACGCCGAGCCTGTCGCCGCTCGGCGTCCCACCAGCGGATGGCGGCACGGCGCCGACTGCGCCTGCACCGGATCTGTCGCAGCCGCCGAATTTCGGTGAAACGCCGGCTGCCAAGCCGGCAGCACCAGCGCCCGATCTGTCCAAACCACCGAGTTTCAATTGACGCCGGAGGCTCCACAGACATGAAAGCGGTGCGGCTGGAGGGCGTCGGCAGCATCGTCCTTCGGGAGGTAGACAAGCCCGTGGCCGGGCCGGACGATCTCCTGGCGCGGATCGAGGCATGCGGGGTCTGCGGCACCGACCGGCATCTTTTCCATGGCGAATTTCCCTGTACGCCGCCGGTGACGCTCGGACATGAATTCTCCGGGATCGTCGAGGCGATTGGAACCGCTGTGTCCGGCTTTTCGGTCGGCGATCGCGTCACCGGCGATCCCAACATCGCCTGCGGGCGCTGTCCGCACTGCCACTCCGGTCGCGTCAACCTCTGCCATAATCTGGTTGCCATCGGCATCCGCCGCGACGGCGGCTTCGCCGAATATGTCGTGCTGCCTCACAAGCAAGCCATTCTGCTTCCGAAAGACCTGAAGCCGACGCATGGCGCGTTCTGCGAGCCGCTTGGCTGCTGCCTGCATGGCCTGGACCTGGCGCAGATCCGACCCGGCTCTTCGGTCGCCGTGCTTGGCGGCGGCGTGATCGGCCTGCTCACGGTGCAACTGGCGAGGCTTGCCGGCGCGACGACAATCATCCTGTCGACGCGCCAGGCCTCGCGGCGTGCCCTCGCAGAAGAATTGGGCGCGACGGCAACGGTCGACCCAATCGCTTGCGATATCATTGACACGATCGTCGGTCCGTCGGGACTCATGCCGGGCGGCGTCGACGTGGTGTTCGAATGTGCTGGCGTAAGAGAGACGGTCGAGCAATCGATGCGGCTCGCCAGGGCCGGTGGCACGGTTGTCGTCGTCGGGGTGATGCCTCAAGGCATGAAAGCAGAATTCGAGCCTTTCGACCTGTTGTTCCGGGAATTGAGGGTGCTGGGTTCTTTCCTCAATCCGTTTACGCATCGCCGGGCTGCCGAACTCATCGCCTCGGGTGCGATCGAGATCGACAAGCTCATCTCCCGGCAGGTGACGCTTGAGGAGGCGGCTGCGGTGATCGCCAATCCGCCTGCGCCAGGCGAGGTCAAGGTGCTGGTGGTGCCGCGCTGATCGACAAATAGAAGCGCTTCGGCGCCACGCGTCCGAAGAACGCGTGGCGCCGAAACTGTTGTCAGAGCTTGCCGGAGCGCTGCTGGACCATCATGAAGGTGTCGTAATTGTATTCGGCCACCTGCGCCCAGAGATAGTGCTCCTTGCGGAACGCCTTGATCGAGTCCCATATCTTCTTGAACGGCGCGTTCGAGGCTTCCATCTCGGCATAGACCTCGTTTGCCTTTTCGGAGCAGGCTGCCAAGATTTCCTGGCTGAACGGGCGCAATTTGGCGCCCGCGGACACCAGCCGCCTCACGGCCGCCGGATTCAGAAAGTCGTATTTCTGCAGCATGTTGGCGTCGGCGGCCTGCGCGGCGGTGCGCACCAGCGCCTTGTAGGCCGGCGAAAGCTCCTCGTATTTCGCCTTGTTGAACATCAGATGGACGGTCGGCCCGCCTTCCCACCAGCCAGGATAATAATAATTGGGCGCGACCTTGTAGAAGCCGAGCTTCTCATCGTCATAAGGGCCGACCCATTCGGCGGCGTCGATGGTGCCTTTTTCCAGCGCTGGATAGATATCGCCGCCGGCGATCTGCTGCGGCACGACGCCGAGCCTTTCCACCACTTTGCCGGCAAAACCACCGATGCGCATCTTGAGGCCCGAAAGGTCGGCGACTGTGTTGATCTCCTTGCGGAACCAGCCGCCCATCTGCACGCCGGTATTGCCGCCAGGCAGGCCAAAAAGGCCCTGCGTGGCGAGAAACTCGTTGAACAGGTCGATGCCGCCGCCGTGATAATGCCAGGCATTGATGCCGCGCGCATTGAGCGAGAACGGAACCGCGGCACCTAGTGCCCATGTCGGGTCCTTGCCCCAATAATAATATGCCACCGTATGGCAGGCCTCGACGGTGCCGGCGGTGGTGGCGTCCGCGGCCTGCAGGCCGGGCACGAGTTCACCAGCGGCGAAGACCTGCACCTGGAAGTTGCCGTCAGTCGCTTCCGAGAGCATCTTGGAAAAGACCTCGGCGCCGCCATAGATCGTATCGAGCGACTTCGGGAAGGAGGACGCCAGGCGCCATGTCACTTTCGGGTTGGTTTGGGCGATAGCCGGCGCGGCAAGCGCCGCCGTAGCCGCCGCAGCGCCGACACCGGTCACGCCGGCCTTGCGGATGAATGATCGACGATCCATGAAGTCCTCCCTATTGGATCAACAGACCGACGTTCGGGAGATGCTCTGTGCCCCGGATCGGCTCGCGGCAAACAATACACGGGCAAGAAGTCGAGTCCAGCCATGGGAGCCGGTTTTGCCGGCGGCGTTTTCGCGAAATACGCGGCGCGAACGCACTGCCTGCAACTTAAGTCTAACGCCTTTCCGTGGCCCATGCGACATGCCGAACTTGTCGTGGCAAAGCGACGTCGGATCGCCTATTTTAAAGGCAGAACATATCCTTGCAGTGAATGGACCCGGATCAAAAATGCAGCAGCCGCTTGTCGCCATATCGACCGACGTCCGCCAGTTCGACAACTACACCTGGCATGCCGCTCCGCAGCAATATCTGGAGGCGGCACTTTCGGCGGCCGGCGTGTTCCCGGTGCTGGTGCCGTCCTTCGGCGACCGGCTCGATTTCGATGAACTGCTGTCATCGGTCGACGGCGTCATGGTCACCGGCTCGAAGTCCAATGTGCATCCCTCACTCTATGGCGGCGATGCCAGCGAGGCCAACGGCCCCTACGATCCGGCCCGCGACGCCACGACGCTGCCGCTGATCCGCAAGGCAGTGGAGCGCGGAGTGCCGCTGCTCGCCATCTGCCGCGGCATCCAGGAGATGAATGTGGCGCTGGGCGGCACGCTGGCCACAGAAATCCAGGAGCGCGAGGGATCGCTGGACCATCGCGCACCGGCGAGCGACAATCAGGACGAACGTTTCGCCATCCGCCAGACCATTTCGATCAAGCCCGGAAGCTGCCTCGCCGGCGTGTTCGGGGCAGGCGACATCATGGTCAATTCGGTGCACCGCCAAGCCATCGACCGGCTCGGCCCGAAGCTGCAGATCGAGGCGGTCGCCGGCGACGGCACGGTCGAGGCGGTTTCGGTGCGCGACGCCCGCGCTTTCGCCGTCGGCGTCCAGTGGCATCCCGAATACTGGGTCAAGTCGGACAGCGTCTCAGCAAGGGTATTTCGCGCCTTTGGCGACGCGGTGCGCCTGCACGC
>SAQR01000004.1:177836-252350 GCA_004020365.1 Mesorhizobium sp.
GCACGCCGCGACGAAATCCGGCGCGCGGGCCGCCGCGGAATAGTTCGTCGGACGTCAACGTCAATCGCTTTTGGCCGCCAGCGACAGCAGCGGCAGGGCTGGTGCGTAGGATTCATAACCTTCGCCGTCGGCGACGCCGAAAGTGACGATCGGGTCGATGCCGTTCGCGCTGAAGGTGACGGTGCCGTCATCCTGCTCACGCCAGAATTTCGCGCGCTCGATGCCGGGCAAGACCTGGCGGCAATTCGCAGTGACCGTCAACAGCGACAGGCCATGCGCAACCTGAGAGCCGCGCTTGACCGCGCAGGACGCTTCGTCGCCATTGGCCACCAGCCTGTAGTCGCCGGGCGACTGCGCTGACTCGTCGGCTGTGCGGCCTTCGCTTCCGCCGCTGTAAAACAGCTGAATGCTGCCGAACAGCGCGACCGCTGCTATCAATGCAGCAAGTGCTTTCATCTGCGTCCTCCAATTGTTTGGCGATAGATGAAGAATGGTTTCAAAAGCGTTAAGCCATCGTTAATCGTTAACAAATAGGAAAGCGTGCCGCTCAGCTGCGCGCCTTGACCTTTTGCGTTTCCGGCACCGGCGTCAGCGCCCTCCGTTCCGAAAACCAGGAAATCAGATTGTCGACGCACAGATCGGCCATGGCGCGGCGGGTATGTTCCGAAGCCGAGCCGACATGCGGCAAAAGTGAGGTGTTGGGGGCGGCGAGCAGCGCCGGCGGCACGTTCGGCTCGTCGGCGAAGACGTCGAGCCCGGCAGCGGCGATGGTGCCGCCGGCAAGCGCCGCGGCAAGAGCTGCCTCATCCACCGTGCTGCCGCGGCCGATGTTGACGAAGACGCCATTCGGGCCGAGCGCCGACAGGATCTCGGCGTTGACCGCCTTTTCCGTCGAAGCGCCGCCGGGCGCCACCGAGATCAGCGTATCGACCGCCTCGGCAAGGCCTTTCAGCGTGCCGTGGTATTCGTAGGGCAGGCCTTCGACCCGGTGCCGGTTGTGGTAGGCGATCGGCAGCCCAAACGCCTCCAACCGGCGCGCAATGGCAAGGCCGATGCGGCCCATGCCGAAAATGCCAGCACGACGGTCGCGCAAGGTCAGTCGGCTCAAGCGATAGTTGCCGTTGCGTGCCCAACTGCCGTCGCGCAGCCAGCTCTCAGCGCGCGGCAACTCGCGGACGGTGTTGATCAAAAGCCCGATCGCCGTATCGGCGACCTCCTCGGTCAGCACATCTGGCGTGTTGGTGACCATGACGCCGCGCTGCGCTGCGTGACGGGCATCGACCGAATCATAGCCGACGCCGAAATTGGCGATGATCTCTAGATTCGGCAGCGCGTCGATGAGGGCTGAGTTGATCCCGCCAAAGGCGGCAATGCCGCGCACCGTCCGGCGCATCTCGTTGGTGACCAGCGACGCATCAGGCCGTTCGATCCAGGCGCGGCTGAACGTCCGGTCGATGCGGCCGACCGCGTGTTCGTTGAATTGGCCCGGCACCAGAATAGCGACTGATTGCTGCTGTTCGGCTTTCGTCATGCACGTTCCACTGGTTTGCCGGTTGACTGGCGCACATGCAGCTCCGGCTTGATCAGTTCCTGCGATGGTCGCACCATCTGCCCGTTGAGCTTGTCAAGCAGCGCGCTGGCGGCGCGGCGACCGACTTCACGCTGGCCATTCCACACGGTGGTCAGCGCCGGCGTCGCGATCGCCGCTTCCTCGAGATCGTCATAGCCGGTCACGGATATGTCAATGCCCGGCACCAGCCCGGCGCGTGCAATGCCGTTCATCAGACCGATGGCGACGAGGTCGTTCCAGCAGCAGGCCGCGGTCGGCTTGTCCTTCAGCGCCAGGAACTGCCCGGCGGCCTCGAAGCCAGCCTGTTTGGTGCGCGGCCCGGGGATGCGCCAGGACGGCCTGACCTCCAGCCCTGCCGCCTCCATGGCGTTGACATAGCCCTGGTAGCGGTCGCGGCCGGTCGAGGTCTGGTCGGTGCCACCGATCATGGCGATGCGTTTATGGCCGAGCGAGATCAAATGGTTGGTGGCCAGCCCGGTGCCATAGGCATCGTCGCCGCGAAACACCGGCACGTCAGCGCCTTCGACGGTGCGGGCGATCAGCACCGCCGGCAGGCCGTTTTCCTCGGCCATGAAGATGTCTTCGGGCGGCGTGCCGATGGCCGGCGACATGATGACGCCGTCGGCGCCAAGCTGCAAAAGCGTGTCTATGAAGGTGCGCTGCTTTTCGAGCTGGTCGTAATGGTTCGACAGGATGAAGGTCTGCCGGCTGCGGTCGAGCTCGCTTTCGATCGAGCGCAGGATCTCGGCGAAAAACGGATTCATGATGTCGTGGACGACGACGCCGACGATGCCCGAACGCGAGGTGCGCAGGCTGGCGGCGCGGCGATTGTAGATATAGCCGATGGCGCGCGCATGTTCCTTGATGCGGTCGCGGGTGAGTCCCGCAACCAGCGGGCTGTCGCGCAGGGCCAGCGAGACCGTGGCCGTGGACACACCGAGCGCATCCGCGATCGTCGAAAGCTTGATCTTCTGTGCCAGCGCCTTGCGCTCCCCCGACGATCTAGAGCTGATCCATGATCTCCAGCGAAAGCCGGATGCCCGTTTTCGGAATCATGATCTAAACAGTTTAAACGCGGCCTTATGCCACCCTTCCGAAACAAATCAAAGTTTTTTTGCCAGCGCCTCCACCTCGACGTCGATGGCAGCGCGGTTGCGCACGCGAAGCCGGTGCTCGCGATGAACGATACAAAGGCCGCTGGCGACGATGACGGCAGCCCCGAGGCATCAACAGGATGAACCAGTGTCGATATGCATCAGGGATGCATGCGGGCACCCTTGGTGATCTTGTCGACAAGCTTCTTTTCGGCGCGCAGCGCGATGCCGACGACCTTGGCGTCGTCGGGTGCGAATTCGGCAAAGACGGCGCGGTTCGCCGCGTCGTGGCCGGTCGAAAACATTTCCTCGACGTAGAGCGAGGTCGTCACACCGCGCTCCAGCGCTCGCCGGTGGATCGCACTGAGCGTCGAGCGATCGGCCGAAAGCACGATGATCGGCTGGATCGAAAGCGGATTGTAGATATTGCCGGCGCGGTCGCGATAGGGTTCGCCGATGATGTCGTTATACTGCGCGACGATGCCGCTGGTCAGGAACGCGGTGACGTTGAGCTTTTGCCAGACGGGAAGGTCGTCCTGCAGCACGATTGCAAATTTGGTGTCGAACATGAGACATTTGCCATTCGGTGAATGAAGCGATGTCACACGGTCTAGATGGCGAGGCCTTTCTGGGTCTTGGACGTTTGTGCGTTGGCGCGGCTGAGAACTGCGTCATCTCGGCGCCCGATTGCGTCGGAATGGAGCGTATCGAGGCCCGGTTCCACGGCAGCGCCTTCGATCTCCATCGTCACGATACCTACGCCATCGGCGTGACGCTGCATGGCGTCCAGACCTTCCGGTATCGCGGCGCGACGCATCACAGCCTGCCCGGCCAGATTATCGTGCTCCATCCCGACGAATTGCACGATGGCGGCGCCGGCACAGAAGACGGTTTGCGTTACAGGATGCTTTATCTGGAGCCGTCCATCGTGCTGGACTGCCTCGATCGGACAGGCGCGTCGCTGCCTTTCGTCAGGCATGCCGTGGTGACGGATCCTGTTTTCCGCACGCGGCTGCTTTCGGCGCTCGGGCCGTTGGACCAGAAGCTGGACGATCTGTTTGTCGCCGACTTCGTTGCGCAATTGATGCAAAGCCTGGCACGGCATTCAGGCCTGCCGCCGAAACCGATCCCAAGGACAGCGTGGCGGGCAGTCAGCCTGGCACGCGACTATCTGGAAGAGAATGTTTTCCGTACCGTCCGTTCCGAGGAACTGGAGGCTATCACCGGGCTCGATCGCTACGCCCTGTCGCGGCATTTCCGTGCCGCTTTCTTCACCAGTCCGCACCGCTTTCTCTTGATGCGCCGGCTTCAGCGAGCACGCCGCATGATAGAGGCGAGCGAGTCATTGGCTGAGATCGCCATAGCGGCCGGTTTCAACGACCAAAGTCATTTCAGCAGGCACTTCAAGAAGGCGTTCGGTGTCACGCCGGGCCGCTGGTCGGCATTGGTCCATGGATCGTCAACAGCCGCTGCCTGATGGCGTCAGCCGCGGATCATTCGTCGGCGTCGATCTCATCATCGACGAGAACCATCTCTCCGTTCGAGAGGTTCGCCTCAACGCGGGCGAGCAGCTTGAACAGCGCCTTCTGGTCCTTTTTATCGAGCCCCTTCAGCGCCTGCTTCTCGGTCTTCTTCACCGATTTCTCGATGGCATGAATGATTTCGCGGCCAGTGTCGGTCAGAAAGATATGCGCCTGGCGGGCATCGGCGGAAGAAGCCCGCTTTTCCAGAAATCCCTGCGCCTGCAGCCGGTTAATGGTCTTGGTGATGGTCGGCGGGCGAACACCGAGGCGACCGGCAAGATTGCCGGGCGTCTGCCCGTCCTCACGGTCGAGCGCCAGCATTATCTGGTCCTGGCCGGCATAGAAGCCGTGCGCCAAAAGCCGCGCGGCGAGTGCCGTACGCGCCAGCCGCGCCGCCGAATGCAGCCGGCTCATTGTCGCAGTCTTGTCCGCCTTGGCCATGGTCATCCCTCTTCAGCCGAACCGGTACGAACAGCATAGAGCCAGCCGCCCGGTTGGCAATCGACGAGTCAAAAAGATCCGGCTTTGCAAAACAGCTTTGCCGGCAAGCAATGCGGTGTCCGCCGTGGCTAATGCCAGATGATTATTTCAGTTAGATGACAAACGACTTTTCGCCTGAGGTGGACGGTTCGGCAGGAGCGCCGCACACCCGATGCGGGACTCTAGTCAGCCTTCACCGCGACGATCATCAAGGCCTGGTAGGCGTCCGCCACCTCACGCAGCGCCGCCTGCGAAAGCGGCCCGGCGCGCCGTGCGATACCGTCCCTGGCGTTCGACGTATCCCGCTTGCCGGACCGGTCGGTGTAGGGCGCGACGGTAGTGAATATCTGCTCGCTCAGGCCGTCGGGGAAAAACAGCTGGCCGGTCATCACCGAATTGTCGTTGGGGAAGACTTTGAAATGGATGTGGGTGGTGCGGCCGCGATACCAGCCGGGATAGATGGTGGCGAACGAGACGATGCCTCTGTCATCGGTCTTTTGCCAACCGCGCAGAAAACTCTGGCCTGACGTATCGACATCCTGGCCGTCGCCTTGTCCCGGATAGCCTGAATAATGGCCTTGGGCGTCGCAGTGCCAGATATCGACCCGCGCACCGGCAAGCGGCCGGCAGCCTGCGTCGACGACCTGCAACCGCAGATTGAGGGCAACGCCCGCTTTGCCTTCGGTGATATCGGCGCGTTCGAGTTTCGGGTCGAAATAGAACGGGCCCTCGGTCGCTTCCGGTGTGATCGCGCAGACGCCGGCGCCGCTTTCGAACAGGGCAAGCCCGGCATAGAGCGAGGCCTGCTGGGCCAGCGCGATGCCCGGCAGAAAGACACCGCCCGCGCTGACGGCAATGAGGCCAAGCGTCTGGCGCCGGCTCAACGGCAAGGAGGACGGTTTGTCGGACATCCGGCGCCTCTTTTGGTTTTCTTTCGAGCAAGCTGCCTAGGTCTTATCTAGGCAGCGAGGCCAGCCAACGCCAATGAAAACCCGGCAATGTTGGGAAAGTCCGGCAATGTTGTCGACCTGTTTGGCCCATCGGTTGCCACGTGCAAAAGCACGACGCGCATCCTATATGGGGCCAACAATCCTTTTCGAGGCCCATCATGAGCGATGCACAGACGACGCAAATCCCCGTAACCGTTCTCACCGGCTATCTCGGCGCCGGCAAGACGACGCTGCTAAACCGCATCCTTTCGGAAAACCACGGCAAGCGCTACGCCGTCATCGTCAATGAGTTCGGTGAGATCGGCATCGACAACGAGCTGATCGTGGAATCCGACGAGGAAATTTACGAGATGAACAATGGTTGCGTCTGCTGCACGGTGCGCGGCGACCTGATCCGCGTCGTCGAGGGCTTGATGCGCCGGCCAGGCCGCTTCGACGCCATCGTGATCGAGACGACCGGCCTCGCCGATCCGGTGCCGGTGGCGCAGACCTTCTTCATGGACGACGACGTGCGCTCCAAGACCAGGCTCGACGCGGTGGTGGCGCTGGTCGACGCCAAGCACCTGCCGTTGCGGCTGAAGGATTCCCGCGAAGCCGAGGATCAGATCGCCTTTGCCGATGTCGTCGTGCTCAACAAGACCGATCTCGTCACGCCGGAGGAACTGAGCAAGGTCGAGGCGACGATCCGCGCGATCAACCCGGCGGCCCGGATCCACCGCACCACGCGCGCCGGCTTGGCGCTGTCCGAGGTGCTCGACCGCGGCGCCTTCGACCTTTCCCGGGCGTTGGAGAACGATCCGCATTTCCTCGAGGCGCGTGACGACCACGACCATCACGACCATGACGGGCACGATCATGACGGGCATCATCACCATGACGGGCATGACCACCATGATCACGCGCACCCGTCCGATATCCACGACGTGACGGTGCAGTCGGTGTCGTTGCGGGGCGGCGAGATGGACCCGAAAAAATTCTTCCCCTGGATCGAGAAGATCACCCAGATGGAAGGCCCGAACATCCTGCGCCTGAAAGGGATTATCGCGCTTAAAGGCGATGACGAGCGCTACGTCATCCAGGGCGTGCACATGATCATCGAGGGCGACCACCAGCGCGCCTGGAAGGACGGCGAGAAGCACGAGAGCCGGCTGGTGTTCATCGGCCGCGAACTCGACGCCGAGCGGCTGAAGAAGAGTTTTGATGCCTGCCAGGCCGCTTGATTTCCAGGCCTTATAACGCTAGCGCTGCACGTTCTTTCCTTCTCCCCTTTGTGGGAGAAGGTGGCCGAGCGAAGCTCGGTTGGATGAGGGGTGTTCCAGCTTGGCAACGACGGCACTCCGTCCAGCACCAGCCGAAATCTCGAATGGAATCTCCCATGCCTACAGTCGCCCCGCTTGATCTCCAGGGACATTGCATCGCCGCCGTCTTTCTTGACGACGTGCCGCATTTCGCGCTGGCCGACGGCACGATCCATCGGCTGGACCATGGCCACAAGACGGCGCAGGCCAATGACGGGCTGCTCGCCGCCTTCCACGATGCGGCCAACGACCGGCTGATCACCGGCGGCGAGGACGGCAAGATTTTTTCCGTTACCGCCGGCGGCAATGCGGCAGAACTGGCCAGCGCCGGGAAGAAATGGATCACAAGCGTCGCCGCTGGACCACAAGGCGCGGTCGCCTATGCCTCGGGCAAGATCGCCTTCGTGCGTTTCGCCGACGGCAAGATCAAGGAATTCTTGCATCCGCGTTCGGTCGAGGGGCTGGCGTTCTCGCCCAAGGGCATGCGTTTCGGCGTCGCCCGCTACAATGGCGCGACGCTGCATTTCCCGGCGGCGAACGGTAAGCCGGTCGAGCTGGAATGGGCCGGCGCCCATACCGGCATCACCTTCTCGCCGGATGGCGCCTTCCTCGTCACCACCATGCAGGAGAACGCGCTGCATGGCTGGAAGCTCGCCGATGGCAAGCACATGCGGATGAGCGGCTATCCCGGCAAAGTCAAAAGCCTGTCGTGGGCGCCCAAGGGAAAATGGCTGGCCAGTTCTGGCGCCCCGGCGGCGATCGTCTGGCCGTTTTCGGGCAAGGACGGGCCGATGGGCAAGGCACCGCTGGAACTCGGCACGCGCGGCAACGCCATGGTGACCTCGGTCGCATGCCATCCAAGCCAGGATGTCGTCGCCGTCGGCTATGACGACGGCATGGTGATGGCGGTGCGTTTCGCCGACGCCAAGGAGGTGCTTCTGCGCCGACCGGGTAAGGGCGCCATTACCTCGATGATGTGGGACAAGCAAGAACGCCGCGTCGCCTTCGGCAGCGCCGCCGGCGACTGCGGCGTCATCGATATCTCCGCATAGACGGAGGTCGCTACTCGGCCCCGCAGGAGACTTTGCCGGTCAACGCGGCAGGCATGCCGTCGCCACCGGCGTCAGCCGTGCCCTCGTAGATGGCGAGTGAATAGCGCCCGTCATAGACGCCCTCTTCGCCGGCTTTGGTCAGGATCGTCAATTCGACAGAGCTGTAGGTGTTGGCGACTTCGTGTTCGCGATAGACCAACAGCCGCAGTTCCTCGTCGTCGAGCCAGTATTGCGTGAGGTTGGAATCCTCGAACACTGTCTTGCGCAAATCGTCGCCGACGGGCCTGCCGAGAATTTCGAGATCGCCGCGGAAATTGAACGTTGGACCGCCCATGCCTCTGGTGACGCCAGCTTCGACCTGGAAATTCACCGCCGCATCCTCGGTCGAGCACCAGATGCCGCCGGTGGCGAACGCCGAGCCGGCCGACAACAGCAGCGCCGTTACACACAAGATCGTCCGCATCTTTTCTTCCCCCAAGCCACAACCCTGTCCGCATTGATGCTGGAGGATGCCCTCAGGTCAAGCTCCGGTCCTCTTCACCGCGGCCGCTGAACCAATACAGGGCGGCCGCGCGGCCAATTGCGGTTCCGGACGCCGATTGGCTAGAGTGACCTGCGAGAGGGGCCTTCATGCATACAATCGACCAAGCAAAGACGGCCATCAGTGGCATCGGCACTGCCCGCATCGCCGATCTGCGTGAGACCGAAGCAGAAGCCTTCCGCAAGGCAAGGCCGAAATCGGCAGCCAAGGTCGGCAACGGCCTGCCGGGCTTCTTCGGCGGCGTGCCGATGCACTGGATGAACGACTGGCCGACGCCGTTCCCGATACTGGTCGACAGCGCCAGAGGCGCCACTATCACTGACATCGACGGCAATCGGCTCGACGATTTCTGCCTCGGCGACACCGGCTCGATGTTCGGCCACTCGCCGCCGCCGGTCGCCCTCGCCATCCGTAGGCAGGCCGGGCGCGGCCTGACCTACATGCTGCCTTCAGAAGATGCGGTCGCTATCGGCCCGTTGCTGCAACAGCGCTTCGGCCTGCCGTTCTGGCAGATCGCGACAACGGCGACCGATGCCAACCGCTTCGCGCTGCGCGTCGCCCGCGCCATCGCCGGCCGGGAAAAGATCCTGGTCTTCAACGGCTGCTATCACGGCTCGGTCGACGAGACGATGGTGCGGCTGGTCGACGGCAAACCGGCCAACCGACCGGGACTGGCCGGCGAATTCCGCGACCTAACCCGGGCGACCGATGTCGTCGAGTTCAACGATTTGTCGGCGCTTGAGACAGCACTCCGGGACCAGCAAATCGCCTGTGTCGTCACCGAGCCGGTGCTGACCAATTCCTGCATGGTGCTGCCCGACCCCGGCTTCCACGAGGCGCTGCGGCGTCTCACCCGCGCTGCCGGCAGCCTGCTGCTGATCGACGAGACGCACACGATCTCGACCGGTCCCGGCGGCTACACCAGGAAACACGGCCTGGAGCCGGACTTGTTCGTGCTCGGCAAGCCGATCGCCGGCGGTGTGCCGGCCAGTGTGTGGGGGATGAGCGAAGACGTCGCCACCCGCTACGCCGACTATGTCAGAACCAAGGAACCAGGCTATTCCGGCATGGGCACGACGCTCTCGGCCAATCCGCTGCAGTTCGCAGCGATGCGCGCCACGCTCGAAGAGGTGATGACCGACGAGAACTATTGCCATATGGACCATCTGGCGCGGCGGCTCGACGCCGGGCTGACCGCCGTCATCGACCGTTACCGCCTGCCCTGGCATGTTGCCCGAGTCGGCGCCCGCGTCGAGTTCATCTGCGCACCCGGCCCGCTGAGGAATGGCGGCGAGGCGGAAACGGCGCACGCGCCGGCGCTCGAAGCGGCTATCCATGTCGCGCTGGTCAATCGCGGCGTGCTGATCGCGCCGTTCCACAACATGATGCTGATCTCGCCGGCGACCAGCGCTGCCCAGGTGAACCGCCTGATCACCGCCTTCGGCGCGGTTGCGGCAAGGCTCGCGGCATGAGACAAGCTTGCACATGAGAGAAGCGCACAAGCAAACTTTGAACGCCATCATCGCCTCGCCTTCGGGCTCGACGCTCGCCGAGGCGCAAACCTTTCTCGACGCGCATCCCGAGATCGAAGCGTTCGACATCGTGCTGACCGACGCCAATGGCGTTGGTCGTGGCAAGATCGTGCGCCGGCACGAGTTGATGAGCATCTTCGAGGGCGGCAGGCATATGCCGATCTCGATCCTCGGCCTCGACATCACTGGCGAGGACGTGCACGAGACCGGATTGATCTGGGCGACGGGCGACGGCGACCTGCGGGCATGGCCGATCCCCGGCACGCTGGTGCCGCTTTTCGGCACACAGCCGCCGCGCGGCCAGGTGCTGATGGCGATGTACCATCTCGATGGTCAGCCGATGTCCTCCGACCCGCGCCTGGCGCTGGGCCGGCAGGTGGAGATATTGGCGGCCAAGGGCCTGCATCCGGCCGGCGCCTTCGAGCTCGAATTCTTCCTGCTCGCCAACGAGCGCGACGCCGACGGCAAGGTGCAGCCGGCGCACGCGGTGCTCGACGGCCGCCGCTCGGCCAAGACAGAGGTCTATTCCGTCGACCATCTGCACGGCATGGAGCCGCTGTTTTCCGACATCTATGCCGCGGCCAGGGTGCAAGGCATCCCGGCCGAGACGGTCATTTCCGAATATGCGCCCGGCCAATACGAACTGACGCTGAACTATCGCAAGGACGTGATGCGGGCCGCCGACGATCTCGTCATGCTGAAGCGGCTGGTGCGGGCGCAGGCGCGCCGCCACGGCGTCACTGCCTGCTTCATGGCCAAGCCGATCGAGAAATACGCCGGCTCCGGCATGCATTTCCATGTCTCGCTACAGGACAGGGCCGGCAACAACGTCTTCACTGAGGCCAGCGGCGAGACCTGGTCCTTGCCGCTGCTGCGTGGACTGGGCGGCCTCATCCAGACCATGGCCGAATCGATGCTGGTGTTTGCACCGCACGCCAATTCATGGCGGCGTTTCGTTTCGCAATCCTATGCGCCGGTGGCGCCGACCTGGGGCGTCAACAACCGCTCGGTGGCGCTGCGCGTGCCGGCGGGCGATGCGAAAAACCGGCGCATCGAGCATCGGCCGTCCGGCGTCGATGCCAACCCTTATCTGGTGGCGGCAACCGTGCTGGCCGGCATCACCAAGGGTCTCGACGAAGGCCTCGACCCAGGCCCCGAAACCACCGGCAATGGCTACGAATCAGCAATCTCGCGCACCACCATGCCGGTGGACTGGCGCGCCGCGATCGAGGCGGCAAGGGCCTCGACGTTCCTCAAAGGGGCGCTGGGGGAAGACCTGCACCGGACCTTCGTGGCGATCAAGCAATCCGAATATCTGCGGGTGGCGCGCACGGTCAGCGAACTGGATTATCACCTCTATCTGCACGAGGTGTGAGGCATCGCATCGCCGGTCATTCGCCCGGCGAAAGCCAGGTCTCGGCTATTTGAAGGAACCTTTCCGGGGCTTCGCTCATTCCGCATCTGATCGCAGCAGCGGGCAAGGCCGCATCAGCCATGATCGCCAGGATGCAGACAGATTCTCCACACCACGCCAAGGTGCAGGCAAGACGCTGGCCCAAGCCTGAATTGCCTGAGACGGCGGAAGACGATGGCGCAAGCACCATTCCCGAGCTCAGCGAAGTGGCGAAGGCCTGTCGCCGCTGTCCGCTGTGGCGCAACGCAACGCAGACCGTGTTCGGCGAAGGGCCTGACAAGGCCAAGGTGATCTTCGTCGGCGAACAGCCCGGCGACCAGGAGGATCTGGCTGGTAAACCATTCGTCGGGCCGGCGGGAAAGGTCTTCGACGCCATCCTCGACGATGCCGGCGTCGACCGGCTGAAAGTCTATGTCACCAATGCGGTCAAGCATTTCAAGTTCGAGCCGCGCGGCAAGCGCCGCATCCACTCGAAGCCGAACGCCGGCGAGGTGCAGGCCTGCCGCTGGTGGCTCGACAAGGAACTCGATCTGATCAAGCCCAATCTGGCGGTAGCGCTCGGCGCAACGGCGGCGCAGTCACTGCTCGGCAAGGTTGTACCGATCATGAAGATGCGCGGCGCGGTCGTGCAGCGGGATGATGGCTTGCCTGTGTTCGTCACCATCCACCCGTCCTTCATCCTGCGCATTCGCGAACCGGCCGACAAACAGGCCGAACGCGAGCGGTTCCTGCAGGACATGAAGGCGGTGAAAAAGCTGATGGCCGCCTGAGCCTATCTGATCAGGATTGCCCTCAAATCATTGACGTTCGTCCCGGTCGGGCCGGGCACGAAGAGATCGCCGACGGCGTTGAATGCCGTCCAGGCATTGTTGCCGGCAAGCATCGCCTTGGCATCGACGCCGGCCGCCCGCATACGCGACACCGTCGAGCCGTCGGCAAAGGCGCCGGCATTGTCTTCCGAACCGTCGATGCCGTCGGTATCGGCGGCCAGCGCATGGATGCCATCCATACCGCTGATGCCAAGGGCGAAGGCAAGCAGGAATTCCGAGTTACGGCCGCCCTTGCCCTTTGCCCGAACGGTCACTGTCGTCTCGCCGCCTGACAGGATCAGCACGGGCTTTCGGAAAGGCCTGTTGCGCGTCGCCACTTCACGGGCGATTGCCGCGTGAACACCGCCGACCTCGCGCGCCTCGCCCTCGATGGAATCGGACAGGATGACCGCCTCGATGCCATGGCGCCTGGCTTCGGCTGCGGCCGCTTCCAGCGAGACGCCGGCCGAGGCGATCAGATGCACTTCGTTACGCGAAAAACGCGGATCATCGACGCGCGGCGCATCGGCGGCCGGCGAATTGATATGCGCCATAACAGAGGCCGGCAGTTTCATGCCGTAGGCGGCGATCGATGCCAGCGCCTCTTGGCGGTTGCCGGAATCGGGAACGGTCGGGCCGGAGGCCACCAGCGCCGGATTGTCGCCGGGAATGTCGGAGACGACCAGCGACACCACCTTTGCCGGATAGGCAGCTGCCGCCAGCCTGCCACCCTTGATCGTGGAAACATGCTTGCGGATGGTGTTCATGGCGGCGATCGGTGCGCCGGAGGCAAGCAGCGCCTCGTTGACGGCGATCTCGTCGGCCAGCGTCAGACCTTCGGCAGGCGACGGCAGCAGCGCCGAGCCGCCGCCTGAGATGAGCGCCACGACCAGATCGTCCGCGGTCAGACCCTGCACCTTTTCGAGCAGCCGGCGCGACGCTTCGAGCCCGGCGGCATCCGGCACCGGATGCGCCGCCTCGATAATCTCGATGCGTTGGCAGGTCGCGCCATAGCCGTAACGGGTGACGACCAGCCCTTCGATCGGCCCGTCCCACACTTTTTCGAAAGCCGCCGCCATCTGCGCCGAGCCTTTTCCTGCGCCGATGACGATGGTGCGCCCCTTCGGCATTGCCGGCAAATGGTCCCTGATCGTCCTCTGGGGATCAGCGGCGGCAACGGCGGCATTGAAGATGGCGGCGAGGAAGGTCTTGGGATCGATCTCTGTCATTTTGCTTCCGGCGGCAGTGCCAGCTCGCGCCCGTCGACGCCGAGGTGGCTGCACAGCGCATCGACGACGACGGAGTGATCCTCGCGTTCCGGCAGGCCCGAGACCGCGATCACACCGATCACACCGGCGCCCTTGACCGTGACCGGAAATCCGCCGCCGGCCAGCACATAGTCAGATATATCGAGCCCCTCGCCCGGCTTGAAGCTGCGGTCGGGACGCTGCTGCTCCAGCACCATGCGGTAAGTGCTTTTCAGGAACCGCCGCACGACGTTGGTCTTGCGCCGCGCCCAGTCCGGATTGGAAGCATTCGAGCCTGGCATCGCTGCATAGAACAGCGGCCGGTCGAAGGTCCTGATGTCGACGATGATCGGCAGGTCTTCGGCTAGCGCCCGGTCGCGGATCGCCGAGCCGATCTTGAAGGCGACAGATTCGTCGAAGACGGGGAAGACAAGCGTGGCTTCCTGTTCCTTGATCAGAGCGATGTCGTCCGCAACGGCCATGTCGTTCCCCTGTCAACTTCGCTGCAGGCTTTGACCGATGGCTGCCGCCGGGTCAAGCCGGGACGTCTGGGATAGCTAAACCGCCATATCGGTCTTCATCGCCCGTCCAGCGACATAGACCTCGCGCACGGCGCGGTCGTCGCCCAGCGTCTGCAGCAGAAACAGCTCCTCCGCCAGCGTGTCCGCCGTCTCCATACGCAGCCGCATCGCCGGCGTAGCGCGGGCATCGAGGACGACGATGTCGGCATCGCTGCCCTGGTCGAGCGTGCCGATCCTTTCCACGATCGACAGCGCCTCGGCATTGCCGCGGGTGAGCTGCCAGAACGACTGGAACGGATTGAGCTTCTCGCCGTTCAGCGCGATCACCTTGTAGCCCTCATCCATGGTGCGCAGCATCGAGTAATTGGTGCCGCCACCGACATCGGTGGCGGTGGCGATGCGGAGGGCTTTGTCACGCGTGCGGTAGCGCTGATAATCGAACAGACCCGAGCCGAGGAACAGGTTCGAGGTCGGACAGAACACGGCGACCGAGCCCGTTTCCGATAGCGCATCCGCCTCGCGTTCCGACAGATGGATGCAGTGGCCGAACAGGCTTTTGCGCCCGAGCAGCCCGTATTGCTCGTAGACATCGGTATAGTCGTGCGCCTGCGGGTAGAGTTGCAGCGTAAAGGCAATCTCGGCGTGGTTTTCCGACAGATGCGTCTGCATGTGCAGATCAGAATGTTCGCGGCAGAGCGCACCCGCCATCTCCAATTGCTCGGGTGAGGAGGTAATGGCGAAGCGCGGTGTGATGGCATAGTGCTGGCGCCCCTTGCCGTGCCACTCGGCGATCAGCGCCTTGCTGTCGTCATAGCCGGACTGCGGCGTGTCGAGCACGCCCTCCGGCGCGTTGCGATCCATCATCACCCTGCCGGCGATGTTGAGCATGTTGCGATGATGCGACTCGGCGAAGAACGCCTCGGCCGATTCCTTGTGCACCGAGCAATAGGCGGCGACCGTCGTCGTGCCGTGGCGCAGCATCTCGTCGAGGAACAGTCTGGCGATGCGGCGGCCATGCTGGGCGTTCTGGAATTTTTTCTCCTCGGGAAAAGTATAGGTGTTCAGCCAGTCGAGCAATTCGGCGCCGTATGAGGCGATGACCTGCATCTGCGGAAAATGCGCATGTGTGTCGATGAAACCAGGCAGCAGCAAATGCGGGCGGTGGTCGATCTTTTTTACGCCTTCATCAGCCTTTTTCTCGATGTCGGCATAAGCGCCCGCGGCAACGATCCTGCCGTTGCGGAGCAGCAGGCCGCCATCGTCCTCGTAGCGCCAGGCGGAATGGTCGTCGACGGTTTCTGGCCAGCGCAGGAAGGACAGCGTGCGGCCGCGCAGGAGCGTGCTGGTCATGCTTATTTCCCTGCCTCCTCGAACCAAGCCGCCAACAGCGCCCGCTCCTTGTCGGTGATATGGGTGACATTGGCGGGCGGCATGGCGTGGCTGCGGCCAGCCTGCAGGTAGATCTCGCGGGCTTGCTCGGCGATACCGGCGTCCGTGTCAAGCATCACACCTTTCGGCGCGTGATAGATGCCTTCGTAGGATGGCTCCTGCGCATGGCACATCGAGCAGCGGCCAAGCACCGTGTCGCGCACTGCGGGAAAATGTGCCGAGGCGATGTAGACCTGTGCCGTCGAGGACGCCTTGAGTTCGCCGGTCAGCACTTTCGGCGCCGTCGACAGCCAGATAATGACGACGAACAGCACGGCGGCAGCCAGCCAGGTCCAGGTCGGGTTGCCTTTGCGCGCATGCCTAGTGTTGAAATAGTGCCGGATCAGCACGCCGATGCCGAACACCAGCGACGCGATCACCCAGTTGAATTCTGTGCCGAACGCCAGCGGGTAGTGGTTCGACAGCATCAGGAACAGAACGGGCAGCGTCAGGTAATTGTTGTGCAGCGAGCGCTGCTTGGCGATCTTGCCGTATTTCGGATCTGGCTTCCTGCCGGCGATCAGGTCGGCGACGACGATCTTCTGGTTCGGGATGATGACCATGAAGACATTGGCCGACATGATCGTCGCGGTGATGGCGCCAAGATGCAGGAAAGCGGCGCGGCCGGTGAACAGATGGGTAAGACCCCAGGCGATGAACACCAGCACGCCATAGAGCACCAGCATCAGGCCGGTGTCGCTCCTGCCAAGCGGCGAACGGCACAGGAGATCGTAGACCACCCAGCCAACGCCGATCGTCGCCAGCGACAGCAAGATGCCTGTAGGCACCGACATGGCCAGCACGTTGGGATCGATCAGGAAGAGGTCCGCCCCGGCATAGTAGACGACGCACAGCATGGCAAAGCCCGACAGCCAGGTGGCGTAGGATTCCCATTTGAACCAGGTCAGGTGCTCAGGCATTTCGGCCGGCGCCACTAGATATTTCTGGATGTGGTAGAAGCCGCCGCCATGCACCTGCCATTCCTCGCCGAAGGCGCCGACAGGCATGCCCGGACGTTGGCGCAAGCCGAGATCGAGGGCGACGAAATAGAAGGACGAGCCGATCCAGGCTATGCTGGTGACGACATGCAGCCAGCGCACGGCGAAACTCAGCCAGTCCCAGAAAATTGCAAAATCCATCATTGAAAAGTCGTCCCTGCCGATCGGGTGACTTTACGGACTGGAGCGTAAACGGAAAGGGCCGAGCTGCACGATGACTTTCAAAAAAAATTGGAAAATACTAGGGTTATCCCTACGCAGCCGAATGAGAGCCCTAAAGCCGCATGGCCTATCTCGACAACATCGCCGTCTTCGTTCGCGTCGTCGAGCTCGGCAATCTGTCGGCGGCGGGCCGCGACATGCGCATCTCGCCGGCGGTCGCTTCCAACCGCATCAAGGAGCTTGAGAAACACCTTGGTGTCAGGCTCTTCAATCGCACCACGCGGCAGTTGATGCCGACCGAGCACGGCACCGTGTTCTACTCCGGCGCCAAGCAGGTACTGGAGGCGATCACCGAGGCCGAAGCCGCCGTCTCGGCGCTTTCCGGCCAGCCGCGCGGCACCATCAAGGTGACAGCGCCGCTCGGGCTTGGCCGGCGGCTGGTGGCGTCGGGAATCCCCGATTTCCACGACAAATATCCTGACATCGAGGTGCGGCTGAGGCTTTCGGACCACAATGTCGACATCATGAAGGAAGGCATCGACGTTGCCTTCCGGCTCGGCATCATCGAGGATTCCAGCCTCAGAATGCGCGGCATCATGGAGTGCGAACGGGTGCTGGTGGCGGCGCCGGAATATCTGGAGGCGCGCGGCGAGCCGACCGAGCCGCAGGAACTGATCGCCAGCAAACACGACTGCCTGATGCTGCGCTACGCCGGCGCGCGCGAATATGTGTGGACGCTGCAGACGGCCGACGGTCCGCGGAAGTTCGAAGTGCACGGACCCTATGACACCGACGATGGCGACGTGCTGACCGGCTGGGCGCTGTCGGGCCGCGGCATCATCAACAAGCCGCGCTTCGAGGTCGAGCCGTTCATCCGCGACCGGCGGCTGAAGGTGATCCTGCCCGACACGCCTCCGACGCCGGTGCAGTTCGCCGCCGTCTACCCGCACAAGAAGCTGCAGGACCCGAAGGTGCGGCTGCTGCTCGACTTTATGGCCGAGCGCTGCCAACGGCTGATCAAGGATATTCTGGCCGGCAAGTGACGCGTGGCTCGAACGATGGTGGCAACGGCGTCCACGATGCATCTCGCCGTTTCGTTGGTTCAGGGCTCCTTACGATATGCTAGCGCAGCGGCGCGTAGCTTGTGCCGCTTTAGCGAGATGGTGCATCGTCTACCTTGTCCCGCAATTCCCGCCAGAGCAGATTGTAGAGCAGACCCCCACCCTGCTTATCCAGCCATGACTTTGGGCTTGCCGCGAGTAGGGGCCAGGCAAGCACGGAATAAAAGATAACGAAGCTGGTCCAAAGCGTTACAATGAACGGGCTGACCAGAAGAAATATGACCAGTCGATCCGGATTTGAGATACGTCCCGGCGCATACCAGACGAGGAGCTGAGTGATCGTCGACAAGGCGACGAAATACAGGATCGATCCCGCCCACAACGTCAAGGTCGTTTTGCGAGTCATCGCGCCCGCCCAGTGACGAACTCCGGTAGTGGGACGCGCCCAGTCGATTGCCGCTGGCCGGCCTTCACCAGCGCTGCCATGATCTCGGCCGCCGCCAAGGCCGCGATCACTTGCGGACGTTTGTCCTTGACCGCATCGCCGCCGATCGGCGAGACGAGGCGGGCAAATTCCGCCTCGCTGCCGTCCGCCGACTTCAGGAACCAGCTCCTGAATGTCGCCCTCTTGGTCTTCGAGCCGATCATGCCGACATAGGCGGCATCCCGGCGTTTCAGCGCCTCGGCGACAATCAGAAAATCCAGCGCGTGGTCGTGAGTGAGGACGACGAACGCGGCGCCAGCCGGAGCTTTGCGCACCAATGCCTCGGGCATCGGCGTCAGGCTGGTTTCGACCGTGTCCGGCATGCCCTCCAGCGCCTCGGCCCGTGTCTCGACAACGACGACATGCACAGGCAGCAAGGCCACCGCCGAGGCAAGCGCCTTGCCGACATGGCCTCCGCCGCAGATGTAGACATGCGGCAGCTGCGCCTGCTCGGCGTCCGCCGCCGCGACCAGCTCTTTCGCCAACGCCGTGTCGACCAGCCGGATCAGCACCTCGACCCTGCCGCCGCAGCACTGGCCGATCTCGGGCCCGAGCGGGACATCGAGCCTGGCGCGGGTCTCCCTCCCCCTTGAGGGGAGGGTGGCGGCGAAGCCGTCGGGTGGGGTCGCCGCGGCAGTGCTCGACGCTCTGGCGGTGCCTTCTGAGACAACCCCCTCTGGCCGCTCCGCGGCCATCTCCCCCTCAAGGGGGGAGAAAAGCATCTGCCGCGCTTTGTCGATCGCCATATATTCGAGCTGACCGCCGCCGATCGTGCCAAAAATCGCCGCGCCCGAGACGAGCATGAAGGCGCCCTTCTCGCGGGGCGTCGAGCCTTTGGTCCCGGCCACCTCGACCAGGGCAATCCGGCCGGCGCCGCCAAGAAATGCTTTCAGGCTTTGCACTTTCGAGGTCATGTTTTTGCTTTCCCTTTCGGGAAACATAGGGTTTTTCGGCCTGGATTGCACGCCTTGTACGACCCCGGGACCGGATTCAAGTACCGGTCTTGGCCTCCTCCTTCAGCCGTTCGATCGCCATCAGCACCCGCTCCGGCGTCGCCGGTGGGTCGAGGCGCGGGCAGATCTGGTGATCGGCAACGCTTGCCACCGCATCCGACAGCGCATGCAGCACCGAGATGCCAAGCGGCAGCGGCGGCTCGCCGACCGCCTTGGAGCGGTGCACCGTCGGCTCGCTCGCTTCCGGCCAATCGGCCAGCGTCACGTTGAAGATCTTCGGTCGGTCCGAGGCGAGCGGAATCTTGTAGGTCGACGGCGCATGGGTGCGCAGCCGGCCCTTTTCGTCCCACCAAAGCTCCTCCGTCGTCAGCCAGCCCATGCCCTGGATGAAGCCGCCCTCGACCTGGCCAAGGTCGATGGCGCGGTTCAGCGAGCGGCCGGTCTCGTGCAGGATGTCGGTGCGCTCGACGACATATTCGCCGGTCAGCGTGTCGACCGAGACTTCCGAGCACGCGGCGCCATAGGCGAAATAATAGAAGGGGCGACCCTCGCCCTTGTCACGGTCCCAGTGGATTTTTGGCGTCTTGTAGAAGCCCGCCGCCGAAAGCTGGATGCGCGCCATATAAGCCTGCCTGACGAGATCGGCGAAGGCGATCTCCTGGTTGCCGATGCGCACCCGGTTGGGCAGGAACAGCACCTGGTCGCGCGGCACCTGGTATTTTTCGGCGGCGAAGTTGGTCAACCGCTCCTTGATCTGCCGGGCCGCGTTCTGCGCCGCCATACCGTTGAGGTCGGAACCGGACGAGGCGGCGGTCGCCGAGGTGTTCGGCACCTTGCCGGTCGTCGTCGCGGTGATCTTTACCTGGTCGAGGTCGATCTGGAATTCTTCCGCCACCACCTGCGCCACCTTGACGTAGAGGCCCTGCCCCATTTCGGTGCCGCCATGGTTCAGATGCACCGAACCGTCGGTGTAGACATGCACCAGCGCGCCGGCCTGATTGTAGTGGGTGGCGGTGAACGAGATGCCGAACTTGACCGGCGTCAGCGCCAATCCACGCTTGATGAAGCGACTGTTGGCGTTGAAGGCACGAACCGTGCGGCGGCGCCTCGCATAGTCGCAACTCGCCTCCAGCTCGGCGACGATGCGATGGATGATGTTGTCCTCGACCGTCTGGTGATAGGGCGTGATGTTGCGGTCGCTGGTGCCATAAAAGTTCTTCTTACGGATCTCGAGCGGATCCTTGCCGACGGCAAAGGCGACCTCCTCGATGACGCGCTCGGCGCCGACCATGCCTTGGGGACCGCCGAAGCCGCGGAAGGCGGTGTTCGACACGGTATTGGTGTAGAGCGGCGCCGATTGCGCATGGACCGCCGGCCAGAAATAGGTGTTGTCGCAGTGGAACAGCGCGCGATCGGTCACTGGTCCTGAGAGGTCCGCCGAGAAACCGCAGCGCGCGGCGAACATGAAATCGACGCCGAGAATATTGCCCTCGTCGTCAAAGCCAACCTCGTAGTCGACCAGAAAGTCATGGCGCTTCCCGGTGGCGATCATGTCGTCGTCGCGGTCGGGCCGGATTTTCACCGCGCGATGGTGTTTTTTAGCAGCAATCGCCGCCAGCGCAGCAAACTGGTTGCCCTGCGTTTCCTTGCCGCCGAAGCCGCCACCCATGCGGCGGATCTCGACCGTGACGGCATGACTCGGCACGCCGAGCGCATGGCTGACCATGTGCTGGATTTCACTCGGATGCTGGGTCGAGGCATAAATCGTGACGTCCTGATCCTCGCCGGGAATGGCCATGGCGATCTGGCCTTCGAGATAAAAATGGTCCTGGCCGCCGATGCGCATTTTTCCCTTCAGCCGGCGCGGCGCCGCCTTGATCGCAGCCGCTGCATCGCCACGCCTCAAGGTCAGCGGCGGCGTGACCAGCTTGTCCTTCTCGGGATCGAGGACGCCGATGTCGATGACAAAGGGCAATTGCTTGTATTCGACCTTGGCCAGCGCAGTGGCGCGGCGCGCCTGCTCGCGGGTTTCGGCAATGACGCAGAAGATCGGCTGGCCGAAGAACTGCACCTCACTATCGGCCAGCACTGGTTCATCGTGGCGGCCGGTCGGCGAAATATCGTTCTCGCCCGGCACGTCGCTGGCCGTCAGCACGTCGACAACGCCGGGTGCTGCGCGCACCGCCGACAGGTCCATGCTGGTGATTGTGGCGTGCGTTGCCGTGGAAAGCCCAAGGCAGCCATGCAGCGTGCCTGATGATTCCGGCATGTCGTCGATATAGACGGCCGTGCCGCGGACGTGCTTGTGCGCGGAATCATGGTGCTGGTCGGTGGCAACGCCACCAGCGATTTTCTGTGCCTTAAGGTTGGGAGCGTGGCGGGTCATGGTGCGCCTCTCCTCCCTTTTCCTCGTTCACGGGGAGAAGGTGGCCCGAAGGGCCGGATGAGGGGCAGCGTAGACGTTGACGAGCTTGCGAATATCGATCGACGAAGGCGCCGCCCCTCATCTGCCTGTCGGCATCTTCTCCCCGCAAACGGGGAGAAGGGCGCTACTCGCGATCGTTCGGCTGTTCGTTTACCGGGGGTAATGTGCAAGCTCATCACGCCGCCTCGTGGCGCGATATCTGGATCGGCGCCTTGGTGCCGCTGGTCTCGGCGAAGAAGCGCAGCAGCAGGTTCTTCGCCGCCAGCGCCCGGTATTCGGCGCTCGCCCGCATGTCGGTCAGCGGCGTAAAGTCCCTGGCGTACTCGGCCATCGCCGCCTCGACCGTCGCCTCCGTCCAGGGCTTGCCGAGCAGCGCCTTTTCCACGCCAAAAGCCCGCTTCGGCGTTGCCGCCATGCCGCCATAGGCAATTCGCACCTCCGCCACCGTGCCGTTCTTGGCCAGGGTCAGCAGGAATGCGCCAAGTGCTGCGGTGATGTCCTCGTCGCGGCGCTTGGTGATCTTGTAGACGGCGAATTTCATGTCCCGGCCTGGCACCGGGACATGCACCGCCTCGACGAACTCGCCCGGCTGCCGATCCTGCTTGCCATAGGCGATGAAGAAATCTTCGAGGGGGATCGTCCGCCGCTTGTTGCCGCGGCGCAGCGTCAGCCGCGCACCCAAAGCGATCAGCGGCGGCGGCGTGTCGCCGATCGGCGAGCCATTGGCGATGTTGCCGCCGATCGTGCCCATATTGCGCACCTGGTCGCCGCCAATGCGATCGAACAGCGGGCCCAGCGCCGGGATGCGTTTCGCCAGCGTCGAGAAAGCCTCGGTGTAGGTGATACCAGCGCCGATCGATATGATGCCCTCGTCCTCGGAAATCATGCACAGCCCGTCGAGATTGCCGATGAAGATCGCCGGCGCAATCTCGCGCATGTGCTTGGTCACCCACAGGCCGACATCGGTCGAACCGGCAACGATGGTGGCGCCCGGCTCCTTGTCGAGCACGGCGGCGAGGTCGTCGGCATCGGCCGGCACGACCAGCCGCTGCTTGCCGGCGCCGATCTCGATGCGCGCACCGTCTTTCATGGCCGCAAGCTTCTCGGCGATGGCCTTGCGCTCCGCCGCCAGCGGATCCTTTGCCGCCTTGCCGTAGCTGGAGATGGCTCGCGCGGCGCGGACGATCGCCTCGTAGCCGGTGCAGCGGCAGAGATTGCCCTGCAGCGCCTTTTCTATGGCTGCATCCGAAGGCTCAGGCGACCGCATCCACAGGGCATAAAGCGACATGACGAAGCCGGGCGTGCAGAAGCCGCATTGCGAGCCGTGGAAATCGACCATCGCCTGCTGCACCGGATGCAGTTTTTCGCCGTCGCCGCGCAGGTGCTCGATGGTCACAACATGCGTACCGTCGAGCGAGCCAAGGAAGCGGATGCAGGCATTGACGCTTTCATAGACCAGCCGGCCGCCTGAGAGCCTTCCGACCAGCACGGTGCAGGCGCCGCAATCGCCCTCGGCGCAACCTTCCTTGGTGCCGCGCAGCGAGCGCTCGAGCCGCAGCCAGTCGAGCAAGGTCTCGTCGGGCGCAACCTTGGTCAACGCAACCTTCTCGCCATTGAGGATCAAGCGTATCTCGCTGCGTGTTTTGAGCCTCGTCATGTCTCAGCTCCCCCGATAAGTCGAATAGCCGTAGGGGGATATAAGCAGCGGCACATGATAGTGCACCGGCTCGGCCATGCCGAAGCGGATCGGCACGCTGTCGAGGAAGGCCGGTTCCGGCAGTCTCAACCCTTGCCGGCGCAGATAGTCGCCGGCAGCGAAGACCAGCTCGTATTCGCCGGTGCGGAATTCCGCATCGGCAAGCAGCGGCGCGTCACAGCGGCCGTCGGCATTGGTGACCGCTGTCTTCAGATGCGTCCGCATGTCGTCGTTGATGCGGTAAAGCTCGATCGACAGGCCGGCCGCCGGCCGGCCGGTTGCGGTGTCGAGGACATGAGTCGTCAGACGTCCGCCTTCGGCTATCGACGTTTCCGCCACTGGCTGCTCCCATTCCGGTACGGTCGAACATATTTGAAGAATTGTGCGCCATTTAAAGGCAATGCATAAGTCCCGGTCGAGCCAAGTGCTGCAAAAACACTTTCAAAAATTTTCGGGGGAATGCGCAAGCAATCCTTTCGACTATCCTGATCACACTATCCGGCAGGAGCGACAATGCGTTACGAACGAGACATGCGCGGCTACGGCGCCAATCCTCCGGATCCGAAATGGCCTGGTGGGGCGCATGTCGCGGTGCAGTTCGTCGTCAATTACGAGGAGGGCGGCGAGAACTGCGTCCTGCACGGCGACAAGGCTTCGGAAGCCTTCCTGTCCGAGATCGTCGGTGCTGCGCCCTGGCCCGGCCAGCGCCACTGGAACATGGAATCGATCTACGAATATGGCGCGCGCGCCGGCTTCTGGCGATTGCTGCGCCTGTTCAGCGAAGCCGAGGTGCCGGTCACCTGTTACGGTGTCGCCACAGCGCTGGCGCGCTCGCCCGACCAGGTCGCGGCGATGCAGGAGGCCGGCTGGGAGATCGCCTCGCATGGGCTGAAATGGATCGATTACCGCGACCATGCGCCGGAGGACGAGCGCCGCGATATGGAAGCGGCTGTTAGCCTGCACTACGAGGTGACCGGGGCGCGGCCGACCGGCTGGTACACCGGCCGCACTTCGATCAACACTGTGCGGCTGGCGGCGGAAGAAGGCGGCTTCGACTATGTGTCCGACACCTATGACGACGAACTGCCGTACTGGTTCGAGCATGGTGGGCCGGACGGGTCGACAAAACCGCAGCTCATCATCCCCTATACGCTCGACGCCAACGACATGCGCTTCGCTACGCCGCAGGGTTTCAACTCGGGCGACCAATTCTTCGGCTATCTCAAGGATAGTTTCGACACGCTCTATGCCGAGGGCAAGGCAGGGCGGCCGCGCATGATGAATATCGGCCTGCACTGCCGCCTCGTCGGCCGGCCGGGCCGGGTCGCGGCGCTGAAGCGCTTCGTCGACTACGTCAAATCGCACGACAGGGTCTGGCTGGCGCGACGCATCGACATCGCCAGGCACTGGCAAAAAAACCATCCGTTCCGGCCGCCGGCGCTGCGCCCGTCAAAAATGGAGTTCGAGGCCTTCGTCCAGGCTTTCGGCGGCGTGTTCGAGCATTCGCCGTGGATCGCCGAGCGTGCCTATGGGCTGGAACTCGGCCCGGCGCATGACAGTGCCGGCGGCCTGCACAGTGCGCTGTGCCGTGTCTTTCGCGGCGCCAGCGAGGCCGAGCGGCTCTCCGTGCTCAACGCCCATCCCGACCTCGCCGGAAAACTGGCGCAGGCCAAGCGGCTGACAACGGATTCGGCCAGGGAACAGGCTTCCGCCGGGCTCGATGCGCTGACCGACAAGGAGCGCGAGCTGTTCTCCGAGCTCAATGCCGCCTACGTCGCCAATTTCGACTTCCCCTTCATCATCGCGGTGAAAGGCAAGACCAAGCAAGAAATCCTGGCGGAGTTCGAGGCGCGCATCGGCAACAGCCGTGGCGTCGAATTCGAAACCGCCTGCAAACAGGTCGAGCGCATCGCACTGCTTCGCCTCAAGGACATGCTCCCGCAATAGGCTTGGCCTCCACAATAGGCTTTGGCTTCCGCATAGGCTCTGAACTGATGGATATGATGAAAATGGCCGAGCGAACCTACTACGCGCCGCATGGCGGCCACCCCGGCCAGAGTGAGCTGCTGACCGGCCGGGCTGTCTTCACCGAGGCCTATGCCGTCATTCCCCGGGGGGTGATGCAGGACATCGTCACGAGCGCCTTGCCATTCTGGGACAAGACCCGCGTCTGGGTGCTGTCGCGCCCGCTGTCCGGGTTTGCCGAGACGTTTTCGCAATATATCGTCGAGGTCGCGCCCGGCGGCGGCAGCGACGGGCCGGAACCGGATGCCGGCGCCGAGGGCGCCTTGTTCGTGGTCGAGGGCGAACTGACGGTTTCGCTGGCTGGCGAGAAACATGTCCTGCAGCCGGGCGGCTTTGCTTTCCTGCCGCCGGCCAGCGGATGGAGCGTTCGCAACGAGAGCGGTGCTGCTACCCGCTTCCACTGGATCCGCAAGGCTTACGACGCCGTCGAAGGCATTGATGCCCCGCAAGCCTTCTTTGCCAACGAACAGGACATTGCGCCGACGCCGATGCCCGGCACCGAGGGCCGTTGGGCGACGACGCGCTTCGTCGACCCTGAAGACATGCGCCACGATATGCATGTCACCATCGTCACGCTCGAGCCGGGTGCGGTCATTCCCTTCGCCGAGACGCATGTCATGGAACACGGCCTCTATGTGCTGGAGGGCAAGGCGGTCTACCGCCTCAACCAGGACTGGATCGAGGTCGAGGCCGGCGACTATATGTGGCTGCGCGCCTTCTGTCCGCAGGCCTGCTATGCCGGCGGTCCCGGAAAATTCCGCTACCTGCTCTACAAGGATGTCAACCGGCACGCCAAGCTTGGTGGCGCCGGCGTCGGGAGGCGCGCGCCATGAGGCGCATCGTGGCGCGCCCGCTGACCCGCGAAAATTTTGCCGAATTCGGCGACGTCATCGATATGGGCGGCGACAACCACTACCCGATCAATGGCGGCAAGGCCGAGCGCTACCATGACCTAGCCACGGCGCAAGCGCTAGGGCCGAATGCGCGTGTGCTGATCTCCATGGTGCGCGGCACGCCCTACGATTTTCCGCTGAAGCTGACCATGGTCGAGCGTCATCCGTTCGGCAGCCAGGCTTTCATCCCGCTGTCGCCACGGCCGTTCCTGGTCGTCGTCTGCCATGATGGCGACGAAGGTCCGGGCGAGCCGCACGCCTTCATCACCGCGCCTGGGCAAGGCGTCAATTATCCGCGCAATCGGTGGCACGGCGTGCTGACGCCGATCGGCGAGGCCCAGGATTTCCTCGTCGTCGACCGCGGTGGCGACGGCGCCAACCTCGAAGAGTGCCATTTCTCGCACGCTTACGAGATCCATCTCCCCGACGGAACCGCATGATGGCCGACGTCTCGCTGATCGACCGCCTGCTCGACGTCATCGAGCATGACATTGTGCCGAAGACAGCCGAAGGCGTCGCCCATGGCAACAAGCTGTTCGGAGCGGCGATCCTGCGCAAGAACGACCGATCGCTGGTGCTCGCCGAAACCAACAACGAGACGGAAAATCCGCTCTGGCATGGCGAAGTGCACTGCCTGAAGCGGTTCTATGAAATGCCGAAGGCTGAGCGTGTCGACACCAAGGACGCGATTTTTCTCGCCACGCATGAACCCTGCTCGCTCTGCCTGTCGGCGATCACCTGGACCGGCTTCGACAATTTCTACTATTTGTTTTCGCATGAGGATTCGCGCGACAGCTTCGCCATCCCGCACGATCTGAAGATCCTGAAAGAGGTCTTCACCCTCGACCCCGGCGGCTACAATGCCGAGAATGCCTACTGGAAGAGTTTTTCGATCCGCAGACTGGTGCGATCGTTGCCCGAGGCCGAGCGCCAGCGGCTGGAAGCGCGGGTCGGCAAGATCGCGGAGTGCTATGACGAACTGTCCGAAGCCTACCAGGCGAGCAAGGCTGACAACGACATTCCGTTGAACTGACGCGGATTGACCAGCCGATTTCGTTGGCTGGCCCATGACGCATCGGCAGCGGCTCCATCATGTGGCCGCATGAAAATCGTCACTGAATTTCCCCGCAAGGTCGTCGAATTTCCGGACGTGGGGATCGTCATGCCGGATGGCTGCCGGCTGTCGGCGCGGGTATGGATGCCGGCCGATGCCGTCGACGACCCGGTGCCGGCGATCCTCGAGCACCTGCCCTACCGCAAGCGCGACGGCACCATCTTTCGCGATCAACTGACGCATCCCTATTTCGCCGGTCACGGCTACGCCTCGATCCGCGTCGACATGCGCGGCAATGGCGATTCCGATGGGCTGATGGACGACGAATATTCCGAGCAGGAATTGCAGGACGCCTGCGACGTGATCGCCTGGGCGGCGGGCCAGCCCTGGTGCAACGGCAGTGTCGGCATGATGGGCATCTCCTGGGGCGGCTTCAACTGCCTGCAGACGGCAGCCAGGCGGCCGCCGGCGCTGAAGGCGGTCATCAGCCTGTGCTCGACCGTCGACCGCTATTCCGACGATATCCACTACAAGGGCGGCTGCCTGCTGATCGAGAATTTCGGCTGGGCCTCGACCATGCTGTCCTACTCGTCGCGACCGCCGGATCCGCTGCTGGCCGGCGACAACCGCTGGCGCGACCTGTGGTTGACCCGGCTGGAGAACCAGCCCTTCCTGGCGCCGCTATGGCTGAAGCACCAGCACCGCGACGCTTATTGGAAGCGCGGCTCGATCTGCGAGGACTATTCCGCCATCCAGGCCGCCGTGCTGTCGATCGGCGGCTGGCATGACGGCTATCGCAACACCATTTCCCATCTCGTCGCCAATATCGGGGCGCCGGTCAAAGGCATTGTCGGCCCGTGGATTCATAAATACCCGCACTATGCGGCGCCTGAACCGCGCATCGGCTTCCTGCAGGAGGCGTTGCGCTGGTGGGACCGCTGGCTGAAGGACATCGACACCGACGTCGAGACCGACCCGGCCTACCGCGCCTACGTCATGGACAGCGTCCGCCCGGCGCGCTGGCATCCCGAACGGCCGGGCCGCTGGGTCGCCGAACCGGTGTGGCCATCGCCTGATATCGAGACACAGGAAGTCGAGCTAATTCCAGAAGGCATCAAGCCGGCCATCGTCGCATCACTGCAAAGCTGCGGGCTCGCCGGCGGCGAATATTTTCCCTTCACCTTCGGACCGGAACTGCCCGGCGACCAGCGCCCCGACGACGCGCTGTCGGTGTGCTTCGACCAACCTGTGCTGACGGAGGCGATCGACATTGTCGGCGCGCCGGAGTTGTCGGTCAGGGTTTCATCGGACCGGCGCCAGGCGAACATCGCCATCCGGCTGTGCGACGTGCATCCCGACGGCGCGTCCGAACTGATCTCCTACGGCGTGCTCAACCTGACGCACCGCAACTCGCACGAATTCCCGCAAGCGCTGGTGCCGGGCGAAACTTTCGGCGCCCGGGTGGTGCTCGACCAATGCGCCTATCGCGTGCCGGCCGGCCACCGCCTGCGTATCGCCGTTTCGAACGCCTACTGGCCGATGATCTGGCCATCGCCGGAGCCGGTCCGGCTCGACCTGTCGGCAGCGACGCTGAAGCTGCCGTTGCGCCCGCTGGCGCAAGGCGACGAACTCAGGTTTCCCACGCCCGAGGCAGCCGCGCCGTGGGCAACCGAAACGATCCGCGCCGCCAATTCCGAGCGTCATGTCGATCGCGACGAGAAGACCGGAATCGTTACGCTTTCCATTGTCAACGATTTCGGCGAGATGCGCGACCTGGAGCATGGCCTCGCCAATGGCAGCATCGCGCGAGAGACATGGGCGATCCATCCCGACGATCCGCTGTCAGCGTCGGGCAAAACGCATTGGACGCAAACGCTGTCGCGAAATGGATGGTCGGTGCGCACCGAAACATCAGCCGAGATGCGGTCCGACGCGCAAAACTTCATGGTTAACGCCAGAATCGAAGCCTATGAAGGAGAGAAACTGGTTTTCGAGCGCAATTTCGAGGAGAAAATCCCGCGCGATCTGCTTTGAGCGCTTATGCGGTTTTGGTCCAATTGCGACGTGCGATTTACGCCACGGCATGTCGCATTCGGTCTTGCTTACGACGTTCCCTTGCGGTCATTATTCTCCTCACAAGAAACGATAAAAAAACGACCACAAGGTCGAACCAACAGAGTGAGGAACTCAAAATGTCGAACGAACTGGAATTTCTTAGCCGGCGCGTCGCATCCGGCAAACTGAGCCGTCGTGATTTTCTCGGCCGGGCGGCAGCGCTCGGCGTCACCGCGACCTTCGCCAACTCGCTGCTTTCAAGTGCGGCGCGCGCCGCGGGCCCGGTCAAAGGCGGCACGCTGAAGGCCGGCCTGGTCGGCGGCGAGTCCACCAACAGCCTCGATCCGGCCCTGTTCATGACCCAGGTGCCGTTCGCCTTCGGCAAGATGTGGGGCGAACTGATCGTCGAGCTTTCACCGGAAGGCACTCTCGAGAACCGCATTGCCGAGGAGATCGGCTCGTCGGACGACGCCAAGGTGTGGACGCTGAAGATTCGCGACGGTGTCGAATTCCACAATGGCAAGACGGTGACCGCCGAGGACGTGGCTGCCACCCTCGAACGCCATTCGGACGAGAAGTCGAAGTCGGGCGCGCTCGGCTACATGAAGGGCATCGAGAGCATCAAGGCCAGCGGCAAGGAAGTCGTGCTGACGCTGAAGGAAGCCAATGCCGACCTGCCTTATCTGCTCAGCGACTACCATCTGATCGTCCAGCCCAATGGCGGCAAGGACAAGGCCGATGCCGGCATCTCGGCCGGACCCTACAAGGTCACCACCAACGAGCCCGGCGTGCGCCATGGCGGCGAGCGCTTCGCCAATTACTGGCAGGGCGACAAGATGGGCCATGCCGACCAGATCGAGATCATCGTCATCAACGACGCCACCGCGCGCACCTCGGCGCTGCAAGGCGGCCAGGTCAACATGATCAACCGCGTAGAGCCGAAGATCGTCGACCTGATCAAGCGTCTGCCGGGCGTCACCATCCGCAACCATTCGGGACCTGGCCACTACGTCTTCATCATGCATTGCAACACGGCGCCGTTCGACAATAACGATCTGCGCATGGCGCTGAAGCTGGCGATCGACCGCGAGGAGATGCTCGACAAGATCCTCAGGGGCTACGGCTCGCTCGGCAACGACTTTCCGATCAATGAGTCCTACCCATTGTTCTCCGACGACATCGAGCAGCGCAAATACGATCCCGACAAGGCCAAGTTCCATTTCAAGAAGTCGGGCCATGACGGCGCCGTCCTGCTCAGGACGTCGGACGTCGCCTTCCCCGGCGCCGTCGATGCCGCGCAGCTGTTCCAGCAGAGCGCGGCCAAGGCCGGCATCACGCTCGAGATCAAGCGCGAACCGGGCGACGGCTACTGGTCGGAGGTCTGGAACAAGCAGCCCTTCTGCGCTTCCTACTGGGGCGGACGCTCGACGCAGGACCAGATGTATTCGACCGCTTACCTGTCGACGGCTGACTGGAACGACACACGTTTCAAGCGTCCGGATTTCGACAAGATGGTGCTGGCGGCGCGTGCCGAGCTCGACGAGGCCAAGCGCAAGGCGATGTATCGCGACATGGCGATGCTCGTGCGCGACGAGGGCGGCCTGATCCTGCCGATGTTCAACCAGTTCATCGACGCGACGGGCGCCAAGGTCGCCGGCTGGATCGACGATCCGCATCAGGAGCTGATGAACGGGTACGCTCTGGCAAAGTGCTGGCTCGAAGCCTGAGCCCGGCCTTGCGGATATGTCCTCACCCCTCGTGAAACTGGTGACCCAGCGCATTGCGCTGGGCATCCTGCTGCTGTTGGCCGTATCGGTCCTGATCTTCGCCGGCACCCAAATCCTGCCCGGCGACGTCGCGCAAGCCATCCTCGGACAGTCTGCGACACCGGAATCGCTCGCTAATCTGCGCGAGCAGCTCGGCCTCAACGATCCGGCCTTTGTCCGCTATTTCCGCTGGCTCGGCGGCGTCGTGACCGGCGATCTCGGCACCGCCATGTCGAGCGGCCAGGATATAGCGACGTCGATCAAGGGACGGCTATGGAACACGCTGTTCCTCGCCTTCTGGGCGGCGGTCGTGGCCGTGCCGCTGGCGATCATCCTCGGCCTGATCGCGGTGCGCTACCGCAATGGCTGGGTCGATAAGCTGATCTCCGGACTGGCGCTCGCCTCGACGTCGTTTCCCGAATTCTTCGTCGGCTACGTGCTGGTCTATTTCTTTGCCGTGAAATACCAGATCTTCCCCGGCATCTCGACCGTCTATGACGGAATGCCTTTCGGCGAGCGCATGCAGGCGATCATGCTGCCGGCGGCAGCACTGACGCTGGTGGTGCTCGCCCATATGATGCGGATGACGCGCGCCGCGATTCTCAACGTCATGCAGTCGGCTTATGTCGAAACCGCCGAGCTCAAGGGGCTTTCGGCCTTCGCCGTCATTCGCAGGCATGCCTTTCCCAATGCGATCGCGCCGATCATCAACGTCGTCATGCTCAACCTCGCCTACCTCATCGTCGGCGTCGTCGTGGTCGAAGTGATCTTCGTCTATCCCGGCATGGGGCAATATCTCGTCGACCACGTCACCAAGCGCGACGTGCCGGTGGTGCAGGCGGTCGGCCTGATCTTCGCCGCCGTCTACATCAGCCTCAACATCATTGCGGACATAGCGGCGATCGTCGCCAATCCGCGTCTCAGACATCCGAAATAAGGGGAGCGGGCATGCTCGACATAAAACGCATCCCCATCCCGGCGCTGATCGGCCTGGTGCTGACGGCGCTGTTCGTGCTGGCGGCGATCTTCGCGCCGTGGATCGCGCCGTATGGTAATGGCGAGATCGTCGGCGATGTCTGGGGACCGATGTCGGCGACACATTGGCTGGGCACCGACAATCTCGGCCGCGACCTCCTTTCGCGCATGATCTACGGCGCCCGCGTCACGCTGTTCATCGCTGTGCTGGCCACCGCACTGTCGTTCTCGCTCGGCGCCATCCTTGGCTTCTCGGCGGCGGTCTTCGGCGGCTGGTTCGACACGCTGCTGTCGCGTCTCGTCGATCTCCTGATGTCGATCCCGACGCTGATCATGGGCCTCGTCGTACTCTCTGTGCTGCCAACCAATCTGGTGACGCTGATCCTGGTCATGGGCATCCTCGACTCGACCCGCGTCTACCGCCTGTCGCGGGCGGTCGCCGTCGACATCAACGTCATGGATTTCGTCGAGGCGGCCAAGCTGCGCGGCGAAGGCAGCACTTGGATCATCTTCCGCGAGATCCTGCCCAATGCGTTGTCGCCGCTGGTCTCGGAACTCGGCCTGCGCTTCATCTATGCGGTGCTGTTCCTGTCGACGCTGTCCTTTCTCGGGCTCGGCGTGCAGCCGCCTAGCGCCGACTGGGGCGGCATGGTCAAGGAAAACAAGGACGGCATCGTCTTCGGCATAGCGGCGGCGCTCATCCCCGCTGCGGCGATCGCCATGCTGGCGATTTCCGTCAACCTTGTCGCTGACTGGGTGCTCAACCGCACGACGAGCCTGAAGGGAGGGCGCGGGTAATGGCTGACCAGCGAGCAAAGTCCGTGCTGCTCGATATCCGCAATCTGCGCATCGAGGCAACCGTGTTCCCGCCGGGCGAGGCGCCGAGAAACATCGTGCTGGTCCACGACGTCTCGCTGACGCTCGAAAAGGGCAAGGTGCTCGGCCTGATCGGCGAGTCCGGCGCCGGCAAGTCGACCATCGGCCTGGCATCGATGGGCTATGGCCGCGGCGGCGTGCGGATCACCGGCGGCGAGGTCATCCTCAACGGCCGCGACATCCTCAAGGGCGGCAAGGAGGGCTTTCGCAAGCTGCGCGGTCGCGAGGTCTGCTATGTCGCGCAATCGGCTGCCGCCGCCTTCAACCCGGCGCACAGGCTGATGGACCAGGTGGTCGAGGCGACGCTGCTGCACGGCACGGCAACGCGGGCCGCAGCCGAAAAACGCGCCATCGCGCTGTTCAAGAAGCTCAGCCTGCCGAACCCCGAAAGCATCGGCGAGCGCTTTCCGCACCAGGTGTCGGGCGGCCAGCTGCAGCGCGTGATGACGGCAATGGCGCTGTGCTCCGAGCCCGACCTGATCGTCTTCGACGAGCCGACCACGGCGCTCGACGTGACGACGCAGATCGACGTGTTGGCGGCGATCAAGGACGCCATCCGTGACACGCATGTCGCGGCGCTGTACATCACTCACGACCTTGCCGTCGTCGCCCAGGTCTCGGACGAGATCATGGTGCTGCGCCACGGCCGGCTAGTCGAATGGGGCGGCACCCGCCAGATCATCAAGCAGCCGCGCCAGGAATACACCAATGCGCTGGTGTCGGTGCATGAGATCGAGCACCAGGAGCAAAAGCCCGGCACGACGCCGTTCCTGTCGGTCAAGAACATCACCGCCGCCTATGGCCGCAGCCAAATCAAGGTGCTGAAGAACGTCTCGGTCGACATCTATCCGGGCCAGACGCTGGCGGTGGTCGGCGAGTCCGGTTCGGGCAAGTCGACGCTGGCGCGCGCCATCACCGGCCTTCTGCCGCCCGAACAAGGCACCGTCACCTTCGACGGGCGGCCGCTCGCCAACCGGCTTGCCGATCGGCCCAAGGAGGATCTGCGCCAGTTACAGATGATCTACCAGATGGCCGACGTGGCGATGAACCCGCGCCAGACCGTCGGCACCATCATCGGCCGGCCGCTCGAATTCTATTTTGGTCTGCGCGGCCGCGAGCGCGACAAGCGCGTTGCCGAGCTGCTCGACAAGATCGAAATGGGCAAGGGTTTTGTCGACCGCTACCCGGCCGAGCTTTCCGGCGGCCAGAAGCAGCGCGTCTGCATCGCCCGCTCGCTTGCCGCCAAGCCAAAACTGATCATCTGCGACGAGGTGACCTCGGCGCTCGACCCGCTGGTCGCCAACGGCATCCTGAAGCTGCTGCTCGAGTTGCAGAAGGAGGAAAACGTCGCCTATTTGTTCATCACCCACGACCTCGCGACGGTGAAGTCGATCGCCGATTCGATCGCGGTGATGTATCGCGGCGAGGTGGTGCGCTACGGCGCCAAGAGCCAGGTGCTGGCGCCGCCGTTCGATGCCTATACCGACCTTCTCTTGTCCTCGGTCCCCGAAATGGAGATCGGCTGGCTGGAAAAGGCGATCAAGGGACGGCGCATGGCCAGCGCGGGGAATTAGACACCCGGTAGCGCTGAAGACAAAACTTCTGCTTGCGCGCGCCTCGGCGTGCCGGTGCCGGCGACCATGAAGACCGAGCCATTTCTCGACTGAGCGCGCGTCTTCCCTTCTCCCCTTGTTGTGGGAGAAGGTGGATCGGCGCGCAGCGCCGAGCCGGATGAGGGGTGTTCCAGCTTGACGAACACCCGTTCCGTCGCCTTCGGCGACACCTTCTCCCACAGGGCCCACAGGGGGAGAAGGAAGAAGCGCACCTCTGGCAACCTATGCGCTCTTCGGTTAGCTTTCGAAAATCCGGGCGGAAAGCGGTGAACCTTTTTGGGCCGATCAGCGACAGAGCAGACAGGAGCCAGGCGGCTCGACCGGCCATGACGGCAGCCACGGAAACCGACCGCGCGCTTGTCGGCCGGGTCGCGAAAGGCGACCGTGCCGCCGTACGGCTCCTGTTCATGCGCCACCACGCGCGGGTCTATCGCTTCGTGGTGCGCCAGACGGGATCGGAAATGATGGCCGACGATATTGCCAACGAGGTGTTTCTCGAACTCTGGCGCCAGGCGCCGGGCTTCGAGGGGCGCTCGGAAGTCTCGACATGGCTGCTCGGCATCGCCCGCTTCAAGGCACTGTCGTCGCTGCGCAAGAAAAAAGAAGACTGGATCGACGACGACGATGCGGCCCAGATCGCCGACGGCGCCGACTCTCCGGAAATCGTCACCATGAAGGAAGACAAGGGCGCCGCGTTGCGGCGCTTGGTCGATGCCTTGCCGGAAGAACACCGAACGGTGATCGACCTTGCCTACTACCACGGACAATCGGTGAGCGAGATCGGCGAGGTGCTCGGCATCCCGGTCGCCACCGTCAAGACCAGAATGTTCTACGCCCGCAAGAAACTCGGCGAGGCCCTCAAGGCCGCCGGTTACGACAGGGGGTGGCCATGAGCGCCGCTGAAAAGATGTCGCGCCGCGATGAAATGGAAACGCTGCTGCCGTTCTATCTGAACGGCTCGCTGGAAGGTGCGGAGCTCGAAGCCGTCGAGGAATGGCTGGCGACCGACCCGGCAGCGCTTGCCGCACTCGGCGAGGCCGAAGCCGAATTCTCCAGCACCGCTGCATCCAATGAAGCGATCCGTCCGCCGGCCGATGCGCTTAGCCGCTTCGCCCGGGCGCTCGACGCCGAAGCCGGTCCAGCGCGCGCGCCGGCGGCGTCGTCCCGGCTGGCGCGAGTTTGGGGCCGCTTCATGGCGGTGCCCGCCGGCGTCGCCTGGGCTGCGGCCGCGGCTCTGCTGGCGCTTGTTGTCGTGCAGTCGTTTGAGCAGCCCGGCGGCATGGACAGCGATTTCGAGATTGCCGGCCAGCAAGGCGATCTGGCGAAAATGCCGTTCGCGCTGGTGAAGTTCAAGCCGGATGCAAGGATGGCCGACATCGTCGCTTTTCTTGGCGAGCACCAGCTGAAGATTGCCGGCGGCCCGACCGCCGAAGGCGTCTTCCGTCTTGGCATCCCGGTCGCGACCGCAGCCGACTATGAAAAAGTGCTCGGCCTGATTGCCGCCCAGCCGTTTGCGGAGGCTGTGGTCGAGGGAAGGAAACCGGTCGATGGCGGCTAGGGCGGTCATCCGATTTGCGGCGCTGCTTGTAGCGGCGATGTTAATCGGCGCTGCGCCGGCCTTGGCGCAGACCAATGACCCGAATCTTACGCAGACGGAAATCGACTGCCTCAACCGAGGAATGACGGCGGCCGACTGCATCGAGCGCGACTCAAAGGATGCCAGCGGCGAACGGCCCGGCGCAGGTTCCGCCGCGACAAATGCAGTGTTTCTTCCCGCGCTGATCGTCGACCTGTTCCCCAATCCTGTTGGCGGCGGCCAGGCGCCGCTGCCGACCCCCGATCCACGCCGCGATCCGGCCAGCGGTGGGTTGCCGCCGCCGGTCGCGCCTGCCGGTGCGACAGCGGCACAAGCCGCTGCGGCGGGCGGCCCGATCGTTTCGCCCAGCGATCTCGTCGCGGCCGAGCCGCCGCGCGCCATCGTCGGTGATTTCGTGCCGGACGAGGTGCTGGTAACGGTGGAGGGCGGCGCCGTCCAGCAGATCGCCGCCTCCTTTGGCCTCGAGGTGCGCTCGCAGCGCCAGTCTCAGTTGCTCGGCTCGACGCTGGTGCGCTTCGGCATTCCCGATGGCCGCCCGGTCGGCGTCGTGCTGGCGCAGCTTGCCGCCGACGGCCGCACCTTGCGGCGCGAGCCCAACCATATCTACTCGCTGCAGCAGGCAGCCTCCATCGTCAACTATGCCTTCGAGCGCATCGCGCTTGATGCGAAAGAGGCGAGCGGCGAGGACGTGCGCATTGGTGTCATCGACACCGCCGTCGACGACACCAATCCAGCACTCTCCGGCGTCATCGCCGATCAGTTCGACGCGATGCCTGACGTGCCGATCGAGGCGCGCGATCACGGCACCTCGATCGACGGCCTGATCGCCGGCGTCGGCGCGCTCAAAGGCATGGCGCCGGGCGCCAGGATCTACCACGCCCGCGCCTTCGAGGGCGGCAAGTCGAGCATGGACGTCATCCTTGCGGCGCTCGACTGGGCGGCGGAGCAGGACGTCCGCATCATCAATATGAGCTTCTTCGGCCCGAAGAACGACCTGCTCGGCGTCGCCTGCCGCAATGCTCGCGCCTTGGGCATCGTGCTGGTCGCCGCCGCCGGCAACAACGGGCCGAAGGCGCCCTACGGCTACCCGGCCGCCTTCGACGGCGTCATCGCGGTGACTGCCACCGATGCCAAGGACGGGCTGATGCAGCAGGCCAATCGCGGCGCCTACGTCTTCCTCTCCGCTCCCGGCGTCGAGATGGTGGCGCCGAGCGGCGCCGGTTCGGATGTGGTCACCGGCACCTCGTTTGCCGCAGCGATCGTCACAGGCGCGATCGCCAATCTGTTGCACGCGGCACCCGACCGTTCGGCCGACTGGGTCGAGAAAGCACTGGCCGCCACGGCAAGGGATCTCGGCCCCAAGGGCAGGGACAATGATTTCGGCCATGGCCTTCTGGACATCAAGGCGGCCGCGACGGCGAAGGAATAGGTCTGGACTAAAGCTTGAATGCTTCTGCTTTTGTGCCGTTCTTCTCCCGAAGCCGCTGCGTACCTTTGGGCAACAGATACCGCAAACGACCGAGTTGGCTGAGGTGCCGACAGAGCGGACATACAGTCGCAACCTTCACAGTTGTGCGAGATAGTCTTTGAACCTCTGACCATTCTGTGGACGGAAGTTCTCACCCGTCTCATTGAGTCCGGAAATACGATCCAGCCGGAAATTCCGGAAATCTTCCCGTACCTCGCACCATGCCGTCAGCAGCCAGACCTCATCGAAGAGCGTCAGGCCCAAAGGATGGATGCGGCGAAGGCTCTCGCGGCCTTCGAGGTCGCAATAGGCAAGCTCCACGATCCGCTGCTCGCGGATCACCGTGCGCAAGTCGCTACCCCATCTCGCGGCAAGATCGTCGCCCGCCCGCTGCCGAGTCACTGCCAGAAGTGGCAAGGCCCGGAACCTCTCGCCCCAATCCTTGGCCATGGCCGCAGCGACTTTGCCCGAAACCCGCTCGGCCGCGTCGTGCAAGCCTTCGCTATCGCGCGCCATGACAAGGCGCAAGCCCAGCATGATCGCTTCCATCTCGTCGGGGTCGAACTGCAGGGGCGGCAGGAAATACCCCTTCTCCAGTTGGTATCCGAGGCCGGATTCGCCCCGAATCGGCGCCCCCATTGCCTGGAGGCTGGCCACGTCGCGATAAATCGTGCGTGGCGAAACGCCGAGACGCTGCGCCAGCACCTCGGCTGAGACCGGACGATGGGCGAGGCGCAATTGATCCAGAAGGGCGAAGAGCCGGAGCGTTTTCATGGAGCCAGCCTGTAGCACACCCCTGACAGAAGGTGTCAGGGGTGTGCCGCTAGATGCCGGGGGTTGAACATAGCACAGGAGCCAGAGGCCCATGACGCAGCACTGGATTGAAATCGTCACCTACAGGGTCGACGATCTGGCCGAGGCCAACCGACAGCGCGACATCGCACGCAAACGCGCCGCAGGACTGCCGGGCTTTGGGGGGTGGCTGCCTCTCAGCGGCGGCAAGGATCGGGGCGCACGCGCGGATGTGGTTCTCTGGGCCAGCCCCGAGGCGGCCGAGGCGGCGGCGGGAGTGGTTGGCTCCACGGCGGAATTCGCCCAATTCCGCGCGACGATCACCAAGTTTGGCGGCGTGGAGCATTACGCTGCCCCGGCCGAGGCTCTGGTTTTGATGCAATCCGGGGACGGCATTGAGATCGGGCGGTTTCGCCTGCTCCAGGGTGTCAGCGAAGAGGCCATGCGCACAGCCCACGCCAAGATGATCGCGGGCCATCTGTCCCGCCAGCCCGGCTGGCGCGGACAAAGGCTGATCCGGCTGCGGGACGGAACCTTCATGGACATCGCTATCGCCGCGACCGAAGCACAGTCGCAAGCCATCTGCGACAGCTGGGCCGGTAATACGGATTGTGAGGCATTCCTTAGCCTGATCGAGCCGATCAGCATGGAATTCGGATCAATTGCCTGACCCTGCCGACCGCGAACGGCGCACCACCAAAGGGCAGATAAGGGCTCGACCCAGCCGCTCGTCGTGCTCGTCGCCAACGACCGAAAGGGATCGAACTCGGTCGCTCAGAGTGATTGGGATCGACCCTTACGTCGGTGCGCCGGCGACCGATCCTCTGATCACCAGATCGACCGGCCAGACTTCGCCGCGGGCGCCCTGCTCCGACCCGGAAATCCGCGCCGCCAGCCGTTCGGCGACGCGCGCGCCGGCCAGGCGGATCGATGAACGCGTCGTCGACAACGGCACCGAGAAATTTTCTGGCTTCAGCCAGGGGAAAACGTCGTCATGGGCGATCAGCGACAGGTCGCCTGGAATGGTCAGGCCGAGATCGCGCACCGCGCGCACGACGCCGAGCGCCATGATCAGGCTGGAGCAGGCGATCGCGGTCGGCGCATCGCTGCGCTCGAGCAACCGTCTGGCGGCGCGGTAGCCGTTCTCCTCGGTCATGGCGAGGGAACAGACATCGCCTTCGCCAAGCACCAGGCTGCTCGCCGCCATTGCCCGGCGTACGCCACGCTCGCGATGAATGGCGAAGGTCTCGCGGCCGTCGCCGTTGATCAGCGCCAGCCGCCGGTGACCGAGCTGGACGAGCAGCCGTGCCGCCTCGTGGAAGGCGCCCTCATTGTCGATGTCGGTAAAAGGATAGTCGAAATCGAGGCCCTCGCTGCGGCCATGGACGATGAAGGGAATGCCGAGCGTGTTGACCAGCGCCACCCGCCGGTCGGCAGGCCTCGGCGAGGAGATGTAGACGGCGTCGACCTGCCGGTTGGCGACGATACGCCGGTAGGTCGTCTCCTGGTCGTCGGCATCGGCCGGGGACAGCACCAGGTCGAGTTCGTGAGAACGGGCGTAGTCGCCGAGACCGGACAGGAATTCGACGAAATGCGGGTCGATGTCGACGGTCGTCCCGGTCGGCAAGACATAACCGATCATCCCGGTCTTGCCGGTGGCGAGCCGGCGCGCGCTCGGGTTGGGGCGGTAGCCGTGGCGCTTGGCGGCGTCCATCACCCGCCGGCGCGTTTCCTCGTTGACTTCCGGGTAGCCGTTCAGCGCGCGGCTTACCGTCGTTTGCGAAAGCGCCAGCATGTGGGAAAGCTGTTTAAGGTTCACCGGAGGCCTCCAAGCCTCAAAGCGCTTTTAACTATCGTTATCCGGTCCGCTACCGGCGCATTGCCGACGCAAAGACCATAAGCACCGTTTCCGATCAGTTTGAAGCAAAATTTGCTGCCACAGCGTCCAAAAGACATGCTGCAGCGCACTTTGCGGTTCTTTATGTCAGCGAGTTAAATCGATTGACTCTCCACCCTCTTGACACCTGATTAATTCAGTGGCGTGATCGAAACACCAAAGCGCTTTGGAAGGCTCTTCGAAAGGTTGCGGTTCCTTTGCGAGTGAGTCACAGTCCTGCGGCGTCGGCGGACGGAATGGAGGTTCCGTCCGGTGTTTGTCACCACTGGGAGGGAATACCTATGAGGAAAATGCTTCTGCTGAGCACGGCCTTTGCCGCGCTCGCCCTGGGCGCACCGGCGCAAGCCGAACTGAAGTTCAAGCCGGGCGAAGACCCCCGCTTCAACTGGGCGAACTACGAAGAGCTCAAAAAAGTCGACCTCAAGGGCGAGACGCTGTCGATCTTCGGGCCGTGGCGCGGCGAGGACGAGGGCCTTATCCGCACCGTCCTCGACTATTTTTCGGAAGCCACCGGCGCCGAGGTCAAATACTCCTCGTCGGAAAATTACGAACAGCAGATCGTCATCGACACACAGGCCGGCAGCCCGCCCAACATCGCCGTGCTGCCGCAGCCGGGCCTGATCCAGGATCTGGCGTCCAAGGGCCTGCTGACGCCGCTCGGCGAAGACACCGCCGACTGGATCAAGGACAATTACGGCGCCGGCCAGTCATGGGTCGATCTCGGCACCTTCAACGACAAGGACGGCAAGCCGGGCTTCTTCGCCTTCCCCTACAAGGCCGACGTGAAATCGCTGGTCTGGTACTCGCCGGACAATTTCGAGGAAGCCGACTACGAGGTGCCGAAGACGCAGGAAGAGCTCGCCGAGCTCGAAAAGCAGATCATCGCCGACGGCGGCACGCCCTGGTGCATCGGGCTCGGTTCGGGCGGCGCCACCGGCTGGCCGGCGACTGACTGGGTCGAGGACATCATGCTGCGCACCCAGACGCCCGAGACCTACGACAAATGGGTGAAGAACGAGATTCCGTTCAACGATCCCGCGGTGGTCAACGCCATCGAGATTTTCGGCAAGATTGCGACCGACGACAAGATGGTCGACGGCGGCGCCAAGGCGGTGGCGGCGACCGATTTTCGCGATAGCCCGAAGGGCCTGTTCGCGGTGCCGCCGAAATGCTATTTGCACCACCAGGCATCGTTCATCCCGACCTTCTTCCCGGAAGGCACCGAGATCGGCCAGGACGCCGACTTCTTCTACTACCCACCTTACGCTGCCAAGCCCGACCTCGGCACCCCGGTGCTCGGCGCCGGCACGCTGGCCATGATCACCAAGGACAGCAAGGCCGCCCGCGCGTTCATCGAATTCCTGAAGATGCCGCTCGCCCATGAGATCTGGATGGCCCAGGGCGGGTTCGTGACGCCGCTGAAATCGGTCAACGAGGACGCCTATGCCAGCGACGCGCTGAAGAAGCAGGGCGAAATCCTTGCCGAGGCCTCGACCTTCCGCTTCGACGGGTCCGACCTGATGCCAGGCAAGATCGGCGCCGGCGCCTTCTGGACCGGCATGATCGATCTCGTCGGCGGCAAGTCTGCCCAGGATGTCGCCACCGATATCCAGAAGAGCTGGGACGCGATCAAGTAGGCGTCCCGGCTGAACGTCCGATCCTGCATGGATCCGGGCCTCGGTGGCCCGGATCCGACCAGCGGCCCGCGCCGCAGCTATTTTTATGAGCACATTCCGGCATGACGCGCGATCAGCAAGAGCAAACCCTGCCTTGCATCCGGTCGCGTTCCAAACAACTGAATCGGCCTGTGATTGCGTCGCCAAAGCCATGCTCGACGGGCGGATCATGCGCAGAGGGAGGGACCCGTGGCGGCTCAAATTTTCTCGGCCATATTTGTCATCGTCGTCGGCGTCGGCGGCTGCGTCGCCTATTTCTGGGGCGCCAACAAACTGTTGGACATCATCTTTCCGTCGCGCGGCGTCGCAGGTGCTGCGGCCATCGACAATCTGCGCCGGCAGGGGATGATCCGGCCGTGGCTGTTCGTCGGCCCGGCCATGATCATCCTCACCATCTATTTGATCTACCCGGTCGTGGAGACGCTCAGGCTGTCGTTCCTCGATCGAAGTGGCAACAATTTCGTCGGCTTCGCCAATTATGAATGGGCGTTCGGCGACCGCGAGTTCCGCAACGCCATCTTCAACAACATCATCTGGCTGGCGGTGGTGCCGGCCGCCTGCACCTTCCTCGGGCTGATCATCGCCGTCCTCACCGACAAGATCTGGTGGGGCACCATCGCCAAGAGCCTCATTTTCCTGCCGCTGGCCATCTCCTTCGTCGGCGCCAGCGTCATCTGGAAATTCATCTACGAGTATCGTGGTGCTGGCCAGACGCAGATCGGCCTGCTCAACGCCATCATCCAGTATTTCGGCGGCCAGCCGCAGGTCTGGATCTCACTGCCGTTCTGGAACAATTTCTTCCTGATGATCATCCTGATCTGGATCCAGACCGGCTTTGCCATGGTCATCCTGTCCTCTGCCTTGCGGGGTATTCCCGAAGAGACGCTGGAAGCGGCCGTCATCGACGGCGCCAATCCATTCCAGATTTTCTGGAAGATCATGGTGCCGCAGATCTGGGGCACGATCGCCGTCGTCTGGACCACCATCACCATCCTGGTGCTGAAGGTGTTCGATATCGTGCTGACGATGACCAACGGCCAATGGAACAGCCAGGTGCTGGCCAATCTGATGTTCGACTGGATGTTCCGCGGCGGCGGCGATTTCGGTCGCGGCGCCACCATCGCCATCATCATCATGATCGCAGTCATTCCGATCATGATCTGGAACATCCGCCAGGCGAACAAAGAGACGGGAGGGCATTGAGATGGCTGTGGCAACCGGAAAGTCCTTTGCCAGCCGTTTCGGCGTCCATATCGCGGTCTTCATCTTCGTCGCGATCTGGACGATCCCGACGCTCGGCATTCTCGTCTCGTCGCTGCGCGACAAGGACCAGATCATCGCCTCGGGCTGGTGGAACTCTTTCGCCAGTTCCACCCAGACGGAAGCGGGCCGGCTGCCACCCGCCTCGGCGCAAGTCGAGAAGGACGGCAAGTTCGTCCTCGAGGGCAACATCTTCGGCGATGATCCTGCCCGCGACATCAGCGCCTTTGGCGTCAAGTCGTCGGCGCCGACGCAATATCCAGCCGGCACGACAGCCGATCTCGGCGACGGCGAGACCTTGCAGCTCAACGCCGACGGCAGTTTCATCATGACCTCGACCAAGCCGTTCGAGGGCAAGCGTGGCCAGCGCGTCTACTACGCCTCGTCGGCGCCACCGAAATTCACCACCGACAATTACAATACGGTGCTGTTTTCGGAGGGCATCGGCCGCTCCTTCATGAATTCGCTGACCGTCACCATTCCGGCGACGGTCATCCCGATCCTGATCGCGGCGTTCGCCGCCTATGCGCTGGCCTGGATGCGCTTTCCCGGCCGGGCGTTGCTCATCGCGGTGATCATCGGGCTCTTGGTCGTGCCGCTGCAGATGTCGCTGATCCCGCTGCTAAAACTCTACAACGGCGTCGGCAGCTTCTTCGGGGTGCCGTCGAAAACCTATCTCGGCATCTGGCTGGCGCATACCGGCTTCGGCCTGCCCTTCGCCATCTATCTGCTGAGAAGCTACATTGCCGGCCTGCCGCGCGAAATCATGGAATCGGCGCGCATCGACGGCGCCAGCGATTTCGAGATCTTCGTCAAGATCGTGCTGCCGCTGTCGTTCCCGGTGCTCGCCTCCTTCGCCATCTTCCAGTTCCTTTGGGTGTGGAACGACCTGCTGGTCGCGATGGTTTTCCTCGGCACCGAGGGCGACCAGATCGTGCTGACCGCCAAGCTCAACGCGTTGCTCGGCTCGCGCGGCGGCGACTGGGAGATCCTGACGACATCGGCCTTCATCACCATTGTCGTGCCGTTGATCGTGTTCTTCTCGCTGCAGCGCTATTTCGTCCGCGGGCTGCTCGCCGGCTCGGTGAAGGGAGGTTGAGATCATGCAATCCGCTGTGAAAGCGACGTTGAGCCCCGACCTCGCCGTCGACCGCGACTGGTGGCGAGGTGCCGTGATCTACCAGATCTATCCGCGCAGCTATCAGGATTCGAACGGCGACGGCATCGGCGACCTCAGGGGCATCATCGGCAGGTTGCCCTATATCGCGGCGCTCGGCGTCGACGCCATCTGGATCTCGCCGTTCTTCAAGTCGCCGATGAAGGATTTCGGCTACGACGTGTCAGACTATTGCGACGTCGATCCGATGTTCGGCACGCTGGCCGATTTCGACGCCCTGACCGCCGAGGCGCACAGGCTCGGGCTCAAGGTGATGATCGACGAGGTGCTGTCGCATACGGCCGACATCCATCCGTGGTTTAAGGAAAGCCGCTCGAGCCGCACCAACCCGAAGGCGGACTGGTATGTCTGGGCCGACGCCAGGCCCGACGGCACGCCACCCAACAACTGGCTGTCGATCTTCGGCGGTTCGGCCTGGCAGTGGGACACCAGCCGCCAGCAATATTACCTGCATAATTTCCTGGCCGAGCAGCCCGATCTCAACTTCCACAGCCGCGCGGTCCAGGACGCGCTGCTCGATGTCACCCGCTTCTGGCTGGAGCGTGGCGTAGACGGCTTCCGCCTCGACACCATCAATTTCTACTTCCACAGCCAGGGCCTCGAGGACAATCCGCCGCTGCCGCCCGAACAGCGCAACGACCAGACCGCTCCTTCCGTCAACCCCTACAACTACCAGGACCATCTCTACGATAAGAGCCGCCCCGAAAACCTCGGCTTCCTCGAGCGCTTCCGCGCCCTGCTCGACGAATATCCGGCGGCTGCGGCGGTCGGCGAAGTCGGCGATTCGCAGCGCGGACTGGAGGTGGTGGCGGCCTATACCGCCGGCAGCAAGCGCGTCCACATGTGCTATTCGTTCGACTTCCTGGCGCCCGAAAAGATCAGCGCGGCAAAGGTGCGTTCGGTGCTGGAAGCCTTTGGCGAGGTCGCCAGCGACGGCTGGTCGTGCTGGGCCTTCTCCAACCACGACGTGATGCGCACTGCCTCGCGCTGGGCGGCCGGCGAGGCCGACCAGACCGCTTATCTCAAGGTGATCTCGGCGCTGCTGATGTCGCTGCGCGGCTCGGTCTGCATCTATCAGGGCGAGGAACTCGGTCTTGGCGAAGCGGAATTGCAATTCGAGGACCTGCAGGACCCCTACGGCATCCGGTTCTGGCCGGAATTCAAGGGCCGCGACGGCTGCCGCACGCCGATGGTCTGGAATGGCGCCGACAGCAATGGCGGCTTCTCCACGGCGAAGCCCTGGCTGCCCGTGCCTGCCAAGCACCTTTCGCAGGCGGTCGATGTGCAGCAGGGCGACGACAGCTCGCTGCTCGAACACTACCGGCGCTTTCTCGCTTTCCGCCGTCTGCATCCGGCGCTGGCCAAGGGCGACATCGAGTTCATCGAAAGCCAGGGCGATACGGTCGCCTTCACGCGCCGCGAGGGCAATGAGCAGGTCGTCTGCGCCTTCAATCTCGGCAGCCGACCGGCCGAAGTCAATCTTGGCGGACGCTCGCTGCAGCCCTTGCCGGGGCACGGGTTTTCGGGACAGACTGGCGCCGGCTCTATCCACCTCGGCGGCTACGGCGCCTGGTTCGGGCGCATCGACTGAGTTGGCAATTCACTGGAGGGAACCCATGGCCGATGTCACGCTAAGGCAAGTGAAGAAATCATACGGCAATCTCAACATTCTCCACGGCATCGACCTCGACATAAAGTCGGGCGAGTTCGTCGTCTTCGTCGGCCCTTCGGGCTGCGGCAAGTCGACCTTGCTGCGGTCGATCGCCGGGCTCGAGGAAATCACCTCCGGCGAGCTCAAGATCGACGGCGAGGTGGTGAACGACGTGCCGCCGTCGAAGCGTGGCATCGCCATGGTATTCCAGTCCTATGCGCTCTATCCGCACATGACCGTCTACGACAACATGGCGTTCTCGATGAAAATCGGCAAGGAGAGCAAGGCCGAGATCGACAAGCGGGTGCGCCAGGCGGCGGAAATCCTGCAGCTGACCAACTATCTCGACCGCCTGCCCAAGGCGATGTCGGGCGGCCAGCGCCAGCGCGTCGCCATCGGCCGCGCCATCGTGCGCAACCCGAAGGTCTTCCTGTTCGACGAGCCGCTGTCGAACCTTGACGCGGCACTGCGCGTCGCTACCCGCATCGAGATCGCCAAGCTCAAGGAATCGATGCCTGCTACAACGATGATCTACGTCACCCACGACCAGGTCGAGGCGATGACGCTGGCCGACCGCATCGTGGTGCTCAAGGAGGGCCATATCGAGCAGGTCGGCACGCCGATGGAGCTCTACAAGAGACCCGGCAATCTGTTCGTCGCCCAGTTCATCGGCTCGCCGGCCATGAACATCCTGCCGGCGACGATCGACAAATCAGGCAACCCGACCATCGTCAGCCATGTCGGCGGCCGCAAGGCGACGGTGCCGATCGCCACGCCGGCCTCGGCGACGGGCGCTTCCGTGAGCTTCGGCGTGCGGCCGGAGGATCTGATGATCGCCACCGGCGCAGATTATCTTTTCGAGGGAACGGTGGATTATGTCGAGCAGCTCGGCGAGGTTCAGCTCGTCTATGTCGACATCGGCCGCGCCGACCTGCCGCTGGTGACCAAGCTGCCCGGCAATGTCGAGGTCAAGCGGGGTGCTGCGCTGCGGTTGAATGCCGATGCCGGCGACCTGCATATTTTCGATGCCGACGGACATTCCTTCACGCTCCACAAAGCGGAAGCAAAGGCAGCCTGAGAGCGGCAGCCGAACTGATGGAAGTTTGGTGACCCAAACGAGAGCGGCGGGCAAAGCCCGCCGCTCTCGTGCGTTCCCGGTAGTTGTTAGAGCAATTCCAGGAAAAGTGTGAAACGGTTTTCCCGGGAAAAGCGCGTAGCGCTTTCCCTAGGGAATTGCGCAAAAACAAAGAGATAGAGCGGTACGGCGTTTCCTTGAAACGATGAACTGCTCTAGCGGCCGAACAGGTTCCGGTCGCTGCCCTGCGGGGCTGACTTCTGTACGTCGCCCAACGAGTTGAGTAGCTTGTAGACCGGCGAGCCGGTATTCCGTACCGAAGACGTCTGCGTGTTGTCGACGTTGATGGTCGCCTGCTTGTTGATGTCGGTTCCGCCAAAGTTGTCGCTACCGGCAAAAGCGCTGCCGGCAGCAACCAAAAGCGCGGCGGCGGTAAGAACGATCTTCTTCATTTTCAAAACTCCTGGATTTTCTTGATTCCACCAGCGCGGCGGGCAAATGCCGCCGCTGCTGCTGGAAGGAACTGTTAGTTGTTGCCGAACAGGTTACGGTCGCTGCCGTTGACGGGTTTCTCGTCAGCCGGAACCGGATTCTGCGCCGAAGCCGAATTCCGAATCGAAGCCGTGTACGAGTTGCTGTCGACCGCAGCGGCCGGCTGGTTGGCGGCGTTGGACCCATAATGGTCGCTGCCGGCAAAGGCGCTGCCGGTGATGGCCAAAACGGCGACGGCAGCAAGAGCGATCTTTTTCATTTTAGTACTCCAGTATCCTAGTCTTCCGTCCGTCTGGCGGCGTGTCTTGGGAGGAATGCGCGTCGTTCGGACAGCCCCGATGTGGGAAGGCCATTCGGCGGATTCCAATCACGAAGTTGTTCCGTGTGGACCAAGAATCTACACCTTGAAATTGTACCAGAGGCATCTAGCCAAATGATTTTATTTTTTGTTTTCAATCATTTATTCCAAATTAGCCATTCATGATTTGACGGATTGGCGGATCTGCGTTCACAGCGTGCTGCACGCATTGTCAACGGAAACGAACCGTTCGGTTCGATTTTAAGCGGGCTAATAGTCACTTTTGTAAACTGTTAACCTTCCTGGTCACCGCCGCGGGTCGGATTCGATGTCACGGCAGCCGACAATGGCCGCCGAAAAAAGTGGGGTTTCAGCCCTGCAGATATAAACCTGTAGGTTTCGCCGGCGGTGTCGCGCCGCATGGATACGATGTCGCTTTCATGCCGGCAGCCAGCCGGCCGGCATGATTAGATCACGCCATCTCAGGTGCCGCTTGGTGACGACGAAGCGGAGAATTGGGAAGCCGGTCAGAACCCGGCGCTGCCCCCGCAACGGTGGTGGAGTTCAAGTCGCGACGGGAGACCACTGGGCCACAAGCCTGGGAAGGTGTCGCGATGAGTCCGCAAGGACACTCCAGAGCCCGGAAACCAGCCCGAGATTTTTAGACTCGACTGATCGCGGTGGGCGGTCAAGAGGTGGATGATGCATGTCCGGCCCCGGTCGTCGGCGTGCAAGCGGTCCTCCCTCCATCACCACCAGTTCAGTCCTTACACGAGGACAGGACATGGACGCGCGCAACGACATGCTGAGGCTCTTGCACGGCCGCAGGCAAGGCTATTCGCTCGAGCAGCCCTTCTACACCGATCCAGATTTCTTTAAGCTCGACATGGAGTTGATATGGTATCGCGACTGGCTGTTCATCGGCCACGATTGCGAGTTGCCGAAACCTGGCAGCTACATCACCGCCCAGATCGGCGACTATCCGCTCGTGCTGGTCCGCGACCAGCGAGGCAAGATCAATGCCTTCCACAATTCCTGCCGGCATCGCGGCAGCCGCGTCTGCAACGCCGACAAGGGCACTGCGGCGAAGCTGGTCTGCCCCTATCACCAATGGACTTACGAGTTGGACGGCCGGCTGTTGTTTGCTCGCCAGATGGCGGACGGCTTCGACAAGAGTCAGTTCAGCCTGAAGCCGGTGGCTTGCGAAAGCATCGGTGGCTACATCTTCATCTGCCTGGCCAAGGAGCCCGCCAATTTCGCGCCGATGCGCACCATGATCGAGCCTTACATTCTGCCGCACCGGCTGCGCGAGGCAAAAATCGCCTTCGAATCGACCATCGTCGAGAAGGGCAACTGGAAGCTCGTCTGGGAGAACAACCGCGAGTGCTACCATTGCGCCGGCAATCATCCGGAACTCTGCAAGACATTCCCGGAGGCGCCGACCGTGACCGGGGTGCAGGGCGCCGACAGCGATCCGGAGATGCTCGCGCACTGGGCGAAATGCGAGGCGGCGGGCCTGCCGAGCAAGTTCCGCATCGATCCGGCCGGGCAGTATCGCGCCACTCGCGCGCCGCTGCTGCGCGATGCCGTCAGCTACACGATGACGGGAAAACGCGCGGTGAAGAAGAACCTTTCCGACAGCGTTTCGACCGATCGTATCGGCTCGCTGCTGCTCTATCACTATCCGACGACCTGGAACCATATCCTCGGCGATCATGCGGTCACCTTCCGTGTGCTGCCGATCAGTGCCACGGAAACGGCCGTCACCACCAAATGGCTTGTCCATAAGGACGCAGTCGAAGGCGTCGATTACGACCTCGCCGATCTCACCCATGTGTGGACCGAGACCAACGATCAGGACCGCCGCATCGTCGAGGAAAACGCCTTCGGCATCCTGTCGCCGGCCTATGAGCCCGGCCCCTATTCGGAATTGCATGAAGGCGGCGTCATCCAGTTCGTCGAATGGTACGCCTCCTTCATCGGGCCGCGCCTTACCGAGGGCGGCCGGCCGGCGTTGCGCAGCGTCGCCTGAGCGAGATCAAGGGGTGAATGCGATGACGGACCTTGGCCTCTACCGCCATCTCGACGAGATGGCGCCCTGGAACGACAGGCTCCAGGTGCTGGAAGTCATCGGCGTCAGCGACGAGGCGCCTGAGGTGAAGACCTTCACCTTCCGCTCCGACAACCAGACCTGGTTCCGCTACAGACCGGGGCAGTTCGTGACGCTGGAACTGCCGACCACCGAGGGCCCGCTGATGCGGACCTATACGCTGTCGTCCTCGCCGTCGCGGCCGTTCTCGATCGCGGTGACGGTGAAAGCCCAGGCCGGCAGCCTCGGCACGCGCTGGATGTTCGACAATCTGAAGCCCGGCGTTCACGTGAAGGCCTATGGGCCGGCGGGCGACTTTTCGCTGCACAGCCATCCGGCGGCCAGGTATCTGTTCATTTCGGCCGGCTCCGGCGTGACGCCGATGATGTCGATGCTGCGCTGGCTGAACGATTGCGCGCCATGGACAGATGTCGGCTTCGTCAACTGCGCGCGAAAGCCCGAGGAGATCATCTTCCGCAAGGAGCTCGAGCTGCTCGGCAGCCGCATGCCGGGCCTGTCGCTCGGCTTCATGATCGAGGAGCGGTCCAGCCGTGAGGGCTGGTTCGGCCATATGGGCCGGATCGACGCGATAAGGCTGCCGCTGCTGGCGCCCGATTTTCGCGAGCGCGAAATTTTCTGCTGCGGCCCCGATCCGTTCATGCGCGCCGTGCGGCAGATGCTGGAGGCGGCCGGCTTCGACATGGCCAACTATCATCAGGAAAGCTTTGCGGCCCCAGGGGTGGAGGAAATACCGGCCCCGTTCGGTTCGCCGGCAGAAGGTGGGCCGGCAGAGGGCGGGATCGAGGTACCTGCCGAGGCCGCAACGCCGATCCGCTTTTCGCTTTCGGATGTCGATGCCGACTGCGTTGCCGGCCAAACCGTGCTGCAGACGGCGCGCGCTTCGGGCGTGCGCATCCCGGCGGCCTGCGAGTTCGGCCTGTGCGGAACCTGCAAGGTGAAAAAGGTCTCGGGGACAGTCGAGATGAGCCACAATGGTGGCATCCTCGATCACGAGATCGATGACGGCTTCATCCTTGCCTGCTGTTCGAAGCCGCTGACGGCGATCGAGATCGACGCCTGACCGGCGGCGCTCAGATCCCATAGCGCTCGGTGCGGATGAGGCTTGCCGGAACGCCGGCATCGATCAGCGCCTGGGCGGCGGCCGACACGAACGCATTCGAGCCGCAGACAAAGGCGAACCTTGGCGGCGCGGGCAGTCGCAGCATCGATTGCTCCATCATCGCGGCATCGACGCGCCGCGAATAGTCGGTCGGGCGCCGGGCCGGCTCGCGGGTCAGCGCCAACACCAGATCGAAGCCGTCGCGGCGATCGTGGAAGTCGATCAGCTCGTCGCGAAAGATTACCTCGTCCCAGATCCGTGCGGAAAACACCAGCGCCGCAGGTACCGCCGATTTGCGCGCGGCGCGATGGCGGATCATCGACATCAGCGGCACCACGCCGGACCCGCCGCCGACCAGCAGAAGCGGGCCGCCGTCGCTGTCGGACCAGACGAAGTGGCCGCCGAGCGGTCCGCGCAACTCGACCTCATCGCCAACCGCAGCGATATCGTGGAAGAAGGGTGAGACCTCGCCATCATCGAGCCTTTCGATCGCCAGTTCGATCGTCTCCCCGGCTTCCGGCGCCGAGGCGATCGAGTAGGAGCGGCGCGCATGATAGCCGTCCGGCGCCGTCAGCCTGACATCGACATGCTGCCCGGCACGATAGGCGAAGGGCCGCGACGGCTGGAGGAAAAAGCTGGTGACGCGCGGCGTGCGCTTTTCGATGCGTGTGATGGTGACCGTCTGCCAGGGCGACTGCGTCGCCGGCCCGTCGCTCATGGATCGCCCGTATAGCGCTGCTCGCGCCACGGGTCGCCATAGATGTGATAGCCGCGCAGTTCCCAGAAGCCCGGCTCGTCACGCTCGGTGAACTGCAGCCCGTTCAGCCATTTGGCCGATTTCCAGAAATAGAGATGCGGAACCAGCAGCCGCGCCGGGCCGCCATGGTCCGGCGTGATCGGCTCGCCTTCGTAAAGCAGCGCCACAATCGCCTTGCCGGCAGTGAGATCCTGCGTCGGCACGTTGGTTGAATAGCCGTCGAAGGACAGCGCCAGCGTGAACGCTGTCGGTGGCTCGATACCGGCATCCGCCAGAATATCGTCGACCAGCACACCCTGCCACGCCGTGTCGAACTTGGTCCACGCGGTGACACAATGGATGTCGCGCGTCATTTTGGTCAAAGGCAGCGCGTTGAACTCTGTCCAGTTCCACGTCTTGATCGGTCGCGGTCCGTGCTTGAGCGTGAACGACCAGTCCTCGGTGCGCACACGCGGCGTCGGCCCGGCCGACAGCACCGGAAACCCTTGCTCGAGATACTGCCCCGGCGGAATACGCGCATCCGTATCCGTCGGGGGCTTTCGTCCTGAAGAGAAGCCGCGGGTGACCATCGAGACAATCCGTTTGCATCAGGCCGCCTGTCGGCCTTCACCAATGTTGTCAAAGATACTCTGGCGGGCAACCAGATTCTTGGCTTATGCGCCGTCTGTTCGCCTGAGATAACCGCTGGCGATCTCGCGCATCCGTTTGGCGTCGAAGCTTGGTCCATGGCCGCCATGGCCGATGCTGACGGGCAGATCGAGCAGCCGCTGCATGGTTCGGCGATAGGCTGATCGGTCGGAATCCGGCAGGTCGTCGATCAGCATCGCGTCGTAGATGGCGTCGCCGGCGAAGAACAGGCCGTCGGCCTCATCGAACAGCGCGATCGAATCGGGCGAATGGCCGGGCAGATGCAGCACGCGGAATTGCCGGTCGCCGAGATCGACCAGATCGCCCTCGTCAAGCGTCCGCGTCAGCGGCGCCGGAGGGATTCTGTATTCGGCTGCTCTCCAGCCGGGCGCCGGCAGCCTCGAGACGGCGCCGTCGAGTTCATGAAACATGTGGGCGTAGGTGACGGCGTCGTCCATGCTGTCGAATTGCGCGGCACTCATCCTCGGCCCCGCCCGCAGCGGGAATTCGTGCAGCGAACCGACATGGTCAAGGTGGATATGGGTGGCGACGACGAGCAGCGGCTTGCCATCGGGCGTGTCGATCTCCGGCGCCAGCGGGCAAATCCCCATGCCGGTGTCGACAAGCAGGTCGACGTCGCGGCCGCGCAGATGCCGGATGTTGGCGCGCACGAAATCATGCACGAACGGCTCGGTCAGCATCATCGTATCGGCGTCGATGACGGTCTTGCTGAACCAGTCAGGCATCTAGACATCCGGCATCACGAGATTTCCGGCATCCGAAGCGAGCCGGCTCAGACGAACGGCTTTCCGACCTTGTATTTTTCGGGAACCAGCCGCTTCAGATAGGCCATTCCCGCATCGGATAGCTGGTTGACATCCGGCAGCATGAAATCGTCGGGCATGTGGCGGGTCTTGCCGGCGACGTTCTTCAGCGGCACCTTCTTCAGCACGGTTTTCTTGCCGTCATATTGCAGCGCCACCGAGCCGCCGCCCTGTTCGGCCACCGTAACCGCAAAGACGCCGGCATCGAAGGCTTCCTGCGCATCGACGGCGTTGATGGCGCCGACATAGCCGCGCGGCATGTAGCCGAGCGCATCGACGCGCGCCCGCTTGCCAGGCAATCCTTCGGCCAGCGCGCGCTCGAGGGCGGCCGGCAGGTCGCTGCCCGACAGCTTGACGTTGCCATGCGCATCGCGCTCCAGTTTGTCCGGCGGCACAAGACTTTCGACCAGCGCCTTGCCGTCGGCGGTGCTGACGCCTTCGGAGACTGCGACGATGCAGCGCTTGTGGCGATCGAGCGTGGCGCGCACGTCGTCGATGAAAGCCGCAGCCGAGAACGGACGCTCCGGCACATAGACGAGATGCGGGCCGCTGTCGGGATCTAGCTGCCATGCGGCGGCGGCGGCGGTGAGGAACCCGGCGTGCCGGCCCATGACGATCCCGACATAGATGCCGGGCAGAGCACGGAAGTCGAGGTCGACCGAGAGAAAGGCGCCGGCGACGAACTCGGCTGCCGAAATGAAGCCGGGCGTGTGGTCGTTCTCCTCGAGATCGTTGTCGATGGTTTTCGGCGCATGGACGAAAGCCATCTTGCCGCCGGCGGCGTCGGTCAGGATCTGCTGCGTGCCCGACGTGTCGTTGCCGCCGATATAGATGAAGGCGTCGGCGCCGGCCTTGTTCAGGCCGTTGAGGATGATCTCGCAATAGGCGTCATCTGGCTTGTCGCGGGTCGAGCCAAGGGCTGCGCTCGGCGTCGCCGCGATCAGCCGCAACCGGTCCTCGGCAATCGCAGAAAGATCGACATAGTTGCCGTCACGAATGCCGCGCACGCCGTGGATGGAGCCCAAAACCTTGGCGCCGGGATGCCGCCTGCGAATCTCGAGTGTGGCGCCGACCACCGTCTGGTTGATGACGGCGGTCGGGCCGCCGCCTTGCGCGATGACAAAAGTTCCGGACATGCTTCACGTCTCCCGAGCAGTGGCTTTGCAAGCCACATTCGCCTGTCTTGCGAGATCGCGCAACGGGAGAGTCGAGCGGCTGCGCCAACCGCCTCGAGTTCAGACGATGACCGGGAGGGTCAGACGACGACGACCGGGTTCTTCCTGGAGACGCGGCTGTAGAGGTCGATTATGTCCTGGTTGATCAGGCGAACGCAGCCCGACGACATCGCCTGGCCGATGCTCCACCATTCGGGCGAACCGTGGATGCGATAGCCGGTGTCCTGGCCGTTCTGGTAGATGTACAGCGCACGCGCGCCGAGCGGGTTGTCGAGGCCGCCGGGCTGCCCGGCCTGCCATTTCACCAGTTCCGGCTTGCGGGCGATCATCTCGGCCGGCGGCCTCCACGTCGGCCATTCCTTGCCGTACTGGATGTTGGCGCGGCCGGACCAGCGGAAGCCTTCCTTGCCGATGCCGACGCCGTAACGGATCGCGTCACCGCCGGGCTGCACCAGATAGAGCAGCCGCTCCTGCGAATGGACGACGATGGTGCCGGGCTGCTCGCCGGTCGGGTCGACGACGATCTGGCGGCGGAACTCCGGCTTGACTTTGAGGTAGGGCACTTCCGGCAGCGTGAAGCCGCCGTCGGTGACGGAGGCATACATCACACCAGGGCTGGTGATGTTCCTGTCGACGCTGATGCTCGGGCGGATAGGGGTGATCGCGCCGGTGGTGACGCCGTCGAGCTGCAGCGCCGACAGGTCAAGCGTCTGGCTGCAGCCGGCGACGCCGAGCAGCGCCAGCGCACCGGCGCCGGACAACATCGTGCGGCGTGAAAACTGGATTTCGGAAATTTCGATTTCGTCGCCATTGTGCGGCGGCGTCAGACCTTGCGGCAACTCACGCATCTACTCAAACCCTACGCTGTCGCCGGAAAACACGGTCCGGCCGGATGAAAGGCATTTTCACCAATCATGGTTGAAAAAGCGTGAACAACCGTCGCCCGATGTTAACCAGGCGCATTCTTGAATCTTGCCTCTTTACATCTTCGTGAGGCCAAGGATTTATCCTCTTCTTTGAGCTCAAGGAGACGAACATGTCCTTCGAAAACTGGGCCGCCTTTGCCGCCGCCTCGACAATCCTTCTTGTGATTCCCGGCCCGACCATCCTTCTGGTCGTGTCCTATGCGCTCGGCCAGGGCTGGCGCACAGCGCTGCCGATGGCGGTCGGCGTGGCGTTTGGCGATTTTACCGCGATGACGCTGTCGATGCTGGGCATCGGCGCGCTGCTGGCGGCGTCGGCCACCGTGTTCACGCTGCTGAAGGTGATCGGCGCCGGTTATCTTATCTATCTCGGTATTAAGCTGTTTCGCGCCGGCGGCGCTCTCAAGGCCGAGCCGCGCCTGGATGCGGTGTCGTCGGCCAAGATGATGGCGCATGCCTGGCTGGTCACCGCGCTCAATCCGAAAAGCATCACCTTCTTCGTCGCCTTCCTGCCGCAGTTCCTCGACCGGCATGCCGATTTCTGGACGCAGATGCTGATCTTCGAAACGACCTTCTTGGCGCTCGCCTTCGCCAATGCCTTCGGTTACGCGCTGATCGCCGCAAGGGCGCGCAACGTCGTGCGCAATCCCCGGGCGATCCGCATCTTCAACCGCACCGGCGGCACGCTACTGGTCGGCGCCGGCATCGCCACGGTGGCGATGCGCTCGGGCAATTGAGGACATGCGCGTGGCGCGCGACTGATTTGTCGGAGAATTGACCGGAGGCGGATCTTGTCTTAAAAACTGCCAAGTCAGATTTTTTCGAGATCCGAAAAAATTAATGACAATGGGAGGACACCATGTATCTCGGCCTCGATCTTGGCACGTCGGGCGTCAAGGCGCTGTTGATCGATGCCGGGCAGACGATCATCGGCTCCGGCCATGCATCACTCGACGTCTCGCGGCCGCATCCCGGCTGGTCGGAGCAGAACCCCGCCGAGTGGATCCGCGCCTGCGAGGAAGCGATCACCGCGCTAAAGGCCACCCATTCGAAAGAACTCGCCGCCGTCAAAGGCATCGGCCTGTCCGGCCAGATGCATGGCGCCACATTGCTCGATGCCGGCGACCATGTGCTGCGCCCCTGCATCCTGTGGAACGACACGCGCAGCCATGCCGAAGCGGCCAAGCTCGACGCCGATCCGCGCTTTCGCAAGCTGACCGGCAACATCGTCTTTCCCGGTTTCACTGCGCCAAAACTGGTCTGGGTGAAAAACAACGAGCCGGATATTTTCGCCAAGGTGGCAAAGGTCCTGCTGCCGAAGGATTTCCTGCGGCTTTGGCTCACCGGCGAGCATATTTCGGAGATGTCGGACTCGGCAGGCACGTCGTGGCTCGATGTCGGCAAGCGAGACTGGTCATCCGACCTGCTTTCCGCGACGTCGCTCGATGAAGGGCAGATGCCGTCACTGGTCGAAGGCACGGCAAAGGCCGGCGCGTTGCGCAGCGAATTGGCCTCGAAATGGGGGATGCAGGCCGGCATCCCGATCGCCGGTGGCGCCGGCGACAATGCGGCATCGGCTTGCGGCATGGGCACTGTTGCCGCCGGCCAGGCCTTCGTCTCGCTTGGCACGTCGGGCGTGCTGTTTGCCGCCAATGCGTCTTATCTGCCCAACCCGGAAAGCGCGGTGCACACATTCTGCCACGCGCTGCCCGACACCTGGCACCAGATGGGCGTCATCCTGTCGGCAACCGATTCGCTCAACTGGCTGTCGGAGATTTCTGGGAAAAGCGCCGGCGAGCTGACCGCCGAGCTCGGCGATACGCTGAAGGCGCCGACCGGCGTGTCCTTCCTGCCCTATCTCTCCGGCGAGCGCACGCCGCACAATGATTCGGCCATTCGCGGCTCGTTTACCGGTCTTGCGCATGAATCGAGCCGCGCCGTGTTGACCCAGGCCGTGCTGGAGGGCGTGGCTTTCGCCTTCCGTGACAGTCTCGAAGCCCTGGCCAAGGCCGGCACGACGCTGACGCGGGTGACGGCGATCGGCGGCGGCTCGCGCTCGCACTACTGGCTGAAGGCAATCGCCACCGCGCTCGGCCTGCCCGTCGACATTCCCGCCGACGGCGATTTCGGCGCCGCCTTCGGTGCTGCGAGGCTTGGCCTGATCGCGGCGACGGGCGCCGATCCGCTCAGAGTGTGCACGGCGCCGGCCACCGATGCCACCATCGAGCCGGTCGCCGCACTAAGCAGCGCCTATGCGGATGCCTATCAGCGCTACCGCCTGCTTTACCCGGCTATCAAGGCGGCGACCGCATGAGCCGGCGCTCACCCCCCTCTGGCCTACCGGCCATCTCCCCCTCAAGGGGGGAGATCAAGCTCTCTTACGGCCTTCGCCAATTGCCAATGTCGCAAGATGGATGCCGGCGCCGCAGCTGCCAATCTCCCCCCTTGAGGGGGAGATGCCAAGTTTTGGCAAAGAGGGCAGGGCAGAGGGGGGTGCCTGGCCCCCACTTTGCCGAGGTTTCCTCACTGTGCCGGGACCTTGTCGAGAAAGCCGGTGACGCTTTTCAGGCGGCCATTCTCGATGACACCGATGTCGGTGCCTTCGATGACGGAATCCGTGCCTTCCGGCCCGAGGTTCCACGAGAAGCGGATCGTGTCGCCAAACCCGTCCGGCTTGCCCTTCAGCGAAAACCGGAAGCCGGCAAAACGTTTTTGGACGCCGTCGATCAGCGTGGCGACGCCGTCGTGGCCGTCGCCCTGCATGATCGGATCGCGGTAGCTGACGTCCTCGGTGAAGGCCGCCTTGAGCAAGGCTTGCCGGCGCGCGGCGTCACTCTCGTTCCAGGCGGCGATGTAGTTCTCGGCGATCGTGTTGAGGTCGGTCATGGTCTGTCTCCGTTGTTGAGTGGCTTTGACATGGCCCTTTTCATCCAGCGCCAGCGCGAAACCAATTACGCCTGAGGTAATCAGGACAGATCCATGCGAGAGGAGAGACTGACATGACCAGCGGCTTTTTCGGCGACATCCAGAAGATCAAATATGAGGGGCCGGATTCGACCAATCCGCTGGCCTACCGGTTCTACAATCCCGATGAAATTGTCGCCGGCAAGCGGCTGGAAGACCATTTGCGCTTTGCCGTCGCCTACTGGCATTCCTTCGCCTGGCCGGGCGGCGATCCGTTCGGCGGCCAGACTTTTGAGCGGCCGTGGTTCGCCAAGGCCGGTGGCACCGAAACGATGGAGCTGGCCAAGCTCAAGGCCGATGTCGCCTTCGACATGTTTTCGCTGCTCGGCGCGCCCTATTTCTGCTTCCACGATGCCGATGTGCGGCCGGAGGGAAAAGATTTTTCGGAAAGTGCCGCGCGGCTCGACGAGATCGCCGACTACTTTGCTGGCAAGATGAAGCAGACCGGAGTCAAGCTGCTTTGGGGCACGGCGAACCTGTTCTCCAACCGCCGCTTCATGGCGGGCGCCGCCACCAATCCCGACCCGGACGTGTTTGCCTATGCGGCAGCGACGGTGAAGCACTGCATTGACGTCACCAAGCGGCTGCAGGGCGAGAACTATGTGCTGTGGGGCGGTAGGGAAGGCTATGAGACGCTGCTCAACACCGATCTTGCTCGCGAGCAGGAGCAGGCCGGCCGCTTCCTCAACCTGGTCGTCGACTACAAGCACCGGATTGGCTTCACGGGCACCATCCTGATCGAGCCGAAGCCGCAGGAGCCGACAAAACACCAGTACGACTACGACGTCGCCACGGTCTACGGCTTCCTGAAACGCTTCGGCTTGGAGAAGGAGGTCAAGCTCAACATCGAGCAGGGCCACGCGATCCTGGCCGGCCATTCCTTCGAGCATGAGCTGGCGCTGGCCAATGCGTTCGGCATTTTCGGCTCGATCGACATGAACCGCAACGACTACCAGTCGGGCTGGGACACCGATCAGTTCCCCAACAATGTGCCGGAGATGGCGCTGGCCTATTATCAGGTCCTGCAGGCTGGCGGCTTCACGAGCGGCGGCACCAATTTCGACGCCAAGCTGCGGCGCCAGTCGCTCGATCCGCAGGACCTTTTGATTGGCCATATCGGCGGCATGGATTGCTGCGCGCGCGGCCTCAAGGCCGCCGCCAAAATGGTGGAGGACAAGGCGCTGTCGGAACCGCTGGCCGAGCGCTATGCCGGCTGGAATTCGGCCGAGGCCAAGGCGATGCTTGCCGGTAAGCGCACGCTGGAGGAGATCACCGAGCGCGTCGTCAAGGAGAAGATCGAGCCGCAGCCGCGATCCGGCCGCCAGGAACTGCTCGAGAATATCGTCAACCGGTACGTCTGAGGTGTGAACCCGGCGGCTCTTGACCGATCCGCCAGCCCGGAACAGCTTTGCGCGAAGGCGGAACCGATGACAAGGTTTTGCCTCGCACCGCCCCTCAATCGCCTCGCTCTTGCCTTCAAACAGCCGTCACGAATCCGGTATAATGTGGCTCGTGGCGGGAACAGAAAGAAGGAGGCGAAACGATATGCAGCACGAACGCGAAATCGACGCCCTGCTCTCATCTGGCGAGGGATCGATCATCGACCGGCTGATGGCGCTGCCGCATCCAAAGTATGGTGCGCGCAGTGCAAACGAATGGGATCGCGCGGTCGCCAGCCGCTTTGAAACCCATCTTGCGCGACAGATGCGCTCGCAGATCGACGGCAAAAGCGACCGCAAGGACGCTGCCTGATCCACCTTTGTCTATGCATGTCGTTACCCCCAAAACCGCTACGCACTTCTGGGTGACATGCATTATCCCCTACGCAGCCTGACCGGCGCTTCGCCGAAAGCTCTTGAAAATGCCCTGGAAAATGCCGCGGCGGACGAGAACCCGGTTCGCCCGGCAATATCGGCCATGGCCACACGCGTGTCGACCACCAGCCGGCGCGCGGCACCCAGCCGCAGCCTGAGATAGTAAGCGCCCGGCGTCTCGCCGATCGACTTGCGAAAGATGCTTTCCAGCGTTCTTGCCGTCACCCCGGCGCGCTTCGCCACTGCGGCGATGGTCAGCGGCTGGTCGACATGGGTTTCCATCAGCCGGATGGCTTGCGCCAGCCGCGGATCGTAGCCGTCGAGGCGGCCGAGCGAGACCAAAGGCTGCGCGTCGGTCGCGGCGCGTGCCTGGTCGTAGATGAAGACGCTTGCCACATCGAGCGCGACGGCCATGCCGAGCCGCGTGCGGATCAGATGCAGCATCAGGTCGAAGGTCGGCGAAGCGCCACCGGACGTGAAGACCGGCCCGTCGATGACGTAGCGGTCGGGGCGGACGTCGACATCGGGAAAGGCCGAGGAAAAATCCTCCATGTCCTCCCAATGGGTGGTGGCGCTGCGCCCTTCCAGCAGGCCGGCGCGGGCGACCAGCCAGGTACCGGCTTCGACGCCGCCGCAAGCGCGTGCGGCGCGCGCCGCGCGGCGCAGGCCGGCAAGCAGAGCCGATGTGGCATAGTTCTGCGTGCCGAAACCGGCGACGACGACAAGCACATCCGTCGTATCCGCCGCATCGAAGCGGCCGCTGACCGCAACCGGCAGGCCGCATGTGGTGACCGGCGCTTCGCCGGTCACCGAAACCAGCCTGAAGTCGAACAGCGTCTCGCCGGCAATACGGTTGGCGGCGCGCAGCGGATCGACGGCCGAAGCCACGCACATGATCGACGACCCGGAAAACACCAGCAGCGTCACCTTGAGCGGCAACCGTTCGGCGCGAAAGATCGACGGCTTTTCGTTTTTCATCATACGCGCTTCGTAAAGTGCAAAACAGTTTCCGGCAAGTCAGGCATTGTTGCCGTCTGGTCTATTTGGCCCATGTTTGATTGGCCTAGGCTTGTTTGATCGGGACCGTCTGTGCTGATTGGGAGAACGTCGATGCCGCTTGCGATGAACCGTGAGGTTTTCATTACCTGTGCCATAACCGGGTCCGGCAGCTCGCAGGACCGCAGCCCGCATGTGCCGCGTTCGCCCCAGCAGATCGCCGATTCGGCCATCGATGCGGCAAAGGCCGGTGCGGCGGTCGTCCACTGCCATGTGCGCGATCCCGAAACCGGCAAGCCGCGCCGCGACGTGCAACTTTACCGCGAAGTAACCGAGCGCATCCGCGCGGCGGACGTCGATGTGGTGCTGAATCTGACCGCCGGCATGGGCGGCGACATGGTGTTCGGCTCGCCGGAAAACCCGCTGCCGCTGAACGAGAAAGCCACCGACATGGGTGGCGCCACCAACCGCGTTGAACATGTGCGCCAGTGCCTGCCGGAGATCTGCACGCTCGACTGCGGCACCATGAATTTCGCCGAAGCCGACTATGTCATGACCAACACGCCCGGCATGCTGCGCGCCATGGGCGGCATGATGACGGCGCTCGGCGTCAAGCCGGAGATCGAGGCCTTCGACACCGGCCACCTCTGGTTTGCCAAGCAGCTGGTCGAGGAAAAGGTGCTGGACGCGGATGCTCTCGTGCAATTGTGCATGGGCGTGCCATGGGGCGCGCCGGACGATCTCAACACTTTCATGGCGATGGTCAACAATGTGCCGTCGGGTTGGACCTGGTCGGCGTTCTCTATCGGCCGCAACCAGATGGCGTATGCCGCCGCCGCGGTGCTGGCCGGCGGCAATGTCCGCGTCGGGCTCGAGGACAATCTCTGGCTCGACAAGGGTGTGCTGGCGACCAATGCGCAGTTGGTCGAGCGGGCGGTCAGCATCGTGTCGAACATGGGCGCAAGGGTCATCGGCCCCGATGAGGTGCGCAAGAAGCTCAATTTGACGAAGCGCGCGCCGCTTTGAGATGGAATTCGGCAGGGAGGAGCCGCCGATGACGACCGTGACATTCACCGCGCTGAGGGATGGCGACCGCGAGGATTGCGCCGCCATGCCCCTGATCGACCCCAAAGCAGCCAGGACAAGAACCGGAGCCTCCGCATGAGCATCATCACCAAGGCAGCTGCTATTGGCGGCGGCGTCATCGGCGCCGGCTGGGTGGCGCGGCTGCTCTTGAACGGCATCGACGTGTCGATTTTCGACCCAGACCCCGAAGCCGCGCGCAAGGTCGGCGAAGTGACGAAAGGCGCGCGCCGCGCCTACAAGCAGATGCTGCCCGACGGCCTGCCAAAAGAGGGCAAATTGACCTTTGCCAAGACCATCGCCGATGCAGTCGCCGATGCCGATTTCATCCAGGAAAGCGTGCCGGAACGGCTCGACCTGAAACACCGCGTGCTGGCCGAGATCGACCTCTATGCGCCGGCCAATGCGATCGTCGGCTCCTCGACCTCCGGCATCAAGCCGACCGACATGCAGGTGGCGATGAAGAAGCATCCGGAGCGGCTGGTCGTCGGCCATCCGTTCAACCCGGTCTATTTGCTGCCGCTGGTCGAGATCGTCGGCGGCGAGCAGACCTTTCCCGAGGCGATCGAAGTCGCCAAGGAGATGTACGCCTCGGTCGGCATGAAACCGGTGGTCATCCGCAAGGAGATCGAGGCGTTCGTCGGCGACCGCCTGCTGGAGGCGGCATGGCGCGAGGCGCTGTGGCTGATCAAGGACGGCATCTGCACGGTCGAGGAACTCGACGACATCATGCGCTATGGCTTCGGCCTGCGCTGGGCGCAGATGGGCATGTTCCAGGTCTACCGCGTCGCCGGCGGCGAGGCCGGCATGCGCCATTTCATGGCGCAGTTCGGGCCATGCCTGAAATGGCCGTGGACCAAGCTGATGGATGTGCCGGAGTTCAACGACGAACTGGTCGACCTGATCGCCACCCAGTCGGACGACCAGGCGCACGGGCTGTCGATCCGCGAGCTCGAAAAGATCCGTGACGACAATCTGGTCGCCATCATGGAGGCGCTGTCGAAGCAGAACAAAGGCAAGGGCTGGGGCGCCGGCGCCTTGCACAAGGACTATACCAGGCAGCTGGCCAAGCTTGCGGCGAAGAAGCCCGCTACATCCAAGGCGGACGTAAAGGCCAAGGCTGAAAAGCCGAAGAAAAAGAAGAAAGGCTGAGACCATGGATTTTGGTCTTTCGGAAGAGCAGAAACTCATCGTCGAGACGACGCGCGCTTTCGTCGAGAACGAGCTCTACCCGCATGAGCGCGAGGTCGAGCGCACCGGCGTGCTGCGCCGCGAGCTGATCGAGGAGATCAAGGCCAAGGCGATCGAAGCCGGGCTCTATGCCGCCAACATGCCTGCGGAGGTCGGTGGCGCCGGCCTCGATACGGTGACTTGGCTGCTTTACGAGAAGGAACTCGGCCGCGCCAATTACGCGCTGCACTGGACCTGTGTGGCGCGGCCTTCCAACATCCTCTTGGCCGGCACGCCGGAGCAGCGCGAAAAGTATCTTTATCCGTGCATTCGCGGCGAGAAGTGGGATTGCCTGGCAATGACCGAGCCGGGCGCCGGCTCCGATCTGCGCGGCATGAAGGCGACCGCTGTGCAGGACGGTGACGACTGGGTGCTGAACGGCACCAAGCATTTCATCAGCCATGCCGACCTCGCCGATTTCGCCATCGTCTTCATGGCCTCGGGAGAGGAAGAGTCTTCGCGTGGAAAACGCAAGAAGATCACCGCCTTCTTCGTCGACAAGGGCACCGAGGGTTTTACGGTGCGTGACGGCTACCGCAACGTCTCGCACCGCGGCTACACCAACGCCATCCTCGAATTCGACGATTGCCGGCTACCCGGAGCCCAGGTTCTCGGCGAGGTCCACAAGGGTTTTGATGTCGCCAATTCATGGCTTGGCGCAACCCGCCTGCAGGTTGGCGCCACCTGTCTCGGCCGGGCCGAGCGGGCGCTTGGCCATGCCGTCGAATACGCCGCGCAGCGTCAGCAGTTCGGCCAGCAGATCGGCAAATTCCAAGGCGTGTCGTTCAAGCTCGCCGATATGGCGACCGAACTGAAGGCGGCCGACCTGATGGTGTTCGAAGCGGGCTGGAAGTACGATCAGGGCACCGTTACCGATCAGGACATGGCCATGGCCAAGCTGAAGGCCACCGAGATGCTTGCCTTCGTCGCCGACGAGGCGATCCAGATCCATGGCGGCATGGGGCTGATGGACGACCTGCCGCTGGAACGCATCTGGCGCGACGCCCGCGTCGAGCGCATCTGGGAAGGCACTTCGGAAATCCAGCGCCATATCATCTCGCGGGCGCTGCTGCGCCCGTTCGGGGGCTGATCGATGCACAGGCTTGAACGCCTTCTGCGTCCGCGCTCCGTTGCCGTGTTCGGCGGCGCGCAGGCGGCAGCTGTCGTCGCGCAATCGATCAAGATGGGCTTTGCCGGCGAGATCTGGCCGGTGCACCCGAGCAAAGAGCAAGTCGCCGGGCGCAAGGCCTACCGCTCGGTGGCCGACCTGCCCAGCGCGCCTGACGCTGCCTTTGTCGGCGTCAACCGGCATTTGACCATCGAGGTTGTCAAGGCGCTGGCCGAGCGCGGCGCCGGCGGCGCCGTCTGCTTTGCCGCAGGCTTTCTCGAGACCGAGGCTTATGACGAGCATGGCGAACGATTGCAGGCGGAACTGGTCGCTGCGGCGGGCCAGATGCCGATCATCGGGCCGAACTGCTACGGCCTGATCAATTATGCCGACGGCGCGCTTTTATGGCCCGACCAGCATGGCGGCATCAGGCTGGCCGAGGGTGGCCGCGGCGTCGCTATCATCACCCAATCGTCGAACATCGCCATCAACATGACGATGCAGAAGCGCGGCCTACCGATCGCCTTTCTGATGACCGCCGGCAACCAGGCACAGACCGGCCTTTCCGAAATTGCGCTCGGCCTGATCGAGGATGACCGCGTCACTTCGCTCGGCCTGCATATCGAGGCCTTCGATTCGGTAGCCGGCTTCGAAAGGCTGGCCGCGCGGGCGCGAGAGCTGAAGAAACCTGTTATCGCCATGAAGGTCGGCCGCTCCGAGCAGGCGCGGCAAGCGACGGTGTCGCATACTGCGTCGCTGGCCGGCTCGGACGCTGCCTCGGGCGCCTTCCTGAAGCGGCTCGGCATCGCCCGCGTCGATTCGATCCCGGCCTTCATCGAGGCGCTCAAGCTGCTGCACGTCACCGGCCCCCTGCCCGGCTACCGGCTGTCGTCGATGAGCTGTTCGGGCGGCGAGGCGTCTGTCATGGCAGACAGCGCAGAAGGCCGCTGGGTGAATTTCCCGGCGCTGACCGACACCCACCGCGCCCACGTCAAGTCGACGCTCGGGCCGCTGGTTGCGGTGGCCAACCCGCTCGACTACCACACCTTCATCTGGAACAACGAGCCGGCGATGACCGCCACCTTCACCGCCATGGTGTCGGGCGGCTTCGACCTCAACATGCTGGTGCTCGATTTCCCGCGCCCCGACCGCTGCTCCGACACCGACTGGTGGACGACGCTGCGCGCCTTCGAATCGGCGCTGAAGACCAACAAGGCGCAGGGCGCGATCGTCTCCTCGCTGCCGGAAAACCTGCCCGAGGAATACATCGCCGGCCTGATGGGACGCGGCATGGTGCCGTTGTTCGGCATTTCCGAAGCCATGGACGCTGCCCAGGCGGCCGCCTTCATCGGCTGGGCCTGGCGCGAGCCGCAGGCGCAGCCGATCGACACCTCCGCTTCCGGGGCGCCGGCCGGCGATCATGTCACGCCTGATGAGGCCGAGGCCAAAGCGCGGCTGATCGAGGCCGGGCTCCCCGTGCCGAGAGGCGAACGCGCCGGCAATGCGGTCGAGGCGGTCATCTCCTCGATGGCGCTCGGTTTTCCGGTGGCGCTGAAGGCTTTGGGAGTCACCCACAAATCCGAGCTCGGCGCGGTGCGGCTCAACCTCAGGGACGCCGAATCGGTCAGCACGGCCGCCCATGATCTCGATGCGCTCGGCACCGGCCTCTATGTCGAGCGCATGGTGCGCGACGGCGTCGCCGAACTGCTCGTCGGCTTCACCCGTGACCCGATGTTCGGCGCGGTGATGACGCTGGGCACCGGCGGCGTGCTGGTCGAGCTGCTGCGCGACAGCGTCACGCTGATGCTGCCGGCGACCCGCGACGACATCGAGGCGGCATTGCGCGGGCTCAAATTGTTCCCGCTGCTCGAAGGCTATCGCGGCCGGCCCAAGGCCGATCTCGCGGCGGCCATCGAGGCGATATCGGGCATTGCCGCCTTCGTGCAGCAAAATGCCGGCGAGATCGAGGAGCTCGACATCAACCCGCTGATCGTCTGCGCGCAAGGCAAAGGCGTCTGGATCGCCGACGCGCTGCTGGTGCTTGGAGAGAAAAAGAATGTCTGAGGTCATCACCACCCGTCGCGAGGGCACGATCCTCGAAGTCACGCTCGATCGGCCCAAGGCCAACGCCATCGACCTCACCACCTCGCGGCTGATGGGCGAGACCTTCAAGGCATTTCGCGACGACCCGGATCTGCGGGTCGCCATCGTCAAGACTGCCGGCGACAAGTTCTTCTGCGCCGGCTGGGACCTCAAGGCCGCGGCCGGTGGCGATGCGGTCGACGGCGACTATGGCGTCGGCGGGTTCGGCGGACTGCAGGAATTGCGCGACCTCAACAAGCCGGTGATCGCCTGCGTCAACGGCATGGCGGTCGGCGGCGGCTTCGAGCTGGCGCTGTCCTGCGACCTCATCTACGCCTCCGACCATTCCTCCTTCGCGCTGCCCGAAATCCGCGCCGGCACGCTGGCCGATGCCGCGACGATCAAGCTGCCGAAGCGCATTCCCTATCATGTCGCCATGGACCTTTTGCTCACCGGCCGCTGGATGGATGTCGCTGAGGCGCACCGCTGGGGCCTGGTCAACGAGGTGCTGCCCAAGGAGAAGCTCGAGGACCGCGTCTGGGAGATCGCCCGGCTGCTGGCCAGCGGCCCGCCGCTAGTCTTTGCCGCGATCAAGGAGACGGCGCGGGTCGCCGAAGCGCTCACCTTCCAGGACGCGATGAACCGGGTGACGCGCCGCCAATTGCCGACGGTTGACGCACTGTACGGCTCGGAGGACAATCTCGAAGGTTTTCGCGCCTTCGCCGAAAAGCGCGACCCGGTGTGGAAGGGGAAGTGAAGGTATTGTTGGAATGACGGCGCCCACCCCCCTCTGGCCTGCCCTCTTTGCCAGAACTTGGCATCTCCCCCTCAAGGGGGGAGATTGGATGTCGCCCTCGCTTTCGCCAATCGCCAACGTTGCAAGATGGGCTGCAAGGCCGAAGCTGCCAATCTCCCCCCTTGAGGGGGAGATGGCCGGCAGGCCAGAGGGGGGTGCTCAGGCGCTGTCATCAGAACACTTTCAGCGCCCATGACCGACTACAAAAAACTCATCGACGCCGAGACCTGGGCCTTCATCGAGCGGACCAACTCCTATTATCCGCCTGATACGATCGACACCTCGATCGATCAGCAGCGCGACATCTACGACCGCATGTGCCGTGAGTTCTCTGCCGGCCGCCCAGACAATGTTACGGCGGAGACCACCGTCATCGCCACGCCTTCGCACCCCATCCCGATTCGCATCTACCGCACACCCGCGCCGGAAGCGGCGGCGATGGTGCTTTATTTCCATGGCGGCGGCTTTATCCTCGGCGGGCTCGACAGCCATGACGACCTCTGCGCCGAGCTTTGCAGCCGCACCGGCTATGAGCTGGTTTCGGTCGACTACCGGCTGGCGCCGGAACATCTGCATCCGGCCGGCTTCGACGATGCCATCAGCGCCTTCGAATGGGCGGCGACGACCTACAAGCGGCCGATCCTGCTTTGCGGCGACAGCGCCGGCGGCAATCTTGCCGCCGCGGTCAGCCATGCGACACGCGGCCATGCGCGAAGGCCGGTCGGCCAGGTGCTGATCTATCCCGGCCTTGGCGGCGACCGCTCGCAAGGCTCGTACGTGACCCATGCCGAGGCGCCGATGCTGACGGTCCGCGACCTCGATTTCTACACAAATACCAGGACCGGCGGCGAGGACCGCACCGGCGACCTGACGCTGTCGCCGCTGGCCGATGCCGATTTTGCCAATCTGCCGCCGACGGTGGTGATCACCGCCCAATGCGACCCGCTGTCGTCGGACGGCGAGGCCTATCGCGACCGCGTCGTCGCGGCAGACGGCCACGCCTACTGGTTGGAAGAGCCGGGGCTGGTGCATGGCTATCTCAGAGCCAGGCACATGGTCGGTCGTGCGCGCTCGAGCTTTACCCGGATCGTTGACGCGGTGTCGGCTCTGGGACGCGGCGAATGGATCTGGTGAGGGTCCTACCCCACTGCCCGCGACGCCGCCCGGCCGGCGCAGCGGCCTGAAAAAATGCAACCGCCAAGAAACGTGCCTTCCAGCGCCGCATAGCCATGCATGCCGCCGCCGCCGAAACCGGCGGCTTCGCCGACCGCGTACAATCCCTCGATCGGCTGGCCATCGGTAGCCAGGACACGGCTGTCGAGATCGGTCTGCAAGCCGCCCAGCGTCTTGCGGGTCAGGATGTTGAGCCTGACCGCGATCAGCGGCCCATTGGCAGGATCGAGCATCTTGTGCGGCTTGGCCGTGCGGATCAGCCGGTCGCCGAGATAGGCGCGGGCGCCGCGCAAGGCGGTGATCTGCATGTCCTTGGAGAACGGATTGTCGAGCTGCCGGTCACGGCCGCGGATCTCGCGCTCGACCTGCGCCAGTTCGAGCAGCGGCTCGCCGCCGACAAGCGCGTTCATGCGGGCGACCAGCGCCGGCAAATCAGGCTCGACGATGAAATCCTCGCCCTTGTCCATGAACGCCTTCACCGGACCGGGAACGCCCGATGTGGCGCGGCCAAGCACCTGGCGCCAGCTTTTTCCGGTGAGGTCGGGGTTCTGCTCGGAGCCCGACAGCGCGAACTCCTTCTGGATGATCTTTTTGGTCAGGATGAACCAGGAATAGTCGAAGCCGGTGCTCATGATGTGGCTGAGCGTGCCCAGCGTGTCGAAGCCGGGATAGAGCGGCACCGGCAGGCGCCTGCCGCGGGCGTCGAGCCACAGCGACGACGGGCCGGGCAGGATGCGGATCGCATGGTCGGTCCAGAGCGGCGCCCAGTTCCTGATGCCTTCGACATAGTGCCACATGCGGTCGCGGTTGATGATGCTGCCGCCGGCCTGTTCGGTGATCGCGAGCATGCGGCCGTCGACATGATCGGGAACGCCGGTGATCATGCGTCTAGGCGGCGTGCCGAGCCGCTGCGGCCAGTTTTTGCGGACAAGCTCGGGATTGCCGCCGATGCCGCCGGAAGCGACGATGACCGCTTGCGCCTTGAGCTCAAAATCGCCGGCGACGTCGCGCGAACTCTTGCGGCCGCGCTCGACATCGCTCAGCGCCAACATGTCGCCGCGCACGCCGTCGACGGCCCCGCCGGTCCGCGTCAGTTCGTTGACCCGGTGGCGGAATCTGAAGCGGATCAGCCCGCTATTTTCGGCTTCGCGCACGCGCCGGACGAACGGGTCGAGCACGCCCGGCCCGGTGCCCCAGGTGACGTGGAAGCGCGGTACCGAATTGCCGTGGCCGACGGCGTTAGCGCCGCCGCGCTCGGCCCAGCCGACGATTGGAAAGAACTTGATGCCGCGCTGCGTCAGCCAGGAGCGCTTCTCGCCGGCGGCGAAGCCGACATAGGCCTCGGCCCAGCGGCGCGGCCAAAAGTCTTCCGCACGGTCGAAGGCGGCGGTGCCAAGCCAGTCCTCGAGCGCCAGATCATGCGAATCGCGGATGCGCATGCGCCGCTGCTCAGGCGAATCGACGAGGAAGATGCCGCCAAGCGACCAGAACGCCTGACCGCCGAGCGAATGTTCAGGCTCCTGGTCGACAACGATGGTCTTCTTGCCGGACTCGGCCAGTTCGGCCGCGGCGACGAGCCCGGCCAGGCCGGCGCCGACAATGATCACATCCGCATCGTCAGCCACTTTCTCCTCCCCCGGCTCTCCTCCCCGGCTTGACGTTTGTCAGACCGTCTCCCAGCCTTCCTTCTCGCCGGCGCGGAAGATGGCGTCGATGACCTTCTGGTTGAGCACGGACTCTTCCAGCGTGAAGACGCGGTCGGTGCCGCCCTGTGCCGCCCGCGCGAAGGCCTCGACCTCCAGCCGGTATTGCTGCATGCCGGGGAAGCGGAACACTTGCGCCTCGCTGTGGTTCTGGTTGTGTAGCTCGATGCGATGGTGGTCGTAAATTCCGGCGTTGAACGGCGAAAGCACCTCGATGAAGCCCTTGTCGCCGTGGAACACCATCACCTGCCGCGCCGCCATCTGCGTCGACAGATAGAACGACAATTCGAAGTCGCCGAAATCGGCGCGGATCGAGGAGTAGATGTCGGTGCCGAATGTCTTGTCGCGCTCGATCGTCGCCTGGACGCGCAGCGGCTCCTTGCCCGTCGAAAAGCGCGTCGACACCGTCGGGTAGACGCCGATGTCAGGCAGCGCGCCGCCGCCGAGGTCGAGCTGGTTGCGCATGTTCTTGGGATCGACATTGTAGTAGGAGAACGCGCCCTGGACATGGCGCAGCCGGCCGATGGCGCCGTTGGCAATCAGTTCGCGCACCTTGATCCATTGCGGGTGGTAGACTACCATAAAGGCTTCGCAGACCAGCACGTTTTTGGCGTTGCGCAGCTTGATCAGCGGCGGAATGTCCTTGGCGTCGAGCGCCAGCGGCTTTTCGACCAGAACATGCTTGCCGGCTTGAATCGCCTTGGCGGTCCATTCGACATGCTGGGCGGTCGGCAGCGGGATGTAGACGCCGTCGACATCCCTGGATGCGAGCAGCTCGTCATAGGAACCGAAGGCATGGGGGGCGCCAAAACGGTCGGCCAGGGCACGGGCTTTCGACAGGTCGCGGCTGGCGATCGCCGACAGCACGCCGTTCTCCGCCTCGACCATTGCAGGCAAAAGATGCTCGCGGCCGATCTTGGCCGTCGACAAAACACCCCATCGGAACATCAGGCTTCTCCCTCTCGATTGCAGGAATGGAGGTTTGCCCGAAATCAGGAGAAAAGCCAATGCGGGAGCATGGCGGTGAACAAGTACGGCTCCCCCTCCGCAGCTTGGATTCCTCGCCCCACAAAGTGCCGCTCTCGCGGGGGCGAGGAAGAACCACTCAGCCCCTTCTACCTGTAAACGTCATGTCGAAGTCGACGACGTTCGAATAGATCGGCGTGCCGACATCCATGCCGTAGCGCGACCGCAGCACCTTGCCAGTGACATGGAATTTTATCGTGCCTGCCTTGAGACCGGCGAGCTCGGCCGTGAACTTTTCCGAGAAAGTCTTGCCGCGCGCCGTCAGCCGACCGGTGACGAGGGCTGACGTCTCGCCGATGCGTCTCACGCTGGTCGAGCGGAACTGGATTTCCGGGTTGTTGGCGGCGTCGAACACCGCGTCGGAGCGAAGGAAGGCGTCGACGCGGCGCTGGCCGGTGCCGACGCTTTCTGGAAAGATGGTGATATTGACCTGGGAGCGCCCGACATTGCTGTTGTCGATGCGGATCGAGCCCTTGAAGCGGGCGAAGGCGCCGGCGAGCCCGCCGCCGCCGGCCTTGCCGACGGAGAAACGGATGCTGGAGCCGGCCGGGCTGATCGTGTAGCTGCCGGCAGCGTCGCTGAGTGCTACCGCCGCGAAAACAGGCATGGCAAGGCAAGCGGCGACCGACGCAAGTCCGAAGATGCGCGCAATCATGGGCGTTATCCTTTTCCTGCAGGCAACGCTTCTCGCCCCATCAACGAATGAGCCGCCTGCTCTATTCCGCGCTATGATCCGACGAAGGCGTGATCATGCGCGTCAGCACCGTGTCCTTCAGCCAGAAATGATGGCGCAGCGCCGCGGCGATATGCAAGGCGACAAGCCCAATGCCGGCATAGGCGAGATACCAATGCGCCGAGATCCAGAAGGTTTCCGCCGGGTCCGATTCCGCGAGTGGCAGGTCCGGCATGATGAACAGGTTGAACGGCACGCTCGGGATCTCCAGCATCGACACTGACACCAGCGCCCAGCCCGACAGAGGCAGCGCAAGCTGAAATATGTAGAGCGCAAAATGGACGAGCGGCGCCACGCGGCGCTCTAAAGGCCCGACCGAGCGCGGCAGCGCCGGCACCGCATTGCCGAGCCGCCAGGCAATGCGCAGGATCACCATGCCGAGCAGTAGAAAGCCCAGGGATTTATGCAGCTGGATCAGCTCGAAGGCGGTGCGCTGGCTGGACACCCGCATCATGACAAAGCCGAGTACGAACTGGCCGATGAAGATCGCAGCGATCAGCCAATGAAGGACGATTGCCGCCCAGCCATAGCGGGTAGTGTCGTTTGTGATCAATACGGGCATGGCCAGCAAACGATCGCGGCCCCGGCTTTCTTCCACTGCCGACAGTCTATCCCGCCGTCTTGAAGAAATCGATAAAGGCTCGCAGCGCCGGCCGCATCTGGCGGCGGCTCGGGTAGTAGGCGAAGAAACCGTCGAAGGGCGGGCACCAGTCCTCCAGCACGCGAATGAGCTTGCCGGCGGCAATGGCATCGCGAACATAATCCTCGAACAGGAAGGCAAGGCCGGCGCCGTCGACCGCCGCATTGGCGATCAGATGGTCTTCGTCGAGGATCAATGGTCCTTGCACCGCCATCTCGATCTCCTCGCCGTCCTTCTCGAATTCCCAGCGGTAGAGGATACCGCTGGAGAAGCGGAAGCGGAGGCAACGGTGACCGGCAAGATCGTGCGGATGGCGCGGCCTGGGCATGGTCGCGAAATAGGATGGCGCGCCGACGACGGCACCGCGAAGGTTTGGCCCGATGCGCACAGCGATCATATCGCGCTGCAGGCTCTCGCCGAGACGGACGCCGGCGTCGAAGCCGCCTTCGACCACATCCGTGAAGCGATCCTCGATGACGATCTCCAGCACGATGTCGGGATAGGCCGATGCAAAGGCGCCGAGCCGCGGCGTCAGCGCCAGGTGGGCGGCGGTGCGCGGCACAGTCAGCCGGACATTGCCAGCCGGCCGGTCGCGCGCCTCGACCACCGATTCCAGCGCCAAATCGATTTCCGACAGCGCCGGCCTCAGCCGCTCGAGCAGCTGTGCGCCTTCCTCGGTCGGGGCGACGCTGCGCGTGCTGCGCGCCAGGAGCCGCACGCCAAGACGCGCCTCCAGGCTGGAAACCGCGTGGCTGACCGCCGATGGCGCGATGGCGAGCTCCCTGGCCGCGCCGCGAAAGCTGCCGCACTGGGCGACGGTAGCCAGCACTGCGAGTTGGGAAAGATGAGTTCGCTTCATTGATCTATTTCTTGGAACAGCCCGTGCAAATGAGAGCCGATTATCGAACGCGATGCAAGGCGCTATCTCTGCCGCATCACAACAAGGAGAAGCGTGATGCAAACCCGCAAGCTTGGAAATGAACTTGACGTCTATCCGGTCGGCATCGGCTGCATGGGGATGAGCTTCGGCTATGGCGGCCAGCCGGAAGTGGACGCGATCGCCACATTGCGTCGCGCCGTCGATATCGGCGTCAATTTCTTCGACACGGCCGAGGTCTATGGCCCGTACGAGAATGAGATCCTGCTCGGCAAGGCGTTGAAGCCGGTACGCGACCAGGTGACGATCGCGACGAAATTCGGCTTCAAGATTCTCGAAGAAGGCAACGGCGTCGAGCGGATGGCGGGTGTCGACAGCCGCCCCGAACACGTCAAGGCGGTGGCCGAAGCATCATTGAAGCGGCTGGGCACCGAGGTGATCGACCTATACTACCAGCATCGCGTTGATCCCAATGTGCCGATCGAGGATACGGTCGGCGCCATGGCCGAGCTGGTGCGCGAGGGCAAGGTGCGCGCGCTCGGCCTGTCGGAGGCGAGTGCGGCGACCATTCGCCGGGCGCATGCGGTGCATCCGATATCAGCCGTGCAGAGCGAATATTCGCTGTGGAGCCGCGATCTGGAGGAAGAGGTGTTTGCCGTCTGCCGCGAGCTCGGCATCGGCTTTGTACCCTACAGCCCGCTCGGCCGCGGCCTGCTGACCGGAACGATCGCCAAGCCAGAGGTGCTCGGCGCCGACGACTGGCGACGTGGACTACCGCGCTTCCAGGCCGACGCCATGGCGGCCAATGCGGCGGTCATTGCCACGCTTGAAAAGATGGCCGCCGACAAGGGCGTGACACCGGCACAGCTGGCGCTGGCGTGGGTGCTGCATCAGGG
>SAQR01000050.1 GCA_004020365.1 Mesorhizobium sp.
GCGCTCGCGAGCGGCTTCGCTACCGCCGACCTACACCATGCGATGGGACACGACCTTGCAATTTTTCGAACAGCCTCTGAGGAAGGCCTAGTGGCGAGACAAGGATTGGCTACAGCCGACGACTTCAGGTTTGTAAGGCTTACGTGGGAGATTGATGACTCACGCGCCTCAAGTTGGAGGTTCTTCTCGAAGGGTGGTGCATATTCCAAATTTTATGGTTCAATACATCTTGTTGTTAACTGGCGCAACGGACAAGCGCAAATGTTAGCGATCCTCAATACCACATCAGGAAAAACCAAATCCAACATTTGGATGCTGCCGGACACAATTAGTTCATATTTCTTCCGACCAGGCTTCACCTGGTCACGCCGATCAGCGAAGGGTCTATCTTTTCGAGGCCTTCCAGAGGGATGCATCTTTTCCGATAAGGGTCCGACGGTATTCCTGCCGCGTGACGACTCTGAGCTAATAATGGCTTCGATGGCTATTTTCAATAGTTCTGCATACTCTTTTCTTGTAAGCCTCCAAATCGCCGCTGGGTCGTATGAAGCTGGGGTAATATTAAGAACACCATTTCCGAATATTGAAAAGTCTGTTAGAAATACTCTTTCTAATTTGAGTTTTCAGGCATGGTCTAAGAAACGCAGGCTGGACGAGACGACTGAGACTTCGTTGGCATTTGTTCTGCCGGCCGAGCTGTTGTCGCGCGTCAGTGACCATCATCCGGCTGCACTGGAGACGGAGCTGACCGATATACAGTCAAAGATCAACGCGATCGCCTTCGATCTTTACGGTTTCAGCGAGGCAGACCGCGCTGCCGCGCTGGCGTCATCTGGATCGACCAATGACGGTTCTGGTGACGTTGTCGACGATGCGGACGATACAGAAGAAGACAGCGCAGAGGCCATCGATCGGACGGACGGTCTGCTCGCTTGGGCCGTCGGCGTCTCCTTCGGTCGCTTCGATTGGCGCCTCGCGACCGGCGAGCGCGAACCTGTGCCCGAGCCGGATCCGTTCGACCCGCTCCCGGCCAAAAGCCCCGGCATGCTCCCCGATTGCGACGAGCCGTTCCACGCCCAAAATGGTATCCTCGTCGACGACCAGGGCCACCCGCATGACCTGCCCCGCTTAATCGAAGAACTCCTTCAACGCGTCGAAAATGAAGTTCCTGGCGATGTGCGTAGCTGGCTGAGACGCGAATTCTTCCCGCTTCACCTGAAGCAATATAGCAAGAGCCGCCGCAAGGCCCCGATCTACTGGCCACTTTCGACTACCTCAGGCAGCTATACGCTCTGGCTCTATTACCCCAGCCTGACTGGCCAGACGCTCTACACTGTCATCAACGACTTTATCGAAGGCCCCAACGGGAAGCTCGCCCGGATCCGGAGCGATATAGCCGGCTTTCGCGAGAAAGGCAGCGCCCGCTCACGCGACGAGGACAGGGCGCTAGAGGCGTTGCAGACCCTAGAACTCGAATTGATCGAGCTGCGCGACCTGATGTTGCAAATCGCCCCGACTTATCGCCCGAACCACGACGACGGCGTCCAGATCACCGCCGCGCCACTTTGGGAGCAGTTCCGCCACAAGCCCTGGCAGAAGGTGCTGAAAGACACCTGGGCCAAACTGAAGAAGGGCGATTATGACTGGGCGCATCTGGCTATGACCTATTGGCCCGAGCGCGTGTGCGAGAAGTGCAAGACCGACAAGTCGCTCGCCATCGCCCATGATCTGGAGCACCTCTACGTCGAACCTGAATCTACGGCCCGCAGTCACAGGAATATCGACGCATGACGATTGAAGGTTTTGTTCGAAGCGAGATCTTCCTTCCTCGGCTGAGGAAGGCTTCGGTCTTGGCGGTTTACGATCCGGGCCAACGATATCGTGAAATCTGCCAATCATTGGCGGACGAAGGCACCGAGGTGGTTGATGCCGGAACAAGCAGCATCGAGGCGAGGGAGGCCGCCATGCTCGCGCTGGCCTCGCTGGGCCAGCCAGGGCGCCCAAGAAATCTCTTGGTCTATGTTCCGGCCATACCACCTGTAACCGATGAGGAACGGCAAACGGACCCGTACGCAGTCTACGCCGCCTGCGGAGCCGTTTTCCCTGATGGAGATGGCGACGGGTATGAGAGTATCTGTCTAAAAGCGAAGCCTGATCAGGCTACAGAGATCCGCCGCCTGTTCGCAGAGAACCCGTTTCCGTCATTCGCGCTGATAGACAATGTTGGCGGCGGCCTTTCCTGGCCGACGCTCAGGACCAATCTGCACGCTGAGTCCGCACGAGAGATCATTTTTGCTCTCCTCGTACCAACCCCCAAGCAGCTAGAGGCACTGAGGACGAGCGACGGATGGGCACCAGAGGCAAGAGCCCTACTGGAGAAGTCGCTGGGCCTCAAGTTGATGACCAAGGCCAAGACCCTTTCGCCGATAGCCGACGAACTCTGGCGCTTCCTGCTGTTTAGCGAGTTCGTCTTCGACCTTCCTGTTGCGCTGCCTGGCGCTCTGTCCAACGTCCCGAAGGCCATAGAGGCGGCTCGCCCCCTCGTAGAGCATCTTTGCGAGACTCTTCGCAACGGCGCTTCGAGCCGGAACGAATACATCGCCCGCGCCGAGGCGGTGGAGGACGACCTAAAGCTGCCGGAGGTCTGCACAGGCATTTTCGACCTGGGTCTGCGTGACACCTTCCCGTTCGAAGAGCGAACTTTCCTGGCGGGGGCTGTGAATGCGCTTGTCGCCGAGGACATCGACGGTGCCAAGGCTATTGTCTCCCGCCATGCCAGCTCTGTGTGGAGAAGCAAGGGCGAGAGCCAGGCACAATGGGGTTTGATCGAGACCGGCCTCAGGCTGGTTGAGGGATGTGAAGATGCTGACCGCGAGCTGGCGGAGAACGCCCGCAGTCTCGACATGCTGATCGGCCACTATTCAACATCGCTGCGCGAAGTTGATCGACTGCATCGGGAGTTCGAGCAAGCTGTTGCAGACTACATTCCCTCAGACGCCTCTCTTTCGGTGGCGGTAGACCATTGCCGCAAGCGTTACGCGAAACTGATCGAGAAGGTGCAATCACTATTTTCCAGACAACTCGAGACGGGCGGCTGGCCCCCGCCGGGGCGCTTGTCCAACCGCGACGTCTTCGACACAGTAGTCGAGCCGATGCTCAAAGAAAGCGGCCGCAGGGTGGCTCTGATCATGGTGGACGCGCTACGATATGAGCTCGGCGTTGCCCTGCACGGGCAGCTGGCAGAGACTGAGCAAGCCGAGATCAAGGTCGTTTGCGCGCAACTTCCCACTGTCACACCGGTCGGCATGGCCTCGCTTCTGCCAGGAGCGGGCACGGGGCTCCGGCTGGTTAAGGATGGGGATGGGTATTACGTTGCCCTGAATGAGAGCAAGATGGCTTCCGTGGCGAACCGCATGGAGATCATGCGTTCCCGCTTCGGCGACAGGTTCATGGAAGCGCAAATGAGCGCGTTCATCAGGTCCAAAAGCGAGTTGCCTAAGTCAGTCGAACTCCTTGTGCTTCGCACCGTCGACATCGATGCTCACTTAGAGAATGCTCCGTCGGAGACTCTCACGACGCTCAACCTCATCCATCAATCCCTGAAGGCGATCCGCCAAGCGGTGCACAGGCTCAAAAGCGAGCACTTCTCGGATGTGATCATCGCTACCGACCATGGCTTCATGCTGAATGCCCATGCCGAGGCCGGCGATGTCTGTTCGAAGCCTCCGGGCTCGTGGACCGTAGTGCATGAGCGAGCCCTCCTGGGCGAAGGTCAATCAGATGCCGCCAACTTTGTTCTCCCAGCCGAAAAGGCGGGCGTGCGGGGAGACTTTGCCAAACTTGGGGGCCCGAGGAGTCTGGCCCCATACCGCAAAGGATTGCTCTATTTCCACGGGGGTGCCTCGCTTCAGGAGGCAGTGGTTCCCTTGATTACTATCCGGCTCAAGCAGGTCAAGCAGCCGCGGATCGCTGCGGCCAAGGTAACGCTCTCCTACAAGAACGGCGCCAAGCGGGTAACCACCCGCCTGCCGGTGGTCGACCTGGCCGTCGAAGGGGAGAACATGTTCTCGTTGAGCGAGACTTTCGAGATCCTCCTTGAGGCGCATAACAAGAAGGGAGAGGTCGTCGGGGAGGCGAAGCGAGGTGGTCTTGCCGACGTCGCGACTGGCATCATCACTGCCAAGCCTGGCGTCAAGATTCAGGTCACGGTCAAGATGGCAATGGAGTTCGAGGGTAAGTTCGTCCTAAAGGCACTCAATCCGGTGACGTTGGCGCAGTATGTCTCGCTCGAACTGGAGACCGACTATGCAGTCTGACTATGTGATGGATGCCTTAGACACGAAGCTGAACGATGCCTTCGACGGAAAGGTCGTCCGCAAGGATCTCTTACACCGCATCAAGAAAGGCACGAATATCCCCACTTTCGTGCTCGAATTCCTGCTGGCTCGATACTGCGCCAGCAATGAGCCGGCGGAGATCCAGGCGGGTATGGAGGCCGTCCTTTCTACGCTCCAGGAAAATTACGTCCGCCCCGACGAGGCTAATGCTGCGCAGTCTCGTGTGGCAAGGACAGGCAAGCACAAGTTCATCGACAAAGTGCACGTCCGCTACGTCGAAAAGGAAAAGCGCCATTGGGCGGCCATGGAGAATTTCGCCTCACAACGAATTGCCATTGGCGAGAAATTCTACAGGGACAACGATCGTCTCCTCGAAGGTGGTATCTGGGCCGAGGTGGTTATCGCTCACAATGATATCGACGCCGACGCTTATGCCTTTTATGTCGAAGATCTGCGGCCCGTTCAGCTAAGTCGGTTTGATTTCGCTTCCTACGGAGAGGCCAAGAAAGCGTTCACTCGGGACGAGTGGATCGATGCGGTCCTCCGTTCAGTCGGCCTTGAGCCATCGAAGCTTTCGCATCGGGTAAAGCTGCATTTTATTGCCAGGCTTGCCCCATTGGTGGAGCCGAATTTTAACTTCATCGAGCTCGGTCCCCGGGGTACGGGAAAGTCGTATTTCTTCAGCGAGTTCTCACCTTACTCCACGCTCATCAGCGGCGGACAGGCGACCAAGTCGGTTCTCTTTTACAACAACGCCCGGCACAAGATCGGGCTCGTAGGCTTTTGGGACACCGTAGCGTTCGATGAGGTGGGCGGGATCAAAATCAAGGATCCGGACACGATCCAGATCATGAAGGACTTCATGGCCAATGGCCGGTTCTCGCGCGGCGTGGAAGTGATCGCCGACGCCAGTTTGGCGTTTGTCGGCAACATCGACATGTCGATTGAGCAGATCGTCAACTCGACGGAGTACGATTTGTTCCAGCCTTTGCCCGAGCAATTCGACCTGGCCGTCATGGACCGTTTCGCCTGTTTTTTGCCAGGCTGGGAAATGCCCAAAAACAGCAGCGCTTTTCTGACCGGTAGGTTCGGCCTCATAACCGACTACCTCGCCGAAGCCTTCCATTATCAACTAAAACATAGCAACCGCTACGAGGAGGTCAGCAAGCGGGTAAAGCTGGGGTCGGCTGTAGAGGGCCGTGACGAAAAGGGGATCAAAAAGACGCTTTGTGCGCTGCTTAAGATCCTTCACCCGACCGACAGCCCGACAGGTGAGGAATTCGACGAGTACGTGGCTTATGCGGTCGAATGTCGTCGTCGCGTGAAGGAGCAAATGAACAAGCGCAAGCCGGACGACGAATTTGCCAAGATTGAATTGTCATTCGTTGACCGCAACGGCAAGGAGGTCGTCGTCCATTGCCCCGAAAGCATCGGTGCGTCCGCGACGCTAGAACCCGCTCGGCGCCGGGCTCGAACGAATGCAGACGCGGTGATTGACCAGAAAGAGTTCGCGCCGAAACCCGAGCACTCACCGGCTCCACCATCCGAAATCCCCACCCGTTCTCAGGAAGAGGAAAAGCCGTCCGAACGGCACTACACAATTGCATATGGTGATACAGGACATTCCTACGATACGATCTTCGGCCCTTACCTGCCAGGCGCGAAGTCGGTGGTTGTGGAGGACCCATATCTCCGCATGCCACACCAGATCGCCAACTTTGTGCGGTTCTGCGAGACCGTGGTCAAGGCCGACACAGTCAGGAGTATCACTCTCATTACTTCCCATGATGAGCAGACCGACATGGCGGGGCTGCAGGCCAAGCTTGAGGAATTAAAGCAGAGCTTGCTGGAGTACGACGTGGCACTAAAGATCAGCCTGAACGAAAAGATGCACGACCGTGAGGTCAAACTTGACAACGGCTGGACGATCAAAATCGGGCGTGGTCTGGATTTCTATCAAAAACCTGAGGGCTGGTATGCTATCGGCGCGACCGACGTAAGCTTGAGACGCTGCCTGGAGACGAAAGTCGACGTATTCCGGGGCTCAGCGCCGCAGTAGGAAATACTGGCAGAGAATAGGCCTTGGCGCCGCGCTACTCTTCGGCGGGGTCGGTCGTTTGGAAACTTACTCCCTGAATCCAGCGGGCTCGTTTACTCCGGCGTTCGTGCATTGCCAGGAACAGCGATCGTCCGCTGTTGACCACGTTATCGCAAAACCGCTGCACGCCCTCGGGTCAGGCCCGGGTCAGGCCCGAGGGCAGGCTTTTGCGCGGGCAAGCATTGGTCCGCTTGGGGTGAGAGTTGCCTCTATCGCCCGAGCTTGCTCGCAGCGCGCGCCAGGGCTTCGATTTCGTCCCATTTGCCGGCTTTGACCAAATCGTCCGGAGCCACCCAGGAGCCGCCGACGCAGATGACGTTGGGCAGGCTCAGATAGTCGCTGGCGTTCTTGTCGGTGATGCCGCCGGTCGGGCAGAATTGCACATCGGCGAGCGGCGAGGCGAATGCCTTGAGCGACGCGATGCCGCCCGACTGTTCTGCCGGGAAGAATTTCAGGAAACGCAGGCCTGCCTCGCGAGCGGCCATGATCTCACCGGGCGTGATGGCGCCGGGCAGCAACGGGACGTCGCTGTCCTTCGCCGCCGCCAGAAGCTCGCGGGTGATGCCGGGGCTGACGATGAACTTGGATCCGGCTGCTGCCGCCTCGCCGAAGTGGCGGGCGTCCAGAATGGTGCCGGCGCCGACGATGGCGTCCTCGACCTCGCTTGCCACAAGCCGGATCGCCTCCAGCGCATCAGCGGTTCGCAGCGTGATCTCGATCGCCGGCAGGCCGCCGCGCGCCAGCGCGCGCGCCAGCGGCACGGCATCGGCGAGATTGGCGATCTTCAGCACCGGGATAACCGGTTGGCCGTTGAGCAGCGACAGGAGCTTCTCGGTCTTGCTGGGCATTTGTCGTCTCTCCGGTATTGATCCGTTCAACCGGTTAGCAGAAGGCCGTTTTTCTGTCCACGAAACGAAGCGTGTCGCGATGTCACGCGCTGCCGGCAAGTCGGTCAGAGCGGCCGTCAAAGCCACCGAGGAGAAGCTGCTCCGCGCGCAAGCCTTGAAACGGCTTTCATGAGCGTTTAGTGGCTTCGGCGATGACACTGCCCAATCAACCATTGCGCGTTGCCGCGCTCTACAGGTTTGCCCGGCTCGACGAGTTCGAGGCATTGCGCGCGCCGCTCGCCGCCTTTTGCTGCGGACGCGGTATCAAGGGCACGCTGCTGCTGGCGCATGAGGGCATCAACGGCACGGTCGCCGGCGGTGAAGCTGACATCGCCGCGCTCATCGATCATCTCGAATCCATCGAAGGTCTCGCCGGTCTCGAGGTCAAGTACAGCAGCGCCGCGCAGATGCCGTTCCACCGCATGAAGGTGCGGCTGAAGCGCGAGATCGTCACCATGGGCGTTAGCGATCTCGATCCGGCGGCAAGCGCCGGCACCTATGTCGCACCGGCCGACTGGAACGCGCTGATATCGGATGCGGACACGATCGTCATCGACACGCGCAACGCCTACGAAGTATCGATTGGCACTTTCAAGGGAGCGGTCGATCCCGCGACAACGAGCTTTCGCGAATTCCCGGCCTGGGTCGAGCAGCATCGGGCCGAGCTCGTCGGCCGCAAGGTGGCCATGTTCTGCACCGGCGGCATACGCTGCGAGAAGGCAACGGTCTATGTGAAGTCGCTCGGCTTCGAGGATGTGTTCCATCTCAAGGGCGGTATCCTGAAATATCTCGAAGCGATGCCCGCCGAGCAAAGCCTCTGGCAGGGCGAGTGCTTCGTCTTCGACGAACGCGTTTCGGTGTCGCACGGCTTGGTCGAGGGTGAGGCCGAACTTTGCCGCGCCTGCCGGCATCCGCTGACCGGGCAGGACCTGCTGTCGCCGAAATACGCCGTCGGCATCTCATGCCCGCATTGCTACGATGCCCGTTCCGACGAGGATCGCGCCCGCTACGCCGAGCGTCACCGCCAGGTCGAGTTGGCAGAAGCGCAAGGCAGGGCTCCGCACATCGGACGTTAGAGCGACGTGCCCGAAAATCGATTCCGATTTTCGGGCAATGCGTGGTCAAGGCAGATCCTGACGTCATCTCGTTCTGCGCCATCACCGGCAAAGCGCCCATCCGTCATTGTAATGTCCATATGTGGGGCCTACCTGTTCAACGTCCGAAAACCTGCCCGGCGCTTCGGCCGGCCAATTCTGGAGGCATTGATGTTCGATCCCAAGAAGCTCCTCAACGATCTGCTCGGCTCGCAAATTCCCGGAACCGGGTCGACTGTGCGCGACAAAGGCGGGCAGGCGGTGCAGATGGCCAAGGACAATCCGCTGGCCGCCGGCGCGCTGGCCGCGGTGCTGCTCGGAACCGGCGCCGGCCGTCAGGTCACCGGCACGGCGGTGAAGCTTGGCGGCCTGGCCGTTGTCGGCGGCCTCGCCTACAAGGCCTACCAGAACTACAAGAACGGCAAAGCGCCGGCGGAGGCGACAGCCGGCCAACCGGAATTGCTGCCGCCGCCCGCCGACACCAGCTTTCATCCCTCACAGGCACCGCAAGGCGAGGACGAATTCACGCTGACGCTGGTGCGCGCGATGATTTCGGCGGCGAAGGCCGACGGCCATATCGACGACGACGAACGGCAAAAGATCGCCGGCAAGCTCAGCCTCGCGGGCATTGAGTCCGACGCGGAGAAATTCCTGTTGTCGGAACTGGAAAGGCCCCTCGACCTGGATACGCTGGTCGCCGGCGCCAAGACCGACGCCCAGAAGCTCGAGCTCTACACCGCCTCGCGCCTCGCCATCGATCCCAATACACGTGCCGAACGCGGCTATCTCGATCTGCTCGCCGGCCGCCTCAGCCTGCCCGATGCACTTCTCGACCATGTCGAGGCGACGGTGTCGGCGGCAAAAGTGCCGGCGCGAGAGGTGCCGGAGTCAGAGGTGCCGGCGTCATCGGGCAAGGCAACCGCCAATTCGCGCTGGTAGGCTTCAGGGCCGCGGAGGGCGGGAATCCGACGTCCTTTCGCGTTAATGTCTCGTTTACCCAGGAAGCGCATGATTTTAAGCAGTCGGATCGGCTTTCCTCCTCCCAGGCCGGTTCAGATCAGGGCGGCCGCCAATGGCCGCCCTTTTCTTCGGAGGCGGTTAGCGCATGACCCGAAATCGGAATCGATTTTTGGAAGCGATCATGCGCAAGATCATATTGCTCGAAATCATGGTGCTATAGCGTCCTTGCGGGCATGCGGCGCTATAGGAGGACAGTTATGACAGACTACAAGACAGCCATCGTCACTGGCGCCGGCACGGGCATCGGCAAAGCCGTCGCCACAGCGCTGCTCAGGGCCGGCTGGAATACGGTGTTCTGCGGACGCCGCAAGCCGGTGCTGAACAAGGCAATCGCTGATGCCGGATCGACACAAGCCAAGGCGCTGGCGGTCGCCTGCGACATCAGCAAGGCCGATCAGGTCGACGATCTGTTCGAGACGGTGGCGGCGGCTTTCGGTCGTGTCGACCTGCTCTTCAACAATGCCGGCACGGGCTACAAGTCGACATTGATCGACGAGATCCCCGTCGAGGTGTGGAACGACATTGTCGGGGTCAATCTCACCGGCTCGTTCCTGTGCGCCCGCGCCGCCTTCGGCGCCATGCGCAGGCAGCAGCCGATGGGCGGCCGCATCATCAACAACGGCTCGGTGTCTGCCTACACGCCGCGTCCGGGCTCAGTGCCCTATACCGCGACCAAGCACGCCATTACCGGACTGACCAAGACGCTGGCGCTGGACGGCCGGCCTTATGACATCGCCTGCGGCCAGATCGACATCGGCAACGCCTTGACCGACATGGCGCAGGCGATGACGGTCGGAGTACCGCAAGCCAATGGCTCCATCGCCGCCGAAGCGGTGATGGATGTCCAGCAGGTCGCCAATGCCGTCGTCCATATGGCCAGCCTGCCGCTCGACGCCAATGTGCTGTTCATGACCGTGATGGCGACGAAGATGCCGTATGTCGGGCGAGGGTGAGCGACCGGTTCGCGTAAGCGAATTCATCGTGCCACTGGCACGATGAAAGGCCGGCGAACGCCGGGGGACCCGGCCGGACGGCGTTCAATTTTGGCTAGGACTGCGTCACCGAAAGCGGCACCCCAGGCAGAAATAGCGAAATAGGGCGGATTTCGTAGACGGCGGTCGGATTGACGCGGCGAAGGTCGCGTGCAATCGCGATCGCGGCATCGCGGGTGGCGCAGTCGACGACGTACAGTCCCAACAATTGCTCCTTGGTCTCGGCGAAGGGCCCGTCAATGACCATTCCGGCGCCCGGCCCGCGCAAGGTGCACGCGTCTTGTGTCGCCCCGAGCCGCGCCGCCGGGCCGAGGCTGCCTTCCCGATATAGCCGTTCGTGGATCTGGAGCAGGTCGGTCATCAGCGCCGCGTCCTCCTCCGGCGTCAGCGCCGTGATCACTTCTTCCACGTGATAGGCAAGGATGGCATAGAACATCTGACGTCTCCTTTCGTCGGTCGTGTCTCACTTGCCCAGAAACGTCTTGATCCGCTCCAGCGCGCGCAGGATGTTCTCCTCGGAATTGGCGTAGGACAGCCTGATATAGCCTTCGCCGAGAATGCCGAAATCAGGTCCGCCGATCAGCGCAACGCCGGCATCCTCAAGCAAAGCCGAGGCGAGTTTCTTGGCCTTCCAGCCGGTTTTTGAGACATTGGGGAAGGCATAGAACGCGCCCTTCGGCGTGATGCAGGAAACGCCTGGCAAGGCGTTCAAGCCTTCGACCACGACCTTCCTGCGGCGGTCGAAGGCGCGCATCATCTTGTCGACGTCGTCCTGCGGACCGTCGATGGCCGCGATGCCGGCATACTGGCTCGGCGCATTGACGCAGGACCAGCAATTGACCGCCAGCTTGCGCACCTTGTCGTAGAGGTGGGCGCCCTTGTCGCCGTTCGGCCAGATCGACCAGCCCATGCGCCAGCCGGTCATCGCCCAGGTCTTCGACCAGCCGTTGAGCACGATCAGCCGGTCGCGGATTTCGGGGAAATTGAGCAGCGAGAAGTGCGTCTCGCCGTCATAGGTCATCACGTCGTAGATCTCGTCGGAGAGGATGGCGACGTCCGGGTGCGCTTCCAGCCCCTTGACCAGCTTCTCGATCTCGGCGCGGGGCGTGACCCCGCCGGTCGGGTTGGCCGGCGAGTTGAGGATGAGCAGCCTGGTCTTCGGCGTGATCAGCGCCAGCGTCTCCTGCGCCGAGAAGGCAAAGCCGTTCTCCTCGCGCATCGGCACCGGTATCGGAGCAGCGCCGGTGAACTCGATCATCGAGCGATAGATGGGAAAGCCGGGATCGGGATAGAGGATTTCGGCGCCCGGTTCGCCGAACATCAGGATCGCGGCGAACATGGTCGGCTTGCCGCCGGGCAGGATCATCACCGCCTCGGGCGAAACCTCGACGCCGGTGGTGGTCAGCGTGCGGCGCACCACCGCTTCGCGTGTCGCCAGCAGGCCGTTGGCCGGCGTATAGCCGTGGTGGCCGTCACGCAGCGCCTTGATTGCCGCCTCGACGATGTGCTGCGGCGTCTTGAAGTCGGGCTGGCCGATGCCGAGATTGACGATATCGCGGCCCTGATGGGCGAGCGCGGTGGCACGAGCCAGCACCGCAAAAGCGTTTTCCTCGCCGAGACGATCGAAGGCCGAAATCGTGTGGAGCATTTTTCCCGTCCCTGTGGTTCTTTCACCGAGCGAGCGTTTTTGTGAGCGTCCTTTCGCAAAAGTCAAACGGATTGGAGCTTTGGGTGTCGGAAAATCTCAAGAATTGGCAACCGCGCCCGCGGCCCGAACGCAAAGTCCTGGAGGGGCGCACTGTCAGGCTGGAGCCGCTGAGCTCCGAAAAGCATGGCGACGGCCTGTTCGAGGCGTCGTCGGTGCCTGATGTCGACGGCCGCTTCGCCTTTCTGCCCGATTATCCGCCGCAGACCCGCGCCGCCTTCCAGCCGTGGCTGGACAAGGCCGAAGCCAGCGAGGACCCGCTGTTCTTCACCGTCATCGACAAGGCCAGCGGCAAGGTCGCCGGACGCCAGACGCTGATGCGCATCGACCCTGCCTATGGCGTGATCGAGATCGGCAACATCTATTGGGGTCCGCTGATCTCGCGCAAGCCGGCGGCGACGGAAGCGCAATTCCTGTTCATGAAATACATCTTCGACGAGCTTGGCTATCGCCGCTACGAATGGAAATGCAACAATCGCAACGAGCCGTCGAAGCGCGCGGCGGAGCGTTTCGGCTTCAAGTTCGAGGGCATTTTCCGCCAGCATCTTGTGGTCAAGGGCGAAAACCGCGATACCGCGTGGTACTCGATCATCGACAAGGAGTGGCCGGCACTGCGCAGAGCCTATGAGGCATGGCTCGATCCGGCCAATTTCGATGGCGACGGCCGGCAGAAGCGACGGCTCGAGGATTTCCGCGCCGAGTTCGGCGCCTGACCATGATCCCGAAAAGTGGAAGTCGGTTTTCGGGCAGATCATGGTCAAACAGGAAGGACCATGATCCCGAAAAGTGGAAGCCGGTTTTCGGGCAAGATCATGGTCATACAGGAAGACAGAGCCTCCATCCCGATTCTGCCGGGATGGATCAGGCTCTAACAGGAGTTCGCAGGTGGCGCATACCCACGACCATGCTTCGCAAGGGCATGACCACAGCCATGGCGCCGGTCATGTGCATGGCTCGACCGACAAGAAACGGGTGCTGATCGCCGCCTGCCTGACCGCCGGTTTCATGGTCGTGGAAGTGCTTGGCGGTCTCTTTACCGGATCGCTGGCGTTGCTGGCGGATGCCGGCCACATGCTGGCCGACTGTATCGCGCTCGGCCTTGCCTGGTATGCCTTTCATCTGGCCGGTCGGCCGGCCACCGTTCGCCTTACCTACGGTTTCGGCCGGGTCAAGACGCTGGTCGCCTATACCAATGGCATCGCCATCTTCGTCATTGCGCTGTGGATCATCTATGAGGCCTGGGAACGCCTGCTGACGCCTGCGCCCGTGCTCGGCGGGCCGATGCTGATCGTGGCGATCGCCGGTCTGCTGGTCAATATCGGCTGCTTCTTCGTGCTGCATGGCGGCGACCGCGACAGCCTGAACATGCGGGGCGCCATCCTGCACGTGCTCGGCGATCTGCTTGGCTCGGCGGCGGCGATCGTCGCTGCGCTGATCATCCTGGCGACAGGATGGACGCCTATCGATCCGATCCTGTCGGTCCTTGTCTCGCTGCTGATCCTGTCCACCGCCTGGTCGCTGATGCGCGAAGCAGCCCATGTCCTGCTCGAAGGCGTGCCGGCGAGCCTCGATCGCGACCTGATCGCCAGGGACATAGAAGGGACGGTGAACGGCGTGCGCGAGGTGCATCACATGCATGTCTGGTCGCTCGACGGGTCGAGCAACATGGCGACCTTGCATGCTTGCCTCAACGATGGCGTCGATGCCCACAGGGCGGTCAGCGCCATCAAGCAGCGGCTTGCCGCGCATGGCATTGCCCACGCCACCGTAGAATCGGAATACGGCCATTGCGCCGACCGCCATGATGGCCACGATGGCGAGCACGACCATGCGCATGATGCGGCTCCGCATCATCGCCACTATCACTGACGCCGGGAGTTGCATGGCATTGGTAACGAAGTTGATGAATTCCCGCCGTGTCGGAGCCGCGTAATGGATCGCGACACGCGCAACGCCGCTATCGGCGCCCTCTGGGTGCTGCTGTTGTTCGGCCTCGCCGCCTATTTTCTGCCAACCGTGATGCTGGCGGTCGGCCGTGTCTCGACCGTTCTTGCCGCTGTTATTGCCGCTGTTTTCATGGTGGCCATTTTCGTCGTGTTTTGGCTGCGTGGCCGCAGTCAGCGCAAAAAGGATCATTGATATGCGTGTTTTGATTACCGGTGCGGCAGGCATGGTTGGCCGCAAACTCATCGCCCGGCTGGCGAAGGATGGAACGCTCAGCGGCCGCAAGATCGCCGCGCTCGACCTTCACGACATCGTGCCGCCGCAGGCGCCGACGCTAGGTGGCGTCGATGTCACCATCCATACCGGCGATCTCGCCGCAGCGAGCGCGATGGAGCGGCTGGTCGCATCGCGCCCCGACGTGATTTTCCATCTCGCCGGCGTCGTGTCGGGCGAGGCGGAAGCCAATTTCGATCTCGGCTATCGCGTCAATCTCGACGGCACAAGGTTGCTGTTCGATGCCGTAAGGCTGGCGGGGTTTGCGCCACGCGTCGTCTTCACCTCGTCGATCGCCGTGTTCGGCGCACCATTTCCGGACGTCATCCCCGACGAATTCCACCCGACGCCATTGACCTCCTACGGCACGCAGAAGCTGATGGGCGAGGCCCTCTTGGCCGACTACACCCGGCGCGGCTTTTTCGACGGCATCGGCATCAGGCTGCCGACCATCTGCGTCAGGCCGGGCAAGCCCAACAAGGCGGCTTCGGGCTTTTTCTCCGGCATCATCCGCGAGCCCTTGAGCGGCCAGGAAGCAATATTGCCGGTGCCGCGCTCTGTCGTGCACACCCACGCCAGCCCGCGCTCGGCGGTGAATTTTTTGATCCACGCAGCAGAGATCGACGGCAGCGCCGTCGGGCCGCGCCGCAATCTGACGATGCCCGGCGTCGCCGTCACGGTCGGCGAGCAGATCGAGGCCCTGGAACGCATTGCCGGCGCCGATGCGGTGAAACTGATCCGCGAGGAGCCCGACGATACGATCTGGGCGATCGTCAAGGGCTGGCCGACACGCTTCGAGGCGCGGCGGTCGAGGGAGCTTGGCTTCGCCGCCGAAACCAGCTTCGACGACATCATCCGCGCCCATATCGAGGACGAGCTGGACGGGAAGATCTAATTTGCGCTGATGTTCAGGTCACGGTGGGCTGCCGCCTTCCGGGACTACCCCAATTTTCGACCTCGGCGGCGCCTGCGCGTCCAATCAAGACGTCATCCGCCAGCCGTCAGGCTGGCCGAAAGCAGCAGCAACCCGAACAAAAACACGAAGGCGGCGCCGCCGATCTCGACGATTGAATGGATGCGGTTGCCCAAGCGGCCGTCGCCAGCGAAATACACCGCCCAGTTCTTGGCCGTCACCGCCAGCGTCGCCAGGATCGAGACTGTGATCGCGGTGCCGAGCGCCATCGCCAGCACCGACAGGATGCCGCCGAACCACAGCCCGTTGAGCGCGGCAAAGCTCAGCACGATCAGCGCGCCCGAGCACGGCCGGATGCCGACCGCAGCCACCGCCGACCAGGTGGTGCGCCAGTCGAAGCGGTCGCCGGAAAGCAGCGTCGGGTCGGGCGCGTGCGAATGTCCGCACGTCGCGCAGACTTCGCCCGCCACATGGTGATGGTGCCCATGTTCATCGTGCCCGCCATGGTCATGGTGATGGTCGTGTGCGCCATGATGATGGTCGTGGCCGTCATGGCCATGTGCGTGAAGCGCATGCACTGGATGCGCATGTGCAGGATGGCCTGCGTGCGAATGGCCGGCATGGGCCGCCGACAGGCTGTAGGCAGGATTTGCGCCGAACAGGCCAAGGATGGCAGGGCCGGCCTTGCGCCACAAAAGCCAGGCGCCGAACAGGGTGATGAAGACAAAACTCGTGATTTCGAGGAACCATGCCGCCTCGGTCATCGATATGGTGGTGCCGCGCAGGACGAAGTAGGCGAGCATCATCACCAGGATCGCCGTCAGCGCCTGCAGCAGGGCCGAGACGAAGGACAGCATGATGCCGCGCCTGAGCGCGACTTCGTTCGCCACCATGTAGGACGAGATCACCGCCTTGCCGTGACCGGGGCCGGCGGCATGGAAAATGCCATAGGCGAAGGACAGGCCGATAAGCAGCCACAGCTTGCTGCCGTCCTCGCGCATAGCCTTCATGGCTCCGGCAAGCGCGCGATAGAATTCCTGCTGGCGCAGGTTGATCCACATCAGGACTTGGGCGAACGGGCCGGTGGTGGGAGCCATCCCGTCATTGGTGCCGATACCGAGCGAGCTCTGGGCATGGGCGGAGCCGAGGACGTGCGTCATCACCAGGGCGGCGGCCAAAAGGCCGAAAGCCAAACGCAGGGACGGTTTCGTCACCGGATTATCCTTCTGGCTGACAGTTCAGTTCAAGCTTGGTCGCAAAGATCTTGCTCATATCGGTGCCTGTCGGATCGTTGAAGAAGGCATCCGTCAGGGTCTTCTGGTTCTCGGCGATCGCCTCGTCGGGGTTCGGTCGAACGACCTTGCTCGTGCAAGTCGACGGCAAGCCGGCGACCTGCATATTGGCATCCTCGGTGAAGTCTATCGCCGTGTAGAAGGTCGGGTCATAGACGCCGATATCGATCTTGCCGGCCAGCCTGGTCGGCGCCTTGGGTTCGGATTCGAACAGGATAATGAGCTGGTCGTTGTCGAAATTCGCCATCAGCTGCGGCGGCGGACTCATCGCCTCATCCTTGCCATTGACGGTGACTAGCTGGAAGTAATTGAACTCGGCCAGCGAAGCGTGGACGGTGTCGGCGACTTCCTTCAGTTCCTTGTCGTCGAGCTGCAGATCGGAATTCTTGTCGAACTCCATCATCACCGTGCTCGAAAACAAATCGTCGAAGCGCCAGACATGGCGCAAGGCCTTCACGCTTTGGTGATCCGGGCTGAGGATCACTTCGAGGCGAGCCTCGGCGAAGACGTGGGGATGCACCTCTGCTGGCCCGACCGTAGCAAATGTTGCCGCCATGGCCGAAGCCATCATGATTACTTGCCGCTTCAGGTGCATTGTGGGTGGTGATTCCATCGACTTCGGTGACTGTCGAGAGTTACCAGAAAGCGGGCGAAAATGGGACCCCGGGCGGCTAAAAGCTCATGCATTGTCGATCGTCTTGAACCACTGCACCAGGAAATCGACAAAGACGCGAACTTTCGCAGGCAAATAGCGCCGGTGCGGATAGACGGCGAAAATGCCGCCACCCGGCAGGATGCGGTCATCCAGCGCGCTCACCAGCCGGCCACTTTCGATGTCGGGCGCGGCGATGAAATCCGGCAGGATCGAAAATCCCAATCCCGCCACGGCGGCGGCTCTTGCCGCCATCGGACTGTTGACCTCGATCGGACCGGAAACCGAAACGCTCACCGTGTCGCCGCTGTCGCCCTTGAACGGCCAGTTGGTCAGCCAGCGGCCATTGGTGTCGATGATGCAGGGCACGCGGCCAAGGTCCTGCGGCCGCGCCGGCATGCCGTGCCTGGCGATCAGCTCGGGAGATGCGCAGAGCCGCACCGAGAACGGCGCCAGACGCCTGGCGATCAGCGAGGAGCTTTCCAGCCGCGAAATGCGCACGGCGAGATCGAAACCTTCCTCGACCAGGTCGACGAAGCGGTCGTCGAGATGAATGTCGAGCACGATGTCGGGATGCTGCTTGGCAAAGTCGATCAGCGATTGGCCGATCGGCGCATCGGCAAAGGTGCGCGGCGCCGACAGCTTGATCCTGCCGCGCACGTCGCCGGAGGATTCGCGCACCGCATCGGCCAGGCTGTCGACCTCGCGGACGATTTCCGAGGCGCGGCGGTAATAGGTGTGGCCGGCCTCGGTCAGCGAGAACTGCCGGGTGGTGCGGTTGAGCAGCAGCGCGCCGAGCTCGTCCTCCAACTCGCGGACATATTTCGACAGCAGCGCCTTGGAGCGGCCGATCTTGCGCGCCGCTGCCGAAAAACCTTCGGCCTCGACGACGTCGATGAAGGCGCGCATGCGGGTCAGCGTATCCATGTCATGCGCTCCTTTGGTGGGCCGAAAGGATGCGCGCCGCAAGCGCCATCAGCTGCCGGTCGCTGTTCTCAGGTCCGAGCAGCGAAAGGCCGAAGGGAGCGCCATCGACATGGCCCAGCGGCAGGCTGATCTGCGGAAAGCCGGACAGGCCGGAAAGACACAACAGTCTCAGCGCGCGTTCGCGATACAACTGCAAATTGTCGAACGTTTCGGCCTTGAGCGGCGCCGCACCCGGAACGGTTGGAAGCACAAGGATGCCGTCTTCGCCAAGCAGGTCGGCAAGCTCGCGACGAAACGAAACCCGACGTTCCGTTTCGAATTGCGCGGTTGATGCGTCAACGGTTGCGCCATGCTCGAAGCGCTCCTTGACGCCGGGGCCGAGCATCCGATCGCTGCCGGCAATCCAGGCACCATGGTTTTGCCAGGCCTCGTACCCCTGCAGCTTGCGGAAGCACCAGTAGAGATCGTCGGTGGAATGCGACAGCGGGGCAACGGTGCGCGGCGCGCCCAGCACCGATGCGACAATGCGGACCATCGCGCGATACTGGTCGGCCTCCTGCGGGCCGAGCACGAGCCCGTCCAGCGCGTCCAGGGCTAGGGGATGCTGCAATTCGTGGTGGTGCCGATCGTCGCCGAGCAACACCGCGCCGACCTTTTCGTAGGTGATCATGTCCCTGGCGAACCAGCCGAAAATGTCCAGCGAGGGAGCCAGCGGCATGGCGCCTTCGAGCGAGATGCGGCCATGCGTGACCCTCAGGCCGATCAGGCCGCAGAAGCTGGCCGGGGCGCGGATCGAGCCGCCGGTGTCGGAGCCGATGGCGATGTCGGCAAGCCCGCCGGCGACCGCGGCGGCAGAACCGGAGGACGAGCCGCCGGTGACGCGATCGGGTGCTGCCGGATTGACCGGCGACGGGAAATGCGCGTTCAGCCCCATCAGCGAGAAGGCCAGTTCGTCGGTCTGCGTCTTGCCGACGAAGCGCGCGCCCGAATCAAGCAGCGCCTGGACGGAAGGCGCTGTCGCCGAGGCGGGTGAAGCCTGCTGGTATTTTTGCGGATTGCCGCAGCCGGTGCGGTAGCCGGCAACGTCGTAAATATCCTTGATGGCCAGCCGCAGGCCGGCAAGCGGGCCGGATTGCGCATTGGGCACGGGGATTTCGTCAAGGTCGAGAAAAGCGTTCAGAGGGCCGCGAGTGCCTGTCATGCGTTCGATATCCGGATGCAATTGCTGCAACATTGTTCGACGCCAGGAATTTTACAACTGGCGTACGATTTTTATTGATTGTGAAATCCATCGACCTTATATCGCGCTTGCCCAAAGTCGCACGTGCCTGTGGGTGTCCGCCGATCCTCAAAATGGTGAGGGATGTCGGTAAGGTAACTGGAGCTAACCCCTCCAGTCGGTTTAGCGGCCAACCGCCGGACCGAGGACACCTTGAAGCAACGACGGTGCGGGCCTTTCTGGTGTTCTGCCGGTCGTCCAAAGACCGGGGTTACTGAAGAGGCACACCTTCATTGCCGGCAGTGCGGAACGGGTTCTCCCAATCCAAGCCAAGGCAGACAAAGCGAACCGAGGCCGGGCAAGGCCAAGGTTCACCGCCGCGAGACGGCGCTTCATGGTTCCGGGGTCTCCACCGGCTGGTTCCATGGATCGACGTCCCGCCTTTGTCCACCGCGTGTTCGCGAGGTCGATGACCCGCGTCCCGCAGCCTTTGTGCGCGCCGAAAGGCGCTGATGGAGAGACCCCGATGGCTACCCAGCGCATCCTTGACTTTCTCGCCACCCGACGTCCGAACGGTCCTTGCCTGGTCGTCGATCTCGACGTCGTGCGCGACAATTTCCGCGCCTTCGAGAAGGCGCTTCCCGATTCGAAAATCTACTATGCGGTGAAAGCAAATCCGGCGCCGGAAATCCTGCGCCTGCTTGCTGCGATGGGCTCGTCCTTCGACACCGCTTCCGTTGCCGAAGTCGAGATGGCGATGGACGCCGGCGCGCCGGCGGACCGCATCTCCTTCGGCAACACCATCAAAAAGGAGCGCGACATCCAGCGCGCCTATCAGCTCGGCATCCGGCTGTTCGCGGTGGACTGCGTCGAGGAGGTCGAGAAGATCGCCCGCGTTGCACCCGGCGCCCGTGTGTTCTGCCGCGTGCTGACCGACGGCGAAGGCGCCGAATGGCCGCTGTCGCGCAAGTTCGGCTGCGTGCCGGCGATGGCGGTCGACGTGCTGCGCCATGCCAGGGCGCTCGGGCTCGACGCCCATGGCGTGTCGTTCCATGTCGGCTCGCAGCAGACCGACCTGACTGCCTGGGACCGCGCGCTCGGCGATGCCAAAAAGGTGTTCGCTACGCTCGCTGAAGAGGGCATCGTGCTGAAGATGGTCAATATGGGCGGCGGTTTCCCGACCCGTTACCTCAGGGATGTGCCGGTGGCGCAGGCCTATGGCCAGGCGATCTTCTCGGCGCTGCGCAAGCATTTCGGCAACGCGATTCCCGAAACCATCATCGAACCGGGCCGTGGCATGGTCGGCAATGCCGGCGTCATCAAGTCGGAAGTCGTGCTGATCTCGAAGAAGGCCGACAACGACAATGTGCGCTGGGTGTTCCTCGACATCGGCAAGTTCGGCGGTCTCGCCGAGACGATGGACGAGGCGATCCGTTACCCGATCGTCACCGCGCATGACGGCACCGAGACCGCGCCGTGCGTGCTCGCCGGCCCGACCTGCGATTCGGCCGACGTGATGTACGAGAAGACGCCATATCCGCTGCCCCTGTCGCTGACCATCGGCGACGAGGTGCTGATCGAGGGCACCGGCGCCTATACGACGACCTACTCCTCGGTCGCCTTCAACGGCTTCGAGCCTCTCCGATCCTACGTGATCTGACGGCTCGCAAGAGCCGGTCAGATCATCCGGTGCAGGCGACAAGATCGCCCGCCCGGGCTCGCCTGTGGAACAATCCGCTCGTGAAGGATCGCGGAAATGGACGTTTTGGATTTCATTGTTGAGGGCGCCGCGGGAATCTCCCCCCTTGAGGGGGAGATGGCCGCAAAGCGGCCAGAGGGGGTCGTCTCGCGTAAAGCGCCGACGTCCTTCGCCCACGACAGGGTGTCGCGTCAGGACGTGCCGACCCCCTCTGTCGCCTTTGGCGACATCTCCCCCTCGAGGGGGGAGATTGCCAGCGCTTTCGTCATCACCGCCGAAACCGCTGCCGACGTCCCGGCGCGCGAGGCTTTGCTCGATCGCGCCATGGGGCCGAAGCGCCGGAGAAAATCGTCGGAAAAGCTGCGGCGCGGCCGCCGGCCTTCGGAAGGCCTGGCCTTTGTCGCACGCGACGCGTCGGGCGCTGTCACCGGCACCGTGCGGCTCTGGGATGTCGTGCTGGGCGAGGGCGGTAGGTCTGCCGTTCTGCTTGGCCCGCTCGCCGTCGATCCGACAATCAAGAATGCCGGCATCGGCTCGGCGCTGATGCGCCATGCAATCGCTGAAGCCGCGCGCCTCGGCCATGCTGCGGTCCTACTGGTCGGCGATGCGCCCTATTACAAGCGCTTCGGGTTCTCGGCCGAAAAAACCGGCTCTCTGGCCATGCCGGGCCCGTATGAGCGGCACCGGCTGCTGGCGCTGGAACTGGTGGAAGGCGTGCTCGTCGGCGCGCAGGGCATGCTGAAGGCGGCCGGGCGCAAGCTGAAGGCACAGCGGCTGCCGCTGGCAGCCTGACGGATCGGAAACAAGCCGCTGCCATCGGGCGGCGGCTTGTTTCCATCCGGGATTGGAGTGGATCAGCCGATCAACTGGCTCAGCGCCATGGCGACGCTCATGTCGCCTTCGACCTTTATCTTGCCGGACATGAACGCCATCGTCGGGTTGAGATCGCCTGATATCAGCGATTCCAGATCGTCGAGCGAAAGCTTTATGGTGCAGTCGGCCGGCGCGTCGGTGGTCGAGACAGCAGCGCCGTCGATGACGATGACGCCGTCGTCACCGGTATCGAATTTCACGGAACGATCGAACCCGGCACTCGCCACGCGCGCGCTGATCTTGTCGGCAATTTCCTGAACGCCCATGGCCGTTCTCCTCGTCTCGTTGCGTTTGTCGCACATTAGCACTTCGGTCTGGGGCACTTTGATCCGGCCGAAGTCGCCGTCTTGCGCATTTCGCGATCAAGGTCGCCGGCGCATATAGCTTCGGGTTGACGTTTACGTCAACGCCGTTCGCGATATGATGATGGGTTTTATCGCCGCAGTGAAGCTGCGCTGTCCACACCGGCAGTTACAAGGTCTGCATCATTCAAACAGACGAGGACAGTGGCCAAGCCTATCCCTAGCGTGGGCTCGCCTCATGCGCCACCGCGCGATCAGGGGGAAGGGGATGAACCCGTATCCGGGAGGCGAGGATCGAGACCCCAGATGGCGTTACAGTAGGGGATGTTCAGTCATGAAAATCAGAAGTCTGATCAAGCGTGCCGAGACGGTGGACAGGGCATTCAAGGAACTCGAAGCCGATTTGGCGGAGGCGTTCGATGAGTGTCTCAACCTGGACGAGCAATCGCCGTTGGACGACGTTCCGGTTGAGAATCTCGCGGCAAGGAATGACAACTCTCAGCCCGAGGACGATGCCGACACTCCCGAGATCGCATTACGGCTGACGTCCCATACACAAACCCGCCTGGCTGCGTTAAGTGCCGTTGATGGACTTTTTGACGATGCGCGCGTGTATCTGGAGGAGATCAACACGAAACTGTCGGAGGTCGCGACCTCGCATCATCTGACAACCGAATTCCTGAAGCTGCTTCACGGGGATATTCTTCGCGCCAACGAATTGGAACTGGCAAATGTCAGCCTGACCACGCAGCAAAGAGTGCTGGCGGAGCAACTCCACGATGCGACCAGAAAGCAGTGCGAGCGTGAAAGTGCTGTCGAAGCCCTGCAGCAGCGCGAGAAAAGCCTGATCGAGGACAAGGAGGCCCTTCGCGTTGAGTTGGCTGCAGCAAGGCTGGAACTCATCGTGGCAGGCAATGCGAACGCAGAACGCGAAGCGGAGTTCGGCGACCTCGTCAGAACGCTTTCGGCCAGAACGGCCGAGGCCAACAGATGCGCGCGCGAGAACGAGCTCTTGCGGGAAAAACATGTCTGCCTGTCGATGGACTTCGACAAGGCGCTGAAACGAGAAGCAGAGGCGCGGCACAGGCTGGATGAAATCTCGACGATTCATGCCAATGACGCGGCGCGACTTTCAGAATTGCTGGCTGAGCTTGGCAAGAGCGAGAAGGAGGAGCTGCGGCTGCAGAAATCGCTCGACATCGCGCAAGCGAAGCTGTCGGAAATGACGGAAGCGGCCCGCATCGTGGAAGGTGACAGGGAGGCCGAGCGTGCACGCAGTTTCACTGAGATCGGCGGCCTGCGTTCTGAAATTTGGAACCTCCAATCGCGGTTGGAGGCTGCCTCGAACGAGAACAGTCAAGCCGCCAGCGAGATCGCCAATCTCAAGGCTCAATGGAGCGACGCTGTCGCCGAAAAGCAAATTGCGGAGGAAAGGTTGTCCGTTCTCAGAAAGGAGAACGAGAATGACAAGATGCATCTTTCGACGGTGAGCGCGAATCTTTCGCAGATTTCCCTGCAGCAGGCATCCGAGCAGATACAGCTCGATGTCCAGAGGCAGGAATGCGAGGATCTGCGAGCCGAAGTCGCCTTGCTCGATGCCCGGGTCAAGGAATTGTTGCCCTATGAGCGTCTCCACAAGGTCACAAACGCCAAACCGCATGAGAACGGCGTGGTCGAGATCACCGGTGTCGTGGCGGAGCAGTCCCGCGCCACAAGCAGGCGGCGCGTCCGTACGAGCCTGCGCGCCGCATCTTGACGCGGGGGGCGTCGAGACGTCGCAGTCCAATTTGCATTACGGCGGTGTTGCCCGTCAGGTTAGCGCATGGATCGAAGCGTCATTTGCTCACCAACAGGGCACACCGGCACCGCCTGATCAGGCCTCGAGGAAGTCGAGCGCCTTTTCCACGAAGGCGCCGTGATACTGGAAAATGGCCGTATGCCCGCCGTCCTCGTAGAGGACCAGCTCGGCATTGGGAAAGCGCCGTGCCAGGTCGACGGAATTGCTGGTGGGCACCATTCTGTCGTGATCGCCATTCACCACGAGCACCGGGTGCCTGATACGCGATAGATCGGCAGGGCGCTCAAGGCCAAAGGCCCGGACTGCCTTGAGCTGCTGTCTGAAAGCGCCGAGCGCGATGGGCTTGTCGCGGTCATTGGTCCGTTCCTTCAGTCGCTGCAGAAATTCGCGCGCCGCCTTCTTGCCGGTGGGGCTTTGGGTGAAGAAGAGGTAGTTTTTTGGGTCCTTGATGGTCAGCGCGGCGCGGATCATGTCGAAGATGGTGACGAACGTCACCCTGTCGATGCCGGTACCCCCGGCTGGGCCGGTTCCCGCGAGGATGATCTTGCGAACCAGATCAGGCTCCAGCTGAACGAGCGTCTGGGCGATGAATCCGCCAAGAGACAGGCCGAGCAGGTCGACCTGCTCGAAACCGAGGGCCCGGATGAAGGCGATCGCGTCGCGGGCCATCGCCTCCACCGTGTTGGGAGTGGAGCCGCCTGATGCGCCAACACCACGGTTATCGAAGGTGATAACGCGCCGTTTTGCGGCAATACCATCGACGACCCGGGGATCCCAATTGTCGAGAACCGCACTCAGATGGGTAAGAAAGATCACCGGTACCCCGGTTGCGGGCCCGAGTTCCCGGTAGGCGAATTCCGTACCGCCGACGTCGACCGTTTTCGTCGGCACGTCCCTGTGTTTGACGATCGCGGCAGGTCGCGATAGCTGATGCACGTTCATGATGGCTTCCTTTCTTCTGGCTTGTCGTCCTCGCGCGGCTGGAGCAGCGCCTTCGCCGCTGCCGCGCCAGCCTCAAGAATGCGATCGGACAGTTCGGTTCCGTTCACCGCGCGCGACAGCTCAAGCGTGCCGATCAGGGTCGCGAAGACGCCAAACGCGACAGCCTCGGGGTCGCGGGCGTCGGGCGTCAGTTCGGCCGCCACTAGGCGTACGAGCTTGAGCAGGTGTTCGGCGTAAACCTGGCGCGTCTCGACCGGCTCACGCGCAATTTCGGGCAACAGCGCGGCGGAAGCGCAGCCTTTGCCTGGATTGTCGCGGTGTTCCGCCGACAGATACGTGTCGATCGCCATGGATAGGCCACCGGCCGCCAGCACCGCTTGAATCTGCATCGCCTGAACCTCCAGGGCGGCCGCCACACTCTCACGCACGAGCGCCGCCTTGGACGAAAAGTGCGGATAGAAAGCGCCGTTGGTCAGTCCCGCCTCGCCCATGATGCCGGCGATACCTGATGCAGCGATGCCGTCGGAGCGAAACCGTTCGGTCGCCACATCCATGATCCGCTGCCGCGATGCGTCCTTCCTGCCCTTCTCGTAGCGCATATTTTTTCTCCTTCGATCAGCTATTGCATTATGATCATAATATCAGTAAATGGGCGTAATGCAATAGGGGCGCGTCACTCCGGGTCTCCTCAATTTAGGAAAGCTGCAATGAAGGCCTTCATCATCGATCGATACGCAAAGAACGCTCCCCTGCGGCTCGGAGACGTTCCGGAGCCGGAAGTCGGGGAAAAGGACGTGCTGGTGCAGATCCATGCCGCCAGCGTCAATCTGCTGGACTCCAAGATCAGGGATGGAGAGTTCAAACTCATCCTGCCCTATCGCCGGCCTTTCGTTGCAGGCCATGACGTGGCCGGAACGGTCATTCGCGTCGGCTCGAAAGTCCGACATTTCAAACCGGGCGACGAGGTCTATGCGCGACCGCGCGACGGTCGGATCGGAACGTTCGCCGAGTGCATCACGATTGATGATGCGGACGTGGCGCTGAAGCCAAAGAACCTCAGCATGGAAGAGGCTGCGTCGATTCCCCTGGTGGGGCTGACCGCCTGGCAGGCGCTGGTTGAAAGAGCGAAGCTGAAGAAAGGACAGAAGGTCTTTATTCAGGCTGGTTCCGGCGGAGTGGGAACATTCGCCATCCAATTGGCAAAGCACCTCGGCGCGACGGTCGCCACGACAACAAGCGCATCGAACACGGATATGGTCAGGAAGCTGGGCGCCGATGTCATTATCGACTACAAGAAGGATGACTTCGAGAAAGTGCTTTCGGGCTACGACGTCGTCCTGAATAGCCAGGACAACAAGACCCTAGAAAAGTCCCTGCGTGTGTTGAAGCCAGGTGGCGTCGCCGTTTCGATCTCCGGTCCGCCCGATCCTGGGTTTGCCAGGGAGAAGGGGCTGAGTTGGGTGTTGAACCTGGTCATGCGCGCTCTGAGCGCAGGCATCAGGAGGCGGGCGAAACGCGTGGATGTCCGATATTCGTTCCTGTTCATGGCGGCCAATGGCGAGCAGTTGAAAAAGATCACGTCGCTCATCGAAACGGGCGTCATCCGCCCGGTCGTAGATCGCGTCTTTCCGTTTGAGCAGACCAATGAGGCGCTGGCCTACATCGAGCAGGGCCGGGCCAAGGGCAAGGTTGTCATCAAGATCAAATAGCTCTGAAATGCTTCAGGCGACGACGTCCGCCTCTGGGCGCAACTTCAGGTTGAGGGCATGTTTTTGCGCGACATGCATTAATGCTCGATTGGTCCTTTCGGCATGACGATTGTCGTGCCGGCGGTTGTCGGACGCTCGATCATGCGGCGCACGCGCGGCGGCTCGTCGCCGCTGTGCAGCGCCCGCAGGCGCTCGCCGACAACGGCGTCGGCGTGGGTGGCCCGCTTGTTGTGGCGGATGTATTCGAGCCATGTCGGCGTGTGATAGTGCTCGATCCATATTGCGGGATTTTCGAGATCGCGCGCCAGCGTCCAGTTGCGGGCGCCGTCCCGGCGGCGGATGCGGCCGCGTTCGGCCATGGTGGCCAGGAATTCCGGCACGTCCTCCTCGCGGATGATGTACTCGATCATGATGGCGATCGGGCCGCTGCGCAGCTTTAGGTCGAGCGCAAGGTGCGGCTCCTTGAAACGGTTCAGCGGATCGAGGTTGAGCACCGCCTGCTGCGGCAAGGGCAGCAACAGGCCGATCGCGCCGCCAGCCAGCATCGTGACGGCGGCCGCGGTCAGCGCGAACTCGGCGCCCTGCGCATCGGCGACGACACCCCAGATCCAGCTGCCGAGTGCGATGCCGCCGAAGGTCGCCGTCTGATAAACCGAGAGCACCCGGCCGACCACCCAGCGCGGCGTCGACATCTGCACCGTGACGTTGAAATGCGCCAGCGCGACCACCCAGCAGGCGCCGCCGATGAGCAGTCCGAGCGACGTTTGCCAGGCCTGATCGCTGACGGCGGCATTGAAGGCGCAGAGCGCAAAGCCGGCGAATGCCATGCGCACCATCGTCTCGCTCGACAGGATCTGCCTCAGCCGGACGCTGATCAGCGCGCCGCCGACGGCGCCGATGCCGAAAGCACCGAGCATGATGCCGTAGGTCAAGGCATCGCCCTTGACGACGTCGCGCGCCACCAGCGGCAGCAGCGCCAGAACCGCGCCGGCGCTGAAGCCGAAGGCCGCACCCCTGACCAGCACCTTGCCGATATTGGGCGACATGGCGACGTAACGCAGGCCGGCACCCATCGCCGCGCCAAGCGTCTCGCGCGGCAGTGTCGAGGCCGGCAATTCTGGCTTCCAGCGGGCCAGCACGATGATCAGCCCGACATAGCTCAATGCGTTGGCGGCAAACGCCGCTGCGGCACCTGCGGCGGCAACGATGATGCCGCCGATCGCCGGGCCGACGCTGCGCGTCAGGTTGAAGCCCAGCGAGTTAAGCGCGACGGCGGCCGGCAGCTTGGCGCGCGGCACCATGTCGCCGACAGAAGCTTGCCATGACGGGTTGTAAAGCGCCGTGCCGCTGTTGATCAGGAAGGCGAAGGCGAGCAGCGTCCACGGCGTCATCAAGCCAAGATAGGTGAACACGGTCAACAGAACCGAGACGACCAGCATGAAGATTTGGGCAATCAGCATGACCTTGCGCCGGTTGAAGCTGTCGGCGATGGCGCCGGCAACGAGCGCAAACAGCATGATCGGCAAAGTGGTCGAAGCCTGGACCAGCGCAACCTGATAGGACGAGGTGGCGATCGTGGTCATCATCCAGGCGGCGCCGACGCCCTGGATCAAGCCACCGAAATTCGAAACCAGACTGGCCGACCATACGGCGCGGAAAATGCCGTGCCGGAACGGCGCCAGCGCCGAGACGCGTTCGCTGTCCGGCTCGTCGTCGATCATGGATGCTTCCCCGACTTCAAATGCTGCGTTCTTCCAGAATCGGTGCCCTCATGCCGTCCCTTAGAAGTAGAGCATGACTTCGCAAAGGGCGAACGCCTTTTCAAAGAAGATCATGGTCCAACAAAGAGATAGCGGTGGCTGGAACAGGTCAGCGGCCATTCTTGCAGGCCACATGAAGCGCTTCGGCCGCCTGCTCCAAGAACTCGGTCGCGTTGGGCAAAAAATACTTAGCGACTTGACGAAGTTTTCGCTTGCGCCACCGGTAAATTGGGCGATAGTTAGCGACATGGCTAAGCATGATCCTGATCTCTCGCTGCTCTTCCATGCGCTCGCTGATCCGACCCGCCGGTCGATCCTGACCCGGCTAGCCGAAACACCTGCGCGGGTGACGGATCTGGCTGGGCCGACGGGACTGCGGCTGCCCACGGTGATGCGACACCTTTCCGTGCTGGAGGAGGCAGGGTTGATCACCACGTCCAAAGACGGGCGGATACGCACCTGCGCCATCGTACCCGAGGCTTTGGATCCAGCGCGAACATGGCTCGATGAACAGCGGGCCATCTGGGAAGCCCGGCTCGACCGGTTGGACGCATTTGTGATGAATGTGATGAAGGAACGCGCAAAATGACACTGAACCCGGATCCAAGCAGCACGGCCCGTTCGACGCCTGATGGCAGGAGGGACCGATTTGCGACGCTGACCTTCGAGCGGGACGTGGCCGCGCCGTTGTCGGTGCTGTGGCAGGCTTGGACGGCCCCTGCCGCACGGGCAGTCTGGGCAGCGCCCATGCCCTCGGTAACCGTGGAGTTTTTGGAGGCCGACACCAGGGTCGGTGGTCGCGAGATCTCGCTCTGCAAGGTAGAGGGCGAGCCGGACATCCGCTGCGAGTGCGGCTGGCTGGCGTTGCAGCCGGGTGTCCGCAGCGTGAACTACGAGGTGGTCTCCTCCGAAGGCGTGACGCAATCAGCGGCGCTGGTGACGGCAAATCTTTCAGGCACAGACAAGCGCAGCCGGCTGGTCGTGACGGTGCAGCTTTCATCGCTGGCGCAGGACATGGAAGCCGGCTACCAGGCGGGCTTCGGTGCCGGCCTGGACAACCTCGCGGGCGCGGCCGAGCGAACCATGGTGCTGCAGCGGGTGATTCAGGCGCCGCGGTCCGCCGTCTGGAACTCCTGGATGAACCCTGAAACGCTGCCGCAATGGTGGGGGCCGGAAGGCTTCTCCTGTCGAACCAAGAGGATCGACTTGCGAGCCGGCGGCGAGTGGGTATTCGACATGATCGCGCCTGACGGCACGGTCTTCCCGAACCACCATCTCTATAACGAGGTCCGGCCCGAGGAGAGGATCGGCTACACGCTGCATTGGGGCGAAAACGGGCCGAAACATGCCGACGCCTGGGCCTCGTTCGAGGATCAGGACGGGGCAACGAAGGTAACGCTGGGCATGGTATTCAGCACGGCTGCCGAGTTCCAGGAGGCGAAGGGCTTCGGTGCCGTGGAACTGGGACTGCAAACTCTCGGCAAACTGGAACGCTTCGTCGCATCCCGCTGAAATGCTGCGATTTCCCGTCGGGTCGAGACACAAAGGGATACACGAAGAGGAGTGTTCTATGAGAAAACTGATCATATGGGACATGGTGAGCGTCGACGGCTTCTTCGAAGGTCCGGACAGGGACATCAGCTGGTTCGTCTTCGAAGACGAACTTGAGAACTACATTCGTGAGACCCAGGAAAACGCCGACACGCTGATTTTCGGCCGCGTGACCTACGAGCTCATGGCAGCCTATTGGCCGTCCGAGCAAGGCTGGATCGCGGATTTCATGAACAAGATCGAGAAGGTGGTCTTCTCGCGCACGCTGAAAAGCGCCGACTGGAACAACACGAAGCTCTTCAACGGCAATGTCGCGGAAGAAGTCTCCAAGCTGAAGACCAGGGACGGCGGAGACATCTTCGTGTTCGGCAGCGCCGACCTCACGGCGACCCTGATGGAGCACGGCCTGATCGACGAGTATCACCTCGGGATCAACCCCGTCATTCTCGGGAAAGGCACGCCGCTCTTCAAGGGCGCCCCGAACCGGATACCCCTGAAGCATCTCGAGACGAAGACGCTCAAGTCAGGTGTTGTCATCCTCCATTACGCGCCGGAGAGCAGACAATGACGATCGATCCACTCTTTCCCGTCAACCAGGTTTGTCAATATGGGAGGACCCGGGGAAGCGGCGCGCTCTAACTCCTTGTTTTACGCAAACGTGGGATGACGAGGCCCGATGCGTGTTCAGCTCGTTGCGGCGCATCGTTCCGAATGCTCGTCATCCCATTCAGGTTAGCTCATGGCGCTTGGCACCGGCGTGTTTAGCAACTGCTGTTCCCACAGGAACGCGATGCCGCTGCCACCGACATGATACTTCAGTATGTCCGACAGTTCGGCGGCATGCTCGGTCCGGGCCCAGTCGCGCTGCCATTCCGACGCTAGCGCCAGCCAGGTCATCATGTTCGCGCCGGCCGCGATCATCCGTTGGATGGCGACCTCGTGGGCCTCGACCGAAGTCCCTCCCGAAGCGTCGGTGATGACCGTCACATCCCAGCCTTCGCCGAGAGCCTGGATAACCGGCATCGCGACGCATATCTCGGTCCAAAGGCCGGCAATGATCAGCTGCTTGCGGCCCGTCGCCTTGACCGCGTCCACGACCTTCTTATCCTCCCAGGTGTTGATGAACGTCCGGTCGATCACCTCCTGTCCAGGAAACACATCGGTGATCTGGGGGAAGAGCAGACCGCCCCGGTCGGCAATCACGCTGGTCAGGATGGTCGGGACGGCGAAGGCCTTGGCTGCCTTCGCCAGAGCCGTCGAATTGTTCACCACCATCTGTGGGTCGTGGCTGTTCAGGTTCGCAAGCTGGTAAGGCTGGTGGTCGATGAGAACGAGTACCGAATCTTCAGGACGAAGAAGCGAATCCAGGCCGTTACGAAAAGTCATGAGTACATCCTCTGCTGCCATTTTGAGTGAGATTGGTTTCGCCAAGAGACATGCGCCGACCGCGGCGCTGTCTGGAAGTGGTATTGCCGTTCCCATACGGGATGCGATAGTGCTCCGTTGTGCCAAGCTGTGTCGCAGAAACAGGAACACTGAATTGGACATCGAAGACCTGCGGACATTCGTTGCAGTGGCCGATGCAGGAGGCGTATCGGCCGCCGCGCGTCGGCTCGGCGTCTCCAAGTCAATCGTCAGCCGGCGGCTTTTCCGGATCGAAGCAGAACTCGGCGTTCAGCTTCTTGCACGAACGACCCGCGGCGCCGCGCTTACGGAAGCGGGGATCACGTTCAGGGATCATGCGGCCCGAGCCAGCGCCGAGATCGACACCGCCAGGGAAACGATCCTCCCAGCCGGTGATCTGCACGGCCGCCTTCGGGTTGCCATGCCGCTTACTTTCGGCCCGACCCACTTCGCCCCCGTGCTTGCGGAAATGGCGCAAGACCACCCGCAGCTCCACATCCATACGTCCTACAGCGATCGCTTCGTTGATCTCATCGCAGAGGGTTTCGACTGCGCGATCCGGGTTGGGTACCTTCAGGACTCCAACCTGATCGCGAAGCGCATCGGACCGATCTATGGAAAGCTCGTCGCAAGTCCGGATTATATCAAAACGCGCGGTTCACCTCAGACGCCAGATGAGCTCGTCACGCATCAGGCACTCATGCAGGGGACGGAAGCCTGGCAGTTCATGGATGGCGACAAGATCGTCACAGTCCAGCCGCAGGGCAGATTCAAGGCAGATAACGCTACGGCGCTTGCCGCCGCCGCAGTGGCAGGGCTCGGCATCGCTTGGCTCCCTGATTGCATCACGTATGACTATGTGACTTCCGGAGCGCTCGTTCCGATTATGACACGCTATCCCCCACCTTCGGCAGGCGCGTATGTCGTCCGACCGCCGGGTAAGCACCCCACACGGAAAGTCCGGGTCCTCACCGAGATGCTGATCGAGTACTTCGCACGAAATCCCCACCTCTGGGGTCTCGACCGGTAAAGCACTGACATCCGCGAAGCCTTGGCAGACGCGACATTTTGCCTGCACGTTCCACTTTCCGCGACACAGCTTGGCGCATTGCGTGGCTAGCTGCGGAGACCGCCGCCCGCTAGTTCGGGCCGTCGTCGGGCGGGTAGCACTCAAGGTCGAATGGCGCGCTGAGAACTGGGGCAAGGGACGCTTCGATCCGATCGATGACCGTATATTTCTCTTGCGGACTGACCGGCGCTGATAAGGTGATCGCGCGGGCGCTCGAGGACGACATGAACGATGTCGCGTGCCGGTTGAATTCAGGATGGAGACAGCGAAAATGAGCAACAAGTGGCCCCACCTCGACTACCTCAGTTGGCGCGAGACGTGTTCCGCACTGCACCTATATTTGCAGATCGCCGGCAAGTATCGGCTGGCTCATAGCCCGTGGCTCAACCATTCCTGGAACGCGACCTTCTATGTCACCCCTAACGGCCTGACATCCTCGCCGATCCCCGACGGCCCTGGCATCGAGATCCTGTTCGACCTTCGAGACCACATGGTGATGGGCGCGAGCGGCGACGGCCGCAAGGCGTCTTTTGCGCTCGGGCCGACCACGGTCGCGGCATTCCACGCCAGTTTCGTCCGGCTGGTTTCCGAACTCGGTGGCACGCCGACCTTCAACGGCCAGCCGAACGAAGTGCCGGACCCCGTACCGTTCAACGAGGATCATCGCGAACGGCCCTATGACCGCGACGCCGTTCAACGCTTCCATCACGCGTCGATGGCGGTCGACAGGGTCTTCAAGACGTTCCGGACCTCCTTTCTCGGCAAGTCCAGCCCCGTCCACCTGTTCTGGGGCGCTCTCGATCTGGCCGTCACGCGCTTCTCAGGGAAGCGTGCTCCTCTCCATCCGGGCGGCATTCCGGCATTGCCGGACCACGTGACGCAGGAGGCCTACGACCGCGAGGTCTCCTCGGCAGGCTTCTGGCCGGGCGGCGGCATCGATTATCCCGCCTTCTACGCCTACGCCTATCCGACGCCGAACGGCTTTCGAGGCGCATCGATCCGGCCCGATGCGGCGTTCTGGCATGACGGCCTGTCGGAGTTCATCCTGCCCTACGATGCCGTGCAGTCGGCTGCCGATGGCGACGAAGCACTTCTGGCGTTTCTCGTCTCGACCTACGAGGCCGCCGCCGATCTTGGAGGATGGGACCGCGATCTGCTGGAGTGCATGCAAGGGCGGCCGGGTCAGGTGCGGCCGCCACACGCCGAGCTGCCGAAGAAGGCGACTTTATCGACCGATGAAAAAGTTGAACGGGAGGATGGCGCATCCAAGGGACGCTACCGGATGGTCGTCGATGGCGTCGAAGCCGAGATGACCTATAGCCGCGCCGGCCAGGGACTGATCATCATCGACCATACAGAAGTTCCAGCAGCCTTGCGGGGCCGCAAGGTCGGCGAGCAAATGGTGCGCCAGGCGGTCGAGGATGCCCGACGCGAAGGGGTCAATATCATTCCGCTTTGTCCGTTCGCAAAAGCGCAGATCGACCGTCATCCGGAATGGCAGGACGTGCTGCGCCGGTCATAGGCTGCCAAAAGCGCTAGTCCGACCCACGCGCATTGCGGCGCGTGCTGAACGGCATCTTCTGGGTGCTGCGATCTGGCCTGGATTTTTGCGAATGTCGTTGCCCAAAGCCGCTGCGCTCTCAGGTCGAACGCCCCGGGGGCCGCCCTTTGGGCGACATGCGTTACCGATCTTCGAATCCGGTCAGCACGCCGACGGCGTTGATGCCGATTTCCTCGACGGCATAGCCGCCTTCCATGACGAACAGCGTCGGCAGGCCGAGCTTGGCGATGCGACGGCCAATCTTGGGATAGTCGGCGCTTTTCAGCTTGAACCTGCTGATCGGGTCCTTCTCGAAGGTGTCGACGCCGAGCGAGATGACAACGACCTCGGGAGCGTAAGCTGCAAGTTTTGCGCAGGCGTCCTCCAGCGAAGCATTCCAGGCATCCCACGCGGTGCCGAACGGCATCGGGTAGTTGACATTGAAGCCTTCGCCGGGCCCAGTGCCGCGCTCGCCGGCGTGGCCCAGGAAGAACGGATATTCGGTCATCGGGTCGCCATGCAGGTTCAGCACCTGCACGTCGCCGCGACTGTAGAAGATTTCCTGCGTGCCGTTGCCGTGATGGTAATCGACATCGAGGATCGAGACGCGCCTGGCGCCGTGGTCGCGGAACCATTGCGCGGCAACCGCGGCGTTGTTGATGTAGCAATAGCCGCCCATAAAGGCAGCACCGGCATGATGGCCGGGCGGCCGGCAGAGCGCGAAGGCTGATATCTCGCCGCCCTTGACCAGAGCGGCTGCGGTCAGCGCCACATCATAGGACGACTTGATCGCCCCCCAGGTGCCTTTGACGAAGGAGGCGCCGCCGTCGAAGGAGTAAAAACCAAGCAGCGCATCGATGGTTTGCGGGCGCACGTCGCCGCGCAGGCCGCGGGTTGGCCAGGTGAAGGGGAGGGCCGAGCCCGTCCGGCCCGACTCTTCCCAGAGCGGCCATACGGTCGGCAGGAAATCGATGTAGTCGCTGCTATGCACCTGCCTGGCGGCAGCGAGGTCGTGCGTGTCGGGCGGCAGCACCGGGCCGAGCTTTTCGCTCTCCACCCTCGCCTTGATGAACTCGGCGCGCGAGGGCTTCTCGAAGGCCGGCACGATGGCCCCCGAAATGAGCTCGAAATTGCCGGCATGACCGGCGTGAAGAGGCGAGAAAACAGTCTTCATTTTGGCAGCCGGCTCGCTCTTCGGGTTGTTATCCGTCATTGACGGCATGCTTTGTGGCAGAGAGTTTCAGCGCCGCCAAGAGGCTCTCCCGATCGTCGTTGCGAGTGGCAGCGGCGGCTTGCCAGACGCCAAGACTCTGCTAGCCTTAGCTCAAACGGGAGAAAATTATGCCGCCGTCGGCCGATCTGATCGTCGAGAACGCCAGCATATTGACGATGGATCCCGATACTCCCCGCGCCGAAGCCATAGCCATCAAGGGCGGCGAAATCATTGCGATCGCAGATCGCGCGACCGTGCTGGAGCACAAGGGACCCGGCACGCGCGTCATCGACGCCGGTCGCGGCTCCGTCGTGCCTGGCTTCATCGAAGCGCATATGCATCTTTTCGCCGGCGCGGCCGAGCTCGATCATCTCCAGCTGATGGGCGTCCACGGTTTCGATGCGCTTTGCGATGCTGTGCGCAACTACGCCGCAAAGCGGCCGGATCTATACGTCCTGCAGGCGCAAGGCGCCGACTACACCATCCTGTCGGCGACCGAGCGGGTCAGCCGCCATCACCTCGACCGCATCCTGCCGGACCGGCCCTTCGTCATGACGGCGCCCGACCACCACACAATGTGGGCGAACACCAAGGCGCTGGAACTGGCCGGCCTGCTGAGAGGCAAGCGGCTTGGTCCCGGCAATGAGATCGTCATGGGCGACGACGGGTTGGCCGGTGGCGAATTGCGCGAGGGCGAGGCTTTTGGGCCGCTGATCGCTCTGGCCGGCGAGGAGCGTGTGCTGCTCGGCCTGGCCACCGGCGGCGAGCCGGACCCGAAGCCGACGCCGGCGGAGCAGGCCTCCGACCGGGCGATCATGCGCCGCGGGCTGGAATGGTGCGCTAGGCACGGCATTACCTCGATCCAGAACATGGACGGCAATCTGCACCAGCTCGAGCTCCTGTCCGAGATCGAGGCCGAGGGTGACCTGCTGTGCCGGGTGCAGGTGCCGTTCCACTACAAGAATTTCATGACGCTCGACATGCTCGACAAAGCTTCTGTCATGGCTGAGCGCTATGCTGGCGAATGGCTGTCGTCGGGCATGGTCAAGGTGTTTTATGACGGCGTGCTCGATTCTTGGACGGCGGTGATGGTCGAGCCCTATGCGGATCGTCCGGATTGGCTGGGTGAGCCGCTGTTCACGCCGCAGCAATTCATCGACCTGGCCGTGGCCGTCGACAGGCGCGGGCTGCAGATGGCGGTGCACTCGATTGGCGACGGCGCCGTGCGCGCCGTGCTCGACGGTTACGAGGCGGCACAGAAACAAAACGGCAGGCGCGACAGCCGGCACCGGGTCGAGCATATCGAGGTGGTCACCGCCGCCGACATACCGCGCTTCGCCAAGCTTGGCGTCATTGCCTCGATGCAGCCACCGCATCCGCCGGGCAGCATGGGCTTGCCGCTGGAACCAACAGTGTCGCGCATCGGGCCTGCCCGCTGGCCGCTGAGCTATGCCTGGCGGACACTGAAGAATGCCGGCGCCCGCGTCGTCTTCGCCTCCGACTGGCCGGTGTCGCCGATCGATCCGATCCTGGGCATTCAGGCGGCTGTGCTGCGCAAACCATGGGCAGAAGGCGATCCCGACCAGAGCTTCTCGTTGCATGAATCGCTCGGCGGCTACACGGTGGAAGGCGCCTATGCCGAGTTCATGGAGTATCGCAAGGGCCGGCTCAAGCCAGGTTTTATGGCCGATCTGGTGGTGCTCTCAGGCGACATCGAGACGACCGCGCCGGAAGCGCTGCATACCGTGCGGCCGGTGACGACGATCTGCGGCGGCAAGATCACCTACCAGGCCTGACGGTGGCACGGGAGTTGCGTTCTGGATCGACATTCAGACGTAGGCTTGCCAAGCAATGCGCCGTGTGCTGACAATCGAGTGGGAACTGGATCCGCCAGAAGAGCGGACGCAAGAATGGGGTAATCGTGCCGGAACAACCGGGTAGAAGTGCAATTGAAGTTCGTGGCGTCCGCAAGGTCTTCGGTAGTGGGGAGTCACAGGTCGCCGCCCTCGACACGGTTTCGGTGTCGATCCGCGAAAATGAGTTCTTCACGCTGCTTGGTCCGTCCGGCTGCGGGAAGACGACGCTTTTGCGGCTGATCGCCGGCTTCGATTTCCCGAGCGCCGGCGAGATCCTGCTGCACGGCCAGGACATCGCGCCGCTGCCGCCGTTCAAGCGGCCGGTCAATACCGTGTTCCAGAATTATGCGCTGTTCCCGCATATGACGGTCGCCGAGAATATCGGCTTCGGCCTCGAAATGCTCGGCAAGCCCAAGGCCGAAGTGAAGGCGCGGGTCGCCGATATGCTGAAGCTGGTCAAGATGGAGGCGCTCAGCAACCGCCGCACCAGCCAGATTTCCGGCGGCCAGCAGCAGCGCGTGGCGCTGGCGCGCGCCCTGGCGCCGCAGCCGAAAGTGCTGCTGCTCGACGAGCCGCTGTCGGCGCTCGACTTCAAGCTGCGCAAGGAGATGCAGATCGAGCTGAAGCGGCTGCAGCACCAGACCGGCATCACCTTCATCTTCGTCACCCACGACCAGGAAGAAGCGCTGACCATGTCGGACCGCATCGCGGTGATGTCGTCGGGCAAGATCCTGCAGGTCGGCACGCCATGGGATATCTATGACAAGCCGGCGGAGCGCTTCGTCGCCGACTTCATCGGCGAAACCAATTTCCTGACCGCGGCCATATCCGGCATGGCCAACGGCAAGGCACGGGCAACGCTCAAATCCGGCGCGACGATCGACGCGACCGTGGCTGAAGGCTTCCAGCCGAAGGACAATGCCACCGTGGTGGTCAGGCCCGAACATGCCAAGCTGACCAGCGGCAAGGGCGACCTGTCGGGCACGGTCGAAAACATCGTCTATTTCGGCACCGACACGCACATCCATGTTCGCCTGGACAGCAGCGAGACCTTCACCGTGCGCCAGCAGAACACGCGTAGCGCCGGCTGCGGCTTCGAGCGGGGCGACAAGGTCGGCATTTCGATCGGCAACGACGCCGCACAAGTGCTGAGGGATTGATGGCGAGCGCGAAACAAGTCGCCAAGCAAGCCGAGCGCCGAGAGATCCGCGATCGCTGGCTGCTGTCGGCACCGGCACTGATCATCATCTTTCTCGCCGCGACCGGCCCGCTGCTGATCGTCGTGATCTATTCCTTCCTGACGCCCGGGCCGTATGGCGACGTGGTGTGGAAATTCTCGACCGATGGCTGGCTGTCGGTGCTGATGCAGCGTGACATCTTCGACGATACGCTGGCCTTCGCCGATGCGCATTTGTCGATCTTCTGGCGCTCGGCCAAGCTGTCGTTTTTGACAACGATCCTGACGCTGCTGTTTGGCTTCCCGACCGCCTATTTCATCGCCACACGGCCGGCGCGCCAGCGCGACATCTGGCTGTTCCTGATCACCATCCCGTTCTGGACCAATCTCTTGATCCGCACCTTCGCCATCCAGGAGGTGATCCGCAATGAGGGCATCGTCAACACGGTGCTGATCAAGCTCGGCATCATCAGCCAGCCGATCCAGATGATGTTCACCGATTTCGCGCTGATGGTCGGCATGACCTATGTCTATCTGCCGCTGATGGTGCTGCCGCTCTATGCCAGCATGGAAAAGATCGACTTCCGGCTGGTCGAGGCGGGTTACGACCTCTATGCCAACCGCTTCCAGGTGCTGAGGCGGGTCATCGTCCCGCTGGTCAAGCCCGGCATCATCGCCGGCTCGATCCTGGTCTTCATCCCGGCGCTGGGCGCCTACGTCACCCCGCGCGTGCTCGGCGGGTCGAAGAATATGATGCTCGGCAATTTGATCGAGCTGCAGTTCGGGCAAGGCCGCAACTGGCCGCTCGGCTCGGCACTGTCGCTCTCGCTGATGGCGATCGTGATGGTCGCACTGCTGTTATACGTCCGCTCCGTCGGGGGCCGGGGTGGCGCGCATGGCTAGCCGCTTCGACATTCGCCGGCAGACCGGCTTCACCACCATCGCAATGATCTGCTTCTTCGCGCTGTACCTGCCGATCGTCACGCTTGTCGTCTATGCCTTCAATTCAGGCAATTCGATCGCGATCTGGGAAGGCGTGTCGCTGCGCTGGTTCTACCAGGCCTGGAACAACAACCAAGTCGTCGATGCCGCCATCCGGTCGCTGCAGATCGCTTTGGTCGCCGCGACCATTGCCACCATCGTCGCCACCATGGCTGCACTCGCTACGACCCGAACCAAACCTTATCCCGGCCTCGGCTTCAAATATGCCTTCATCAACCAGCCGCTGATGGTGCCGGAGATCGTCACTGCGGTGGCGCTGCTGATCTTCTTCTCGCGCATCAAGATCTGGACCGGCTATTCGGGGCTGGGCTACCTGATGGCGGCGCATACCGCCTTTTGCATTCCCTTTGCCTATCTGCCGATCCGGGCACGGCTCGAGAGCATGGATCTGTCGCTGGAGACCGCGGCGGCCGACCTTTACGCGACACCCTGGAAGGCTTTTCGGCGCGTCACCTTTCCGCTGCTCTGGCCAGGCATCCTTGCCGGGCTGATGCTGGCCTTCGTCATTTCGCTGGACGACGTCGTCATCACCGAGTTCGTCAAGTCCGGCGGCCAGGACACGTTGCCGACTTACATGCTCGGCCAGTTCCGGCGCTTTATCACGCCGGAAATCAACGCGATTTCGACGGTGTTCCTGCTGATCTCGATCTTGATCGTCACCGTCTTCTTTTTCATCAGCAGGAAAAAGGATCAGGAGTGACAGGAGAGAAACGATGAAGTGGAAACTGACTGCGACGGCACTCAGCGCCGCGCTGTTCGCCTCGGCGGGTCTCGCCCGCGCCGACGGCGAACTCAACATCTACAATTGGGGCAACTACACCAGCCCCGAGCTCGTCAAGAAATTCGAGGAGACATACAATGTCAAGGTGACAGTCACCGACTACGATTCCAACGACACCGCGCTGGCCAAGATCAGGCAGGGCGGCAGCGGCTTCGATGTCGTGGTGCCCTCGGCGAGCTTCGTGCCGATCTGGATCCAGGAAGGGCTGCTCCTGGAGACAGAGCCGAACAAGATGGAGAACTTCAAGAACATGGATCCGAAATGGGTCGATGTTCCCTTCGATCCGGGCCGCAAATACACCGTGCCGTGGCAGTGGGGCACGACCGGCGTCACGGTCAACACCTCGGTCTACAAGGGTGATCCCAACACCTCGGCCATCTTCATGGACCCGCCGCCGGAACTGGTCGGCAAGGTCAACGTCGTGCCCGAAATGGTCGACGTCATGCATCTCGCCATCAGATATGTCGGCGGCGAGCCGTGCACCGGCGACAAGGAGGTGCTGAAGAAGGTGCGCGATGCGCTGGTGGCGGCAAAGCCGAAATGGATCTCCATGGACTACGGCACGGTCGAGAAGTTCGCCAAGGGCGACTTCGCCGCCAGCGTCAACTGGAACGGCCCGTCCTTCCGCTCCCGCCTGCAGAACAAGGACTTCGTCTATGGCTATCCGAAGGAGGGCTATCCGATTTGGATGGACAATCTCGCGGTGCTGAAGGACGCCAAGAACGTCGAAAACGCCAAGCTGTTCCAGAACTTCGTCATGGATCCAAAGAACGCTGCGATGATCTCATCTTTCGCGCGCTACGCCAACGGCATCAAGGGATCGGAAGCCTTCATGCCTGAGGACATGAAAACGGCGCCGGAGGTCAACATCCCCGCCGAGTTCGCCGACAAGGGCACGTTCATGCTGACCTGCGCGCCCGACGTGCAGGCACTCTACACCAGGATCTGGACCGAACTGCAGAAGTGATCGCATCGTTGACGGACCCGGCGGCGCGCGCCGCCGGGTCCGTTTCATATTGCCGGGACGCATCTCATGACCTCCTATCGTAACAGTGGACCGGTGCCGCCGATCATGCAGGGCTCACCGCCCAGGATGGTGCCGCCGAAGCTCGACTGGGACAGGGGACCCTGGAATCGCTGGGCGTTCCAGCACATCCGCGAAATTGTGCCAACCGTCGAGGTCTGGCGCGGCAATGGCCATCGCCGCCGGTTCGAGCGGACCGAGGTCGATCTCGACGCGCTGCCGGTGAGCGACAGCACGGGGCAGCCGGCGACGCTGGCCGGGCTGCTCGACGAAACCTATACGGATGGGTTCCTCGTGCTCAAGGACGGCAACATCGCCTATGAGCGCTATTGCAACGGCATGACCGAGCGCACGCTGCATTTGTCGCAGTCGATGGCGAAGTCGATCACGGGCTCGGTGTTCGGCATACTGGCCGGGCGCGGCCTGATCGATCCGGCCTTGCCGGTGACGACCTATCTGCCTGAGCTGGAAACTACCGGTTGGGCCGGCGCCAGCGTGCAGCATGTGCTCGACATGACGACGGGGGTGCGCTTTTCCGAGGAATACACCGACCGCTATTCCGATATCGGTCAGGTCGATGTCGCCAGCGGCTGGAAACCGGTGCCGCCGGGCAGCGACCCGGCCTTCGAGTGGCCGTCGCATATTTTTGAATTGATCCTGCGGCTCAAGGAGACAGGCCGGCCGCATGGCGCCGCCTTCGAATATCGTTCGATAGAGACCGACGTGCTCGCCTTCATCATGGAACGGGTGACCGGCAAACGGCTGGCGCAGCTGGTTTCGGAAGAACTCTGGCAAAAGCTCGGCGCGGATGAAAGCGCCTGCTTCACCGTCGACAGCGCCGGCTACGCCATCGCCGATGGCGGCTTCAACGCCACGCTGCGCGACTATGGCCGTTTCGGCCAGCTGATCCTCGACAATGGCGGCGGCGTGGTGCCGGCCGACTGGATCGAGGCGACGCGCACCGGCAGGCATGGACCGGACTTCAATCCAAGCCTGCCGGAAGGCAGCTACCGAAACCAGTTCTGGATCGAGGATCCGCGCTCGCGGGCGCTGATGTGCCGGGGCGTGTTCGGGCAGCTGATCCATATCGACTGGAACACGAGAATGGTCGTGGTGAAGCTTTCGAGCTACCCCGATTTCACCAACATCGCCTTTTCGGTGGCGACGCTGAAAGCCGTGCACGCGATCGCCGCCGCGTTGGCCTAAGAGAGACCGTTTGGAAACTCTACTCTGGCGGCCATCTGATTTCGTGACAGCCTCCTACGTTTCTAAAAACCGGAAGGAAAAGCCATGACCGGCAATACCGCGTTCGAGACCAGACATGGCTTTGCCCGCAACCAGGTGCTGCTCGGCAACTGGCGCGAAAGCCCGTTCAGCCGGTGGTCGTTCCAGAATGTCGGCGAACTGGTGCCGAGCGCACGCGTCGCCGCAGCGCCAGCCAGCGGTGAGGCGTCGGCACAGGATCCTGACGGGCTGCTTGGCGAAAAAATCGCGCTGGCCGGCGGCGCGGAGACCGTTGCGGCCTTTCTCAGGCGTTCCGATACTGACGCGCTGACGATCATGAAAGCCGGCAAATTCGTCGGCGACTGGTTTGCACCGCATATGGAGTTCGGCGCCCGCCACATCATCTTCTCGATCAGCAAGTCGCTGACCGCCATTTTGGCCGGCATATTGGAAGGCGAGGGAGTTTTCGATCCGCAGGCACCGGTGACTCGCTATCTGCCGGAAGCTGCCGGCTCGGCCTATGGCGATGCCAGCGTGCGGCATGTGCTCGACATGAGCGTCAGCCTCGACTTCGAAGAAGCCTATCTCGATCCGGAAAGCGCCTTTGCCCGCTATCGCCGCGCGACGCTGTGGAATCCGGGCGGTGGCGCGGAAAGCCTGGCCGACTTCGTCCTGACGCTACAGTGCCTTGGTGAGCCGCATGGCCGGACCTACCGCTACCGCTCACCCAATTCCGACCTGCTCGGCATCCTGCTCGAGCGCGCGTCCGGCCAGCGCTTCGCCGAACTGATGCACAAGAAATTGTGGCTGCCGCTTGGTGCGATGAGCGAAGCCTCGGTGACAGTGGACAGGGAAGGCACTGCGCGCACGGCCGGCGGCATTTCGGTGACGCCGCGCGATCTGGCGCGGGTCGGCGAGATGATGCGGCAGGGCGGCATGGCCAATGGCCGCCGCATCGTGCCGGAAGCCTGGGTGCGCGACACTGTCAGCACAGGCGGAGACAGCGAGGCCTGGCAGCGTGGCGCAATGGCATTCCTCTTCCCGCAAGGCCGCTACCGCAACAAGTGGTACCAGACGGGCGCGGCCAACGGCGCCTTCTGCGGCATCGGCATCCACGGCCAGTGGCTCTACGTCGATCCCAAGGCGGAGGTGGTCATCGCCAAGATGTCGTCGCAGCCGGAGCCGGTCGACGAGCCGCTCGATGTCGATATGGTCACCTTCTTCGAAGCGCTGAGCCGGATGGTCTGAGCCGATCCAGGAAACCCCTGGCGCCGCAGCTTTCCTGTGGATCTGTCAGGGTGATCGAAAACGCCGCGGTTGGCGGAGCGACGCTCTGCGCTTATGGTCGCCGCTCTTTTCGACAGGACGACAGGAACGACATGGCATCCGAGCGCATCGCAGCAATCATCGCAGCCGAGATCACGGCCCGGCCCGAACAGGCCGCCGCGGCGATCGGGCTGCTGGACGAAGGCGCGACGGTGCCGTTCGTGGCGCGCTACCGCAAGGAGGTCACCGGCGGTCTGGACGACACGCAGCTGCGCCTGCTAGCCGAGCGTCTCGCCTATCTGCGCGAACTCGACGCGCGCCGCGACACCATTCTCGGTTCCATCCGCGAGCAGGGCAAGCTGAGCGAAGAGCTTGAGACCAAGATCGCTGCGGCCGCCACCAAGGCGGAACTCGAAGATATCTATCTGCCCTACAAGCCGAAGCGCCGGACCAAGGCCGAGATCGCGCGAGAGCGTGGCTTGGGGCCGTTGGCCGAGGCTATCCTCGCCGACCGCGCGGCGGTGCCCGCCGAACTGGCGCTGGCCTACATCAGTGAAGAGGTGGCCGATGCCAAGGCGGCGCTCGAGGGCGCGCGCGATATCCTGTCCGAGCAGTTCGCCGAGAATGCCGATCTGGTTGGCAGGCTGCGGACCTACATGAAGGAACGCGCCTTCATGCGGTCGCGCGTCGTCGACGGCAAGCAGGAAGCCGGCGCGAAATTCTCCGACTATTTCGACCATGTCGAGCGCTGGGCCAATGTGCCGAGCCATCGCGCCCTGGCGATGCTGCGCGGCCGCAACGAAGAGGTGCTGTCGCTCGATATCGAGGTCGATGCCGACGACGCGTCACCGGTGAAGCCGGTCGAACGGATGATTGCTGACGCCTACGCCATCGGCCGTCAGTTGCCGGGCGATCGCTGGCTGATGGAGGTGGCCGGCTGGACCTGGCGCATAAAGCTGTCGCTGCACCTGACGCTCGATTTGATGCGGGACCTGCGCGAGCGGGCCGAGGAGGAGGCGATCCATGTCTTTGCCCGCAATCTGAAGGACTTGCTGCTCGCCGCTCCGGCCGGATCGCGCGCCACGATGGGTCTCGACCCCGGCATCCGCACCGGCGTCAAGGTGGCGGTGGTGGACGGCACCGGCAAGCTCTTGGCGACGACGACGGTCTACCCGTTTCCGCCGAAGAACGACGTGCGCGGCACGCAAGCCGAGCTGGCAAAACTCATCCGCCTGCACAAGGTCGAGTTGATTTCCATCGGCAACGGCACCGGCAGCCGCGAGACGGAAAGGCTGGTCGCCGACATGCTGTCGGACATGCCGTCGGATTCTGGGCCGAAGCCGCTCAAGGTCATCGTCAGCGAAGCGGGTGCCTCGATCTATTCCGCCTCTGCGACGGCAGCGGCGGAATTCCCTGGCCTCGACGTGTCGCTGCGCGGCGCGGTGTCGATCGCGCGGCGGCTGCAGGATCCGCTCGCCGAACTGGTCAAGATAGAGCCGAAGTCGATCGGCGTCGGCCAGTACCAGCACGACGTCGACCAGTATCGGCTCGGCCGCTCGCTGGAAGCGGTGGTCGAGGATGCGGTCAATGCTGTCGGCGTCGACCTCAACACCGCCTCGGCGCCGCTGCTGGCCCGGGTTTCCGGCCTCGGCGCCTCGCTGGCCGAGGCGATCATCGCGCATCGTGACGCGACCGGCCCCTTCGCCAGCCGTCGTGACCTGTTGAAGGTGGCGCGCCTTGGACCCCGCGCGTTCGAGCAATGCGCCGGCTTCCTGCGCATTGCCAACGGCACCGAACCGCTCGATGCCTCGGCCGTGCATCCCGAAGCCTATGGCGTGGCGAAAAAGATCGTTGCCGCCTGCGGACGCGACCTCCGCTCGCTGATGGGCGACAGTGCCGCTCTCAAGGCGCTCGATCCGCGTGTCTTCGTCGAGGAGCGGTTCGGCCTGCCGACGGTGCGCGACATCCTGGCGGAACTGGAAAAGCCCGGCCGCGATCCGCGCCCCGGCTTCAAGACCGCGACCTTTGCCGACGGCGTCGACGACATCAAGGATTTGAAGCCAGGCATGCTGCTGGAGGGCACTGTCACCAATGTCGCCGCGTTCGGCGCCTTCGTCGACATCGGCGTGCATCAGGACGGCCTTGTGCACGTGTCGCAACTGGCCGACCGTTTCGTCAAGGACGCGCATGAGGTGGTGAAAGCCGGCGACGTGGTCAAGGTGCGCGTCGTCGACATCGACATCAAGCGCAAACGCATCGGCCTGTCGATGCGTAGGGATGGTGACGGCGGCACACCGAAGCCGCGCGACAATGGCAACAGACCGGCGCCGCACACGCCGGCGCCGCAGCGCCAGCCGGAACGGCCGGCAGGGCAGGGCGCATTCGGCGCCGCATTGGCGGAGGCGATGAAGCGAAAGTAGCAGGCGATCGCCAAAGAAACCGTCGATGTCGGTGCTGCCCCTCATCCGCCTGCCGGCCCCTTCTCCCCGTATAGTGACGGGGAGAAGGGGCTGTCCGGAACCTTGGCATTTGCGACGCTGGTCGTTGACGAAACCCTTTGCGAAGGCGTCTTTCTCCCCGTCACTATACCTATCGCATTCACACATCTCGGTTGCGCTTTGCGGCGAAGCTCGATTCTATCT
>SAQR01000051.1:0-31611 GCA_004020365.1 Mesorhizobium sp.
CTCCCCGTCACTATACGGGGAGAAATGCCCGGCAGGGCAATGAGGGGCGGCGCCGACCGAACATCATCGACCGAGCCAAGCGAAATCGCCCGGCTTCATACGCGTTGGAACGAACCATGCCCGCACCCACCATTTACGTCGACGCCGATGCCTGTCCGGTGAAGGCTGAGGTCGAGAAGGTGGCCGAGCGCCATGGCGTCGTCGTCACCTTTGTTTCCAATGGTGGCCTGCGCCCGTCGCGCGATCCGATGATCCGCAACGTCGTCGTGTCCAAAGGCGCCGACGCGGCGGACGACTGGATCGTCGACAATGCCAAGCCCAACGACATCGTTGTGACAGCAGACATCCCGCTTGCCGCCCGCACGGTGGCGCTCGGCGCCCATGTGCTGGGGCCGACCGGGCGCCCGTTCACGCCGGAAACGATCGGCATGGCGGTGGCGATGCGCGACCTCAAGCAGCATCTGCGCGAGACCGGCGAAAGCAAGGGCTACAACGCCAGTTTCGCGCCGCAGGACCGTTCGCGATTTCTCGGCGAGATCGACCGCATCCTGCGGCGTGCGCTGAAATCCGCCGCACCGGGCTAGCGCTTCACCTCGGACCGGAGGTCAGCGCAGCAAATCGGAACATGCGCACAATCAAAAGTGTTATAATGTCCAGGTCTTAGAGGACGAGCGGCGGTGTAGAAGACGGACCGCATCAGAGGCCGGGCCATGACCACCGAGCTGCCCCTGAAGAAACCACTGCACCGCCACATGCAGCGCGGTGTCGGCCTGCATCGGTGTCGTGGCACTGGCGATCGCGCTGGTCCTGCGCACTCCGCTCGCCTTTTCGATCGGCGCCAACGCGTTTTTCGCCGCCTACACCGTCATTGTCGTCGCCCAGATGCCGTTGCTCACCGGCCGCTATCTGAGCAAGAACGCGCGGGCCACCGACCAGCCGGTGCTGGTCATTTTTGCGGTGACGCTGATTGTCGTCACCGTTGCTATCATCTCGCTGTTCCAATTGATCAATCGCGAGGGCAGCGCGCACCCTGTCGAACTCACCTTCGCGCTGCTGTCGATCCCGCTCGGCTGGTTCACCATCCACGCCATGACGGCGCTGCACTACGCGCATGTTTACTGGGTCAACGACGAAGAAACCGACCCCGACAGCAAAGCGAAACAGAAAAAGCCGGTCGGCGGCCTCGTATTTGCAGGTAAGGAACGGCCGGACGGCTGGGATTTCCTCTACTTCTCGACCACCGTTGGGATGACCTCACAGACCTCCGATACCGCGGTCTCGACCACGCAAATGCGTCACATCGTGCTTTTGCATTCGATCCTGTCGTTCTTTTTCAATACAGTGATCGTCGCCGCCGCGGTCAACCTCGCCGTCAGTCTCGGGAGCCGGTAGCACCGGGCAGTCTGTAATAATTCCGTGATCGGATGAAACATCGCTTTGGCTGGCAACGTATTGGGAGGAGAACGATCGGAAAGGCCGACTGAGCGGCCGGAAGGACGCGAAAAAATGCAATCTGTTGCCAGGAGCCAATCCACTGTCGGGCCAGATACTGCCGCGCCGAAGGATGCAACGCTGATCTACCGGCAGTCGCGCTGGACGCGGCTGACGCACTGGCTCTGGGCCATCTCGCTGTTCTTCATGCTGCTTTCCGGCCTGCAGATCTTCAACGCCCGTCCCCAGCTCTATATCGGCAAGGAATCGGGATTCGCCTATAACAACACCATCTTCGCCATTGGCGCCGAGAACACCGCTAACGGCCCGCGCGGCTACACCGAAATCTTCGGCAAACGCTTCGACACAACCGGTGTGCTCGGCTGGTCGGGGCCGGAGGGTCGGGAAACGTCCCGCGCCTTCCCGTCCTGGGCGACGATCCCCTCTTATTACGACCTCGGCACCGCCCGCGTCGTCCATTTCTTCTTCGCCTGGATACTGACTACGACACTGGTCGTGTGGCTGGTCGCCAGCCTGATCAACGGCCATCTGCGCCGCGATCTTGTCCCGCGCATCGACGATTTCAGGCGCTTGCCGCGAGACATCGTCGATCATGCCAAATTCAAGTTCCACCACGGCCGCGAATACAACACGCTGCAAAAGATGGCCTATGGCGGCGTGATGTTCGTCCTGCTGCCGCTGATGATCATCACCGGCCTTGCCATGTCGCCGAGCATGAACGCGGCGCTGCCGTTCCTCAACGATCTGCTTGGCGGCCGGCAGACGGCGCGGACAATCCACTTTATCGTGATGCTGCTGCTCGTCGCCTTCTTCATCATTCATATGCTGATGATTTTTGCTGCCGGGCCGATCAACGAGCTGCGTTCCATCATCACCGGCTGGTACCGAACCGATCCGCCGGCGCATGGCGGCAAGACGCCGCAGAGGAGTGCGTGAGATGGCGAATTTTGTAATCAGCCGCAGAAAATTTCTGACTTCGGCCAGCCTCGGCGTCTCCGGCATCATGCTGTCGGGTTGCGATGCCTTCGACAGCCAGCTTCGCGTCGGCGACGGCCTGCGCAGCTTCCTCGAAGGCGCCAACGGCCTGACCTGGCGCGCGCAACGCCTGCTCGCCGGCGATTCGCTGGCGCCGGAATTCACCGAAGCCGACATTCGCCAGCCGCAGCGGCCGAACGGCGTCACCGCGCCGGACGACGATGCCTACAAGGGCCTGCTCGCCAACAATTTCGCCGACTGGCGGCTCGAGGTTTCCGGCCTCGTCGAAAAGCCGCTGTCGCTGACCCGTGAGCAGTTGATGAACATGCCAAGCCGCACCCAGATCACCCGCCACGACTGCGTCGAAGGCTGGAGTTGCATCGCCAAATGGACCGGCACGCCGCTGTCGCTGGTGCTTGATCAGGCGGTGGTCAAGCCGCAGGCGCGTTACGTCATGTTCCATTGCCTCGACACGATCGACCGCAGCCTGTCCGGCGACATCAAATATTACGGCTCGATCGACCTGATCGATGCCCGTCACCCGCAGACGATCCTTGCCTATGGCCTGAACGGCAAGCCGCTGCCGATCGAGAACGGCGCGCCGCTGCGCGTCCGTGTCGAGCGCCAGATCGGCTACAAGATGCCAAAATATCTCCGCAAGATCGAACTGGTCGACAGTTTCGCCACCATCGGCGGCGGCAGGGGCGGCTACTGGGAGGACAATGGCTACGACTGGTACGGCGGCATCTGATCGCACAGCATGATCCCCGAAAAGTGGAAGCCGGTTTTCGGAAAAATCATACTCAAAAGAAAATAGCCGCTCAGTAGCTATCGCGAAGACTTGTCGCTGGCAGGTGACAAGGTGTCGCCGACAGGCTATGGATAACGAGTCGAGGGCTCGAATCGAGTCCTACCTGTTTGCGGGAGAGAGCAGCGAGAGCTGCCGCCGAAGGGGAAATCGCCCGAAATCTCTCAGGCAAAAAGAACCGTAGACGGGAAAGACACTCTGGAAAGTCGGGGTTTTATTCGCCCCGCGCCGAAGGTGTAAGCGCTGCCGACAGAGTTACGGGGCGCGAGTCTCTCAGGCTTCAGACAGAGGGGCACGGACTGGTCGCCACTCGCGGCCGATTGCGTGCGACTCTGGAGACGACATGACGGGCGACGACACCAAACACCTTCCCCTCGAAGACTTGCACGTGGCCGCCGGTGCGCGCTTTGGCGCGTTCGCCGGCTGGTCGATGCCGCTCACCTATCCGGCCGGCGTGATGAAGGAGCACCTTCATACCCGCGAACATGCCGGCTTGTTCGACATCTCACATATGAAGCTGTTCGAGATCAGTGGTTCGGGCGCTGAAGCACTGCTCAATCGTGCCTGCCCGTTCGACGCCGGCGCGCTTGAGATTTCCCAGTCCAAATACACGTTCTTTCTCAACGAAGCGGCCGGCATCATCGACGATCTGATCGTCACCAGGCTCGGCCGGCAACGCTTCATGGTCGTCGCCAATGCCGGCAATGCCGAAGCCGACGAAAAACACCTTCGTCAGCTTGCCCTAGATTTTGATGCAAAGGGGGAGTTTGATGCCAAGGTGGACGCACTCGACCGCGTCTTCTTGGCAATCCAGGGACCTGAAGCCTGGGCCGCCCTGTCGCGCGCCGGCATCGAAAACGGGTCGCTGCTGTTCATGCACGGCTTCGAGCCCCGCGAAAACTGGTTCATGAGCCGGTCGGGCTATACCGGTGAGGACGGTTTCGAGATCGGCCTGCCGGAAGCTGAGGCGCGAAATCTCGTCGCCAAACTGCTCGAGGACGAGCGCGTGATGTGGGTTGGGCTGGCCGCGCGCGACAGCCTGCGGCTCGAAGCGGGGCTGTGCCTGCACGGGCTGGACATCACGCCTGAGATCGACCCGGCCAGCGCCGGGCTGATGTGGGCGATCCCGAAGGAGGTTCGCGCCTCTGGCGCTTTCATCGGCGCCGACGCATTGCGTGCAATCCTGGAGCGCGGCCCGGCGCAAAAACGCGTCGGCCTGAAGCCGGAAGGCCGCCAGCCGGTGCGCGCCGGTGCAGCCCTTTTCGATGCCGACGGCAATGCCGCCGGCCACGTCACCTCCGGCGGCTTCGGCCCCTCGGCCGGCCATCCGGTCGCTATGGGCTACGTCCAGGCGTCGCTGGCCAAACCAGGCACAAAGCTCTTCGCCGACGTTCGCGGGACCAAAATCCCGGTCGATACCAATCCCCTGCCCTTCACGCCGCATCGCTACCGCAAAGGATGAACTTCATGGCAAAGACCTATTTCACCGAAGATCACGAATGGCTCCGCGTCGAAGGCGGTATCGCCACCATCGGCATCACCGACTACGCGCAGGAACAGCTCGGCGATCTCGTCTTCGTCGATTTGCCGGAGCCTGGGAAAAAGCTGGCCAAGGGCGACACCGCTGTCGTCGTCGAATCGGTCAAGGCGGCATCGGACGTCTATGCGCCGGTCGACGGCGAGATCACCGAGGCCAACACCGCGCTCTCGTCTGATCCGTCCCTGGTCAATTCGGCGGCGACCAGCGACGGCTGGCTGTGGAAGATGAAACTGGCCAATGAAAGCCAACTCGAAGGTCTCCTGGATGAGGCCGCCTACAAAGCCCATATTGGTTGAGAACAGGACCAGGAAGATGACCGCAGCGCCCTACCCCTTCTCGGCCCGCCATATTGGCCCCGGCCTCAGTGATGTCAGAGCCATGCTGGCGACGATCGGCGTTCCCTCAGTCGAGACGCTGATCAGCCAGGCGGTGCCGAAATCGATCCGTCTCGACCGGCCGCTGGCCCTGCCAGCCCCGGCGAGCGAAGCCGAGGCGCTGGCGGAGCTTTCAGCGACAATGGCGAAAAATACAGTTCTGAAAAGCTTCATCGGCGCCGGCTACCACGGCGTCCACGTGCCGCCGGTCATCCAGCGCAACCTATTCGAGAATCCGGCCTGGTATACGGCTTACACACCCTACCAGGCAGAGATCAGCCAGGGCCGGCTCGAAATGCTGTTCAATTTCCAGACCTTGGTCGCCGAACTGACCGGGCTGCCGGTGGCATCGGCGTCGCTGCTCGACGAGGCGACGGCGGTGGCCGAAGCCGTCGGCATCGCGTTACGCCATCACCGCGACAAGCGGACCAAGGTGGCGCTGGCCGGCACGCCGCATCCGCAGACGCTCGACGTTGTGCGCACCCGCGCTGAGCCGCTCGGCATCGAGGTCGACGGCGACACGATCGACGACAACACAGCCGCTCTGCTGGTCTCCTGGCCCGATACGTTTGGCATCTATGGCGACCACAAGGCGGCAATCGAGCAGGCCCGCGCCATCGGCGCGCTGGTCGTCTTCATTGCCGATCCGCTCGCCCTGACGCTGACCGACGCGCCGGCTGCGCTTGGCGCCGACATCGCCGTCGGCCCGATGCAGCGCTTCGGCGTGCCGATGGGCTTTGGCGGGCCGCATGCCGCCTATTGCGCCGTTTCCGACAGGCTGACACGGCTGATGCCCGGCCGCCTTGTCGGCCAGTCGACCGACAGCAAGGGCCGGCCCGGCTATCGCCTCGCCTTGCAGACGCGTGAACAGCATATCCGCCGCGACAAGGCGACCTCGAACATTTGCACCGCGCAGGCACTGCTCGCCAACATGGCGACCGCCTATGCGATCTGGCACGGCCCTGCCGGGCTGCAGGCAATTGCCGGCCGAATCCACGCATTGGCCAACCGGCTGGCTGCCGGTCTCAAGGCAGCAGGAATCTCGGTGCTTGGCGCAAGCCGCTTCGACACGGTGACGGTGGAAGTGAAAGGCAGAGCCGGGGCGATTGGCGCCGCTGCCGAAAAGACCGGCCGATTGCTGCGCGTCATCGACGCCGACCACATCGGCATCAGCTTCGACGAGACCTCGACCGATGCCGATCTGGAGGCGATCGCGGCGCTGTTCGGCGCCAAGGCAGGCTCCGTCGCCGGCAGCACGATGCCCGGAAAGCCGCGCGGCAAGGCGTTTCTCAGCCAGCCGGTCTTCCGCGAAAACCACTCGGAAACCGAGATGATGCGCTTCCTGCGCCGGCTGGCCGACAAGGACCTGGCGCTCGACCGCGCCATGATCCCGCTCGGCTCCTGCACGATGAAGCTCAACGCCGCCGCCGAGATGATGCCGGTAAGCTGGCCAAGCGTCGCCAATCTGCATCCATTCGCCCCGGCAAGCCATTCGGCAGGCTATCGCGCGATGGTCGACGAGCTGGAAACCTGGCTGGCGGAAATCACCGGCTTCGACGCGGTGACCCTGCAGCCCAATGCCGGCAGTCAGGGCGAGTATGCCGGGCTGCTCGCCATTCGCGCCTATCACCGCTCGCGCGGCGAAGGCCACCGCACCGTCTGCCTGATCCCGTCATCCGCACATGGCACCAATCCGGCGAGTGCGGCGATGGCCGGCATGAGCGTCGTGGTCGTGCGCTGCACCGAGGATGGCAATATCGATTTGGACGATATGAGTGCCAAAGCCAATGAGCATTCCAAGAACCTCGCCGCGCTTATGTTCACCTATCCCTCGACGCATGGCGTATACGAGGAAGGCGCGCGTCACATCTGCGCCCTCATTCACGAGCATGGCGGCCAGGTCTATTTCGACGGCGCCAATCTCAACGCTCTGGTCGGCCTCGCCCGCCCGGGTGACATCGGCGCCGATGTCTGCCACATGAACCTGCACAAGACGTTCTGCATCCCGCATGGCGGCGGCGGTCCCGGCGTCGGCCCGATCGGCGTCAAGGCGCATCTAAAACCGTATCTGCCGGGCCACGTCAGCGAAGGCTCTGGCCATGCCGTATCGGCTGCACCGTTCGGCAGCGCTTCGATCCTGCCGATCACCTGGATGTATATCCGCATGATGGGCGCTTCCGGCCTCAAGCAGGCGACCGAGACGGCGATCGTTTCCGCCAATTACGTGGCGACGCGGCTCGCACCGCACTTCCCGCTGCTCTACAAGGGCAGGCACGATCGCATCGCCCATGAGTGCATCCTCGACACCCGCGTGCTCAAGGACAGTGCCGGCATCAGCGTCGACGATATCGCCAAGCGGCTGATCGACTATGGTTTCCATGCGCCGACCATGTCGTTTCCGGTCGCCGGCACGCTGATGGTCGAGCCGACCGAGTCCGAGCCCAAAAACGAGCTCGACCGCTTCTGCGATGCGATGATCGCGATATCGGCCGAGGCAGCCAAGGTGGCGAAAGGCGAATGGCCCCTGGCCGACAATCCGTTGGTCAATGCGCCGCATACCGCCGCCGAGGCGCTGGCCGGCCAGTGGACCCATCCCTATTCACGGCTGGAGGCGGCCTACCCCGCCGGCGATGCCGACACATCAGCCAAATACTGGCCGCCGGTGTCGCGCATCGACAATGTCGCCGGCGACCGCAACCTCGTCTGCTCCTGCCCGCCGCTGTCGGAATATCTGGGAGCGGCGGAATAGACGATGATCCCGAAAAGTGGAATCCGGTTTTCGGATAAGATCATGGTCTAACAAGAAGATAAAAGCCTCAATCAGGCAGAACGCAAGGCCGGCGCGTCGGCCTTGCTCGCCTTATTCTGGGCGACGACGCGATTTCGCCCAGCGCGCTTTGCCGCATAGAGTGCGGCGTCGGCTTCGGCCAGCACATTGTCGAGACTGGTGCCATCCGTCCCGCCAAAGCCGATGCCGCCACTGACTGTGCTGCGCAACGGACCAAGCTGGGTGGCGACGACTTCCGTGCCAAAGGCGACGCTGATCTTGCTCGCAATGTCATAAGCCTTCTCTTCAGTCACCCGCGACATGACGAGGACGAATTCCTCGCCGCCCAGTCGGAAGGCGTCGACGCCGGTCCTGGAGTATTTCCTGATGACAGCGGCGAAGCGGCGCAGAACCTGATCGCCGACCGGATGACCGAATACATCGTTCGTCTTCTTGAAATGGTCGAGGTCGAACATGGCGACGGACATGAATGGGCCGAAAACCCGCTCACCGTAGAATGCCGTCAACGCCCGTCGGTTCATCAGCCCGGTCAATGGGTCGGTCATGGTCTCGGCCTTCAGTTCGATCTGCGCCTGCAAATGGTGCAGGGAGAGCGTCAATGCGCCGAGCCCAGTCATGCAGGCGACCGCCACGGCGGAATTCAACCGTTCGGCCCAATTGTCGGGCGCAACGCCGAGCACCCATTGGCCCTTGACCAGCAGGACCGCGCCGCAAAGTCCGAAGGACAGCGCACAGACGCCGCTCAGGAATGAAGCGACCAGCAATATCCGGCGATCGTGACCACCTTTGATCCAGAACATCACCCCGATAAGCGAGAGCAGCGCCGTTACCGTCGCGTAGGTGACGATGAAGCCGACGCCGTCAAAGCCGAGGGACGTCGCACCTGCGCAAGCCGCCATCGCAGCCACGGTCGGCAAGATGGCGCGCCTGTAGTCGCGGACGCCGAGATACTGCATGGCCGACAGGCAGAGGGTCAGGAAGCCCAGGCTGAGAAGCGCAAGCACGATCTGGCAAAGCCAGGGGCTGGGATGCCTGGCATAATGCCAGAACAAGACCACATGCGCGACAAGCACGAGAATGCCGCACGCCACCGTCAGCACAAAGCGTGCCTGTGGCGCGGTGAACCAGATCGCAAACATGGTGATGCTGAGGCACGTGCCCGACAGCGCTACCGCAAGCAGGAGCGAACTGTAATCCAACATGCGTAAGCGACAGCCTCTTCACGGTTCTGCCGCATCCTAGGTCAGCAGCAATCCGCGAATACCCTTTTTCGGCCAACCTTCCGGCGTAACCTTCGGACAAGGTTTACAAAACGTCGATGCCCTCGACCCATTTCCGCCGCTTGGTTGTCGGATGGTTTTGCAGTAAGGGACTCTATCCTCGAACGTAACGGGAACCTCCGTCGCCTGCCCGCAAAAAGCGTGGCAGTATCGGGTGGTGATTCGCAGCATCGCAATCCAGGACCAGCATGAACGACAGCAACGATCTTTTCGGCAATTTGGACAAGCAGCCGCAACCGGTTCGCGCCACCGCGCGCCCCGCCGACCCGCTGGTGCAGGCGGCGAAGCGCCCGGCATCCCGCGACGGCAGCGAGAGCTACAGTGCCGCCGACATCGAGGTTCTGGAAGGGCTGGAGCCGGTGCGGCGGCGGCCCGGCATGTATATCGGCGGCACCGACGACAAGGCGATGCACCATTTGTTCGCCGAGGTCATCGACAATTCGATGGACGAGGCGGTCGCCGGCCACGCGACTTTCATCGATGTCGAGCTTTCGGCCGACGGATATCTGGCGGTGACCGACAATGGCCGCGGCATCCCGGTCGATCCGCATCCGAAATTCAAGAAGCCGGCGCTCGAAGTCATCATGACGACGCTGCATTCCGGCGGCAAGTTCGACAGCAAGGTCTACGAAACCTCGGGCGGCCTGCACGGCGTCGGCGTCTCCGTCGTCAACGCGCTGTCGGACCATCTCGAGGTCGAGGTCGCGCGCGGCCGCCAACTCTATCGCCAGCGTTTTTCGCGCGGCGTTCCGGTGACCGGCCTGGAGCAGCTCGGCGAGGTGCATAACCGGCGCGGCACAAAAATACGCTTCCATCCCGACGAGCAGATCTTCGGCAAGGGTGCGGCATTCGAGCCGGCGCGGCTCTACCGCATGACCCGCTCGAAGGCCTATCTGTTCGGCGGCGTCGAGATCCGCTGGACCTGCGACCCCTCGCTGATCAAGGAGAAGGACGCGACGCCGGCCAAGGCCGAGTTCCATTTTCCCGGTGGCCTCAAAGACTATCTGAAAGCCTCGCTCGGCGACGAATTCCAGGTCACCCGCGAAATCTTTGCCGGCAAAAGCGACAGGCAAGGCGGCCACGGCTCGCTCGAATGGGCGGTGACCTGGTTCGGCGGCGACGGATTTCTCAATTCCTACTGCAACACCATCCCGACCGGCGAAGGCGGCACCCATGAGGCCGGCTTCCGCAACGTCTTGACGCGCGGCCTGCGCGCCTATGCCGAGCTCGTTGGCAACAAGCGTGCTTCGATCGTCACCTCGGAAGACGTCATGATCTCGGCGGCGGGCATGCTGTCGGTATTCATCCGCGAGCCGGAATTCGTCGGCCAGACCAAGGACCGGCTGGCGACGATCGAGGCAATCAGGATCGTCGAGGCCGCGATCCGTGACCCCTTCGATCACTGGCTGGCCGACAACCCACAGGAAGCTTCGAAGCTGCTCGAATGGGTGATCGCGCGTGCTGACGAGCGGGTGCGCCGCCGCCAGGAAAAGGAAGTCTCGCGCAAGAGCGCGGTGCGCAAGCTGCGCCTGCCCGGCAAGCTCGCCGACTGCACGCAGAATGCCGCGGCCGGCGCCGAGCTCTTCATCGTCGAGGGCGATTCGGCCGGCGGCTCGGCGAAACAGGCACGCGACCGCGCCAGCCAGGCAGTGCTGCCGCTGCGCGGCAAGATCCTCAACGTCGCCAGCGCCGGCAACGACAAGCTGGCTGGCAACCAGCAGATTTCCGACCTGATCCAGGCGCTTGGCTGTGGCACGCGGTCAAAATACCGCGATCAGGATCTGCGCTACGACCGGGTTATCATCATGACCGACGCCGACGTCGACGGCGCCCACATCGCTTCGCTGCTGATCACCTTCTTCTATCAGGAGATGCCGAGCCTGGTCCGCGACGGCCATCTCTACCTGGCGGTGCCGCCGCTCTACTCCATCCGCCAGGGCGGCAAGGTCGCCTATGCCCGCGACGATGCGCACAAGGACGAACTGCTGCGCACCGAGTTCACCGGGCGCGGCAAGGTCGAGATCGGCCGCTTCAAGGGGTTGGGCGAAATGATGGCCGCCCAGCTCAAGGAGACCACCATGGACCCGAGAAAGCGCACGCTGCTCAGGGTCGATGTGATCGACGCCGAGGCGGCGACCAAGGATGCGGTCGACGCGCTGATGGGCACCAAGCCGGAAGCCCGTTTCCGCTTCATCCAGGAACGCGCGGAGTTTGCCGAGACCGAAGTGCTGGATATTTGAGCGTCTTCTGCTCGGCGAACCGCAAACGGGCGGCCGTCACTGTTGGAAGTCAGTATGTGGCTGGCATCACCGAGCGAGGCGAGGCGGCCGACATGTCGCAGATCGCAGTCTCTCTGCGGATTATCGCCGCGATCGAGGATTCCCGGTCTAAGCCGCCGCGATCGCCAGCGCGTGGCCGCGCGCGTTTTCGCGCAGCGCATCGAGGTGGATCGATTTGACCAATGCGGCGAGATCGCCTTCGGCGGACTGCCCGCCCAATTCCTTCAGCATCAGCCAACTGACTTCCTGGACGCCGGCCAGGCGCTTGCCATTGGCGACCTCGCGCCAGATTTTCAACGCGCGCAGGATGATCGCGTGCGTGGCCGCGGCCAGGCCGCCGCTGCGGAGCAGCGCCTGCAGCGCCACGTCGTGCCCGCCGGCCAGCAGCGCCCTCACCCGTTGTTCGGACTGCTGGCTGAGCGCGACCAGCACGGAGCCGAAGAAATCGACCTTGCCGTGCGCAATGGTGCGAATGATGAAGCTTGCGGTCAGGTCGCCGCGCAGGCGCAGATGCTCGATGAGCGCCGCATGTTCTTCCTGGCGCGTGCCTTCGATCAGCGTCATCGAAGCCTTGACGCAGGCGTCGCGCATGACGCGCTCGGTTCTGGCACGGCCCATCAGCGCCAGCACCAGCGGCGAACCCTTGAGCGTTTCACCGAGTTTTATCAGCAGCATATGGCGGCAGTCGGCGGGCAGGCGCGCATCTGATATCAGCGCTTCGCGCACCGAAGGTAGATGGCCATGGCGTTCGGCGATACGGCGAAAGCTGAGCGAAGCGATGTCGGCGCCGCTGTTGGCGAGAAGCGTGGCGCAGGCTTCCGGTTCGCCGATTTCGGCGATCGCGGCGGCGACCGCCATGGAGACGCGCGGACGATCGGCGACCAGTTTCTGGATCGCCTTCTGGCCGCCGGCAACCCGGTCGATCAGATCGGCATCGGTAAGCAGCGGCGAACGCGCCAGGACCAGGCTGGCGACTTCAGGTTGATCGGTCGCCAGCGCGCTGATGATCTGCAGCGGCGCGTGATGGCTCATCGACAGCGTCTCTGCCATCGCCAGCCGCACTTTCGACGAGGCATCATCGAGCAGCAGCGTCAGCGCCGCCTCCGCCGCGCAGCGATCCTCGAACGGCAGCTCGGCATTGATGTAGGCGCGAGCCAATGCGCTTGCTGCCGCGGCGCGCTCAGAGACCCTTGCCGTGTGAATCCATTTCAGGAAATGCGAAACAACCATGCCGTCCGCTATGCCCCTAGCCCGAGTCCGTTCCCGCCCCAGTGAAGACCCTATGCAGAAATGGTTTACGAACGGTTCACCATGTTTGTTAACTGGCCCCCTCAGTGTTAACTGGCTTGCGAGCGCGGTATGCGGCGCCTATTCAACCCCTGGGAGCGACGTGCGCCCTTTCAGAAAGTACGCTAACACATTGAATCTTCGCATCTTGCTTTCCAAAAATCGATTCCGATTTTCGGGCCGATGCGGCAGCGGAGGAGATCGACCATGGCCGGGCTTTATCTGGAAGAGTTCGTCGTCGGCCATGTCTTCCGGCACACGCTGCGGAAAACCGTCACTGAAAGCGACAACATGCTGTTTTCGGTGATGACGCTGAACCCGCAGCCGCTGCACATCGATTTCGACTTCGCCGCCAAAAGTGAATGGGGCAAGCCGCTGGTCAATTCGCTGTTCACGCTGGGTCTGATGATCGGCATCTCGGTGAACGACATCACCGTCGGCACCACCATTGCCAATCTCGGCATGAAGGAAACGGTGTTTCCGCATCCGGTCTTCCACGGCGACACCATTCGCGTCGAGACGACGGTGGTGTCGGTGCGCGACTCCAGGTCGAAGCCGGACCGCGGCATCGTCGAATTCGAGCACCGCGCCTACAACCAGGACGATGTGCTCGTCGCCAAATGCACGAGGCAGGCGATGATGATGAAGAAGGCGGCCTGACCGATGCGCTCGCTGCTGTTCGTTCCCGGCGATTCGGAAAAGAAGCTGGAAAAGACGATTGGCGCCGGCGCCGACGTGGTCATCGTCGATCTCGAGGATTCGGTCGCGCCGCAAAACAAAACCCTGGCCCGCGATATCGCCGCACGCTTCATCACCGGACACAGGCATCAGACCAGATCCGCGATCTATGTCCGCATCAACGATCTCTCGACCGGCCTGGCGGATGACGATCTGGCGGCACTGGTTGCGGTGAAACCCGACGGCATCATGCTGCCGAAGTCGAACAGCGGACAGGATGTCCAGCAGCTCTCGGCCAAGCTCAGGGTGCACGAGGCCGAAAGCGGGGTGCCGGACGGTGCGATAAAAATCCTGCCGATCATCACCGAAACCGCTGCCGGCGTGCTGGCGGCTGCGACCTACGCCAAGGCAAGTGCGCGGCTTGTCGGCGTGACCTGGGGTGCGGAAGATTTATCGGCAGCAATCGGTGCGCGCACGGTCCGCGACGAGAATGGCCGCTACACCGATGTGTTCCGCTTCGCCCGCACCATGACCATCCTCGCAGCGGCTGCCGCGGAAATCGCGGCGATCGACACGGTTTTTCCGCACTTTCGTGACATGGCCGGCTTCGCGGCGGAATGCGCCGAAGCAGAGCGCGACGGCTTCACCGGCAAGATGGCGATCCATCCGGCGCAAGTGCCGGTCATCAACGCCGCCTTCACGCCGTCGACCGAGGCGGTGAAACACTCCCTGGCGATCGTCCAGGCATTCGAGGCGGCTGGAAATCCTGGCGTCGTCGGCATCGGCGGCAAGATGTACGACCGGCCGCATCTCAAGCTGGCCGAGCGGCTTCTGGCACGCGCCAGGGCGGCGGGGATTTCGGCCTAATCTTTTCCCCGGCCTTAACCTTTTCCCCAATGAGGCCGGCGCATCGAGAAGATCTCGCTGACGCTGGCATAATCCATATAGCCGAGACGGCCGACATTGCCCGCCCTGACAATATCGAAAATGCCGTCTTTCAGGAAGGCGTCGTCGATATGCACGCCGACGACTTCGCCGGCGACGACGATGGCGCTGGTCGGTGTCCCGTCCAGCGCCCTTGGCCGCAGGATCTCCGTCACCCGGCATTCAAGCGCCGCCGGCGCTGCCGCAACGCGGGGCGGCGCAACCAGCCGCGACGGCGCCATGGCGAGATCGGCATAGTCGAATTCGGTGACGCCGCGCGGCGCATCGACCGCGGTGCGGACCATTTTTTCAGCGAGATCGCGGCTGACGAGATTGGCGACGAACTCGCCCGATTCTTCGGCGAAGCTGGCGCTGTCCTTCTCGCCTTCGGACGAAAACCAGACGATGAAGGGCCGCGTCGAAAAAGCATTGAAGAAGGAATAGGGGGCGAGGTTGACCTCGCCGGCCTTATTCACCGTCGAGATCCAGCCGATCGGCCGTGGCGCCACGATCGCCTTGGACGGGTCATGCGGCAGCCCGTGGCCTTTAGACGGCTCGTAGAACATTCAGCCCAGCCACGGCCCTGCATAGTCGGCATAGAGCTTTGCCGGATCCGGACGCGGCCGCTCCGGCGCCGGCCCTTGATAGGAGCCGATATGGATGAAGCCGACGACCCGCTCATGCGGCGCCAGCCCCAGGATCGCCCTGCCCTCGGGCACGTCCGAATACCAGTTGCTGATCATGTTGGTGCCATAACCCAGCGCATTGGCCGATAGCATCAGGTTCATCGCCGCCATGCCGCCGGACAGGAACATCTCCCATTGCGGGATTTTTGGGTTTTCCTTCGGGCTCGACACCACGCCAATCACCAGCGGCGCGCGCGAAAAACGCGCCAGTTCCTGGTTGTGGCGGCCTTCCGGCAGCGGACCTTCGCGCTGCGCGGCAAGTGCCGCCAGCATCTTGCCGATCTCGACGCGCGCCTCGCCCCGGTAGAGGATGAAGCGCCACGGCTCGAGCCGGCCGTGGTCCGGCACCCGCGAGGCGGCTGCAATCATCGTCGCGATGTCAGCGTCGCTGGGCGCCGGTTCCTTCAACTCCGGGATCGGCGCGGAATTTCGGGTCAGCAGGAAGTCGATGATCGGCGACGCCATGGGCGCAAGTCTCCTTGGAATTTGAGCTGAAGCGCACCATCGGACATCGGGCGGCTCGGGCATTGGCGCGGCGCGCCGCATAAAGAGTCCCTAAAGCGCGTCGCATTTAACCAGCCTCACGCGACGCGCTTTAGGTTGTTGTTTATGCATGTCGTTATCGCAAACCGCTGCAAATTTTTGCGCGACATGCATTAGCAGACGCTGATCGGACTCTTAAGCCTTGAAATTGCCACCGCCTTGGGTTTCAACGCAAGCCATGTTTGAGGGGACATCGCGACTTATTCTGATCTGGCTCGCTGCCGCACTGTTGATGGTGCCGGTTTCGCTTGCCGTAGCTCAGGATGCGGACGGCCTCGGTGATCTGAAACTTCCCGGAATTTCGAACTATGCGCCCCCCAAGAGCGAGGCGCCGCTGGCAGCGGGAAGCAGCGGGGCGATCACGCTGTCGGCGCAATTGACCGACAAGGGAGCCGACATCACGCGCGGCATCGTCTGGCGCGTCTTCAAGCCCGACCCCACCGGCGACGGCAAGCTGCCGATGGTCGCTTCCGCCCATGGCGGCAGCGCGGTGTTCCAGCTCGAGCCCGGCAGCTATTTGGTGCATGCCTCTTACGGCCGGGCCGGAGCCACCAAGCGCATCACCGTCGGCAAGGACGCCAAGCGCGAAAGCCTCGTGCTCGATGCCGGCGGACTCAAGCTCGACGCCGTGCTGTCGGGCGGGGTCCGCATCCCGCCGAAGAAATTGCGCTTTTCGATCTATGAAGGCCAAGCCGAAGCCAATCACGATCGCGCCCTGATCATACCAGACGTCGAGCCGAACAGCGTCGTGCGGCTGAACGCGGGCGTCTACCACGTCGTCTCGACCTATGGCTCGGTGAATGCGGTCATCCGCTCCGACATCCGCGTCGAGGCCGGCAAGCTGACCGAAGCAGCCGTCGAGCATCGTGCGGCGGAGATGACCATGAAGCTGGTGCGCGAGCCGGGCGGAGAGGCGATCGCCGACACCTCCTGGTCGTTGCTCAACGAGTCCGGCGATCCCATCCAGGAAACCGTCGGCGCCTTTGCTTCGATGGTGCTTGCCGAGGGCGACTACACCATCATCGCCAAGAACCGCGACCGCATCTACCAGAAAGATTTCACCGTCGTGGCCGGGCAGAACAAGGAAATCCAGGTTTTGGCCACGGAGGCCTCGGCGATCGATCCTCAGGAAGGCGCCGATTGAAGCGGTTCTTTCCCTTTCCATTGAATCGGAAAGTCGCCTCGTTCGCCCCAAAGATAAAATGTTATAATGGATAGTTTTATTACTGAATACCTTGGAAAGACAGCAGAAATACTGCTGACTTCCTCACGATTTAATTTATGGAATTTTGAGCGTTCAGTCGATGAAGATCTTCCAGAGCGTAGCATAAACTACGTATGCGATGACCATGGATTTTCAATGACATGCGACAGCGACGAAAGAATCCACGCGATATTTCTAACGTCTGACAGTTTTCATCCTGACTTCTTTGATATTCCCTTCGCATCCAGTCGCAGCAAAGTGCTCAGCATCTTCGGCGAGCCGTCACGAAGCGGCAGGGCACATCACGATCCTATTTTGGGCGAGTATGGTGCTTGGGACCGATATGATTGGGTACGTTATTCAATGCATATCGAATATCAGCCTCATGCAGACACCATAAGGAGAATAACCCTTATGCGCGTTGACGTTGTGCCATAGCCATGTCGAAGACAGCGCGGTAAAGCCGGTCAAGGAGCGCTTTGCGGTCGCGCAGCGGCTCTAGCTCGTCCCATCCCAGCACGTCACCGACGCGCACGTCGATCGATTTGCCGGACAGCCGACCGAATTCGTGGATGAGCAGCGAAGTACGAAGCGTCAGCGAAGCCCTGCCGACGAACTTCGCCACACGCCCCTCATGCTCGGCCAGGTTCATTGGTCCGCTGACCAGGTGGAACAGCCGGCCGTTCTGGCCGGAAAAGTGCATTGGGACAACCGATGCCTTGGCATCCTGGACAAGACGGGCCGGAAACATCTTCCACGGCAGGTCGCGCGCCCGACCAAAACCTTTCGGCGCGGTGGCGACGCCGCCAGCGGGGAAGACGACGATGATGACGCCGTCTTTCAGCAGCCGCACCGCCTCATGGCGCACCGCCATGTTGTTCCTGAGCGCGTCCTTGGTCTCGGAAAAGTCGATCGGCAGCGAATAGGGCTCCATCTCGCGGATTTTGAGCAGATCCTTGTGGATCATGACACGGAACGGGCGCTGAAGCTGCTCGGCCAGCGACAGCACCGCAATGCCGTCGCCGATGCCGAACGGGTGGTTGGCGACAATCACCAGCGGCGTGTCGGGCAATTTTTCCGGCGGCCATGGGCCGGTGGTCCGCACCCTGACATCGATCAGCTCCAGCATGCGGCTGAACACACGCTCGCCGGCCGGCGCCACATGGCGGCGCCAAAAGTCATAGAGCGCCGCGAAGCGGTCGCGGCCGGACAGGCCTTCGATGGAGTGGATGAACCAGCGCGTCAATGGCGGCTGATGCGGGCTGGCGTAGGAAAGCTCAGGAAACGGTCTTTCGCGCATCTTCAGCTTGAGCATGAGGGCTCGTTACAAGGCTGGCGTGACAAGCGTATGAATTGGCGGGCATCTGAAATTGGCGGTGGATCGCTCCACCGCCATTTCGTCGACAATCCGGCTGAACTCAGGCCGCTCGTTTGCGCCTGCGGTCGGGCGTCACCGCCTCTTCGGCAAGCATTGCCACTGCCTGGCCAAGGCCAAGCGATTCCTGGTCGCGCGAGCCGAGCCGGCGGACGTTGACCGTCTCTTCCTCCGCCTCGCGCTTGCCGCAGACGAGGATGACCGGAACTTTGGCCAGGCTGTGCTCGCGGACCTTGTAGTTGATCTTCTCGTTGCGAAGATCGGCTTCCGCCAACAATCCGGCCGCCTTCAGCTGCGCGACGACCTTTTGCGCATAATCGTCGGCGTCGGAGGTGATCGTTGCAACCACCACTTGCAGCGGTGCGAACCACAGCGGGAAATGGCCGGAATAGTTCTCGATCAGGATGCCAAGGAAACGCTCCATCGAACCGCAGATGGCGCGATGCACCATCACCGGTTGCTTTTTTTCCGAATCGGAACCGATGTAGAAGGCGCCGAACCGTTCCGGCAGGTTGAAGTCGACCTGCGTGGTGCCGCATTGCCAGTCGCGGCCGATGGCGTCCTTCAGCACATATTCGAACTTCGGCCCGTAGAACGTGCCCTCGCCCGGATTGACGCCGGTCTTGATCCGGTTGCCCGACCGCGCCGCGATCTTGTCGAGCACGTCCTGCAACACGCCCTCGGCATGATCCCACATCGCGTCGGTGCCGACCCGTTTTTCGGGGCGGGTCGCCAGCTTGACGGTGATTTCGTCGAAGCCGAAATCGGCATAGGTCGACAGGATCAGGTCGTTGATCTTGATGCATTCGTCGGCGAGTTGTTCCTCCGTGCAAAAAATGTGGGCATCGTCCTGGGTAAAGCCGCGCACGCGCATCAGCCCATGCAGCGCGCCGGACGGCTCATAGCGATGCACATTGCCGAATTCCGCAAGTTTTACCGGCAGATCGCGGTAAGACTTCAGCCCGTGCTTGAATATCTGGACGTGGCCGGGGCAGTTCATCGGCTTCAGCGCAAACATCCGGTCGTCGTCGGTGTCGTCGCCGGCAACCGTCACCTTGAACATATTGTCGCGGTACCAGCCCCAGTGACCTGACGTCTCCCACAGGCTCTTGTCGAGCACTTGCGGCGCGTTGACTTCCTGATAACCCTGCTCGTCAAGGCGGCGGCGCATGTAGTTGACCAGGTTCTGGAACAGTCTCCAGCCCTTGGCGTGCCAGAAGACGACGCCCGGCCCCTCCTCCTGGAAATGGAACAGGTCCATCTCGCGGCCGAGCTTCCTGTGGTCACGCTTTTCGGCCTCCTCCAGCATGGTCTGGTAGGCATCGAGCTGCGCTTGGTCGGCCCAGGCCGTGCCGTAGATGCGGGTCAGCATAGGGTTGTTCGAATCGCCGCGCCAATAGGCGCCGGCCACCTTCATCAGCTTGAAGGCGCTGCCGATCTGCCCGGTCGAGACCATATGCGGGCCGCGGCAGAGGTCGAACCAATCGCCCTGCGCATAGATCTTGAGGTCCTGATCTTCGGGAATGGCGTCGATCAGTTCCAGCTTGTAGCGCTCGCCCTTCTCGGCAAAGATTTTCTTCGCCTTGTCGCGCGACCAGACCTCTTTGGTGAACGGCTTGTTGCGCGCGATGATCTCGCGCATCTTCTTCTCGATCACCGGGAAATCGTCGGGCGTGAACGGCTCGTTGCGGGCAAAATCATAGTAGAAGCCGTTCTCGATCACCGGGCCGATGGTCACCTGCGTACCCGGCCACAATTCCTGCACGGCTTCGGCCATCACGTGCGCTGCGTCATGGCGGATGAGTTCCAGCGCGCGCGGGTCTTCGCGGGTGATGATCTCGACCTTGCCGGACTTGCCGAGCGGGTCGGAAAGATCGCGCAGCACGCCATCGATCGAGTAGGCGACCGCCTTCCTGGCCAGCGATTTCGAGATCGATTCCGCCAGGCCGGCGCCGGTCATCGCCGCGTCGTAGTCGCGGACGGAGCCATCGGGAAATGTCAGGGAAACGGAATTCAGCATAAAATTCTCCTATCCAGTCCCGCAAACGAGCGCGGGTGGTGAAATGCATGTCGCCCAAACTGTGCAGCGGTTTTTGGCAAACGACATGCAAAAGTAAAAAGCCGGATGCGTCCGGCGGCAGTCTTTTATGGGCAGTTTTCGGCGTCGTAAAGCCGGATGCGGGTCACCTGACGAGATTCGGCAGCTGTTTCAGGAACATCGCCCGCGTCTGAGGACCCTTGGGCGTATCGGAACGTTTCGTATCGATTACCAGGCGGGCAAAGACGATGCTGCGCGTATCCTTGTTGGCCCAGCCGACAAACCAGCCGAGGGAGCGCCAGCCAACCGAGGACTTGTCGGCGCTGTCGCCAAGCCTGGTGGTTCCGGTCTTGCCCTGGACCGTCCAGCCACCTGCCTGGAAGCTCGGCAAGATCGCCTTGGTCATCGTATGGGCCTTGTCCGAAACCGGCAGTTCGCCGGCAAGCAGGCGGCGCATGAAGTTTGCCTGTTCGACCGGCGATATCTCAAGGGAAGAATTCACCCAGGACCGGGTGAGGCCATCATTCTTGCCGGCATTGCCGGCAGCATCGGTATTGCCGTAGTCGAATTTCGAGATGTAGCCGGCAAACCGCTCATTGCCGAGCCGGCGGGTGATTTCCTGGGAAAACCACAGCACCGAGTCCTTTTCCCAGATCGTCGGGTTGACGGTTTTCTGGTCGCGCTTGACCGCCTTGAACTCGGGCCTGTAATCCCAGGCCGGCGTGTGCTCGTCGTTCAGGATTCCCGAATCATAGCCGATCAGCGCCAATGGGACCTTGAAAGTCGAGGCGGGACTGAAGCGCTGGTCGCAGACCCCATCCCGATACAGCGTCTCACCGCTTGCAGTATCCAGGATCAGCGTGCATTCGACCTCCTTCAGCGGCGCCGATTGAGCGCCGATCGGAAAACCAAAAAGCCAGGCCAGAAGGTAGATAACCAAGGCGAAAACGAATGGACGGCGGTCTATCTGGCGCATTGGCAATCTCTCCTGAGGCGTGTCAGGAGCGGCTTAGCGAGGCGTCTTGTCTCGATTTTGTCTTAAATGCGCAACGTGCGGTTAACCCTAGCAAATCGTAAAGATCCTGCTCTGGTTGCAGAGCTTACGCCCCACCGGCATCGGTTTCCGGATCACTGCGCTTTTTCCCGATCCGCCAGTACCGCCATGGCGTGAACCAGACATAGCGCTCGGCCAGCACCTCCGGCACAAGGTCGATGCCATGCGTTCCGCCCGGCCCGCAGCGCAGCACGCGGAAAAACCCCATCCAGCCGCCGGCCCATAGCCCATGGCGGGCGATCGCTTCGTGCGCGTATTCGGAGCAGGTCGGCAAATGCCGGCAGGAATTGCCGACAAAGCCGGACAGCGTCAGTTGGTAGAAGCGCACGAGCGAGGTGCCAAAAATTCGGCCGGGCGTCTTGCGCCACGGGCCCGGCCAGTTGCGTGTGTATCGCGGCCTCTGATGCGTGTGATCCATCGCCATTTGACGGCTACGCTGCCTGTTCGGCGCGCTTCTTCTCGATCTGGCCGATCGCGTCGACCACGGCATCGAAGGTCAGCATGGTCGAGGCATGGCGCGCCTTGTAGTCGCGCACCGGCTCGAGATATCTGAGGTCGGCGAAGCGGCCTTGCGGCGGTGCGCCGTTTTCCTTCAGCATCTTCAGCATCGTCTCGCGCACTGCGCGCAATTCATCCGCGCTGGCGCCGACGACATGCTGCGCCATGATCGAGGACGACGCCTGGCCAAGCGCGCAGGCTTTGACGTCATGGGCGAAATCGGTGACGACGCCGTCATCCATCTTCAGATCGACCGTCACCGTCGAGCCGCACAGCTTGGAATGCGCGCGCGCGGTTGCATCGGGATGGTCGAGCCGGCCGATCCGCGCGATATTCCCGGCAAATCCCAGAATTTTCGCATTGTAGACGTCGTCGATCATATTTTTCCAATCCGTCGCCGCCGAGCGAACAGCGATTGCCGCAGACGGCCTTCCTTTCGCTCGCAACGATCATATATAATGCTGGTACTCGGGTATGGACAAGGCAACCGACAACCGCGTCCCTGCTCAAATCACTTCACGCCGCTTACGGGCTGGAAACAGGGCACGTTTCTAACACCCGAAAGGTCGTGGTCCGTTCAACTCGTTCCTCCTGAGAGGGGAACTACGGGAGACGCCTTTATGGATGCCGTCATCAAGAAATTCATGCCCCCTTCCGCCTATATGGAAAAGCCGGTCACCGACCGGCCGACAGAAGCCGAAGCCGAGGCCGCGGTGCGCACGCTGTTGCGCTGGACCGGCGACAATCCGGACCGGGAGGGTCTGGTCGATACGCCAAAGCGCGTGGTCAAGGCCTATCGCGAAATGTTCGGCGGCTACGACAAGTGCCCGGCCGAAGAACTCGGCCGCACCTTCGAGGAGGTCGCCGGCTATGACGACCTTGTCCTCGTCAAGGATATAAGTTTCCATTCGCATTGCGAACACCACATGGTGCCGGTCATCGGCAAGGCGCATGTCGGCTATCTGCCGGACGGCAAGGTCGTCGGCCTGTCCAAGATCGCCCGCGTCGTCGATATCTTTGCCCAGCGCCTGCAGACCCAAGAAGCGATGACCGCACAGATCGCCGGCGTCATCCAGGATGTGCTCAATCCGCGCGGCGTTGCCGTCATGCTGGAAGCCGAGCATATGTGCATGGCCATGCGCGGTATCCGCAAGGAAGGCTCGACGACGCTGACCTCGACCTTCACCGGCGTCTTCAAGGACACGCCCGAGGAACAGGTCCGTTTCGTCACCATGGTGCGCGGCGGCAGGGGCTGAACGAGCCTCGCCGGCCGCCAGCCATGATCGCGAGAAATGAGAACCGGTTCTCGGATCAGATCATGGCCAAACAACAAGACAGAACCTCGCCCGCTCCGAACCTATCGGCTGGGCGAGGCTCTGAACAAGGACCGGCGATGTCGGCAGTGGAATTTCCGAAAGCTCCATCAGACAAGAAGGCACTGGAAGAAAGCACGGTCTTTTCGCCGCGCTTCGATGCTGGCGGCCTGGTCACCGTCGTCGTCACCGATGCCGAAGACGGCATGCTGCTGATGGTCGCGCATATGAACGCCGAGGCGCTGGCGCTGACGCTGGAAACCGGCATCGCCCACTACTGGTCGCGCTCGCGCAGCGCTCTGTGGAAGAAGGGCGAGACGTCCGGGAATGTCCAGAAAATCGTCGAGATGCTCACGGATTGTGACCAGGACGCAATATGGTTGCGCGTCAAAGTGATGGGCCACGACGCAACCTGCCACACCGGCCGGCGTTCCTGCTTTTATCGGACGGTGGGACTGATCGACGGCAAGGGGACGCTTGCCAGCGATGGCAGCAAGCCGCTGTTCGATGCGCAAGAAACGTATCGAAAGCCCCATGAACCATCCATTTGAACCATTCGCCGAACTGCAATCACGTATATTCATGATTTCGATACGGCCTGCCGATAATTTAGCCGCGGGACAAGGGAGATTGTGATGCTCGACTGGGCGTCATTGCATAACAGACCTGACGTTCGGGAGGCCAATGGCCTGTCATCGTCCGCCGGTGCATCCAAAGCGAGCCCCGCCAGGAAAACAGGCATTTCGCTGGCATTGGGCGGCGGCTGCGCGCGTGGCTGGGCCCATATCGGCGTGCTGCGCGCGCTCGACGAAGCCGGCATCGAAGTGTCGATGATCGCCGGCACCTCGATCGGCGCGCTGGTCGGCGGCTGCTACCTTGCCGGCAAGCTGGATGAGCTGGAAGAATTCGCCAGAAGCCTGACCAAGCGACGCATTTTTGGTCTTCTCGATCTCAATTTGCGCGGCAGCGGATTGTTCGGCGGCATGAAGCTCGATGCACGCCTGCGCGAGCACATGGCCGGCATCCGTTTCGAGGATCTGCCCAAGCCTTTCGTCTGCGTCACCACGGAGATCCGCACCGGCCATGAAATCTGGCTGTCGGGCGGCTTGCTGATCACCGCCATGCGCGCCTCCTACGCCCTACCCGGCGTGTTCGAACCGGTCAGCTGCAACGGGCGCGTTCTGGTCGACGGTGCGCTGGTCAATCCGGTCCCGGTCTCGGTCTGCCGCGCCTATGAGCAGCCGCTCGTGGTCGCGGTGAACCTTCACTACGATCTGTTCGGCCGCGCCGCCGTCATCAAGCACAGTGCCGACGAGCTGGTCGTCGAGAAGGACGCGCCGAGGCCCGACCTGATCGACACAGGGCACCAGTACCAAACACGGCTCGGCATTACCGGCGTCATGGTCGAAGCCTTCAACATCATCCAGGACCGCATTTCACGGGCGCGTCTTGCCGGCGACCCGCCTGATATGTCGCTGCAGCCAAAGCTCAGCCATATCGGCCTGACCGAATTCCATCGCGCCGACGAGGCGATCCGCATCGGCTATCAGGTGACAATGGCCCAGATCGACGAGTTGGCCCGCCTGCAGACGGTTCTGGCTTAGTTCTTCGACATAGGTGTTTTGGCAGGTTGCAGGCTGTTGGCAGCCGGGATTTCACCGTTCGTTTGGGTGGACCATCGCCGATATGGGCCCGCTCCGGCCGCACCCTCGACAGACACGACGAGGAGATACTGGAAACGTTCGGGCGACATCTGACGGAATTGCCGGAAGTGCTGGAAGCGTATCTGACGACCGGCGATTACGACTATCTGATCAAGGTCGCCGTCGAAGGGACCTCCGGCTACGAGCGTTTTCTGCGCGAGCGGTTGTATCGAATCCCAGGCATCCGCCACAGCCGGACCTCGTTCGCCCTCCGCTGCCTGAAGCGGATGCACTCCCACCAAGTCTGATGGCTGTTCGAGCCGCTGATGTTCGATTTCATCGGCGTTGGCAATGCCATGCTAATTCCGGCTGACGACACCGTTGTGCTTTGCGGTTTTTGCACGCCCGCCGAACTATGTGTGAATCGGCGTCCCTGCGTGACCCCACCCACCACTGACATTTCAATGAGCTTATCGCGCTGATCGGCGCTGAAGCCCCCGCCGATTTACACCTAGCCAATGCGATCGGGTAGGAAGAGATGCGCACTGGCTACCTTATATTAGCTCTGCGGCAAAGAGGCCGCCAAATGTGCCTTGGGGGTATCCTGTTTTGGGAAATTGAACTTCCGGAATTTCGGAAGCTAGTTCTCCACTCGCGGCCTCCGCGGGCCGACTTGGCCCCAGCTGTTTGATTGAGGGCCCTTTCCAAGCAGCCGGGCCGATCTTACCGGGCGGGAGCATGACGGCCGAGTTTTTCGCGCTTTGGTTCACGGTTGATGCGGGAGGACACCGGTTAAAGTTTCCAGTGCGATGGGCGGATGCGACCTTTGTGCCCGCGTGATAACATGTGATTGGGAGAAACGGCGGTCGCGCCGGAAGCGCCCGCACGCCTCCTTATTCACTTTTGGGAGGTTCACATGGCTTATTACGTCATACTCGCGAATTTTACCGATCAGGGCGCCAAGGGGATCAAGGATACCCAGAAGCGTGCCGAGGCTTTCAAGGAGATGGCCGCCAAAAGCGGAGTCACGGTGCACTCGCTTTTCTGGACGCTTGGTCAGTATGATGTCGTCACCATCGCCGAAGCCGATGACGACATCGCGGCGACGGCGCTAACTTTTTCGGTCGCTGCGATGGGCAATATCAAAACCCAAACGTTAAGGGCGTTCGACGCTGCCGATATAGCAAAGATCACCGCCAAGATGGCCTGACGTGGCTGTTCAGTTTCGATTAACGGCTCATTAACCAAACGAGCGCAAGCTTGAACTCAGTCGAACCTAGATTGAACTCATGGACGACCACAAGGCCCGGCACTCCCGCCCCGTGCCGGGCCTTCGACTGTCAATGTCCGAACACTGGATGGTTTCCTGCAAACGGGGGCTCGGTTCAGGAATATCCACACCGCCCACCCGCTACCCGACGACCCGCTCGAGCGCTGTGCTGCCGATTCACACAAAGACCAACGCGCATCCGCCGATACGCGGATCTTTTGGGCGGCAAAAGAGGCGAGGCACCGCCGAATGCGGCTACACCTGCACCTTGCCGCTGCCCGATTTGGAAGCAGCGATCCACGCAAAACGGCCTCGGGGTCTTCCAGGATCCCGGCTCGCTTCGCAAAGCCAACAAAGGCATCACGCGCCACGCTCATCGGCCTAAGCTCAGCATGCGCTTGGTAGCATGCGCGAAGGGCTGTTTCATGGATCAGGTTGCGGCGATCCTCCGGCCACTCCTCCAGAAAACCGGTCGCGTCCACGAGATCGGCAATCTCCTGCACCATAGGCCCCGTTCTTCACGAAGATTGGGCTGCTGAAGGCCGTGGCGTTCATTCGTTCCTCCACTTTGTCGAACGGCGCGCGGGTGTGATGGAGCCGCCGTTGGGATCGTCGGCGACCATCGCAGAAATGTGTTGTCAGCCTGATGACGGTTCAAGATAGGGAGGCGGCACGCCTCACCAATCATACTCCATCAGAATGCCAGCTTCTTTCGCCGCTTCGATAAAAGCTCGTCGCGCGTGTTCGGGCGGTTTCCCGCAGCTTTCATCCAGCCGGCGACCCTAGTCCCTGCGGCGCGCTCGTCGCTATGATCCCGGTGGCAATCCATCACGGCGCCGGGCGGCTTTCGATTTTCGTCACACAATTCCCCACGCCCGGTAGCGCCCCCTGCCCGTCACCTCGCGAATCGCGAGTTCGGCGACGAGACCGAGCGCCGCCCGCTGGCTGATTTTCAGCTCGGCCGCGATCAGTCCGGCCGACACGACCGGCCGCGCCAGCACCAGCTCGATCAGCGCCGGCAGACTCGAGTTTTTGCGCCGGTTCCTCAGCCGTCGGCGCCCGTATACGATCTGAAAGTGACCCGGCTTCGCCGGCGAGTGCCGCACGAGTCCCGGAACGATCTGTCCCCGGTGGAGATTGGCGGAAGCCTCCCAACTTCGTCATCCCTGGGCGAAGCAGGAGCAAAGCTCCGTCGCGGAGACCCTGGGATCCATGCCGTGACATCAGCCGAAGAATGCAGCGGAACAGTATTCTGCGCCGCAGCGATGCTCTGACGTCATGGCATGGATCCTGGGGTCTGCACTGCGTCGCTTCGCTCCTTGCTCCGCCCCAGGATGACGAAGTGATGGGCGTTTCGGCTAACATCCAAGGTATGCGATTCCCCAACGCAAGCACGTCCGACCTATCAAAACTTCTGCGCTAATGACCTAAGCCGCCTCACAACGCTCAAGCCAACGCGGCATCGACGATGCGGAACTGCACGGTGCGGTTGCCGTTCCAGTGATTGCCCGACAGCGAACCGGCGACATGCACCGGCTTGCCCCGGTTCTTGAACAGGAATTCGCCCAGCGTCGTATCGACGGCGCGAAACGCGATGGCCTGGATGCGGCCGCCGCTTTCCGACTGCAACTCGGCGCGGATGTGATTGGTGCCGACCGGCCTCGCATCGGCAAGGCGATGGCGCGGCAGCGCGAAGACCGGCGCGACATGCCCGGCGCCGAACGGGCCGGCTTTCTCCAGTGCATCGAGCAGGCTGAGCGTCGCGCCCTCGGCGGCCAGCGCGCCATCGATCGCCAGGCTTTCCTCGCCTTGCAGCCGGAACACCTCGGCCGCCGCTCGTTCCTCGAAGAAGGCCCTGAGTGCGCCAAGTTTCGCCCGCTCCACCGTGATGCCCGCCGCCATGCCATGGCCGCCGCCCTTGACGATCAGCCCGGCAATGGCCGCCTCGCGCACCAGCCGGCCAAGATCGAAGCCCGACACCGAACGGCCAGACCCGGTGCCGACACCATTGGCATTGAAGGCGATGGCGAAAGCGGGCCGGCGCGCGTGATCCTTGAGCCGCGAGGCCAGCAGGCCGACGATGCCCGGATGCCAGTTGGAGCTGGCGGTGACGACGATGGCCGGGCCATTGCCGCCGGCAAGCTCGGCATCGGCCTCGACGCGTGCCGCGGCCAGCATTTCCAGTTCCATCTGCTGCCGCTCCTGGTTGAGCCGGTCCAGCGTCTCGGCGATGGTGCGGGCCTCGACAGGATCGTCGGTGGCGAGCAGGCGGCTGCCGAGTGCCGCGTCGCCGATGCGCCCACCGGCATTGATGCGCGGGCCGATCAGATAGGCCAGATGAAAGGTGCTGACCGGCTCGCCGATGCGCGAGACCCGCGCCAATGCCGCCATTCCTTCGTTCCTCTGCTGGCGTGCGATCTGCAATCCCTTGACCACGAAGGCGCGGTTGACACCGGTCAGCGGCACCACGTCGCAAACGGTCGCCAGGGCAACGAGGTCGAGCAGGCCGAGCAGATCCGGCGGTGCGGCATCCGGCAACCGGCCGCGCAGGATCTTCGCCGTCTGCACCAGCGCCAGGAAGACGACGCCGGCGGCGCAAAGATGGCCCTGACCCGAAAGGTCGTCCTCGCGATTGGGATTGACCACCGCAACCGCTGCAGGCAATGGACCGCCGAGTTGGTGATGATCGAGCACCACGACATCGGCGCCGGCAGCGTTCGCCGCGTCGATAGAAGCGGCGCTGTTGGTGCCGCAATCGACGGTGACGATCAGCGTCGCGCCGCGCGAGACGAGTTCGCGCATCGCTTCCGGATTGGGACCGTACCCTTCGAAGATACGGTCCGGTATGTAGATCTCCGCAGGCACCGAGAAATGCGTGAGGAAGCGCTTGAGCAGCGCCGACGAGGCGGCGCCATCGACATCGTAGTCGCCGAAGATCGCCACCTTTTCCCTGGCAACGACTGCCCCGGCGATGCGGGCGGCGGCCTTGTCCATGTCGGTCAGCGACGCCGGGTCCGGTAACAGGTTGCGGATGGTCGGATCCAGGAACCGCTCGGTCTGCTCGGCGGTCACGCCGCGCCCGGCAAGCACGCGCGCAACGATGTCCGGCACGCCATAGCCTTGCGCTATGGCAAGCGCGGTCATGTCCTGCCGCTCGGTCAACCGGTGTTCCCAGGAAACACCTGATGCCGACTGCCTGACATCGAGGAAGATACGGTTTTCGCCCGTCATGCGACGCGCCGTCTGCGGATTGTCATTGGCCACAATATGCGACGGCTAGCCCTGAGTCGTGAATCAAAACTTTTCCAGATCCTGGTGCCTGGCCTTGATCTCGCGCACGGTGCGCGACGACGAGCGCAGCACGATCGTATGCGTGGTGATGGAATTGCTGCCGAACTTGACGCCGGCCAGCATGTTGCCGTCGGTCACGCCGGTTGCCGCGAACAGCACGTCGCCGCGCGCCATGTCTTGCGCGCGGTAGACCCGCCTCGGATCGAGGATGCCCATCTTCGCCGCGCGTGCCAGCTTTTGCGGTGTGTCGAGGATCAGCCTTCCCTGCATCTGGCCGCCGGTGCAGCGCAACGCTGCCGCCGCCAGTACACCCTCCGGCGCGCCGCCGGTGCCGAGATAGATGTCGATGCCGGTTTCGTCCGGATCGGTGGTGTGGATGACGCCGGCGACGTCACCATCGCCGATCAGCCGGATCGCAGCGCCCGTGGCGCGCACCGCCTCGATCAGCGCGCCATGGCGCGGCCGGTCGAGGATGCAGGCGGTGATCTCCGGCACCGCCACGCCCTTGGCCCTGCCCAGGCTGGCGATGTTTTCGGCTGGCGAAGCATCGATGTCGATGACGCCGTCCGCATAACCGGGGCCAATGGCGATCTTGTCCATATAGACGTCGGGCGCGAACAGAAGGCTGCCCTTTTCCGCAATGGCGATGACCGCCAATGCATTGGGCAGGTTCTTGGCGCAGATCGTCGTGCCTTCGAGCGGATCGAGCGCAATATCGACCGCCGGGCCTTTGCCGGAACCGACCTCTTCGCCGATATAGAGCATCGGTGCCTCGTCGCGCTCGCCTTCACCGATCACCACCGTGCCGTTGATGGCGAGGCGGTTGAGCTCTTCGCGCATCGCGTCGACCGCGGCCTGGTCGGCGGCCTTTTCGTCGCCGCGTCCGCGCAATCTGGCTGCCGCAACCGCGGCGCGTTCGGTGACACGCACCAGTTCCATGGTGAGTATCCGGTCAAGGCCGGCGACGATGTTCTGGGCAACGTTCATCGGTGAAAAATCCTCGTTGGCAGATTGCCTCCCGCCAGAGGCGCGCCGGTTGTGTCAAAGCTCCATGACAACAGCAAGACCTGAGTGGGTCTTTTTTGAAAGCCCAACAATATCAATCGATAAGGAAAGAAAAAAACCTATTCCGCCCGCTCGATGCGGATGACCTGCGGCTTGTCGGTCAGATGGTCGTCCCTGGTGATGCCGTCGACGGCCTTGCGGACTGCCGCTTCCGTCGTCTCGTGGGTGACGAGAATCACCGTCTTCTGCAAGGCGGTATCCGGCCCTGCGGCGTGCTGCACGATCGATTCCAGTGAAATGTCGTTGTCGGCCATGCGCTTGGCGATGCCGGCAAAGACGCCGATGCGGTCATGCACTGTCAGCCGGATGAAATAGCCGCCGGCATGGCTGCGCATCTGCGCCTTCTTGTACGGCCGCAATTCCTTTGCCGGCAGGCCGAAGACCGGACCGTGCTGGAAGCCGGGCCGGCTCTTGGCGATGTCGGCGATGTCGCCGACCACTGCCGATGCGGTGGCGTTGCCGCCGGCACCGGGACCGGAGAGCAAAAGCTCGCCCAGGATATCGGTTTCGATGGCCACCGCATTGGTGACGCCGTGCACCTGCGCAATGACCGAGGCCGTCGGCACCATGGTCGGATGCACGCGCTGTTCGATACCGCTTTCCGTGCGCTGGGCGACGCCGAGCAGCTTTATCCGGTAGCCGAGATCGCCGGCGGCGCGGATGTCGGCCTGGCTGATGTTGGAAATGCCTTCCATGTAGATGTCGTTGGCGGCAATCCTCGTGCCGAAGGCAAGGCTGGTCAGGATCGACAGCTTGTGCGCGGTATCGTGGCCCTCGATGTCGAAGGTCGGGTCGGCCTCGGCATAGCCCAGCCGCTGCGCATCTTTCAGGCAGTCGTCGAACGACAGGCCCTCGGCTTCCATGCGGGTCAGGATATAGTTGCAGGTGCCGTTGAGGATGCCGAAGACGCGGGTCACCGAATTGCCGGCCATCGCCTCGCGCATCGTCTTGATGACCGGAATGCCGCCCGCCACCGCCGCCTCGTAATTGAGCAGCACGCCCTTCTTCTCGGCGGTCTCGGCCAGCGCCACGCCATGTTTGGCGAGCAGTGCCTTGTTGGCGGTGACGACGTGGCGGCCGGCTTCAAGTGCTGCTTTCACGGATGAATGCGACGGCCCTTCGTCGCCGCCGATCAGCTCGACGAAGACATCGATCTCGGCGGTCTGCGCCATTCCTACGGGATCGTCGAACCACTTGGCCGCGCCGAGATCGATGCCGCGGTCGCGGTTGCGATCGCGGGCCGAAA
>SAQR01000051.1:31621-45749 GCA_004020365.1 Mesorhizobium sp.
GGCCGAAACGGCCGATACGACGACCTCGCGGCCGCATTGCCGCGTCAGTTCCGCCGCCTTGTCGCGCAGCACGCGCGCCACCGACGCGCCGACGGTGCCGAGACCGGCGATTCCAACACGCAACGCTTCAGCCATGTCCGGCGACGCCCTTCAAGAATTTGTTCGATGTGATATCAGGCAACTCAACGATGCGCGGCGAGCGGCACCACATTGTTGGGCTGCTTGGCGCTGGACGCCAGGAAGCGCTTGATGTTGCGCGCCGCCTGCCGGATCCGGTGCTCGTTCTCGACCAGCGCGATGCGCACATGATCGTCGCCATGCTCGCCGAAGCCGACGCCCGGCGCCACCGCCACGTCGGCGTGCTCGATCAGAAGCTTGGAGAATTCGAGCGAGCCGAGATGCTTGAACGGCTCCGGGATCGGCGCCCAGGCGAACATCGACGCCGCCGGCGCCGGGACGACCCAGCCGGCGCGGCTGAAGGCGTCGACCATGACGTCGCGGCGCTTATGGTAGATGTCGCGCACTTCGGCGATATCGGCGCCGTCGCCGTTGAGCGCATGCGCCGCCGCCACCTGGATCGGCGTGAAGGCGCCGTAGTCCAGATAGGATTTCACCCGCGTCAGCGCCGAGATCAGCCGCTCGTTGCCGACGGCAAAACCCATGCGCCAGCCGGGCATCGAAAAGGTCTTCGACATCGAGGTGAACTCGACGGCCACGTCGATCGCGCCCGGCACCTGCAGCACCGAGGGCGGCGGATTGCCGTCGAAATAGATTTCCGAATAGGCAAGGTCGGACAGGATGATGATGTCGTTCTTCTTGGCGAAGGCCACCACCTCCTTGTAGAAATCAAGCGAGGCGACCTGCGCCGTCGGGTTCGACGGATAATTGAGGATCAATGCCAGCGGCTTCGGGATCGAATGGCGGATGCCGCGCTCCAGCGCCGGAATGAAGCCGTCGTCCGGCTCCACCTGCAACGAGCGGATGACGCCGCCCGACATGATGAAGCCAAAAGCGTGGATCGGATAGGTCGGGTTTGGGCACAGGATCACGTCGCCGGGCGCGGTGATCGCCTGCGCCATATTGGCAAAACCCTCCTTCGAGCCCAGCGTCGCCACCACTTGCGTGTCCGGGTCGAGTTTCACGCCGAAACGGCGGGCATAGTAATTGGCCTGGGCGCGGCGCAGGCCCGGAATGCCGCGCGATGATGAATAGCGATGCGTGCGCGGGTCGCGCACGACCTCGCACAATTTATCGACGATGGCCTTGGGCGTCGGCAGGTCCGGATTGCCCATACCAAGGTCGATGATGTCGGCGCCGCGCGAACGGGCACTGGCCTTCAGCCGGTTGACCTGCTCGAAGACGTAGGGCGGAAGCCGGCGGACCTTGTGAAATTCTTCCATGTCAGTTCCAGTGGTGGGTCAATTCCAGACGGTCAAAGTGGTTTTTGGCAAAGCTGCTTGTCGGTCGCGCGATATAACCCTATTTACAGGCAGGGTCGAGGGCGGGATCGCATTTGGCTTCGATCTGCTTCAGCGCATCGCTGCCGTGCTGCTTCGCCAATGTGTTCAGCGCCGCCGGGTTCGCGAGCTTGACCGCGCCGCGCTTTGAGCCCTGCGCCCGTGCCTCCGCCTTCAACTGGGCGAGCTTGGCGTTCCTTTCCGCCTCGGTGAATTGCTGCGCCGCCGCCTGCGGCGGGATATTCAGGTTCGGATAGGTGCCGGTGTTCTTCGGCCCGTCGGTAGCCGCGACAGGCGTGGCGCCCTCGATGTTGGTGCTCGAACAGCCTGCGATCGCCAAAAAGACGACCGCCGCGCCTGTGCGGTAAAAACGACCAGTGCCAGAAAAAACAGTTTTGCCAATAGCAATCGTCATATTGTTTCCTTGGCAGCCGAGATAGAGCGCGTTGGACCCTGTCGGATGTGCCATGATACTATGTCAATAAAACGCTTCGGGAGGAACCCCGCGACCATGTCCAAAACACCCGATTCGGGCAAAGCGAAAGATGACCGGCCTTCGACCGTCGAGCAATATCTGGTCAAGGACCCGGAACGCTTCGCCTTGAACCTGGCGCGCATGATCGAGCAGGCCGGCAAGGCGGCTTCCGCATGGGCCGAGCCGCGCGAAAAAGGCGAGGTGCGCGATCATGTCGCCGAGCCGGTCGTCGACATGGTGAAAACCTTCTCCAAGCTCAGCGAATACTGGCTTTCCGATCCGCAGCGCGCGCTGGAGGCGCAGACGCGGCTGTTTTCCGGCTACATGACCGTCTGGGCCAACTCCATCCAGCGCCTCAGCGACGGCGGCGAAGACGCCGAAGACGCGGTCAAGCCCGAGCCCGGCGACAAGCGTTTCCAGGACCCGGAATGGGGCCGCAACGCATTCTTCGATTTCCTCAAGCAGACCTATCTCGTCACCTCGCGCTGGGCGAACGAACTGGTCGAGCACGCCGACGGCCTCGACGAGCACACCCGCCACAAGGCCGGTTTCTACGTCAAGCAGGTGTCCAACGCCATCTCGCCGTCGAATTTCATCCTGACCAACCCGGAACTGTTTCGCGAGACAATCGCCTCGAACGGCGAAAACCTGGTGCGCGGCATGAAGATGCTGGCCGAGGACATCGCCGCCGGCAAGGGCGACCTGAAACTGAGGCAGGCCGACTATTCGTCGTTCGAGATCGGCAAGAACCTGGCCACGACACCCGGCAAGGTGGTGGGCCGTAGCGACGTCGCCGAGATCTTGCAATATGATCCGGCGACCGAGACTGTGCTCAAGCGGCCGCTGCTGATCTGTCCGCCATGGATCAACAAATTCTACATTCTCGATCTCAACCCGCAAAAATCCTTCATCCGCTGGGCCGTCGAGCAGGGCCACACCGTCTTCGTCATCTCCTGGATCAACCCGGACGAGCGGCACGGCACCAAGAGCTGGGAGGCCTATATCAGAGAGGGCCTGCAATACGGCCTGGACACGATCGAAAGGGCCACCGGCGAACGGGACGTCAACGCCGTCGGTTATTGCGTCGGCGGCACGCTTCTGGCGGCCGCCCTGGCGCTTTTGGCACAGGAAGGCGACCACCGCATCAAATCGGCCACCTTCTTCACCACGCAGGTCGATTTCACCCATGCCGGCGACCTGAGAGTGTTCGTCGACGAGGAGCAGGTCGCGGCCGTCGAAAAGGCGATGAACGAGAAAGGCTATCTCGATGGCACCAAGATGGCGACCGCCTTCAACATGCTGCGCTCGGGCGACCTGATCTGGCCCTATGTCGTCAACAACTACATGCGCGGCAAGGATCCCCTGCCCTTCGACCTGCTCTACTGGAACGCCGATTCGACCCGCATGGCCGCAGCCAACCATTCCTTCTACCTGCGCAATTGCTATCTCGAGAACAGACTTTCGCAGGGCAAGATGGAACTGGCGGGCCGCGTTGTATCGCTGCAGGATGTCACCATCCCGGTCTACAACCTCGCCTCCAAGGAAGACCATATCGCGCCGGCGCTTTCGGTGTTCCTCGGTTCGAAATATTTCGGCGGCGAGGTCGAATACGTCCTGGCCGGCTCCGGCCACATCGCCGGCGTCGTCAATCCGCCGGCGGCGCAGAAGTATCACTACTGGACCGGCGGCAAGCCTACGGGCGACTTCGACGAGTGGCTCGCCAAGGCCACGAACCATCCCGGCTCCTGGTGGCCGCACTGGCAACGCTGGATCGAGGCCAAGGACGACACCCGCGTGCCGGCCCGCAAACCCGGCAAGAACTTGAAAACCTTGGGCGATGCGCCAGGCAGCTATGTCAAGGTGCGTGTGTAACCGTCTGTAATGTGTGGTGAGTTGACGCGCCGGTAAAAGAGGGCGAAATGGTGTCGTCAACCCTTAAGCACTCCCGATTCTTCTCTAGCCGTCGAATTACTCTGGGGCTTGCGGATTTGACACAGGTCTCGTTTCCGTTCGGGGACAAGGGTTTATTGCGGCGAGACGTTTCGGTGCCGCCAATGAAGTACCGACCGGACATCGAGGGGGAATTTGGTTTTGAAATCAGCAGGATCGCGCCTCGCGAAGGGAGAAAGCCGCGCCATTGCGGCTGCGCTTTTCTCAGTGCTCCTGGCGTCCTGCACCTCGGCCGGCGACCCGTCCCTGTCCGTCGGCATGCCCAGCTACAATGCCCCGGCTACGGACACGGCCTCCGGCACCCAACAGGTCACCACTGATTCGTCATCGCAGATGACGACTTCACAAATGACGATGAGCGCCAAGGGCGACGCAAGCCTTCCCGAGCAGGTCGCTTCTGTGCCAGTGGCCAAGCCAGGGGCGCAGGCCCCCCAAGGCGCCAAGTCGGATGCCGGCTTCCCCGTCCCGGCGAAAGCCGGCGCCGAGACGGTTGCGGGCCAGACGCCGCAGCCACAGTCGGCGCAGACGGTCGAGCAGGCCGACGCTGCTGCGCAGAAGACTGAAACCGCCGATGCCGGCACGGCCGCGCCGAAGTCAAAGGCCGAGGCCGCCGCGCCGGCGATGAACAACCCGGTCTATGTGACCGCCGCAGAGCCGCAGGCCTATGCGCCGAAGAAGAAGGGGTTCCTCGCCTCTTTGTTCAGCGCCACGCCCGCCTCGGCAGCACCTGCCTCGCAGGCCAACAACAGGTCGGGCGAGCAACCGCCGGCGGCGCAGCCCAAGGCCGCACAGCCCAAGCCGGCGGCAAAACCCGCCATCACCCTGGCCTCGGCCAAATCGGCTGAAAAGCCGGTGCAACTGGCTTCGCTCGGCGATACCAGCCGTTTCACTGAGGACGCGCTGCCTGGCGTGCGCAAGACCGCACTTTTCGAGATCAAGCGCAAATCCGGTCTCGACGACGACAGCGACGTCGATCTGAACGAGGATGAAGGCGGCGCCTACCAGGTGGCATACGCTCCCGGTCTTGCCCGGCTGGCGCCCAACGGTCTTTTGAAGCAGACCGAGAATGTCGACGTTGCCTGCCTAAAACCTTCGCTGGTCCGCGTGCTGAAGACGATCGAGGGCCACTACGGCAAGAAGATGATCGTCACCTCCGGCTATCGTGATCCGGCCCGCAACCGCCGCGCCAACGGCGCCAAGAACTCGCTGCACATGTATTGCGCCGCCGCCGACATCCAGGTTCCAGGCGTCTCGAAAGCGCAACTGGCAAGCTACATCCGCAGCATGCCAGGGCGCGGCGGCGTCGGCACCTACTGCCATACCGAATCCGTCCACATCGACGTCGGTCCCGAGCGCGACTGGAACTGGCGCTGCCGCCGGCGGCGGTAACGGCTGTTTTTTCTTTCATGTTTATGGACGCCCGCAGTATGCCGTCTGGGGGCGGCATGCGATGCCCGCGTCGAACCGGGGGAAATCCCTGAAAATGCGCGGTTTTGCGGCCACCGAAAAAAGTTGTCGCAGGTAGCAGCAGACGGGTTGCCGGTTTGGTGCAACGCAACTATAAGCGCTCACATCTGAGCGCGCCCATCGTCTAGCGGTCAGGACACCGCCCTTTCACGGCGGTAACAGGGGTTCGATTCCCCTTGGGCGTACCAGATAAATCATGTACTTAGCTGAAAATCCCGTCCCGCTGTCCAATATTTGGCCAATTTCCTTCTGGCCTTGGTCGAGTCCAGCGATTCCTGTCACACTCCCTGCCGTCACCAACGGGAGGGGGAAAATGATCGACTGGGATCACATCCGAAAATTTCGGTACACGAAAGATGCGCCCCCGGCGGAGTGGCCCGAGGGCATACGCGGGATCAGTCAGGAAGGTCTCGCGCTCTTGGGGTTAAACCCGAAGACCAACACACTTCATTGGGATGGACAGAAGCTTGCGATTGAAAAGCGTCTTGCCAATTTCGAGCGAGGGATGGCGCTGATGGTGACGATCGCCACCGTTGTTCTCGCCTGCATTGAGGTCGGACGCGCAGCCGAGTGGATCGCCCACTGAAAGCCAATAGCGGTTCAGTATGGGTTTCCAGATACTGGTCCGCGAGTTGGTTCTGCCGCGCCGCAACTCCAGCGTGACCGTGGGGTCACAAAGCTCCTTCGACATCACGGCGACTGTACATCTCATTTTCGCATAACCACTGCGGCCTGATGATCGTGCGCCTGCTCCTTCACAGCGACAACTGGTATGATCCGGCCCCACCGCCGCTCCAAGGAAGGGACGTCATAAAACACCTGCGAGTTCGGGTCGGCGCCGAAGGTAAACACCGACCACTCGACTCCATCAGGGTTAGTTTTGGCGAAGTTGGAGTTCAGTTCTGCAAGTAGGTCAGAGAAAAGTGGATCATCGCGATACTTCGTTCGCAGAAGATCAATCGTCTGCCGAGTATGAATGGTGATATATGCGTAACCGTCCTGACGGAGAACGCGCCGAACTTCGAGGAGCCACGCCTCAGCCAATTCGGTTATATGCGTGAAAACCGATCCGCAGTAAACCAAGTCGAAGGTGCTGTCTTCAAATGGAAGATGCGGTTCTGTGGTGTTGGTTGCGAAGAGCATCGGCGGATTAAGGTGTTCCTGGCACCAGGCGATATGCTCGGCATTAATGTCGAGGCCCCAATGCTCTGATGTCTCGTCTCGCGGAAGAAATCGCAGCATGCGGCCACTGGCGCATCCGAGATCGAGCACACGTGTCAACGGAATAGGCGGTTGCCCGACTTCATTGAGGATGCAAAGCATTTGTGCCACGTCATCTTGTCCGCATTTCAAATAGTCTAATTCAGTCTGGGCGTATCCTTCCCAAAGATGTTGAGGTGGAACCGGCGCGGCATTCTTTGACTGAGGGGGACAAACAAACAAGATGTTATGGTGTCTGGCTAAGGGGATGTATCGGGCCGAGCTGCCGGGACGTTCTTGCCTGATGAGTTGCTCGATCGCGAGCTTGAAACGCTTGGTTTTACTTAACTGCCCAGCTAGCTTTTCCATCAGCGCCATTGCGCGACGATCCTGACTTAGTTTACGAGCTAGTTGTTCAATGAGGTTCATTTGCGCAGCCTCCAATTCTGATCGATGATCTGGGAGCGGTAGCCGTCGAACTTGGCTTCATGCATTAAGTCGTCGCCTTTGGGTGGCTTGGCGACCAAGGTGGGCATCATCGGAGGAATAAATTCTAGCCGGCCGCCGGCAATCACTGGTTTACGCACAAATTCGAGTCTAGGTCCGTCCGATCTGGCGGCTAGGGGAACGGAACATGACCATTTTACTAAATTAGTAATGATGCATAAAGCGGCTTATTATTCGTCCCAGCCGGCGGACACGCCCACACCCCCCGCCGGTTAGGCCCCGGCCGTCGGTTGCCTACTCCGCAGCGGCTGTCGGGCCGACCATCTCAGCGGGGATGCAGTGGAAGCGCCAGTGACGATCCAAAACGCCTGGGCCGGCCTTAAGCTGGTTCGCACGGCTATTGAACAGACCTGCCCCGCTGGCGTACTGCCGAGCGAAGAAGCTGTCTGCTGCTCTATGGTCCCGAACCGGTCCGTGAGGGCGAAGCGCTTGCCAAAGCCATTATCGAGGTGAACGCTGGCGGACCTTCCCGCTATTTCCATTCGAACCTGTCGGTCGGCTCAAGGCTGGATTGAAATTCATGGCGAAGGGCCGCCAGAGCCGCCGTTTTCCCATTCAGGTAGGCATCGAAGAACGACACTGCTCCGTCTTGTACAATGCGCGTGTAGCGGGTTTCTTCCTCGGGGCCGTGGGCGTGTGGCCCGTGCTTCAGGCCGGAAAACGCATTGTGGTCGGCACCGTCGAGAACGAGCAGATATTGATGAGGGATGGTCAGCGCTTCATAAGGAAAGGTCCGCTGTATCGGATCGAATTCCTTGTTGCCGGGCACCGCATTGCCATCTTTCGTGCCGGTGATGTGAAACAGCGGGATATCGATATCGCGGTAAAGGGCGGCCAGCTCGCCGCCCTGGATGGGTATGTTCGGGCTCATCACCAAGCCGGCGCGAATTCCTGGTTCCTTGAACGACCACTGCCCGCCCGGACCCATTCTCTGCCCTGCTGCAACCATCGTCGAGACGCCTCCATAAGAGTGTCCGGCCATGCCGATGCGTTTCAAATCCAGGCGGCCGGCGAGCCGCCCCTCGCCGTTCATGCGCGCAAGCTCGCGCAGGGCAAAGGGCACGTCCTGAAATCGTGCGCGCGCAGCGTTGGCGTCCCACATGGCTTCACGAAGAATGCGGTAGACTTCCGCAAGAGAGCTTGCGTGTTGCCAGATCGAACTGTCCGTCCCGACGTGCTGCAGATGCACCGCCACGTAACCGCTTTCCGCCAGGCGCCGCCCGAGGTAAGGCATCGCCTCGCGCGATCCGCCAATGCCATGCGACACAAGGATCACCGGGCAAGCGCCAGAGAGGGGAGCGGGGGCATAAAGCCGGTACGGCACCGAACGGCTGCGCGAATCATCGTGAAAGGCGCCGTCAATGACAGTATATCCCGAAGGTGTATCATCCACGGTTTCGTTCATCCGCCAGCCTCGCAGGATTGTATGCTCGAAAGCCTCTATTGTTTAGCCCGGTTCCTTGACCCACTGGGCCGAAAGCATTAAGGCAATTACAGGTAGAATCCACATCCAAGACATCTATTGCCCGCTAGGTTCGTGCTATGGTGGTGTTTGAAACAAGCGCTCACTATTACCGCTTCTTTGCCAACGAGTCTCGTCGTGGCGGCTCTCCCCTCTATGAAAAGCTGTCGCTTGGGATTGCCGACAATGTCGCGCTGCAGCGCCTGGCGGCAGGGCGCAGGAAGGGTCAGCCGGCGGCGAACCTTGTCTTCGGCGCGGTACAGTATCTCCTGCTTGGCGGCGTCGACCATCCTCTTAAGGATTATTATCCGAGTCTGGGCGGAACGCGGCCGGCCGACGATCGCGCATTCGAACTTTTCGCCGCTTTTTGCGGTGCCCACGAAGCCGAACTCGTCGACATCATCGCCAAGCGCGCCACCAACACCAACGAGGCCGGCCGCAGCGCGCTGCTGCTGCCCGCATTCGATCTGGTTGCGCGCGAAGCCGCCGCTCCCCTTGGCCTCGTCGAGATCGGATCCAGCGCTGGCCTGAACCTGAACTTCGACATGTATGGATATCGGTATACGGACGGCAAAGGCGCTCCGAAGCTGGAGCGGTGGACCGATGCGGATTTCGTCCTTTCCTGCATCCTTGAAGGGCCTGGCGTGCCTGTGTTGGGGACGTTCCCGCCTCCCATAGCATCGAGGCTCGGCCTCGAACTTTATCCGACCGATGTTCGGGATGAAAATGAACGCCGGTGGCTCAAGGCGCTTGTCTGGCCCGAGCGCCTTGACCGGCTTACAAAACTGGATGGCGCCTTGAAGGTCACCGCCGCGCATCCGCCCCGGATCAGAGGCGGCGACGCGGTGTTGAACCTGAGCTCGGCGCTGGCGGAGATTCCACCTTATCAAGCCCGGTGCGTGTACCACACGATAATGGGCTATCAGCTTTCTGGCGATCAACACCGACGCATAAACGACATCCTGCTGGAGGCGAGCAAGACGGCGCCGGTCTGGCGCGTCACCGTTGAAGGCGAGGTCGCACACCCCAACCCCACTGAGACGTTCAATCCTCTCAAGGTCAGCAGATACTTCAATGGCGAGCGCAGGGTCAAAACGCTCGCGATCTGCGATCCGCATGGGCTATCGATGGAGTGGAAAGGCTAGCGCGGCAGGGGCACACGCAACTGGTTGCGGTTGGACAAGGCCTTGGCAAAGTCCGGTTTGAGCGTCAGTGCCTCGTCAAAGCTGGCGAGTGCTTCATCCATGCGCCCCAACGCCCGCAGCGTAACCCCCCGATTGTTCATAGCCTGCACGAAATCGGGTTTCACCGCGATGGCTTTCTCGTAGCAGGCGAGAGCCTCATCATACCGTTTCAGGCCGCGCAAGGCATGCCCCCTGTTGTTGTAGGCAGCTGCGGCTTTCGGATTGATCTCAGTGGCGCGAGCCAGGTACGTGTCCGCTGCCTGATACTGACCGGCCTGAAGACATAGAACGCCCAACAGATAATTAGCGCCGTAATGCCGAGGATTTGCAGCCAATACCTGCAGATAAATCCTCTGGGCATCCAAAAATTGCTTGCCCCGATGGCGCTGCAGCGCACTCGCAAATTGCTCCTCAATACGCCTAGCCGCCATAACCTCGTCCAGAAGCCGGCGCGCCTCCAGATTGCTCGGTTCAGTCTCGAGCACCTGCCTGCAACCGCGCTCCACCAGATGGAACTTCCCCTCCTGACGCAGCTTTCGCACCGACGAAATGACCGAGGGAAGGCTTCTTCGATCCAGCCTGTTTCCGCGGCTGTTGGTGGAGTCGATCCGGACACCCTCTACAAGCCGCTCCTTCGATCCGAAACTGTACTTGTACGAAAAATCTCCAGTGCCAAGGTCGTAAGTCCTGAGGCCGTTCTGAATTGCCCAACGGATACTGTAGGCGTGAAGCACCAAGCCCGGTGGAGGCTTCCGAATTGCGAGATTGCGGCTGACGAGGAAACAGACGAGTGAACGCTTTGACCTGTCGATAAACGCAATGTGTACTCCTAGTGGAGTATCGCCTTTCCACAACACGGGCGCGAACAGTACACCCGCCTTGTGGCATTCAAGTAACATATAGCGGCAGTTGGCAATAATACCCTGAGCATAGGCACGGCTTTTGGCCTCCCACTGCGTAAGCCAAAGTTGAAAGAAAACCTCCAGGTCACTTTGGATGGTCTCAAAGTCCGCCAAACTTATCCGGTATTCTCCGCTATTTTCGACCTGACGAAGAAAATAGCGGACATCACGACGGGTTTTCGGGCCAAGGTTGCCATCCAGGAATTCGTCCCAATCGGCGGGCAAATCGACATAGATATAGATGTCATGATTTATATTTTCGCCTGTCCGGGTTGTGTGGCGACGTCGTTCGATCTTTTCTGTCACAAAATCGTTGTCAGAAAAGCTTCCGAGCAGCATTTGACGGCGCCTGGCCGATATAGAAATGTCGTCGCAGTGCAAGGCCCTCCAATTCAGCGTCTGCAGGCGATCGGCGAATGCCGAAATGACTTGCTCTTCGAATTCGGGCACGCAGATGAAGCCCGTATAGGTGGCAAAATACGAGCCGGCCATCCTGATGCTGCTATAAAACCCCGTCTGCTCATCATGCCCGGTGACGAGTTGCACAGGGAAGAAGGCGACATACTCCTTTGCCTCGGGAGACGGCCGCGCGGCCAAAATCATCCAACCTGGGCGTCGCAGCCAATTCGACATCCATGGCCAGGACAGGAAAAAGTTCGCCTCCGGATCGGAGTCATATATCCGGTCCCAATTCTCTCTCAGCGGCTCCAACGCTGCGAATTTGTCAACCATATCGATTTGCATGCGCTGACCATCACTGAAGTGCCTTACCGAGCGTTTTGCGGTTATTTTTGCCGCTTTTTCTGACGCCTGAGACTGTGCGTCAAAACATGTCCCACCAGTTCTTCATATTTGATCCCATGCAGGGCGGCCGAACGATAGACTGCCGAGGCCGGCGCCATGTTGCAGGCGATGTTCACTTCGATGAAAACGGTCCGGCGAGTGTCGGGATCATAACGGAAGTCGAAGCGGGCATAGTCGAACGGCGACATCTCGGCCACCATTCGCGCGGTTGCCTCCGAAACCTCCTCGGCTCCCGGTCCGTCGTAAGGAGCGGACTTGTAGGAACTGTTGAGCCCTCGCTTGGCTTCATTGGTCAGAACATTGTCGCCAGGGCGGCCGCGCTCCTCGAACACCGCCAATGAACCTGGGGGGAAGCCCTCGACAATTGGCACCGTCAGATTGAGGCCCGGCACAAACTCTTCTGCAATGAATTCACGGCCGCCGTGACGCGGATCCGAGATGGTTGCCAACGCATCCCGCCAATCCGCTTCATTCTCGACCTTTACAATTGCGTCGGAAGCGATACCCCCTCGCGGCTTGACAATCCACGAACCGGGCAGGCTGAACTTATCATTGCTGACCTCACCGGGCTGCATGATCCTGTGCTTGGCGACATCGAGCCCCAAGGAAGCAGCCAACTGCTTGGCCAATACCTTGTCTTCCGAGACCGCCCGACTTGACGCCGATGCGCCGAGACAAGGGACGCCACGATAGGCCGCGATTGCCGGCGCCAGGAGCTCGTGACCATCGAATATCGCATGAGAGTGAATGGCATAGAGGAAATCGAAGTCGAGAGGCCCGAACAGCACCTCGTGCTCGCTCGCCGGCGTGACCCTGAAACCCAGCCCCCGCAGCGTTTCGAGCATGATGGCATGGTAGACGACGTGGTAGCCGTACTTGGCCCTACGCTCCGGGCTGGAGTCGAGCGCATGACGCGCCAAAAACAGCACATGGGTTTGCGCCAGCTCTTCCGGCGATGGGGTCAACAAATATTCCAACGTCGGCATTTATGAGCCTGATGTGTTCAAAACGCTTTGCCATGCTTGCATCATGGCTCGAGCCGGTCAAGCAGAACCACGAGCAATATCCTGGGTGGCGTTGAAGGTCGAAATGGTACAGATCCAGACTGGGATGCTGGCCGCACTGCCCGTCAAAGAAACGCAGGAGCAGTTCGGGGCCCCCGGTTGTCCTTTGACGGGAGTCAAAGCCCCGGCTCGAATGTAGAAGCCTGCTTGCTTCCGAGAAAGTTCCCCAAGGCTTGGATAGCGTCTATCGTATGCTGGGCATTGTCTATGCGAGCCCACCTATTTTTCTCTGCATTCGTCCTGATGGATCCTCGGTAGACATAAAAAGGAAGAGAAGACTCATCTAACTTTTCTCTATACTGCAATGATGCGATGTTTTTCAACGAGATCGTAATAGCGTCAAGGTATCGCCCTGCTCTCACCCCATCCCCTGTCCGCAGCGCCATCTCGAATGCATAAGCAAGCCCCTCGGTATAAACTCCATCCGAGGACGCGTGCGGAAGGCCGTACTGAGGGGTTGCTGGATTGAAGAATCGTCCAATCCTGTACGACCGGTCCTGAAGTTCCAGCAATTTGTCGTTCAGAGTAAACACCGCCTCGGCGAATTTATCGGCTTTCGTTAACTCATATAGATGCCGATAAGCGATGGTGTGCCAAGGCACGTATGCCGGGTAAAAATTATCTTCGATATTGCGGACATATTCATCTAAATAGAATTCTGCACTACGCGCCGCTTCGTCGAAATAACGGGTTAATCCAGTCCGGAAATAATATTCGAGCAAAGCTACTAATGCTTCCCCTGAGTAAAATGTTAAGAGGTATTTTGCGTCGAAGGAATAATTCGGCTCCTTTAGCCAAGGGCGAAAGGACCCGTCTGCATTCTGGAGCGCAAGGATGCCCTCCGCGGCTGCACTAGCCTTTGACTGGAACTGTTCAAAATGAGGGCTTGCCGCGAATGTGCGAAGCAGCATCGAATTCGCCCCGAGTTTTGACTTGCCATCATATTCAATATAACCAATACCACCCTCTTCCCTATACCATGTATTCATGATGAATGACAAATTCCGGCGATGAACAGGGCGAAGCGGGAGGTTTTTGACGCTCATTTCCGCTAATGTGCGCGACGACATAAGCTGCCTTAGTTCATTATTTTTTTCAGATTTCTCGCCCGTATACGGATTAATACTGTAGGTAAACAGACCATTTTTTCCAATATTGCGGATTATCCAGGCTTCCGCCAAGTCTCGGATCCTTGCCATCTCCTCCGGCAGCGACACGACCGTCCGTCGTTCGGGAGACCGTTCGGCCCGATGAAAGTTCCTCTTTGGCAAGAGGCGTTTAGAGGTTTGAATCCGGTGGGCGGACATGGTTTCGCCGAGATTGATCGAGTTTTTGGCTGTCGACTGTAACGGCACGGTCTATGCGGTGGCAACGGCCTCGGCTGTGAGCCGGGCTCCAAATGAGCGTAGAGAGCCGTGAAGATCCTGGTTTTCGCTGTAATTGAAGGGCCGGTCTGCGACGAAGCCCGGCGCGGAGGAGTGGTGAGGATAGCTTCGCGGCCGATAGTCACCCTCGCGCCGGCCCTCCTTTCAGCATTCCAAACGGAAGGTGAGCGTCTTTAGACGCTCACCTTCGCGACTATCGAGCGAATATCTGGTGGGTCGTTAGCCGCCGCTGCCGCCGCCACCGCCGCTGCCGCCACTGCCGCCACCCCCG
>SAQR01000052.1 GCA_004020365.1 Mesorhizobium sp.
CGCGGCCGGGCCGTTCGTCGCAGATGGCGTCACTTCCGTCATCGTCCTGTCCTCCATGCCAGCCCTTCGGGCGCTGGTTTCCCTTGGGAAGCGCATGAGCTTCCCTCTCATCCTTGCGGCACGTCTTGCGAAATCCTTGCCGAACCAGGCGGCCTGGTTCGCGTCCGGCAATCGTACAGGCCAGAGCCGGGCTGTCTACCTGTCGCTCGCGGCAACGGCCGGAGAGGCCCAATGATACGCCAATCCAGCCTGTTTTGTGCGACAAAATAAGACAGCACTACTGTCCTAAATTTTTATGACAGAAATTGCAGATGCGCACAAGACCGATTCCACAACAATCTTGGGCATCTAGAGACAGAAAATTACGCGCGACCCGGCCAAAACGCAACCTTCAGTCGCGGCCTTAATGCATGTCGCGCAAAAGCATGCCCTCGGGCCTGCCCCGAGGGTGTGCAGCGGTTTTGCGATAACGACATGCATGAAAACAACAGCCTAAAACGCGTCGCATGAGGCCGGCCGAACGCGACGCGCTTTAGGTCCCGGCCTCTCGCTGGCTTTACCGCTTTTCCGGCGCTTGGCACTTGCGAGCGGCATGCGAAAGCGGCCAAGGTCGCCTCGATTTTCCGAGCACAGGCAAACGCATGAATTTCGCTTCCGACAATTGGGCAGGCGCCCATCCCAGCATCGCCGCGGGCCTGTCTGCCCATGCCGGCGGCTTTTCCACCGCCTATGGCGACGGCGCCCTCGACCAGGCCGCATACCAGCGCTTCAACGAAATCTTCGGGCGCGAGGTCGCGGTGTTTTTCGTGGCCACCGGCACCGCCGCCAATTCGCTGTCGCTGACCGCCTACAATAAATCAGGCGGCATTTCCTTCTGCCATCGAGAGTCGCATGTCATCGAGGATGAATGCGGCGCCCCGGAATACTTTACCGGCGGCTCACGGCTCTATGCCGTCGACGGCGCGCTGGGCAAGATCGATCCGAACAGCCTGGACAGGGCGGTCGGCCGGTTCGCGCCTGAAATCGTCCATTCCGGGCGCCCGATGGCGGTGTCGATCACCCAGTCGACCGAGGTCGGCACCATCTACACGCTGAACGAAATCGCCAGGATTTCGGCGATCGCCAAGCATCACGAACTGCCCCTGCACATGGATGGCGCCCGCTTCGCCAATGCGCTGGTCGCGCTCGAGACAACACCGGCGGAGATGACCTGGAAGGGCGGCGTCGACATCCTCTCTTTCGGCGGCACCAAGAACGGCTGCTGGTGCGCCGAGGCTATCGTGCTGTTCGACCTCGACCGTGCCAGAGAACTGGCCTTCCTGCGCAAGCGCGCGGCGCAATTGTTCTCGAAATCGCGCTTCGTCGCTGCGCAGTTCGAGGCCTACTTCAAGGACGACCTTTGGCTCGACACGGCCCGGCATGCCAACGCCATGGCAGCACGCCTCGCAGCACTGATCGAGGATTCCGCGTCGGCGCGTCTGGCCTGGCTGCCGCAAGCAAACGAAGTGTTCACGGTGCTGAAAAAGGCCGAGGCCGAACGGGTGCATTTGGCCGGTGCCGCCTTCTACGACTGGCACAAGCCGCACGGCTTTGATGGCCATATCGGCGAGGACGAGGCGCTCTATCGTTTCGTCACCAGCTTTGCGACCACGGCCGACGAGGTCGACCGCTTTGGCGAACTGATTGCTGGATAGCGGCACCTATCCATTAAAAAAGGGCGGCGCCAAGCGCCGCCCCTCGTCCCTGAGGTCGTCTTTGTGATGCAGCTTACGCGGTGGTCTTGGCCTCGATCTGCTTGGCCTTCGCCGAAGGCGCGGTGATCGCGATCTTGCGGGGCTTCAGCTCCTCGGGAATATTGCGCTTGAGGTCGACGAAGAGCAGGCCGTTCTTCAGCGAGGCGCCGACGACGTCAACATGGTCGGCAAGCTGGAAGCGGCGCTCAAAAGCCCTGCTGGCGATACCGCGATAGAGCAGTTCGGAGCCTTCGCCATTGCCCTCCTCCTTGCGCTCACCCTTGACAGTCAGAACGTTGCGGTGAGCCTCGATCGAGAGCTCATCGTCCGAGAAGCCGGCGACCGCCATCGAGATGCGATAGGAATCCTCACCGGTGCGCTCGATATTGTAGGGCGGATAGGTCTGCGCACCTTCGGGCTGCGCAAGCGAATCGAGCATGGTGAACAGCCGGTCGAAACCGACGGTCGAACGATAGAGCGGGGAAAAATCAACGTGACGCATAGTGTGTTCTCCTGTTGAGCAACAAGGTTTGCGTATGGCCGGTGCGAAACCCGTGACGGCATTCCGGATGGGCCAGCGGCCCCGACATTGGCGGCCGCAAAAGACATTTGGGGAGCACGAGAAGGCATTTCAAGATTCTGCCGCCTCGATGAACGGCAGATGAACCGCGGCTTCGGCGGGCGTTCAGCTAAGTCGCGCTAGACTGCTTCCAGGATCAAGGAACAGGCGGCGGTTACGGCGTCGCGCGTCCTCTCGGACACGCAAAAGGACGCTGTAACACTTTGATTGCGCATGATTCACAGCGAAATCGGCTGCGGTTTTCGGGGTTATGCGCGAGATGCCGCAACGGCGCCGACCGGGTGTAACGTCCCTTCCTCCCGGATCGACGGGGGCCGGAAGCATGCCGCAAGCTGCTTTCGGCCTCACTCGCCGGCTGCCTCGTTCAGCCTTTCCAACGCGTCCGGAATTCCTTTGCTTTTGCTGCCCTTTGCTTTTGCTGCATGGGGCGTCTATGCCTACCAAAGCTTGCGCCATACAGGCAGCGACACTTAAAACGCAGCGCCGAATGACGAACCTCCTCGACAAAACTCCCCTCTTCCACGAAATTCCGGGCAATCCGCTGCCGGAAAATGCGGCCGGTGGTTTCTTCATCACGCGCGACGGCAAGAAGATCCGTTATGGCCTCTTTCCCGCCGTTGCCCGGCCGATGAAGGGCACCGTCGTCGTCTTGACCGGCCGCAATGAGTGCATCGAAAAATATTTTGAAACCATCCGCAACCTCGCCGACCGCGGCTTTGGCGTCGCCACCTTCGACTGGCGCGGCCAAGGCGGTTCCGACCGGCTGATCAGCGACCGTGAGCGCGGCTATGTCCGCAGCTTCTTCGACTACACCGGCGACCTGGAACAGTTCTTCGAGGAGATCGTGCTGCCCGACTGCCGGGGGCCGTACTACATATTGGCCCATTCGGCTGGGGCGGTGATCACGCTGCTTGCCGGGCCATCGATGGTGAACCGCGTACGCCGCATGGTGCTGATCGCGCCCTTCCTGGCGGTGCCCGACCTGCCGGTCTCGACCACCACCGTTCGCCGCCTCTGCTCGCTGATCTGTCTGCTGGGCCTTGGCAGGCTTTATGCCGCCTGGGGTCCGCGGCCCAGAAGAACCATACCCTTTGCCGCCAACATGGTGACATCGGATCCGGAGCGGTATCGACGCAACACGTTGATCTACGAAACCTACCCGCAATTGGCGCTCGGCGGCCCGACGATCCGCTGGCTGAAAGCGGCGGCTGAGGCCTCCGAGGCGGTCAGCGATCCCGACTTCATGGCCAGGATCCAGGTTCCCTTGCTGGTGGTCGCCGCCGGCGCCGACCAGGTCGTCTCGACGAAAGCAGTGGAAACCTACACCAGACGCCTGCGTCTCGGTTCGCTGCTGGTGATCGATGGCGCACGCCATGAAATATTGCAGGAAGCCGACTTCTTTCGCGAGCAGTTCTTTGCCGCCTTCGATGCCTTCATCCCGGGAAGCGACGACACCGCCTGATTTGCGTGCCGCGCTCCCTCCGGACGCGCAAAAGACCGCCCAAATCATTGAAATCCATGACCTGGCTTGAAAAATGCCTGCCAACCCGATCGTCGGCCTACACCTGCCGGGCGAAATCCATGATCCAATTGGTTTCCCACATCTTGCCGCCATCCGGTGAAAAAGCCTGCTCCCAGCGCGCCGATCTTTCAGTGTTCCGCGACCACAGGAAGCGAACCTGAATATTGCGTCCGTCGAAAACGTCTTCGCACAGGAACGTGCCGACGCCTGCTTCGAAGCTGCCGCGCATCGGAACATCGATGGTCGCCGGGTTGCGGCCGTCGATCCACCAGATCGACCATTGTCTCGTCGCCGGATCGAATGTCCGCAGCGTGGCGGCGCGATAGGCCTCGCCGGGCAAATCAATGACATTGTCGTCGACATTGCCGAGGCCGCCAAGGATCGGGCGCACCTCGCATGTCCCGCCAAACACATCCCAGTTCGTGTCGCCTTGCAGCCGCTTCTGCAACCTTCGATGACTGACGTTCCAGCGTCCGAAGAAGAAATCGAAATCGGCCCGGCCATCTGTCGGAGGATTTTCTGCCGGCGCATCGTCGGAACGGCTGGTTATTGACTGCGTCGGCATGTGATTCCCTCCCGTGACATTATCTCCATAGCCGAGACCTGCTGACACCCTCCCGTCAGGAGCATTGGGTTATCGTCGCCGTGGGCCCTCAGTCCGTAATGGTCAGCTGCGCAACCGGTTCAGCCGCGCAGCGCCGCCATCGCGGCAGCATGAAGCTCCGGCGTTGCCGCAGCCAGGATATCGCCGCCCCTTTCCGCCGGCCCGCCTTCGAAGGTGGTGACGACGCCGCCGGCCTTCTCGATGATCGGGATCAGCGCGACGATATCGTAGGGTTTCAAACCGGGGTCAGCGACGATGTCGACGGTTCCCGCCGCGACCATGGCGAAGGCATAGCAGTCGGTTCCATAGCGGGCGAGCTGGACCTGCCGCTCGAACAGGTCGTAGCGCAGGCGCGCGTCTCCTTTGAACAGTGCCGGAGTGGTGGTGAACAGCGTCGCCTCGGCGAGGCTTGTCGTCTTGCGTGTCGTCAGCCGTCGCGGTCCGCCCGGGCCTTCATAATGGGCACCGGACGCGTTGGCGTAGAAAAGTTCGCCGGTAAAAGGCTGCGACATCATGCCGGCAACGGCATCGCCGTCGACCGTCAGCCCGACCAACGTCCCCCACACCGGCAGGCCGGAAATGAAGGCACGGGTGCCGTCGATCGGATCGATCACCCAGACATGCCTGCTGGAAATGTTCTCGCTGCCATGCTCCTCGCCGAGGATGCCGTGATCGGGATATTCCGCTGATATAAGCGCGCGGATGGCCCGCTCAGCCTCGCGGTCGGCCTCGGTGACCGGGTCGAAGCTGCCTTGCTCCTTGTTGGCGACCGCGCTTTTGCTACGGAAGCGCGGCAAGGTTTCGGCTGCGGCGGCATCCGCAATGCGCCGCATGAAATCGATGCTGATGTCCAACTGATTCTCCCGCGTTGTAATGCATGTCGCGCAAAAGCATGCCCTCAGGCACTGACCCGAGGGTGTGCCAGCGGTTTTGCGATAACGACATGCATAAAACAACAACCTAAAGCGCGTCGCATGAGGCCTTTAGCGTGCTGGAACCATCGTCTGCCTGTGGATTTCCGCCAAAACAAGGGCATGCGGGACTTTTGCGCTTCGACAACTGTTGCTTGAATGCAACACTGGCGCCCTCGAAATTCAGTTTCCACATCATAGTGAATTAAAAACGCCGATTGGCGGCTTGACATTTGTGCATCGCACAATAGATTTGTTCTCGGACAGGTTTTCCTGTCCATGCCCTCCTTGGGCGTTTCCTCCCTAGACTTCGACCGTGTCGTGCAAACGATGCGGTCTTTTTTTCGGCGCGGCAATCAGCCGATTGCGCGTCCCGAACCGCATGCCGACGCCTTTACCCGGCGCAAGGTTCGTTTCGATTTTCGGCATCATTCGGCGGCAAGCGGCAGGTCGATGAAATTGTGGTCGGGCATCGCCATCAGGTCGGCCGAGAATTGCGCCAGATCGTCGGCGAGCGCATCGAAGCCGGCGGATTTCTGGAACGTCCGCTCGTTCATGTAGAGCCCGCGATTGACCTCGATCTGCAGCGCATGGAGATGGCGCACGGGGCGGCCATAGTGCTCGGTGATGAAGCCTCCGGCGTAGGGCTTGTTATGGGCGACGGTATAACCCATGCCGATCAGCAGGCCGATCGCCGTCTCTGTCAACGCTGCCGAGGCGGACATGCCGAAACGGTCGCCGACGATGAAGTCGGGCCTGACACCGCTGTCGCCGACCCTGATGCTCGCCGGCATCGAGTGGCAATCGATCAGCACGGCAAAGCCGAACCGCGCATGGGTCCTGGTCAAGAGCCGTTTCAGCGTCTCGTGATAAGGCTTGTAGACGGCCTCGATACGCGCGACGGCTTCCGCCAGCGGCAAGCGGCTGGCATAGATGTCGAGCCCTTCTCCCACCAGCTTGGGCACGGTGCCAAGCCCACCGGCGACGCGCGCCGAACGGATGTTGCAGAACGACGGCACCGGTTCGGCGAACATGCGCGGATCGAGTTCCCACGGCTCCCGGTTGACGTCGAGATAGGCGCGCGGGAAGTTTGCCGCCAGCATCGGCGCGCCGAGCGCGACGGCGCCGCCGAACAATTCGTCGACATAGCAATCTTCGGAGCGGCGGATGGCGTTTCGGTCCAGCCTTGCCATCGCCAGGAACCTGTCCGGATAGTGACGGCCGCTATGCGGCGAGTTGAAGAGGAAGGGGACACGCTGTTCGGCGCCCGACCGGATTTCGAAAGGGGGAACGACCGAAAAATCCTCGGCTGCCGTTTTCAATTTGAACGAACCCGGAAACACCATTGCATCATTGTTGGAAGGTGCCACCTCCCCGGCCGCATGTCCAGCGTTTCGGCGTCCAGACCGCTTTGTTAAAGCCGGATCAGGCCTTTATCGTTCACTTGATGTTTACCCTCACCTCCTCATATACAGGATGGTTAACGGGCTGCCCCACGGCAGTCCCGGGCGGGTGATTCGGACGGGATAAGATGGCACGCATTCTACTGGCGGAAGACGACGATGACATGCGCCGGTTCCTCGTCAAGGCGCTGGAGCGTGCCGGCTACCAGGTCAGCGATTTCGACAATGGCGCCAGCGCCTATGAGCGGCTGCGCGAAGAGCCTTTCTCACTGCTCTTGACCGATATCGTCATGCCGGAGATGGACGGCATAGAACTCGCCCGCCGCGCCACCGAGATCGATCCCGACCTCAAGGTCATGTTCATCACCGGCTTCGCCGCCGTTGCGCTCAATCCGGACTCCAAGGCGCCGAAAGACGCCAAGGTGCTGTCGAAGCCGTTCCATCTGCGCGACCTCGTCAACGAGGTCGAAAAGATGCTGCAGGCAGCCTGACACGCTTTCCGCTGCCGGCTTCCGGCGCGTCTTCGACGGTGCGGCAAGGCGAACCATTCTTTCGCTTTTCCTGCTATTGACGCGTCGCGGCAAAAATGGTGTATGCGCGGCTTCGGATGGGCGTGTAGCTCAGCGGGAGAGCACTGCATTGACATTGCAGGGGTCACAGGTTCAATCCCTGTCACGCCCACCATCCAGACAATCCGCCGCCTCTCGTGCCCCGCGGATTTCCTCGTCTGACGAGCGTGCTTCAGGCTGGACGGCGCGAATGCCGTATTTTCGAGAATGCCAGAATCGGCGCTGGATGGCATCGCGAATGTCGAAATGTTCCTCGTACCAGACCAGCCGCTGCACGCGTAGCGGCTGGTGAAGCGCGAGCCCTAGCCGGATTTGTGCTCCGGCATGCGGCGGCCGAGATCGTTGGCGACGCCGATATAGATCATGCCGCGCTTTTGGCTCGCGGTCATAGGCATAGCCGGTCATGGTTGAAGCGTAGCTGGCACCGTTGCGGATACAAGCGCCATTCTTGGCCGCTGCATTCTTCGGCGGATGTCACGGAATGGATCCCAGGGTCTCCGCGACGTCGCTTCGCTCCTGCTCCGCCCTAGGATGACGAAGGTGTCGTGGCCTGTGGCGTTGGATCGGCGGCTGCAGGCCGGCCAGCAGCGACCGACAGTCAAAGAACCAAATCCCCTGTGCAGAGGAAATAGTTTTGCGACTTTGCATTGGAAACGGCCAAGAGACGGCCCCAAGCCATGTCTGGGGGCAGCAATCAGCTTCGATTGAGATCAAGCCGCGCCGAAGCGGAGGTCACCTGTCTCGATGTGCTGGAGAAACCAGGCATAGGTCTGCTCCAGGCCGCTCCGAAGCGAGTAGCGCGGGCGCCAGCCGGTGGCGAACAGCCGCGACACGTCCATCAGCTTGCGCGGCGTGCCGTCCGGCTTCGTCGCATCGAATGTCAGCGCCGCCTCGGCGCCGACGACGGAAAGCATGGTGCGGGCCAGTTCGGCAATGGTGATGTCTTCGCCCGAGCCGACATTGACGTGGCTGTCGCCGGCATAGTTTTTCAGCAGCCAGACCAGAGCGTCGGCGGCGTCATCGACATGCAGGAACTCGCGCATCGGCGTGCCCGATCCCCAGACCTCCAAGGTTTTGTCGCCGTCACGCTTGGCCTTGTGCGCCTTGCGCATAAGGGCTGGCACGACATGGCTGGTGGAGAGGTCGAAATTGTCGCCAGGGCCATAGAGGTTGGTCGGCATCGCCGAGATGTACTCGACACCATATTGGCGCCGATAGGCCTGGCATAGTTTCAGCCCAGCGATCTTGGCGATCGCGTACCATTCGTTGGTCGGTTCGAGCGGACCGGTCAGCAAGGCGTCCTCGGAGATCGGCTGCGCCGCAAATTTTGGATAGATGCAGGAGGAACCGAGGAACAGCAATTTCTGCACCTCGTTGCGAAAGGCGCTCTCAATGACATTGGTCTGCATGATGAGATTGTCCTGCAGAAAATCGACCGGCAACCGGTTGTTTGCCAGGATACCGCCGACCTTGGCCGCCGCCATCACCACCGCGTCCGGCCTGTGGCCGGCCATCCAGCGCCGCACGCCGGCCTGGTCCATGAGGTCGAGTTCATCGCGGGATGCGGTCAGGACCTCGCAGTCCTCGTCCGCCAGCCTGCGCAATAAGGCCGACCCGACCATGCCGCGATGCCCGGCCACGAAAACGCGCTTGCCCCTTAGGTCGAAATCCATTGGCGTATCCCTATGCAGAACGGCCGCTATGACCACTTGGCGTGGCGCGCCGGATGGGCCTGCGTCGGACGCATAGCGCATAGATATTTGCCCGGACAAGGCAAATCGGCGATTTGGGCGGACTCTTCCTGTGGTATGGCGCTCAGACGCCCGCCACGGCGCACAGGCTCTTCATTCTTGTGACGGCAAGCTCCGGGTCGGCCAGCAATCCGGCCTGGTCGGCAAGGCGGAACACATCGGCATAGTGGCAGATGCCGCGCGCCGACTGCATGCCGCCGACCATCGAGAAATGGTCCTGGTGGCCGTTCAGCCAGGCCAGGAAGACAATACCGGCCTTGTAGTACTCGGTCGGCGCCTCGAAGATCTTTCGCGATAAAGGGACTGTCGGCGCCATCAGCGCGTCATAGCCAGCGCGATCGCCGCCGGCCAGTTTCGCCAGCGCGGCATTGGCGACCGGCGCGATAGCGTCGAAAATCCCGAGCAGCGCGTGCGAATGTCTTTCGCCGTCGCCGGCGATCAGCTCGGGGTAGTTAAAGTCGTCGCCGGTGAACATGACCACCCCTTCCGGGAGCCGGTTGCGCAGGGCAACCTCTTTGCCGGCATCGAGCAGCGAAATTTTGATCCCCTCGACCTTGCCGGCATGGCGTTCAATGATGGCGACGACCGTGTCGAGCGCGCTGTCGAAATCATGGCTGCCCCAATAATTCTTCAGCGCCGGATCGAACATGTCGCCCAACCAGTGCAGGATGACCGTGCCCGATGCCTGTGACAGGATGCGGTCATAGACGCTGGCATAGTCTTCGGGACCCTTTGCGACAGCCGCCAGCGCCCGGCTGGCCATCATGATCGCCTTGCCGCCCAGGCCTTCGATGAAACTGAACTGCTCCTCATAGGCCGCGACGACATCGTCGATCGTCCTGGCGGCGCCTGGCGCCAGATGGTCTGTCCCGGCGCCTGAGGCGAGGTCGGCGCCATCGACGGTTCGCGCCTCGGCGATCGAGCGGCGGATCAATTCCCTGGCGTTTGTCCAGTCGAAACCCATGCCGCGCTGCGCGGTATCCATCGCCTCGGCGATGCGGAAGCCGAGCCGCCACAGATGATGGCGGAACGCCATCGTGCGCTCCCAGTCGACCGCGGGATGAGACCACGGATCGGCCATCGCCAAGGGATCGGCAACGACATGGGCGGCGGCATAGGCAATCCGCGAAAACCGCGCGCCGATCACCGGCTGCACCGGCTGGCCGACAAGACGGTAGCGAGTGCTGCGACCGCCCTCACCGGGCAAGGCAATGTCCATCGATTTCTCCCTTGGTCACGCCTACTAAATGGAACGTTCCAAAAAATCAAGGGCCCTTTGTGTAATCTCAATCAACACTCCACAATGCTGCATCGCAGCGAGGAAAGCCGTGAATGCCGGATTTTTCGAATTTTGTAAAAATCCAGATTGACTCACATCCAGCTCGGAATTAGAACGTTCCAATAAATTTGGGCCCAAAAAAACCGGAGGACCATCTGGATGGCCAGCAGGCCCAAGGCGACGATACTCGACATTGCCCGTGAGGCGGGGGTGTCCAAGTCGACAGTGTCGCTGGTGCTGCAGGGCAGCGATCTGATCCGGCCTGAGACCGCGCTGAAGGTTCGCAAGGCGATCGAGGATGTCGGCTATGTCTACAACCGCGGCGCCGCCAATCTGCGCAAGGCCCATTCCAACGTCATCGGCATGGTCATCAACGACCTTACAAACCCGTTTTTCGCCGAAATGGCGGTCGGCATGGAGCGTGTCTTCCAGTCGGCGGGCATCGTGCCGTTCATCGCCAACACGGCGGAGAATCCGGTGCGCCAGGAAGAGGTGCTGAAATCGCTGATGGAGCAAGGTGTCGCCGGGCTGATCGTGTCGCCGGCGCGCGGCACGGCGCCCGGTGCGTTCCGCCGCATCGAGATGGCGGGCCTTCCGATCGTCTTTACCATGCGCCGCCTTCCTGAAAGCCGCATCCCGGTGATCGCGCCAGATAATCATCGCGGCGCCTGGCTCGCTACCGCCCATCTGATTGGCAAAGGGCATCGCCGGCTGGCCTTCTTCGGCGGCTCGTCGGACCTGGTAGTCTATCACGAACGGCTGGGCGGTTTTCGCGAGGCCTGCGCGGCGCTCGGCATCGCCAAGCGCGATACGCTGGTCGTCGAAGGCGAAACCAGCCGCAAGGGCGGCATTGCCTGCCTGGAGACGGCGCTCGCCATGGCCGAGCCGCCGACCGCGGCGCTGTGCTTCAACGATGCGGTCGCTTTCGGCGTCATGCTGGCGCTGCGCAAGCGCGGCCTCGAGCCCGGCGCCGATTTCGCCGTCGTCGGCTTCGACGATGTCATCGAAGCCCAGCACTACATGCCGGCGCTGACCAGTGTCGCGGTGGATTCGGCAGGCCTCGGCGAGCGCGCCGCCCATGTCATGCTGAAGATGATCCAGTCGCGCACCACGCGCGCCGAGGATCATATCGGCGCCGTCAACCTCGTGGTCAGGGACAGTTGCGGTCCTGATCGCCGTGCCGGAATGGGGGACGCGGCATGACCGTAAAATGGGGACTTATCGGCGCAAGCACGATCGCCAGACAATTCGTGATCAACGCCATCCGCGCTCAGGCCGACGGGGAAATCGCGGCGGTGATGAGTTCCAGCCCGGAGCGCGCCGCGGCCTATGCCAAGGAGAACGGCATTCCGCTCGCCGTCTCGACGCTCGATGCATTGCTCGGCTCCGACATCGACGCCGTCTACATCTCGACCACCAACGAACTGCATCTCGAACAGGCATTAGCCGCCATCAAGGCGAGAAAGCATGTGTTGTGCGAAAAGCCGCTGGCGCTGACCAGCGCCGATGCGCGCAAGATGGTCACCGCCGCGAAGGCGACCGGTCTCGTGCTCGGCACCAACCATCATCTGCGCAATGCCGGCTCGCACCGGGCGATACGCGAAGCCATTGCCGCCGGCCGCATTGGCAAGCCGATTGCCGCGCGCGTCTTCCACTCGGTCTATCTGCCTGAGAATCTGCAGGGCTGGCGCATCACCAGGCCGGAAGCCGGCGGCGGCGTGGTGCTCGACATCACCGTGCACGATGCCGACACGCTGCGCTTCGTGCTCGGCGACGATCCGCTCGAGGTTTCGGCGTTCACCCAGGCCGCAGGCATGGCCATCGACGGGCTGGAAGATGGCGCCATGTGCATCTGGCGCTTCAAATCGGGCATCATCGCCCAGTCGCATGAAGGCTTCACCACCAGGTTCGCCGGCACCGGCTTCGAGGTGCATGGCAGCGAAGGCTCCCTGATCGCCAAAGATGTGATGGCCCAGAAGCCGATCGGCTCCGTGCTGCTGCGCACGGCAAAGGGCGAAGAGGAATTGAGCTTCGACCGCGAAGACCTTTATGTCAGGTCTTTGCGCCAGTTCCATGCGGCGATCGGTGGCGAAGGCCAGCCGTCGGCCACCGGCGAGGACGGCGTCTGGTCGCTGACATCAGCCGAAGCGGCGTTGCAGTCAGCCAGGTCCGGCAAATCGGTCGCGATCGATCCGAAACTAAGGAGCGCAGGGTGAGCAAACTCGTCTCCGCCAAGCGAGCCGCCAGCCTGATCGGGGACGGCATGGTCGTTTCGGTATCGTCGTCGAGCGGTCTCGGCTGCCCGGATGCGGTGCTCGCCGCGATCGGCGAGCGCTTCGACGCGGAAGGCCATCCGAAGAACATCACGACGCTGCACCCGATCGCCGCCGGCGACATGTACGGCATCAGGGGTATCGACCATCTGGCCAAGCCCGGCCTGCTGAAGCGCACGCTGTGCGGCTCCTATCCGTCCGGCCCGTCATCCTCTGAACCGCCGCAGATCTGGAAGATGATCGGCGACAATTCGGTCGCCGCCTACAATGTGCCGTCAGGCATCCTGTTCGACATGCACCGCGAAGCCGCAGCCAAGCGCCCCGGCGTGCTGACCAAGGTCGGCCTCGACACCTTCGCCGACCCGCGTCACCAGGGCTGCGCCATGAACACGGCGGCCAGCGAGCCGATCGTTTCGGTGCAGCAATTCGACGGCGAGGAATGGCTGTATTTCCGCTCGATGGTGCCTGACATATCGATCATCCGCGCCACCACCGCCGACGAGCGCGGCAACCTCACCTACGAGCACGAAGGCGCTTATCTCGGCGGGTTGGAACAGGCGCTCGCCGCCCGCAACAATGGCGGCATCGTCATCGCGCAGGTCAAGCGCGTCGTCGAGAACGGCACGCTGAAGCCGCATGACGTGCGCGTGCCCGGTGTACTGGTCGATCATATCGTGGTGGCGGCCGACCAGTTGCAGACGACGCTGACACCCTACGATCCGGCCATCTCGGGTGAAATCTTCCGGCCGCTGTCGAGCTTCCGCAATGCCGCGATGAGCGTCCAGAAGGTGATCGCGCGGCGAGTCGCCATGGAGCTTGCCGACGGCATGGCCGTCAATATCGGCTTCGGCATCTCGGCCAACGTGCCGCGCATCCTTATCGAGGAAGGCCAGCACGGCAAGGTCACCTGGGTCATCGAACAGGGAGCGGTCGGCGGTGTGCCGCTGCTCGACTTCAAGTTCGGCTGCTCGTCGAACGCCGACGCCTTCATGCCTTCGCCGCACCAGTTCATCTACTTCCAGGGCGGCGGTTTCGACGCCTCGCTGCTGTCCTTTCTGCAGATCGACCGCCACGGCTCGGTCAACGTGTCGAAGCTTTCGGCCCGTCCGCATGTCACCGCCGGCGCCGGCGGTTTTGTCGACATCACCGCGCGGGCGAAGAAGATCGTGTTTTCCGGCTTCTTCAATGCCGGCGCCAGGCTGTCGCTCGCCGATGGCGGCATCCGCATCGACCAGGAGGGCAAGGTCAAGAAAGTCGTCGGCGAGGTCGAGCATATCTCCTTCTCCGGCAAGCGCGCGGTCGCGCAAGGACAGGACATCACCTATGTCACCGAACGCTGTGTGATGAAGCTGACGCCGGACGGGCTGATGGTGACGGAGCTGGCACCGGGCATCGATCTTCAGCGCGACGTGCTGGCGCAGGCCGAGATCCCGCTCGCCGTCGGCAACGACCTGAAGGTCACGCCGGACGCGCTCTACCGTGACCGGCCGATCGGACTGTCGCTCAATGGCGGCGCCTCGCTTGGAGGCGCGCATGTCTGAGCGTCTCGTCACCTTTGAAACCGACGGCGACCTCGGCATCGTCACGCTGCGTCGTCCGGAGAAATTCAACGCGCTCGACATCCCGATGCTGCGCGCGCTGGAAGCCGCGCTCGACGCGGCGGAAGCTGCGGACAGCGTTCGTGTCGTGCTGCTGTGCGGCGAAGGCAAGGGCTTTTGCGCCGGCGGCGACGTCGAAGCCTGGTCGCAAATGAGTGCCGCCGATTTCCAGGTGCAATGGGTGCGCTACGGCCACCGCGTCTTCGACCGGCTGGCGCGGTTACGGCAACCGACCGTCGCCGTGCTGTCCGGCCATGCGCTGGGCGGCGGGCTGGAACTGGCGGTCGCCTGCGACTTCCGCGTCGCCGAGGCGCACGTCAAATTAGGTTTTCCGGAAACCTCGATCGGTGTGGTGCCGGGCTGGTCCGGCACGCAGCGCGCGGTGCGCCGCTTCGGCGCCCAGACGGTGCGGCGCATGGCAATCGGCGGCGAAACGTTCGTGGCGGCCGAAGCACTCGCTCTGGGCATCGTCGACCGGGTGGTAGAAACAGGCAATGCATTCACCGAGGCCAGGGCCTGGGCCGGCAAGATCGCCGAGCGCGGCCCGCTGGCAACCGAGGCCGCCAAGCTGATGATCGCGGTCGCCGAGGGCGAGGACAGTGCCGCCGCGACAGAGGCGCTGGCCAGCGGCTTCATCGCGCTGACCGGCGATCTCAAGGCCGGTGTCGACGCTTTCAAGACCAAGCAGAAACCAGCGTTTTCAAGATCCTGAAATGTGAGCGGAACCTGGAAATCACATGAAGTTGCCCCTCACCATCGCCATGCCCGCCGAGGCAGCCGCAGCACCGAAGACCTACCGGCTGCTGATCGACGGCAAGTTCGTCGATGCGCGAGACGGCCGCACGCTGGAGCGCAACAGCCCTGGCCACGGTTTCACCGTTTCGCGCTATGCGCAAGCCGGCGCGGCGGACGTCGAGGCGGCGGTACAGGCCGCACACAAGACTTTCGAGACCGGCCCGTGGCCGCGCATGAAGGCCGGCGAGCGCGCCGCGATCCTGCTCAAGACGGCAGACCTGATCGAGGCGCGGCTCGAGGAGATTGCCCGGCTCGACGCGCTGGAATCCGGCAAGCCGATCGCCCAGGCGCGCGGCGAGATCGGCGGCGCCGTCGATATCTGGCGCTATGCCGCAGCACTTGCCCGCACGCTGCATGGCGAAACCTACGCCAATCTCGGCGACGCCATGCTGGGCGTCGTGCTGCGTGAACCGATCGGCGTCGTCTCGATCATCACGCCGTGGAATTTCCCGTTCCTCATCGTCAGCCAGAAACTGCCGTTCGCGCTCGCCGCCGGCTGCACGGCGGTGGTCAAGCCGAGCGAGATGACCTCGGCCTCGACCTTCGTGCTCGGCGACATCCTGATGCAGGCCGGCTTGCCGGACGGCGTTGTCAACGTCCTCGCTGGGCTGGGAGCCGATGTCGGCGCGCCGATGGTCAGCCATCCGCTGGTCGAGATGGTGTCGTTCACGGGCTCCACCCGGGTCGGCAAGATGACCATGGCGTCGGCCGCGAACACGCTGAAGAAGGTTTCCATGGAACTCGGCGGCAAGAACGGCCAGATCGTCTTTCCAGATGCCGACCTCGAAGCGGCCGCCGACGCGGCGGTGTTCGGCGGCTTTTTCAACGCCGGCGAATGCTGCAACGCCGGCAGCCGGCTGATCGTCCATGAGGCGATCGCCGACGACTTCCTCGGCGCAGTGAAGGCGCTCACCGCAAGGGTCAGCGTCGGCGATCCGCTCGACGACAGCACCAAAGTCGGCGCGATGATCTCTTCCGAGCACCTTTCCAAGGTCACCGGCTACGTGGCGGCGGCGGCAAACGACGGCAGCAGCGTCTATAGCGGCGGCAAGCAGATCGCCTCCAGTGCCGGTCAATATCTCGATCCGACCATCCTTCGGGGCGTCACCGAAGACATGGCCATTGCACGTGAGGAAGTGTTCGGCCCGGTGCTTTCGGTGCTGACGTTTGGATCGATTGAAGAGGCGTTGCGCATCGCCAACAACACGCCCTATGGTCTGTCGGCGGGCGTGTGGAGCGCCAGCATCGACACCTGCATGTCGGTGGCGCGGAGTGTGCGTTCGGGAACCGTTTGGGTGAACACGTTCATGGAAGGTTATCCCGAGCTGCCTTTCGGCGGCTACAAGCAATCCGGTCTCGGGCGCGAACTCGGCAAACGCGCCGTCGAGGATTATACCGAGGAAAAGACAATCCAGTTTCATCGCGGCCAGCGCACCGGATGGTGGGTCGGCTGAGTTGGGAAGAACCCCGGCGGACATCAGCCGGTCGTGTAGCTGCAACAAGGGAGGAAGTACATGTTGCGCAAACTGCTTATCGGAACGGCTCTCGGCTCGGGGCTTGCGTTCGCGGCCCATGCCCAGGACGTCAAGGAAGTCGAGATGCTGCATTGGTGGACGTCTGGCGGCGAAGCGGCTGCCTTGAACGTGCTCAAGGAGGATCTGGCCAAGCAAGGCTTTGCCTGGAAGGACGTGCCCGTGGCCGGCGGCGGCGGCGACGCCGCCATGACCGCGCTGAAGGCGATGGTCGCGGCCGGCAACTACCCGACCGCCTCGCAGATGCTCGGCTATACCGTGCTCGATTATGCCGCAGCCGGCGTGATGGGCGACCTGACCGAAACCGCGGTAAAGGAAGGCTGGGACAAGTCCGTTCCGACCGCCCTGCAGAAATTCTCGGTCTATGACGGCAAGTGGGTCGCGGCTCCGGTCAACGTCCACTCGGTCAACTGGCTGTGGATCAACAAGGCGGTGATGGACAAGATCGGCGGCACCGAGCCCAAGACCTTCGACGACTTCATCGCGCTGCTCGACAAGGCCAAGGCGGCGGGCGTCATCCCGCTCGCGCTCGGCGGCCAGAACTGGCAGGAGGCCACGATGTTCGATTCGGTCGTGCTGTCGACCGGCGGACCTGAGTTCTACAAGAAGGCCTTCAACGACCTCGACGAAGAGCAGCTGAAATCCGACACGATGAAGAAGTCGTTCGACAACCTCGCCAAGCTCGTCACCTATGTCGACCCGAACTTCTCCGGCCGCGACTGGAACCTTGCCACGGCCATGGTCATCAAGGGCGATGCGCTGGTGCAGGTCATGGGCGACTGGGCCAAGGGCGAATTCAACGCCGCCAAGAAGACGCCGGGCACCGACTTCCTTTGCTATCGCTTCCCGGGCACCGACGGCAGCGTGGTCTACAACTCCGACATGTTCGGCATGTTCGACGTTCCGGAGGACCGCAAGGCCGCGCAGGTCGCCTTGGCCACCGCAACTTTGTCGAAGAGCTTCCAGTCGGCCTTTAACGTCGTCAAGGGCTCGGTCCCGGCCCGCACCGACGTACCTGATACCGACTTCGACGCTTGCGGCAAGAAGGGCATCGCCGACCTGAAGGCGGCCAACGAAGGCGGCACGCTGTTCGGTTCGCTGGCGCAAGGCTATGGCGCGCCGCCGGCCGTCGCCAATGCCTACAAGGACGTCGTCTCGAAGTTCGTCCACGGCCAGATCAAGACCTCGGACGAGGCCGTGACCCAATTGGTCAACGCGATCGAAGACGCCAAATAAGAACCGGCATGAAAGGACCTTCCCCGCTCCGGTGGGGAAGGCAGGCCAGGATGGTCGGCCTCGCGTCGGACTGACTATCACCCGGCGCCGGCGATCGATCAACACGCCCGACCCGAAAGGGAGGAGCCCATGACTACGGTCACGACCCAGATCAAGCTGACGCCGGAGCATGGCGCCCGCCCGATTGCCTCCATGCGTTCGCGCCTGCAGGACGCGTTGCCGAAGATCGTGCTGGCGCCAAGCTTCGCGATCACCATTGTCTTCGTCTACGGCTTCATCCTGTGGACGGTCTATCTGTCGTTCACCAATTCCAAGACTTTTCCATCCTATGCGCTCACTGGGCCGCGTGCCTATCAGCGGCTGTGGCGCTGGACCTTCGAGAGCGACCCGCCGTCGAGCTGGTACACGTCGATCATCAACATGGGCATTTTCGGCTTTCTCTACATCTTCATCTGCCTGGCGCTCGGCCTTTTCCTGGCGATCTTGCTCGACCAGAAGATCCGCGGCGAAGGCATGTTGCGGCCGATCTATCTCTACCCGATGGCGCTGTCCTTCATCGTTACCGGCGTCGCCTGGAAATGGTTCCTCGATCCCGGCCTCGGCCTTGAGCAGACGCTGCATCAATGGGGCTGGACGAGCTTCCATTTCGACTGGATCAAGAACAAGGATTTCGTCATCTACACCGTTGTGATCGCCGGCGTCTGGCAGGCCTCGGGTTTCATCATGGCGATGTTCCTGGCCGGCCTGCGCGGCATCGATGGCGAGATCATGAAGGCGGCGCAGATCGACGGCGCCACCACCTTCCAGCTTTACCGGCGCATCGTCATCCCGCTGCTGCGGCCCATTTTCCTGTCGGCCTTCATCGTACTCGCTCACCTCGCCATCAAGTCCTACGACTTGGTCGTAGCACTGACCAGCGGCGGGCCGGGCGGCTCGGCCTGGCTGCCGTCAAACTTCATGTATGAGTACACTTTCAAGCGCAACGAAATGGCCGTCGGCTCGGCCAGCGCCGTGATCATGCTGATGACCATTACCGCGATCATCGTGCCCTATCTCTATTCCGAGCTCAGGGAGAAGCCGCGATGAGCGTCATTGCCACGCCCGCTCGCCAGAGCACTGGCGGCATCAGCGCCAGGACCGTCAACCGCATCGTCATCTATGGCCTGCTGGCGCTGTTCGCGCTGTTCTACCTGATGCCGCTGTTCGTCATGCTGGTGACCTCGTTCAAGACCATGGACGAGATCCAGAACGGCAACATGCTGGCGCTGCCGCAGGCGCCGACCTTCGAACCATGGCTGAAGGCGTGGGGCGAAACCTGCGTCGGCCTGACCTGCGCCGGCATCAAGGGCTATTTCTGGAATTCCATCAAGATGGTGGTGCCGGCGGTGCTGATCTCGACGCTGCTCGGCGCGCTCAACGGCTACGTCCTGACCAAATGGCGCTTCCGCGGCCACACGCTGGTTTTCGGGCTGATGCTGTTTGCCTGCTTCATACCGTTCCAGTCGGTGCTGTTGCCGATGGCGACGATCCTCGGCAGCCTCGGCCGTTTCGGCGTGACGCTGCGAAACGCCACTGGATTTTCATTCGGCCTGGGCAATCCGACGGTCAACCTGGTTTTTGTCCACGTCGTCTACGGGCTCGGCTTCACCACCTTGTTTTTCCGCAATTACTACGAGGCGTTCCCGACCGAACTGGTGAAGGCGGCACAGGTCGACGGCGCCAGCTTCTTCCAGATCTTCCGGCGCATCATGCTGCCGAATTCGATGCCGATCTTCGTCGTCACCGTCATCTACCAGTTCACCAACATCTGGAACGACTTCCTGTTCGCCTCGGCCTATGCCGGCACCGGCGACGCGATGCCGATGACGGTGGCGCTGAACAACGTCGTCAACACCTCGACCGGCGTCGTCGAATACAATGTCAACATGGCGGCGGCGATGATCGCCGCACTGCCGACCCTTCTCGTCTATGTGGTCGCTGGCCGCTATTTCGTGCGCGGCCTGATGGCCGGCGCCGTCAAAGGATAATCGAATGGCTTTTCTCGAAATTGATGGGCTGAGGAAGCAGTTCGGATCGGTCGAGATCCTGAAGGGCATCGACCTCGATCTCGAAAAGGGCGGCTTCCTGGTGCTGGTCGGCCCGTCCGGCTGCGGCAAGTCGACCTTGCTCAACACCATCGCCGGCCTGGAAACCATCACCGAAGGCGAAATCCGCGTCGACGGGCGCACGATCAACGATCTCCACCCCTCGAAACGCGACATCGCCATGGTGTTCCAGAGCTATGCGCTCTATCCGAACATGACCGTCGCCGGAAACATTGCCTTCGGCATGGAGATGCGCGGCGTCCCGGCTCAGGAGCGCCAGAAGGCGATCGACAAGGTGGCGAAAGTGCTGCAGATCGGCCACCTCCTGCAGCGCAAGCCGAGCCAGCTTTCCGGCGGCCAGCGCCAGCGCGTCGCCATGGGCCGTGCGCTGGTGCGCGACCCCAAGCTGTTTCTGTTCGACGAGCCGCTCTCCAATCTCGACGCCAAGCTTCGCGTCGACATGCGCATCGAGATCAAGCGCCTGCACGCGACCACCGGCACAACGATCGTCTATGTCACCCACGACCAGATCGAGGCGATGACGCTGGCCACCAAGATTGCGGTGATGCGCGACGGCGAGGTGCAGCAGTTCGGCACGCCGGCCGAAATCTACAACAATCCGACCAACCTGTTCGTTGCCGACTTCATGGGCTCACCGGCGATGAACCTGATTCCGGCGACGATCGGCGGCAATGGCAATGCGCTTTCAGTGGTGCTGCAGCGCGAGGCCCGCGAGCCGATCTCGCTGCCGCTGGCCGATGCGCCGACGGGCCTGTCGGCATTCCACAGCAAGCCGATCATCTTCGGCGTCCGCCCCGAGGCTCTGACCGATCCTGAAGGAGCCGAACGCAATGCATCGAACATCGCCACCGCCGACTGTCATATCGAGGTCGTCGAACCGGCCGGCTCCGACACCTATGCCGTCACCAATCTCGGCGGCAAGGCGGTGGTGGCGCGCCTGCGCGCCGACGCCAACATCCAGCCGGGCACCAGCACGCCGCTCGCCTTCAACCTGACCAAGGCGGTGTTCTTCGATCCGGCGACCGAGAACCGCATCCTTTGATGACAATCCCGGACATCGTCATCATCGGCTCCGGCATCGGCGGCGCCACGATCGCTTCCGGCCTTGCCGGCAGTGGCGCCTCGATCCTGATCCTGGAGCGCGGCGAGGAACTGCCGGCGACGCCGCACACCCGCGATACGCGCGCCATTTTCGTCGACGGCCACTACCGGCCGAAGGAGATGTGGCGCGAGGCCGGGGGTGCTGCGTTCAACCCCGGTAACTATTACTACGTCGGCGGCAATTCGAAATTCTATGGCGCGGTGCTGATCCGCTACCGCAGGGAAGACTTTTCGCAGATGGAGCACTATGGCGGCGTCTCGCCGGCCTGGCCGTTCTCCTATGAGGAATTCGAGCCCTGGTACTCCAGGGCCGAGCAGCTTTTTCGCGTGCGCGGCGCACTCGGCGAAGACCCGACCGAACCGTTCCACTCGATCCCCTATGCCTTCGGGCCGGTGCCGGACGAGCCGCCGATCGCCCGCGCCCGCGCCGAGCTCAAGGGCCTTGGCCTGCACCCGGCATCGCTGCCGCTCGGCGTCGACATCGATGCCTGGCTAAAGGACGGCAAGACAGGCTGGGATGCGTTTCCCAACACCGGGACCGGCAAGGTCGACGCCCAGTCGGGACCACTGACAGCGGCACTGGCCGACCCAAACATCAGGCTCGAGACCGGTTCTCATGTCGAATATTTTGAAGCCTCGTCGGATGCCAGGACGATCGCAGCCGTTCACTATCGCCAGAATGGCACGCTGAAGAAGGTGACGCCGAAGCTGGTCATCCTCTCGGCCGGCGCGGTCAATTCGGCGGCCATCCTGCTGCGCTCGCCCTCCCCCAACGGAAAGGGCCTTGCCAACCGTTCCGACCAGGTCGGCCGCAACTTCATGAACCACAATTCGAGCGCCATGCTGGCGATCGATCCGCGCCGCAGGAACACCTGCGTCTACCAGAAGACGCTGATGCTCAACGACTATTATCTGTCCGACGGCAAGGGCGGCAAGCCGCTCGGCAACGTCCAGCTTCTCGGCAAGATCGACGGTTATATGCTGCGGGCCCACGTCAAGCTTGCACCCAAATTCGCGCTGGACTTCATGGCCGGCCACGCCGTCGACTGGTACCTGATGTGCGAGGACCTGCCCGATCCCGAAAGCCGCATCATGGTCGACGGCAAGGACATCGTCATGCAGTGGCGCCGCTCCAACATGCAGTCGCTCGACGGGCTGACCAAGGTGATGCGCGAGAATTTCCGCGCCTGCGGCTATCCGATCGTCCTGTCGCGGCCTTTCGACAAGCGCACGCCGTCGCACCAATGCGGCACAGTCAGGATGGGCGTTGATCCGGCGACCTCGCCGCTCGATCCGTTCTGCCGCTCGTTCGACCACAAGAACCTGTTTGTCGTCGACGCCAGCTTCCTGCCGAACTCGGCCGCGGTCAATCCGGCGCTGTCGATCGCAGCGCAAGCGCTGCGCGTCGCCGACCACATCCGCAAAACGGAGCTTGTCGCATGACCCGCCCGGCAGCCATCGTCACCGGCGGCGCGCGCGGCATCGGCCTTGCTTGCGCAGAGGCGCTGGCCGATGCGGGCTTCGACATCCTTGTCGTGGACCTTGCCGAAAAAGCCGGCGACGGGCTTGCCGCTGACATCACCGCCCGCGGCGCGAAATTCGCGTACCACCGCGGCGACGTCGCCGACCTCGACGACCATGCCGCATTGGTCGATGCCGCGACAAGCGCCTTCGGCCGCATCGACTGCCTGATCAACAATGCCGGCATCGGCGCCGTGGTACGCGGCGACCTGCTGGAATTGAAACCTGAAAACTTCGACCGGATCCTCGCCATCAATCTGCGCGGCACCGTCTTCCTCAGCCAGGCCGTTGCCAAGGCGATGGTCGGCCAACCGGCCGATCGTGCCAAATCGATCATCACCATCACCTCGGTCAGCGCCGAAATGGCCTCGCCCGAACGTGCCGACTATTGCATCTCCAAGGCCGGGCTTTCGATGTGGGTAAAGGCCCTGGCGCTGCGGCTTGCCGCCGAAAATATCGGCGTGTTCGAGGTGCGGCCGGGCATCATCCGCACCGACATGACCGCAGGGGTAGAGGCCAAATACGACGCGCTGATCGACGACGGGTTGGTGCCGGCAAAGCGCTGGGGCGAAGCCGCCGATGTCGGCGCCGCCGTAGTAGCGCTCGCCGGCGGCAAGCTCGGTTTTTCGACCGGCTCGATCATCAATGTCGACGGTGCGCTGTCGGTGCCGAGGCTGTGAACAGGTGACGCCATGACCGACTACATCATCGTCGGCGCCGGCCCGGCCGGCTGCGTCCTGGCCAACCGGCTGAGCGAAGAGCCATCGAATTCAGTGCTGCTGCTCGAGGCCGGCGGCAAGGACTGGCACCCGCTGATCCACATGCCGGCTGGTTTCGCCAAGATGACCAAGGGCATCGCCGCCTGGGGCTGGTCGACCGTGCCGCAGAAGCACATGAAGGATCGCGTCTTCCGATACACGCAGGCCAAGGTGATCGGCGGCGGCTCCTCCATCAACGCCCAGATCTACACGCGCGGCAATGCCCGCGATTACGACGCCTGGGAGAAGGAGGAGGGCCTTGCCGGCTGGGGCTATCGCGACGTGCTGCCCTATTTCAAGCGGGCCGAGAACAACCAGCGCTACGCCAACGATTTTCACGGCGACCAGGGACCGCTCGGCGTCTCGAACCCGATTGCGCCGCTGCCGATCTGCGAGGCTTATTTCCGCGCCGGGCAGCAGATGGGCATTCCTTTCAATCCAGACTTCAACAGCGCAAGCCAGGAAGGCGTCGGTTACTATCAGCTGACGCAGAAGGACGCGAAACGCTCCTCCGCCTCGGTCGCCTATCTCAGGCCGATCCGCGCGCGAAAAAACCTGACCGTCAGGACAGATGTGCTGGTGACGCGCATCGTCATCGACAAGGGCCGCGCCGTCGGTGTCGAGATCGTCGACAGGCCGGGCGGCGAGAAGAAAGTCTTGCGCGCCGAGCGCGAAGTCATCGTCTCGTCCGGCGCCATCGGCTCGCCGAAGCTCTTGATGCAGTCGGGCATCGGCCCGGCCGACCATCTGAAGTCGGTCGGCGTGACGCCGGTGCACGACCTGCCCGGCGTCGGTTCTAACCTGCAGGATCATCTCGACCTGTTCGTCATTGCCGAATGCACCGGCGACCACACCTACGACAACTACGCCAAGCTGCACCGGACGGTGTGGGCCGGCCTGCAATACCTGCTGTTGAAAAAAGGTCCCGTTGCCTCCAGCCTGTTCGAGACCGGCGGCTTCTGGTACGCCGACCCGACCGCCGCCTCGCCCGACATCCAGCTGCATCTCGGCCTCGGCTCCGGCATCGAGGCTGGTGTCGAAAAACTGAAAAATCCGGGCGTGACGCTGAACTCGGCTTTCCTGCGTCCGCGCTCGCGTGGCACGGTGCGGCTGAACAGCGCCGACCCCGCCGACCATCCACTGATCGATCCGAATTACTGGTCCGACCCCTACGACCGCGACATGTCGATCAAGGGGCTCAGGCTGGCGCGCGAGATCATGCGGCAGAAAGCGCTGGCCCCGTACGTGCTGCGCGAGGTGTTGCCGGGACCGACGCTCACCAGCGACGACGAACTGTTCGACTATGCCTGCCGCAGTTCCAAGACCGACCATCATCCCGTCGGCACCTGCCGCATGGGCCATGACGCAATGAGCGTGGTGACGCCCGATCTCAGGCTGCGCGGCATCGAGGGCTTGCGCGTCTGCGACGCCTCGGTGATGCCGCGCATCCCCTCCTCCAACACCAACGCGCCGACCATCATGGTCGGCGAAAAAGGCGCCGATCTGATCCTTGGCCGCGAGCCGCTGCCGCCGGCCGTGTTTTCCACCAACCAAGCGGCATGAGATCCCAAGAATGATCAGACAATGTGTTTTCATCAGGTTCCGCAGTGACGTCACCGACGACGAGCGCGCGGCAATCCATGCCGATCTTGAGGCGCTGCGGCGGGTGATCGACGGTATGGGCAAGGTCGAATTCAGCGCCAACACCAGCCCAGAGCCGTTCGCGCGCGGCTTCACGCACGGCTTCACCATCGACTTCCGCGATGCCGCCGCACGCGACGCCTATCTGGTGCATGAGGCTCACAGCCGAGCCGGCGCTCGGCTGGTCGCGGCGCTTGAAGGCGGAACCGACGGGCTGATGGTGTTCGACCTCGAGATAGGCGCTTAATGCATGTCGCGCAAAAGTGTGCAGCGGTTTTGCGATAACGACATGCAAAAAACAACAACCTAAAGCGCGTCGCGTGAGGTCGGTCGAACGCGACGCGCTTTAGCCTATCCAAGCCTCAGCGCGACGACGCCGGCAACAATGCTGAGCACGGCGGCACCCCGCCAGGCGGTCATCTTCTCGCCGAGCGCAAACACCGAGATCATCATGGCGAACAGGATCGAGGTTTCGCGCAGCGCCGCGACCGAGGCGATCGGCGCCTTGGTCATCGCCCACATCACGATCCAGTAGGCGGCGCCGCTGAGGACGCCGGTGTACACGCCCGCCTTCCAGTCGCGCGCCAGCACCGGCAAAGCCTTCGGTCCGCGGAAGATCAGGCACAGCACCAATGCCCAAGCCGCATCACAGACGAACAGCCATGCCGCATAGCTTGAGGCGGTAGCGGCCAGCCGCGCCCCGCTGCCGTCGGACAGCGTATAGCCGGCTATGAAAATAGAGGTGCCTAGCGCAAAGCCGACGGCGCGCAGGTTCAGCCTTTCCAGATGTGCGCCGCCACGAAACGACAGCACCAGCGTGCCGGCTGACAGGAGAACAATGCCGAGAATGGCGAGCGGCGCCGGAACTTCGGCGACGACCACAATGCCGCCAAGTGCAGCCAGCAGCGGCGCCGTGCCGCGCGCCAGCGGATAGGTCTGGGCGAAATCGCCGGCCTTGTAGGCGCCGATCAGGAACGTCCTGTAGCCCATGTGGAAGATCACCGAGGCGATGATGTAGGGCCACACTTCGGCTTTCGGCACATCGACGAAAGGCAGCGCCAGAAGCGCCACGGCGCCCATGCCGAGCGTCATCAGCGTGATCGACAAAAAGCGGTCGAGATGGACCTTGACCAGCGCGTTCCAGATCGCGTGCATGGCGGCGGCGGCAAGCACCGCCAAGAAGACGAACAAGGTCATCGGCGGCTCATGCGCATTCGGCCCCCGTCGCGAACGGCGTTTCCAGGTCGATGTCGACCCGCAGCGGAAAATGGTCGGAGGCGATTTCGCCGATATCGGCGCTAACCGAGCGCACCCGTCCCGCCAACATGCCGCCGACGAAGCAGTGGTCGAGCCGGCGCTTTGCCAGCCAGCCGTCGATGGTCTTCACATGCGTGTGGAAATCCGCCGTCGGTTCGCTGGCGATGGCGGCGGCATCGACAAAACCGTCGAGATAGGCAGCACCGCGATGGTAGGGCGTGCTGCCAACGATGCGCCGGTACTCGGCGCTCCCCGGCTCCATGTTGAAATCGCCCATCCAGATCGCCGCCAGCGGGTTTTCCGGCTCCGGCTCGCCATTGCTCCAGTTGCGCACAGGCTCATCGTCGACGCCGCTCCACGGGCCGCCGTCGGACGGCGCCCGGCGATGCTCGGCGAGCAAATAATCGATCTGCTCCAGCCGCTCTTCGGCGGCGATGTGCGCCAGATGCAGCGAAAGCACCCGTACCGGACCGGCAGCGGTGCGGATCATGCATTCGAGTGCTGCGTTGCGGGTGTTGAGCGGACGCACGGTGCGGCGCAGCGGCAGCGTGTGCAGGCGCGACCAGACGATCGGCAGCTTGGACAGGAGCATGGTGCCGAATTGCCGCCGCCGGTTGACGATGCGGCCGTCACGCCGCTCGCTGGCGTCCATGTCGAAGGCCGGCCCATAAACCCAATAGTACTCGGGCAGCAGTCGCGAAAGAAGTTCCGGCTGGTCGTCCTCGCTGCTGCGCAGCCAGTACCGTTCCACCTCCTGCAAGGCGATGATGTCGGCGCCGGCGACAATTTTGGCGCTGCGCGCGAGATCGTAGCGGCCGTCGCCGCCGAAGCCGTACTGGATATTGTAGCTGACCAGCTTCATTGCTTATCCGGCTCAATTCCCTGAAAGCAGTAGCCGTTGGGCTGATCGGCTGCAATGTGCAGCCGGATGGAGAGAGCTTGGGCCACGCAGCGCTCTAAGTCGTCAACGGCTGGAATCGTCCCGGCGGAGAGGCGGCCAGTTCCGACCAGTCGATTTCCTCCTCCAGGCGATGATACGCCTCGTCGCCGATCGTTCCGTCGATGCGCAGCTGCTCCAGCGCGTCACGCTGGCTCTTGATGGCATAGAGGCGCAACCTGTCGTACTCGGTCGCTGCCTGGGCATCGTCAGGATTTTCAGCAATCGTGCGCTGCGCGGCAAATTGCTCGCGGACCACGGCCGCGGCATTCGATGTCTTGCCGCTCAACACGTCCAGCGCGGCCTGCATGATGGCGACGCGTGCCTGCGCGACCTCGCGGTCGACAGTTTCGTCCGGATCGAGACGAAGCAGATGCAGCAGCGGCTTCAGGCTGATGCCTTGCAGCACCAGGGTGCCGAGGACGACCGAGAATGCGGCGAGCACGATCGGGTCGCGGCCGGGAAAGTCGGTCGGCAAGGCAAACGCTGCCGCAAGGGTGACCAGGCCACGCATACCGCACCAGCCGATCAGCACGCCGCCGCGAAAGGACGGAGCTTCGGCCTGCCGGTCCGCGTCACCGAAGCTGGCAAACCACCTCATGATCGCGCCGCATCCGAGCACCCAGACGAGGCGCGAGACGATCACGACAGCCAGCACGGCTGCGGCAAAGACAAACGCCTCGGCTTGCCCCTGCTCGGCCAGCCGGCCGACGATCGACCGTGCCTGAAGTCCCATCAGAACGAAGGCCAGCACGTTGAGCACGAACACCGCCGTCTCCCAGACCGAATAGGAGCTGACGCGATTTCTGGCCGGCATGCGGCGCGGCGCGGTGCGCGCGATGGTCATGGCATAGACTACGATTGTTATGATGGCGGAGAGCCCGATGCTGTCGGCCAGGATCCAGACGCCGAACGTTCCGGCAAATTGCACCACAGTGCCGCTCGCCGGGTCCTCGATCCGGCTGAGCGTGGCGAGAGACAATCGGCCGAGCACGTAACCGGCGGCAAGGCTGCCGACCGTCGACAGCAGGATCATCGGAACCGCGCTGCTCAGCAGGATGGAGCCGGCAGCTGCCGAAACCGCCATACGGTAGATCAGGAGTGCCGTGGCGTCGTTGAGCAGGCTTTCGCCTTGCAGGATCGCGGTGACGCGGTGCGGCACCTTGAACTGTCCAAGCACGGCCGACGCCGCGACGGCATCGGGCGGCGCCACGATCGCGCCAAGGGCAATAGCCGCAGCGATCGGCAGACCTGCCATTGTCCATCCGACGAGCGCGACGGTCGCAGTGGTGAAAATGACGGCGCCAAGCGCCAGCAAGACTAGCGGCAGCCTATAGCGATTGAGGTCGCGCAGCGAGGTGTCGTAAGCCGCGTCAAGAAGCACCGGCGCGATGAACAAGGCGAGCGCCAGTTCGGGATCGATCTCGATGGTCGGCGCAAACGGCAGGAAGGCGATGCCTGCGCCGGCCAACGCCAGCAAGGAGGGATAAGGAACCTGGAGACGCCGCGACAGCGCCGTCAGTGCGACGGCAATCAGCAGGAGAACAAGGGTCAGTTCGAAAAGCGCCATGCCTTATCGTAGCGGCGAATTCCGGCTGTTGGCACTGCAAAAAACGGCGACCGGCTTTGGCTGGTGAATGGTGAATGGTGAATGGTGAATGGTGAATGGTGAATGGTGAATGGTGAATGGTTGCCGCAGAGAAATTTCGGCGCGTCAAGTGCCTTCTACTATTCACCATTCACTATTCACTATTCACTCCCCTAATGCAGCACCAACATGTCGCCCGACGAGAAGGAAATCTCGGCCTTCTCGCCGACGGCGGGCGGCGGCGAGGCCGGGCTGTTGAACGTGTCGAGCGACACCGTGCTGCCGCCGATGCCGACGCGGACCCGGATGACCGAGCCGAGGAAATGCACTTCGGTGATCTCGCCCGAAAGGCTCGCGTCGCGGCCGGGATGACGGCCGAGCGAAATCGCCTCGGGGCGCAGCGCCAGCGACAGCGTGTCGCCAGACTTGGAGCCGTTCAGCTTTCCCTGCAGCGAGACCTCTTGCGAATTGACGCGCACCTTGCCCGACGCTGCATCGGTGACGGTGCCTTCGAACACATTCAGCGTGCCGACGAAATTGGCGACGAACTTTGTTGCCGGCCGGTTGTAGATCTCGAACGGCGTGCCGACCTGCTCGGCCTTGCCGCCATACATGACGGCGATGCGGTCGGAGATCGACAGCGCCTCTTCCTGGTCGTGGGTGACGAAGACGGTGGTGATGCCGAGCTTCTTCTGGATCGAGCGGATTTCCTCGCGCAGCGACACGCGCACCTTGGCGTCGAGCGCCGACAGCGGCTCATCGAGCAGCAGCAGCTTCGGCTTCGGCGCAATCGCCCGCGCCAGCGCGATACGCTGCTGTTGGCCGCCGGAGAGCTGATAGGGATAGCGGTCGCCCATCTGCGGCAGCTTGATGAGGTCGAGCATCTCGGCAACGCGCCTGTCGGCATCGGCCTTGGGCATGCCCGCGACCTTCAGCCCGAAGCCGATGTTCTGCGCCACCGTCAGGTTGGGAAACAGCGCATAGGCCTGGAACACCATGCCGACATTGCGCTGGTTGGGCTTGAGCCGGGTGATGTCCTTGCCGGTCACCACGATCTTGCCGGCGCTCGGCTCCTCAAAGCCGGCGACCATGCGCAGCACCGTCGTCTTGCCGCAGCCCGACGGCCCAAGGAAGGAGACGAATTCGCCCGGCTCGACGTCGAGGTTGAAGTCCTGGACGACGGTGGTGGCGCCGAAGGCTTTTCGAACCTGCTGGATAGAGAGGAATGGCTCGGCCATGGCGTTTCTTTCGATCAGGACTTTTTCGATCAGTTTGGCCGGTTCGCCGATCGCGGCGCAAAACGCGACAGGATCTGGATCAGCGACATGCAGCCCCAGGTGATGGCGAACGAAATGAGCGCCAGTGCCGATGGCTCATAGGCAGTGTTGGCGCCGATGTTCTGCAGATAGGGGCCGAACGCCGGACGATTCAGCAGCGAGGCCATGGTGAACTCGCCGATGACGATGGCGAAACTCAGGAACGCGCCGGACAAGACGGCGATCAGCACGTTCGGCAGGATGATGCGGGCGATGATGGTGGTCCAGCCGGCGCCGAGGATTTGTGCGGCTTCGGTGAGCGTTCTGACATCGATGGTCCTGAGACCGGTATCGACCGCCCGGTACATGTAAGGCAGCGCCAGCACTGCATAGCCGATGACCAGCAGAGCATCGGCGCCGCGCGCCGTCGCCAGAAAGGGCAACGCCGAATTCGAACCGAACATTCTGATGTAGCCGAAGACGATGACGATGGCCGGGATTACCAGCGGCAGCAGGGTGATGAACTCTACGACCGGCCGCAGATGCGGTAGCCGCAGCCGTATCCAGTAAGCCGTCGGGACAACGAGGAGCACGCCCAGAAGGATGGTGAAGATCGCCACAACGACGGAATAGGTAAATGTCGCCTGGAAATTCGGATCTCCGAAGACCGAGCGGTAGGCGTCAAACGAGTATTCCCCTCGCCGCTTACGCAAGGAGAATTCAAAGGTCGCCAAAAGCGGCAGGACGAAATAGGTGGTTCCCACGCCGAAAACCAGCCAGGCCCAAAAACGGCTGCCTTGCTTCATTTCAGCCACCGTTCGGCTCGCCGTTGGAACAAGATGTAGAAGAGATTGGCCAGGCCGGTGATGACGATCATGCCGAATGCAAGCGCATAGCCCAGATTCGGATTGTAAAGCACATCGCCGCGAATCTGCGCGAACAGCTGGATCGGCACGATGTTGAGTGAGGGCCCCGTCAGTGCATAGGCCGTTGCGACTGCGCCGAACGCGTTGGCAAAGAGCAGGACCGTCGTACCGAGAAAACTCGGCCATAACACCGGGATCACCACCATGCGCCAATATTGCCAATTGGTTGCGCCGAGCGTGGCGGCAGCTTCGCCCCATTCCTTCTTCAGCCCATCGACCGCCGGCGTGATGATGACGATCATCAATGGAATCTGGAAATAGAGGTAGGTGAGGATCAGGCCCCAGAACGAAAAGATACTGAAGCCGAGCGAATAGATGTTAATGCCGAAAATGTCTCGCAACAGGATCGTCGCCACGCCGAGCCGGCCTAGCGTCGCAATGAACGAGAATGCCAGCGGCACGCCGGCGAAATTCGAGGCGACGCCCGAGAAGGTCAAGGTCGCCGAGCGTAACCACGACGGCAAGCCGCCGCGAATCACTGCCACCGCCATGGCCAGGCCGATCAAGGCGCCAAGGACCGCAGAAACAAGGCTGATCTGAATGGATACCCAATAGGCGGCTGCGAGCTTGGGTTGCGACAACGCTATGATGTTGTCGAGCGTATAGTCGCCGGCTGCATTTTTAAACGCGCCCGCGATTAGCCCTACCGTGGGCAAGATCAGAAAGAGCAGCGCGAAAACGAAGAACGGAGCGACGCCTAACCAATGCAGCGGCAGCCGAACGCGGCTGATCTCCGGCGCGCCAGGGCTGACGCGAGCTGTCTGGGACATTGTGGAGTCTGCCATGGACTTCCCGAACTTGGCATAGGGCGCCGGCCGGCGAACCGGCCGGCGCCCTATGAATTACTTCACGACGGCGCCAACGACGGCGTCCCAGTTCGTGCTGATTTCCTTCTTGGCGGCGTTCTGCTCCTCCAAGGTTGGGAAGATCGCTTTTTCGTAGTTTTCGGCAGCCGGCAGCTTGTCCAGCATCTCCTTCGGGATCACGCCCTTCTTGGCGAGGTCATTGAAGCGGATCGGGTGGCAGTAGCCCTTCAGCCAGCCGAGCTGGCCTTCGTCCGAGTAGAGATACTCCATCCACAGCTTGGCGGCGTTCGGATGCGGCGCATAGGCGCTGATCGCCTGTACGTAGACGCCTGCGACCACGGCGCTCTTTGGCACGACGATTTCGATTTCCGGATTGCCGGCCATCTTGTCGCGCATGGCGAGCAGGTTGTAGTCCCAGTTCATCACGATCGGTGTCGTGCCCTGGGCGACAGCTGCCGCTTCACCGTCGACCGGCACGAAGTTGCCGGCGTCGTTGAGCTGCTTGAAGAACTGCAGACCCTTGGCGGCGGCATCCTGGCCGCCGCTGCCGCCAGCCGCGAGGCCCGAAGCGTAAACCGAAATGACCGCGTTGTTCGATGAGCGCGGGTCACCGGCAAGCGCCACCGAGTTGGCATATTCCGGCTTCAGCAGGTCGGCCCAGTCCTGTGGCGCGTTCTGCACGACGGCCTTGTTCACGCCGAAGGCGAGCACGCCGTAGTAGTCGCCATACCAATAGCCATCGGCATCCTTGGCGCTGTCAGGGATCGTATCCCAGGTCGACACCTTGTAGGGTTGGATCAGGCCGTCTGCCTTGGCCGACGGGCCGAAAGACAGGCCGACGTCGATGACATCCGGCGCCTGCGGGCCCTTATTGTCCTTGTTGGCCTTGATCGCCTCGATCTCGTCGCCGGAGCCGGCATCGGGGTTGAGCTCGTTGACGGTGATTTCCGGATACTTCGCCTTGAAGCCGGCGATGACGTCGCCATAGCCGCACCAGCTGTGCGGCAGCGCAATGGTGGTGAGCTGGCCTTCCGCCTTGGCGGCAGCGACCAGTTCATCCATGGACTGCGCCGACGAGATGGCAGAGGTCGCCATCAGGGCGACGGCCGTAAGGGAAAGCACTTTTCCCGTGAATTTGAACATGTGTTCTCTCCGTTGAACTGACGCCGTTGGACGCCTGCGATGCGGTATCGTTTTCGTGTGACGGCCCGATGAATGCTTTGTGAAAGCGATGCCCTGCAGTACGAAAAAGTAAACTCTTTTTAACTGGCTGTAGCAATCGCTTCGCGACTATTTTTCCGGCTAACGAATTTCAGTCTTGCCTTTCATCTTTCCCCCTTTCTTTGCCCTTGAATTCCCAGATCGATCTCCGGCGCGAATACTGTCTCAGGCGGTGCCGGCAATGGCATTGTCGAGCAGCGTCAGCGCCGCCTTCCTGGTCAGCTTGACCGGGTTGCCGCCGGCGGTCGGATCGACCACGGCCATGTCGGCGATCAGGCCCTTGCGCTTCTTGTCCATGTCGAGCCCCTTGATCAGGCCCGGCAGCGCGTGCGGCACCTTCAATTCCTTGCGCAGCTTGATGACGGCCTTGGCGAAGCCGTCGAAGCCGCCCCTGATGCCGCAATAAGCCGCGAGCCGGGCGATGCGTACCTCGATGGCATCGCGGTTGAAGGCCAGCACGTAAGGCATGAACACGGCGTTGGTCATGCCGTGATGGGTGTCGTAGAGTGCGCCGATCGGATGCGACAGCGAGTGGATGGCGCCCAGCCCCTTCTGGAAGGCGGCAGCGCCCATCGCGGCCGCGCTCATCATGTGGGCGCGGGCGACGAGATCCTTGCCGTTGGCGAAGGCTTTCGGCAAGTTTTCGAAGACGAGCCGCACGCCTTCGACGGCGATGCCGTCGGCCATCGGATGATAGCCCGGCGCGCAATAGGCTTCGAGGCAATGGGCGAGCGCATCCATGCCGGTGCCGGCGGTGATGAAGCCGGGCATGCCGACCGACAGTTCCGGATCGGCGATGACGATGGCCGGCAAAAGTTTCGGATGGAAGATCACCTTCTTGGTGTGGGTCGCCTCATTGGTGATGACGCCGGCGCGGCCGACTTCCGAGCCGGTGCCGGCCGTGGTCGGCACGGCGATGATCGGTGCGATCGCGTCAGAGTTGGCGCGCGTCCACCAGTCGCCGATATCCTCGAAATCCCAGACCGGCCGCGTCTGGCCGGCCTGGAAAGCGATCAGCTTGCCGAGGTCGAGCGCCGAGCCGCCGCCGAAGGCGATGACGCCGTCATGCTTGCCCTGCTTGAACACGGCAATGCCGGCGGTCAGGTTGGAGTCCACCGGGTTCGGCTTGACCTCGGAAAACACACCATAGGGCACCTTGGCATCATCGAGGATCTTCAAGGTCGAGGCAACGACCGGAAGTCTGGCCAGCCCTGGATCGGTGACGAACAGCGGCCGCTTGATGCCGGTCGCATCAAGCACATCAGGCAATTCCTTGATGCGGCCCGCGCCGAAGCGCACGGTCGTCGGGTAGTTCCATTTGGAAATCAATTTTGTCATTTCTGTCTTTCGAAAAAATCAGATGGCTTCACGCAGATGATATGATTTCGGCCTCGTCAGATTGTCGTAACCGATGGCCGACAGTGCCGCGCCCTTGCCGGTGTCCTTGACGCCGGTCCAGACCAGCGCCGGGTCGAGATAGTCGCAGCGGTTCATGAACACGGTGCCGGTCTCGACGCGATCACCGATCGCCGCCGCATGCTCGGTGTCGCGCGTCCAGATCGAGGCCGTCAGCCCGTAGGGGCTGTCGTTCATCAGCGCGATCGCCTCCTCGTCGTTGCGCACCTTCATGATGCCGACGATCGGCCCAAAACTTTCCTCGCGCATGACGCTCATCTGATGATCGACCCCGGTCAGCACTTCCGGCGCCAGATAGGGCGAGCCTTGCTCGTCATTGGCCACCTTCATGTTGATGTGCGCCCTGGCGCCCTTGCGCAGCGCCTCGGCCTTCTGCTCGCGGATCAGGTCGGCGAAGCGCGCCTGTGCCATCGGCCCCATCGTCGTCGCCTGGTCGAGCGGGTTGCCGACGACGTAGTTCCTGGTTTCGGCGATGAAGCCTTCGACGAATTCGTCATAGACCTTCTCATGGACATAGACGCGTTCGATGCCGCAGCAGCACTGGCCGGAATTGTAGAAGGCGCCGTCGACCAGGTTGGCGACGGCATGGTCCATCTTGGCGTCGGCCAGTACGTAGGCCGGATCCTTGCCGCCGAGTTCGAGGCCGAGCGTCATGAAGGTGCCGGCTGCGGCCTTTTCGATGGCGCGGCCGCCGGCAACCGATCCGGTGAAATTGACATGGTCGATCTTGCCCGAGCCGAGCAGTTTTTCGGTCTGCGCATGGTTCATGACGAGGTTCTGGAACAGGCCTTTTGGCAGGCCTGCCTTGTCGAACGCCTGTTGAAAGCGTTCGCCGACCAGCAGCGTCTGGGCCGCATGCTTGAGGATAACGGCGCTGCCGGCCATCAGCGCCGGCACGATCGTATTGACGGCGGTGAGATAGGGATAGTTCCACGGCGCGATCACCAGGACCACGCCGAGCGGCACCTTCTTCACATAGCGGCGAAACCCGTCTTTGGGATTGGAGGCCATCACCGGCTTCAGTGCGGCTTCGGCAATCTCGACCATGTAGCTGGTGCGTTCCCTGACGCCGCCGAATTCGCCGCCATAGCGCACCGGACGGCCCATCTGCCAGGCGATCTCCGGCACGATCTCGTCGGTCATGGCGACCAGCGCTTCCAGCATGGCCAGCATGTACTTGCCGCGCTCGACGATCGGCGTCTCAGCCCATTTCTCCTGCGCCGCCTTGGCCCGCTCGACCGCCGCATTGATCGCCTGGTCCGTGGCGATGGGCCGTTCGGCATAGATCGAACCATCGACGGGGGATTTGAGTTTTACGGTTTCCAAGTGGGCGTCTCCATATATCGAAGGCAAAGCATCAGCAGGCAAGGGCGCGAACATGCCCGGCTCTTGCATAATCCAGTATCGACTGATCGCGCGTCACGAGCGTCAAATCGAACGCCCGCGCTGTCGCGATCAATATCCTATCCGCCGGATCGCCGTGGAGCGATCCAGGCAAGAAAGACGATTCAATCAACAATTCCGGCGAAAGAGCCTCGACCTTGATGCCTGGCGTGGCGATCACTTCCCCAAAAATGCTTGCTGGCGACTTTGCTGCCGCCAACCGGCCCTTGGCGCTCAGCAGGCCCAACTCCCAGGCCGAAATGGGGGAAACCCGGACCTTCTCGTCAACAGCCGCGGCGCTGTTGATGGCAATCTTGGCTTCCGGCGTGATTGGCTCGTTCAGCGCTATCCATATGATCGCGCAAGTGTCGAGCAGCAGCCTGTACGTCACGGCAGCACGTCAGGCTCAAAGGCCGGCCTCGTGTAATCATGTCCTTCGAGAAGCGTGACCTTGCCTGTCCATATGCCGAAAAGAGGATGGTCGGTATTTCCCTGCGGAAGTTCGTAGCTGGCCTGCGCTGGTTCCGCCATTCCCGAACGACTCTTGGCTGTGGTAGCCATATTCGGCTTTCGATAACCTTCGGGCCATCCCTCCAGTTTGAAATCCACCCGCTCGTTCGCAAGATCGACACGAGACGTCCGGTAGTTTGCGCGCAACCAGGCGCGCGCCTGACTGTGCCCGCTCGGGCTGTTCGCCCACCATTCCTCCCGCTGTCGTGCCGACGGCGGCAAGCGGCCACCGATAACTTGCTCGATCTCTGCGAAGCTCATCGACATCTGGCCCTGGCCCGAGAACAGGAGATGCTCGAAAAGCGGGTGGTATTTGGTTCCTTCGGTCATTGTACAACCTAGCTCAAGCCGCATTTTCGGTCAAGGTATAGATAGTATCTTACTATCTTTCTAATAACGCTCGAATCCCCTGTGCAGTTCCCAATCGGTAATGCGGCGGTCGTATTCGAACTGCTCCCAGTGCGCCGTATGGACATAATGCTCGAGCACGCCGTCGCCGAGCGCCTGTTTCAGCATCTCCGATTTCGCCAGCGTCTCGGTGGCGTCACGCAGGGTCTTCGGAATTTCCGGCAGCTGCGAGGCTTGATAGGCATCGCCGACGAAGGGTTTTTGCAGTTCAAGCTTTTCGTCGATGCCGGCAAGGCCGGCGGCGATCAGCGCGGCGAAGGCGAGATAGGGGTTCAGGTCGGCGCCGCCGATGCGGCATTCCATGCGGATGCCCTTGGTGCCCTCGCCGCACAGGCGGAAACCGGCCGTGCGGTTGTCCTCGCTCCACATGATCTTGGTCGGCGCGAAGGTGCCGGCCTGGAAGCGCTTGTAGGAGTTGACGTAGGGCGCCAGGAACCAGGTGAATTCCCTGGCATATTTGAGCTGGCCCGCCGCCCATTGCTGGCCGAGCGTCGACAGCGTCCAGTCGGCCTTTTTGTCGTAGAAAAGCGGCGTCTCGCCGTCGGCGCTCCACAGCGAATTGTGGATATGGCTGGAATTGCCGGCCAGCCCATAATTGTACTTGGCCATGAACGAGATCGCCTTGCCTTCGGACTCGGCGATTTCCCTGGCGCCGTTCTTCAGGATGACGTGGCGGTCAGCCATTTCCAGGGCCTCGGCATAGCGGACGTTGATTTCTTCCTGGCCAGGACCCCACTCACCCTTGGAGTTCTCGATCGGAATGCCGGCGGCTTGCATCTCGTTGCGCAGCCGGCGCATGACGCCTTCTTCCTTGGTGGTGATGCCGATCTGGTAGTCGCCGATATAGGGCGAGGCCGTGTCGAGGCCCTGCCAGTGCTTCTTGCGGGCGGAATCGTAGGTCTCGCTGAACAGATAGAATTCGAGCTCGGAGGCGAAATAGCCGATATAGCCGCGTTCGGTCAGCCGCTTGACCTGCTTCTTCAGGATGGCGCGCGGCGAATGCGGCAGATCGTCATGGCTGTGGTGGTCGAGCACGTCGCAGATCACCAGCGCCGTCTTTTCCAGCCATGGAATGCGCCGCAGCGTCGACATATCAGGCTTCATGACGAAGTCGCCATAGCCTTTCGACCAGCTCGCCGCCTTGTAGCCGGGCACCGGTTCCATATCGATGTCGGCGGCCAGCAGATAGTTGCAGCCATGCGTCTCGTCATGGGCGGAATCGACGAAATACTGCGCCAGGAACCGCTTTCCCGCCAGCCGCCCCTGCATGTCGACAATGCAGGCCAGCACGGTGTCGACCTCACCGCTGGAGGCCGCCTTTTTCAACTGATCGAACGAGAAATTTCCGGCCATTCTTGCAAGCTCCGTCGCCTTTGTGGCGCTTCGAGAGTTCAACTCTGGACCCGGCCGCAGGAGGCGGCCGGGTGTTTCCTTGAGGTCCGAGCCAGGTCAGGCTTTCTGCGCGTGCTCCAGCGCGAACTCTTCTTCCGGCGACAGGATCAGCTTGTGACGGCCGACCAGCGCGAAATAGACGATCGCGATGGCGAACCACAGCGCCACCCACACCACGCCCTTGGTGAAATTCACATCCTGAATCTGGTAGAGCAAGGTGACCACGCCGATGACGATCGTCAGCACGGCGCCCGGGACGCCGAGCGGGCTGCGATAGGGACGTTCGATGTTCGGCTGGTTCCGGCGCAGCAGAATGAAGGACACCGCCTGCAGGATGTAGGAGAACATCGCGCCGAACACCGCCATGTTGAGCAACACCGAGCCGATGAGCGAACCGGCCGTAGCGCCGCCAAGCGCGAACCACATGATCAGCATGATGCCGAAGCCGACGATGGCGCCCGCAAACATCGCCACATACGGCGTCTTGTAGGACCTGTGGGTCACCGACAGCGCCGACGGGAAATAGCCGGCGCGGCTCAGCGAATAGACCTGGCGGCCCATGGCGAAGATGATGGTGTGGAAGCTTGCGATCAATCCAATCAGCGCGATGACGCCAAGCAGCACTGCGCCCGAGTCGCCATAAATCGCCCGGAACCCGTCAAGCAGAGGCTCGCCGGAAGTGGCGAGCTTGAAGGAACCGACGCCGACGACCGACGGGTTGAGCAGCACGATCATGAAGGCCGAAACCATCAGCGTCAGCATGCCGGCGATAATGCCGCGCGGCATGTCGCGCTTGGGGTCAACCGATTCTTCCGCCGCCAGCGGTAGCTGCTCGATCGCCAGGAACAGCCACACTGCGAAGGGTAACGTCGCCAGCACGCCCGACAAGCCGAACGGGAACATCGCGCCATTGCCTTCAGGGAGTTCCATCGCGGCTCCGTCCGGACCGACGCCGATGTTCAGCGCCCAGCGCGAAAAGTCCATGCTCGGGATGGCGCTGATCCAGAAGACGATCAGCACGGCGAGCGACAGCAGCGTCACGATCAGGGTGACGCGGAAGGACAGCGCGACGCCGAAGATATTCAACGCCAGGAACAGCCCATAGGTCACAAGCCACCAGAGCGGTGGCCAGACGCTGGAGTCGGGAAAGGCGACCGACCAGATGCCTCCCATATAGGAGCCGATGAAGAAGGCGATGACGGCGGGCGTCACGACATATTCGACGTTTTCGCAAAGCCCGGTGATAAAACCGCCCCACGGCCCCATCGCCGTCCGGGCGAAGGAGTAGGCAGCGCCGGTGTGCGGCAAAGCCGGGCTCATCTCGGCGATCGAGAAGACGAGGCCGACATACATGATGGCGATGATGATGCCGGCCACCAGCATGCCGCCCCAGCCGCCCGTGCCGAAGCCGAAATTCCAGCCCGAGAAATGCCCGGATATAACGGCGCCGACGCCGAGCGCCCACAGATGCCAGACATTGGCGTGACGCACCAGTTGCCGGTCCTCGAAATAGGATTTGTCGCGCTTCGCGTATGCGACGCTGCCAACTTGCTTCGTACTAACGCCTGCCATTTGAAAGTCCCCTTCTTCTTGTCAGTTGACCGGTTCCACCGGATGGCCGAGCCCGCGCCGGCCGGATCCCTGGGATCCGGATGACGGCTCGAGATCGGAAAAAATTCCCGTGAGCAGATCCGCCCATTTCCGCTGCCCGGCTTCGTCGGATATTTCGTCGTTGCGGATTTCGATCATCGCGCAGGCTAGCCCCCGCGGGCGGGCGTGCCGTTCCAGCGTGAAATAGACACGGTCGGCCGGCGAATAGGGTTGGTTGATGCCGACCGTGACGCCGGCGAGCCGCTGCAGCGCAGCGACAAGCGGCGATGCCAGCCGGCGATCCTCGTCATGGATGACGCCGATGTGCCAGGGCCGGCTCTTGCCCTTGTAGACCGGGTTGAAGGAATGGATTGAAACCAGCCGCGTCTCGAGCCCGCGCGCCAGCCTTGTGTCGATGATATCAGCGACCGCATCGTGGAAGGGTTGCCAGGACAGGGCGATGCGCGCGGCGCGCTGCTTTTGCGACAGGCCGGCATTGCCCGGAATGGCCGTGGTCTCGCTGACCGGCGGCACCAGATCGGGTGCGTCGAGCGGGCGGTTGCAGTCGATGACAAGCCGCGAAATGCGGGTCTCGACCAGCGTCGCGTCAAGCGCCGCGGCCATGCGGCGGGCGACCGGCAACGCGCCGGGATCCCAGGCGATGTGGCGGGAAAGCTCTTCGGCAGCAAGGCCGAGCGTTCCGAATTCCGGCGGCAGGAAATTGGAGGCGTGGTCGCAGGTCAGCACGAAAGGGCTCAATCCGCCGGGGTTCGTCACCCCTACGGTTTCAGGCGATGCAAGGCTGGCGGGCCGTGCTGTCTCCATTATCCTGTCGTCCCCGGGGAGCGCTGTATCGTATGTTACGTATTTTGCCTTATTGCGTCCCTGTGGATGATTTCATACAGTTTGTCGGGCTTTGTCAAACGCGATTTCGGGTCAACGCGATTTCGGCAAAACGGCCGGGCATGGGGAAAAGATGATTTCGAGCATTGCCGAACTGATCTCGGACCGCATCGGCACGATGCCGGCGGGCGAGCGCCGCGCCGCACAAACGCTGATCGCCAGCTATCCGCTGATCGGCCTGAAGACGGTCGCCGAATTCTCGGCTGCCGCTGGCGTCTCCTCGCCGACGATCCTGCGTTTCGTCGCCCGCCTCGGCTTCCAGAACTACCCCGAATTCCAATCGGCGCTGCAGGACGAACTGGCGGCGCAACTGCAGTCGCCGGCGTCGCGTGCGCTCAACCCGCCATCGCCGAACGGCGGCGCGGCGTCGCCGATGCTGGAGGCGACGCTCGACAATTTGCGCGAGACGTTCAGGCACCTGTCCGACAAGCAGCTTGCCGACATCGTCGCAAAGCTTGCCGACCGGCGCGGCAAAACCTTCCTGATCGGCGGCCGCTTCACCGATCCACTGGCGCGCTACATGGCCGCCCACCTCGCCATCGTCCAACCCAATGTCTTTCACCTCGCCGGACAGGAAAGCGTCTGGCGCGACCGGCTGATCGACATGGGCAAGCGCGACGTGCTGGTGATCTTCGACATCAGGCGCTACCAGGACAGCCTGGTCCGCCTCGCCGAGACGGCACATCAGCGCGGCGTGCAGATCGTGCTGTTCACCGACCAGTGGCTGTCGCCGATCGCCCGCTTCGCCCGCCATGTCATCGCCGGGCGCACTGCCGTGCCCTCGGCCTGGGATTCCTCGGCTGCCCTTTTCGTCGTGGCCGAAACGCTGATCGGCGCCGTCACCCGGCAGCTCGAGGCCGACGGCGCCAAACGCATCCGCGAGTTGGAGAGCCTGCGGTAAGGCCGCGGCCTGAACGCGACCCGCGACCGCAGCAAAACTATATTCTCAAATAGTTTTTCAACTACTTTCAGAATCGCTTTTCGAGATATTTGACGTATCATTTTCAGATTTTTCAGGGATTTTGATAAATCGTACCAAAATTCGAACGAAGGCACGGTTTTCATGGCTGCTCCGCAGGAGCACCAATTTTCAGGGCCAGTGAACGTTTTTCAGGAACTACGCCTTCCTGAAACCGCGACCCTCGCCGGCTACAGCGCGCTGATCAGGGCCTATGGGCTTGCCGTGCCCCTGCCGCGCACTCTCTCCGCCACCGGTGAGCATCACCGCATCACCAAGCGGGCCGGCTGGCGCATTGTGACGCCCAGGCACGCGCCGCATTCAACCCTTGAAGGCCACTCGCTCTGAAATAGGAGGAACTGGACCTGGCAATCCTCGGGCGGCTTTTCCTGGCGACCGGAACCGCACCGGTTGAAGCGCTTGTTCGCAAAGCCCGACCGGCTGCCACGCCCGCCGGATCTGGTTTTCTCTATGAGTGGGCGACGGACACGCGCCTCGGCAATTGAGTGCGTCAGATCGAAAATCAGGCGCGTATAGGTTTCTTCTGCCATTCCGCTGACGAGACGCCAAGATGAAGAAGCAGGTGTCAAAGCCACTCAATTCGGCTTAGTGATCCGAAAGTTCAAACAGGTCCTGATGGACGACCTCATGCAGTCGCTCATGGCGAATGCCAATTGCAGTCCGATTGACTGTTACTACCTGCGTCACATCGTGGGCGACAAGGCATTCCCTCAGAACACCTTGTCCAACCATACCAGTTGCGCCGAACAGTTAGATTTTCATTGCTCTGCATCTTCCGCGGCGATGCGGGGACCGCGATGTTGACGGCGTTCGCGCCATCCGGAGGGGGTCACGCTCTCCCAGCGTTGAAACGCTCGATAGAACGACCCCTGATCGTCATATCCGAGCATGTAGGCAATTTCGGCGATTTCCAATGTGCCGTCAGCGAGATATTCACGCGCCAGCTCATGGCGCGTGTCAGCAAGAAGGGACTGGAAACTCTGACCCTCTTCGCTCAATCGCCGATGTAGGGAGCGCTCGCTCACCGCCAGCTCCTGCGCGATGCTCCGGAGTTCGGGGCGACCGGCGGTGAGGTTACGGCGCAAGAGCCAGCGGACTTGCTCGACTACGGTTCCGGCCATCTGGCTAGCCGCCTCGACGTCCGCCGACAGGGCTCCGTCGAGGAGAGCGAGAAGTTCCCGATTGTACTTCTCGAAAGGCAAGCGCAGGTCACTCGCTCTTAAAATAAGTCGGTCATGGGCCGCATGCCAGCGGATAGGGCAACGGAAGTATGCCGACGCGGCATCGCTTTGTGGGCGCTGCAACTCCATCCGTAGAGGTAGAATCTCCTTTCCTGTGCCTGCCCGCGCCAAACCCATCAGAGAGGCCATGGTGGCGTCTGTCAGGGATATCGGAACACTGCCGCCGCCATAGGGCCAAGACATCGAGAGGGTACAGGTCTCCCGGTCTCTCGTGATGTCCAGGACCTCCGGCGCGCACAGCATCTTGAACCGCGTCACGCGACTAAGAGCATCCTCCAAGTCCCGCGAATGATAACCGACCATGAATGAGGGAGGCATGACCGCACCATTCAAGGACTGCGAAAGGCGCAGCCCCACCTCCGGACCACTCAAGGCTTCCAAACCCCGCCACAGCGCAAAGAATTGCATAGTGTTGAGATGGGCGTTGTCTTGCCCTGCCTGTAAAGGCAAGGAGCCCCAGCGCAGGAGTTCGGAACGCTTGACACCCAGGCGTTCCACCCCCAGCCAGAACGCGGCGGGTACCTTGACGCGATCAGGCATTTTCATTTGGCGGTGAAACCCCCATCAATGGTGAGGATGTGGCCTGTCACAAAGCTCGCTTCGTCCGACAGCAGCCACGCGATGCCGTTGGCGATTTCTCCCGGCACGCCGAGGCGGTTCATCGGATGCATGGCGCTGATGACGTCTTCGTTGTAGTTCGGGTCGCTACCATCAAGCTGGGCAGCGATGATGTCGGTCTTGACCGCGCCGGGAGCCACACCATTGATGCGGAGACCCTGCGCGGCGTGGTCGAGTGCCGAGGACTTCGTGAGGCCTGCCACCGCGTGCTTGGTGGCCGCATAAGTACCAGCCCAAGGCATGCCGTTGATACCGGCGATCGACGCCAGGTTGACGATAGAACCCTTGCCCTGCTTCAGCATCTGCTGGACTTCGTACTTTTGGCAATAATAGAGACCGAGGATGTTGGTTTCGACCATCGCCTGAAACTTACTGCTGTCGGAAAGATCGACCGACGCAGTTTCGTTGGAGATACCAGCGTTGTTCACGGCCATGTCCAGACGGCCAAACTCAGCCACAATCTGTTCGATCATCGCTTTTACGTCGGCTTCGCTTGTCACATCGTTATGGATGAACCGAATACGCGCGCCACCTGTTGCAACTGCTTCAATTTCCTTGACAGCTTCCGCGCCGAGCTCTTCACGCCGTCCGCTGATGACTACCGTAACGCCACGGCTGGCAAGCTTCAACGCGGTTTCCTTGCCAATGCCGCTTGCGCCACCGGTGATGAGGGCAGTTTGGTTCATCATGTCTCTGTCTCCTTGGTTGTATATGAGACAGGAATAAGATGCGGAGGGCGACGGGGGTATGGCAGAGCACGCCACATCGATCGCATTGGACGCCAATGATGACTAAACGAGATGGACTTTTCGTACGCCAGGAATAGCGAATGCCATTGTCGAGCGCTGGTCGTGTCAGCTGTTGGCAGCGAAGCTGCCGTCCCCGTCATAGCGGCAGTCCTCAAAATGGTAGAAAGCCTCCTGGTCGAGGTGTGACTGGGACAGCGCTTACCGTTCAGCGGTGTGACAGGAAATGATGAGGATCAAACTGGCCGCGCCGGCCGCAAACGCAAAACGACCCGCGTGAGGCGGGCCGTTGTGACGTTTGGTTGCGGGGACAGGATTTGAACTGTGCATATCCCACAACCAGCAGAAATGAGCTCTGCGGAAACCTAGATTGGCAGGCTTGGCCTGCAAAGCCGGTTGACCAGGCGACGGCTCAGGCCCGCAATGGATGAGGCACGCAAAAGGCAAGGATAATCACCGCAGTATATGCGGTGAATAGCGTCCGCATTCTCCGCATCTCGCCAAGAACGTCGAAGCCGTTTGGGCTTATTGGCAATTTTTGTCTGATCGGGCAAACGGTGCTTGCACACCACGCACCATGCCAGGCCGCAAACGCAAAACGGCCCGCGTGATGCGGGCCGTTTTTGGGTTTGGTTGCGGGGACAGGATTTGAACCTGTGACCTTCAGGTTATGAGCCTGACGAGC
>SAQR01000053.1:0-6358 GCA_004020365.1 Mesorhizobium sp.
TTCCGGGTAAGGACGTGCAGTTGCGCATGACCATCCGCCGCAACACCGACCAGACGCTGCCGGCCAGCCACATCATCGAGATGATTTTCCTGACGCCCGATGGTTTCGACGGCGGCGGTGTCGACAACATCCTGCGCGTCGCCATGAAGGGCTCTGAACAGGATGCCGGCAGTCCGCTGATCGGCATCCCGGCCAAGATCGCCGACGGCTTCTTCCTGGTCGCTCTCAACGACACAAAGCCGGACGAAGATGCCAATCTGACCCTGCTCCGGGGCCAGAAATGGATCGACGTGCCGGTCGTCTACAAGACTGGACGGCGGGCGCTGCTCACCATGGAAAAGGGCATTCCCGGCGAGAAGGTGTTCGACGAGGCGCTTAAGGCCTGGCAAACAAAAGAGGCGGGCTGAGGCCGGCTCACCAGCCTCGCATTGGCTTAGAAGAAGCCATCAAGGCTGACATGAATTGAGTGACATGACATGGTCACTGCCGTTGATGGTGAAGGTGGGGTTAGCCGGCGGCCCGGCACCGGGGCCATGCTGGGCGGCATCAACGGGATCACAACCCGTGTGTTTAGACCTTCAAGAAGATCAGCCTTAACGTCGAGCAGATAGCCGTCGCGTTCTGTTCTCCGGTAGAAATCGTAGCGCGCCATCAAAACGGCCGGTACTTGGCCAATGGCGGTCCGTTTCGCCTGACATAGTCGTTAGAACTCTCGATCGCCTCCCTGTTTTCCTCCTGCCATCGGCGCGTCTTTTCGGCTGAAATCGCCTTGGCAATACCCGCCTCGGCGGCGCGAGATATGTTGATACCGAGCGCCTTGGCGTCCTCGATCAATCTGGAGTCAATGGAGGTATTGACCGATTTTCGATGGGCTTTTGGAGTCGATTGCGGCATGGAGCAACTCCCCCATTCATCCGCATAAAATAGACGCATAGAATGCGTGCATAAAAGCACGCATGCAATCCCTACCCCTCCATCTCCTCGCGCAGCATTTCAAGTTCCAGCCATTCCTCCTCGAGCGCTGCCAGGGTGGCGCGCTCCTTGTCGAGGGCGGCAATGGTCTTCTGGAACGAGGCCGGGTCGCGCTCGTAATAGGCCGGGTCGGCGATGTTGTCCTCCAGCCGTGATATCGAGGCGGTCACCGCCTCGATCTTCTTTGGCAGCGATTCCAGCGCGAATTTCTGCTTGAACGACAGTTTTTTCGCCGGGCCCTTCGGCGCAGCTGCTTCGGTCCTTCCAGCCGCCGCCACCTCGCTGGTCTCGGCCTTCGGCCGTGCCTTGCGGTCGTCCAGCCTGGTACCGCCACGCTGCGCCAGCATGTCGGAATAGCCGCCGGCATATTCGATCCAGCGGCCGCCGCCGTCCGGCGCGATCAGGCTGGTCACCGTGCGGTCGAGGAAATCGCGGTCGTGGCTGACCAGGATGACGGTGCCGGCAAAACCGGCGACCAGTTCCTGCAGCAGTTCCAGCGTCTCCATGTCGAGATCGTTGGTCGGCTCGTCGAGCACCAAAAGATTTGCCGGCCGCGCCAGCACACGGGCGAGCAGCAGCCGCGCCCGCTCGCCGCCCGAAAGCTCGCGCACCGGCGTGCGGGCCTGTTCCGGCTTGAACAGGAAGTCCTTCATGTAGGAGACGACGTGGCGCTGCTCGCCGTTGATGACGAGGTTCTCGCCGCGCCCGTCGGTGAGATACTGCGCCAGCGTCTCTTGCGGGTCGACCGCCTCGCGTTTCTGGTCGAGCGTGGCGATCTCCAGATTGGTGCCGAGCCGCACCGTGCCTGAGTCCGGCTTCAATTCGCCGGTCAGCATCTTCAGCAGTGTCGTCTTGCCGGCGCCGTTCGGGCCGACCAGGCCGACGCGGTCGCCGCGCTGGATGCGGGTCGAGAAACCCCTGACCACAGTGAGGTCGCCAAAGCTCTTCTCGATGTTCTTGGCCTCGATCACCAGTTTGCCGGATTCGGCGGCGTCGCTAGCCACCATGGTCGCCGCACCCTCGGCGCCGCGATGGCCGCGAAAGCGCTGGCGCATGGTCTGCAATTCGCCGAGCCGGCGCATGTTGCGCTTGCGCCTTGCCGTCACGCCATAGCGCAACCAGTGCTCCTCGCGCACGATCTGGCGGCCAAGCTTGTGCTGCTCGCGCTCTTCTTCTTCCAGAACGGTGTCGCGCCATTCCTCGAAATGGCCAAAGCCTTTGTCCAGCCTGCGGGTCTGGCCGCGATCGAGCCAGACGGTGGCGCGCGACAAGCGCTCGAGGAAGCGGCGGTCGTGCGAGATGACGATCAGCGCTGAAGAGGTGCGGGCAAGCTCCTCCTCCAGCCATTCGATGACCGTCAGATCGAGATGGTTGGTCGGCTCGTCGAGGAGGAGAATGTCGGGCTCCGGCGCCATGACGCGGGCAAGGGCGGCACGGCGGGCTTCGCCGCCGGAGAGATCGTTCGGCCGTTCCTCGCCGGAGAGGCCGAGATGCTCCATCAGATAGGTGGCGCGGTAGGGATCGTCGGCGGGTCCGAGTCCCGCCTCGACATAGGCGCGGACGCTGGCGAAACCATCCATGTCGGGCATTTGCGGCAGGTAGCGCACTGTTGCCGAAGGCCGGCGGAACACCTCGCCATCCTGCGGCTCGATCAATCCCGCAGCGATCTTCAGCAACGTCGATTTGCCAGAGCCGTTGCGGCCGACCAGAGCGATCTTGTCGCCCGCCGAGGCCGTCAGTTCCGCCCCGTCGAGCAGCGGCGTGCCACCAAAAGTCAGTTTTATCCCGTCGAGATTGAGAAGTGGCGGCGCCATGTCAGCCTTCAGCTAAGGGGAAATGGATGGGCGAGCAACAGCGCGCGGCCGCTGCCCAGCGCGATTTCGAGCCGGCCCTTGACCTCGTTGGAAATGGTCAGCGACGAGCCGAACGCCACCTCGACATGGTTCAGCGGCCATTTGGCGCCGGTCACGGTCAGACCGGCAAGGTCGGAGAAGCCGAGAATCGAAAACAGCATGCCGTCGGCATAGTCGAAGCTGGCCTTTCCGGGAAGCAAGGGGACGCCTTCCTGTGCGCCACTGGTCAAAAGCACCTCTGTCCCTGCTTCCGCCAGCCGGACGCTGAGCGCCAGGTGCAGGAAGGCGTGGTCGGTGCGCTTGCCGCCGAACGCGCCGGCCAGCACGAGGCTGGTCGCGCCGCGTTCGAGCGCGGCGGCGATAGCCAGTTCGCCGTCGGTCTTGTCCTTTTCTGCCGGAAACACCTGTCTGGGCACGGCGGCGAGCTTGTCCGGCAAATCCGCCGGCACCGAATCGAAGTCGCCGACCCAGAGTTCCGGCGTCAGGCTCAGCGTCCGGGCATGGCTCATGCCGGCGTCGGCGGCGATGACACGCGTGCCCTCGACCTGGCGGTCGAGCAGCGGCGTGCGGACAAGCTCGCCGCCAAGCAGGATGGTGAATTTGCTCATATGCGTGGCCCTTACCAGCCCTGATTGCGAAACGGAAGGCCGCGTTCCGGATGCCCGGCAAACTTCCGCCCGATCAACTTCCGCTTGCGCCGCAGTTGGGCCGGGCCTATGTGTCGAAACGCTCTAACGGGGTGCTGGACGCGATCTTCGCGGACCAGCTGAGAGGCAACCTGCCAACCCGCTGAACCTGATCCGGTTTGTACCGGCGGAGGGATTAGACGTTTCGGACAAACCCGACGCCTCAATTCCTTTCAACGCCAAGAAGGAGGCGCCGATGCGCACGTTTTTATACGCACTTGTTTCGGCGGTGCTGCTTGCGGCAACCGTTCTCGCCGGCGTCGGCCCGGCATCCGCGCAGGAAAAACTCACCGTCTATACCTATGAGAGCTTCACCGCCGAGTGGGGTCCAGGCCCGGCGGTCAAGAAGGCGTTCGAGGCCGAATGCGGCTGTACTCTCGAATTCGTCGCGGTCGCCGACGGCGTCGCCCTGCTCAACCGCGTCAGGCTGGAGGGGGCTGCGACCAAGGCCGACATCGTGCTCGGCCTCGACACCAATCTGACGGCGGAAGCCAAGGCCACCGGCCTGTTTTCGCCGCATGGTGCAGTGATCGACGTCAATGTGCCGGGCGGCTGGCGCGACGATATTTTCGTACCGTTCGACTACGGCTATTTCGCCGTCGTCTACGACGCCGAAAAGCTCAAAAACCCGCCGAAGAGCCTGAAGGAATTGGTCGAGGGCAATGCCGATGAGAAGATCGTCATCCAGGATCCGCGCACCTCGACGCCCGGTCTCGGTCTGCTGTTGTGGGTGAGGTCGGTTTATGGCGACGAGGCGCCGGAAGCCTGGGCCAAGCTTAAGTCAAAGGTGCTTACCGTGACGCCGGGCTGGAGCGAGGCCTACGGCCTGTTCACCAAGGGCGAGGCACCGATGGTGCTGTCCTATACCACGTCGCCGGCCTATCACATGGTCGCCGAAAACACCCAACGCTATCAGGCGGCGCCTTTCGAGGAAGGCGCGTATCTGCAGATCGAGGTTGCCGGCATCACCACCACGGGTGCGAAGAACCCGTTGGCGAAACAGTTCCTGACTTTCATGACCGGACCGAAATTCCAGGATGTTATCCCGGAGACCAACTGGATGTTCCCGGCCGGCAAGACCGACAAGCCGCTCCATCCGGCTTTTGACAAGCTCGTCAAGCCGACCAAGACGTTGCTGTTCAGCCCGGAAGAAGTCGCCGCCGATCGCAAAGCCTGGGTCGACGAATGGCTATCGGTGATGAGCAAGTAGGATTTTCCGCATGGTGTACGCTCCACGGCACCCCCCTCTGGCCTGCCGGCCATCTCCCCCTCAAGGGGGGAGATCGGATGTCGCTTCCGCTTTCGCCAATCGCAACCGTCGAAGTGTTGAGGCGAGGGTGAAGCTGCCAATCTCTCCCCTTGAGGGGGAGATGTCCGGCAGGACAGAGGGGGGTGGGCGGGAACTCGGCCTTAGCCATACTTTCTGCTTCGACGATCGTTGAACTGGGCGGCATGCATAACGGATATCCTTCCGACCCCCGCGTCACCGCCGGCACCATTGCGCTTGCCGCTGTTGCGCTGCTGATCGGCGGTGCATTCGCCGGGCTTATTGTGGAAGGCGCACGCGATCCGTCCGGCGTCGCGTCGGCCTTCGATTCCTACCTCTTCCGCGTCGCCCGCTTCACGCTGTGGCAGGCATTGCTGTCGACGCTGCTTTCCGTCGTGCCGGCGCTGTTGGTGGCGCGGGCGCTGTCGCGGCATCCGCGCTTCTTTGGCCGCGGCCTCATCCTTCAGCTCTTCGCCGTGCCGCTTGCGCTGCCGGCCATCGTCGCGGCACTTGGCATTCTGGCACTCTATGGCCGTGCCGGCTATTTCGCCGGCGTGTTTTCCGCGATTGGCGGTCAGGGCTGGCCGGGCATATACGGCTTGTCCGGCATTCTCGTCGCCCATGTCTTCTTCAATCTGCCGCTGGCCACGCGGCTGTTCCTCGAAGCGCTGGCGACAGTGCCGGCCGACCAGTGGCGGCTCGCGAGCCAGCTCGGCATGGGTGCCAGACCTGCCTTCCGGCTGATCGAATGGCCGGCGCTGCGCGCGGCGCTGCCGGGGGTCGCCGGGCTTGTCTTCATGCTCTGCATCACATCCTTTACCATCGTGCTCACGCTGGGTGGCGGGCCGGGCGCGACGACGCTGGAGGTCGCCATCTACCAGGCGCTGCGTTTCGATTTCGATCCTGCCCGCGCGGTGACGCTGACCGTGCTGCAGATCGCGCTGACCTTCGTCGTCGTGCTGGCATTGATGCGGCTCGGCGCCAACACCGTCGGCGACGCCAACTTGCCGGTGGCTTCGCGCCGGTATCTTTCGGCCGGCGCCGCCGAGACCGTGCTGAACGCAGCGTTGATCATCCTGGCTTTGCTGTTCGTCGCCGGGCCGATGGCGGCCACGGTGACCTCAGGCCTTGGCGCCGATCTCGGCCGGCTGGCGGGCGAGAGCGCGGTGCAGCAGGCGACGCTGACCAGCGGCGTGCTCGCCTTGCTGGCGGCGCTGCTTTCAGTGGCGCTGTCGCTGTCGCTGGTCATGGCACGACGGGCGCTGGCCTTGAGGCGTCGCGTCGGCGCCAGGACGCTGCTCGAATACGCCACCGATACCGGCGCCGGCTTCGTCCTCGTCGTGCCACCCGTCGTCATCGGCGCCGGCTGGTTCCTGCTCCTGCGTTCCGTCAGCGACGTCTTTGCCATCGCCCCTGTCATGGTCGTCGCGGTCAATGCGGTGATGGCGATGCCGTTTGCCATCCGCGCCATTCGCCCCGGCTATGATGCGGCCAGCGAGCGCCACGAACGGCTCTGTTTGCTGCTCGGCATTTCGGGCTGGAACCGTTTCCGGCTGGTCGACTGGCCGTCGCTGCGGCGG
>SAQR01000053.1:6368-44676 GCA_004020365.1 Mesorhizobium sp.
GCTGAGGCGGCCGCTCGCCACCGGTTTCGCATTCGCCATGGCTTTGTCCCTCGGCGATCTCGGCGTCATTGCCATGTTCGGCAGCGACTCCCTGCAGACACTGCCCTATCTCTTGCTGGCGCGCATGGGCAGCTACCGCACGATGGACGCGGCCGGCCTGGCATTGCTGCTCGGGCTGGTCTGTCTCGCGCTTGTCCTGGCCGCGGACTGGCTGGGGCGGGGGGAAAAATCATGACGCTCAACAACGAAAACGGTACGGCTGTGCGGCTGGAAAAGGTCTCGTTCAGCTATGGCGAAGCGCCGTTTTTATTCGATGTCGAGTTCGCCGCCTCGAAGATCACCGCCATCATGGGGCCGAGCGGCTCGGGAAAATCAACGCTGCTCAATCTGGTGGCCGGCTTTGAGACGCCGCGATCGGGCCGCGTGCTGATCGGTGGCGGCGATGTCGGCGCCAAACCGCCTTCGGCGCGGCCAGTGTCGATGGTGTTCCAGGAAAACAATCTTTTCGCCCATCTTTCGGTCGAACGAAATGTCGGCCTTGGCCGCTCGCCGTCGCTCAGGCTGACCGAGGCCGACCACGCTGCAATCGCCGGGGCGCTCAAGCGCGTCGGCCTTGCCGGCAAGCAACAGCGCCTGCCGCGCGAACTCTCAGGCGGCGAGCGGCAGCGCGTCGCGCTCGCCCGGGTCCTGGTGCGCGACCGGCCGGTGCTCTTGCTCGACGAACCGTTCGCCTCGCTCGGACCGGCCTTGCGCGACGACATGCTCGATCTGGTAGCTGACGTCCAAGCGGAGCGCCGCATGACGGTGCTGTTCGTCACCCATCAGCCGGAGGACGCCGACCGTATCGGCCAGGACATGGTGTTCCTGGACAATGGCACGGTTGCCGCAACCGGGACTGTCACCGATTTTTTTACCAAGGCTGGACCGGAAGCCTTCCGGCGCTATATCGGTGCAGGTCCGTTTGGCCCAGGATCACGAGATGTTGCCCGGAAGCGGATATAATTTATGGCCAAACCGGCTTCAGGCGATGTGGCGTTTGCTTGCCATGGTCAAAGTAGTATGGCTAGGTCCTCCGATACTGGTCCGGCATAGGTTGTGATTTGCCATTACAGTGCCATCCGTGCTTGTGGGCGCGAAGCACGCGGTGGCAATTGATTTTGCGCAGGTCCTGAAAATCGATGCCCGATTTTCGGGACCATGCTTAACCTCGAAAGGAAGCTGTTCTGCCGACCGGCACCGACAGAGTGAGAAGGAAACCGCTGGCGCGCTTCCTGGCGCTGGCCGGCTTTGCCATGGCGTTGGCAAGCTGCCAGATGTTCACGCCTCCGGGCGTTCAGGAATCCGGCTTCCAGCCTTCCAGCAAGCCGTTCACCGTCGACAATGTTGCCGCCAACAGCAAGCTCGCCGAAATGGCCAAGGCGCAGCATCCGCGCATCCTGGCCACCTATGGCGGCGAATATTCCGACCCCAAGCTCGAGCGCATGGTGGCCAAGGTCGTCGGCAACCTGACAGTGGTGTCGGCCAATCCGAGCCAGACCTACCGCATAACGATCCTCAATTCGCCCAACGTCAACGCTTTCGCCCTGCCGGGCGGCTATCTCTACATCACGCGCGGCCTGTTGGCGCTGGCCAACGATTCGGCGGAGCTCGCCGCGGTCATCGCGCATGAGATGGGCCATGTCACCGCAAACCACGGCTTGCAGCGCCAGCAGCTCGAGGCCGAGGAGAGCTTTGCAACCAAGGTCGTCTCGGATGTGCTCGGCGACAGCCCGACCGCCAAGGCGGCACTGATCCGCGGCAAGCTGCGGCTTGCCCAGTTCTCGCGCAATCAGGAGCTGGAGGCCGACGGCATCGGCATCAAGTCGATCGGCGAGGCGGGCTTCGATCCGTTTGCCGCCGGCCGCTTCCTGCAGTCCATGTCGGCCTACACCGATTTCCGCTCGATCAGCGGCGCCACCGATGCCAGCCTCGACTTCCTGGCAACGCACCCGAACACGCCGCAACGCATCGATCTGGCGCAGCGCCATGCCCGCCAGTTCGGCGCGCCCGGCGTCGGCACGCGCGACCGCGACGCCTTCCTCGCCGGCATAGACGGCCTGCTCTATGGCGACGCGCCGGAGGAAGGCTATGTGCGTGGCGAAACCTTCCTGCATCCGGGGCTCGGCGTGTCGTTCTCGGTGCCCGATGGCTTCATCATCGACAACTCGGCCGCGGCGGTGACGGCAACCGGGCCTGGCGACATAGCGATCCGCTTCGACGGCGTCTCGATCGACAGGAACCGATCGCTGATCGACTACATCCGCAGCGGCTGGGTGGCCGGTCTCGACGAAAGCAGCGTGCGCCAGGAAACGATCAACGGCAACGAGGCGGCGACGGCGCATGCCAGCGCCGAGGGCTGGCAGTTCGGCATTGCGGTGATCCGCGCCGGCGGCCAGGTCTACCGGCTGCTGACGGCAGCACCCTCCGCCAGCACCTCGCTGGATGCGGTGGCGCGCTCGGTCAGCGGCTCGTTCCGTATCTTGAGCGCGACCGAAAAAGCGGCACTGAAGCCGCTGCATATCCGCGTCGTCACGGTCCGGCCCGGACAGACCATGGGCTCGCTCGCGGCGCAGATGGTCGGCGTCGACCGCAAGCTCGACCTGTTCAGAGTGCTCAATGCGATGTCGCCCGGCGCAGCCGTTTCGGCCGGCGACAAGGTCAAGATCATCACCGACAGATAGGGTGTGTCGATATTCAGGTGATGCCGGCCTGCAAACGGCAGTTTCCTGTGCTTCCGGTGCTCACGTACTTAAGTACGCTCCGCTCCGGTTCTCGGAAACCACCGTTCTCGGCTCGGCCTAACCTGAATCTCAACACACCCTGACTAGGCGGCGGTCGCCAGAAATTCGGGGTTTTGCTTCACCAGCGCTATCTTGAGCTTTTCCATGGCGCGTGCCTCGATCTGGCGGACGCGTTCCTTGGAGATGCCAAGCGCCTCGCCGAGGGCTTCGAGCGTCGCGCCCTCGTCGCTCAGCCGGCGCTCCTCGATGATCCTGAGCTCGCGGGCGTTGAGCGCGCCGAGCGCGGTTTTCAGCCAGATAGAGCGGCGTTCGACATCGATCGTGTCGCCCACGACTTCGTCCGGCAAAGGATCGTCCGAAACCAGGAAATCCATTCGCTCGGTGGCGCCCGAATCGTCGGCGAGCGGCTGGTTGAGCGAACTGTCAGGGGCCGAAAGGCGGGAGTCCATCATCGCCACGTCGGCCTCGGAGACGCCGAGCGCCACCGACACTTCGCGGTAGAGCGAGGTATTCGAGATCGGTTCGGCACCGTTCGCCAAGCGGGCGCGCAGGCGCCGCAAATTGAAGAACAGCGCCTTCTGCGCCGAACTGGTGCCGCCGCGGACGATTGACCAGTTGCGCAGGATGTAGTCCTGCATCGAGGCACGGATCCACCACGTCGCATAGGTCGAAAACCGCACCTCGCGCTCCGGCTCGAAACGGGCCGCTGCCTCCAGCAGGCCGACATGGCCTTCCTGCACCAGGTCGCCCAGCGGCAGGCCATAGTGGCGGAACTTCGAGGCCATGGAAATGACCAGCCGCATATGCGCCATAGCGATCTGGTGCAGTGCCTGCTGGTCGTTGTCTTGCTTCCAGCGCAACGCGAGAACATGCTCCTCGTCGCGCTCGAGATAGGGGGCTTTCATCGCCGCGCGGACCATGGTTCGCCCTGCCGTATCTTCCATCATGCCACGCTCCCTGTTCCGGGCGTTGCGGTGCGATCGCTCGAACCCTGAGCTGGCATCGTGGTTGAATTGGCGACGCCGCGCCCTACAACAGCCAACAAACGTGCCACGCGCGCGAATGGTTCCGCCGCTGATGTCGCGTGGATTCGAACTGTTCGAAAGCTCGATGCGGCGGTCGCTCCTCGGCCGGTTGGCGTGACTCGATGCGGTTTTTGAGAATTGGATTTCGAAAGCGTCTCATTTTTGAAATCTGGTTGCTTATTTCGCCAGCCCGCATCTGTCAGTTTCCGGCGCTCACAAATGCGCCGGACGCCGGCCAATGACGGGATCACAGAAAAATGAAATGGCTCAAATCGCTTATCGTCGCCGCAACACTGCAGGTACTGGCCGGCACGTCAGGCCATGCCGGCGCCAATCTCGATCAGATCAAGCAGGCCGGTGTCTTCAAGGTCGGCACGGAAGGCACCTATGCCCCCTTCACCTATCATGATGCCTCGGGCGCACTGGTCGGCTTCGACGTCGAGATTGCCAAGGCGATCGCCGAGCGGCTCGGCGTCAAGGCCGAATTCCTCGAAGGCAAATGGGATGGGCTGATCGCCGGCCTCGACGCCAAGCGCTATGACGCCGTTATCAACCAGGTCGGCATCACCGAGGAGCGCAAGGCCAAGTATGATTTCTCCGATCCCTATATTGCTTCCAAGGCGGTGCTGATCGTGCGCGGCGACAATACCGACATCAAGAGCTTTGCCGACCTGAAGGGCAAGAAAGCGGCGCAGTCGCTGACCTCGAATTTCGCCAAGCTCGCCGAAGCGAACGGCGCCGAACTCGTCGGCACCGATGGTTTCGACCAATCGATCCAGCTGCTTCTTACCGGCCGCGCCGATGCCACCATCAACGACAGCCTGTCCTTCCTCGATTTCAAGAAGCACAAGCCCGATGCCGATGTGAAGATCGCCGCGCAGGAGGAAAACGCCGATTATTCCGGCGTGCTCGTGCGCAAGGGCGATCCGGAACTGGTGGCCGCCATCAATCGGGCGCTAGCCGATATCAAGGCCGACGGCACCTACCAGAAGATCGCCGACACCTATTTCGGCCAGGACGTTTCGAAGTAAGCGCATTTTCCGGAGCGGGCCGGTTGCCCGCCCGCATGGCAAAGCATCGCGGCGAGCCGTCTTTGACGGCCGCCGCTTTTGGCGTGATATGACGATCCGCTATGATCGCGCCTCGATGCTGCCGGGCCGATTTTGGGCGGCAATCTCGCAAGGAGGGCTTTCGTGCCGCACTGGCTGCAATTGATGCTGGATTCACTGCCCACGCTGCTATGGGCGGCGCTGATCTTCACCGTGCCGCTAACGCTGCTGTCGTTCGCATTCGGTCTCTTCGTCGGACTGGTCGCAGCGCTCGTCCGGCTGTTCGGCCCGAAGCCGCTGGTCGCCGTGGTCCGCTTCTACGTCTGGATATTCCGTGGCACGCCGCTTCTGGTGCAGCTCTTCCTGATCTTCTACGGTCTGCCCTCGGTCGGCATCCTGCTCGACGCCTTTTCAGCCGCGTTGATCGGCTTCACACTCAATATCGGAGCCTATACGTCGGAAATCATCCGCGCCGTCATCGGCTCGGTGCCGAAGGGGCAGTGGGAGGCGGCCTATTCGATCGGCATGACCTGGGGCCAGGCGATGCGACGCACCATACTGCCGCAGGCCGGCCGCGTCGCGGTGCCGCCGTTGTCCAACACCTTCATCTCGCTGGTCAAGGACACGTCGCTGGCCGCCGCCATCACGGTGCCGGAGATGTTCCAGGCGGCGCAGCGCATCGTTGCCACCACGTATGAGCCGCTGATCCTCTATGTCGAGGCGGCGGCTCTATATCTGGCGCTGAGCTCGGTGCTGTCGGCGTTGCAGACGCGCCTGGAAAAGCGGCTCAACCGCTATGGCGGCTTCCTCGAGGCGCGCTCATGATCGGCCTCACCGACATCGAGAAGCGCTTTGGTGACAACCTCGTGCTGAAGGGCGTGACTGTCACGATCGAAGAAGGCAGCGTCACCGCCCTTGTCGGTCCCTCCGGCGGCGGGAAAAGCACGCTTCTGCGCTGCATCAACCTGCTCGAGATCCCGACCTCGGGCACGGTGCGCATCGGCGACGACGCGCTTGAATTCCACCCCGGCGGCAAGGTTTCCGGCAAGGCCATCCAGCGCCTGCGGCTGCAGACCGGCATGGTGTTCCAGAATTTCCAGCTGTTCCCGCACCGCACGGCGATCGAAAATGTCATGGAGGGGCTGGTGACGGTGCTGAAATGGCCGACGGCCAGGGCGCGCGACCGGGCGCTCGCTCTGCTCGAAAAGGTCGGGATGGCGCACAAGGCCGACGCCTGGCCGGCGACGCTGTCAGGCGGCCAGCAGCAACGCGTGGCGATCGCCCGGGCGCTGGCGCCATCGCCGAAAGTGCTGCTGTGCGACGAGCCGACCTCGGCGCTCGATCCGGAACTGGCGCAGGAGGTGGTCGACGTGCTCGGCCAGCTCGCCAGCGAAGGCACCACCATGGTGATGGCGACGCATGATCTGCGCCTCGCCTCCAAAATCGCGCGGGAAGTGGTGTTCCTCGACGCCGGCAGCGTCGTCGAGAAAGGCCCCGCCGCTGTTTTGTTCAGCAATCCGGAGCGCCGGCGAACCAAGCGGTTTATCGCGACGCTGAAGCAGGAGGCAGAGAAGGAAGGCGGCGGCGAAGGTTAAGGCGTGTCGGCCAAAAATTGCGCATCGAATTTTGGTGACGTCCCAAAAAGCAAAAAACCCGGCGCGAGGCCGGGTTTTTCCAAATTCGCAGGCGAGAAGCGCTCAGGCAGCTTCTTCCTGCTCGGCTTCTTCGTTGTCGGCCTTGGCGCCGCGCTTCGGACCCTTGTTGAGGTTCACCTCGATGAGGCGCACCGCTTCGGTTTCCGACATGCGGTTGACGGCCGCGATCTCGCGCGCCATGCGGTCGAGTGCAGCCTCATAAAGCTGGCGTTCGGAATAGGACTGCTCCGGCTGGTTGTCGGCGCGGTAGAGGTCGCGCACAACTTCCGAGATCGAGATCAGGTCGCCGGAATTGATCTTGGCATCATATTCCTGGGCGCGGCGCGACCACATGGTGCGCTTGACGCGGGCGCGGCCCTGCACGACCTTCAGCGCGCGATCGACATAATCCTCTTCCGACAGCTTGCGCATGCCGATGGAGGTCGCCTTGGCGACCGGAACCTTCAGACGCATCTTGTCCTTCTGGAAGTCGATGACGAATAGTTCCAGCTTGTGGCCCGCAACCTCCTGCTCGTCGATCGAGACGATCTGGCCGACGCCATGCGCCGGATAGACGATGTACTCGCCGGTCTTGAAACCGTGACGCGCTGCGCTGGACTTCTTCTGCGGGGTGATTGTTGCCATTACGCCATGAACTCCTTGGTGTGGAACCGGCATTCTGCCGGCCGAACTCGCGCGATCGGGAACCGATCGTTAGCCGCACAACTGCGAACCCACCGGAAAAGCCGCGGCCGGCAAATCGCATAATCGCGACTGCCTGCCCCAGATCACTCTGGTCCGGATTGAGAAATTCACCTTTCAGTGATTTGGGGCGTTTGCGCCATAAATCGACGTTGTGTCACCGGCATGTTTGGTTCATGTAGCATAAAAAGTCGGGAGAATCAAGGTTTTGCTGCGCGCGCGAAGGTCAAGCGCGATCTCCGCCTGTCAGCGCAGTTAACGTACGGTGCTCTATCACGACGCGTGATGCCCGATCAAAACAGCGTCGCCGTTACAGCGCCACGTCACTTCTGCGCGCGCCAGGGGACGCTGTGACACTTCGATGTTGCGCATAGCCCTTTCGAAAATCGATTTCGATTTTCGCGGTCGTGCACTAGTCGCCCTGGCCGGGTTCGGGCGAGAAATATTTTTCGAACTTGCCGGGCTCGCCATCGAAGGATTTGGCGTCGGCAGGAGGCTCCTTCTTGGCGGTTATATTGGGCCATTTTTCGGCGTATTCGGTGTTGATCTGCAGCCATTTGTCGAGCCCCGGCTCGGTATCGGGCTTGATCGCGTCGGCCGGGCATTCCGGTTCGCAGACGCCACAGTCGATGCATTCGTCGGGATGAATGACGAGCATGTTCTCGCCCTCATAAAAACAGTCGACCGGACAGACCTCGATGCAGTCCATGTATTTGCATTTTATGCAATTATCGGTCACGACATAGGTCATCGGTGTGCTCCGGGACGTCCCGTTTTTATCAGCGCGGCGTGCGTCCAATCGCACGCATAAGATACGCTCTAACCCTTTGAACCCACGCATCGCGTTTCCCAATGCGGTAGGCTCGGAAGGCTTTTTTGGTGAGGTAACGTCTTTGCCCGCCGCTTGCAAGGGCAGCCATTGCGCGTGATGCCGGTGTTCCGGAACGGATTTCCCGCCGGCGATGCGACGAAAGCCGGTTATGCGTCAGTCGTCGCCGAGCAGCCGGTCGGTCTCCCGGCGTTGCTTCTTGGTCGGGCGGCCGCTGCCGGCATCGCGCGGTGCGGGGATCGCATCGCGAACGGCCTCGCCCTTTGGCGTCGGCGGTGGCGAGATATCCTGGTAGAGCAGGCGCGCTTCCTCGGCGGGACCGCGCCGGCTCCCGGTGCCGAGCACCCTCCAGACGAAGATGCGCCGCTCGAGAGTGATGGTCAGGACGTCGCCGGCGCGGACCAGATCGGAGGCCTGCGCTGCTTTGTCGCGATTGATGCGAACGCGTCCGGCCACCACCAGCTTCGCTGCCAGCGAGCGCGATTTCACCGCACGCGAAAAGAACAGCCATTTGTCGATGCGCTGGCGGGCATCAATGACCATTGGAACGAACGAACTTACTTCTTCAGCTGGTCGCGCAACGCGGCGAGCTTGGCGAACGGGGAGTCCGGGTCGAAGCGCACCGGACGCTCCTCGCGAGGCTTCGGCTGGAACGCGGGCTTGCCACCAGGCGCGCCACCCTTGCCGTCCGACCTGCCGCCTTTCCAGTCGGGCCGGCTTTCGCGACGATCGGGACGCTCGCCCTGCGGCTTGCCGTCACGCCGTTCTCCTGCCTCGCCCTGGGGCTTGGGCTTGAACTTGCTGCGGTCGAAGCGCGGCTTGCCGGCGCCGTCGCCGTCACGGCGTCCTTCACGGGTGGGCCGGCCGCCTGGAGCGCCGGCCTGCTGCCCAGCCTCTGCCGGCGCGTTGCTGCGGCCATCGCGCGTGACTTGTCCGCTGCGCGGGCGATTGTCCCGAGGCCGGTTGTCGTGGTGGCGGTGGCGTGGGCGCTGGTCGAAGCGGCCCTGCCGCCACAACAGGATGGGTTTTGGTTCTTCGGCCTCTTTCTCGGCATCTGGAGCAGCCTCGCCGGTGGCGGCTTCCGCCGCCGCGGCAGGTTCGGCCGAGACTGCTGCCGTTGCGGGCGAGGCTTCGGAAGCCGGCTCCGCCGGTGCGACCTCAACTTCGGCGGTTTCGGGTGCTGCCTCTTGAGCTGCAGCTTCAGCTGCGGGCAGTCCCTCTACCGTGACCTCAGGCGGAATTTGCAGCTGAGCTTCTGCGACAGGTTCCGCTTCGGTAGCGGGTTCCGCGAGAGCCTCCGCCGTGGCTTCTGCCACTGCATCCGGCTCTGAACTGCCGGCCGGCGCCTCGGCGGCTGCGTCGGCAATCGCGGCTTCCGCTGCCTTGGCCTGCTCGGCTTGTTCTTCCGCCGCCTGCTTGGCCGCAGCGGCTTCGCGCGCGCTATTGTCCTGTGCCTCGAGCCGTGCCTTCACCTCGACAGCCGGCTTCGGCTCCGCTCGGTAGCCGAGGCCTTTCAAAATCTCTTCCATGTCGTCGGCCGTGGCGCCGAGGATCGACATCATCGGCGGCGTCACCATGAAGGACTGGCCGTCATAGGCGCCGTCGGGGCGCTGGCCGAGGCCCGGCTTCCAGTTGGTTGCGGGCCGGATCAGGTCGGCCAGCCGTTCGAGTATGTCGACGCGCACCGCGCGACGGCCGAGATTGCGGTAGCCGGCCAGCTTGTAGAAGGCCTTGTCGAAGGTAGGATCGATGACCACCGAGGTGCGGCCGGAGGCCAGCGCGTGAACCACGTCGCCAAAGCCGGGCTTGTCCTTGCCGTCGTTCTGCAGCGCCCACAACAGCGTCACCAGTCCGGCCGGGGCCGGCTTGATCAGCGCCGGCACGAAGACGTGGTAGGCGCCGAAGCGTACGCCGAGCCGGCGCAGGGCGGCGCGGCCCTCCTGGTCGAGCGACTTCATCTCCTCGGCGATGTCGCGGCGGTTGATGAGGCCGAAATTCTCGACGAGCTGGAAGGCGATGCCGCGGCCGATGCCGGTGATCTGCTCGGCGTTCTTGAGGTCGACCAGCGGCTTCAGCAGCGTTTCGATCTGGAAATTGACGAAGCGCTCGGCGCGCGCCGCGACCTTGTCGCGGGCGGGACCGGTGAGTTGCTCGTCGGCCAGCAGCACCAGGCGTGGCTTCAACGGCTCGTCGCCTGCGACCAACGTGCCGATCGGCGCGCCGATCCAGCGCAGCGTGCCGTCGGAGCCGAGCGCGATGTCGCCATTGGCCGAGGCGCCGAAGCGTTCGGCCCGCGCCTCGAATTCGGCTGCAAGCGCTTTCTGGGCTGCTGTGCGCACCGCCTTGGCGTCCTCGCCGCCGGCGCTCTGGTCGGCGGTGAAGCGGAACCCCTGCAACTCGCCGACATGGTGGCCTTCGACGAGGACGGTTCCGGTTGGACTGATTTCGGCTTCAGGCATGGTATTTTCTCTAAGGCGCCGCATGAGGACGGAAGTCCTGCGGTCTACGAAGCGTTTCGTCAACCGCTCATGCAGCGCATCCGACAATCTGTCTTCGATTTCGCGCGTCTTTTCCTGCCAGTGTGCCTGATCGGCCAGCCAGCCAGGCCGGTTGGAAACGAAAGTCCAGGTGCGGATCTGGGCGATCCGGTGCGACAGCGTGTCGATGTCGCCCTCGATGGTGTCGGCACGGCGTACCTGCTCGGCCATGTAATTCTCGTCGACATGGCCATGCCTGGCGAGGTCCATGTAGATCGAGGCGATCAGGTCGGCATGCTGAGCCGGGGCGATCTTCCTGTAATCGGGAAGGGCGCAGGCCTCCCATAACAGCGCCACGCGCCTGGCGTCGGTGGCAAGCGCCCGGATGTCCTCGTCGCGGGACAGATGCTCGAGCGCCTGCGCATCGACCGCCGGCAGCGCGCGCGTCAGGCCTTCAACCGGCGCGTTGGTCTCGATCGAGCGCTTCAGCGCGTCGAGGTTGGCGAAATCGAAACGCGCGGTGCGCCATTGCAGCACCTTCACCGGGTCGAAATCATGCGCTTCGATCTTGTTGACCAGTTCCTCGTCCAGCGGATCGACCTGACCGGTGACGCCGAAGGTTCCGTCGCGCAAGTGGCGGCCGGCGCGGCCGGCGATCTGGCCGAGCTCGGCCGCCGTCAGGTTGCGATACTGATAGCCGTCGAACTTGCGGTTCTGGGCGAAGGCGACATGATCGAGATCGAGGTTGAGGCCCATGCCGATCGCATCGGTGGCAATCAGATAGTCGACATCACCCGACTGGAACAGCTCTACCTGCGCGTTGCGGGTGCGCGGCGATAGCGCGCCGAGCACGACGGCCGCACCGCCCTGCTGGCGGCGGATCAGTTCGGCGATGGCATACACCTCGTCGGCGGAGAAGGCGACGATCGCCGTGCGTCGCGGCAGGCGGGTAAGCTTCTTCGAGCCGGCATAGGCGAGATGCGACAGCCGCGGCCGCGTCACCACCGATACCCCCTTCAGCAGGCGCTGGAGGATGCCGTGCATGGTCGCTGCGCCGAGCAGCAGCGTCTCCTGGCGGCCGCGCAGATGCAGGATGCGGTCGGTGAAGATGTGGCCGCGCTCGAGATCGCCGGCCAGTTGGACCTCGTCGACTGCAACGAAGGCGGCGTCGGTCTCGCGCGGCATGGCTTCCACGGTGCAGACCGAATATCTGGCGCCGTCGGGCTGGATTTTCTCCTCACCGGTGATGAGCGCCACCTTGTGAGCGCCGACCTTCTCGCAGACGCGTGAATAAACCTCGCGGGCGAGCAGCCTGAGCGGCAGGCCGATAACGCCGCTTTCATGCGCCACCATGCGCTCGATGGCGAGATGGGTCTTGCCGGTGTTGGTCGGCCCGAGCACAGCGGTCACGTCGCGGCCTGACAGGATCAGTGGCTCAGTGTGTTTCGGCTGGATGTTCATCGACCTGGAAATTAAGGCTCTCTGCCTCGCGTTGTCGGGAACGCGCCCCGTGGTGGCGCGGGTGACAGCCGACACATAGGGATTTTGGGAGTGAAGCGAAAGCAGAATATTCCGATGCCAGCTCGAAGCCATCCGTCGCCGTCGACATGCCGTTCCGCCGTTCCGATTTAAACAGTTGGAACGAGTCTGGAACGAATCGGCTACGAATCGCTGACTCGCGCAGATTCAGGTTTTGTTCACGGCTACATCTGGATTTCTCGCTGGCGAGTCTCACCACATGCTGAATCGCCGAACTGGCCCGTTTCATGCAGGGCTGACGTCGCCGTTAACCTTTGCCGCTGAACGATCGACGCGGGTCGGCCGGCGTCATCCAACATTTTGAAATAATTAATCTTTCCTAACGCGCCTTAACCATTTGGGATTGTTTTCAGCCCCTGTCGTTTAACACTGCGCTCAAAGCCGGAACGAAACGGCGACGAATCGGCGCCGGCGCCTGTTTCCCGGTTTGTTCACCCCAATATGTTGTGCCGTGAACAGGTTTTCCACCTGTTATCAACAGGCGGTGAACAGGGTTTTGCACAGACTGCGCGGCTGCCGTTAAGCTTTGCGTGCCGCTTTGGCACAAATCGGCGTCACGTCCATTGGTCGGCGCGGTCGCTGCACCAGGCTGCGAGCAATGCAGAACGGATTGGCTCAAGCCTCTCCCACGGCATAGCGCTGCAAGGTAGGGCCGACGTTCTGGATAATTTCGTCGTGGGACAGGGCGACGACGGGCGGAAGCCGCAGCAGGTATCGGCACATCGCCAAACCCAGCAACTGGCTCGAGACGAGCCCGGCACGTCGACCCGCGTCGGCGGGATCAGCGACCGCCGCAATCACCGGCCTGACCTGGTGGCCAAATACGTCACGCAGCTTTTCGGCGGCGAATTCGTTCGACGTCGCTGAACGCAGCAGAATTATCATGCCATGACCGCTGGCCGGGCCTTCCCAGATTTCGAGAAAACGCCTGATCAGCGTTTCGCCGATTGTGTTTCGGTCGATCGCCCGCAGTGCCGGCAATTGCAGGTCGACGACCGCCGCCCTGGCGAACAGCTCGTCCTTGCTGCGGAAATAGCGGATCACCATCGCCGGATCGATCGAGGCATGCGCCGCGACGTCGCGGATGGAGGCGCCGTCATAGCCGTGCTCGGCGAACAGGAGCCGCGCGGCCTCCAGGATCTGGGCGCGCGTGCGGTCCGACTTGCTGGGTTTCTTCGGCTGATTCTCGGTCATGAAATTCATATGCCAACGACTGTTGACAAATGCAATAGGCTCGACTAGAAAGTCAACGATCGTTGACAAATGGAGAGAGAAATGTTGCCCGAAACTACGGAAGTCCTGATCATCGGCGCCGGCCCGACCGGCATGGCCCTGTCCATCGTGCTGCACCAGGCCGGTGTCGATCATGTTCTGATCGACAGGCTAGCGCACGGCCTTCAGACCTCGCGGGCTGGCGTCATCCACGCGCAGACGCTGGAAATGCTGGAGCCTCTCGGCGTCACGCAGCGGCTGAGCGAACTTGCCCTAAAACTGCAGAATTTTACCATCCGCGACCGCAATCGGGCGCTGCTCAAGCTCGATTTCAGCACGCTTCCGTCGAGGCATCCCTATCTGATGATGCTGCCTCAGAACCTGACCGAGCAGGTGTTCGCCGAACGGATCGCAGCCCTGGGCGGCGTGGTTCACCGCGTGGTCGAGGCCAAGGCGGTCGTTCAGGATGCTGACGGCGCGCGCGTGACGGTGGTCGAGAACGGCCGCGAGAAACTGATATCGGCACGCTATGTCGTTGGTGCCGACGGCATGCACAGCCTGGTGCGCAAGTCGACCGGCATCGAGTTCGACGGCGCCGCCTATGACGCTTCGTTCGTACTCGCTGATGTTCGTCTCGACTGGCCGGTTGGCCCGACGGAAGTGTCGCTATTCTTTGCACCGGCCGGGCTGGTGGTGGTGGCGCCGCTCCCGGACGGTTCGTATCGGGTCGTCGCGACAATGGAAGACGCACCGGAAAACCCGGCGGTCGCCGACATCCAGGCGCTGCTCGACAGCCGTGGGCCGACCAAGAAGAGAACCCGGGTGCTTGAGCTGGCGTGGAGCTCCCGTTTTCGGGTGCATCACCGCCTGGTCCGCTCGTACCGCAAGGAGCGATTGTTCCTCATCGGCGATGCCGCGCACGTGCACAGCCCGGCGGGAGGGCAAGGCATGAACACCGGTATCATCGACGCGGTCGTGCTTGGCCAGTTGCTTGGCGACGTGGTGAACGGCGTGCGCCCGGAAGCCGAGCTCGACCTTTACGAAACGCTGCGACGCCCGGCGGCCCACGAGGTGCTTGAACTTGCGGGCACAATGACCGAGATGGCGCTTACCCGCAATTCGGTGAAGCGGTTCGTCCGCAATCTCGTGCTTTCGATGCTGAACTTCAATCCATTCCTGAAGCGCCGTATTGCCTTGAAACTGTCAGGCCTCAGCCGGGCGCTGCTTGCCCGTTTGCCGGCACCTTCGCGCCAGCCGGGTCCGATCGCCCAGACCAAGCCTGCAGCCGAACCAGGGCTGAAGGTTGTTGCCTGACAGCGCGGGTATCCGTTTCCTAAAGCGCGTCGCGTTTGACCGACCTTATTCGACGCGCTTTAGGTCGTTGTTCCATGCATATCGTCATCGCGAGACCGCTGCTGCGCGACGTGCATCAGCCTCGATCATCGGCGAGGCCGACATCTCAGGTGATATGACGCCTCAGATGATATACTGGCCGCCATTGGCTGATATGGTCGAGCCGGTGATGAAACCGGCATCGTCGGAAGCGAGGAAGACGACGCAGCGTGCGATCTCTTCCGGCTCGCCGAGGCGGCCAACCGGGATCTGCGGGATGACGCGCTCGTTGAGCACCTTCTCGTCCATCGCCCTGACCATCTCGGTGGCGATATAGCCGGGACAGATGACATTGACGGTGATGCCGGCCCGCGCCCCTTCCTGGGCGAGCGCCTTGGTGAAGCCGATATCGCCGGCTTTCGCCGCCGAATAATTGACCTGGCCGGCCTGGCCCTTCTGGCCATTGATCGAGGAGATGGTGATGACGCGGCCGAACTTGCGCTCGCGCATGCCGCCCCACAGCGGGTGGGTCATGTTGAAGACGCCGGAAAGATTGGTGTCGACGACCTCTTTCCACTGCTCGCGCGTCATCTTGTGGAACATGGCGTCGCGGGTGATGCCGGCATTGTTGACCAGCACGGCAACCGGGCCGAGATCGGCCTCGACCTGCTTGATGCCGGCGGCGCAGCCATCGTAGTCGGCGACCGACCATTTGTAGACGGGGATGCCGGTCTCCGCCTTGAATTTCTGCGCTGCTTCGTCATTGCCGGCGTAGTTCGCGGCAACATGATAGCCGGCGTTTTTCAGGCCGATCGAAATCGCGGCGCCAATACCGCGCGACCCACCGGTGACGAGTGCTACCTTTGTCATGATTCCTCCCTTTTTCATGAGCGGCGACGAACGGCTATTGAGCCCCGCTCGCTGCCGGCCATTTCACGGCTTGCTCACTCCGTCTTCACTGCGCTTTGCAGATGACTTCACAGCGCTTCCACGCACATGGCGACGCCCATGCCGCCGCCGATGCACAGCGTGGCAAGACCCTTCCGGGCACTTCTGCGCCTCATCTCGTAGACCAGCGTATTGAAGATGCGGGCGCCGGAGGCGCCGATCGGATGGCCGATGGCGATGGCGCCGCCATTGACATTGACGATCGACGGATCCCAGCCCATGTCCTTGTTGACGGCGCAGGCCTGGGCGGCGAAGGCTTCGTTGGCCTCGACCAGGTCGAGATCGCCGACCGACCAGCCGGCCTTGGCCAGCGCCTTGCGCGAGGCGGGAATAGGCCCGGTGCCCATGATCTGCGGATCGACACCCGCGGTCGCCCAGGACACGATGCGCGCCAGCGGCGTGATGCCGCGCCTTGCGGCTTCCGCTTCGGTCATCAGCAGCACGGCGGCGGCGCCGTCATTGATGCCGGAGGCATTGGCGGCGGTCACCGTGCCGTCCTTGTCGAAGGCCGGTCTCAGCTTTGCCATGGCCTCGATCGTGGCGCCGTGGCGGATATATTCGTCCTGGTCGACAATGGTGTCGCCCTTCTTGCCCTTGACGGTGAAGGCCACGATCTCGTCCTTGAATTTGCCGGCCTTCTGCGCGGCCTCTGCCTTGTTCTGGGAGGCCAATGCGAGCTGGTCCTGGTCCTCGCGGGTAATCTGGAACTGGCGAGCGACGTTCTCGGCCGTGTTGCCCATGTGGTAGCCATTGAAGGCATCCCACAGCCCATCCTTGATCATGACGTCGATCATCTTGTAGTCGCCCATCTTGACGCCGGCACGCAGGTGTTGAGCGTGCGGGGCCAGCGACATCGATTCCTGCCCGCCGGCGACGATCACCTTGGCATCGCCGGTGGCGATCTGCTGCATGCCGAGAGCAATAGCGCGCAGACCTGAGCCGCAAACCTGGTTGAGGCCCCAGGCGGTGGTTTCCTTTGGCAGGCCGGCTTCGATTGATGCCTGCCGGGCGGGGTTCTGGCCCTGAGCCGCGGTCAGCACCTGGCCGAGGATAACCTCGTCGACTTCCGCCGGCTCGACACCGGCGCGGGACAGCAACTCCTTGATGACCATGGCACCAAGCTCATGCGCCGGCGTGGTGGCGAAGGCGCCGTTGAAGGAACCGACGGGCGTGCGCGCCGCACTGGCGACAACGATGGCAGCGGACATGTTCTTCTCCAGACTTCGAGGTATCGAGGTTTTGGTATCGCAGTTTGTATCGTCAGGGCTTTTCTTGCCCTTTCAATGATCCAAGTCAAACCGGAAATGGGCATACCGGCCATGCGCCGCAAGCAGGTTTGCGCATCGCGGTGGATACAGCCCGCCCATTGCTGCGCAGCATTTTTAGCCCGCCGTGCAGCATTAATTGATGCCGCACTGCACAAACCGCTTGGAATTGTGACGCTTTTGCGCATATCCTTGAAAAAGGCGCAATCGTTACCGGCAGCTTACTCAAGTGCGCCGGAGTCCCGGGAGGATGCTGATGGCCGCGAAAGACGAACCGATTATCATCAAGAAATATGCCAATCGCCGCCTCTACAACACCGGCACCAGCACCTATGTGACGCTCGAGGACCTTGCCGAAATGGTCAAGAAGGGCGAGGAGTTCACCGTCCAGGACGCCAAGACCGGCGACGACATCACCCATCCGGTGCTGACCCAGATCATCTTTGAACTGGAGAACAAGGAAGGGCAGAACATGCTGCCGATTCCTTTCCTGCGCCAGTTGATCGCTTTTTACGGCGATCAGATGCAGATGATCGTGCCGAGCTTCCTCGAACAGTCAATGATCGCCTTCTCAAAGGAACAAGAACGTTTTCGCGAGCAGATGAAGGGTGCGTTGGGCAAGTCGCCGCTGGACATGATGAAGATCGCCACGCCGATCAAGGCGCTGGAAGAGCAGACGCGCCGCAATATGGAGATGTTCCAGAACGCCATGCGCCTGTTCACGCCCTTCCCACCCGCAGGCCCATCCGCAGGCTCGAATGGCCCTTCCGCAGCGCCGGCGGAGCCGGCCAGGAAAGAGACGTCGGAAAAGCCCGACGACCTTCAGGAACTGAAGGAACAGATCGCCGCCATGCAGCGCAAGCTCGACACGATGTCGTGATCGCCGGCCGGCCGGCCGAAATCTCTCATCAGCAAGCCGGGTCGGAAATCGCTGCCTCGAACGAGTGCCGCGCGACCCCTATCACGTTCTAAAACGCAGTCTCGCGAGCACCCCGAAGTGATTGCGGGGATCGCTGAGCAACTGTTCGAACGGCCTGTCCAAGCGTACAGCTTCGAGTGAGGGTGTCCTCATTCATGACAAAAATTTCATGTCATCGCCACTCAGTGCCGCTGTTCTTGCGCCACACCAGACATATATGCTGCACTGCAATATGGTCCGTTAGCGCCCGTAATGAAGGATTTTCGCCTTGCCCAGCAGAAAAACCGCCATCATCACCGGTTCCACCTCGGGCATCGGCCTGGCAATCGCCCATGCGCTCGCGGCCGATGGCTGCAACATCGTCGTCAATTCGTTTTCCGACACGGCCGACGACCAGGCCATCACCGATGCGATCGCCAGGCATCACGGCGTGAAGACCGTCTACGTCAAGGCAGACATGTCGAAGCCGGGCGAATGCCGGGCGCTGGTCGCAAAGGCAGCCGAGCGCTTCGGCTCGGTCGATATCCTGGTCAACAATGCCGGCATCCAGCATGTCGCGCCGGTGGAAGAATTTCCCGTCGAGAAGTGGGACGCCATCATCGCCATCAATTTGTCGTCGGCCTTCCACACCATCGCCGCCGCCATCCCGCTGATGAGAGAAGCCGGCGGCGGCAGGATCGTCAACATCGCCTCGGCCCATGGGCTGGTCGCCTCGCCGTTCAAATCGGCCTATGTCGCGGCCAAGCACGGCATCATGGGGCTGACCAAGACGGTCGCTTTGGAACTGGCGCGCGACAAGATCACCTGCAACGCCATCTGTCCCGGCTATGTGCTGACGCCGCTGGTCGAGGCGCAGATCCCCGACCAGATGAAGGCCAACAAGATGGATCGCGACACTGTGGTCCGCGAGGTCATGCTCGACAGGCAGCCGACCAAGGAATTCGTCACCGTCGAGCAAGTTGCCGCTGCCGCGGTGTTCCTGTGCTCGGATGCGGCAGCCCAGATCAACGGCACGCATATTTCTGTCGACGGCGGCTGGACCGCGCAGTGAATTTGAGCATGCGAACAAATCCGGCCGACAAATCGAGGACAACGCCATGACGACAAACGGCAAGGCGGAGGAGCCCAAGAAGATCAATGTCGCGCTGCAGGGCGGCGGCTCGCACGGCGCCTTCTCCTGGGGGGTGCTCGATCAGCTGCTGGAGGACGGGCGGCTCGACATCGCGGCGGTTTCGGGCACCAGCGCCGGCGCCATGAATGCGGTGGCGCTGGCCGACGGCTTCGTCCGCGGCGGCGTTGAGGGCGCGCGGCAGAAGCTCGACGATTTCTGGCGCGCGGTGGCGCGGAAGGGCCGGTTCAGCCCGGTGCAGCGCATGCCATGGGACGTGGCCTGGGGCAACTGGTCGATCGAGAATACGCCGGGCTATCTGTTTTTCGACACCATGTCGCGGGTGTTCTCGCCCTATCTCGCCAACCCGCTCGCCCTCAACCCGCTGCGCGACGTGATCGAACAGCAGATCGATTTCGGCAATGTGCGTTCCTGCAAGTCGATGGAGCTGTTCATCTCCGCGACCAATGTCGAGACCGGGCAATTGCGCGTCTTTTCCGATGGCGAGATCGACATCGACACGGTAATGGCGTCGGCCTGCCTGCCGCAGCTGTTCCGCGCCGTCGAGATCAAGGGCGTGCCCTACTGGGATGGCGGCTATGGCGGCAATCCGGCGCTGTTCCCGTTCTTCAAGTCGACTGCCACCGAGGACGTGCTTTTGGTGCAGATCAACCCGGTGGTCCGCGAGGGGACGCCGAAGAGCGCCAACGAAATCCAGAACCGCATCGACGAGATCACCTTCAATGCCGGGCTGCTGCGCGAATTCCGCTCGATCGCCTTCGTCAAGGAATTGATCGCCGCCGGCCGGCTGCCGCATGGCGAATACCGCGACATCCGCATGCACCGCATCGATGCCGACGAGGCGTTCAAGGACCTGTCGGCATCGTCCAAGGTCAATGCCGAATGGGCGTTCCTGACCTATCTGCGCGACCTAGGCCGCACCGCGGCCAGCGACTGGCTGGAAGAGAATTACGACGCCGTCGGCAAGCGGCCGACGCTTGACCTCTCAGGCGAGCTCGACGACGGCTTCAAGCCAGTGCGTGGACCGGCACCGGGACGGCGGGTCAAGGAGTTCCTGGCGGCCCGCTTGAAGCCCCAGGCCGCGCGCCGCCGAGCCTGAGTCGTTTTTGGCGCGTCAGGCTTTTTGCAAGGCGAGATCGATCACCTTGATCAGTGCGGCCGCCGCGTGCCGCTGCTCGTCCGGATCGTTGATGCGCATCTTCATGCCTTCCAGCCCGTCGAGCAGCATGTCGGCCAGCAATCTTGCCGACAAGCCCTTGGCGGCGAGATCGACGCCGTTTGCCACGGCCTCTTCCTCGATTGCCGCGGCGACATGCTCGACAAGACCGCCGCGCCAGCATCCTACCAGATCGGCCACACTCGACTTCATGTCGAGGATCTCGGCGCCATGTGGCGAGGTGTGGACGGCGCGCATCATCGAGATCAGCGCATCGTCGATGGCCCGCGTCATGCGCTCGGCGAAGGCGCCGTTGCCGGCGAGTGCCGTTTTCGCCTGCTTGAGCGAGCGGGAAAGCAGCATCATCGCGATGGCGCGGAAAATGTCGGTCTTGTTCTTGAACAGAAGGTAGAGCGCCGGCCGCGACATGTCGGCGGCGCGGGCAATGTCGTCCATGGTGGTGCGGGCAAAGCCATAGGCCAGAAACACCTTCATCGCGCCGTCGAGAATACGGGCGCGTTTGGGGTCTATGTCGGCGATGTCTTCAATCTCGATCATGGCGCTGCGCTACTTTATCCTGCAAAAGCTCTATTGACAAAATAACGTAATTTGTCAAGATGTATAAGAGGCGGACCAATCGGGCGCTCGGACTGTGAACGACAACGAAGGGATACTTCCATGCGCCTCACCGTCGACGGGCAGGCATTCGACTTCAATGCCGATCCCGAAATGCCGCTGCTGTGGGCACTGCGCGATCTCATGGGCAAGACCGGGCCGAAGTTCGGCTGCGGCATTGCCGCCTGCGGCGCCTGCACGGTGCATGTCGACGGCCAGGCTGTCCGCTCCTGCTCGCTGCCGGTCGGTGAGGTTACCGGCGCGGTCATCACGATCGAAGGCATCGACACCGAAGGCAGACTGCATCCGGTGCAGCAGGCATGGCTGGAAGAGCAGGTCGCCCAATGCGGCTACTGCCAGGCCGGCCAGATCATGAGCGCGGTGGCGCTGCTCGACGAGGTCGCCGACCCGACCGATGCCGACATCGACGATGCCATGGGCGGCAATCTCTGCCGCTGCGGCACCTATCCGAAGATTCGTGCGGCGATCAAACGAGCGGTCGTGCTCAAGACGGCGGGGATCTGACCATGGCCAGTGTCGGAAAGATCGCCCGCCGCACATTTCTCATCGGCGCGGCTGCCATCGCCGGCGGTGTCGCCGTCGGCTATTATTACTACCGCAAGCCCTATCCGAATCCGCTGGAACGCGATCTCGCCGCTGACGAAGCGACGTTCAACCCTTATGTGAAGATCGGCGCCGACAACACCATCACCATCGTCGCGCCGCGCGCCGAGATGGGCCAAGGCATATCGACAACGCTTGCCGCCATGGTTGCCGAAGAGCTCGATGTCGGCCTCGACCAGATCAAGGTCGAGCATGGCCCGGCCTCCTACGCCTATTACAACTCAGCGATGCTGGAAGAGGGCGGGCCGTTCGCCTTCTTCGACGAAAGCATGACCGCTGAAATAGTACGCGCCGGCATGGGCGTGGTCGGAAAATTCCTCGCCTTGCAAGGCACCGGCGGTTCGACATCGACGCTCGATGGTTTCGGCAAGATGCGGCAGGCGGGCGCCGCCGCGCGGCAGATGCTGATTGCGGCGGCCGCGCAAAAGCTCGGCATAGCTGCCGCCGAGCTGGAAACCGCCAATGGCAGGGTCCTGCACAAGGCGTCGGGCAAGTCGCTGACCTATGGCGCGGTCGCCGCGACCGCTGCGGCGATGGCGCCGCCCGCGGAAATCAGGCTCAAGGACAAAGCCGACTGGAAACTGCTCGGCAAACCGCAAAAACGCATCGACATGCTGGCCAAGGTCACCGGGGCGCCGATCTTCGGCATCGACTTGACGCTGCCGGAGATGCTGTACGGCACGGTCAAGATGAGCCCGCGCTTCTGGGCCAAGCCGGTCAAGGCTGATGTCTCCAACGCCGAGAAAATGCCTGGAGTGATCAAGATCGTGCCGATCGACACGAATTACGGCCACGGGTTCGGCATCATCGCCGAAAACACCTGGGCGGCGTTCAAGGCGGCGGAGGCGATCGACGCCGAATGGGCCGATCCCGAATATCCGCCGGACAGCGCCGGCATTTCCGAGCTGCTGAAGCAGGCGCTCGGCACCACAGGGTCGGTGATGCGCGACGATGGCGACGTCGATACCGCCTTCGCCGACGCGCCGCGCGAAAAGGTTGTCGAGGCTGACTACGCGGTGCCTTATCTGGCACATGCGACAATGGAGCCGATGAACGCCACGGCGCGGTTGAAGGACGGCGTTCTCGACATCTGGTGCGGCAACCAGGCGCCAACCTTGGTGCGCCAGCTTTGCGCCAATGCTGTCGGAATCGAGCAGGACAAGGTCAGCGTCCACACCACCTTCATGGGCGGCGGCTTCGGCCGACGTATCGAGGTGGACTTTGCTCTCTGTGCCGCGTTGATGGCGAAGGAAACGGCAGGCCGGCCGATCAAAGTGATCTGGACGCGCGAGGAGGACATGCGCCACGACGCTTACCGGCCGGCTTCGGTCGGCAAATTCCAGGCGCGGCTTGGCGACGACGGCATGCCGGTCGCCATCGGCATGGCAATCGCCTCGCCATCGCCGATAGCCAGCACCTTGCGCCGGCTGTTTCCCTCGATATCGCCGCTCGGCCTCGACAAGTCCATTGTCGATGGGGCCTACGACCAGCCCTACACCATCCCGAATTACCGGGTCAGCGGCATTGCAGCGCCCGTCTCCATCCCGGTCGGCTTCTGGCGATCGGTCGGCTGCTCGATCAACGGCTTCTTTCATGAGGGCTTCATGGACGAGATCGCCGTCGCCGGGAAAACCGACCCGGTCGAACTGCGCAAGACGCTGATGGCTGCCTATCCGGCGGCGGTGAAAGTTGTCGAGAAGGTCGCCGAAATGGCGAAATGGGGCGAGGCGCTGCCCGCCGGCAAGGCCAAGGGCATAGCGTTCACGCTGTCCTTCGGCAGTTGGGTCGGCGAGATCGTCCAGGTCGCCGACACGCCCTCTGGCATCCGCATCGAGAAGGTGTGGATCGCCGCCGATGTCGGCACCGCGCTCGATCCCGGCATCATCCAGGCGCAGCTCATTTCCGCCGCCATCTACGGCCTGTCGGCAGCGATGGGTCAGGAGATTACTTTCGCCGACGGCATGGTCGAGCAGTCGAATTTTCACGACTACGACGCCATGCGCATCTCCCAGTGTCCGGCGTTCGAAGTCGCTATCCTGGAGAATTTTCACAAGATGGGCGGCGTCGGTGAAGTCGGCACGCCGCCGGCGGCACCGGCACTCGCCAACGCCATCTTCGCACTGACCGGCAGGCGCATCCGGGCACTGCCCTTGTCGAAGGAGGTGACCTTTGCATGAGTATTTCCCATCATGCAGACGGCTGCTGCCATGCTGTTTCGATGGCGCCTTTCGCGCCGCACAGGAAAACCTGGCAACGACACCGATGACGATCTGATGCAGCCAAGGGCTTGCCCGAGGGACGCGGTCTTTTCGCATCCGCGCTGCGCCGACTGCCATGTCGCGGACGAACGGCTGCACTGGTCCGGCGCGACTCATGGCGGCGGCGGCATCCTGCCCAGCGAAGTATTACCCATCAATATTTCTGACTATATTGCGGTGCAACTTTGATGTAGAAGCTCGTTCGCCGATCACGGCAAGTTGAACACGGCCTTGCGCGCACCCATATCGGCGACGCGCCCGAGTTGGAATACGCGGCCTGGCCGAACCCCGCGCACTGGAAAAATGACGATGCCGAAGTACAGGTTTCACAAGCTTGCAGCCATTGTTGTGCTTGTCGGTTTCGCTGCGTGGATGGCGACGGGCGAGTTCTCGTCCGTCGGCAGCGCGGCCGCCGACAACGAGCCCAAGGCGGGGGAGGTCGAGCCGCCAAAGGCGGCTGACGCCGGCAAGGCCAAGCCCAGTGCGGCAGAACAGCCCAAGGCGACCTTGCGCACTGTCGCGACCATAACTCCACCCAGGCGTAGCTATGCGCGCGCCATTCGGATTTCCGGACTGACCGAAGCCGACAAGCGCGCGGTCCTGGCAACGCGCGTCGCCGGTGTCATCGACAAGCTGCCGGTCAAGCAGGGACAGCGCGTCAAGACCGGCGACCTCGTGCTGATGTTGGCAGCCGAGGAAAAGCTTTCGGCAGTCAACAACGCCAAGCAGCTTCTGGTTCAGCGTCAGGCCGAACTCGATGCAGCATTGCGGCTGATGAAAACCGGCAATCTGCCCAAGCTGCAGCTCGATACGGCTCGCTCCAACCTGACGCTAGCCCAGTCGCACCTGGAAGCCGCGCAGGCCGAGCTCGACCGCAACGAGGTCAAGGCGCCGTTCGACGGCGTCATCGATCGGGTACCGGTGGAGCTTGGCAGTTCCGTGATGCAGGGCGGCGAAGTGGCGACCATTCTGAGCCTCGATCCGGTGATCGCCCGCGGCGAGGTCAGCGAACGCGATCTCGGCTATCTGAAGATCGGCGACAAGGCCAACGTACGGTTGGTCAGCGGCCAGAACGTCGAGGGCACGGTGCGCTATATCAGCCGCGACGCCTCGTCCGCCACCCGCACCTTCCGCGTCGAGATCGCAATTCCCAACCCCGAGGGCACCATTCCGGCCGGGATGACCGCCGAGATCGCGCTGAGCGCGCAGCCGACCGACGCAGTCATGCTGCCGCGCTCAGTGGTGACGCTCGGCGACAAGGGCGATCTCGGCATCCGCGCCGTCGATAAGGATAGCAAGGTCGTGTTCTTCCCGATCGATCTGGTCGACGATACGCCTACCGGCCTGGTGCTCGGCGGCATTCCTGCCGATGCGCGCATCATCGTCGCCGGCCAGGAACTGGTGAAGGAAGGCGAAGTGGTCAAGCCGGTCGAGGCCGACCAGGCGGCCATTCAGAAGCTGCTGGGCGAAGCGACGGCCGGGACGCAGTAATCATGGACATCGTCAAACTCGCAATCAGCAACGCCAGGCTGACGATTTCGGTGCTGGTGTTCCTCATCCTTGCCGGTGCGGTCGCCTATCAGTCGACCCCGAAGGAAGCGGAGCCCGACGTTCCTATACCGATGATGTATGTCAGCCTGATCTATCAGGGCATCTCGCCCGAGGATTCGGAACGCCTTCTGCTGCGGCCGATGGAAGCCAAGCTGAAAAGCCTCAAGGGCCTCAAGGAGATGCGTTCGGCCGCCTTCCAGGGCGGCGGTTATGTGCTGGTCGAATTCCACCCGCAGACGGATCTGGCGACGGCGTTGCAGGACACGCGCAGCAAGGTCCAGGACGGCAAGGCCGACCTGCCTCAGGCAGCCGAGGAGCCTGTGGTCTCCGAAGTCAACGTCTCCGAGTTCCCCGTTCTTGTCGTGACGCTGTCGGGCGAGGTGCCCGAGCGCGTTCTGACGACGGCGGCGCGCGAATTGCGCGACCGCATCGAGGAAGTGCCTGGTGTGCTGGAGGGCTCGCTGCAGGGTGCCCGCGACGATCTCGTCGAAGTCGTCATCGATCCGATGAAACTGTCTTCCTACGGGCTGCAGCTAGAGCAACTGATCGGTGCGGTCGGCGATTCCAACAGTCTTGTCGCCGCCGGCAACATCGAAGGGTCCGAGGGCAAATACGCGGTCAAGGTGCCGTCGCTGATCGAAACGCCGCAGGACGTGGCGGCGCTTCCGATCGTCGCCGGCCCCAACGCTGTGGTGCAGGCCAAGGATATCGCCACCGTCCGCTCCACCTTCAAGGACGCCGAGACGGTGACCCGTCTCGACGGCAAGCCGGCGATCGCCATCGAGGTGAAGAAGCGCATCGGCTCCAACCTGATCGACACGATCGCCCAGGTGACGGCCGTGTCCGATGCCTTCATAAAGACCATGCCGGAAGGCATGCACGTCACCTACACGCAGGACAAGTCGGTCTTCGTCAACCAGTTGCTCGGCGATCTGCAGAACCACGTCATGATCGCCGTGATCCTGGTGTTCATCGTCATTCTCTACGCGCTGTCAGGCCGTGCCTCGCTGCTGATTGGCCTCGCCATTCCATCGTCGTTCCTGATCGGTATCCTGCTGTTGGCGATGATGGGCTACACGATCAACATGATCGTGCTGTTCAGCCTCATCCTGGCGGTCGGCATGCTGGTCGATGACGCCATCATCGTCACCGAATTCGCCGAGCGGCGGATGAGCGAAGGCATGCCCAAGGCAGAGGCCTTCGCGCTTGCCGCCAAGCGCATGGCCGGTCCGGTCATCGCCGCGACGATGACGCGCATCGCCGCCTTCTCGCCGCTGCTGTTCTGGCCAGGCATCATCGGCGACTTCATGAAGTACATGCCGATCACGCTGATCGTCACGCTCTCGGCCTCGATGCTCTATGCACTGGTCTTTGCACCGGCGCTGGGCGCCTTGTTCGCCAAGGCGCCGCCGCATCACGAGGATGACAACCGCGACGGCTGGTACATGGCGGTGGTCAAGCAGGCGGTTCGCTTTCCGATCACCGTGCTTCTGCTCACCGTCGGGCTTTTGTTCGGTGTCGGCTTTGCCTATTCGAAATACGGCGCCGGCGTCGAGTTCTTCCCGAATGTCGAGCCTGACTACGGCCTGCTCTATGTGCACGCCCGCGGCAACCTTTCGCTCGCCGAAATGGATGCCGCCACGACGACCGCGGAAAACCGGCTTCTCGGCTGGCCAGGGGTGAAATCGGTCTATACGCGAGTCGGCAAGACGCAAGGCGGCGGCCAGGACATTCCTGAAGACGTGGTCGGCGTAATCCAATACGAGTTCGTCGACTGGCGCGAGCGCAAATCGGCGAACGCGATCCTCGACGAACTGCGCGGCGTCATGGCCGGCATTCCCGGCGTCGACGTCGAGGTTCGCGTGCCCGAGGCCGGCCCGCCCACCGGCAAGCCGATCCAGATCAGGCTGTCGGCCGTCGACCCGGAAGGTCTCGACGACAAGGCGCGCGCCGTCGCCGCACGCATTGCCAAGGTGCCAGGCGTCATCGACATTTCCGACGGCCTGCCGCCGCCCGGTGTCGACTGGGCGCTTGACGTCGATCGCGCCAAGGCGGCGCAGTACGGCATCAGCCCGACCTCGGTCGGCACGGTTGTGCAACTGGTAACGAACGGGCTGAAGCTCAGCGAATACCGGCCGGCCGGTGCGGACGACGCCGTCGACATCAGGCTGCGCCTGCCCGAGGATCGGCGCACGCTGTCGACGCTCGACGACCTCAGGGTGCAGACGTCGCAAGGGTCGGTGCCGATCTCGAATTTCGTCGTGCGCAAGCCCGAGCCGACCGTCGGTATCCTCAACCGCATCGACGGCGCGCGCACCGTGGTCGTCCAGGCCAATGTCGCCGCCGGCGAGCAAGTCGCTTCGGTCCAGCAGCAGGTCAGCCAGGCTGTCACCGAAATGGATCTCGGCAGCGGCATACGCTGGAAGCTTGCCGGCTCGAACGAGGACAGCGCCGAGGCCAGCGCCTTCCTCAGCAAAGCCTTCGGTGCCGCGATCTTCCTGATCTTCCTCGTGCTTCTGATGCAGTTCAACAAGTTCACCAGCGTCTGGCTGGTGCTGTCCTGCGTAGTCATGGCGACGGTCGGCGTGTTCCTGGGATTGCTGTTGACCGGAGAGGCGTTCGGCATCGTCATGTCGGGCATCGGCGTCATCGCGCTGGCCGGTGTGGTGGTCAACAACAACATCGTGCTGATCGACACCTATGACCGGCTGCGCGAAGAAGGCTGGGACAAGATGGACGCGGTGCTGCAGACCTGCCGCGAACGTGCCCGCCCGGTCGTGCTGACGGCGGTGTCGGCGATCCTCGGCGTGCTGCCGATCGCCTTCGGCCTCGGTCTCGAAATCTTCCATCACGAGACGACAATCAACGCGCCGTCGACGCAATGGTGGATTTCACTGTCGTCGGCGATCGTCTTCGGCCTGTCCTTCGCCACCTTGCTGACGCTGGTGGTGACACCGTCGATGCTGATGGTGTTCACGCGCAGCAAGAACAGCCGCCTCTATGCATTCTTCCGTCGGCTGTTCCGGCGCGGAACGCCAGCCGATGCGACGATCGAGACTTCCGCAAGCCCGGGCTTGCTCGACGAGCCGGCGATCGACTTCCCGAAGGCCGCCGAATAGGCCGCTCGCTTCAGCCCCATTTCAGCCCCAGGGTAGAAAAGGCCGCCGGGAACAACCCAGCGGCCTTTTGCATTGTCCTGTCATGCAATGTCTCAAAGCGGGGAGTTTCTCATGACGCTCAGCACCATTCTCATCATCATTCTGATCCTCATTCTGATCGGCGCGGTGCCGGCGTGGCCTCATTCGCGTTCCTGGGGTTATGGTCCCTCTGGCATCGTCGGCGTCATCCTGATCGTGCTGCTGGTGCTGCTGCTGATGGGCAGGATTTGACCGGAGATTGGTGCGCACGAACCTACAGCGCTGCGCGTCCTTTAGGGCTCGCAGCGCTGTAGCATTTGAGTTGAAGCGCTATTCGGCCGGGGCCGCGTCAGGCGCGAATTCGGCGCGGTGAGCGAGCCCGGCCATCAAAAATACGACGACCAGCAGTCCCGACAAAGCGACGAAGATCGGACCGAAGCTCGAGTGCTCGGCGATGAAGCCGATTGCCGACGGCGCCACCAGAATGCCGGAATAGCCCATTGTGGTGACGACGCTCATGCCGGTGCCGGATGACATGCCTTCCTGGTTACCGCCGGCCGAAAACAGGATCGGCACCATATTGGCGATGCCGAAACCGCAAAGCGCAAAAGCCGAGATGGCGAGCCAGGGCGAGGGCGCCAGCCCCGCCACCAGCATGCCGGCTGCGGCGACAAGCGCCGAGACGCGCAGTGTCGTCACGGCGCCGAAACGGTTGCGGACCCCGTCGCCAACGAAGCGCATGACGGCCATAACGCCGGAAAAAGCCGCGTAGGCCAAACCAGCTACGGCGAGGTCGGTGCCGAGTTCCTGTTGCAGGTAAAGCGCTGCCCAGTCGAGCACCGCACCCTCGGAGATCATCGTCATCAGCGCCATTAGCCCGACCAGATAGACCAGCGGATTTCCAGGCAGCGCGAATTTGCGATGCCCGATGATCCCCGATGTTGCTTGGGGCGGTCTGGCATCGGCGATCAGGTAGCGGACTGCCACTGCAATCACTGCGAATGCGAGAGCCGTCACCACCGCCGCATGGGCGAGATGACCGTAATTCTGGATGGCGAGGCCACCGAGAGCGCCGCCGGCAAAACCGCCGAGACTCCAGAAGCCGTGCGAGGACGACATGATGGCCCGGGACAGGCGCCGCTCCACCGTGACCGCATTGGCGTTCATGGCGACATCCATGCCGCCGATCGAACCGCCAAAGATGAACATGGCGATGGCCGCCAGCGGCACATTGGGAGCCAGCGCCACGACCAGCAGGCCGAAGCTGCCGACGAGACCGAACCAGCGCAGCACGGTGCGCGACCCATGCCTGGAGATCAGGTGGCCGCACCAGGTCATCGCTGTGACCGCGCCGGCGCCGAACAGCAGGATCAGCAGGCCAAGCGTGAACTTGCTGATGTCCAGCCGGGTCAGCACCACCGGGATCTGCGGCGCCCAGGCGCCGGTCAGGAAGCCATTGGCCAGGAAGATGGCCGCCACGGCCCATCGTCCACGAATGGCGGCCTGCATGCGGTTTAGCGTGTCCATCATGTAGGATCCGGTGCGAAAGAAGCTTCGCGCGGCAAATTAGATCGATTCAATTCCCAGTCAAGCGCTCGTTCTTGAAAAGGCTTGGGCCAAACAAGGACACAGGACCGTCCCGTTCGCGGCGGATTGCCCACGTTGGAGATTAGCGGAAACGCCTCTCCTGGGGGAGACTCAATGATCCCTGGGGCGTCTTGCCTCGAACTCGGCCTTCTTGGCGTCGGAGGCGTCGGTCTGGTTGAGCGCCTGCCATTCGGCATAAGGCATGCCGTAGATGATCTCGCGCGACTGGTCCTTGCTGAGATCGACACCCTCGGCCTGCGCGGCGTCGCGATACCAGTTGGAGAGGCAATTGCGGCAGAAGCCGGCGAGGTTCATCAGGTCGATGTTCTGCACGTCCGTGCGTTCACGCAGATGCGCGACCAGCCGGCGGAAGGCGGCGGCTTCGAAATCGCGCTTTTGCTCGTCGCTGAGTTCGGTCATGTGTTCTTGGCCTCCCTGGGCCTCCTTAGAGCGGCCCGGTGCGCGAGCCGAATCGTCTGACCCGATGTATATCGGGACGGCGGTTGATCGCGTCAACGATCGGCGCCAGCCGTTCGGCCCAGGCGACCGCATCCTGCCGATCGGCGATCAGGTCCTGGCGGATCTCGATCAGCGCATGGGCAAAGCCGTTGACGATGGCATGTCTGAACATGGTGTCACCGCGCAGCGCGCCGTCATAGGGTTCGTTGTCGCCGACGATAAGGCTTTTGTCCTCGGCGAGCATGTCGATCAGCGGTCGCGCCACCCGGTCGTCGTGATCCCACAAGATGCCAACATGCCAAGGACGTACAAAACCCTGCATGAACGGGGTGAAAGAATGCACCGAAAGGATAAAGGGGGCGCGTGCGCAAGCCTGCGCCACCGAGGCGATCATGGCGCCGACCGCATCGTGATAGGGTCGATAGTAGCGGTCGAGCCGCTTTTCACGTTCTTTCAGAGCAAGTGGATAATTTCCCGAAATGACGGTGCCGTCATAGAGTTGGCGGATAAGCGTCGGATCGTCCTCGCCGCGATTTGGATCGATCAGAAGCCGCGAAAAATTGGCGAGTATCGCCGGCGCGCCGAGCAACGCGGCCAGTTCGCGCGTCACCGTCTCGACACCGATGTCGTAGGCGATATGGCGGTCGAATTCCGCCGCCGGCAGGCCGAGGCTGCCATACTCTTCCGGCAGCTCGCGACGGGCGTGATCGGCCAGGAGCACGATGCCTCGCTTGCGGTCGCCGTCGACGATGTCGAAGGGCGCGAAAACTGTGGATCGGGTCATCGGCGGGAAATGGTCTGTTCGCTGGCTTCCGGGGAGGATGGTATCGTCATTCCACGAAGGGGACGATTACGCAATGCCGTCGTTTGGCCACGGTTTCTGCGGAAATCTGGCGGAAGGCGACAGACCGTGCGCTAGAGGCCTTTCTAAATCGATTGGAATTGAGCAAAAGGGCGCGTTGACATGCGCCCGGACTTTTCCGAAAAGGGGCGTTGAGAGATGCAAATGTGGTTCTTGAGAGGTTTCAGGATGGGTTCCGCCGGCAGGCCGCGCATGCGCTATGCCTTCGCCATGCCGCTCCTGACCTTTGCTGTGGGCCTCGCCGCGATGGTTGCTGCCTCGCCGGCGCGCGCCGATTTCCGTGTCTGCAACGCCACACAGAACCTGGTCGGCGTCGGCATCGGCTATCGCGCCAAAGCCGGCTGGATCACCGAAGGCTGGTGGCACATCGAGGGATCGAGCTGCAAGACGTTGATCGAAGGGCCGCTGTCATCAAGGTTTTACTATCTTTATGCAGAAGACGCCGAGCGCGGCGGGCGCTGGGATGGCCCGATCAACATGTGCGTGGCCGAAAAAGAGTTCAAGATCGCCGGCGTTAGCGATTGCGTCGCCCGGGGCTTTCAGCGCGCCGGATTCCAGGAATATGACACGGGCGAGCAGGCAAGCTGGATGGTCCAGCTGACCGACGACCCCGCAACGGGGGGCGTTCCAGCCGCCCCGGGAACAAACAGTCAATGAGACGCAGCCGCAAGGTCAAGATACTCGCCACCATCGGTCCGGCCTCCTCCTCCGAGGACATGCTGAAGAAGCTCTTCGAAGCCGGCGCCGACGTGTTTCGCATCAATATGAGCCACACCGATCATGAATTGATGCGCACACTTGTCGGTCGCATTCGCACCGTCGAGAAAGCGGTCGGCCGGCCGATCGGCATTCTCGCCGACCTGCAGGGACCCAAGCTTCGGGTCGGCAAGTTTGCCAACGGCAAGGAGACGCTGACACTCGGCCATACCTTCACGCTCGACGACAATCCCGAGCCCGGCAACTCGACCAGGGTGTATCTGCCCCATCCGGAAATCCTGAGGTCGGTCGAGGCCGGTGACCGCCTTTTGATCGATGACGGCAAGCTCGAGCTGAAGGCGGTGAAGAGCGACGGCAAGGCGATCGTCTGCACCGTCGTCGCCGGCACCAGCATCTCCGACAAGAAGGGCGTCAGTCTGCCCGACACCGACCTGCCGGTCGGCGCGCTGACCGAAAAGGACCGCAGCGATCTCGATGCTGTGCTGGCCACCGGCGTCGACTGGGTGGCGCTGTCGTTCGTGCAGCGGCCCGAGGATCTGGCGGAAGCGCGCAAGATCGCGCGCGGCCGGGCGCTGATCATGGCCAAGATCGAAAAGCCGCAGGCTGTCGCCAGGCTGGCCGAGATCATCGAACTTTCGGACGCACTGATGGTTGCCCGCGGCGATCTCGGCGTCGAAATGCCGCTCGAAGCCGTGCCCGGCATCCAGAAGCAGATCACCCGCGCCGCGCGCCGCGCCGGCAAGCCGGTGGTGATCGCCACGCAGATGCTGGAATCGATGATCACCGCGCCAGTGCCGACCCGCGCCGAGGTGTCGGACGTCTCGATCGCCGTGTTCGAAGGCGCCGACGCGGTCATGCTCTCGGCCGAATCCGCAGCCGGCGCTTACCCGGTCGAGGCAGTGGCGATGATGAATCGCATCGCCAGCAAGGTCGAAACCGACCCGACCTATGCCGGCATCATCAACGCGCAGCGCTCGGAGCCGGAAGCGACCGGCGCCGACGCCATCTCGCTCGCCGCCCGCGAAATCGCCGAGACGCTGAAACTGTCGGCGATCATCAGCTATACGGCGTCGGGCACGACCGGCCTGCGCGCCGCGCGCGAGCGGCCGCAGGTGCCGATCGTCGCGCTGTCGCCGATCGTCAACACGGCGCGGCGGCTGTCGCTTTTGTGGGGCACGCATTGCGTCGTCTCGCCCGACGCCATCGACTTAGACGATATGGTCGACCGCGCCTGCCGCATCGCTTTGGACGAAGGGTTCGGCAAGCCCGGCGACCGGGTCATCATCACCGCCGGCGTGCCGTTGAGGACGCCCGGCTCCACCAACATGCTGCGCATCGCCTATGTCGGATCGGACGTGCAGGCCCGCCGCTAAAGCGCGTCGCGGCTGAATGGATTCATGCGACGCGCTTTAAGTTATGTTTTTATGCATGTCGTTATCGCAAAACCGCTGCGCGCTTTTGCGCGACATGCATTAGGCCGCGCAGCCTGGCCGTCGCTTCGAATGATTTCACCGAGGTTGCTCTAAGTTGGCGCGAGTTCGGCTTCCGGCGCTGTGATGTCGGCGCATTTGCCGGCGCCGTAGGTGTCGCCGGCGATCCTGATTTCCACGGCCTTCGCCATTGCCTGAAGGTCCACCTCCCTGCCGGCGACCTTTTCGATCGCGCCGACAACGAGATCGGGTGCTATCCAGTCTGGCTTGTGGCCGAGATTGCGGACCCAGACCAGTTCGGCCCCGGCAATATCGCGGACGAGGCCGACCGAATGGACCGTTGCATAGACCACCTTGTCGCGGTCGCCCGAGATGACCACGGTCGGCACCTTGATATCGCGGTAGTGCGGTGCGGCATCGAGCGTGTAGCGATAAAGCCCGGCGACATCGGCGGCGTTGGCACGAAAGGCGTTCGGCCGAAGCACCAGCGGGATCGCGACATCGGCGACGTAGAAGTCCGGCACCTTGTTGGGGGCAAAGACGCAGGCGGTGGCGGCATTCATCTGCAGCGTTCCCGACGGATAGGTCAGTGTTTCGGAAAACAGCCGGCCGACGATCGGAATGGTCGTCAAATTGTAGTACCAGGCGGTCGCGCCGCCCGGCCAGGGATGGGTGGCAGGCGCCATGAACACCAGGCCGAGCGTCTTGTCGGGATGCTCGCGGCCGAAGGCGGTGGTCACCGAGCCGCCGAAGGAATGGCCGGCGATGATGGCTTTCCTGATGCCGAGATGGTCCATCAGCGCTGCGATGGTGCTGGCCTGTGCCGATGGGGTCTCGTTGTTGCCGGGGCCGCGCGCCGACCAGCCTGCACCCGGGCGTTCGAAAAACAGCATCTCGGCACGGCCCTCCAGCAACGGCCTCAGCGGCAGCATCTGATCCCTGAGATTGGCGCTGGCGCCGTGGATAAAGACAATCGGCGGCAGTTCGGCGTTTTCCCGCGCAGGAACGTGAACGTAGTGGATGCGGGACCGTTTATATCCGCGAAGTCGCCGATCGGCGGATTGCGGCGCTCGATCAGCCATGACCCGGCGCGGGTGACACCTGCAAGGGTGAACACAAGCGCGAGGAGGAAGGCGAGTGCGGCGTAGATCGGGTTCATGCGGAGAGGTACGGACCGGAGCGAAATTAGTTCACAGTCTAGCTAAAAAAACTTTCGCTCAAGTGGAATTGCCCCAACCGTCACTGATGGTTGGCGGGCAATCTCGGCGTCGAAATGCCGCTCGAAGCCGTGCCCGGCATCCAGAAGCACATCACCCGCGCCGCGCGCCGCCAAGCCGGTGGTGATCGCCACGCAGATGCTGGAATCGATGATCACCGCGCCGGTGCCGACCCGCGCCGACGCAAAACATTATGAATTCGTCGATGTAAGCTGCAATCATGATTGCCTGACCACTCCAACCCCAGGCAGGAAACCACACATGGCGCTCACCGCCAAGCAGCGCCGCGACAGGTAAAGCGGCGAAATTGCTGGTTTCACTGACTGGAGGTGGGCGGCCTGAACATGTCGGGGCTTCGGGTAGCCCGAGCAGCATATCTGATCATGGATCGCTTGGGCCGGCATTATCTGTCTCCAGGCCGGATGCACTCGGCGGATTATCTCCGGCGGCGGCATCCGGATTTGAGGCGGGTCGTAGGTCCCATCGTACTTGAGCTTGAAGTCGGTTGAGGTAGTCTCTCCGAGGGAAAAGAGGAGGTGATCCAATGTGGGCTCGCACCGATCTTCTGAAGCTCCTTGGCATTGAGCACCCGATTATCCAAGCGCCGATGAGCAGTATCAGCACGCCGGAACTGGCGGCGGCAGTCAGCAATGCCGGAGCGCTTGGCTCGCTCGGATGTGGCATTCTGCCAGGGGCGGCCGTTCGGGAGCAGCTTACGGCGACACAGCGCGCTACCAATCGCCCGATCAATGTAAATTTCTTTGCGCACCCAGTGCCAGCCCATGATGACGAGGCAGCCCAACACATGCGCGACCGCCTTCACGGCTACTACGACGAGGTCGGTCTCGGGCCCGTGCTCCAGCCGGGCGAGCCCTTTCCCACCTTCGATCAAGAGCGCCTGGACATTGTGCTTGAGCTAGGCCCAAAGGTGGTCAGCTTCCATTTTGGCCTGCCCGACATCAAAATTGTTCAGCAGCTGAAAGAGGCCGGCAGTGTTCTCTTGTGCTCGGCCACCACCGTTTCAGAAGCGCGGCAGCTTGAGGCGGCGGGGGTGGACGCTATCATCGCTCAGGGTTACGAGGCCGGTGGCCATCGCGGCACATTCACTGGTGATCCTGCTATCGGCACAGTCGGCACGATGGCGCTGGTGCCGCAGATCGTTGATGCCGTGCGTGTGCCTGTGATTGCAGCCGGCGGTATCTTCGACGGTCGCGGCATTGCTGCCAGCTTTGCACTCGGTGCATCAGGTGTGCAGATCGGCACAGCCTTCCTGGCGTGCCCCGAGGCCAATGTGCAGCCGATCTATCGCGCGGCATTGCGCTCGGCCACTGACGAGAGCACGTCGGTGACCCGCTGCTTCACTGGCCGCCCGGCGCGCGTGGTGCGCAACAGGTTTGTATTGGAAATGGCTGGCGAGGAAGATGCCGCGCTGGCGTTTCCGTTGCAGGCGAGCCTGGCCCTGCCGCTTTCGATGGCAGCGGATGAAAGCAGGCGGGCTGATTTCCTGCCCATTTGGGCCGGGCAAGGCGTTGCGAAGTTGCGGGAGATGCCGGCAGCTGCCCTTGTGGAGAAACTCGTCGCGGAAGCTGGTTCATATCGGCACTGACAATGCCACCTGCGGAAGAGACATCGGTAGCTGGAAACGTGGTATGCGCTTTTGAACTGGGGCCGACGCGACAGTCTCACCAGACTTTTCGGGTCTCGACGTCGCCGGCGTCAAATGCCTTCGCCGGCAAGTTCTTCCGAAAGCGTACCGACCTGATCCTGGGCGCTGCGCATCATCGGATAGATGCTGAGCACGCGCTGCCAGGCTTCCAGCGCCGACTGCTTGTGGCCGGTTACCGCCATGATCTGTGCCAGGCCGGACAGCGCGCCAAAATGGCGCGGCTCGAGCTGCAGCGTGCGGTCGATGTCCGCCATCGATTTCCCAAAGTTATGCATCATGAAATGTACGGTGGCGCGCCGGTTCCAACCTTCGGCATAGGCCGGTTGCAACGTCACTACCTGGTCGAGGAAGTCGAGCGCCACGTCGAACTTCTTGTCTTCGGCGGCTTTTTGCGACCATTGCATCATCAGGTCGATCGAGGCGCTGCCGGATTGCGACCACTCGTGCGAGATGCGCGCCGCGATGCGCTCGGCGGCTTTTTCATTGCGCTCGCGCTTCAGGTCGACAAACAGCTGGTCGAGCCTTTCCTCCCTGGTCGTGGCGACCGGAGGGGTGACCGGGTCTTCCGCTTGAGCCGGAAGCGGGGCGAACCCGAAAAGAAAAAGCGCCGCGAAGAATGCAAAAAGAATCCGCATGACCGGAATCTAACCCCGGACAGCGGATCGTCAAACTGAATTTAGCGTGAGAGGGCCGGCAGGCCGGTATTAGAGCGCCACGCTTCCTTTTGGACGCGTAAAGGACGCTCTAACATCATACAGGCGCGGAGGCAGGCGCCCCGCGCGAAAAGACTCAGCCCTGGCGCGCCTTGTAGCGCGGAGCGGTCTTGTTGATGATGTACACGCGGCCCTTGCGGCGAACCAGCTGGTTGTCGCGGTGACGCGCCTTGAGCGCCTTGAGCGAATTCTTGATCTTCATGGTCTTGCCCGTCGGTCTGGGCCCGCTTGGGCCGAATTATTAAGGCGCGCTCGGAAAGCGCGCCTCTCAACTTGTGCGTGGCTCATAAACGAGGAGCCTTGCCCGTGTCAACCAAGCATGTGGCGGAGTTCGAGCTTTTGGCCTATCGGCGGCATTGGATCGGCGCCGTCCAACAGCTCAACGGTGGCGGATCATTCGCGTAAAATGGCCCATCTTGCGGCCGGGGCGCGCCTCGGCCTTGCCATAGAGATGCAGCATCAGATCGGGCTCGGCGAGCAGGGCCGGGACGCGCAGGATATCGTCGCCGATCAGGTTTTCCATGACGCAGTCAAAATGGCGGCCGGGGTTTCCCAGCGGCAGGCCGGCGACGGCGCGAATGTGCTGCTCGAACTGCGAGACGATGCAGGCGGCTTCGGTCCAGTGGCCGGAATTGTGAACACGCGGCGCGATCTCATTGGCCAGCAGCGCGCCGTCGGCAAGAACAAAGAACTCGATGCCGATGACGCCGACATAGTCGAGCGCGGCAAGTATCTCTGCTGCCGCCGCCTGCGCTGCAGCGGCGGTTTCGGACCCTATCCTGGCCGGCAGGGTTGAGCTGTGCAGGATGCCGCTGTGGTGGACGTTCTCTGCCGGATCGTAGGCGGCGAGCGAACCGTCCATGCCACGCGCCGCGATCACCGAAATCTCGCGTTCGAAGGCGACGAAGGATTCGAGGATCAGCGGCACGTTGCCCATCGCCTCGCAGGTGCCGGCAAAGCCGCCCGTTTCCATGTTGCGGAAGACGCGCTGGCCTTTGCCGTCATAGCCCATGCGCCGCGTCTTCAAGATGCCGCTGCCGTCGAACTTTTTCAGCGCCGCCGTCAATTCGTCGTCATTGTCGACGGGGCAGAAATCCGCGGTGGCAATGCCGATGCCGTTGAGGAATTTCTTCTCCGCCACCCGGTCCTGCGCCACTTCCAGCGCGCGCGCCGGCGGGTAGACCGGCACCGTGACGGCAAGCGCGCTGGCGGCCAGGACCGGCACGTTCTCGAACTCGTAGGTGACGACGGCGCTGACTGCAGCCAGTTCGGCGAGTGCGGCCGTGTCTTCATAGGCGGCGGTGATCTGCCGGTTGGAAACCTGTGCCGCCGGACAATCCGGCTGCGGCTCCAGCACGACCGTGCAGTAGCCGAGACGCGCCGCGGCCATCGCCAGCATGCGGCCGAGTTGGCCGCCGCCGATGATGCCGATGGTCGATCCGGCGGGCAGGCTCATGGCGTGTCCGTGGGCTCGGC
>SAQR01000054.1 GCA_004020365.1 Mesorhizobium sp.
CGGAAAGCTCGGAAAGGATGATCTCGTCGTCGGCCATTTTTAATCCAGCTCCTTGCCGCACGGATGCAATTGCGGGGCCTCAAATAACACGTCAATACCTAACCCGCCACAGGCTTGCGTCCATAGCTGATTTGCGACTTCCCGCAAAAGGAAAGCGACTGCAGATCTATTGGAATTCTTGTCGATTTTGCGACAGGCGTTGGCGCTGGCGGGCCGTTTCGAATAGGGTGCATGACTACGATCCGGCCAGATGCCGCGATATGCGGCCGTAACAATTGCGCCAGAACAAAAGTCAGGGAAGAACGATCATGAGTGACAACGCGCCGGTCGACCAGCAAGCGTCAAACGCGCGGCGCGGACGCGCCGCCAGCGGTGGCGCCGCTGCGCGACGGGCGGCGCGCTCGGGTGGCGGCCCCGGCACCCAGCTCACTTACATCAAGCGCAAGATCAACGTCTATGAGGTGCTGGACGAGGAAGGGCTGGCGCTGATTGAGAAGAACACCGACACGGTGCTCGAGGAGATCGGCATCATCTTTCGCGACGACGCCGAGGCGCTGCAGCTGTGGAAAGAGGCCGGCGCCGACGTCAAGGGCGAGCGCGTGCATTTCCCGAAGGGGCTCTGCCGCTCACTTCTAAAAACCGCGCCGTCCGTCTACACCCAGCATGCCCGCAATGCCGAACGTTCGGTGCAGATCGGCGGCAACGCCACCGTCTTCGCGCCGGTCTACGGCCCGCCCTTCGTGCGCGACCTCGACGGCGTCAGGCGCTATGCGACGCTCGAGGATTTCCGCAATTTCGTGAAGCTCGCCTATATGGCGCCGTCGATCCACCATTCGGGCGGCACGGTGTGCGAGCCGGTCGACGTGCCGGTCAACAAGCGCCATCTCGACATGATCTACAGCCACATCAAATATTCGGACAAGCCGTTCATGGGCTCGGTCACCGCGCCGGAGCGCGCCGAAGACACGGTGGCGATGGCCAAGATCGTGTTCGGCGACGATTTCGTCGAGAACAACACGGTGCTGACCAGCCTGATCAACGCCAATTCGCCGATGGTGTTCGACGAGACCATGCTGGGAGCGCTGAAAGTCTATTCGCGCCACAACCAGGCCTGCATCGTCACGCCGTTCATCCTCGCCGGCGCGATGAGTCCGGTGACGGTCGCCGGCACGCTAACCCAGGTTCTGGCCGAAGTGCTGGCCGGCGCGTCGTTCACGCAGCTGATCCGGCCGGGCGCACCGGTGCTGTTCGGCACCTTCGCCTCGTCGATCTCGATGCAGTCGGGCGCGCCGACCTTCGGCACGCCGGAGCCGTCGCTCGTCTCTTATGGTGCGGCGCAACTCGCGCGTCGGCTTGGCCTGCCGTTTCGCACCGGCGGCTCGCTGTGTGCTTCGAAGATACCGGACGCGCAGGCGGCTTATGAGAGCGCCAACACGCTGAACTCGACGATCCTCGCCGGCACCAACTTCGTGCTGCACTCGGCGGGCTGGCTCGAGGGCGGGCTCGCCTCCTGCTACGAAAAATTCATGATGGACATCGACCAGCTCGGCATGACGCAGAAGTTCTCCGAAGGCGTCGACCTGTCGGAGAACGGCCAGGCGATGGATGCCATCCGCCAAGTCGGCCCGGGCAGCCACTATCTCGGCTGCGACCACACCCAGGCCAATTTCCAGACCGCCTTCTACCGTTCCAGCATCGCCGACAACAATTCCTACGAGCAGTGGCTGGCCGAAGGCGAAAAGTCCGCACCGCAGCGCGCCAACGAACTCGCTCGCCGGTGGCTGGAAAGCTACGAGGCGCCGCATCTCGATCAAGGCATCGACGATGGGCTGAAGGATTTTATTGCCAGCAAGAAAGCGTCGATGGCCGACGCTTTCACCTGAAAGGAGCCCGAGTCAGGCGGGGCTAAAGTCGCCAACATCATCCACAAGGAAGTCTGGCGGAGCGCCTTCTCCGAGCCGGACAGGAAGGGATGATCCTTGAGCGCGGCATGATCGAAGATATAGCGGCGGCGCTTTCCGCCTATGGCCTCATCCTGCGCGGCGGCTTCAATTTTGCAGACGGTGAGGAAACACCCTCCGGTCTCTCCGGCGCTGCCGCGAGATCCGTGCTGCTGGTCGGGCAGGCGGGCGCCGCGCCGTGGCCGCATTTACTGCGCTGGAAAGAAAGCCAATCGGGGACCATCGCCAATCCGCTGGACACATGGTCGCGAGAAGTGATCGGTGCAGTGGCGGAGACATTCGGGGCGCGCGCCGTTTCGCCCTCCGACAGACCGTATCTGCCGTTCCAGCAATGGGCGATGCAGGCGGAGGGTCTAAAACTATCGCCGCTCGGCATCCTCATGCATCCGCAATACGGGCTCTGGCACGCCTATCGCGGCGCGCTGCTGTTCGAGGACGAGATGGCGTTTGGGGAAACTCGCGAAGTGATTCATCTTTGCGATGCATGTGTCGACAAACCATGCCTGAAATCCTGTCCGGTCGACGCTTATTCTGCGGATGGTTTCGCGCACAAGACCTGTCTGGCGCATGTGCGTGGGCACAACGGCGCGCCGTGCCGAACCGGTGGTTGTCTCGACCGCAACGCCTGTCCCTACGGCGCGGCCTATCGCTATCCGCCACAGGTTCACGCCTTCCACATGGCCGCGTTCGCGGGTCTGTAGCACGGCCGAATGCCGCACGAATTGCAGGGGCTGCCTCATTGCGACTTGCCCTGTTGGCCTGCGTGGATATCGCGCCCGTCGTCGTCTGCCGGCTGACAAAAAATTCTTTCCATTGCCCAAGGAATCGCCATTAGCCTTCGTCCAACAGGCAAATGATGGCGCTGATGCTGGATGAAAGCGAAGCCTCCGACGCCGAGCTGATCGGCCGGGCGCAGGGCGGAGACAGGGGGGCTTTCGGCAAGTTGCTCGAAAGGCACTATGACTTCGTCTATCGCGCCGCCTATCGCTGGTGCGGGAAAAAGGCCGACGCCGAGGACATCGCCCAGGAAGTCTGCGTCCGGCTCGGCCGGGCGATCCGCGATTATCATGGTAGCGGCGCCTTCACCACCTGGCTCTACACCATGACGCTGAATGCGGCACGCGACATGATGCGCAAGACCGTCCGCGAGGCGATCAAGACCGAAGCCTACGCGGCTTACGAGCTGATCTCGGGAGAGGCCGAGCCCGAAGATCCGGCCGAGGCGCTTTGGGCGGCGGTGCGGATGCTGCCGGACAAGCAGCGCGACGCGGTGCTGCTCGTCTATGGCGAAGGGCTGAGCCACGCACTCGCTTCCGAGGCGATGGGCATCTCGGAGACGACGGTTTCCTGGCACATCCATGAAGCGAAGAAACGGTTGAGGGCGCTCATGCTTTCAGCCGGGGAAGTGTGATCATGGTCGACGACAACGAACTCAACAGGCTGCGCGACATCGCAGCACCGGCACCCGGTACCGAGGCGAAGGCGCGTGCCTTCGAGGCCGCCATGCGGGCCTACGACCTGGGCGAAAAAACTTCACCTGCCGCCCAAGGAACGGCGAAAGGGCTTCGTCTCACAGAGCGAGCACAAAAGCTCTGGAGCGAAATCATGCAAAAGAAACTCTTCGCCAACCCGGCCATTGCCGGGCTCGTCGCCCTGCCGATCGCCGGATACGCCACGATCTATATGCTGCAGGAGCAGCCGTTTCCTTTCGGTGGCGACGAGAAGATCACCGAAAGGCTGGCCGATAAACCGCTGGCTAAAGCGCCGGCCACGGCGAGGCCGCTCACCGTAGCCGAGGCCGACAAGCGGAAGAAAGCCGATTCCGGCGCCGAAAGCCGCGACGCAGCGGAGGCGCTTGTTGCGCCGGCATCGCCACAATCGGCGGCCGGCGGCCTGGTAAGGCAGGGTGCGCCGACCGGCAATGCGCCCCCGCCGGCGGCGAGCGCCGAGTTCGCACAGGACGGCGGCGCAAGCGCCCCAGCGGTCAAGGGTATGGCCGGCATAACAGCCGAATCCAAACTGATGGTGCAACCGCCTGCCGCTATGCCGGCCGACCAGATGCTTCTGCCGGAGCAAAACCGCGACCGCGTCGAAGATTTCAAAACCAATCCGGTGCGTGCCGCGCTCGAAGACCCGGTTTCGACCTTCTCGATCGATGTCGACACGGCCTCCTATTCCTTCGTGCGGCGCTCGCTCAGGGAAGGTGCTTTGCCGCAGGCCGACACGGTCCGCGTCGAGGAGATGATCAACTACTTCCCCTATGACTGGAAAGGTCCAGACGCTGCCTCGACGCCGTTCAACTCGACCGTCAGCGTCATGCCGACGCCGTGGAACGAGCACACCAGGCTGATGCATGTCGCCATCAAGGGTTTCGACGCCAAGCCGGCCGAGCAGCCCAAAGCCAATCTGGTCTTCCTGATCGACGTGTCGGGCTCGATGAACGAGCAGGACAAGTTGCCGCTCCTGCAGTCGGCCTTCCGGCTTCTGGCCGACAAACTGAAGTTCGACGACACCGTGTCGATCGTCACCTATGCGGGTGATGCCGGTACTGTCCTGGAGCCGACGAAGGTTTCGGAGAAGGACAAGATCCTCAATGCCATCGACACTTTGGCGCCCGGCGGCTCGACGGCCGGCGAGGCAGGCATCAAGGAGGCTTACCGGCTTGCGCAAAAGTCCTTCGTCAAGGATGGCGTCAACCGGGTGATGCTGGCCACCGACGGCGACTTCAATGTCGGCCAGACCGACGACGACGACCTGAAGCGGTTGATCGAACAGGAGCGCAAGACCGGGGTGTTCCTGTCGGTGTTCGGTTTCGGTCGCGGCAATCTGAACGATCAGATGATGCAGACCATCGCCCAGAACGGTAACGGCACCGCCGCCTATATCGACACTTTGGCCGAGGCTGAGAAGGTGCTGGTCGAGGACGCGTCCTCGACGCTGTTCACCATCGCCAAGGACGTGAAGATCCAGGTCGAGTTCAATCCGCAAAAAGTCTCGGAATACCGGCTGATTGGCTACGAAACCCGCGCCTTGAACCGCGAGGATTTCAACAACGACCGCGTCGATGCCGGTGAGATCGGCTCCGGCCATTCGGTTACCGCGATCTACGAGATCATGCCGAAGGACAGCGGTGGCGAGCAAATCGATCCGCTGCGCTACGGCCAGGCGTCCGTGAACAATGGCGGCGTCGCCAATGCCGACGAATATGCCTTCGTCAAGATCCGCTACAAGCTGCCGAACGAGGATGCCTCGAAGCTGATCACCACGCCGGTGACATCGGCCAACGAAGTTGCTGAATTCGACCAGGCCAGCACCGACCAGCGCTTCTCCGTTGCCGTCGCGGCGTTCGGCCAGAAGCTGCGCGACGAGGATGCGACGGCGAAGTTCGGCTACGACAAGATCATCGAGATTGCCACTGCCGCCCGGGGAGCCGATCCGTTTGGGTACCGGTCCGAGTTCCTCTCGCTGGTGCGCCTTGCCTCGGCGCTGGGCGGTAACCGGTAGTGGGAGTGAGGGCCGGTTTTCCTCAGATAGAATCGTTCTGATACGGGAAACCAGCCCATGGCGGGTGAGGTAGGCCGGCAGGGGAAGCCTTGCCGGCCTTTTTCAACATTACGTCAGGCGCGGCTGCGCCGGCGCTCGCGGCGGGCTTCGCTGGTCTCGGCCGTGTTGACCGTCGCCTGCTTGTTGCGCATCGGGCCGATGCGCTCGACGATTTTCTCGATGCTCGGGCGATCCGACCTTGTGTGCGCATCGAGCGCCTTGCGCATGGCGGCGAGGTGGGCGAACGAGGTGCCGCAGCAACCGCCGACGATCTTGGCGCCGGCATCGACGGCCAGCCTGACATAGTCGGCCATCAGTTCGGGGGTGCCGGAATAGTGGATTTCGGCGCCGCGAAATTCGGGAATGCCGCAATTGCCCTTGACGATCACCGTCGCCTCCGGCTTCGCCTCGGTCATGTCGAGCAGCGAAGCGAGGATGTCGGAGGCGCCGACGCCGCAATTGGCGCCGACCCCGAGCGGCGCCTCCGGCAGCCCATCGGCGACACCGTGGATGTCCTTCGGCAACAGCCCCATCATGGTGCGGCCGGCGGTGTCGAAAGAGCCGGTATAGGTGTAGGGCAGGCCGACGCGGATTGCGGCCTCGGCTGCGGCGCGGATTTCGTCCGGCGCCGACATGGTCTCGATCCAGGCGACTTCGGCGCCGCCAGCCTTCAAGCCCTCGATCTGTTCGGCAAAGGCCTCGACCGCCTCGTCATAGGTCATCGCGCCGAGCGGCACCAGCAACTCGCCGGTCGGGCCGACCGAGCCGGCGACGATGACCTTGCGGCCGGCTTTATCGGCGACAGCGCGGGCGATCTCGGCGGCGCGCTGGTTCAGCGCATGCACGCGGTCTTGTGCATGGTGCAGCTTCAGCCGGTGGCGGGTGCCGCCGAAGGAGTTGGTCAGGATGATGTCGGCGCCGGCATCGACGAAGTTCTGGTGCAGACGGGTGATGATGTCCGGCGCCGTCTCGTTCAGCAACTCTGGAGCCTCGCCGGCCTCGAGCCCCATGGCGAACAGATTTGTGCCGGTGGCGCCATCGGCGAGCAGGACGCCCTTTTCGGCAAGCAAAGCGTCAATTGGATTTGTCATTGGAAATACGCCTTCCGGGATTTTTCTGTCGAGATAAGGATATAAAGAAATCTTTATATGGCGTCAATGTTGGCGCAGGAAGCAAGCCGTCAAAATCGCATCTCCGCCAGCCTTTGGGTGAAGCTGGCTGCTTCGTGCGCATTGATATCGGCGGCGCGAATTAGATTGTCGAAATGGCTGGTCAGCGTGCGGACCGGCTGGGTCGCGTTCAGCACCAGATACATGTCGCCAACATAGATGGCGGCGCGATAAGGCCCGAAGATGGTGTAGGGGATCGAATAGCGCATCCGCCCGTCATAGAGAAACAGGCGGAAGGTGGGATAAAGGTCGTCGAGCAGCGTCGCCATGTGAAGAAGCTGCTGGTGGCGGTCGGCCTCAGGGAAACGGTCCCAGACCCCCAGTCCGCGCGCAAAGATCTCCAGCGTGTGGCGCGGCATGCAGACTTCCATGTCGGTTTCAGGCCGCCGGTTGTAGTCGATGCGGTACTGCGTCTCACCGGCCTGCGCCTCGCGGCTCTTGTTGGCAATACCAGCCTCGTAATCGATAAGCGCTTCGGTGCGCAGAAGGTCGGGAATTCCGGCCGGCACATAACGGATTTTCGTGCCGGCGGCCTCGGCGTGCCATTTGGCAAGCAGCGTGCGGTCGAAGCCGTCGGCCGCTTCCTCGATCTCCAGGCTTTCGCGGATTTCACCGGTGACGCCTTCGTCCTGGCTGAGGCCAAGTAGCCAGTCGAGCGACACCTTGAATTCGGCGGCGATGTTGAGCAGCGTTTCGGCGCGGGGAAGGCGTGTCGAGGCGCCGGACAGCAACTGCGAAAGCGCCGAGCGGTCGATGCCCACCGCAGTCGCGAAAGCGGACTGGTTCAGATCGGACCGTGTCAGGAGCATTTTCAAGCGCTCCCGAAAGACCGTCGACAGGTCGCGTTTGTCCATATCGTTATTCCGGTCATTGGGAGGAAAAAAATCCGCCGAACCCGCCAGCGTGGCAATTTAGGCGTAAATGAATCCTCCAAGTTGTTTATAATAGATAACATATGCGGCTGAAAATGCGCAATCGCAACATTTTGTGCGCTTTGTCGCGTTGCGGCATCACAATGCTCCTGACACAATGATGTCAGGAATCAAAACGGTTCCGGCGACTGGAAGGGCAGTGGTCGATCCATGAGATGCAGGAACAACAGACGACGCAATGCACCGGCCATCGAATGGCCGACCGCCTTACTCGCGTTTTTCTGTTACGGCACCTGGCTTGCAGCCGGCCTGTTCCTGTGGCCGTCCTATCCGCTGCTGGCACTGGTCGTTCTGGCCTTGATGGCGGCGCTGCAATCCTCGCTGGCGCACGAAGTCCTGCACGGCCATCCGACCCGCAATGCGCAGCTCAACGAAGCTTTCGTCTTCCTGCCGATTGGTCTCGTCTGGCCGTTCCGGCGGTTCAAGACCATTCATCTGCGCCATCATGCCGACGAACGGCTGACCGATCCGCTTGACGATCCTGAAAGCTACTACAAGGCGCTGTGGCAGCACGACGAATTGCCGCCGGCGATGAAGTTCCTGCTGAAGATCAACAACACCATGATTGGCCGCCTCATTCTCGGCCCCTGGCTGTCGTGCGTCGGCTTCTTCATCGACGATGCCAGGCAGGTGCTCGCCGGCGACAAGGTGATCCGCAAGGCATGGCTGCTGCACGCCATCGGCCTCGCCGTGGTGCTGCCGGTCGTGCAGTTCGGCTTCGGCATCCCGCTATGGCTCTACATCCTGGTGCCGGTGTGGCTCGGCCAGTCGCTGATCTCGATCCGCACCTTCGCCGAGCATCAATGGTCGGAGCATCCGGAAGGCCGCACGGTGATCGTCGAGCGTTCGCCGCTGTCGTTGCTGTTCCTCAACAACAATCTGCATTTCGTCCATCACAAGAGCCCGACGGTGGCCTGGTACCGGCTGCCGAACCTGTTTGCCGAGCGCCGTGACGAGTGGTTGCGGATGAACAATGGCTATGCCTATCCAAACTATTTCGCGCTGCTCCGGGCATACGCCTTCAAGGCCAAGGAGCCGATCGTCCACCCGGTGCTGCGGCGCGCGCCGGAACCGGGCCGGGCGTTCAAGCCGCGCGTCAGGGCGCGCAGCCTCAATGGGCTTGGCAGTGCCCCGGTGCCGGCTGAGCCGCCGAAAGAATGAATTTTTGGGCATCGCCGGCGGCGATGCCCAGGTGCGCGTCAATGGACTTGTCAATTTCTCAGCGTAACGATCAAAGTCCCGGGATGAGCGATTTCATTGCCGGGTTGCCGATGTATGACTGGCCTGAAGAGAAGAACGAGGTCGATGCCCAATGGGCGCGGCTGCGTGATGCCTTGCGGCAAAAAGGCATCGATGCGCCGCAGACCATCGCTCGCGTCAATGCCGATCTGCGGCCTGTCGAAGGCGGCATCCGCGACGCCGCCGGAAAGGTCATCGGGCCCGATCCGGCGACGCTGCCGCCGGACGAACTGGATTTTTTCGGCCTCTGGCTGCATCCGGCGCTGCTGTTCGCACAGGCCTGCTGGGGTCCGCTGGAACTCGGCCTGTCGGAGCATGTCCAACTGATCGGCCAGCCGAATTACGACGCGTTCGAGGGCGGGCAGGGTGAACTCTATTCGAGCGCGCTCGTGATGCGTGCAGGTGAGGCGCCAACGGTTGGCTCACCGTCCGATGGCAGTCCTCTCATCCCGCTCGATATCCTGCGCGGCAAGCACTTTGTTTTCAACAGCCTCGATTCCATGTCGGGGATAATCGCGCTGACGCGTGACCTGGAGGCGCTGGGCGAAAGCCTGGACATTTTCTCTGAGCGCAGCGAAAGCGGTGGCCACCGCGCCTCGATTATCGCTATTGCCGAGGGCAAGGCCGATGTCGCGGCCATCGACTGCCGGAGCTGGGCCAAGGCGCGGCGCTTCGAGCCGGCAGCGGAAGCGGTCACGGTCGTCGGCTGGACAAGGCGGCGCAAGGGCCTGCCGTTCATCACCGCCAGAACGACACCGGAAAAGATCGTGGTGGCGCTGCGCGAGGCGGTCGCGGCCACCGCATAAAAAACAATCAGCCGCCGAGCAGCCGCTCGTCGAGCGGATAGGTCGAAAGCTGCTCGTTGCCGGTCTCGGTGATCAGGATCTGCTCTTCGATCTTGACACCCTCGCGTCCGCCAAGCCGGCCGATATAGCTCTCGACGCAAAGCACCATGCCCGACACAAGCACGCCGTCGGGCGTGTCTTCGGTCCAGTCGATCGCATGCGGCAGCGTCGGGTATTCGTCGGCCAGGCCGACGCCGTGATAGAGCACGCCGTAACGCGTCGGGAAACAATCTCCGGGCGGCACCGCCGAGCGTTCGACAAGATCGCGGAACGATGTGCCCGGCCGCATCAGGCCGATGTTGTGGGCGACCTGATCGGCGGCGATGCGAAACAGCTCGCATTGCTCGTTGGACGGCTCGGTGTCGCCGCAGAGCCAAGTGCGCGACAGGTCGGCGCAGAAACCGTAAGGGCCGATCAAATCGGTATCGAATGCGACGAGATCGCCGGCTTCGATCGTTCGCGACGAGCATTCCTGGAACCAGGGATTGGTGCGCGGGCCAGACGTCAAGAGCCGGGTTTCGACCCATTCGCCGCCACGCGCGATGTTGCCGCGGTGGAGTTCGGCCCACAATTCGTTTTCGGAAATGCCTGGCCTCAATGCTGCTTCCATCTCGCCCATCGCCGCCTCGCAGGCGACGATCGACCGGCGCATGGCCAGGATTTCGTCGGGCGATTTGATCAGGCGTGCATTTTCCATCAGCGCTTCGCCATTGCCGATTGAGATGCCGAGGCGGGCGAGCGCTTCGACGCCCTCGGGATTGATGTGGTCGACGGCGATGCGGCTGACACCGCCGCCATGCTCCCTCACCAGATCGGCGATGCCGGCCGCCCAGCGGCGGACTTTTTGCTCGGTCAGTTCGCCGCTGTAGAGATAGATCCACGACACTGCCGGCCGCACCTCGTCGACGACGCCGGAGTGGTCGGAAAGGTGCTGGCAGGAAAAATAGTCGAACAGCACCACCGGACCTTCGGTGGCAACGAAACAATGTCTTGTCGGATTGTGCGCAACCCAGAGTTGCATATTGGTCGAGTCGGTCGCATAGCGGATGTTGATCGGATCGTAGAGCAAGGCTCCCGCGTAGCTGTGGCGCTTCAGCTCGGCGCGGATGCGGTCGAGCCGGTATCGGCGCATGGCGGGCAGGTCGGGAGCAGCAATGCCGGCGGCGTGCCACTCGGCTTCCGCCAGTGCGCCATAGCCAAGCACATGCTGGTTGAGTTCAGCGGCCTTCTGCCGCGACTTCAGGCGCAACGCATCGATTGAGCCGGCTTCGTCCGGCTCGAACGGCGCGATCCTGCGATGACGACCGAACCGTCGCTCGACGCTCGGATCGCTCATTTTCCCATCCTCCCGATATCGATCGGCCGCGCGGGTCAGGCCCGAGGGCGGGGCCTTTGGGTCCAATGCTTTCAGGTCCGCATCTTCTCGCCGCTCGCGTCGAAAGGCGGCTCGATATTGATGCGGGCTGGTCGTCGACTTCCGAGGATCTCGATCTCGAACAGTCCGGCGCTCTCGTCCCCGGCCAGGGCCGCTGGCACATAGCCTTGCGCCATCGATTTCTTGACATAATGGGCGTAGCCGCCGGAGGTGACCCAGCCGACCACGCGCCAGTCGCCGTCGACGATGCCGCGCACGGCCGAAGCGCCTTCCGCGGCCCTCGAGCCGCGCACTTCCTTGCCGTCCGTGTCGAAGCGCGGCGCGCCATAGCCATGCGGCTTTTCCACCGTACCGTAGTCCTTGCCGCCGACCTTGGCCCAGATCGGTTCGTCGCCCATCACGTCGGCGTCCGCAGCATCGACGATGAAGGAGACACGGCGCAGTTTTGGCCCTTTCGCCTGCTCCCTGGCCGCCGCTTCGCGTCCGATGAAGTCGTTCTTCTCCAGCTTGACGAAGCGATCCATCGCGCCTTCGAATGGCCCGTAGATCGGGCGCAGTTCGCGGAACCAGGTCGGAAAATTCTTTTCCAGGCGCATCGAGAGCAGGGCGCGCATGCCGAAATCGACCAGGCCGAACTCCTCTCCCGCCTCCTTGATCCCCTTGTAGACCAGACGCTGGTAAGCCGGCGCCATCCAGATCTCGTATCCGAGATCGCCGGTATAGGTAATGCGATTGACCATGCAGGGCGCGCCGCCGACCGCCATCTCGCGAAAGTCCATGAAGCGGAAGGCCTTGGTCGAGATGTCGACATCGACCAGTTTCTGCAGCAGGTCGCGTGATTTCGGCCCGGCGATCGACAAGCCGACCAGCGTCTGGTCAAAGCGGTGGATGCGGACGCTACTATCCTTGGGCAGGTGCTTCTCGAACCAGCGCATATGATACTTTTGCGCCGCCGACGAGCTCCAGATCATGAAGCGCTCTTCGCCCGCCTTGGCGATGGTGAAGTCGCCGATCAGCCTGCCGAACTCGTTCAGCATCGGCGTCAGCACGATGCGGCCGGTCTTCGGCATGCGGTTGGTCATCAGCCGGTTGAGGAAATCTTCAGCTCCCGGCCCTGAAACTTCGTATTTGGCGAAATTGGCGATCTCGGTGACGCCGACCTTCTCGCGGGTGGCGCGCACTTCCTCGCCGATCGGCCCGAAATCGTTGGAGCGGTGGAACGAAACGATGTCCTTCGGCTCGGTGCCTTTCGGTGCGAACCAGAGCGGGGTTTCGAGGCCCCAGCTATCGCCCATGACGGCGTTGTTGGCCAGCATCGTGTCATAGAGCGGGGTTGTCTGGGCCGGGCGTGCCGCCGGCAGTTCCTCGTTGGGAAAGCGGATGGAAAAACGGCGCGAATAGTTTTCGCGCACCTTGGCATTGGTGTAGCGCAGCGTCGCCCATTCGCCGAAGCGCGCCACGTCCATGCCCCAGACGTCGAAGCCGGGATCGCCATGGACCATCCAGTTCGACAATGCCAACCCGACGCCGCCGCCTTGCGAGAAGCCGGCCATGACGGCGCAGGCGCACCAGAAATTGGTCAGGCCCTGCACCGGGCCGACCAGCGGATTGCCGTCGAGCGCGAAGGTGAACGGACCGTTGATGATCTGCTTGATGCCGGCCTTCTCGATGCCGGGAAAATGCTTGAAGCCGATTTCCAGCGACGGCGCGATGCGGTCGATGTCGGGCTGCAGCAGCTCATGGCCGAAATCCCACGGCGTGTTGACCGGAGACCACGGCTTGCAGGCCTTTTCATAGGTGCCGAGCAGGATGCCGTTGCGTTCCTGGCGGGTGTAGATCTCGCCCTTGAAGTCCATGACGCCGATCATCTCGCGGCCGGTCGACTTGTTGAATTCCTCGACCTCTGGCATTGGCTCGGTCAAAAGGTACATATGCTCCATCGCCAGCAGCGGCAGTTCGACGCCGACCATGCGGCCGATCTCGCGCGCCCACAGGCCGCCGCAGTTGACGACATGCTCGGCCTTGACCGTGCCTTGCTCGGTAACGACGTTCCAGGTGCCGTCGACCTCCTGCGTCAGCTCGACGACGCGATTGCGCAGCACGATCTCGGCGCCGAGCTTCTTGGCGGCCTTGGCGTATGCGTGGGTGGTGCCGGAAGGGTCGAGATGGCCTTCGACCGGATCCCACATGGCGCCGACGAAATTGGTCTCGTCCATCAGCGGGAACATCGCCTTTGCCTCTGACGGCGTGATCAGCTCGGTGTCCATGCCGAGATAGCGGCCCTTGGCGTGGGCAAGGCGCAAAAAGTCCATGCGCTCGGGCGTGTCGGCCATCATCACGCCGCCAGTCAGGTGCAGCGAGCAGGACTGGCCGGAAAGCTCTTCGATCTCCCTGTAGAGCTGCACCGTATAGGCCTGCAGCTTGGCGACATTGGGATCGCCGTTGAGCGTATGGAAGCCGCCCGCCGCATGCCAGGACGAACCGGAGGTGAGCTCCGAACGCTCGATCAGCATGATGTCGGTCCAGCCGGCCTTGGCCAGATGGTAAAGCACCGAGCAGCCGACGACACCGCCACCGATGACAACCGCTTTTGCATGAGATTTCATGACGATAGTTCCGTTTTTGAAGAGATTGAATCGAGTGAGCGGGGCCTGCAAGCAAGGCGAGGAAGGGCGCTGGCTGGCATAATATCGCGCCATTCCTCTAGCCCGTCGATCGGGGGAGAGGTGTCGAGCGGAGCTCGACGGAGTGGGGGTCGACTGTTCATCAAACGATCAAAAATCGGTCGGCGCGCCGCCTTCGGACCGACGTTTGTCGACGAAGGCGTCGAGCTCCTCGCGGATAGCCGGGTCCATGTAGGGCTCTTCATAGGAGGCCAGCCGCTCCTTCCACACCCGATTGGCTTTTTCGATAGCTGTCGGCGATCCGGCTTCCGCCCAGGTCTCGAAATTGCGCCAGTCGGAGATGATCGGCGAATAGAACGCGGTCTTGTAGCGGTCCTGGGTATGCTGGGTGCCGAAGAAATGGCCGCCCGGACCGACGTCGCGGATGGCGTCGATAGCCAGCGCTTCCTCAGAAAGATCGAGCGGGGTCAAAAATTCGGCCACCATCTGCAGCAGATCGATGTCCAGGATGGTCTTCTCGTAGGAGCAGCGCAGGCCGCCTTCCAGCCAGCCGGCGGCATGCATCATCAGATTGCCGCCGCCCTGGATGGCGCCCCACAGCGAGAACACGCTTTCATAGGCGGCCTGTGCGTCGACCGTGTTGGCGGCGCAGGTGTTGGAAGTGCGGTAGGGAATGTTGTAGCGGCGGGCGAGCTGGCCGCCGACCAGTTGCGCCTTCATGTATTCCGGCGTGCCGAAGGCCGGCGCGCCGGACTTCATGTCGACGTTGGAGGTGAAGCCGCCATAGCCGACGGGCGCGCCCTTGCGCACCATCTGGGCGAAGGCAATGCCGGACAGTGCCTCGGCATTCTGCTGCACTAGCGCGCCGGCGATGGTCACCGGCGCCATGGCGCCCGACAGGGTGAACGGCGTTACGATGACGACTTGGCCCTTGCTCGACATCTGGATAATGCCTTCCATCATCGGCACGTCGAGCTTGAGCGGCGAATTGGTGTTGATGATGGTGAACACCGACGGCTGTTCGAGAAGCTGTTCGTCGCTGATGCCGCGCGCGATCCTGGTGATCTCGATGCCGTCGACATTGCGCTCCTTGCCGAGCGAATAGATGTGGAACACCTTGTCGGTGAGCACGCTCAAATCGCGGATGCATTCGAGGTGGCGGACGGACGGATGGATGTCGATCGGCTCGACCGGATAGCCGCCCGTGCAGTTCAGGATGTTGTGCATCTGCGCAAGTTTTAGGAAGTTGCGATAGTCCTGCTGGTTGCCCGGCCGGCGGCCGCGATCGATGTCGGAGCAATTGGGCGCCGACGCCATCATCGAGATGATCAGATTGTCGCCGCCGAAGCGGACGTTGTGCGCCGGATTGCGGGCATGGATGGTGAATTCCGACGGGCAGTGCGAGACCAGCTCGAGGATCATGTCGCTGTCGAAGCGCACCCGCTCGCTGCCTTCGCGGACGTCCGCGCCATGTGCCTTCATGATGCGCCTTGCCTCGTCGTGCAGCACATCGACGCCGATTTCCCTGAGCACACGCAGCGAGGCGAGGTGGATCGATTCCAGCTCGTCGTCGGAGACCAGCCTGGTCGGCGTCAGCGGGATTTTCAGCTGACGGAAAGGCGGCTGCTCGAATGCCGCCGCTGCGCCGGCGCGCTTGCCCGCGCGGCCGCCGCGACGGGCGCGGTCGTGTGCCATTGCCGGTTCGGCGGGATGAAGGGCGGCGGTCATGATAGTCCTCGTAGGCTGCGACGGTGCGGCGGCATAATGGACCGACCGCCGTCCCGCCATTGCGGAGGCGGCGACCACTAGGGCGAGGGAAGCGACATGGACGTTCACCAGCCGGACGCACCAGGGCGAAACCAGATCTGTGCCCGAACTGTGAAACATGTCACGTTGCGATCACGTCATATTGAGTAAGTACATTGAATACAAACCGTCCTGAGGGAGACTATTTCCGTGTCGGATGTTGTCAGCGTGCGTGCAGCGACCAACAACGAAGTCGCCTTCATTGCCTGGGATATTGACGGAATGATCGACGGCTGTCTCGGCTTCGAGATCGTCCGCATCTATCCCGGCACCGGCGAGGAACGCTGTCTGGCGTCCTGGGTGCCTTTCCGGGGGCAGCGCAACAAGGACTGGATTCCGCAGGATACCGGCGTCTGGCCGGTGCAGAAGACATTCTGGCGCGATCTCACGGTGCGGCGGCGCCGCGACAGCGTTGAAATCAGGCCGGATGGCGAAATGGTCGCCTATCGGGTGCGTCCGGTCGGCGACATGCGGCCCGGCCTCGATCCGGTGCCGGTGCGCCCCGAGAAAGCCTATAGCGGAGCGGCGCGGCCGCTCGGCTATCTCGGACAAGGCGCCGTCAGCCCGACCATCTTCCTGGGATCGATGTTCGGCAAGGCGCGGCTCGCCTTCACCAACGGCGTGCTCTCGACGCAATGGCTGTCGCGGGCGCTGGAAGACGCCGGCATCAAGGTCGGGCAGCGCGACAAGATCAGGGCCGAGCTTCAGCGTCCTGGCAGCAAGATACGCGCCTATCTTCACGGCGAGGTTCCGGATGTGCTCACCAGCCTGATGAAACGGGCCAAGGTCGAGGGCGGCACTGTCAGGCTTGCCCTCTATGAACTTGGCGATGACGAATTGTGCGACGCGATCATCGACGCCAAGGATGTCGTCGACGTCATTCTTTCGAATTCGGGCAGGGATGAACAAACCAAGGCCTGGGACGCGGGCAACGCGCCCTTCAGAAAGCGGCTGCGCGACGCCGGCGTCGTGCTGACCGATCGTCTGTTCAACAACAACCACATCGGCCATAACAAGTTTGCCGTCTACCGCGATGCCCAGGGCAATCCGCAAGCGGTCATGACCGGCAGCACCAACTGGACGTCGACGGGCATTTGCGGACAGTCCAACAACGCCTTCATCCGCGACGACCCTGCCATGGCAAAAGTGTTCGATGCCTATTGGGAGCGGATGAAGGCCGATGTGTTCCCGCCGCCGGCGAGCGAAAGTGCTGCCGGAAGTGTGGCGCAGAAGCAAGGCAGACCGTTTCGCCTGAAGAATCGCACACCGAACCATGTCGATGGCACCACCATCTGGTTCTCGCCAAACGATCCCGAGCGCAGCAAAAAGGACATCTCGGTGCGACCTGTCGATCTCGAAGACGTTTTCGCACGGATCAAGGCGGCGAAGCAGGCGGTGCTGTTTCTCGTGTTCAATCCTTCGCGGCTTGGCAACAATTCGGTCATCGATCAGGCAGTTGCGGCAGCGACGGCGAATCCAAAGCTGATCGTGCAAGGCGCAATCAGCGATCACACCGCCATGCCCAACTACGTTGCCCCGACCAGGGATCCAGTCACCAAAAAATCGAACAAGGACGGCAAGTCGCCATTCGTCTATCCGGAGAAGGTCTGGGAGGCGCCGAACGTCTCCATCGTCAGGGCGGCCAACCTGACGGGGGCCTCCGTTGCGCGCGATTTCCAGGCGGAAGTGCTGACCGTCGGCCATGCGATCGTGCACGACAAGATAGTCATCATCGATCCGATGGCCGACAACGCGACCGTCATCGCCGGCAGCCACAACCTTGGCTACAAGGCGTCCTATGAAAACGACGAGAACATGGTGATCGTCGAAGGCGACAAGACCTTCGCTGCGGCCTTTGCGGTGCATATGCTCGACGTGTTCGACCACTACAAGTTCCGCGCCTGGCGCAGAACGATTGGAGAAGGGCCCTCGGACAATGACGGGCTCTCCATCGACGACAAGTGGCTGAAGCCTTACGCCGATGGCAGGAAAGGAGCGATTGCCCGGTATTTTCCGTAGTCGCCTGAACGGCGCCGCGGGGCGCTTGAACAAGTCATGCCCTGGCTGGCGCAAGCGGTTCTTGCCGCCGGTGCTTCCCGGCACGCCGCCGAAACGCTAATCGTGCAGGTTTCCTGGTGCGGATCATGGACCTGGCGGAACACAACAGCGACGAGACAATGCAGTGGGCGGCGATCACCGGCGTGATCGCCACCGTTTCGGTGTTCGCCATCGCGCAAGGGCTGAGCTATCCGCTGCTGAGCTTCATCCTGCAGCGCCAGGGCGTCTCGCCGGCCATGATCGGCCTGTCGGCGGCCATGACGCCGGTCGGCTTTATCGTCTCGTCGCCGCTCATCCCGGCACTGGCGCGCCGCTTCGGGGCAGGGCGCACGGCGCTCACCTGCGCAGCGCTTTCCGCAATCATGCTGGCGCTGATCGGCTGGACGCAAAATGTCTATCTGTGGTTTCCACTGCGCTTCCTGATCGGCGTGGTGACAAATCCGCTCTATGTGCTGAGCGAAGTCTGGGTCATCGCGCTGGCGCCGCCGGCACGCCGTGGTCGCCTGATGGGGATCTATTCCACAGTCATTTCGGCCGGTTTTGCCGCCGGCCCGCTGTGCCTGCTTGCCGTCGGCACCGAAGGATGGCCGCCGTTTCTCGTCGGCATCGCCGCATTCGTCTTTTGCGGCGCCTGCCTGGCGCTGGTGCTGCGACGGCTGCCAAAGGTCGATGAAGCCGGGCGCCAGGTCTCGGTGATGGGGTTCATGCCGATGGCATGGCTGCTGCTGTCGGCGGTCGTGGTGGCCGCCGGTTTCGAACAGGGGGTGCTGGCACTGCTGCCGGTCTACGGAGCGCATTATGGCATCGCGGAGGCCCGCATGTCGGCGCTGCTGTCGATGATGATCGCCGGCAACATCGCCATGCAGGTGCCGCTCGGCTTGCTGGCGGAACGGCTGACAGCGCGTCTGGTCCGGTTTGTCTGTGTATCGCTAACGGTGCTCGGATGCGTGCTGTTGCCGGTTCTCATCGAGACGCCGCTGATCTGGCCGTGCGTGTTTGTCTGGGGCGCGGTTTCCTACGGCATCTACACGATGTCGATCATCGAGCTCGGCGAGCGGTTCACCGGCTCGGCACTGGTCGCCGGCAATGCCGCCTTCTCGCTGATGTGGGGTGTCGGCGGCATCGCCGTGCCGCCGTTGGCGGGTGGCGCCATGGATATAATTGGCGCGAACGGCCTGCCGATCACGCTTGGCGCCATTTGCTTGGCTCTGGCCCTTACAACCGTCATGCGGCGGCGGATGGTGTGAGATTGGTATCAGAGTGCTGGGGCCCTCAATTGTCTTGCCGCCTGAAGACTGCCCAGAGGTCACAGTCGGCGTGGCGTTCTTCGGGATGCGTCTTGTGCAGCAATTCCCGAATCTCAACAGCGCGATTAAAGTCGTCTATCAGCCCAACACAGGATAGCTCTTCATTGGCGAAGACGTCGGGGAAACCACCGCAATTGGTCAGTGCGCTGATATCGACGTTCTTGTCGAGCAGATCATAGCCCATGAAAGTGAACTGGTCCCAACCGAATGAGCGCAGGTCCGCCGAAGGACTTCGGATTACGCCAAGGATGTTAAGGTTGCTCGTATCGGTCAATTGCGAAAGCAAAAACTCCAGATCCACGAAGAAATTCAGCATAAAGTCTTCATTCACGATGTAGGGCCAGTAGCTATCCTTTATCTCCCCAAGTGCCGTCGGGCACAGCATGCCGTCGAGTGAGACGACCTCTGCCAATCGGGTGAGGCCCGACCACTCAACGTACTTGTCCCATGACGTACCGTGGGATGGATCAAACTTCTCAGTCGCAATGTACAGACGTTGCATGAGGGTCCTCGCAGTCCATGCAGAGAGCCTTGTCAAAGCAATCTCCGACCATTCGTATTTACGTGTTCCTGTTGAATGTCGGTAGCGCCATGCCGATGTTTGTGGCACCGATCGTGACGAATTTTCGGAGACCACATGACCAAATCAGCCACAAGCAGGCAGCCGAATTCGGCGGCCGAAGATCCCTTTCTCTGGCTGGAGGACAGAACGGGCAAGGAAACGCTCGACTGGGTTCACCGTCAGAACGAGATCACGGTCGCCGAGTTGCAGGGCGATCCGTCCTACCAGGCCTGCTTCCAAACCGCGCTCGACCTGATGACGGCAGAAGACAACATTGCGGTCGGCTCTGCGCTCAACGGCCACGTCTATAATTTCTGGCAGGACAAGACCAACGTGCTCGGCCTCTGGCGGCGCACGACGGTCTCTTCCTACAAGACCGAGAAGCCGGATTGGCAGACGATCATCGACTTCGACATTCTGTCGGCCAAAGAGGGCGTGAAATGGGTGTTCAGCGGCGCCAGCCGACTTTACCCCGATTTCAGCCGCTGCCTGCTCAGCCTGTCGCCGGATGGCGGCGACGCCAGCGAAATGCGGGAATTCGACATCGACAGCAAGTCCTTCGTCGATGGTGGCTTTCGTGCTCCTGCCTCGAAGTCGGGCTTCAACTGGCTGGACAAGGACACGGTCATCGTCTCGGCTGCCTTCGAAGAGGACGAAAAAACCCAGTCCGGTTATCCGCGCGTCGTCAAGCTTTGGCAGCGCGGCACCAGGCTGGAGGATGCGACGCCGATTTTCGAGGCGCACAAGCAGGATCTCGCCGCCGGCGGTTCCCTCGAATTCGACGGCGACAAGCGTCATCTTTTGCTGAGCAGGACGCTCGATTTCTTCGCCTCGCACAGTTTTCTGCGTCTGCCTTCCGGCGAAAACAGGCGCATCCCGTTGCCGGACGATGTGACTGACACAGTGCTGTTCAGGGATCAGTTCGTCTTTGGGGTGCGCAGCCCGTGGACGGCGCCGGACGGCACGCTGTGCAAGCCTGATGGCCTCTATTCGCTGGACTTCGCGGGCTGGATCGAGAGCAATGCGCTCGGACTTGTCGAGACCGTGCTCGAGCCGGCGGACCGTGTCTCGATTGCCGGGATTGCCCGCACGCGGGACCGGTTGTTCATTAATCTGATGGACAATGTGCGCGGCAAGGTCGTCGCCTGCGATCGCAGCGGCAGCGGCTGGTCGCTGCAGCCGGTGGCGCTGCCCGAAAACGGCAGTGTCGGCATCAGCCACGCCGAGCGTTTCGGCTCCAGCGTGTCCTTCTCCTTCACCGACTTCCTGACGCCGAGCTCGATCCTCTGGTCGGGCGACAATGCTGCGACGCTGGCAACTGTGAAATCGCAGCCGGCGCGTTTCGATGCGTCGTCGCTGGTCTCGGAGCAGTTCGAGGCACGCTCGAAGGACGGCACCAAAATCCCTTATTTCGTAGTCAGGCGGCGCGACCATAGCGGGCCGGTGCCGACGCTGCTTTACGGCTATGGCGGCTTCGAAGTGCCGCTGCTGCCCGGCTATGCCGGCGTGCGCGGGCGGCTGTGGCTGGAAAAAGGCAATGCCTATGTGCAGGCCAATATCCGCGGCGGCGGCGAGTTCGGCCCGAACTGGCATCAGGCCGCGCTGAAGGCCAATCGCCAGAACGCCTTCGACGATTTCGCCGCGGTCGCGCAAGACCTGGTCGAACGCGGCATCGCCACGCCGGCGACGCTCGGCATCCAGGGCGGCTCGAATGGCGGTCTGCTGACCGGCGTTTCGCTGACCCAGCATCCCGAGCTTTTCGGCGCGGTGATCATCGACGTGCCGCTGCTCGACATGCTGCGCTACACCGAGCTGCCGCCCGGCGCATCCTGGATGGCCGAGTATGGCGATCCGGCGAAGCCGGAAGAGGCCGCGTGGCTGGCGGCTTACTCGCCCTATCAGCATGTCGAGCCCGACACCGCTTATCCGCCGGTGCTGCTGACGACGTCGACCGCCGACGACCGCGTCCATCCCGGCCATGCGCGCAAGATGGCTGCGCGGCTGCAGGCTGCCGGCCACGCGAAAACGCTGTTCTTCGAGGAGACCGAGGGCGGCCATGGCGGGCGCGGCGATCGCCGGCCGCAAGCGGCACAGGCGGCGATGAAGTATGTCTTCCTGCAACGGACGCTGACTGGCATGGCTTGAACGGAACGGCTTGAACTGATTGCATCAGACCGCCTAAGATGGTGCCATGGCTCGGATGAAGACATCATGGCGTTTGCGGTGACGCCGTCGCCGCGCACGCTTCGCGCCGAGCTTTTGCGGCTTTGCGCCCGCATCGGCTATTCGCCGCCCGTCTTCCTCTGACGAATCCGCCCCCGCTGCAATTGCCGGATTGGTCTGCAATTGCCGGATTGGTTCAAGAGGAAGATCAGACATGACCTATCAGAATTATTCGCTGAAGCAGCTTCAGCAGATCGATGCTGCGCATCACCTGCATCCGTTCACTGACCACAAGGAGATGCGCGAGGCTGGCTCACGCATCATCACCCACGCCAACGGGCCGTTCATCTACGATTCCGAAGGCACGGAAATCCTCGACGGCATGGCCGGGCTGTGGTGCGTCAACATCGGTTACGGCCGCGATGAGCTGGCTGACGCTGCCTACGCCCAGATGAAGGAACTGCCTTATTACAATTCCTTCTTCAAATGCTCGGCCCCGACGCCGGTGCTGCTGGCCAAGAAGCTGGCGGAGCTGGCGCCGAGGCACGTCAACCAGGTATTCTTCGGCTCGTCCGGCTCGGAGGCCAACGACACGGCGCTGCGCCTTGTCCGCCACTATTGGGCATTGGAAGGCAAGCCGGAGAAGAACCGCATCATCTCGCGCAAGAGCGCCTATCACGGCTCGACCATCGCCGGCACGTCACTGGGCGGCATGGAACCGATGCACAAGCAGCTCAACGGCGCGGTTCCCAACATCGTCCATGTGATGATGCCTTATGCCTATGAGCTGGCTCTGCCCGGCGAAAGCGACCATGATTTCGGCCTGCGCGCGGCCAAAGCGGTCGAGGACGCCATCCTAGAAGCCGGCGCCGACAAGGTCGCCGCCTTCATCGGCGAGCCGGTGATGGGAGCAGGCGGCGTGAAGATACCGCCGATGAGCTATTGGCCGGAAGTGCAGCGCATCTGCCGCAAATACGATATCCTGCTGATGCTGGACGAGGTCATCACCGGCTATGGCCGCACCGGCGAGTGGTTCGCAGCTCAGACGTTCGACATCGAGCCCGATACCATCACCACCGCCAAGGCGCTGACCTCCGGTTATCAGCCGCTGTCGGCGCTGCTGGTCGGTGACCGCATTGCCGCGACGCTGGTCGAGAAGGGCGGCGAGTTCAATCACGGCTATACCTATGCCGGCCACCCCGTGGCCTGCGCCGTGGCGCTGAAGAACCTCGAGATCATCGAGCGGGAAGGTTTGGTCGATCGGGTCAGAAACGACACCGGACCCTATTTCGCCAAGGCGCTGCAGGAGCATATCGGCGGGCACGATCTGGTCGGCGAGGTGCGCTCGATCGGGCTGATGGGGGCGATCGAGATCGTCAGCGACAAGGCGACCAAGGAGCGCTTCCTGCCGGCCGGGAGCGCGGCGGTGCTTGTCCGCGACCACGCAATTGCCCAGGGCATGATGCTGCGCGCCACCGGCGACACTATGATCCTGTCGCCGCCGCTGATCTGGACGCGCGAGACGATAGATATGGCCTGCGGCCGCATCGCCAAGGCACTTGATATGGCAAAAGCCGATTTGCGCAAGCGGTGAGATAAAACGATCGGGCGTCCTGCGACCGGACGCCCGGCGTTTGAATGCCGGATTCTGCCAGCCGGAGGAGCCGCTCACCAAGGACGGCGTCCCGATCGGCGCACTTCACTTTTTTGGCTCGGGCAGCGCCGCTTTGCTCAAGGTCGTGCTGCGCTTCGGTACGGCGCGCCGGCGCCGCATCAATCGCTCAAGCAAGTTCCGTCTTCTCTTGCGCTGGACAAGATCGATATCGCTGACCAGCTTCGCGCCGCCCTCGCGCCGCTCCAATGTGATCTTGCGGCTATGAAAGGCTTCCAGCTCGGCGCGATGCGCCACGCTTATGATGGTGACCTTCGGCAATTCGTCAACGATCATCTCCATCATCTTGTCCTGGCTCTTTTCATCGAGTGCTGACGTTGCTTCATCCAGCACGATGATATCGGGTCTGTGCAGCAGAAGACGCGCGAAGGCGAGCCGCTGCTTTTCGCCACCCGACAAGGTCTGATCCCACGGCGCGTCGTCATCGAGCTTGTCGTTCAGATAATCCAGCCCGACCTTGTCGAGGGCAGCCTTGATCTTGTCCGACGACCAGCGATCGGCGGCGCCTGGATAGGCGACTGCGCGGCGAAGCGTCCCGGTGGGGACATAAGGCCGTTGCGGCAACATGAACAGCCGTCTGTCGGCGTGGATGTTGACGCTGCCGCCACCCCACGGCCACAGGCCTGCGATGGCCCGCACCAGCGTACTCTTGCCTGTGCCGGATTCGCCGGCGACGAGCACCCGCTCGCCTGATTTGATTGCGACCTTGGTTTCCTTGACCACGGCGGTGCCGTCGTCGAGCGATACGGACAGATTATTCAGGCTGAGCATCGCATCGCCTGCAGCTTCGCCGCGCTTTATGCGTCCGAGCGTGTTGCTCTGTTCCGCGCGCTCGAGCCCGTCGAGCGACATCATCAGCGAGGCGATGCGCCGTGCACAGGCGTTCCAATTGGCGAGACGGGGATAGTTGTCGACCAGCCATCCAAACGCGCCCTGCACAATGGCAAAGGCAGAGGCAGCCTGCATCACCTGGCCGAGTGTCATGCCGCCTTCGAGAAACTTTGGAGCGCAAAGCAAAACCGGCACGACAGGCGCAAACAGACTCGCCCCCTGCGATACCAGCGCTGTGCGCATGTGCTGCCCCGTAAGCAGAGCCCATTGCCTGAGCACATGGGCGAACGTCTTGTCGATGCCGCTACGCTCTTCCTCCTCGCCGCCGAGCAACGCGATACTCTCGCCGTTTTCCCGCACCCGCGTCAGCGTGTAGCGGAATTCGGCTTCCGTCTGATTTTTTTCCTCGGAGAGGTGGACGAAATGGCGGCCGATGACCGCCATCGAGGTGGATGTGATCGCGGCATAGATTACCGCGGTGATGACGAGAAAGCCGGGAATGGTCACCGTCGAACCTGCGATCGTCAGGGTCAGGGCCCCGCCGATCGTCCAGAGCACCACGATGAAGGTCGAGGCCGCCAGAAACGCGTTGATGACACCGGCGATGAAGTCGACCGGGGATTCGGTGGCAATCCGCAAATCCTCGGTGATGCGGGCTTCGGGGTTCTGGTGGTCGCCGCCGACGAGGTTCAACTGAAAGTAGCGGCCGCTTGCAAGCCAACGCGCGATGACCGCGTTGGTGAGCCAGGAACGCCAGCGGCGCTGAATCGTCATGCGAAGGAAGACCTGTGCAACGACAAGGCTTCCGCTGCCGAGCACGAGCGGCACGAAAACGGCGCTCAGGACATAGACGGTGCGCGCATTGCGTTGCTCAAGGGCATCGAAAATCGCGCGATTCCAGACATTGATCCCATACTGGAAGCCGACATTGATGACGATCAGGAGCAACAACCCGATCGTGTACGGCCAAGCCCGCCTATCGCCTCCGCGGCCCCAGTAACCGCGCGCGCTGATCCAGAAACGCCTCAGCAAGTATCTCTTGCGCGCCTGCTCGGCCTCCTCGGGGGTCAGCTCCGGATCGGCTTCGACGAAATCCAGCGGCGGCGGGGCCGCGCCGACGCTCTCAGACGCGACTTCGATGGTCGATTGCTTCTCCTGGCGCGACTTCTCGGCATCGCGTGATCTGGAGACCGATTTCGGCTTGGATTTTGCCCCGGACATACCGGCGATAACGGCTTGGAAATCAGAAGGTTTCAATGAGGTTCGCTCAAGCTGAATGATCGCCACGTCGGCGCGGATGCGATCGGCTTCGTTCTTGGCGTCTTCTTTGATCTGCTGCCACTTTGCCCGTCACAAGTTCGATCAGGGCACGCACGAGATGTGCCAGTCGATCGACAAGGGCTGGGTCGTCCAGTACCTGATACCGCGCCGCCGACCTACCGCACCGCGGAGGTTCTTCCATGGCTGATCCCCATATTCTGATCGCCAACGCGCCGGGCGTCCTGCAGTCGGACGCCCGGCGTTGCAATACGGCTTTCTGCCGAAGAGCCCGCCAGGCGAGGATCGCCCGTGAGGGCGGGATCACGTACATCCTGAATAGCATCCAAGAAGATCAGCTCTCACAAATATTCGATGGTCTTGGACCGCCACATCGATCTGGTACGCGCCGTGCCGGTCCTGACCCGACGTGCTGTCCTACGAGTTCCGGCCAGGGGCCGCTCAAGGCTGTTACCCTCTCGCGCGCCGCCCGAGTACAGCGTCACAGGACGTCCGGAGTGCTTTTCGTCCGCAGTACGGCTCCACGACAGTGGTGCTGGAACTGCCATTCATCTGGGGAATTGTAATGTGGCTAAGCATAAACCGCTTGGCAAACGGGCTCGTTAGAGTATCGAGTCGTCAACTGTAAGTTCTGTAAGATCGACGTCTCAATTTACAGTTGAATAACCATAATACGTCAAGAAATAACACAGGGAGGCTATCATGATCAGGTTGCAGTCAGTTCTATTTTCTATTCTGCTACTGGGAGTGGCAGGGTCACCGGCGACAGCGGAGGAGGTCTGGTCGCTTGACGGCTTCAAGGCCCCCGAGAGCGTTCTCTTCGATGCCAAGCGGAACGTCTTCTACGTCTCCAACATTGTTGGCGAACCCGCCGGCAAGGATGGGGTTGGATACCTTTCCAAGGTGTCGCCTGACGGAAAATTGCAGGCAGCCGAATGGGTGACCGGCTTTAATGCGCCCAAGGGGTTGGTGATGCAAGGCGATACGCTTTTCGTCACCGACATTGATCGGCTTATGGCCGTCAACGTCGAGAGCGGTCAGATCACAGGAACGTGGCATGCAGAAGGCGCACAGTTCCTCAATGACCCCGCCGTCGACGAGGCGGGTCGGGTCTTTGCTTCCGATATGCTGGCGAACAGGATTTATGTTCTGGACAATAATGCTCTCACCGTGTGGCTCGACAGCGAGGATCTCCTGCATCCGAACGGTCTGCGCGTCGAAGGCGGTCGCCTCCTCGTCGCCGGCTGGGGGCACGATATCCAGCCGGATTTTTCGTCCAAGAAACCCGGCCATCTGATCGCGGTCGACCTGAAGACGAAGGCCATCTCTGACATCGGGCCCGGCGAGCCTGTTGGAAATCTGGATGGTCTGGAACCGGACGGGGCAGGGAATTGGCTCGTTACGGATTGGGTCGCAGGGGCGCTCTTTCGCATTCATGCGGATGGAAAAGCCGAGCAGCTGATGGACCTCAATCAAGGCAGCGCCGATCTGGAGTTCCTGGAAGAAAAGAAGCTGGCAATCATCCCGATGATGATGGACGGCAAGCTGGTCGCAACTCGATTGGATGGAGCAACTTGAGAAGGGGCTCGCATAGTCCTCTCCTACTGCACCATCGAAGGGCCGCATCAGCGGCCCTTTTCACATTTGTGTCAGCTTGCGCGCTTCCCGTTCCGAAACGCAAAAACCGCGTTCCGTCGGGAACGCGGCTTTGCCAGATACGCATGGCGCTTCGCTGACTGAACACTTGGCGAAACTTACGGGCTCCGGGACGCGAGACCTGATCCGGAGCGCCGGGCGGATGCGATATGCCGCCTCGCACTCCGTTCTACAGGGACATCGTTACCGGGTGGTTATCGATAGTTTAAGCAAATCTAAATTTCCGATGTTTCTTGGCCGGAAACCGAAAGGCCGGTCGCGTTCGAGGCTGAAAGCGCGTCTGAAGGGGCACGCTTTTGGGCGACATGCATTACGCCGGGGTGCCGCGCAGGAAATTTATGATGCCGGAAAAATCGGCAGCGGCATGGCCCTGGGCGTTGAACAGCGCATAAAGCTGGGCGGCCTCGGCGCCGAGCGGCGTCACCGCACCGGCGCTTTGCGCGGCTTCCTGCGACAGTCTCAGGTCTTTCAGCATCAGTGCCGCGGCAAATCCCGGCCTGTAGCCATTGTTGGCCGGCGATGTCGGCACCGGACCGGGGACCGGGCAGTAGGTGGTCAGCGACCAGCACTGGCCCGACGAGTTCGAGGCGACGTCGAACAGCGCCTGATGCGACAGGCCGAGCTTTTCCGCCAGAACGAAGGCTTCGGCGACGCCGATCATCGAAATACCCAAGATCATGTTGTTGCAGATCTTTGCCGCCTGTCCGGCGCCGCCGTCACCGCAATGGACGATACGGCCGGCCATCGGCTTGAGGATTGGTTCGGCCTTGGTAAAAGCTTCCTTCGAGCCGCCGGCCATGAAGGTCAGCGTGCCGGCGGTGGCGCCGCCAGTGCCGCCGGAAACCGGCGCGTCGATCGACAGCAGCTTGTGTCTGGCGGCAATGGCGTGGGCTTTTCGTGCCGACTCGACGTCGATGGTCGAGGAATCGATGAACAGCGCGCCTTTTTTCGCCTTTGGCACGATGTCTTCGTAGACCGACAGGACGTGTTTGCCGGCCGGCAGCATGGTGATGACGACAGCGGCCTCCTTCACCGCTGCAACGGCATTGGCCATGACGACGACCCCATTCTCCTTGGCGATGGCGAGATTTTCCGGCATCAGGTCGAAGCCGTGAACGGCATATCCAGCCTTGACGAGATTGGCTGCCATCGGATTGCCCATATTGCCGAGGCCGATGAAGGCGATGGTGGTCATAGTGGCACTCCGTGGTTAGGTTAGGGAGTAGGCAGTAGGGCAGTAGGGCAGTAGGGCAGTAGGGCAGTAGGGCAGCCTATTCGGGCGCTAGTTGCTTACAAGTTGGCGAAGCATTTTTCCGATACCTAGGTCGCTAACAGCATCTGATAAGCTCGATCATGCGCCAGATATACCCCCTGCTGCCATACAATAAGGTCCTTGCAAGAATTGATCCTGCCGGTCATTTCTACTGCCCTACTGCCCTACTGCCCTACTGCCCCCTGCCTCACCGCCCAATCAGCGCGCGTGCGATGATGACGCGCATGATCTCGTTGGTGCCTTCGAGAATCTGGTGGACACGCAAATCCCGCACCAGCTTCTCGATGCCGTAATCGTGCAGATAGCCATAGCCGCCATGCAGTTGCAGCGCGTCGTTGGCAACGTTGAAGCCGATGTCGGTGACGAAGCGCTTGGCCATTGCCGACCATTTCGAGGCGTCCGGGGCCTTGCGGTCGAGCTTCGAGGCAGCGGCATAGAGGAATAACCGTGCAGCCTGGAGCTCGGTCTCCATGTCGGCCAGCTTGAACTGCAGCGCCTGGAACTGGTTGATCTTGGCGCCGAAGGCCTTGCGTTCGGCGGTGTAGGACAGCGCCTTATCGAGCGCTGACTGCGCCCCGCCCAGCGAACAGGCGGCGATGTTGAGCCGGCCGCCGTCGAGCCCGGCCATGGCGATGCCGAAGCCGGCACCTTCGTCAGAGAGCAGGTTTTCACCCGGCACCTTGCAGTCCTCGAAGACGACCTGGCGGGTCGACTGCATGTGCCAGCCCATCTTGTGCTCGTTGGCGCCGAAGGACAGTCCGGGCGCATCTTTCGGCACGACGAAGGTCGAAATGCCTTTCGGACCGTCGCCGCCGGTGCGCGCCATGACGATGTAGATGTCGCTGTCGCCGGCACCCGAAATGAACTGCTTGACGCCGTTCAGCACATAGTCGCCGCCGCTCTTCACCGCGCGCGTCTTCAACGCCGCCGCATCCGATCCCGAACCCGGCTCGGTCAGGCAATAGCTCGCCAGCCATTCCATCGAGGTCAGCTTCGGCAGGAAGCGCTGGCGCTGCTCGTCGCTGCCGAAGCGATCGATCATCGAAGCCACCATGTTGTGGATCGAGATGAAGGAGGAGAAGGCCGGATCGGCGCGTGAAAGCGCCTCGAAGATCAGCACCGCGTCGAGCCGGCCAAGCGCCGAGCCGCCGACATCGTCACCGATATAGATGCCGCCAAGGCCGAGTGGCCCGGTCTCGCGGATCACGTCTGCCGGAAAATGCTTGTTGCGGTCCCAGTCGAGCGCGTTCGGCGCAACGCGATCGGCAGCGAAGGCCTCGGCCATCTGCTGGATGGCGCGCTGGTCTTCGTTGAGTTCGAACTGGCTGGTGCCCGCATCGACAGCGGCGTCCATGGCGTGCTCCGTGATGTCTTCGGCCGGCTGGCCTGTCATTTTTGGCTTTGCGCGCCATTCAATCTAGACCAATGATGCCGCCGCGCAAGCCGACCATCTCGATCCAACGATCTGGGCAGCGGCTGTGTGAAATGCGTGTCTGGGGCAAGGCGTGACGACAAATTTCGATGAGCTGCTCGAGCGTTTCCACGCCACTCTCGAAAGATTCGATGATGCGCTGGTGCGCGATGCCGTTGCCCGGATCGGCTGGGCCATGCCGGCACGTCCGCTCGAGCCGCGTCCGCTCGCCTGCCTGCGCCAGCTCGATCGTATCGTCGAGCTCGCTCCGGCCAACGCCCAGGCGCTGGCGCGGCTGCTTGCGGAGCGTCGCGGCGAGCTGCGCTGGGGGCAGACCTACAGTGAGGCAGATTTCGGCAAGACGTTCATCGACAATTACGGCTGGCTGGAGGTCTTCGGCACGCGCGGCCACTTCGTTAACGACGAGGTTGCGGCCGGTTTGCTGATCCTCGGACCTGAAATCGTCTATCCCGACCACCATCATGTCGCCGAGGAGATCTACATTCCGCTGACCGGCGGCACCGAATGGCGCATGGGCGAGGGCGACTTTCGCAAGCGGGAGGCGGGTGAGGTGATCCACCATGCCTCTGATGTCAGCCATGCTATGCGCACCGGCAAGGAGCCTCTGCTGGCGCTCTACATCTGGCGCGGCGGACCACTGGCGGCGAAATCCACGATCAGCGGCACCGTTTCACAGGGCAGGAATTAATGGCGGCCAAGGCAATCATGCTGCAGGGCACGGGCTCCGATGTCGGCAAGACGGTGCTGGTCGCCGGCCTCTGCCGCGCGGCGAAGAAGCGTGGGCTGAAGGTGCGGCCGTTCAAGCCGCAGAACATGTCGAACAACGCTGCCGTCGCCAATATACCGGGCGACAAACTCGGCGGCGAGATCGGCCGCGCCCAATGGCTGCAGGCGATCGCCTGTGGCGTTGTGCCCACCGTCCATATGAACCCGGTGCTGCTCAAGCCGCAGACCGATATCGGCGCCCAGGTGGTGGTGCAGGGCAAGGTGTTCGGCGAGGCGCGGGCACGCGACTACCAGGCGCTAAAGGGCCGGCTGATGGATGCCGTGCTGGACTCCTGGGGCAAGGTCGGCGAGGGCGCCGACCTCGTCATCGTCGAAGGCGCCGGCTCGCCAGCCGAGATCAATCTCAGGAGCCGCGACATTGCCAATATGGGCTTTGCGACGCGCGCCAATGTGCCGGTGATTCTCGTCGGCGACATCGATCGCGGCGGCGTCATCGCCTCGGTCGCCGGCACCCAGCTGATCCTGCCGGAAGAGGACCGGCGCATGATTGCCGGCTATCTCATCAACAAGTTCCGCGGCGATGTCTCGCTGTTCGATGACGGCATCAAGGCGATCGAAAACTTCACCGGCTGGCGCTGTTTTGGCGTCGTGCCGTGGCTGAAGGCGGCGGCGCTGCTGCCCTCGGAAGATTCGGTGGTGCTCGAACGCCTGGCGTCCGGCGAGAAGCGCGCGCTGAAGGTCGCGGTGCCGATGCTTTCGCGCATCGCCAATTTCGATGACCTCGACCCGCTCAAGGCCGAGCCGCAGGTCGAGGTCGTCTTCGTGCCGCCCGGCCAGCACTTGCCAGAAGATGCCGGGCTGGTGATCATTCCCGGCTCAAAGTCGACGATCGGCGATCTCCTGAAATTCCGCGAGAATGGCTGGGACCGCGACCTTGCCGCGCATCGCAAGCGCGGCGGCCATGTGGTCGGCATCTGCGGCGGCTTCCAGATGCTCGGCCGTGTCGTGCGCGATCCCGACGGCATCGAGGGCAGGGTTACAGAGACAGAAGGGCTCGGCCTGCTCGATGTCGAAACGGTGATGGAGCCGGAAAAGACGGTGCGTAATGTCAGTGCGCGCTCGCTGCAGTTCGACCTGCCGCTCGAGGGCTACGAGATCCATCTCGGCCGCACCACCGGTCCGGACACGCTACGGCCGTCAGCCGTCATCGACGGCGCCGATGACGGCGCCATCTCGGCCGACGGCAAGGTGTCAGGCACCTACCTGCACGGGCTGTTTTCCGCCGACGCTTTTCGGGCGAAATTCCTGGACAACCTTGGCGTCAATGGCGGCGGCATCGACTACCGCGCCGAGGTCGAACGGGCGCTGGACGAGATCGCAGCCGAGCTGGAAACCCACCTCGACTGCGACGCGATTTTTGGTTTGGCGCGGTAGCTCCTCGGCGAAGGAGTTTTGACAGGTCGGATGTTACGTTTGAAGAACCGCATGCCTTGGCTGATCCTTCTGTTACCTCGTGGGGGAGATGCCCGGCAGGGCAGAGGGGGGCGCGAAGGATCGCCAGCCTTTGCTATGACTCATTCTCAGCCACTAACCAGTCTGCGGACGTAGCTACTAACAGTTGACAGGCCGGCGGGACAGCGCCCCCTCTGTCCTGCCGGACATCTCCCCCACAAGGGGGAGATTGGCTGTCACTCGGCTTTTGCCAATCTCCAGCATTGACCACGACCTCGCTTCGCTCCTGCTTCGCCTGCAGCAGCGCACCATTTTCACGCCTTCTCGCCAGCCTTCGGCCAGTAAGTTCCAAACGACCAGACATTGCCTTCCGGATCGCTGCAGATGAACTCGCGGCTGCCATAGTCGCGGTCGGTGAGTTCTTCCAGTATTTCGGCGCCGGCCTTTTTTGCTCTGGCATAAGCGGCATCGGCATCGTCGACGGCGACATAGATCGATCTGCCGCCACCCGGGCCAGGCGCACCGACCATCTGGCCAAACTTGTCGTCGCGTGCAGTGCCCAGCATGATCATCGAGGAGCCGAAAGTCAGTTCGGCGTGTTGGACGATGTCGCCTTCGCCGTAGCGGGCATGAACGGCAAAGCCGAAGGCTTCGCCAAGCCATTCGATCATCTTGGCGGCATTGCGGTAGCGCAAGGTGGGATAGAGTCTGGGCGGTTCGACTGACATGGTCATGACGATCTCCTTCAATTGGATTGGACGATAATCCAGTCTGGGCGAAGGCTGTTCCCACGTCTTGAAGAAATGTTACCTACGCATCTATGCCTGGGCGGCGAGCGCCGTCGGCGTTTCGCCGGCAAGCTCGCGGAATTCGCGCACCAGATGCGCCTGGTCGGCATAGCCGCAATCGGCGGCGATATCAGCCCAATCGGATTTGCCCTGCCCGGATTTGTCCTGCCTTGACAGGCCGAGCGCCCGGTTGAAGCGGACGATGCGCGACAGCGTCTTGGGGCCGACGCCGATCGCGTTGGAGAATTTTCCCAAGAGATGCTTGCGGCTCCAGCCCAGCCTTTCGGCGAGCGATGCGACGCGAATGCGGCCGCCCGAGACGATGATCCGGTCATAGGCCCAGGCGATTTCGGCCGGCGTTTCGCGGGCCTCAGTCAGCCGTGCGGCGACGAACGTCTCGACGATGGCGAAGCGTGCGCTCCAGCCGTGCGCATTGCCAAGTCGTTCGCGCAGCGCGATGCCTTCAATCCCGAGCACATCGTCGAGGCCGACCATGCGATCGGTCAGTTCGCTCATCGTAAGACCGAAGAAGCGTCGGGCGCCGAGCGGGGTGAAATTGACCTGGACGCAGCAGGCGTCGCCAAAAGATTCGATCACCACCGGACCGGCATAGAGGCCGGCGGCGAAACTGGCGAAGCGGTCGTTGTCGCCCGGCTCCTTGCCGAGCCCGATGGCGAAGGGTTCGGCAAAGCTGATGACCAGCGGCACGGTCAGCGATGCATATTCGACGTTGCGGAAACGGCCGGGCATGGTTTCGCGGTAGCCGCAGATCTCAGTGACCGAACCCTGGAGCCAAGCGCCGGGCGCACGCCGCACCATCTCGAACCGGTCGAGGCCAGGATTTTCACGTCGGCAGCCGTCTTCGCTCTTGGCGGGCATGAGCGCTTTCCTTCCGCCCAAGGAGTCTAGCAGACCAGGCCCAAGAATCAAAAGCGCCCGGCTTGTAGCCGGGCGCTCCGAGTTGCCTGAGATTTGAATACTTAAGCGCCGCGAACCAGGCAGCCGCCGGCAAGCACGATATAAGCGATGAGGACGATCCACACCGCGCCCAGGGGAAGGAACGCAAAAACGCCGAGGGCGGCGAGCAGGCCGATGACGGCGATAACAAGGGATATGATGAAAATGAGCTGCGTAGGCGCACTGAGATTCATGTGTGGCTCCTCCGACATGATTCGTACAACCGCATCCTATCAGGCGCCCCGTTGACAAACCAATCAGCGTGCGCAGCGGGTTCGCCCGGTCGGCCGGTAGCTTGATGGGAGTAGCCCGAAGGATGAGGCTGCGTTGCTGTGGACGCCTTCTCCCTTCTCCCCTTGTGGGAGAAGGTGGCCTAGCGAAGCTCGGTCGGATGAGGGGTGTTCCAGCTTGGCAAAACCGCACTCCGGCCAGCACCCCTCAACCGTCTTGGCGCTGCGCGCCAATCCACCTTCTCCCACTAGGGAGAAGGGAAGAGCCGCGCCCGTGCACGCCAATATCTGCCGCATTGCCGCCGGCCAGTCGCCGCGCTATCTCAGGCGACCTGCCTGCCTAGGCGACTTTTTGCCGGAGCCCACAGCCGACCGTTTGCGCAAGGCCGATTCCGCGCTACCTATTTGCAACGAATCGGAAAGGGGACGCTGATGGCATTCGCATTGCTGGAGCAGATACGCTCGATCTTCGACGGCGACCCCGGCGTGCGCAAGGTTGCGGACGATCCGGTGCTGTCGGCGGAATTGCTGATGCTGTTTCGCATGATTTTGGCCGACGGCACGGTCAGCGAGAGCGAGATGGCCGCGTTCAGGCGCATCTGCCGGGAAGCCTTCGGCATTCCGGATGCCAGCATCGACAGCGTCATCGAATATCTCAACGAGTTCGGCTACGAAACCAACGGCTCGCAAGCCATCGCGCAGTTCCGTGACCTCGACGTCGAGAGGCGCAGCCTGCTTGCCCGCCATATGGCCGAGATTGCCAAGGCTGATTCGCAACTTGCCGGGACCGAGATGCAGCTGTTGCGCCGCACCCTCGACTTGCTCGACATCAGCCCCGCCGATGTGGTGAAGGCCGAAGAGTAAGCCTCTCCAACGGTCGGCTGTTCACCCCTGTTCCTGTAAGCGCCGGGCAATCGCGCGGTGCAGGTCCGGGGCCGCAGCGACCAGCGCCTTCGCCGCTTCGGACTGCGGATGGTCGAGTACCCGGCTCGTCCTGCCGCGCTCGACGATCTTGCCGGCATGCATGATCATCACCTGGTCGGTGATGGCGCGGGCAACGGTCAGATCGTGGGTGATGAACAGATAGGCAACGCCGAGCTTCTGGTTGAGCTCGGCGAACAGATCGAGAATCTGGGCGCGGATCGAGACGTCGAGCGCCGAGACCGGCTCGTCGGCGACGACCAGCTTGGGGCGGGTGATGATGGCGCGGGCGATCGAGAGGCGCTGGCGCTGGCCGCCTGAAAATTCGTGCGGATATTTGTCCATGTCGCGTGGACCAAGGCCGACCTCGTGCAAGGCCTTTGCCACCATCTCGCGCCGTTCTGCATTCGTCGGCTTCTTCTCCAGCACATGCAGCGGCTCGGCGACCAGTTTTTCGACCTTCTGGCGCGGATCGAATGAGCCGTAAGGGTCCTGGAACACCACCTGCATGTCGCGGCGCGCCGGCTTGAGCTCCGCCTCGCTCTTGCCGGTGATGACTTCGCCGCGAAACCGGATCGTTCCCGATGTCGGCCCGTCCAGCGCCAGGATCATGCGGGCAAGCGTGGACTTGCCGCAGCCGGAACGCCCGACCAGCGCCACCGACTGCCCGGGGTCAATCGAGAACGACACATCGTCGACAGCGCGGGTCGGTGCCGCGCGCTTCAGCAGCGATTTGCGCCGTCCCGGATAGTCCCGCGTCACTCTCTCTACCTGAAGAAGAGGTTTGGCAGCCTGGAGCAGGGGGTCGTCCTGGCCGACTTCGTGCGTCCTGGCACGCGCCGGCACATGCATCGAGGCCTGCGCCAGTTGTCTTGTGTAGGGATGGCGCTGTTCTGACAAGGTGCGCGCCGTGTCGCCGGCCTCCATCACTTCACCGTGGCGCAGGATGGTGATGCGGTCCGCCATTTCGGTCACCACTGCGAGGTCGTGCGAGATCAACAGCAGACCCATGCGGTTTTCTGCGACCAGATCGCGCAACAGGTCGAGGATCTGCGCCTGCAGCACGACGTCGAGCGCCGTCGTCGGCTCGTCGGCGATCAGCAGTTTTGGTTTCAGCGCGCAGGCAATGGCGATGACGACGCGCTGGCGCTGGCCGCCGGAAAGCTCGTGCGGATAGCGCGACAGCGGGAATTGCGCTGAGGGCAGGCCAACCCGGTCGAGCATTTTTCGTGCGCGGTCCTCGGCGTCGGCGCGGCTTGCCCTGGTGTGCCAGCGGATGCCTTCGGCGACCTGCTCGCCAATCGTTTTGACCGGGTTCAGCGCCGTCATCGGTTCCTGGAAAACCATGCCGATATCATCGCCGCGCAGCGCGCACATCTGGTCTTCGCTGGCCGCAAGGATGTCGATGCCGTCGAAGGCGATGCGCCCGCTGGCGCGCGCCGCCCAAGGCAGAAGCCGCATCACCGTCAGCGCCGTGATCGATTTGCCCGAGCCGGATTCGCCGACCAGTCCCATCACCTCGCCGGGCGCGACGGAGAGCTCGACATCGCTCAGGATCGGCGTGTCGCCGATCGTCAGCGACAATTTCTCGATTTCGAGCAGGCTCATCGCTGTCGCCGCGATTTGGGGTCGAGGATGTCGGCAATGCCGTCGCCGAGCAGGTTCAGTCCAAGCACGGTGACGACGATCGCCATGCCTGGAAAGATCGCCATCCACGGCGCCGCCACCATGCGGGTCTGCGCGTCGAACAGCATCCGCCCCCAGCTCGGCATCGGCGGCTGTGTGCCGAGCCCGACATAGGAAAGCCCGGCTTCGGCCAGGATGCCGAGCGCGAACTGGACGGTGCCTTGCACCAGGAGCAAAGTGACGATGTTGGGCAGCACGTGTTCCATGGTGATCAGTGCTTTGCCTTTTCCGGCGGCGCGCGCGGCGAGGATGAATTCGCGCGGCCAGATCGCCAGCGCGCCGGCCCGGGCGACGCGGGCGAAGACCGGGATGTTGAAGATGCCGATGGCGATGATGGCGTTGAGCGCGCCCGGCCCGAAGATTGCGGTGATCATGATCGCCGACAAAAGGGCAGGGAAGGCGAAGACGAGATCATTCAGCCGCATCACCGCTTCGTCGACGACGCCGCCGCGCGCCGCGGCAAGGGCGCCGAGCGGCACGCCGACGCCCATGCCGATACCGACCGCCACCAGCGCCACGGCGATCGAATTGCGGGCCCCGACCATGATCATGGAAAAAATGTCGCGGCCGAAATGATCGGTGCCGAACCAGTGCACAGGCGAGGGTGCCTGGGTCTTGTCGGCGATGATCAGCCTTGTGACGTCAAAAGGCGTCCAGAAGAACGAGACGATGGCGACCGCCGCCACCAGTGCAGTGATGACGAAGCCGGTGAGGAACGATCGGTTGGTGAAAGCCTTGACGAGGATGTCGGCAAAATTTTCCTCTGGGATGTCGAAGCGCAACGTCATTGGCGGCTTCTCAGGCGCGGATCGACGACCGCATAGGAGAGATCGACAAGCAGGTTGACGGCGATGACGGCGGCGACCAGCAGCATGACGACGCTTTCGACGACGATCAGGTCGCGCTGGGTGATCGCCTGGAACACCAGCCGGCCAAGGCCGGGCAGGTAAAAGACGTTTTCTATGATGATGGTGCCGGCGAGCAGAAAGGCGAATTGCAGGCCGAGAATGGTCAGCACCGGGATCATCGCGTTGCGCAGCGCGTGCCGCCACAGCACCGCGCGAAAGGGCAGGCCCTTGGCGCGGGCAGTGCGGATATAGTCCTCGTTCAGCACTTCGATCAGCGCCGAGCGGGTAACGCGGGCGAGGATCGCCGCTTGCGGCAGAGCGAGCGCGATCGCCGGCAGGACCAGCGATTTCAGCGCCACCCAGACGCCGGCGCTCCATCCCGGAAAGCCGCCGGCCGGCACCAGCCGCAGCCAGACGGCAAACAGGTAGATCAGCATCAGCGCAAACCAGAAGTTCGGCACGGCAACACCAAGCTGGGCGGCGCCCATCGCGATCGTGTCGCCGGCCCGTCCGTGCCGGCCGGCGGAAAACAGCCCGACCGGAATGGCGATGATGGTCGACAGCGCCAGCGCGATCAGCGCCAGCGGCAGCGAGACCACGATGCGCTCGCGGACCAGGTCGATGACCGGCACCGAATAGGTGTAGGAACGGCCGAAATCAAGGCTCAGCAAGCCGCCGGCCCAGTGCAGATAGCGCAGCGCAAGGGGGGCGTTGAGGCCCATCTGGTTGCGCAGCAACTCGACCTGGTCGGCGCTAGCGTTCATGCCAAGCATCAGCCGTGCCGGGTCGCCTGGAATGATCTCCAGCACAGCGAAGACCACCATCGAGGCCAGAACCAGGGTGATGAGGGCGATGGCAAGACGCTTGAGGAGATAGGCGGTCATGGGGGGAGGACCGCAGGTCCGCTCAACGCGGCAACTGGATGAAGGTCGCGTTCCCGCCAACCCCCCTCTGTCCTGCCGGACATCTCCCCCTCAAGGGGGAAGATTGGCGGTTGCCATGCCGGTGCTTGCCTTGCAACGCTGAAGGTTAGCGAAAGCAGTAACGAGGGCTTAATCTCCCCGCTTGAGGGGGAGATGTCCGGCAGGACAGAGGGGGGTGCCACCGACTGCAAGTTTCGCACGTCAGCAGCCCCTCACTCCGTCCACTTCACCTTGGTCAGATCATTGGCCTGGATTGGCGCATTCTCCCAAAAACCCTCGAGCATGGCGTCCCAGACTCCGACTTTCGGCAGTTCGTAGAGGAAGCCGACCACGGCATCGTCGGCCAGTATCTTCTGCGCTTCGCCGAGCAGCGTCATGCGCTTGGCCTCGTCGGAGGTGTGGTTCAGGTCGGCGATGATCTTGTCGAAGGTCGGATTGTCGTAGTTGAAGTAATAATCCTTGCGCGAATAGATATCGATGTCGTTGGGCTCGGTGTGGGAGACGATGGTCAGGTCGTAGTCCTTCTTGGTAAAAACCTGGTCCAGCCACTGCGTCCATTCCACCGGCACGATTTGCAGATCGATGCCGACATCGCGAAGCTGCGACGCGATGATCTCGCCGCCAAGTCGCGCATAGGAGGGCGGCGGCAGTTTCAGCGTCGCCTTAAAACCGTTCTCCAGGCCGGCTTCCTTCAAGAGTTCGCTGGCCTTGTCGACATTGTGCGGATAGAGGCCAGTGAGGTCGACATAGGCCTTGTTGGCGGGCGACATATGCGAGCCGATCGGCACGCCAAGGCCGGCCGAGGCGCCGTCGATGATCGCCTTGCGGTCGAGCGCAAACGAAATCGCCTGCCTGACCTGCAGCCTGTCGAAAGGCGGTTTCTTGTTGTTGATCGAGAGAATGGTTTCGCCCTCGGTCGCGCCGATCACCACCTTGAAGCGTCGGTCGTCCTTGATCTGGGCGACACTTTCGGGATCGGGGAAGAAGGGAAAGGCCTGGATGTCGCCGGAAAGCAATGCCGGCACAGCGGCAGCGGCATCGGGAACAATGCGGAACTCTGCCTTGTCGAGGGACACCGGGGCGCCCCAGTAAGTGTCGGACTTGATCAGCGTGATCGATGAGCCCTTGGCCCAGTTCTGGAATTTGAACGGGCCGGTGCCGACAGGCTTTTCCTTGTTGGTGTCGGCTGTCTCCGGCGCGACGATGACCGCGTCGCCCCAGCCGATATTGTAGAGGAAGGAACTTTGCGGGTTCTTCAGCGTGATCCTGACCGTCGCCGGATCGACCACCTCGACGGTATCGATGGCGGCGAACAGGCCCTTTTGTGCGTTGACGGAGTTGTCGGCACGGGCGCGATCGAGCGAGAATTTCACGTCGTCGGCATCGAAGTCGCTGCCATCATGAAATTTCACGCCGCTATGCAGCTTGAAGGTGTAGACCTTGCCGTCGTCGGAAATAGTCCAGCTTTCGGCGAGAGCCGGCAGCACCTCTCCGTCCGCGCCGATGCGGGTCAGCCCCTCGAACACATTGGCGTAAAGCACTTCGTCGATCGCCGCCGCAGCACCGGCGGTCGGATCGAGATGCGGAGGTTCGAGCGTGATTCCGATGACCAGATCGGTCCGCGCGGCAAGCGCCGAAGCGCCGTTGGCCAGCACCAGGGCCGCAGCGGTGAGAATGGTTTTCCACAATTTCATCGTGCAACTCCCGATATGCTCAAAAACATGCTCGAAACCTGGTGGATAGAAGCGTGATTTCACAAAGTAGTAAATTGCGTTTCGTTTTTTCCGGCAGCGCCGGCAGGGATGTTTTTTTGCCCATCACCGACTACCGAGCGCCGGCGCCCCTCAGCAGCACGTTCAGCCCGATCGCCATCACCTTGGCCGATTCGACCATGTCTGATATCCCCACCCACTCGTCGGGCCTGTGGGCGAGGTCGAGAATGCCCGGGCCATAGGCGATGCAGTCGTAGATGTGGCCGATGCGGGCAATGTGCTTCTGGTCGTAGGTGCCGGGCGAGATCACGTAGTCGGGCTCGCGGTCGAATATCTCCATGATGCCCTGCGTGACCGCCTTGACCACCGGCGCATCGCGCTCGGTCATCAGGGGCAGCACCTCCATGAGGTCGCGGATCTCGTAGTCGAATTTCGTGCGCTCGCGCTTCAGCCGGTCGAGAATATCGGTCACCTCGCTCTTGACGGTGCCAAGATCCTCTTCGAGCAGGAAGCGGCGGTCGATGGTCAGCCGGCACGAATCGGGCACGTTGGGCGAGGGCAGGCCAGGCCGGAAATCCTCGGTCTGGCCGCCATGGATCGAGTTGATGTTCATGGTCGAGCGCTTTGCCCCCTCGGGCACGACCGGCATGCGCGTCACCTTGCGGTCGAGCGCCGGGAACAGTTCGTCCTCGAAAGCCCTTAGCACGGCTCCCATATGGCGCACCGCATTGTCGCCGAGGAACGGCATCGAGCCGTGCGCAATCTCGCCCTTGGTCTCGATCTCCGCCCACCAGACACCGCGATGGCCAAGGCAGATGCGGTCCTTGTTCAACGGCTCGGGGATGATGACGTGGTCGACCTTCGGCTTGGAGAAATAGCCGAGTTTTGCCAGATGGGCGACGCCGCCGAAGCCGCCGGACTCCTCGTCGACCGTGCCCGATATTTCGATGGCGCCGGGAAAGTCGGGGAACACTTCCATGAAGGCTTCGGTGGCGGTGATCGAGGCGGCCAGGCCGCCCTTCATGTCGCAGGCGCCGCGGCCATATACCCTGCCATCCCTGACGATGCCGGCGAAGGGATCGAGGCTCCAGCCGTCGCCGGCTTCGACCACGTCGATATGCGAGTTGAAATGCACGCAGGCGCCGGGCGAGCGGCCAGCGAAGCGGGCGACGACGTTGACCCGCGGGTAGCGGTCGGTGTCGCCGGGCGTGCCCTCGGCGCGGATGAACTCGACTTCGAAACCGCGCTTCTTCAGCCGCGCCCCAACATATTCGGCGCATGGCCGATAGGCTTCGCCGGGCGGATTGATGGTCGGAAAGCGGATCAGGTCGGCGGTCAGTGCGACCAGGTCGTCGACCCGATCATCGACCGCTTTCAGCAAGAGATCGTTCATTCGACGAATTGAGCAGCCAACGGTGCGTTTTGGCAAGCCTGTTTGCGGGTCGCGCCCTAGATACGTGGTTACGTATCGTTACGGCAACCATCGCGGGAAATCGTTCAAATTCGCTGCTTTGGATTGGTGAATTCGTCAGAGGTGTGTGGTTACCTCATTCACTTGCGATTGAAAGATGAAGGATAGCGTGAAGGCAGGCAAGGGCAATCATAGGGTTTGATCTCATGAAAAAGTCCGTTGTCATGGCAGCGTTACTGGCAACGATGCTGTTCGGTTCTTCGGTCGAGGGCTGGGCAGCCAAGCTGGTTGCAAGGATCGACGTGTCATCGCAGACGATGACTGTAAGATACGGTCAGGCGGTTTATCGATGGCGCGTATCGACGGCGCGCAAAGGCTATATCACGCCGCGCGGCACCTACCGGCCGCAACGAACGGCACGGATGTGGTATTCGCGCAAATACGACATGTCGCCGATGCCGCATTCGGTATTCTACCGCGGCGGCTACGCCATCCATGGCACCGGCGCGGTAAAATCTCTCGGGCGCCCGGCGTCGCATGGCTGCGTGCGGCTGCATCCCCGCAATGCCGCCGCCTTCTATTCGATGGTGCGGAAAGCCGGCTTCCGCAACACGCGGATCGTGGTGACCAACTAAGCCCGGCGAGGCGAGGGCAGGCTGAGCTGATCGACAGACGGGCAACAAAATCTCTCTGTAGCGATCCTTCGCGCCCCCCTCTGTCCTGCCGGACATCTCCCCCACGAG
>SAQR01000055.1 GCA_004020365.1 Mesorhizobium sp.
GATCAGGGCAAGCCCCTGCGCGCCGTCGGTGGCGATGTCGATCATATGCCCGGCGCGTTCGAGCGCGCGAGCGGCGAGGGTGCGGACGGATTCATCGTCCTCAACGATCAGGAGCTTTGCCATAGCGGAATTTTGGCGTGGAAAAGTTGACTTTTCCTGAACCGCAACCGCATCGAAGATAAATCTAGGCGTCGCCCTTGACGACGCCGACAAACGGCAGTTCGCGAAAAGCGTGGGCGACATCCATGCCGTAACCGACGACGAAATAGTCGGGGCAGTCGAAGCCGACATAGTCGGCGTTGAGCGCGGTCTGGCGGCGCATGCGCTTGTCGAGCAGCACGGCGATGGCACAGCTTTTGGCGCCGCGCGACAGCATCAGCTCGCGGGTGAAGGACAGCGTCTTGCCGGATTCGAGGATGTCGTCGATCAACAGCACGTCGCGGCCGGCGACCTCATTGTCGATGTCGCGCAGCACCCTCACCTCACCGCTGGTGGTGCCGGCGCCGTAGCTGGAGATGAAGATGAACTCGACCTCCGGCGACAGGCCGACATCGTGCATGGCGCGGATGAGATCGGCGGCGAAGATGAACGATCCTTTCAGCACCGAAATCACCAGAAGGTCGTGATAGTCGTGCTCGGCGATCTCCTTGGCGAGCTCCAGATTGCGGCGGGCAATCGTCGATGCCGAAAACAGGACCTCGATGTCCTTGCCGCGCACGATTGGCATTGGCTTGCCTTTCCAGAAATGATCGCCGCTAATTGGCGAAGGTGACCGAGACGGTGTTGACCCCGTTTCTAGGCACGTCGAGCCGGCTGGAAAAGCCAAATCTTTCGCCGGGCGCCAGCGAACGGTTAAATGTCGCCAGCCTATAGCGGGTTGTGCGCCTGTCATTGCCGGTGACCCGGACTTCCAGCGGTGGCAATGGCGACGGGCTGGCGCCGTCATTCGCGGCCTCGCCACCGACGAACAGGACAGGTTGCGGCCCGGACGCATCGATACGCGACGTAACGCCTGAAATGGTCAGGGCAGCGCCAGCTTGTTGCGCCGGCAGAAGAAGCGGCGTCTGACGCACCAGCGCGTGGCCGCCCGAGATCCAGAAGGCTGCAAACACGGCACTGAGGCCGGCGATCCAGAAGATCGGCCCGCCGCGCGACGCCCGCAGCCGTTCCATCGCGGCTTTGGGTTTGCGCAGCATGTCCATGCCTTCGATCGATGGCGTGGCGATCACCCGCGAAAGCTGCGGTGAAGGGTCAATGCTAGCGCTGAGGCGCGGCAGCACCTCGTAGTCGGCGTCGACGATGTCACCGGCTGGATCACGCATGATGCGTTCCGGCGCAGGATTTGCGGCCGTATCGGTCATGATTTCGCCGGAAACCGGGCGCGCGGTTCGATCGTCAGCCATCGCGGCCCCAGCACTTCGCACTTGTTCGCTCTTCGTTTCTTTTGCGTAAACGGAAATGGTTAACGCTTCCCCACCGGAAACCCTTGTGACGCGCCCAAAAAACCCCGAAATTAACCGCCGGTTAACCATGCCGGCCGATGGTCCTTTCTCAGAGAAGGTTGGCTCGTCGCCGCCGCAAGTTTCAGGTCGTCGAACGTGATCCGCTTCGAAAATGTCGGCCTCCGCTATGGCATGGGTCCGGAAATCCTCCGCGACATTTCCTTGCACATACCGGAGCGCTCCTTCCAGTTCCTGAGCGGCCCTTCGGGCGCCGGCAAGACGACGCTGCTGCGGCTTTTGTTCATGTCGCTCAAGCCGACGCGCGGGCTGATCACCATCTTCGGCAAGGACCGCTCGCGCATCTCGCGCGCCGAGCTGCCGCATCTGCGGCGGCGCATCGGCGTGGTGTTCCAGGACTTTCGCCTGCTCGATCACATGACGACCTATGAGAATGTGGCCTTGCCGCTGCGCGTGCGCGGGCGCGAGGAGGCCAGCTACCGCACCGACGTGACAGAGCTCTTGAAATGGGTCGGCCTTGGCGAGCGCATGCATGTGCTGCCGCCGGTGCTGTCGGGTGGCGAGAAGCAGCGCGCCGCAATTGCCAGGGCGCTGATCGAGCAGCCCGAAATCCTGCTTGCCGACGAGCCGACCGGCAATGTCGATCCGCCGCTGGCGCGACGCCTGTTGCGGCTGTTCATCGAACTCAACCGGCTGGGCACCGCCGTGGTGATCGCAACGCACGATCTCGGCCTGATGGAACAGGTCGACGCACGCCGCATGATCCTGTCTGGCGGAAGGCTGGATATCTATGACTGACCCATCCGCGCGCCATATCGAAGACCAATACGCTGAGAGGGTTGGGACGCAGCGCGTTCAGCGCAAGATGGCGCCGATCGTGCCGGCGCAGAACATCGCCGGCCGGGCGTTGGTCCTGGTCATCGCCATCATGACGTTCCTCTCTTGCCTGACCTTCGGCGCGGTGACGCTGGTGCGCGACACCGCCTCGGTCTGGGAGAACCAGATCTCACGCGAGGCGACGATCCAGATCAAGCCGATGGACGGCCTCGACATCGAGGCAGCACTTGCCCAGGCCTCGCAGATCGCCGGCGAATTTCCTGGCGTGAAGAGCGCCAGGATCGTCGACCGCGATGCCACGGCGCGGCTTTTGGAGCCCTGGCTGGGTTCGGGTCTCAACATCGACGAACTGCCGGTGCCGCGTCTGATCATCGTCACCATAGACGAGACCAACCCGCCCGATTTCGCCGCAATGCGCGCCGCGATCACGCCGAAACTGCCCAGTGCCTCGCTTGACGACCATCGCACCTGGGTCGACCGTCTGGTGGCCATGGCCCGCACCACGGTGACCATCGGCATCGCCGTGCTGGCGCTGATGCTGGCGGCAACCGTGCTGACCGTGGTGTTCGCGACGCGCGGCGCCATGGCCGGCAACGGCCACATCATCGAGGTGCTGCATTTCGTCGGCGCCGAAGCGCGCTTCATCGCGCGCGAATTCCGCCACCACTTTCTCGTCACCGGCATGAAGGGCGCCGCCGCCGGGGGTGCGGCGGCGGTGTTTGTCTTCATCGTCTTCTCGTGGTGGTCATCGCGAAACATGGCGACGCCGCAGGCCGATCAGGCGACCGCCCTGTTCGGCAATTTCGCCATCGGTTCGGCGGGCTATCTCGGCGTCGTTCTCATGGTGCTGGTCATCGGTGCGCTGACGGCGGCAACCTCCCATGTCACCGTCGTCACCTATCTCAGCGACATCGATGTCCGCCAGCCGGACGCGGGGTGATCACGGATAGAGAATTAGCGTAACGAAATTTGTGCTTTCCGACCTACTAAACGCCGCATTTCGGAGTTAACGATAAGGACGATGGACGCGCGCGACTCGACCGGAATGGCTGGACAGTTGCCCTTGGTGATTACGCGTTCAAGCGAGCGCGTCAAGCCCGGCCGATTGGCGAGCGCGCTACGCATCTCAGCTTTTTTTCTGCTCGTGCTGGCAACGTTGTTTGCCGGCGGCTTCGGCTGGTTCGCCAACACCGTCAGCCGTCTAGCGACGCCCGCCAATCCGGCAAGGGCCGATGCCATCATCGTGCTGACCGGCGGCCATTCGCGTCTCGACGCCGCCATGGGTCTATTGGCGTCCGGCAAGGGCGAGCGGCTGCTGATCAGCGGCGTGCATCCTTCCGCCAGCCGCCGCCAGCTTCAGGTCGCGACCCGCGGCGACAAGAAATTGTTTTCCTGCTGCGTCGACATCGACCGTGCCGCGCTCGACACGATCGGCAATGCCGAGGAAAGTGCCAAATGGGTGGAAGACCACGCCTATGGCACCGTGATTCTCGTCACCAACAACTATCACATGCCGCGCAGCCTGCTGGAAATGGGCCGGCTGCTGCACAAGGCCAAGCTCGAGCCCTATCCGGTGGTCAACAGCAATCTTGGCAATGGCGGCTGGCTGACCAAGCCGAGGGCTTTGCGCGTGCTGTTCACCGAATACAACAAATATCTGCTGGCGCTGGCGCGCGGCATCGTGCCGGTCAAGCCAACGCCAACCGGCATCGCGCTGGCCGAGGCTGTGGCGCCGAACTGAACCGATCTGGAACCGGTATTATTCCTTGACCGTGGCGCTGCGCAGCCGTGCGATCTCTTTTTCGAGACGTTCGATACGCTTGTCTCGCTCGGCCAGCGCCGCCGCCACATCGGCCGCTTCAAAACGCTGTGGAATGTGCTGCGGGCAATTGGAATCCCAGGCCGAAACCGTGAACAGGATGATCTGCTCCGGGCGCGCCTTGTAGCCTTCAGGCATCAGCTTCGCCATCAGCTCGGCGTCCTGTTCGACGACCCGCGCGCTGCCCCAGATCTTGATGCGCTGCCGATGCGCAAAGTCGATCAGGAACAGGAAAGCCCGCGGGTTGTCGTCCAGATTGCCCTGGGTGATGAATTGCCTGTTGCCGGAGAAATCGGCGAAGCCGATCGTCCGCCCATCGAGCACCTTGAGGAAGCCGGCCGGCCCGCCGCGATGCTGGATGTAGGGCTGGCCCTCAGCATTGGCCGTCGACAGGAAGACGCTGGTCTGCGCCTCGATGAAGGCGGCGAGATCGGGCGTGATATCAGCTTGCCAGCCGCCGCGCTCCTCGACGCGGGCATAGGCTTCGCGTGAGCCTTTGCGGGCCTGGATCGCCTTGACGGTTGGCGTAAAGGCGACATCGCTGGTGAAGACGTGAGCATTCATGGAAAGCCTCCTTCAAAGGCCGAGTTCCGATAGAGAGGGATGACCGTCTGGCCGGCGGCCAAGCGGCCAATGATATTTGCGATCGGCCTCGAGGATCGGCAGGTCGTTGATGCTGGCGATGCGCAGGCGCATCAATCCAAGCTCATCGAACTCCCAGTTCTCGTTGCCGTAGCTGCGAAACCACGAGCCGCTGTGGTCGTGCCATTCATAAGCGAAACGCACGGCGATACGGTTGTCGCGGAAGGCCCAGACCTCCTTGATGAGCCGGTAGTCGCATTCGCCACCCCATTTGCGTGTGAGGAAGGTCTGGATGGCCTCGCGCCCTTGCAGGAACTCGGCCCGGTTGCGCCAGCGGCTGTCGATTGTGTAGGCAAGCGCGACCCGTGCCGGGTCACGGGAGTTCCAGGCATCCTCCGCCATGCGTGCCTTCTGTGCGGCGGTCTCGGCGGTGAAAGGCGGGAGCGGCGGGCGGCTTTCAGACATGGCAACTCCTTGCGACGGACTCAACGCTCGCTGAACTCAGGCTGCCCTGCGGGCAGAAACGACCGGAAAGTCGATTTCCGTCCCGGCAACCTCATTGACATAGTTGGTCCAGACATTGAGAGCGACATGCTGGACGATCTCGATGATCTGCGCATCGTCGTAGCCTGCGAGCCTGACGGCGCTGAGATCCTCGTCACCGATATGGCCGCGGTCGCGCGCAATCTTGGTGGCGAAACGCACGGCTGCGGCGGCCTTGGGATCGTTGGAACTGCCCGCGCGATTGGCGACCATTTCGGCATCGTCAAGCTTGGCGAGGTTCTTGCCGAGATAGGTGTGAGCGGAAAGGCAGTAGCTGCAGCCATTGACTTCGGCGATCGCCAGAGCGATGCGCTCGCGCGTCGGCGCGGGCAGGCGGCCTTTGGTGAGCGCTCCAGAGAGGCTGAGATAGCCTTCAAGCGCAGCCGGGCTATTGGCAACAAGCCTGAAGAGGTTAGGCACGACGCCGAGTTGCTTCTCGACGGCATGTAACATCGGCTGAGACGCAGCAGGCGCGGCCTCTATGGACGCTGGTGTAGGGATACGGGGCATCGGCATTCCTTCTCGTTGATCAGCTCGCCGCCGAAACATGGCCCCTTCCATCGTTCGGATGTAGATGTCATAATTGTAACTTATCCTTCCATTTTCCGGGAGAAATATGGATCGCCTTGAGGCCATGTCGCTTTTTGTTGCCGCGGTGGAGGCCGGAAGCCTTTCGGCCGCCGGGCGCCGTTTCGGCATCCCGCTGGCAACGGTCAGCCGCAAGGTCTCCGACTTGGAGCGGCATCTGAAGACGCGTCTTCTGAATCGCTCGACGCGGCAGCTGACGCTAACCGACGCAGGTCACGCCTACCTCGCTGCCTGCCATCGCATTCTCGACGAGGTTGGCGAGGCCGAGCGGACTGCCGCCGGCGAATACAGCGCCCCGACAGGAGAACTGATCATCACCGCACCGATCGTCTTTGGCCGCCTGCATGTGCTGCCGGTCGTCACCGGCTTCCTCGCTGCCTACCCCGACGTGGCTATTCGGTTGATGCTCGCGGACCGGATAACCCAGTTGACCGAGGAGCACATCGATCTCGCCGTCCGCATCGGCCAGCTTCCCGACTCCAGCCTCGTGGCCACCCGCATCGGCTCGATCCGGCGCGTTGTTTGCGCGAGCCCGGCCTATCTGGCCGAGTACGGCACGCCGGAGACGCCGAAAGACCTCGCGGCACACAACTGTGTCACCTTCGAGGGGCTCGCCGCTCCCGCCGCATGGACTTTTGCCACGGGCAAGACCGACCTCACCGTTCCGATCCGCTCACGGCTTCGGGTCAACACCGCGGAAGCGGCGATCGATGCCGCGATTGCCGGCATCGGGTTGACGAGAGTGCTTTCCTACCAGATCGCAGCTGCAGTGCGGTCGGGCACCCTTCGCGCCGTGCTGGAGGCATTCGAGCCGCCGCCATGGCCGGTCAGTCTCGTGCATGCCGGCCAGGGTCTGCTGCCGGTGAAACTGCGCGCGTTCCTCGATTTCGCCGCCCCACGCCTGAAGAAACGGCTGGTGCAAGCGACGTGGCAGGCCTGACGAACGGGCCATCGCACCGTTTCCTTTTTGCCCGCGCTTAGTGTAACCAACGCACACCTCCTCATCGGGCTCTTCCTGCATGCTTTATGTCCGCTCGCTGGCGTTCAATTTCGTCTTCTACGTCAATCTGATCGTCCAGATGATCCTCTGGACCCCGTACTATTTCCTGTCGCCGCGTCACCGCGCCTGGTTCGTGCCGAAATTCTGGTCGCGCACCAGCATGTGGCTCTATAACAAGATCGCCGGCACCAAAAGCGAGATCACCGGCCAGGAAAACCTGCCCGAGGGTTCCTTCATTCTGGCGCCGAAGCACCAGTCTTTCTGGGACGCAATCGCCTTCTTCCCGTTCCTGCAGGATCCGATCTACATCCTCAAGCGGGAACTGACCTGGATCCCGTTCTTCGGCTGGTACATCCTGAAAATGCGGATGATCCCGGTGGACCGCGGCAGCCGCTCGAAGGCGCTGAAAGCGGTGGTTGCCGCGACCAGGCAGGAGCTGGCGCGCAATCCGCGCCAGTTGATCATCTATCCCGAGGGCACGCGCCGGGCGCCGGGCGACGAGCCGGCCTATAAATACGGCATCGTCGAGCTCTATACCCAGCTCGGCATTCCGGTGGTGCCGGTCGCCCATGTCGCCGGCCTCTACTGGCCGCGGCGGAAATTCCTGCGCTATCCCGGCACGATCAAGGCGCGCTTCCTGCCGCCGATCCCGGCTGGTTTGGGTAAGGAGGAATTCATGGAACGGCTGATCGGCGAGACGGAAGCCGCCTGCGACCAGCTGCTCATCGAGGCGTCCCAGGCGCCAAACCCGCCGCCGATGCCGCCAACGGCGGTAAAGCGGCTGAGGGAACTGGGCTTCGATACCCCGGTCCGAACCGGCCGCTGAACGGTAACCCTAGCCAACCACCGCCAACGCTGTGGTCAAGACCAGCGTCGCCGCGAACGTCAGATTGATGATCCGCGAGGCCAGCGGTCTGCGCAGGAAGCGCGCAAACGCAGCCCCGGCGAGAAGCCAAAGGACATGGATGGCGACGATCATCGAGGCGAGGATCGCCAGCTTGAGCCCTGCATCGAGCTCACTGGCGGACGACGTACCGGCAAATACGGCGGCAATCGCTACATAGGCTTTCGGGTTGGCGACGGCCAGAAGAAATCCACCGAGGAATGTGGGAAGCGTCGCCCCGCCGGCGCGCGCTCCCAAGGGCGGAGCCGTTGCTATCTTGAAGGCCAGGTAGAGGATATAGGCTGCGGATGCCACCGCCAGGAGCGGTGTGAACTTCGGCATAGAGGCGAGCATGGCCGTAATGCCCGTCGCGACGACCAAAAGCACGGCGACCGTACCAACAATGATGCCCGAGGCGTAGCGGAGCGAACCGCGCAGGCCGAAGGCGGCGCCAACGGCGGTGACGCTTATCGTCGCCGGCCCCGGACTGCCCATCACGACCGCCGATGCCAGCACAAGCGCGAGCAATTGCTGCCATAGTTCCGGATGGGAAAGTTCGGCCATCTGTATACCAGTATCCAGACGCGATGCCGGCAATGCTATGGCAGGGCAGACCAGGGCGTCTTGAACGATCGTGCAGGAAGCCTTCCGGCGCAGGCCGCGCACGGTCTTGGCCGTTTTTCAGCAAGCCGCGCTTCGCGCTAGCGTTTATCCACTCGCGCTATCGAGCTCGGCGATATGGTCCGGACTGAGCTTCAATGATGCTGCGCGGACGAGGCTGTCGACCTGATCCAGCGTCGTGGCGCTGGCGATCGGCGCGGCGACGCCGGGCCGCGCGATCACCCAGGCGAGCGCCACTTCCGCCGGCTTGGCCGCGTGACGCGCCGATACAGCGTCGAGTGCCGCCAGGATGCGCATGCCGCGCGCGTTGAGATACTCTTTCACGTCGTCGCCTCGCGCGCTTTTACCGAGATCGGCTTGGCTGCGGTACTTGCCGCTCAAAAACCCCTTGGCGAGGCTGAAATAGGTGATGACGCCGATATCCTCGGCCACGCACAGATCGCGCAGCGGCCCATCGAAAGAGGCGCGGTCATAGAGATTGTATTCCGGCTGCAGCACCGCATAGCGCGGCAGGCCCCGCAAGCTTGCCACGTCGAGCGCGGCGCGCAACTGGCCGGCATCGAGATTGGACGCGCCGACGTGGCGGATCTTGCCTTTGTCGAGCAGCTTCTGGTAGGCGCCGAGAGTTTCCTCGTAGGGGGTGGCCGGGTCCGGCCAGTGTGACAGATAGAGATCGACGACATCGGTCTGCAGCCGCTTTAGCGACGCATCAATGGCCTTTTCGATATAGGCCGCGGAGAGGTCTTTCCTGCCCTGCCCCATGTCCGACCCGACCTTGGTGATCACCACGACCTTGTCGCGGTTGCCGCGGCTCTTCATCCATTTGCCGATGATCGTTTCGGATTCGCCGCCCTTGTTGCCGGGAACCCAGCGCGAATAGGAATCGGCGGTGTCGATGGCGTTGAGACCGGCGCCGACGAAGCGGTCGAGCAGGTCGAAAGAGGTTTTCTCGTCGGCGGTCCAGCCGAAGACGTTGCTGCCCAAGACCAGCGGCGCGATGGACAGGTCGGTTTGACCGAGACGACGTTTCTGCAAGGCTGATCTCCGTGGGGAATGGAAAGAAGCGGGCGAAAAGCCCCGTGACCGGCTTAACCTATGGCGGGCCGCACCGACGTCAAAGGGCCGGCCGACTTTTCCACTGACCAGCGCTTCACAAAGGCGCGAGCCGACGCGCTACCTCTTCCAGCCAATGGTCGCGGATCCCCAGCGCTTCGAGGTGCTCTAGCGTGCTGAGCACATAATCCTCGTTTTTTCCCGACTGGCCGACGGCGCCGCGAACGACGGCCGCTGCATCGGCGGCATGGAGCGCGCCGGCATATTGCTCGTGGGCACGATCGACGACATAGGCGACCGCCGAGACCGTCTCCCCCCCATCCGTCTCGCCGTTCGTAGCGTCATTGTCGAGGCGAATGCTGAGCACGCGCTCGCGATAGACGTTGGTGACCAGCTCGCGCTCGCGCAGATAGGTGATGACCTCGTTGCGCAGATCGCCGGGGACGCGGAAAGCCAGCCCGATGCAGGAGCCGCCACGGTCGAGGCCGAGCACCAGGCCGGGCCGTTCGCGCGTGCCGCGATGCACGAAGGAGTAGACGCACAGCGAGCGGCGGTAGCCATGGAGGCGGGCGCGCCTTGTCTCGACATGCGCAAATCCCGGCCGCCAGATCAGCGAACCGTAGCCAAAAACCCAAAAATCGCCCATATCGCCAAGCCTGGTTGCAGCACCGCACTGGAATCGGTGTTTTTCCAATCCGTCTCCGTCTAGCCGATCTTGCCGGAAACGACAGTCCCCTCTGCAACACGCGCCAACGAGAGCCGCAGCATGACGTCAAATGACGAACGCCCGCCGAATTTTCTCCGCCGGCTGTTCTGGCTCGGCGTTTTCATCGTCGTGCTGTTCGGCCTCTACAGCGCCGGCTGGTTCTACCTGGCAGACAAGGTCAAGAGCGAAGCCGGCAAAGCGGTGGCCGAGCTCAACGGCAATGGCATCGAGGCAGACTGCACCAATCTCACGGTCAGCGGCTATCCCTCGAGCTTCTCCGTTTCCTGCGACAGTCTGGCTTATCAGGACGACACCAGGAACGTCGCCGCCTCGCTCGGCAGCCTCAAAGCAGTCACGCACATCACCCATATCCTGTCGCCTGGCGCCGACCTGCGCGGGCCGCTCAGGACCTCCGTGCCGGGGATGGCGCCGCTGTGGATCGACTGGGACGATCTGCGAGCCAACGTCAGACTGTCCTGGCCCCTGCCCCGGCGCGTTTCACTGGAGGCGGAGGGCCTGTCAGCCCAGACCGATCCGGCCGATGGCACAGACCCGGTCGAGCTGTTCAGCGCTGGGACAGCGGCCGGAGAATTGCGTCCGAACGGCCAAGACATCGACTATGCCGGGAGTTTTACCGATGTCGAAATCGATCCGGGCGCAATCGATGGCCGCGTGCTGCCGCCGCTCGACGGCGGCGGCGACGTGACGCTGAAGAACGGCGTGGCGCTGATCAAGACACAAACAGAGAGCCTGCGCGGCCAGGCGGTGGATATCGGCAAGCTCGATCTGTCGTCGGGGAGCGCGCGCGTCACCGTTTCCGGACCGGTTTCGGTCGATGCCGACGGGCTGATCGACGCCGACCTGATGATCAGGCTCCACGATCCGAAGGCGGTGGCGGCAATCCTCGGCAAGGCCATTCCCGAGCAGAAAAGCCAGATCGAAACCGGCTTTGCCGGGCTGGCGCTGCTTGGCAACGAACCGTCGATGCCGCTTAAGATCGTCAAGGGCAAGGCCTCGCTCGGTTTTATCCCGCTGGGCAGCATCGAGCCGGTCGACTAGGCGATGATTGCGAACCTCCAGTTCTGAAAGACCATGGCAAAACAGGAAGATAGATGAACCGCCCGGTGAAGCTCCTGAGCGTTGGCGCGCTGACGCTCGATACGATCCTTCGTGTCGATACCCTTCCGGCGCGTCAGGGCAAGTTCATCGCGGCCGACGGCGTTCAGATCGCCTCCGGGATGGCTTCGAGCGCGGCCTGCGCCGCACGCCGCCTCGGCGCGCACGTATCGCTGTGGGCGAGCGCGGGAGACGACCTCGTCGGCGATCAGCTGGTCGCCGGCATTGAGGCCGAAGGTGTCGATTGCAGCTTTGTCCGGCGCGTCGCCGGCGCGCGATCGGCACTGTCGGCCATCCTGGTCGACACGCATGGCGAGCGCATTATCGTTCCGTTCTATGACAAGCTCGCGCAGGCCGACCCCGAAGCGCTTCCCATTCAGGATCTCACCGCATTCGACGCCGTCCTGGTCGATGTGCGCTGGCCGGGCGCGGCAGCTCTGGCCCTGACGGCGGCGCGCGCAATCGGCTGTCCAGCCATACTCGATGCCGACACCGCGCCAGGGGACGTGCTGGAACGGCTGTTTCCACTCGCCTCGCACATCGTCGCGTCGGAGCCGGCGGCGTTCATCCTGTGCGGTGAGGAACGAGGTCCGCAAAAGGCCTGTGAAGCGCTGGCCAGACGCACTGATGCATTCGTCGCGGTGACCGGCGGCGCAGCGGGAAGCTGGTGGTTCGACCGCTCGTTGGCGTCGGTGCGCCACGTCGCGGCGCCAAGGATCAAGGCAGTGGATACGCTTGCCGCCGGCGACGTGTTTCACGGCGCCTTTGCCGTCGGGCTGGCCGAGGCCATGCCGATCGAATGGACATTGCGCTTTGCCAGCGCCGCCGCCGCGCTCAAATGCCTGCGCTTCGGCGGCAGGCTGGGCGCGCCGGACAGGGCCGAGACGCTGGCGATGATGGCGGCTCACTGGCCGGCGGACTGACGGCCGGGCGGTCGAGACAGGCTACTGCTTGGCCGGGTGCTCGACTGCCTGCCGGCCAAAGTCCGGCACGTCGATGTCCTGGCCGGCCTCGATGATCGAGCGGCGCACGGCGCGGGTGCGGGTGAACAGGTCGAACAGCTTTTCGCCGTCGCCCCAGCGGATCGCCCGCTGCAGCGAGGCCAGATCCTCCGAGAAGCGCGCCAGCATTTCGAGGATAGCATCCTTGTTGTGCAGGCAGACATCCCGCCACATCGTCGGGTCGGAAGCGGCAAGGCGCGTGAAGTCGCGAAAACCGGAGGCCGAATATTTGATCACCTCCGACTTGGTCACCGACTCCAGATCGTCGGCGGTGCCGACGATGTTATAGGCGATGATGTGCGGCAGGTGCGAGACGATGGCCAATGTCATGTCGTGATGCTGGGGATCCATCGTGTCGATGTTGGAGCCGCAGCGGCGCCAGAATTCCGAGAGTCTTTCCAGCGCCTCGGGATCGGTGCCGGGTAGCGGCGTGAAAATGCACCAGCGGTTTTCGAACAGTTCGGCAAAGCCGGCGTCCGGACCCGATTTTTCAGTGCCGGCCAGTGGATGGCCGGGAATGAAATGCACGCCGGCAGGCACATGCGGCTGCATCTGCGCAATGACCGAGACCTTGGTCGAGCCGACATCGGTGAGGATGGCGCCCTGCTTCAGCGCCGGTGCGATTTCCTCGGCGACCTCGCCCGAAGAACCGACCGGCACCGAAACGATGACCAGGTCGGCATCGCCGACCGCCTCTTTCGCGTCCATCGCGTAGGAAGAGCCGAGGCCGAGTTCCCGCGCCCGCGCCAGCGTCGTTTCGCTGCGCGTCGCGATGGCAACGTGGCGGGCAAGGCCTTCGCGATGGATTACGCGGGCCAGCGACGAGCCGATCAGGCCGATGCCGACCAGCGCAATCTTTTCGAACATGGGTGATGTCATGGTGTTCTAGCTTTTCAGAAACGTCGCGAGGGCGGCGACTACGCCACGATTGGCCTCTTCGGTGCCGATGCTCATGCGCAGCGCATTCGGGAAGCCGTAGCCGGAAACGCGCCGCAATATATAGCCGTGCGCCGAGAGGTAATCGTCCGCGGCCGCCGCCGAATGCTTTTGGTCCTCGGGAAAGTGGATGAGGACAAAATTGCCGACGCTCGGCGTCACCCGCAGTCCGAGCCTGGTCAATTCCTCGCTCACCCAAGTCAGCCAGGTCTCGTTATGCGCCACGCTGCGCTCGACATGGGCGCGGTCGCGGATCGCCGCAATGCCGGCCTCGATCGCCGTCGCGTTGACGTTGAAGGGACCTCGCACGCGGTTGATCGCATCGATGATATGCATTGGCGCGTACATCCAGCCGATCCGCGCACCACCGAGGCCGAGCTTGGAGAAGGTGCGGGTCATGACCACGTTTTCCGCACCAGCCACCAGTTCGACGCCGGCTTCATAGTCGTTGCGGCGGACATATTCGGCATAGGCTGCATCCAGCACCAGAAGCACGTTTCGAGGCAGGCCTGCATGCAGGCGGCGCACCTCCTGGAACGGCAAATAGGTGCCGGTCGGGTTGTTGGGATTGGCAAGGAAGATGATCCGCGTACGCGGCGTCACCGCAGCGAGGATCACATCGACGTCGGCGCGCTCATTGGTTTCCTTGACCGAGACTGGGACAGCACCTGCCGACTGGATGTAGATCTTGTAGACCATGAAGCCGTGTTCTGTGATCACAGCCTCGTCGCCGGGCGCGAGATAGGTCTGCGCAAGCAGGCCGAGAATCTCGTCGGAACCATTGGAACAGACGATGTTCGCCGGGTTGAGGCCATGCACCTCGGCGATCGCCTCCCGCAGCCGCCTGGCGGTGCCGTCGGGATATATGTCGAGCTTGGCCGCGACGTCGCGCGCGGCTTCTATCGCCTTCGGTGAGGGGCCGAGCGGGTTCTCGTTCGATGACAATTTATGGACCTTGCCAACGCCGGCCGGCGCCGTGCTCTTGCCCGGCACATAGGCTTCGATGTCCATGATCCCCGCGCGGGGTGTTGGACGTGCCTGATCCGATGCCTGGTCCATATTGCAAAAATCCGTCGAGAACGCTTCCGCCCGGGAAGCCGCAGCGGAAATACAAGCCGTGGCCCGGAATGTCGAGAGGCGGCAAATGATCGGTGAGCGCTGGCCCGTTGACGCCGAGGCGCGCCGGTCCTAGAAGAAGGCGAAATCCGTGGTGATTTGGCCGGTCGGCTTGCAGCCACGTTAAACAACTCGCTAAAGGGCCGTTTGCATCCTGTAACCGGCTTTGCGAAGGCAATGCCGGTTTTTTTGTCCGCAGCCGGCCGGACAATCGCGTCGACCCGAAAAACGGAATCGATTTTGCGAAGGGTTAATGTAAGAGGACGCGATGGTCGCGCTGCGCACGAAAAGAACCAACAACGAGGCCGACGAGCCGTCGAGCCCGGTGTTGCGTTTTGGTGCCGACAAGCCGCTCAAGCTCGATGCCGGCACGCTGCTGTCGCCGTTCCAGATCGCCTACAAGACCTACGGCACGCTCAACGACGCCCGCTCCAACGCCATCCTCGTCTGCCATGCGCTGACCGGCGACCAGCATGTTGCCAGCACCAATCCGGTGACCGGCAAGCCGGGCTGGTGGGAAGTGCTGATCGGCCCCGGCAAGATCATCGACACCAGCCGCTTCTTCGTCATCTGCTCTAACGTCATCGGCGGCTGCCTCGGCTCGACCGGCCCCGCCTCGACCAATCCCGCCACCGGCAAGCCCTACGGGCTCGACCTGCCGATCATCACCATCCGCGACATGGTGCGGGCGCAGTTGATGCTGGTCGACCATTTCGGCATCGAAAAACTGTTCTCGGTGCTCGGCGGCTCGATGGGCGGCATGCAGGTGCTGCAATGGGCGTCGAGCTATCCGGAGCGCGTTTTCTCGGCGCTGCCGATCGCCACCGGCGCGCGCCATTCCTCGCAGAACATCGCCTTCCATGAGGTCGGCCGGCAAGCGGTGATGGCCGATCCCGACTGGCATGGCGGCAAATATTTCGAACAAGGCAAGCGCCCGGAAAAAGGACTGGCCGTGGCGCGCATGGCCGCTCACATCACCTATCTGTCGGAGGCGGCGCTGCACCGGAAATTTGGCCGCAACCTGCAGGACCGTGAAGCGCTCACCTTCGGTTTCGACGCCGACTTCCAGATCGAGAGTTATCTGCGCCATCAGGGCATGACATTCGTCGACCGCTTCGACGCCAACTCCTATCTCTACATGACCCGGGCGATGGACTATTTCGACCTCGCCGCCGACCATGGCGGCCGGCTCGCCGACGCCTTTGCCGGCACCAGAACCCGTTTCTGCCTGGTCTCATTCACCAGCGACTGGCTGTTCCCGACCGAGGAGAGCCGCTCGGTCGTTCATGCGCTGAACGCCGCCGGCGCCTCGGTGTCCTTCGTCGAGATCGAGACCGATCGCGGCCACGACGCCTTTCTGCTCGACGAACCGGAGCTATTCGCCGCCATCAACGGCTTCATCGCCTCGGCGGCCCGCGCCAGGGGGCTCAGCGCATGACCCCGAAAGATTGCAGACTTTCCGGACCGGGATCATGTGCCAGGCAGCGCATGACCCCGAAAAGTTGCAAACTTTTCGGATCAAGGTCATGCGGCAAGCAAGAGCCACGATCATGAGTGTCAACCACGCCCAGCGCGTCGACCTCGAAGTCGTCGCCGATCTCATCCCGCCGCAGTCGCGGGTGCTGGACGTCGGCTCCGGCGATGGCCTGCTGCTCGAATTGCTGCAGGCGACGAAGCAGGTCGACGGCCGCGGCATGGAACTGTCGCAGCGCGGCGTCAACGAATGCGTGGCGCGCGGCCTGTCCGTCATCCAGGGCGACGCCGACAAGGACCTCAAATTCTATCCCGACAAGGGTTTTGATTTCGTCGTCCTGTCGCAGACCCTGCAGGCGACCCGCAACCCGAAGCTGGTGCTCGACGAATTGCTCAGGATCGGCAAGCACGCCATTGTCTCCTTCCCCAATTTCGGCCATTGGCGAGTGCGCCTTTCGCTGTTCGTCGAAGGGCGGATGCCGGTGACCAAGGACCTGCCCTATTCCTGGTACGACACGCCCAACATCCATTTCTGCACCATCCGCGACTTCGTCAATCTCTGCGAGGAGCTTGGCGCAACGGTGGAAAAGGCAACCGCGCTCGACGCCAATGGCCAGAAAATCGGCCTCTCGATGCCATGGTGGTTCTGGAATTTCTTTGGCCAGCAGGCGGTGTTTTTATTGAAGCGGTAACGGCGGCAATCGCTTCAGCCAGCCGGCCCGAGTCCGGAGACATCTGGGACTGATCGCCATTCGTCGAGGTCTAGCGATCAAGTTCCGGAAAATACGGATCGGAGAAAAACCGCCGACCGCGCTCGCCTTGCAAACAGTCGACCGGTGCTGCCGCATCGACCGGGACAGATCCGGGATCGGCCCCGGAATTGGCATTCGGACCGGCAACACCGCTGACCTCGAGGATCAGCTTGCGGCGTATGGCCGTCACGAATTCCGAAGCGGCATAGACCGGCAGCACGAAGGAGCCTGGCCCGCCTGTGACGCACTCGGCATAGTATTGGTCGAGATGGCTGAAGCTGGGCGACGGGCTGATCAGGATCGGCAGGCCATTGATGACGACGCCCTTTGCTATCGCGGCGTCGCGTGTCGTGGTGACGGGCATCCCGATATTGTTGGGGCCATCGCCTGAAATGTCGATGACGCTGCGCGTCGCATCGAAGGCGGCTCCATCCAAAAGTTTGGCGCCGAAGGCGAGCGCACCGGAAATCGAGGTGCCGCGAAAGCTCCTGAATGGGCGTGCCTCGATCTTGTCGGCGAATGCCTCGGCGCTCTCAGCATCGTCGATGACCTGCCAGGCAATGACCGCATCGTCGCGGACGGTGCCTGCCCATTCGAAATAGGCCAGCGCAATGCGGCCGGTCACGCCCGAACGCACCGCATTGATGAAGTCGGGATGGCGCAGCGCCTTGACATAGCCGGCGCGCTGCAAGGCGAATTCCCTTTCGTCCATCGAGTGCGAGATGTCGACCGCCAGCACCAGTTCGACGTCCACCGCAATGGTGTCGGCGGGCGCGGCCAATGGTGCGGCCTGGGCACGGGCAAGGCAGGCAAGCAGGCTGACGCAGGTCGCCCAAAAGCGCGCAGCGGTTTTGGGGTAACGACAAGCATCGAAACAAAAACTCAAAGCGTGTCGCATGTTACTCTTCACCGGGACGCGCTTTCAGCGCGTCAAGCATGGGTCCAACGCCGCAGGCTTCCGAACAATGCCGGCAATCTTTCGCCGCGATCACGGCAAAATAAAGCTTGGCTATCTGCCGCCTATGCCTGTTGGTGGGCTTTGGCGACGGCCGGGGGTGGTTCGATCGCGCCGGCCCTGATGCGGACTGGCTTGAGAGCCGGTCGCTCGACGTCTTTCACGATCGCCAATGAGCGCGGGAAGAATGCAATATTCTGCTGGCCACGGCCGATATTGAGGATCGCGGCGTCGGCAAGACGCGCCTCCAGCATCGACAGCACCCGCCGCAGCGTCGCGCCGTCGAAATTGTCCAAAGCCTCGTCGATGATCACCCATTTCGGCTGCCGCAAGACCAGCCGGGCAAAGGCAAGCAGGCGCTGCTCGTCTTCGCTCAATTCGCGCTCCCAGCGCGCCGAGCGGTCGAGCGAGGATGACAGCCGCCCGAGACCGACCTCGGCAAGCACCGCCGAGATCTCGGCGTCGCTGAACGCCGCATCGGCGTGGTCGAGCACCTCGCGCAGCGTGCCGAGCGGGAAATAGGGTTTTCGGGGAACGAAGGCGGGCACCTCTCCGGCCGGCATGCCGATCCGCCCGCTTCCCCACGGCCACAGACCGGCAATGGCGCGGAAGAACAGCGTCTTGCCGGCGCGCGGATCTCCGGTGATCATGACGCGCTCGCCGGCGCGGATTTCGACATGCGGCTCGGCGAGCTTCGTGCAGCCATCCCGCGACGCAATTTCGAGGTTCTCGAATGTCAGCCTGCCGTCCGGATTTTCGCCGAACTCGATGCGCCTCTCGGTGTGGTGGAGCACATCCGTTTCAGCAAGCGCGATGCGGAAATCGGCGACACGCATCAGCGTGGCGCGCCAATCGGCGATGCCGCCGATATTGTTGATGAACCAGCGCAACGAGGAATGCACCTGGTTGAAGGCGCCGACCGCCATCATCAGCCCGCCGAAGCTGATATCACCGGCGAAATACACCGGCGAGGCGACGAGGATCGGCGCGACGACAGTGATCCAGCCATAGCTATCGGTCACCCAGGAAAGATTGATCTGGGCGCTGTAGATGCGCCGCATCGCGCCCAGCACCGTGCCGAGGTCGAGTTCAAGCCGTCGTCGCGCGTCGGCCTCGCCGTGCGCCAGCGCGATGGCATCGACATTCTCGTTGACGCGGACCACCGAGGAGCGCAGCTCCGCCTCACGCGTATAGCGGTCGCTGTTGAAGCGGATGAGCGGCCGTCCGACCAGCCAGCTCAGCCAGGAGGCGGTGCCGGCATAGAGGATCGCAGCCCACACCATGTAGCCCGGAATCGCCAGCGAATAGCCGCCGATATGGAAGACGAAGCCGGAAGACAGCGACCAAAGGACGCCGACGAACGAAACAAGCAGAATGAACGACTGCAATAGCCCTATGCCGAGACCGGTCGAAAGATCGGAGAGATGCCCGGCATCCTGCTGCAGGCGCTGGTCGGGGTTGACGCCGATGGCGCCGGCGTTGGCGAGCCGGAAGGCCCGCGCCGGCCGCATCCATTCACCGATCAGATCGACGGTCAACGCCTCACGCAGCTTCAGCCGGATCGTCTGGTCGAGCCAGGTCTGGCCGACATTGAGCACCAAAAGCCCGCCGGCGATGGCGGCAAACACCAGAAGCTGGTGCAGGAAACCCTGCATGTCGCGCCGAGCCAGCGCGTCGTAAAAGGGCTCGTTCCAGCGATTGAGCAGGATCTGCCCGATCGCGGTTGCGACAATGACGGCGACTATGCCGAGGCAGGCCCAGAGCAGTTGCTTGCGGATCGGCGACGTCGCCAGCGCCAGCCTGATTGTCGCCAGCTGGTCGCGCAGGCTGCTGGCCTCGACCGACGCGGCAATCGGCTTGGCGCTGACCTCGAAATCCGGATGATCAGCCATTGATGAAGACCCTTGAATTCGCAAGCGGTGCTGAAACCGGTGAACAAGTCGACTCAATCGGGTAGCAAACCCGTCCACGACAGATAGGTGGGAAAAAGCGCGATTCCGATCACGAAAACGTCATCGACGGCCCGGCGACGGCGCGTTCCCGGTCGGCGATATCCGGCCGAGCCTTGTGGCGCCATGCGGCGAGAAAACCGGCACGAAGACGCGGCGAGAGGCGCGCTGGACGACCGGCACACCCTGATAGAGCCGCTTCTGCGCCTCGACGACGATGACGCCGGAAAAGATCGGCCAGAACCTGCGGCCGGCGCGCTCCAGCACATTGTGGAACCGCATCATGAAGCGCCGCCGCGATGGCGGGAAGAACAGGGCGTCGGACCAGGCCGCGGGCGTGAAATTCGCTTCGCGCAGCAATTCGGTGAGCTGGCCGCGCGAGAAAGGCCGGCCGCTGCCGAACGGCGTATGCTCGAAACGGGCCCAGACACCGCGCCGGTTGGGCACGACGATGACGACACGGCCGGCGGGCGACAGCACCCGCCAGATTTCGTTCAGCGTCTCGCGCGGGTTCTCGGCATGTTCGAGTGAATGGACGAGCAGCATGCGGTCGATGGAGGCGTCGACCAGCGGCAATTCCTCATCGAAGACCAGCGCGGTCGCGGTCGGCCCGGTGGCCGGCCAGACCACCGCGCCTTGCGTCGCCGGCATGAAGGCAAAGACACGTTCGGCATCGGCGCCGAACCGTTCCAGCCATGGCAAGGTGTAGCCGAGGCCGACCAGCCGCTCATTGGGCACAACAGCCCATATCGAGGACAACGCCATGGTGATCGAGCGTTCGGCCAATCGCCCGAGCGTGGTCGAATAAAAGGAGCGAAGGTCGACGATATCGGAATGCATGCGCGGCACGCTATCTTCGATGCTGTCCAAGTTCAACAAAGGCGCCCAAGTTCGACAAAGGCGCCAAGTTCTACAAAGATGCCGAGTTCTACAAAGACGGATGACATCCGCTGGCAAGCGCCCTATGTCTGCATCGGCCGGAAATCGGTTTCGATTTCGGAAAGCGCGATGCGGCAGATAAAAACTGTTACAGCCTCCTTTGTGCGTCAAACTGGACGCGCGGTGCACTAGAGCAATTCCAGGAAAAGTGTGAAACGGTTTTCCGTCCGGAATTGCGCAAAAACAAAGAGATAGAGCGGTTCGGCGTTTCCATGAAACGATGAACCGCTCAAGTGGAGAGACGCCATGCCGGTTGAAATCGAACAATTCATGTGCCGTAGCGACAATTTCGGTGTGCTGGTGCATGACCCGAAAAGCGGCCAGACCGCGATCATCGACGCGCCCGAAGAGGCGCCGATCCTGGCCGCGATCGAGCGTACCGGCTGGACGCCGACGATGATCCTGACCACCCATCACCATGTCGACCATGTCGAGGCCAATCTCGCGTTGAAGGAGCGGTTCAAGCTGCGCATCGTCGGACCGGAAGCGGAACAGTCCAAAATTCCCGGCATCGACGAAACCGTCGAGCAGGGTTCGGTCATCCGTCTCGGCGAAGAGAGGATCGACGTGATCGCCACGCCCGGCCACACGGCGGGCCATGTCTCCTATCATCTGCCGGAATCGAAAGTCGCGTTCACCGCCGACACGCTGTTCGCGCTCGGCTGCGGCCGGCTGTTCGAGTGCAAGCCGCCGGTGATGTACGATTCGCTGAAGAAGCTCGCGGCACTTCCGGCCGAGACGGTCGTTTATTGCGGCCATGAATACACGCTTTCCAACGCCCGCTTCGCGCTGACCGTCGACCCGACCAATTCGGCGTTGAAGGAGCGCGCCGCGAAAATCGAGGCGCTGCGCGCCGATGGCAAGCCGACGCTGCCGACCACGATCGGTGAGGAACTGTCGACCAATCCGTTCCTGCGCTGGCACGATCCGGCAATCCGCAAGCATCTCGGCATGGAGAACGCCTCCGACGCCGAAGTGTTCGCCGAAATTCGCAAGCGCAAGGACAATTTCTGAGCACCACCAATGGTCTGGAACCATGAAGTTTTGGGGCAAATGACCAGTTCCGCCGAAATCATCGCGACGCTCGGCCTGAAACCGCATCCGGAAGGCGGCTGGTATGCCGAAACCTTCCGCGATGGCGCGGAAGGCGCTCGCGGCCATTCGACCGCGATCTATTTCCTTTTGGAGCAGGAGCAGGTGTCGGCCTGGCACCGCGTCAAGGACGCCGCCGAGGTCTGGCACTTTTATGCCGGCGCCCCGCTGGCGCTGTCGATACACAGGGAAAACGGGCCGGTAATCGAGCAGGTGCTCGGCACGGCACTGGCGGCGGGCGAGCGGCCGCAGATCGTCGTGCCGGCAGGCTGGTGGCAATCGGCGCGCAGCCTGGGCGAATGGACGCTGGTCGGCTGCACCGTGGCGCCGGGCTTCGATTTCGCCGCCTTCGAGCTGGCCGAACCGGGCTGGAGTCCTAACCCAGCAGAAAACCCATCGTGATCCCCAGCTGGGCGGCGTAGTACAGCGCCCAGACCGCGTGGCGCGTCCAAGCGCGGTGCGGCGAGATGGCGCTCAGCAGGAACTTTTCCGCGGCAAGCAGCCCGTCGGACGCCATGAACAGCACGGCGCCGACGACGACCCAGTAATTGCTCAGGGTGAGGGCCGAAATGCCCATGGCAAAGATTGCCGCGATATAGACGCTGATGGGAAGGCGCAGGGCGAGGCCGACGCGACGCCAGAGCGCAAAAAGCATGGCGCCCGCCAACACGGCCATTGCCGCGGCAATCGCAGCGCGCCACGGCGCGGCCAAAAACAGCCCGAACCCATCGCCGGAGCGCAGGAACAGCGCGACGTAAAGCCCATGCGCCACGAGAAAACTGGCCAGCCCGCCGACAAAAGCCTTTTCACCGTCGCGTGACAGCAATGCATCGCCGATGGCGCTGAGCGCCAGCGCAGCTATGAGCAGCCACGGACCACCCTGCAGCGATGCCAGCACGGCAAGCATTGCCACGGCCAGCGTCTTGACCGCGGAGCGCGCAAGCGCCTGTGGCATGTCGATGGTGAAGGCGTAGATCACCGCCGCCGCCAGCGAAAACAGCAGCGTCGCATTGGCGTCGGCGTCGATGCCGCCGGGAAACGGCATCACGCCCCGGCCTCGCCTGCTGCCCGCTTGCGCAAGAACAGCGATTTTGCCGCAAGCGCCGCGCCGCCGGTGATCAGCACGCAGGCGGCGAGAATGCGCAGCGACGGCTCGGCGAAACCGGCTGATATCAGCACCAGCGTCGACAGCAGCGGCGCGGCATAGCTTGCCGCGCCCAGCACCTGGATGTTGCCGCGCTTGACGCCGATATCCCAAGCGTAGAAGGCCGCGCCCACCGGCATCAGGCCGAGGCCGAGCACGGCCAGCCACTGGCCGGCGCCGACAGGCAGCACTGTCTCTTCCAGCATGAGATGGCAGACAAGGGAAAGCGCTGCCGTGGCCGCACAGAACCAGGTGACGATGCTGGTCGGCACCGATGGAAAGCGGCGCGACAACAGCGAATAGGACGCCCACAGCACGGCGCAGACGCCGGCCATTGCATAGCCGAATGCATAGCGCGCGTCGAAGGCAAGCCCGCCGCCCTTGGTGACGATCAGGACAGTGCCAGCAAGGCCAAGCAGTGCGCCGACGACATGGTTCCACGCCAGCCGCTCGCCCGGCATCAGCGCCGATCCGAGCACGATCAGCAGCGGCCACAGATAGGCGATGAGGCTCGCCTCCACCGCCGGCGCGTTGCGCAGCGCAGTGAAATAGAAGAAGTGATAGCCGAACAGGCCGGCAATGCCGATCACCCACACTTGCGGCGGTATTTTCTCGCTCTCGGCGGTGGCCGGCATGAACAGCCGCGCGACGAGCCCGACGCCGGTGCCGATGGTGAAGGTGATCGCCGAAAGCAGGAATGGCGGCACGGCGCCGGAAGCGTCCGTAAGCAGCGCCAGCAGCGCCCACATGGCGACCGCCGAGAAGCCGATCAGTGTTGCGCGCCCCATGTCCGTCTCCGGCGGCGCGCGATCGCGCCTATTCTGTCGCTTCGAACCGCTCCGCGCTGACGGTGAGAGTGCCGATTTTCGTGCCGACCGTGGCGTGGATCGGCGCATATACGCCGGTTTGGCCGACCGGTGCAAACGTCACCGTGATGCGGCTGCGCTTTCTCAGGTAATCCAGGGATTTGCGGTTCTTGCGGTAACCCGCCACCGGCTCAAAATCCAGCCGGCAAGTGACGGTATCGCCCTCGTAGCCGCGCACCGAGGTCGAGCCTTTTGACTCATAGGTCAGCGTCAGATTGGCGCGCATCTCGCCATCATAGAGTTTCACCGTGCGCCCGCAGACCTTGTCGAGACTATCGGCATGGATGACGGTGGCGGCCATCGGATCGAGCACCGAGGCGAGATGGTTGGCGGCCACCGGTATCCAGTTGTTGGGATTGCGCTTCTTCGGCGCAGGCACGACCTTCGTCGCGACAACTGTGCCGTTGGCGAACCGGATATCGATCATCGATGCCTTGTCGCCAGATTTGTAGTCGGCGCGGAACGCCTGCGGCTGCAATTGCTTGCCCGAAATCTTGCCCTTCGACGAGACCGTGCCACGCGTGTCGTCGAATATTGTGGCGAGGCCGGCGCTGGAGACGCGGCCTTCGATCGAATAAGTATCGCCTTCGTAGCTGCTGGAAAAGCTTGCCTTGGCCACCGAGAAGCCGTGGACCGAAACCGTATACTCGCCCTTGAACGATTGTTGCGTGGCGGCAGAAATTGCCGTCGGCAGCGCCACGGCGAGCGAGGCAAGGAGAGCATGAGACGAACGAAGCATGGCGGGATCGACCTCGATTTTCAGCAGAAGCGCGCAACTCCAGCCTGGCATCTCCTTGTGCGACCGCTTATAGACCGAATTTCGGCCTTTATGTGAAAGGCGTCGTCACACCCGCGCGCAAGCTGGAGCTTGACGCATCGCCGAAATGCAACTATGGAACGCCAACTTTTCCATAAGGCCGCCTGACCGAAACCGCGCGCCACCCGGCGCGGGTCGAATGTTTGGCCAGACCGAGAACTGAAGGTTTAGAACCATGTCCCGCACCTGCGAACTCACTGCCAAGGCAGTCATGTCCGGCAACAATGTGAGCCACGCCAACAACAAGAGCAAGCGTCGCTTTCTGCCCAATCTCGTCAATGTGACGCTGATCTCGGAAGCGCTGAACCAGAATGTGCGCCTGCGCATTTCGGCCAACGCGCTGCGTTCGGTCGAGCATCGCGGCGGCCTTGATGCGTTCCTGGCCAAGGCCGACGCCAAGGAGCTGTCGCAGCGCGCGCGGCTGCTGAAGAAGCAGATCGCCAAGAAGCTCGCCGAACAGCCGGCCGCTTAATTTTCACAGGCAGCCGCCTTCCGAGGAGTGTCGTCCGAACTCGGCATGACACCCCGCTGGTTCCATTACCCAGGATAAAAAAATGAGCTTTTTCTCCCGATACCTGCCCTTTGTTGCGGCCATGGCGCTTGTCGTGGCGGCGTCGAACGTCCTCGTGCAGTTCCCGCTGCAGGGTGCGATCGGCGGCCTGTCGCTGGCCGACATTCTGACCTGGGGCGCCTTCACCTACCCGTTCTCCTTCCTGGTCACCGACCTTGCCAATCGCCGCTACGGCCCGGCTGTGGCGCGCCGGATCGTGTTTGTCGGCTTCACGGCGGCAGTGATCTGCTCGGTCGTCATCCCGCCCTTGCTGTTCCGCTACGGCCTGATCGAATTCGAAACGGCTGCCGACCGGCTGGTGCGCATTGCGGCGGCTTCCGGCACTGCGTTCCTGATCGCGCAGCTGCTCGACGTGACTGTGTTCAACCGGTTGCGCCGGCAGAGCTGGTGGCGGGCGCCGATCGTCGGCACGCTGGTCGGCTCGGTGTTCGACACCGCGGTGTTCTTCACGATCGCTTTTTCGGCGGCTTTCGCCTTCGCTGGCCCGAATGATGGCTTTGCGCTCGAAACCGCGCCGCTGATCGGCGTGCTGCCGGTCGAGGCCATGCGCTGGGTGTCATGGGCGCTCGGCGACCTCGGGGTGAAGCTGATCATCGCCGTGGTGGCGCTGATCCCCTACCGGCTGCTTGCCGCCCGCTGGAGCCAGCCGGCCCTGGCGGCATAGAGCATGATCCCGAACCGAAGGTCCGCGCCAGCGAAAAGTGGGAACCGGTTTTTGCTATCGCTGACCTTCGGTTCGGAAAAGATCATGCTCAAGGGTTTTCGAGCATGATCCCATGGGTCCAACTCGATACCGCGAAAACGCCTGACGGCGGACATGAGCTGCGCCTAAAACAACGCGGCGCCGAGTTCTCGATCATGCTCGGCGCGAACGAACTGATGAACAGCCGCCTCAGCGGTTCTGAGGAAGCGCTGGCGAGGCTGTCCTGCCAAAGGATTGCCGGCCGCAGGCAGCCGAAAATCCTGATCGGCGGGCTGGGCATGGGTTTCACGCTGCGCGCCGCGCTTGCCGAGCTTGGCGCCGATGCCGGTATCGTTGTCGCCGAGTTGGTGCCAGCCGTGGTGGCGTGGGCGCGCGGCCCGATGGCGGCTGTGTTCGGCGGCTGTCTCGACGATCCGCGCGTGACTGTTCGCGAAATGGATGTCGGGCAACTCATACGATCGGAAGCCTCGGCCTGGGATGCCATCCTGCTCGACGTCGACAACGGTCCGGAAGGGATCGTCCACCCGGCCAACGATGCTCTCTACAGTATAGCCGGGCTGATCAGCGCGAGAGCAGCGCTCAAGCCCGGCGGCGTGCTGGCGGTCTGGTCGCAGGGATCCGACAGCGGCTTTACCCGCAGGCTCAAGCAGGCGGGCTTCGCGGTCGACGAACTCAAAGTCCGCGCCAATGGCAAGCGCGGCGCGCGCCACGTCATCTGGATCGCGACCAACGGACACCGGCCTGCGGCAACCGGCGCCAAGCTGTAGCTAGTTTTGTTATCGGCCGCCCTTTGCCGACCGCCTCTCAATCCTCGTGCAGCACAAATTCCAGATACAGATTACGCTGCAGCATCGAGTGGTTGTCGTCCGAGACCAGCGAAACCATCAGTGCGCCGTCGTCGCGGGTCCAGACGTCGAGCCCTTCCATATTGTCGATCTGGTAGCCCATGTCGGCTTCCATCAGCACCGGCCCGTCGGCAACGGCGCCCTTCTCGACGCTTTCGCCATAGATGCGCCGCAGCCGCATCTTGACGCCGCCGGCCATCGAAAAGCTGCGCTCCAAAAGCAAGAGGTCGCCGTCCGGCAGGAAGGCACCGTCGGCAATGTCGAAATTGCCGTTGCGCTTGACGGTGAAGACGCCCTTGTGCCGCCCTTCGATAACAGCCGCATAGATGTTGCCTGATTTGTCGAGGCTCTTTTCCGACACCACGACCAGCCCGCCTCGGTGCTGGCCGTCAGGATTGGCGTGGGTGACGGTCTCAATGCCGCGATTGCGGCGAAGCTCCCAGGCTGGAATCAGGAAGTCCAATTGCCTGAACTGCGGCTTCATGCCGTCCGGGTCGATCTTGAACTGGGCGACACGGTGGTTGCGCTCGAAGCCGACCGTGGCAATGCCGTCCTTGACCGCGAGGCCTTCGGCGTCGACCTTCCATTTCTCGTCGATCAGCATGCCCGCCGCGTCGGCCATCTCCTGCATACGGAAATTCCGGATGCCTGATGGGCGCTTGTTGGCATCATGAGTGACGGTGCCGAAGAACCAGAAACCGGTATCGGCGACGCCGATGAAATCATTGCCGGGTTTTAGGAAGCGAAACGCCGACAACGCGCCGAAATCGCGTGACGGCGAGGTCATTTCCAGCCCGCCGACGAATTCGAGCGGGCCGAACCGCTTTTCGTCACCGCCGATATGAAACCGGTCTATCAGCCGTGCCGAGATTTCGATCGGCTCGACCGAAACGGTGCCGGCAGCGATGGCAGGCGACAAGGCGATGCCGGCAACGAACAGCGCTGTGGCGGCGAAAAGCGTCTGCCGAAAGCCGCCCCACGAAAAAATCATCCGGCGCGCCGCATGCCGCCGCGTCGCGTGTCGCGCATGCTTTCCTCGCCAAACAGCGAGGCCAGTTGCTCGGTCATGGCGCCGGCCAGTTCCTCGGCATCGACGATGGTGACGGCGCGCCTGTAATAGCGGGTAACGTCGTGGCCGATGCCGATGGCCAGGAGCTCGACCGGCGAGCGCGTCTCGATCAATTCGATCACCGCGCGCAGGTGCCGTTCGAGATAGTTGCCCGGATTGACCGACAGCGTCGAATCGTCGACCGGCGCGCCGTCCGAGATCATCATCAGGATCTTGCGCTGCTCCGGCCGGGCGATCAGGCGGTTGTGCGCCCACAGCAGCGCCTCGCCGTCGATGTTTTCCTTGAGCAGGCCCTCGCGCATCATCAGGCCGAGATTGCGGCGCGCCCGCCGCCATGGATGGTCGGCGGATTTGTAGATGATGTGGCGCAGATCGTTGAGCCGCCCAGGATTGGGCGGCTTGCCTTCCTTCAGCCATTTCTCGCGCGCCTGCCCGCCCTTCCAGGCGCGGGTGGTGAAGCCGAGGATCTCGACCGAGACGCCGCAGCGTTCCAGCGTGCGCGCCAGAATGTCGGCGCAGGTGGCGGCGACCGTGATCGGCCGGCCGCGCATCGAGCCCGAATTGTCGAGCACCAGCGTCACCACCGTGTCGCGGAATTTTGTGTCGCGCTCCTGCTTGAAGGACAGCGGCTGCATCGGATCGATGACGACGCGCACCAGCCGCGCCGGGTCGAGATAACCCTCTTCGAGATCGAAATCCCAGGACCGGTTCTGCTGCGCCATCAGCCGGCGCTGCAGCCGGTTGGCCAGCCGGCCGACGACGCCGGACAGGTTGGCAAGCTGCTTGTCGAGGAACGCGCGCAGCCGATCGAGCTCTTCCTCTTCGCACAGATCCTCCGCACCCACCGTCTCGTCGAAGGCGGTGGTGAAGACCTTGTAGTCGATCTCCTTTGACAGATTGGTGAAGGGATTGTCGTTGCGGCGCGCCTCGCCGGGCGTCTCGGCGTCAGCGTCGTCATCGTCGGACAGGTCGTCGGCGGTGGCATCGGATGCCTCCGTCTCGGCCGACTGCTCGTCGTCGGACGACGCCTCGGTGTCGTCGGACTGCGACTGCTCGGAGCCGGAATCGTCCTCGCCGCCCTCCTCGCTCTGCTCCTCGCCTTGCGGCTGGTTTTCGTCATTGTCCTCTGAGTCTTCGGTCTCCTGTTCGTCGCCGAGCTCCTCGGCCATTTCCATGGAAGCCAGCATCTCGCGCACGACACGGGCGAACGCCTGCTGGTCGTCGAGCTTTGCCGACAGCCCGTCGAGATCGGCACTTGCCTTCTCCTCGACCCATGGACGCCAGAGGTCGACGAGCCGCTCGCCGCTCTTCGGCACGGCGCGGCCGGTCAGCTTTTCACGCACCATCAGGGCCAGCGCCTCCTCGATCGGCGCATCCGCCTTGTCCTTGACATCGATGAGGTTGGCCCTGGCGTATTTGTCCTCGAGCATCGAGCCGATATTGTCGGCCACGCCCTGCATGGCGCGGGAGCCGATCGCCTCGACGCGGGCCTGCTCGACCGCATCGTAGATGGCGCGGGCCTGCTTGCCCTCCGGCGCCAGCCTGGTGTGGATGCGCGTGTCGTGGCAGGCGCGCTTCAGCGCCATGGAATCGCCGAGCCCGCGGGTGATGGCGATGTCGGCCTTCGAGGCTTTTTTCGGCAGTTCTGGCAACCGGGCGCGGCTGCCGGCGAGCGCCGGCCGATCCTTGGCGAAACCGACTTCGAGGTCCTTGTCGCCGGCAATCGCGCGCATGCAGACGGTGACGGCGCGCTTGAAGCTGTCGGCTTCAGACCCCGTCTTCGACTTGTTGCGCGTGTTGTCGCCCGGACCCGCCATCGATCATTCCCCGACGCATGACCCCGAAAATCGGAATCGATTTTCGGAAAGGATCATGCGCGAAATCAAAATTCTACAGCGTCCGTCGCGCGTCCAATTGGACGCGCGGCGCTGTAGTGCATGACCCCGAAAATCGGAATCGAGCCATGCTTAGCCCAGCACCACGTTCGCCGCGCTCTCCGGCAAATCCTGGCCGAAGGCGCGCTGGTAGAACTCGGCGACGAGCGAGCGTTCCAGCTCGTCGCACTTGTTGAGGAAGGTCAGCCTGAACGCCATGCCAATATCGCCGAAGATCTCGGCATTCTCGGCCCAGGTGATGACCGTGCGCGGGCTCATGACGGTCGACAGGTCGCCATTGATGAAGGCCGAACGCGTCATGTCGGCGACACGCACCATCTTGTTGACGATCTCCTTGCCCTTAGCATCGCGATAGTGCTTGGCCTTGGCCAGCACGATATTCACCTCATTGTCGTGCGGCAGATAGTTCAGCGTGGTAACGATCGACCAGCGGTCCATCTGCGCCTGGTTGATCTGCTGGGTGCCGTGATAGAGGCCGGTAGTATCGCCGAGACCGACGGTGTTGGCGGTCGAAAACAGCCGGAACGCCGGATGCGGGCGGATGACCCGGCTTTGGTCGAGCAGCGTCAGCCGGCCCGACGATTCCAGCACGCGCTGGATGACGAACATCACGTCCGGACGGCCGGCATCGTACTCGTCGAAGCACAGCGCGACATTGTGCTGGTAGGCCCAGGGCAGGATGCCGTCGCGGAATTCGGTGATCTGCAGCCCGTCCTTGACGACGATGGCGTCCTTGCCGACGAGGTCGATGCGGCTGACGTGACTGTCGAGATTGACGCGCACCATGGGCCAGTTGAGGCGGGCAGCGACCTGCTCGATATGCGTCGACTTGCCGGTGCCGTGATAGCCCGCCACCATGACGCGGCGGTTGTAGGCAAAGCCGGCGAGGATCGCCATCGTCGTGTTCTTGTCGAACAGATAGTCGGGGTCGATGTCGGGCACATGCTCGCTGGTCACCGAATAGGCCGGCACCACCATCTTGGACTCGAAGCCGAATTTCTCCCTCACCGGCACGGTGGTGTCGGGCAGGTTGGCGATGTCGCGATCGACCTTGTTCATCTTTATCAACGTCTCCACGGGCGAAGCGCCTGATTTCGCCGGCAATCGATTTTGTCCGGGGGCGGTCTTAGAGCCTTTTCCAACCTTATGAAAGTTGGAAAACGACACGGAGGTCGCTCAGCACAATCCTGCCTGCTTGAGCACGCGATAGGCCTGGAGCACATCGCGGAACCGGTCTTCCGAACCTCTGTCGCCGCCATTCGCATCCGGATGGTGGCGTTTCACCAGTTCCTTATATCGCGCCTTGATATCCTTGCCAGTCGCCTTTGTATCAAGGCCAAGCGTTTCCAGCGCCTTGGCCTCAAGCGGCTTGGCCTTGCGCTCACGCGCCTCGCGCGGATCCTTCGGGCCTTTGAACAGGTCGAACGGATCGCGCATGCGGTTGTAGTAGCCGGCGCGGCCGGAACGCTGCTGGGCGAAATCGGGCGAGGAGCGCGTCGAGGCGCCGTTGACGCCCATCTTCCAGGTTGGCCGGTGGCCGGTCATCGCTTCCTTCTGGAAGCGGGCGATCTCGGTGTCGGGGACACCGGAGAAATAGTTGAAGCCCTTGTTGTACTCGCGCACATGATCGAAGCAGAACTGAAAATACTCGCCCTCCTTCATGCGCCCGACCGGCGCGCGATGGGTGCCGGCCTCCTTGCAACCGTCCCACTGGCAGATCGGCGAACGAGACTTCAGCTCCGCATCCTTCTCCGGGCGGATGCGAATTTTCTCGAAATATTTGGGGTACGGTTTCATCTCACCCATTTATGGGCTGTTCGCCGGTGCGAAACAAGAATTGACATTTTCGCGATGTTCGCCCTAACCGCTGAATCGCGGCACAAAGCGGGCGATCGGCGAATTTTGTCGCGGGCGGCGGCGCCGCGCGTCCTTGCGGACGCGCAAATGGCGTCGGTTCTCGGGGGTCATGCGCCGGCCTTATGTGGTGAAGGGAAGCAAAAATGTCCATACAGTCGACGATGGAAGGCAAGTTGAAGAAGGCGTTCTCGCCGGAGCGGCTGGTCATCATCAACGAAAGCCATCTCCATGCCGGCCATCACCATCAGGACTCCAATCATCACGGCGCCTATGACGGCACCGGCGAGACGCATTTCCGCGTCCGCATCGTCTCCTCAGCCTTTGCCGGCATGAGCCGCATCGAGCGTCATCGCGCCGTCAACGCATTGCTGGCCGACGAATTGAAGGCTGGTGTCCATGCGCTGGCGATCGAGCCGGCCGCGCCGGACGAAAAGACCAGGTGGTAGGCCGGTTCCACCGTTCGCGTTCGCCGCTCGCTTTTTGCAGCGCGCTCAGATCACCGCTTCGATGAGAAATGGTCCGGGGCGTGACAGGGCACTGTCCAGCAGCGCGTCGAACCGCTCGCACGTTTCGGCGCGAGCCGCCTCCACGCCCATGCCTTTCGCCAGCGAAACCCAATCCAGCGATGGATGGTCGAGATCCAACATTCGCCTGGCGTTCTCGCCGATCGCCCCAACGCCGAGATCGCGCATCTCACCATATAGGATCGCATAGGTTCGGTTGGAAAAGACGATCGTCACCACGTCGAGATTTTCCCGGGCCTGGGTCCACAGCCCCTGCACCGAGTACATGCCGCTGCCGTCGGCCTCCAGATTGATCACCTTGCGGCCGGGACAGGCGACCGCCGCCCCGGTTGCCAACGGGATACCGCCGCCGATCGATCCGCCGGTAGACATCATGTAATCATGCGGTGCGGCAAAGGCGGACAGAGCGAAGAAACGCCTCGCCGAGGTGACAGCCTCGTCACAGACGATCGCATCGGCTGGCAGCTTTCGGGCTACCGACAGCGCAATCGCATCCTCCGTCAACCTGCCGCTTGGCGTCGGCTCGTCGGGGAAGGCTGTTGCAAACACCGGTTGTTGCGACGGCTTTATGTCAAGTTCGTCACGAAGCGCTTCCAGCGCCGCATCCAGATCGTCGCCATGGGCCGCCAGCGTAAGCACCCTGCAGTCGTCTCGAACAAGCAGCCCCGGCTTCCCCGGATAGGCGAAGAAGGCAACCGGCTCCTTCGCCCCGACCAGCACCAGAACGTCGATATCCCGGAGCACAGCCGTGGCCGCATCGATCGGATAGGGGATTCGCGTTGGTGCGACGCGCCCGCGGCCGCGTTGCATCCGGGCTATCAGAACTTCGCTGAACAGACTGACATCGGCGGCTGTCGAGATCTGGCCGGCAATGGCAAGCGCATCGGCTCGTGCAGCCTGCCCGCGAACGACGATGCCGGCCCGACCCGGAGCTGTACGGATCGCTGCGGCGATCTTGCGTACCGCGCCGATATCGACGGCGGGCCGAGGCGCAAGCTTCACCCTATCGGATGAAACCGCGCTAACCTCGCCCCAAGCAGCATCCGCAGGCAGGATCAGAGTCGCGATGCCGGGAGGCGTCAGCGACGCTCGGAAGGCTGCCTCCGTTGCCGGCGCGACATCGCCCGGGCCATCGATGCGACGGACCCAGTTCGACATCGGCGCCGCAAGGCTCTCGATATCGCTGGTGAGCGGTGCGTCGAGCGGCAGATGGTAGGATGCGTGATCGCCGACAATATTGATCATCGGGCTGCTGGCACGCCGGGCGTTGTGCATGTTGGCCAAGCCGTTGGCCAGTCCCGGGCCGGTATGCAGCAGTGTCGCGGCGGGGCAGTCGGTCATTCGGGCGTAGCCGTCAGCAGCACCTGTCACCACGCCCTCGAATAGGCCGAGCATGCAACGCATTTGCGGCTTCCGGTCCAGCGCGGCAACGAAATGCATTTCGGATGTGCCAGGATTTGCGAAGCAGACCGTCACATCATTCGCCAAAAGCACGTCACAAAGGACATCGGCGCCATTCATGAAGCTCTCTCCTGTTTGACATTCAAAGAGCAATTGCACCTGCGAGCGTCCGCGCTGCAACATCCCGCAATCACTTTTAATCTGATCCAGTCCTCTGACGCCTGTGCCTCGTTGGAGAGTTCAGGCCTCAGCCGAGCGCCGCCTTCAGGAAAATCATCACCGCACCGGTCAAGGCGTCGCCTTCGTCGCCGAAATTGCGGTTGATCGACATGTGCGAATAGGCGCTGCCGTCGAACAGTGTCACCTCAGTTCCGGTCGCCTGCAGGCGCTCGGCGAAGGCCCGTGAGGCTGCCGCACGACCCGTTGCGCGTGAATAGGCGACGAAGGTTGGCGGATGTCTGCGGCTCCCGACATGGCTGGCAGGCGACAGCGCTCGCCACTGCGCCGGGTCGGGAAAGGCCCTTGCATAGGCTGGTGTCATGCCGCCGCTCCTCGCAAGCGCCTCCAGGTCATAAGCCCTGGTATCGTTCAGAACCAGCGCCGCGACGCCGGGCAGACCGCCGCGCAACCCGGTCAGTCCGGCGAGATGGCTGCCGGCCGAATGCCCCATCACCACTATCCGGTTCGGATCGCCGCCATATCCGGCGATGTTGGCGCGCACGTAGCGATAGGCCTGATCGACATCACTGGCCTGGGTGGCGACATCAGCCTCAGGCAGCATCCGGTAGTCGATCGAGACGAAGCAGAAGCCATTGTCGAGCAGGAAGCCCGGCTTGACGTCGACATTGCTGCGATTGCCGGCGCGCCAGGCGCCGCCATGGATGAAAAACATCACAGGCAGGGAGTTTTCGCCAACGCCCGCGTAGATGTCGAGCCTGGCCGGTCCGTAGTCGATGGTTTGCGGAGATGGCGAAAGCCGCCGCGATGCCGCCGAAGCGCCGTCCGTCAACAACGCCATCGACATCAAAAGCAGGGTTCGCCGATCGATCACAGTCACCTCCAGACAGCCGAAAGTGCGCGCCGGGGCGGCGAGCGTCCAGTCGAGGATTGGTTAGCCGCGACATAATCTATCGGAACTATTACCAGAACTAAATGTCGCCGGCCGGCCTGATCCTCAGCCTTGCGATCCGGTTCTTGTCGCGCTTCATGACGACGAAGCGCTTGCCGTGAAAGGTGAACGCCTGCTTCTCGTCGGGGATCAATTTCGTCTCGTGAATGACGAGACCGGCAATGGTAGTGGCTTCTTCGTCCGGCAGGTCCCAGTCGAGCGCCCGGTTCAGGTCGCGGATCGACACGGTGCCTTCGACAACGACCGAGCCGTCGGCCTCCTGCTTGACGCCCTGCACGTCAATATCGTGCTCGTCGGCGATCTCGCCGACGATCTCCTCGATGATGTCCTCCAGCGTCACCAGGCCCTCGACCTCGCCATACTCGTCGACGACGATAGCGAAATGCGCCTTGCGCCGCAGGAAGGCGTTGAGCTGTTCCTGCAGCGTCGTGGTATCCGGCACGAACCACGGTTTTGTCGCGATCTTCATCACGTCGATCTGGGAAAAGTCGTTGCCGACATCGTTCAGCGCGCGCAGCAGGTCCTTGGCATGCAGCACGCCGACGATGTTGTCGAGCGAGCCCTTCCACAACGGCATGCGGGTATGCGGGCTCTGCAGGATCTCGCGCACCACCGCTTCCGGCGGATTGTCGGCATTGACCGAGCGCATGTTGGTGCGATGGACCATGACATCGGAGACTTCGAGCTCGTCGAGATCGGACAGGCGGCCGATGCGGGCACGACCCTCGCGCGCCGCCTGGCCGTCGTGTCGAAAATCGTCGACGGCGCTGCGCGATTCATCATGGTCCGAATTCTGCGGCTCGATGCGCTGCAGTTGATAGCCGAATGCAGCGAGCAGGCGCGTGCGAAAGGCGAAAGCGAGCAGGCCGAGCCCGGCAAGGACAGCAGCGACAATCCAGCCGGCCTCGCTCATCCCGGTCGGCCTCCCGGCCGACCCGGTCGGCCTTTCGGCTGACCCGGGCGGCTGCCCGGATGGTTCTCCCTCAGAAACGACAGCACTTCCGACGCCGGCACATCCTTGGCGATGAAGGCCTGGCCGATGCCGCGCGTCAGGATGAAGGTCAGCGCGCCGCGCGACACCTTCTTGTCCTGGGTGATGAAGGCAAGCAGCGCTTCGGCGTCAGGCAATTCACCCGGAATATCGGCCATGCGCCAGGGCAGGCCAACGGCGCGAAGATGCGCCTCGACGCGCGCCGCATCGTCGGGACTTGCCAGGTTGAGGCGTGACGAAAAGCGATAAGCCAGCGCCATGCCGATGGCGACTCCCTCGCCGTGGACGAGACGGGCGCTGTCATATCGGGTGGCGGCCTCGAGCGCGTGGCCGAACGTGTGGCCGAGATTGAGCAGCGCGCGGTCGCCGGTCTCGAACTCGTCGCGGGCGACGACATCGGCCTTGGCGCGGCAGGCTTCGGCGATGGCCTCGGCCCGCTGTGGGCCGCCGGCGAACACTTTGCCCCAGTTCTCCTCCAGCCAGGCGAAGAGGTCGGGGCGATCGATGAGCCCGTACTTGGCGAGTTCGGCGTAACCCGCCCGGAATTCCCGGATCGGCAGCGTGTCGAGCACTTCGGTGTCGGCCAGCACCAGTTTAGGCTGATGGAAGACGCCGACGAGATTCTTGCCGCGCGCACTGTTGATGCCGGTCTTGCCGCCGACGGAAGAGTCGACCTGCGCCAGCAGCGAAGTCGGGATCTGCACGAAATTCATGCCGCGGCGCACGATGCCGGCGGCAAATCCGGCCAGATCGCCGATGACGCCGCCACCGAGCGCGACGACGACATCGCCGCGTTCCAGTCTTGCGGCGAGTACGCCGTCCACCACCTCTTCGAGATGCGCGAAACTCTTGGTCTTTTCTCCCGCCGGCAGCGTGATGACGGCGGGCCGGATGCCGCTCTTTTCAAGGCCGGCCTTCAACGTCTCGAGGTGGGCTGCGGCGACATTGACGTCGGTGACCACCGCGGCGCGCGTGCCGGGCAGGCGGCGCGAAATCTCGCTGCCGGCGCGGAACAGCAGGCCGGAGCCGATCAAAATGTCATAGGCGCGATCGCCGAGCCCGACTTCGACGGTGACCGTCGCATTGCTGCTCACGAGCCCACCTCACCTGTCGCGGCTGCCACGCCGAAATGCCCGCAAAGCGCGTTCACCACCTCGGCGGCGATGACCTCCTTGCGATCGTCGCGGGTCGGCACGGTAACATCGGCGGTTGCGTAGACCGGATAGCGCTCGGCCATCAACCGCTCGATCACGGCACGCGGATCGGCGCTTTTCAGGAGCGGCCGGTTCTGCTTCTTGGAAACGCGGTCCATCAACAGGTCGATCTCGGCCTTCAGCCATACCGACACGCCATGGCCCGCAATGGCCTCCCGCGTCTGCGCGCTCATGAAGGCGCCGCCGCCCGTCGACAGCACCTGCGGGCCGTGTTCCAATATGCGCAGGATAACGCGCTGCTCCAGCGCCCGGAACTCGGGCTCGCCATAGCGTTCGAACAGTTCCGGGACGCTCATCCGCGACACGCTTTCGATTTCCTGATCACTGTCCATGAAAGGCAGTCCAAGCATCCCCGCCACCTTGCGACCGATCGCCGTCTTGCCGGCGCCCATAAGGCCGACAAATACGATGGAACGGCTGCCCAGCCGGCCGAGCAGCGCGGCATGGCTCTCATCGGGAGGATTGGCTGGTAACGCGTTCATGACACCATGATGTTTCTAAGCAGGTCCGCATGGCCCCCTTTGCCGGCGTATCGACATCAAAAGCCTGATTGCGTCAAGCGTGGCGCGGCCGCGCGTCGTCCGAGCTTCGCCCTTGAATTGGCCGGATTGGCGTCTCATAAGGGCACTGGGTTTGGAACCGCAGAACAACAAGACGGGCGAAAATTGATGCCGACACTGTTCCGCTTTGTCGTGACGCTCACGATTCTGGCCGGCATTGTCTACGGCGCGATGTTCGCCCTGGCGATGTTCGTCGAGCCGAGAAAGGCCGAAATGAGCGTGCGAATCCCTGCCGAAAAGCTCATTCCCAAGAAAAACTGAGAGACAAGAAAAACTGAGAGACATGAACAGCGCGGCCCGCATCGAAGCCTTTCTGGAAATGATGAGCGCCGAGCGCGGCGCTGCCGAAAACACGCTTTCCAGCTATCGCCGCGACCTCGAAGACGCGTCAGCCGAGATCGACGGCGGGCTCGCTGGTGCCGCCGCTGCCGATATCCGCAACTATCTCGATGAGATAGCCGCACGCGGTTTTGCCGCCACCTCGCAGGCACGCAAGCTGTCGGCGATGCGCCAGTTCTTCAAGTTCCTCTACGCCGAGGGTCTGCGCGGCGACGACCCGACCGGAACTCTGGACAGTCCGAAGAAGGGCCGGCCGCTGCCGAAGACGATGAGCGAGGCCGACACCGGCCGGCTGATCGACCGTGCGGCGCAGGAGGCAGCTGACGCCTCGCTGAACGATGGCGACGGCCTGGCGGCGCTGCGTCTGCATGCGCTGGTCGAGGTGCTCTACGCCACCGGCCTGCGGGTTTCCGAACTGGTCGGCTTGCCGGTGACGGTGGCGCTGCGCGACGATCGTTTCTTCATGGTCCGCGGCAAGGGTGACAAGGAACGCATGGTGCCGCTGTCGGCAAAGGCGCGCGTGGCCATGCGGGCCTGGCTCGCTGCCCGGGCAACGGTGCCGGCTTTGGCCGATAGCCCGTTCCTGTTTCCGGCGGCAAGCGACAGCGGCTATCTCTCCAGGCAGGTCTTCGCCCGCGACCTGAAGGGCCTTGCCGCGCGGGCCGGCATCGCCTCGGCGAAGATATCGCCGCATGTGCTGCGCCATGCTTTCGCCAGCCATCTCCTGCAGAACGGCGCCGATCTCAGGGCCGTGCAGCAGTTGCTTGGCCATGCCGATATTTCGACGACGCAGATTTACACGCATGTGCTGGAGGAGCGGCTGATGCGGCTGGTCAACGACCATCATCCGCTTGCCGACTAGGCGTCATGTCGCTATGTGAGGACCACGTTCCACCGCCCGGAGCCTCTGTTTCCAAGGTTCCGTCAGTCATTGCCTCCCGGCTTATCGGTCCGCTCAAGAATGTACAATTACCTCGATTTCGAAAAGCCGGTCGCCGATCTCGAAGGCAAGATCCTCGAGTTGAAGAAGCTCGCCGAGAATGGCGAGGCGGTCGACGTCGGCGATGAGATCAGCCGTCTCGAGAAACGCGTGCGCGACGCATTGCGCGACACTTACAAGGCGCTGACCCCGTGGCAGAAGGTGCAGGTGGCGCGCCATCCGGACAGGCCGCATTGCGTCGACTACATCAAGGGCCTGTTCAACGATTTCACGCCGCTTGCCGGCGACCGCAATTTCGGCGAGGACCAGGCGATCGTCGGCGGCTTCGCCCGCTTCCGCGGCGAGCCGGTGGCGATCATCGGCCAGGAAAAGGGCTCGGACACGGCCGGCCGGCTGAGGCATAATTTCGGCTCGGTGCGCCCGGAGGGCTATCGCAAGGCGGTGCGGCTGATGGAGCTCGCCGACCGCTTCAATATCCCGTTGCTGACGCTGGTCGACACGGCCGGCGCCTATCCGGGCGTCAATGCCGAGGAGCGCGGCCAGGCGGAAGCCATCGCCCGCTCGACCTCGGCCTGTCTTCGCCTGAAGGTGCCGTCGATCTCGGTGGTCATCGGCGAAGGCGGCTCGGGCGGTGCCATCGCGATCGCCACAGCCAACCGCGTCTACATGCTCGAACACGCCATCTATTCGGTGATCTCGCCGGAGGGCGCCGCCTCGATCCTGTGGCGCGACACCACCCGCTCGAAGGATGCGGCGACCAACATGAAGATCACCGCCCAGGATCTGCTGGAGCTGAAGATCATCGACGCCATCGTTCCCGAACCGCTCGGCGGCGCCCATCGTGGCCCGGAAACGGTGATTGCCGCTACCGGCGATCTCATCGCCAAAACGATGAAGGAATTCTCCGGCGCCAACACCGATTTTCGCGAGCAGCGCCGCGAGAAATACCTGGCTATGGGGCGAAACCTCTAGACCATGATCCCAAACCGAAGGTCAGCGCAGCAAAGAACGGGTACCGGTTTCGGAAAAGATCATGGTCAAACAAGAAGATTCGGGCCGTCCAATTTCAATCGGACGGACCGCGAGAGGGTGTCAGTGCAGCAATGTGGCCAGATTGAGCACCTTCGCCACAAAAATGCCGCTGCGTTCGTTTCAATCGGATTGGGCCCGGCGCTTGCGGTAAGGAATTTTCAAGGTTAACGGGCTTACGGTTGGGCCTGCCGGCGCTGAGGCCTGCGCTCCGAAAGAAAAGACATAGCCACACCCATGCTTGCCACGCTCGCCCGCACCGCACTTCTGATTGCCGCGATAGGCGTCGCCGGCTGCAATGATTCTTCGATGAAGGATTTTGCCCCCCACGCCAACAAGCCGCTGCCCGACAAGATCCTGGCCAGCATGAAGGCCAAGGGCATGACCCGCACCTCGCCGGTGATGGCCCGCATCTTCAAGGAAGAGGGCAAGCTTGAAATCTGGAAGGCCAAGACCAACGGCCGCTACGATCTGGTCGCCAGCTACGACATCTGCAAATGGTCGGGCAAGCTGGGTCCCAAATACACCGAAGGCGACCGCCAGGCGCCGGAAGGCTTCTATACCGTCCGTCCGGCGCAGATGAATCCGCGCTCGAGCTACCACCTTGCCTTCAACATCGGCTATCCCAACGCCTACGATCGCGCCAATGGCCGCACCGGTTCGCATCTGATGGTCCATGGCGCCTGCTCGTCTTCGGGCTGCTATTCGATGACCGACGCGCAGATCGAGCAGATCTACGCCTTCGGCCGCGACGCTTTCCAGGGCGGGCAGACCGAGTTCCAGATCCAGGCCTTTCCGTTCCGCATGACCGCCGCCAACATGGCGCGCTATCGCAAGGATCCGAACTACGAATTCTGGAAGATGTTGAAGGTCGGCTACGACAATTTCGAGATCACGAAAGTGCCGCCGAAGGTCGATGTCTGCGAGAAGCGCTATGTCTTCAACCAGGTCGCGCCTGACGGCGAGAGCTTCGATCCGACCGGCGCCTGCCCCGCGACGACGCAGCCGGATTCGCTGAAGAGCGCCTTCAATGCCTATCAGAGCACCTACGAAGCGGCTTTCAACGGCGCGGTCAGGGCCAGCGTGCCGGCGCCAAAGCCGACCATCGGCGGGATCAAGGAAGCCAGCATCGTTTCCGAGTGGTCGAAGAAGCGCGCCCGTGGCGAACGTGTGCCGATCGAGCCGCCTTCGCTCAACGCCGATGGCTCGTCGACGGCGACGGCGCGCATGGGCCGCATCGATTCGCCGGCGGGCCGCAAGATGGCCGCGCTCGACGCCGAGAAGGCCGCCAAGCAGAAGGCCGAGGAGCAAAGGCTTGCCGCGATAGAAGCGGCCAAGGCCGAGAAAGCGGCGGCCAAGGCTCAGGCTGTGGCCGAAAAGGCAACGGCCAGGATCAATTCGCTGGCCGAAGAGGTGGAGGCCAGTGCCGCGGCCGAAGCGCCTGTCGCTACCGCGACAATCGCCTCGACCCCCGCTGCCGCCCCGGCCGCAACACAGGCGGTGAATGCCGGTGAAAGCAGGACGACAAGGCTGAAGAAGAAGCTGCTCGGCATGTTCGGCGGCTGAGATTTTATGCTTGAACAAGAAGATGGGGGCCAGGAAGACAGGCCCTCAACCAGCCCCGCCGCCGTCTACGATCTAAAAGGCCTGAACTGCCCGTTGCCGGTGCTCAAGGCAAAAAAGCGGTTGGCCACAATGCAGCCGGGCAGCCGCCTATGGGTCGAAACCACCGACCCCCTCGCCGTCATCGACATTCCCGCCTTCTGCGCCGAGAGCGGTCATCGATTGATCGAAACGGCAGCGATATCAGGCGGCCATCGCTTCCTCGTCGAACGCGGAGCGGGATAATCTCCCCCCTCGAGGGCAGGGCTATCGCATTTGAGTCATGAGCTGGAAGAGATAAGCAT
>SAQR01000056.1 GCA_004020365.1 Mesorhizobium sp.
CCGGAGAGCACGGCGTCCAATGCCGTCAGCTACACCACGCCAGTGGGCACGATCAATTGCAAAGGACTCACGGACTGCGCTGCTCACCCAGTAAGCAAATGGTGCCCCAGGAATTTTGTGGAATTCCGACGGCGCAATTATCGAAGCGCACGTAGATATACCTCCCCTTCTGATATCTGAAGTAGCTCTAGAAAGAGCGCTGCCTTTATCCGCCTCATCCAATAGTCGCAAAAAAACAGTCATGCCTGCTTCTCCAGAGTATAAGCGGCGGCTTCCACCCAAGCGTCATCCGTCACGCCTAGCCCGAGGTCAGCGACAACTTCTGGCTGCGCTATACCGAGAAGGACTTCTTCTCGCCATTTTTGAAAGCTCGATAGGAAGAAGCAGGTTCTTGACGTGATTGCCCCAACTCTGCCCTTAGTTCGCGTAAGTTCCAAACCCCGCTCAACAAAAACTGCTAACAGGTCGTTTTTGCTGCGTGAATAAGCCTTGGCGAGATCTGATCTGGTATTAGCGGTTAATGCTCCGAAAGGAGGATTCATCACAACCACATCGAATACCTCTTGGCAGTGGTCGATCACTCGGAGCCCTTGCAGTGCATCCTCGGCAAACATCCGCCCTTTGTAGGTGGACTGTGCCGCGCGAGCATAGTCCATAAGCGCCTCACGCAATCGCGCTTCGGCCTTCTGCCACTGCGCCGTATCTTCCTTCGAGAATATCGGGCCATGTTCGCCAAAGACCCGACGGATAAGCACGGGCAATTCCTTTTCGACCTGCAGCAGTACGCCAAGCTCGGGTAGGTCTTTGAGCATGAACAGCGTCTGCTCGAATAGCTCGGCATCTAGGGGATCGAGGCTATCCATGAATTGTTGGCGGAGGTCCACTTCTGGCGGGGGCGCCACCGCAGCAACCACTTTTCCCTGTCCGACTTGCGGCCGGTCTTGCGCCCGGACCCCCGCATTGTGCCATGCCCGCTGAGCGCGCAGCCATAGCGCCAGCGAGGCTATTTGGGCCGCCCGCGGATCGATGTCGACGCCATAAATATTCCGCTCGATGATTAGCCGTGGCACGTCTCGCAGAAAAGCGTCCTGACTCGCATAGGTTTGGCCTAGCGGATTCAGATGCTGACCGCCGCCTGTATCGGTATCCAGCGCGCCTGGGCCATGCGTCTGCTCCCACTCCCAGGCCTCGCGGTAGATTTCCTGGAACAGATCGAACGCATAGAGGCCGAAATGCATCGAACCGCAGGCCGGGTCGAGCAGCTTGATCGTGCGCGGATCGCGCAGCCGGCGGAGCGGCTCGGGTTTCTCATCCGGTTTCACCAGCAGATACTGGCAGCGATCGCGCATGGAGGTCTGCCCGCCTGTCCAATTAAACCAGAGCCGCCCTAGCGTGTTGTCGACCAGGAATTCCACCACATAGCGCGGGGTGAAGAACTGGTTTCGGACAGCTAGCTCGCGGCTGTTGCGCGGCGCCTGAGACGCATCGCGCATCGCTTTGCGCTCTTCCTTCGAGTTGAAATACTGGTAGATCCAGCCGATGGTCTCGTCTTCGGCCCACAAGGGCTGGATATCCGCGGCGTTGATCAGGTCGAGCACCTCAAGAAGCGCTGTCTCGTGGGGGAAAAGGCGGCCCGTCGGTGCGAAGCGGCCGAAAAGCGCGGGGAGTTCGGCCCCATAGAGGTCGAACAGGCTCAGCAGAAACACCCGGTAGGCGTCTCCGGTTTCACCCAGGGCCGTACTCACGATGCGTTGGTAAAGCTGGAAGGCCTTAGACTGATAGCCTTTGGCGACAGACTCGATAAGCAGCCCGCGGGCCTCCATCATCCGCAGCGCGGCGAGTCGGTTAAGCGCGGTAAAGGCCTGCTCCCGTGCCATTCGATCGAGTGCGACTTTCCGTGCCTCCTCGCCCTGCTCGGTCGAGGAAGCGAGATAGTGGTCCAGGATTTCGCGCAGGATACGCGCCGTTTCGAGCCGCCGGTCATCCAGGTGCCCAAGGCTGTCAAGGCTGGCGACGGTGCCTGACTGTGGGTCGAGGCCATAGTCCTGTTGGAACTGCTGCGCGAACTCGCCAGAGAGGACGGAGCGCACATCGGTCACGAAGCGCTGCAACCGACCGCGTGTCTTGTCGTCAAAGGCCATATTGTCCGTCCTTCGTGACAACAAGATCGATTTCATTTTCCGCCAGTTCGCGACGCAAGTCAGATAATGCTCTGATAAGGTCATCCAACTCTGCCAAAGTTGCGATGCGCGCGGGAACAGTTACTTGTTTCAGCCCCTTCTCCCGGAAACCAGACGAAGCGCTCTGTTGGGGAGGAGTCGGCTTCGCCGCCTGGCGGCGGGACTTCCCTTCCTGCAAGACCTTGGCCTTCGTCTCGGCAATGACGCTGTCGATATCAAATTGGCGCGACACGAGCCGTTTGAGCCCGGTCATGTCTGGGCTGGCCGTGATGGCCAACGCCTGAATATCCGCAAGCGTGCCCGATTGTTCCTCAGCGGTCAGCTCGGACCATTCGGAAAGTAGGGACAATTCGTTCTCCGCGGCTCGGATCCGGGCCTCCTGTGAGGCCTGCATCGCTTTGACCGCCTCGGCCACCCGCCCCTCGATGGCAGTTCTGCGGGTGCTGAGGTCGGCCTTGCGCTTGAAGAATTCGTCTTGAGCCAACATGTCGGCAACGGCGTCAAGGTCCTCGCTGGCTGCATCGCGCAGCTCCTTCGGAATGCCCGTCCCCGGCAGTTCATCAATGCCGCGCTCCAATTCACGAAGGGACTTGATAGCCTCTGCGATGCCTTGGTCGAAGGCCAGCTTTGCAGCTAGAGCCCATTTCAAGCCGTCATACATCGGCGACTGTTCCGCGCCGAACCGTTGCGGGGCGTCGGAAGCGTCAGAAAGCAGCATGTCGGTTATCTGCTGGTTTGCCGATCGCGCCGTCTCCACTCCGGCCAGGCCAAGTGCCCGAAGCCGTTCCTCTAGTGGAGCAAGCTTATGTTGCAGTGATGGAAGGAGCTTCTGGGCTGCCTTGCCAATGTCTTCCTCGAGCGGAACAACCGACTCGCCGGAGAGGTCGGTCAGGCGCTGCGCAGCGCGAGCGAGCACTTCAATAGAGGGTCGATCGTTGCGCAACGCCACGCCGACAGACTTGAACGTATTATTGGTCTTAAGCGCCTCAATGGCCTGCTGGCCTGTCACCGTGACTTCTCGGCCGGAAACCTTCAACTTCACCTCGCCTGCGATAAGGAGGGCGGCGACCATGTAGCGAACGGTGTCAGGTGACCAGCCGAAGGGCGCATCGGAGAAGACATCCAGCAGCTTCTTACCTTCCACCGTACCGTTTCGCTCGATGTAGTCCTTGATGCTGACGAGGCCCTTATGGTCGGTCTTGATGGTTGGATTGCCGCCTACGACATGGACAAAGCCAAGAGGATCGATCTGCGATGTAACCGCCCTCAGGTTCGGCAGACGGAGGAATTTTTCCGCGAGATCCGTCCCGACGCGCTCAGGTGCTTCCTGATAACGGTCGAACACGCGCTCCGCCACTTCCGTCAGGTGCTTCTTGCATGCAGTGACAAGGGACCGGTCAAGACTGTCTACCGCCGTCACCTTACCGCGAAATACAAAGGATCCATGCGTTAGCCCACGAATGACTTTTTGGGCAAGCTCGGAGGTCAGACGAGACGCGCGATCGATCTGGCTTTGGCAGTATTCTTTGACCTCCCGATCTGGGTCATGCCTGTGCAATTCGGCGATGCGTTGGCATCGGCAAATTTCCGCGACAAGGTCGTCGGCCTCAGGGGATCGTCTGGCAAGCAGGTAGATCAAGCTTTCAGACGATTTGTGTCGTGACTCGTTTGTGAGGCGCCCTTTTTCTCCATCGTAGTCGGTCGGATCAGCGAACGATACGACGGTCTGGACCGTTTCCCGTTCCCCGGCCAGGGAGGTTTGCTGGCCACCGGACAGATGTTTGAGCCCCGTCGTTACCGACAACGATCCGTGGAGCCTGACACTAGGCAGCGGCTCGAAGATCTCTCTCAAGGCCTCATTGAAGACTCGCCGAAGATCGGGCGAGCGAGGAACAAGCTGGGCTCGTTCCTGCTCTACGTCGTTTAGCTTCTCGCTGAAAAACCGGAGCGACCTGTCCTTCTCGCCCAGGGGGACGATAGGGTCTTTGAGCAGCCGGTCTACCGCCTCCTTTACCTTGTCCGCCAATGAAGCGGCGGCGACCGCAGGCTGCATCAGCGCGGCAACGTTTTCCATCGTCACCGGCAGATTGCTGAGTATCTGGAGAATTGCGACGGTCTTGCCCACACCCTGGCAAAACACGTCATCGGAAAAGCGAATGAGGACCTTCTCGACTGCTTGGTGGACCGATGGGAAGGCACGCCGGATGTCCTTGTCCAGAGCATCGTAGAGCGTCACCGTGGTGGCGAGCCATCCGACTTCTCGGTCCGCAACGGGCTTCAGCGATCCGGCTCCCTCGACCAGAATGTCTTGGATGACTTTGATCGCCGACCGAAGACCGATGCCGCCGGTCGACTTGGCGAGGGCGCCAAGCAAGTGCATGAGAATATCAAAGTGGGCCGGCAGGAAGGGGTAGAGGTTCGTGAAAGTTTCTCGATCGAAGCCGGAGTCATAGAACTTGGCATCTGTCAGCTTGGTATGCTGGCGAAGAGCCGGCCCATGGCGGTCAAATAGGGCGCCAAGTTCTGTTGAACCTGCCGAAGACTTACCAAGGAGGCGTTGTATGCAGATTTCTTTGATGTCGCTCGACTCGAGCGCGACCGTGATCGGGAAGCGATCTTTCAGTTTATAAAGTTCGGGTGAGTTGATCGCCGCTCTAGGGTCGTCTTCGGTTAGTGTCTGCTGCGCCGTCCCGACAATCCACACCTTGCCGCCACCCAAGTCCTTAAGGTTCTGGGCTAAGCCTTGGAGATCGAGGATCTTGGTCTGCTGGCTGCCTACGTATTGGCCAATTTCGTCAATGACGAAGATGATGTGTTCTTTTCCCGACGCCTCGCGCACGACGTCGATCATCTCCTGGACCCGGTCGTCCATCAGATAGATGGTATCGCCGGTGGCAGTGGTGAACGCCTGCTCCGTACGGAAGAGGTTGGGGTACAGCTTGTGAGCGATCCGAGGAACGACGCTGTCCACGACCAACTCATCGTTCCTGTAGTTGGCCCATTCCTCGCCGGTCTCGTCGCGGAACGCCTGCTCAAACTCCAAATATCGGCCTTCCTTCCGGAGCCGGCGTTCAAGAGCGGCGACTTTGAGGTTTCGGGAGTAGCCGGCATATTGGAGGACTTTGTAGTATAGGACGGTGGAAACCTCCGCGAGGGACGCGCCGGCAATCTGCTCGCTCGCCAGGTCAAGCATGACGACCGCGGCCGGGAAGCTGGCCACCAGCTTTGACAGCAGGGCTTTGGTGGTCGGACGACGGAGCCTGTCTTGCAGGTGCCGCAGAAACGGCCTTCCACCTATCGCGACTCGTTCATCAAAGGCGAGGCCGAAGTACTTGGTGAAGGAGCTCTTGCCCGAACCATAGAAGCCCGAAACCCACACGCCGATCTCGTGGCTGGAGCCGGCTTCCATCGCTGCGTGCATCTTTTCCAGGAGCTGCTCCAGCTGCTGCTCGATGCTATCAGTGACGATGTATTCAGAGATCTCCGCCTGCAGGCGCTGCTCTTGGGAGGCCTGATAGGTGATAACCTTCTCGATGGTGCGATGGATGTCCTTGCCTGTATCGAAGAGGGTACGGATCTGAGGCATAGCGTTTCCTGTCGAATGTCTTTTTGTGTCAGCCGCCGACGTGCACGGAGCGATAGTTGCCGTCTTCGGGATAGAAGCCGAGAAACCTCAGCCTCGTCTTTCCTGTTCGAGTGCCTGGATACAGGAAGACTGTGGGGACGTGGAATTTGCCCTGAAGTTGCGCCTCGATCGCCCCAATTCGCAGATATGGGTGAAGTGCCTGAAGATCCGTCACCAGCATGATAGTCGACGACTGACCCTGCAGGGCGTTGAGCCGCTCTTCCAGCCGTGACTGGAGGCGTCCCTGGGAAGTGAGAGCGTTGGCAAGCGCCGTGTTGGTCCGCCCCCAGGAAAGGGGATCCTTGCGATCGGCCTCAAGCCAGACCTTGCGGAGCGGCGCCTTGGCAAGGATGTCGGCTATGTGCTTGGCGATGGAAAAAGTCTCGACCTGCCAGCCCGCATTGGCCAACTTTGACGTCCAAGCGGGCATGAGTTGCTTCACCTCGAGGAGTTGGTTCGGGTGAAAGACCAGATAGAAGATCGGCTCGAAGCTCGCATGCGCGAATTCTCGGCCAGCCTCAACCCGGCGGATCAACTCATCGAAGTCAGCCGTCAGAGAGGACATCGGCAAGTTCCTCCATCGACTTGTGTTTCCACGACACCTGCGTGATACCTCCCGCCGACTGCACGATCAGTTCACCGCGCAAGGACAGGCGTTTCAGCTCGCCTAGTGCATCTTCCGGCTCAAGCCCGAAGAGCGTCCAGTCAGCGTTGCGGAGCAGCGCGTTGTCGCCAATCCCCCGAAAATGGAGATCATGAGCCAGGACAGAAGCGACATTTGGCGTGATGCGAAATGTGCTGAGCGGCCTTCCGCCGCCCTTCATAGGCCCAAGCAGCCCGAAATCAGCGCACGCGCCCAGGAGGTAGCTTGCAACGCGAATGACTGTAGACTCGGACCATCTGCTGGTAGTCCGCCCATCCGATACGGCTGAAGAGACAAATCGTAGCGAGTCCGCCTTTGATATCGAGCTTCCACCCGCTGAGTAAAGAGGCCAATAAACTTGACGAACGAAGTCGCCGAGGACCATGTTTGCCCGGCACGTGAACAGGAAGCAGAGTGAGCGGAAGTCGTCCTTGGAGATGGTTCCGGAAACAGCTTTGAGCAGCCGGGCGGGCATCGCGCTGTCGACCAAGTACCTTGGACGAAAGGCCTCTAAAATCAGGTTTCGCAAACGACGAGCCGTCATGCCAGGAAAATCACCTGTGACCAGGGCAGCCTTGACCAAGTCGTTGCCTGTCATGTTGGGTTCCCACACTGCAAGCAGCTTCAAGGTCTCAGGCACAATGCCGAGCCCTGCCTGCAGTTGAGTGGTATACTTCTGCCCTTCATTCATCGGGCGTCATTGAAATACGGAAAACACTGAACGCCTGCGGAGAACGCGGAGAGATACAAAGACGCCACCTCTGCTATCCAACCCGGCTCGTCAAGCGTAGCAGCCGCCCCCACCAATGCCGGGCCTGACCTTGCCGTGGCCGGTTTGTCCGCAAGCTGCTCGAGTGTCGCTCTGGGTTGGTCAGCGGAAAAGGTTTCGTCCACCAACTCTCGACCCATCGTTTGCACCCGGTCGAAGAGTCTTTGCTCCATACTTTCAGGGAGGCGGAAAGGGTGAAAGGCACGCCCGACACCGATGCGCTCGTCATGCACACGCCTCGCGGACTCTACGACACCTTCGTATCGTGCCTGCGACGACTTCGACCCGAACACCGGCATAAGAAAGGCAGAACTCGTCGGGGACATGAAGCCCGACTGCCACCATCCAGCGGCATCCCGTTCCCCAAGACAGCCAACTGCTAATCGTAGGGAAATAATCCGTATCTCCGTGAGTTCGTCTGATTTGAGAATGCCGCTCATTCACTTTTGGTCCTGTGGTTTCTCGTCGACGCACCAGCCGGGCAATCGTGATTCGGCGCGAATGCCCGTAGCCGCATAGTCGATAGTGCGATCTAACGATTGGCAGCGCGACGGCGCAATATCAGCTCCGGCCGGTGGTGAATTCTGGCGCAACCTCTGCCGACGTCATCTGAGATAGAGCGTTCAGCTCATTGGACGTTTGGTTCATAGCCACTCCCCCTTGCGGCAGTTGGAAGCGACGAGTTGCACCCGTCGTACTCACTACCAAAATCCGTATCCCCGCGGACCACTAGGGCAAACTGCTCGCAAAGTGCCCATAAAAGTGAATAGCCGAGGGGACCACCGTGTTCAACCGCCGGTTCACCTGGTTAGACCGACAGCGCGATTAGACAATCGACAGCAATCGCTTTCTAGGCGGCCTGACCTGCAAATGATAGTCGGCTTATAGCAGGTCACATTCGCTCGCCAGGCTGAGAGCTGTCTGAAGTCTGTCCGGGGTCGGACGTGGCGTGAAGGCACTTGGCACCCCCGGCGCCAATGTCCAGCCGCCCTCGTCCATCACGACCTTCAGGCGGAGGATGAACCTGCCGCGCGCCCTTGCATCCGCCAGTCCCCGTCCGACCGACCAGTAAACGTGCTGGGCCAGCACCCAAGTCTCCAAAACATGGCGCGCGAACTCCTTCGCCGGAGCGTCCTCCCAAGCTGCGGCCTCGCGCTTGGCACGGAACAGCGGCAGCCGGTCCTGTCGGTCGAAATGCTCTCCGGCGTCAGGCGCGTTGGCTATGCAGAAGGTCAACCCGTCGATGATGACGGCGGCGAGGCCAGATCGTGAAGCGTCGGCGAGAACCTCGGTTATGCGGTTCATCAAGTCAGTCGGGCCGACTTCGAAAAGGTGACCGGCTTCCAGCCACGTTTCCGCAGTGCGCAGATCAGGGTCGATCCCGGCTTCTTCGAGAAACGCCGCGACAAGCTCCTCGGTGGTCTTTGACCGCTCGTCGAGCTGGCGCAGGATCCAGCTAAATAACGTTTCCAAAGTCAGGCGGAATAGTTGGCGGATCTGCAGTTTTCGCCATCTCGCCGCGGTTTCTTCCAGAATGGTCGGCGGAGTGAAGCCCGAAGGCGCTCCGGCCATCGTGCTGCGGACGAGTTCGACGTCAGCAGTGGAGGCATTGGCGACCGCTTCCAACATGAGACTGCCTCCCAGTCTTCTGTGAATGGGTGCCAACGTCCCGAACAGCATGTCAGCGGCTGCTTCCTTCTCCGCGTCGGTGACCGTGTCGAACGACCATGCTTCGGCCCAGCTCAGAACCTCGTCCGAACTGACGCTCACGCTGCCGAGGCTACTGAAGGCGGGATGATCGAGCCTGTCCGCAATCAGTTCCTCAAATGCGTCAAGCGCACGCTCGGCAGCAGCCGTTGGCACCAGTATTTCAAGATGGACAGGGTGCCGGTCGACCCAGCCTAGCGACTTGAGCCCGGGGCCGTAGTTGACTGCGGCCGTGAATGCGGTGGAATAGCGACGCTCTTCCCGGCGCTTCTTCCATGCCGGACCACCGAACTCGTAGTGAGTTTCACGCACGAGCGCCCCGAGAACCTGGCGGCCTGGCAGATCCGCGTTGGAGTCCAACAGGAACTGGGACCACGCGTAGATCACTTCGGTGCGGTCCACGAAATCCATCAGAAGATCGACCTTGATCTTCGCGGCATCCTCTTTCTCCGCAAGATGTCGCGCCCGGCGCCAAGCCCAGGCGACGATCACGAAAGGCCGGATGTGACGGGCGACATTGTTCAGGCCCGGGAGGACCTGGTCCATCAGGTCGAAATTGGTCTGCCTCAACCCCAAAGGATCGACGCCGCCGAGTCTGGGAGCTGTCGGAGGCACAAAGACGGGTCCATCGGCCGCGCTTGCGGCCGCGGTCATGTCGGCCAGGGAAACTTCAGCCATGTTCACGCTCCTCCGGCCAGATGAGGACGTGACCGCAGCAGTTCCTGGCTGTCGCCACCGCTGTCGAGCGCAGTTTGCCGATCTCGATCCTCGGCAGCGTCCGGTGGCATTTCGGGCATGCCTCCGACCATTGCTTCATGACCACGATTTTCTTTCTTGACCGCTCCGATGCGAACGCGTCGGCCATGGTCGCGAACTCGTCCTTTGCGGCGAGGGCGAGCTCCCCGTAACCGCCGGCGGGTTGTCCCCGCCCGAGAGCATCGAGGTAGGTCCTGGCCTGCTCCCGGAAAGTCCGAATTGCGCGCACCTGGCTCCAGAGCTCGGGAAAAGACGCATTCTGGTCGAGCACGGAATGAAAGCCGCGTGCGAGTTCAGGCGACGGGCAGTCGCCGTGCAGATCAGCTCCGATTCCAACGAGCCTCGACCGGGCGGCACGCAACTCGCTCTCATCGATCCGCGTCCCGAGGAGAGTGAGGATTGCCGCAGAAACCAGTTCGCGTCTGTCATCGGGAATTTCAATCCTGGTCGAGGCATCGAGCAGCCGCTGAAGCCACCCCTTTGCCCGCTGCTGGTCCGGCAGAAGCCGTTCGCAGATGTATTGCGTCAGGTCCAATGCCCGGAAAGCGTGAAGCTCGACCAGTCCGGGAGAAAGCATCTTGTCGAGGAACTTCTCGAACACGGCCATTGAATGGTCCACGGCCCGATCGGCCGCCTGGACCTCTTCCGTGGTGTCGCCTTCCTCTTCGCTGTCGGCATCGACATTGCGGACGGTTCCTACTTGCTCCAGGGGACCGCGCTTCTCCCGCAGCGCGGCGAACACATATCCCATGAAGCGGACCCAACCCGCCCCGCCAGCAGCCGTCCGGTCCGTCCCCGGCACCGAGGTGCGAACTTTGCGCAGATCGGCAACCTCGACTGTCTGATCCTCAAGCGACGCACGAACTCCGGCACCACCGCCGCTGATCGGCATTGCCGCCTGCGTCATTCTGCGGGGGTCCTCGTGGAACCAGCTCATCATGGCTGCAACGTCAGCAGGTGTCTCATTCCCGGCGAGGATAGCCAGCAGGCGCGGTCCGAGCGCTCCGGCACGCCGTGTCATCTCAGTGAACGCGGCAAGCGAAACGAAGCCTTCTGCGGCCGATCCATCGGAAGCTTGCACGCGCACAACCAGCCTTCCGCCCTTCCAGGACTGGACCTCCAGGCCCGGCGCGTTGGCGGTGAAGGAACCGTCGTCCGCAAGATAGACGTCGTCCAGCTTGCGGGGGCCTTCGGTGGTGATCTGGAAGACCGAGGCCGCACCCGTCATTGCGGGCGCCAGCACCTGGCCGGAGACGCGGTCGCCTTCGAGCACCGCTCGCAGGATTCCGATCGGCTCCCCTCCGTCGTCGGCGTCATCGCCCGGGTCGATTGCCTGAGGCGGCGACGAGGGAACGTATGTCCAGCCAACTATGCGATCCCGTTGAAACCGGGCTACGCAGGCTTCAACGTTGCGTCCTGCGCCCATCGCGGCAGTCGAAGCATTAGCGCTACCGGACACAAGCAGCCGGCCGCGTCTGCATATTATTTCGAAGGCCTTCGCATGGAGCCTGCGCAGCTTTTCTTCCTTCAAGACGTTGAGTTCGACTGCGCGGACTTCGACGCTTGTCTGGGATGGCCAGTTTGATCCGATCTTTCCCTGGACCGTGCCGCCGCTGTGCGCATGGATGAAAACGTGATCGAGGCCGACGGCTTCACAGAGCTGGCTGATCGCCTTTCCGCTATCCCAGAACGGCGCTGCCGCCACCAGCCTTGTCGCTCCGCCCAAGGCATCGACCGCTTCGGCAATCTTGCTCGATATCGCCCCGTCCAGACTGTGGAAGAGGCGGATGTCGCCGTTGCGTGCCCGCCCGCGCGTCGACTTCCGGAGGTCATTGGCGATGGCCTGGCAAGGATCGACGGCGCCATGGCGGATGTTGTCGGCGAGAGCCAGCAGTTCGAAGAAGTCCGCGGCGTCATCGATCGCGTCGGCAGCAAAGCCCGGATGGAGGTGCTCGACGACCTCGAGGTTCCCTCCCCACCCATTGAAGGTCAGGTTACCTGATCCTACCAGCAGATGACATTCGCCGTCGGCGACCAACGCGGAAAGTTTAGGGTGGAAAACACCCGAGGTGACGGATATTGGCTCGACCTCATAGTCTCGGCCCACCCGTCGCGCACCTTGCTCGCTAAGCCCTGCCCTTACCCCCTCGATGTCCGCCAGAATGAGCGCTTCCCGCCCACCGCCACGCACAAGAGCGTCAAGCAGCACGGCCTCGAAGAATGAGAGGCTCAATGCATAAGTCGTGAAAACTGCACGATGCCACGGTCGCGCAGAAATCAAAGCAAGCGGCGATAAGGCCAATTAGTCCCCCCTTATGCTTGGCTGCCCAGCCAGTACACGCATGAGCCTAATTCATAGGCATTCTGGGGAAGAGTGTCTGCAAATATTTCCACCTGCAGGCGAAGAATTGCTAAACGAGATGCATAAAAAAGCCGCGCGGGTTACCGGCGCGGCTTTTTATTGGTTGGTCGATCCGCTACTCGGTCCTGAAGCGGGCGACCGACAGGAACTTGACGGCATTGCCGGTGAACCGGTTGGCGTCGGCCAGCTGATCCTCCGCCTGGAAGCCCAGGGTATAGACTTCGGTTGGCGGCGTGTGGACGATATTGTAGGCGTAGCGCGGCGCAGTCGTTGCGCTGGAGACGGTGGCGACATTCTCGCCGCTGTTCAACGCCCAGCGCGCCGCCTTCGGCTCGGCGGCGACCACCACGGACTTCGGACCAGGTTTCAGGTCACGGGCGGTTGCCCTGGCTGCCTTGCGGGTGGTCTTCACACCCGTGCCGATCGCCGCGGCCGGATCGGAGCCCGCCGGGCGGGCAAAGACAGCATCGCGCGGCGATGCAGCTTTGCCTTTCGCCAGTTCACCGAGGACCGAGCTTGGCTGGGAAAGCGACGCGACCTGGTATTCGTCGGTTGCGCTGACCCGCTCGAGCACGGCTTTGACCGCGTCGGACTGGACCGCGGCAGACTGGACCTGGTCAGGCTGGGCCAACTCCGGTTGGGCCAACTCGGGCTGGGCCAAGTCAGGCTGAACCAACTCAGGCTGCGCCAGATCGGGCCGAGCCGACGGCAGCACCGAGAACACATCGGTAGCTGACTTGCCGTCCCCGGCGGTATCCGCCAGCGCCAGAAGCACGGCCTTGTCCTGCGGCGCAAGGTCGGCCGCTGCAAGGTCTGCCGGCAGCGAGTGATTGGGACGCCAGGTCGGCACCGGAATGTCGTTGGCCGCAACCAGCACCGCATCGGCGGCGACAACGGCCGGTTCGGCCATGCCGAAGGGAGCCTTTGCCGGCGCTTGCGCGGTCGTCACCGCCTGTTCGGTGGTGGGGGTGGCATCGGCCACGCCGAACGGAACGTTTTCGGGCGGCTGAGCGACATCGGCCTTCGGACGCGGGGCGAAATCGGGCAGCGGCACGCTGCGCGCCGGCAGCGCCGCGATGATCGTTTCCGGCGTGTCCTCCTCCGGTTCCGGAGCAGGCGCATCGGCGATTTGCGGAATCTCGGCGCGCTTCGCATCCTCAGGCGACACGATGGCAATGCCCGGAAGCTTGCTGGTCTTGGCAGCCGGCGCCGGCTTGGCGGTCGCCAGCTTCACGTTCGCCGGCTTCACGGTTGACTTCGGCGTTGGCGCGACTGCCACATCGGCGCTGTCATCGGCCTCGTCTTCACCGCCGCCGAAGAACGCCGCCAGCAGACCGCCGGATCTTTTGAAACCGCCACCTGCGCTGGCCATTTCGATTGCGGGAGCGCCGGCGCCCTTGCGCGCCTTGTAGGAGGCGAGCGCCTGTGAATAGCCGGGCAGCGGCTTGCCGTCGCTCGGCACATGCAGCGTCTTGCCATTGGGGAACACGCGCGCCAGTTCCTGGCGGCTGATGCCAGGCCAGTGCCGCACATTGCCGACGTCCATGTGGACAAAGGGCGAGCCGGACCTCGGATAATAGCCGACGCCGCCGCCCTGCATCCGCAGACCGATGTCGCGCAGTTTCTTCAGCGGCACGCCAGGAATGTAGAAGTCCATGGCCTTGCCGAGCGTATGCTGGCTTTTCTTGGCGACGCCCCTGCTGCGGCTGCGCAGCATCGAGTTCGTCGATGACGAGCGATAACCACACACGACCTGGATATAGTCGCGGGCGCCGCTCTGCCGGTAAGCCTCCCAGACCAGGTCGAGCAGGCGCGGATCCATCTTGGTCGGCTCGTTGCGGCGCCAGTCGCGCAGGATGACGTTGATCTTTTTCAGACCCGCCTGATCGTAGCGGCCGCCGCGCTTGAAGACGATCTCCGCCTTCTCCTTGGTGTGTAGGTTGTAGAGTTTCAGCGAACGTGTCTGGGCGCTGGCGCCGGTCGCAGCCACTGTAAGGAAACCAAAGGCGAGAATCACCGCTGCCAGCCATCTCGGCCAGGCGCTCATGTGATTGTGCCGCCCGTTTGTGTGTCGTTCGACTTTGTTCAAATCAAAAGGCCTTGCAGGCTGCCGTTTGTCCCCGGATTTGACCAACGGATGCGGTGGTGTTCGTATCCGAATATCGATCCTAATGGTTAATCATCGCTTATTGAAGCCGAAATGCGGTAACACCGTGGCGATATCCCGTCAAAAATACTGCACGGGGTTTCTTGGTAAACTGCTGGTTTAGATGATGTTTCGGGCTTTGCCTGAACACGATCTGTTACCGGGCGCCTCAATGCGTGAAGGTGCCAGCAAGCGCGTCACCCGCGACTCGCGTCACGCCCGATCGACGACTGTCGACTGTTCCGATGCAAGGCTGGCAAGCTGGTCCAGACTCGGCCTTTGTCAGGAAGGACTTGCCTTGTCAGGAAGGACTTGCCTTGTCAGGAAGGACTTGGCCTTGTCAGGAAGCAAGCCGGTCGATACGGCCTGTTTCCGGATCGATGCCGTATTCCTTGAGCTTTCTGTAAAGCGTCGAGCGGCCGATGCCGAGGCGGCGGGCAACTTCGCTCATCTGGCCGTTATAATGGTCGATGGCGAGCTTGATCATTTCGAATTCGACATCGGCCAGCGCCCGCACATTGCCGCGTTCGTCCAGCGCCCGCAGCATGCCGAAGCGAGGCTGCAGCCTGGCAGGCGGATCGAGCTCGGTCGCAGCGATGCCGTTATTGGCGTGCGCGTCCTCGCCAAGCGGCTCGGTGACCAAAGGCAATGCGGGCAACACGCCATGCGCATCGAGGTTGACGGTGCCCTCGACCTGCGCCCGGATCTGCGGAAACTCCTCCTCGGTCAGCACATCGCCTTCACAAAGCACCGAGGCCCGAAAGACGGCATTTTCCAGCTGGCGGATATTTCCCGGCCAGTCGTAGGCCTGCAGCATGGCGAGCGCCGCAGCCGAAATGCCGTGCAGGCGATGACGTGGATCGGTGGGCGCAACCTTGTCCAGAAAATGCTCGACCAAATACGGAATGTCGTCGCGACGGTCGCGCAGCGGCGGCACAAAGATCGGATAGACGTTCAGGCGGTAGAACAGATCCTCGCGGAACTTGCCGTCCTTGACCTGCTGCAGAAGATTGCGGTGTGTCGCCGAGATCAGCCTGATGTCGACCCTGACGGTCGAGCGCCCGCCGACCGGATCGACCTCACCGTCCTGCACGGCGCGCAGCAGCTTGACCTGCACGTCGAGCGGCAGGTCGCCAATCTCGTCGAGGAAGAGCGTGCCCGAATGCGCCTCGACGAACTTGCCGGTGTGTTTTTCGGTGGCGCCGGTGAACGAGCCCTTCTCGTGGCCGAACAGGATCGATTCGACCAGATTGTCGGGGATGGCGCCGCAATTGACGGTGACGAACGGTTTTGAGCGGCGATCGCCGCTACCCTGGATGGCGCGCGCCACCAGCTCCTTGCCGACACCGGATTCGCCTTCGATAAGGATCGGGATGTTGGACGCGGCCGCCTTTTGGCCGAGACGAATCACCCGGTCCATCGCCGGGCTGTGCGTGATCATGTCCTTGAAGGTCAGATGGCCGCCGCGCCGCCGCGACGTGCGCTTCACTTCCCCCTCGACCGCCTCGACTTTGAGCGCGTTGCCGATCGATGCCTGCAGCCTGTCGGGAGATGCCGGCTTGACGACAAAATCGAAAGCACCGTGACGCATGGCCGAAACGACGGTTTCGATGCCACCCTGGGCGGTTTGCACGATGACCGGAACCTGGATGCCGCGCTCACGCATCGCCTTCAGCACGCCGATGCCGTCGAGGCCCGGCATGACGAGGTCGAGGATGACCACCGACACGCTGCGCGCATTGGGCCCGTCGAGTGCATCGAGACCGGCCTCGCCGCCATCCGTGATGATCGCGCTGTGGCCGAATTTCGTCACCGCCGCCTCGAGCAGCCTGCGCTGCACGGGATCGTCATCGACTATGAGTATGGAACCTGTCATGACTGGTTCAACGATGCTCGCCCACTATGCCCACCCCACTATGCCCACCCAATGGGGAACCCTATGGATCATCCTGGCACAGGGTTCTAAATAAGATTTCAAAAAACCCGGTGAACGAATTCCTTAGGATTTGACCGGCTTTCTCATCCCCTTGATTCTTTGGCCCTTTGACAAACTGGAAAGTGTCGGCAATGCGGATGATTTTTGCTCGGCAGCTTGCAGCGGCGGCGTCTGGTCAGGGCGCGGCAGAGCTTGGTGGTCTGCCGGAATGGGATCTCGCCGATCTCTATTCGGGCATGGACGCCCCCGAACTGAAGCGCGACATCGCCAAGGCGATCGCCGATGCCATCGGCTTCGAGAGCCGCTGGAAAGGCACGCTCGCCGCCGAGGCGGAGCGTGCCGACAGCGGCAGGCTGGGCGAGGCGCTTGCCGCCTATGAGGCGCTGGAGGAACTGATCGGCCGGATCGTCTCCTATGCCGGACTGATCTATGCCGGCAACACCGCGGACCCGCAGCGCGCCAAGCTCTATGGCGACATTCAGGAGAAGATGACCGACGCCAGCGCGCATCTTCTGTTTTTCGCGCTCGAGCTGAATCTTGTCGATGATGCCGCGATCGAAACCGCGTTTGCTGCCGATCCCGCCTTCGCCCACTACCGGCCGTGGGTGCTTGATCTGCGCATGGACAAACCCTACCAACTCGAAGACCGGGTCGAGCAGCTTCTGCATGAGAAGTCGATTACCGGGCGCGGCGCCTGGAACCGCTTGTTCGACGAGACGATGACAGATCTGCGCTTCGACGTCGATGGCGAGGAACTGACCCTGGAGCCGGCGCTGAACCGCCTCCAGCACCCCGATGGCGAGGTGCGCCGCCGGGCGTCTGAAGCGCTGGCCGCAACCTTCCGCAAGAATCTGCGCATTTTCACGCTGATCACCAACACGCTGGCCAAGGACAAGGAGATTTCCGACCGCTGGCGCGGCTTCGAGGACATCGCCGATTCGCGCCATCTCGCCAACCGCGTCGAGCGCAGCGTCGTGGATGCGCTGGCCTCAGCCGTTCGTGACGCTTACCCGCGCCTGTCGCACCGCTACTACGCGATGAAGGCGCGCTGGCTCGGCATGGAGGTGATGAACCACTGGGACCGCAACGCGCCGTTGCCGGAGACCCCGCAGGCGATCATCGGCTGGGACGAGGCCAAGAACACGGTGCTTTCCGCCTATCAGCGCTTTTCACCTGAGATGGCGGAGATCGCGCGGGTTTTCTTCGACCGCAACTGGATCGATGCGCCGGTAAGGCCTGGCAAGTCGCCGGGCGCCTTCGCGCATCCAACCGTGCCGTCGGCGCATCCCTATGTCCTGCTCAACTATATGGGCAAGCCGCGCGACGTGATGACGCTGGCGCATGAGCTTGGCCACGGCGTGCATCAGGTGCTCGCCGCAGGCCAGGGCGCGCTGATGGCCTCGACGCCGCTGACACTGGCCGAGACGGCCTCCGTCTTCGGCGAAATGCTGACCTTCCGCTCGCTGCTGGACCAGACCACCGACAAGCGCGAGCGCAAGGCCATGCTCGCCCAGAAGGTCGAGGACATGATCAACACGGTCGTGCGCCAGATCGCCTTCTACGAATTCGAGCGCAAGGTGCATGCCGAGCGCAAGAACGGCGAGTTGACATCCGACAGGCTCGGCCAGTTCTGGCTGGAAGTGCAGGCGGAAAGCCTCGGGCCGGCGATCAAGCTGCGCGAGGGTTATGAGGTCTTCTGGAGCTATATTCCACACTTCATCCATTCGCCTTTCTACGTCTACGCCTATGCGTTCGGCGACTGCCTAGTGAACTCGCTCTATGCGGTCTATCAGAATGCAGAGCGTGGCTTTCAGGACAAATATTTTGCCATGCTGCGCGCCGGCGGCACCAAGCATCATTCCGAGCTCCTGGCGCCGTTCGGCCTTGATGCCACCGATCCTGCGTTCTGGCAGATCGGACTTGGCGTGATCGGCGGGCTGATCGACGAGCTCGAAGCTTTGGACAATTGACGCGCAGCGAGGAACATCCAGGTTCGACAGAACAGTTTGGCCGCAATGCATATTGAGGCCATTCTATTGTTTCTCTAAAATATTGTTCTTGAATAACTCTCTGTGGAATTTTCCGTTAGCTTTCCGGAAGCTGTATGATAGCGTTCCGCCTCAAGCTCAGTCGGGCGCGGGACTTCGGCCAGGAAAAATGTTCGGGCGGTCACGGCGCTTCGACGATTGCGACAGCGCCGTTGGCCATGGCAGGAAAAACCGGTCGCCGACAGCGCGATTCAAGCCGGCTGTTCCGCGAACAGCGGAGCACCATCGAATGGTCCTTGCGCCAAGGTCCCCCTGGCCACGGCAGTTGGATCGGACTGGAGAGAGACAATGGCCACTTTTTTCTACATGCTCCTGGCGTTGCTGGCAGGCGTGTTGGTTGGATGGTTCATCTGGGGACGCCCGCGTGGCGGGCTCGACAGTGACATGGGCCGCACCCGCAGCGAGCGCGACAGGTTGCGCATCGACGCCGACCGCCTGACCCGTGAGCTGGAAGCATGCCGCGGCGCCCGCGCCGACCTGGAGCGCCAGCTGGCCGAGGCACAAGGCGCCAAGACCGGCGCGACAAAGGCAGCAATCCCGGCGCCGCCGGCATTGATGGCGGCGCCGGCCAAGCCGACGCCCGCCAAGACGACGCCCGCCAAGACCGGGCCAGCAAAGTCAGGGCCAGCAAAGACCACGTCCAAGAAACCGGCGACCGTGAAGGCGGCAGCCGCGCCGAAGGCCAGTGCGTCGAAAGCCAGTGCCTCGAAAGCGAGCGCCTCGCAGGCAAGTGCGCCAAAACCTCCCGCATCGAAAGCTGCACCAAAGAGCGCTGCGCCAGCGGCAAAGAAAGCCGCGACAGCAAAGGCGGCGGCGGACAAAGCCAGCGATCTGCGCCGCATGATCGGCATCGGCCCGACCAACGAGCGATTGCTCCACGGGCTCGGAGTCACGACCTATGCGCAAATCGCCGCCTGGACGCCCGCCGACGTCAAGCGGATCGAGGAGACGTTGAATTTCGACGGCCGCATCGAGCGTGAGCGCTGGATCGAGCAGGCGAAACTGCTTGCCGCCGGCGATGAGGAGGAATTCGCGCGCCGCTTCCCGACCGCGGGCACCGGGAGCAACAGCTGAATTGCCTGCCGGCATCGAGCACATAAGAGACCGGCGACGCCCGCGAGGTGCCGCCGGTTGGCTTTTGCACAAGCTGCGTTTGCGTCCCGAGACGCCGGTCTCGCGATTGCGCGCGATCGAGCCGCCATATAGAGCGATAGCTGGCGTCATCGATCGCAGCATCCGAGTCCCATGCCCCTGCCCTCTGCAATTTTCCGCAATGACGAGCGCGCACATCAGCTCGTCTTCGACCGGCCGGACGACATCATCGTGGCGCATGAGGCAGAGGATTTCCTGCCGGCGCTGGAAATTGCGCAGGCCGCGCATGACGCCGGCAAATGGCTGGCCGGCTATTTCTCCTACGAGGCCGGCTACCTGCTCGAGCCGAAGCTCGTTCCGCTGCTGCCGAGCGGACGCCGCGCCCCGCTTGTCTGCCTGGGGATCTTCGACGCGCCTGTCGAACAGCCGGTCGTGCCCGGCAACGCGCCGGCGACCAACGGCCCAATCTTTGACGCCAGGGCCGCCTGGTCCTCAGAAGACTACGCAAAACGCTTTGCGCGGCTCCACAATCACATTCGCAAGGGTGATTGCTACCAGGGCAATCTGACCTTTCCGGTTCATGCGCAATGGTCGGGCGATCCGCTGGCCGCCTTCGATGCGCTGACGGAGCGCCAGCCGGTGAAATACGGCGCGCTGATTGCGCTCGGCGAGCCGATCGTCTTGTCGCGTTCGCCGGAACTGTTCTTCGAGATCGACGCCGCAGGCATGATCGAGACGCATCCGATGAAAGGCACCGCCCCGCGCGGCGCGACCAAGGCGGAGGACAAGCGGCTGAAGGCGTTCTTACTCAATGATGAGAAGAACCAGGCTGAGAACCGGATGATCGTCGATCTCCTGCGCAACGACATTTCGCTGATCAGCGAAGTCGGCACGCTGGAGGTGCCGGAGCTTTTCCGTATCGAGAGCTACCCGACCGTCCACCAGATGGTGAGCCGCGTGCGGGCCAAGCTGTTGCCCGACCTCACCATCCGCCGGATCTTCGCTGCGTTGTTTCCATGCGGATCGATCACCGGCGCCCCGAAAATCCGCGCCATGGAAATCCTGCACGATCTGGAAGCCACGCCGCGCGACGTCTATTGCGGCGCCATCGGCTGGATCGCGCCCGGCGGCACGATGCGCTTTTCGGTGGCCATTCGCACCATTTCGCTCTTTTCCGGCGGCGAGGCCGTCTACAATGTCGGCGGCGGCGTCGTCTTCGATTCGACGGCCGAGGAGGAGTATCAGGAGTGCCTGCTGAAAGCGCGCTACGCGACGGGAACACTGCCGATTTCGAGCTGATCGAAACCATGCGCTGGCAGCCGGGCCAGGGCTTCCTCCGTTTCGATCGCCATTTGGCACGGCTTTATGGCTCGGCGGCCGAACTGGGTTTTGCCTGCGATCCGCAGAAGGTCGGCGAGATGCTTATGAACGCCGTCGACCGGCCGGACATAGCCTTGCGCACACGCCTGGTCCTGTCGCGCAGCGGCAAGGTGACCGTCTCGGCGCTGCCTTATGAGCCGCACGCGGCCGACAAAGTGTGGCGGCTGCAACTGGCGCGGGTGCGGCTTCAATCAAGCGACACGCTGCTGCGCCACAAGACGAGCCGCCGGGACATCTATCAGCGGGCGCGAGCCGAATATCTGATCAGCCGGGCCGACGAGGTGCTGCTGGCCAACGAGCGTGGCGAAATCTGTGAGGGCACGATCACCAATCTGTTTGCCGATTTCGGCGATGGCGTGCTGGCAACGCCGCGGCTCGATTGCGGCCTGCTGCCTGGCGTCTTGCGCGGCGAATTGCTGGACGAAGGCCGCGCCCGCGAAGCAATCTACAACCTGGACGATCTGAAGTCGGCCAAAGCGCTGTTCGTCGGCAATTCACTGCGCGGACTGATCCCGGCGCGGCTGGGCTGAGACACAACCGAAGAGCGCTTACACTACCCCTGGTTGTATTCCCCTTAAGTTGTAAAAGATGCGTCCGGCCCGAGAAAAAATGGGCCGGACGCTTGGCAGCCGCTTGGGAGGAGCGACTATTCGCCTGCGTGGTTCTGACCTGAGCCGCCGACGGAAACGATGTTGAAGGGCTTGCCTTCGACGGCAATGTCGCCGGTTTTCTCGAACGACGGCGCGTCGACGAGATGCAGCACGCTTTGCAGAGGATCAGTGACCACGATCTCGTCGCCGGCGACCGCGACGCGCGGCCTCGGATCGCTCCAGTGACCGTCCATCGAATAGGGGTCGGTCAGCTTGATCGAGTTGGCGATCTCCCCCTTGACCACGTCGAGCTGGTGAAGCTGGCCGTCCTCGGTGAAGACATAGGCGAACCTGGCACGAACGGGATCGACCGCGAAATGCACGCGGCGCGTCGGCAGGCCGATCAGCCGGAATGCGTCGCTCTCGATCGTCGGATCAATCAGCACCACCTTGTCGGCGCCGTAGTTGCCGAGGAAATATTGCAGGCCCCTGCCACCGATCAGCGTCGTCGTCTTTCCATCCGGCAGGCTGTCGGCATAGGGCAGATGACGGACCTCCGGACTGCCGTCGCCATGGCTGACGACAAGCAGGCCGGTCGCACAGGCGAAAGCCAGGACGTTGCCGGAAGACGCCTCGCCGTGGAGGTCCGGGCAGGCGTGGATGCCGCCGATCGGCGCGCCGGCTTGGTCAGCGACCCTGATGCCGACCGGGAGCTCGTCCGGCTTGTCCCGGCTCGGCTCCGACAGCAGGACATGCGAGCCATAGGCGACTGCGACGCCGTGCTGCGGCGCGTCGGTCTTCACTTCCCTGAAATCCGGTTTGCCTTCCAGGACGGATTTTTCGGAGATGATGCGGGCGACACCCTCGCCGTCGAAGAAAGCGGCAAAATCTCCGTCATGCTCGACGAAATGCGACGGCTTTTTGCCTGTGATCTCGACGCCGGCAAGTTTTGGCGCTTCGACGTCGATGTCGCCGTGTTCGCCGTGGTCCTCGAAGGAAATGCCGCTCGCGATTCCGGCAACGACGCCGGCCGAGCCCTGCACGGCAAACACGGTCCTGCCGCTTTCGCTGCGATGGAGCGACGCCGGCCCTTTGATCTCAAACGTGTCGAGCTTTTCGCCATCGATCGCATCGATCACGGTCACCTTCGGGTCGGCGTGATCCGAGATGAAGAGGCGCCATGCCGTCACCTCCTCGGCATGGGCAGCACTTGTTGATAGGGACACAAGCAGCGCGATGGCCGTGGCTGACACCCAATTTGTCCTCACGGTATTCTCCTTGAATGTTATTACATAACTCTTGGTGATTGACGAAAAGGCGGATAGCTCCGCCTTTTCATCGCAGGGCTGGCGGTCAGCTTCCGAGGATCGCGCCTTTGATCGTCGTGATGTTGTGCCGCATCATATCGAGATAGGTCGCAGCCGGACCGTCCTTATCCGACAGGGCGTCGGAGTAGAGTTCACCGCCGACTTTCAGGCCGGTCTCGCTGGCGATCTGCTCGATCAGGCGCGGATTGGTGACATTTTCCACGAAGATCGCCGAAGCCTTGTCTTGCCTGATCTGTTTGATGAGGGCCGCGACGTCGGCGGCTGAGGCCTCGGACTCGGTGGAGACGCCTTCCGGCGCCAAGAATTTAATGCCGTATTCATGTTCGAAATAGCCATAGGCGTCGTGGGAGCTGATGATCGTGCGCTTGTCCTCGGGGATCTCGGCGACGGCAGCCTTGATCTCCGCTTCTAGTGCCTCGAGCTGCTTGCCGTATGATTCGGCATTGGCCCGATAGATGTCACAGCCGGCTGCATCGGCGGCACAGAAGGCGTCGGCGATGTTCTTCACGTAGAGTTCGGCATTGTGCACGGACTGCCATGCATGGGGATCGGACTCGCCGTGATGATGGTGCCCTTCCTCATGACCCTCTTCATGGCCCTCTTGCGCCGCCGCCTCGTGTCCTTCTCCGGCCTCGGCGGCTTTATCGTGATCATCGTGACCTTCTTCCTCGGTGTTGCGCAACACCTCGCCGCCTTTGCTCAATTCGACGATCGGCGCTTTCGTGGCGCTCGCCTCGACGAGACGCTGGAGGAAACCCTCGAACTGGAGGCCGTTGACCAGCACCACGTCGGCCGAACCGACGGTTGCCGCGTCGGCCGGTTTCGGTTCGTAGACATGGGCGTCACCATTCGGGCCGACCAGCGTGACGATGTCGACACGATCGCCGCCGACATTCTTGGCGAAATCGGCGATGATCGAGAAACTGGCGACAACCCTAAGATTCTCGGCAGCGGCCACCGACGGAGCGATTGGCAACGATATTAGAGCGCCTATCACGGCGGCGAGCTTCAGCGTCCTGGACATTCGATCGACTCCTTTGTTCAAGCGGTTTTGTGCGAGATGCGCCGGGCGCGTGGCGAACAGCTGCGCGTCCCGGCCGAGTTAGAAGGGGATTGTGCCCGCCGACAATGATGGCCGGGCCGTACGATCCCATAGAGGCGCGCTGTTGTGGCCCAGCGTCACGCCTTGAAAGATTACACAGGCAGCCATTCGATCCATCTCCGCGGCAGCCATCAAAGTCGGCCTGCTCTGGCGATCCGTTATGTTATGTTATCACGCCAGTCAATCGAAAACCGTTATACTATAACGCCGATATGATCGACTGGTCGTCCTCCTTAACCACACGACGAATGCGGCGTAGCTCGCGGCTTTTCGCTGGTTTATGACAATGATCTGTGGTTGTAGCGCGTGGCGGTCGGGCAAAAAAATGCTCCGCTTTGCGTCTGTTTGCCCGGCTTTTCAGCCTGTTTGAGGGAGTAATCGATAAAATGGCGAATGAAAACTGGCCCGTTTACGGTGAGATCACCGGCCCTGTCGTGATGATCGGCTTCGGCTCGATCGGACGGGGAACGCTGCCGCTGATCGAGCGCCATTTCAAATTCGACAAGTCGCGCATGACGGTCATCGACCCACTCGATACCGATCGCAAGCTGCTCGACGAGCGCGACATCACCTTCATGCAGGATGCGGTGACCAGCAAGAACTACAAGAAGCTTTTGACGCCGCTGCTGACCAAAGGCGGTGGCCAGGGCTTTTGCGTCAACCTGTCGGTCGACACCGGCTCGGTGGATCTGATGCGGCTCTGTCGCAAGCTAGGTGTGCTTTATATCGACACCGTCGTCGAGCCATGGCTCGGCTTCTATTTCGACACCAAGGCCGACCCTGGCAGCCGCACCAATTATGCGCTGCGCGAATCCATGCTCGAAGAAAAGCACGCGCACCCCGGCGGGGCGACCGCAATCTCGACCTGCGGCGCCAATCCAGGCATGGTCTCGTGGTTCGTCAAGCAGGCGCTGGTCAACCTCGCCACCGATCTTGGCCTCGAATTCTCGGAGCCCGCGCAGCACGATCGCGAAGGCTGGGCCAGGCTGATGAAGAAGGCCGGCGTCAAGGGTATCCACATCGCCGAGCGCGACACGCAGCGCACCAAGAAGCCGAAGCCGATGAACGTGTTCTGGAACACCTGGTCGGTCGAAGGCTTCATCTCGGAAGGGCTGCAACCGGCCGAGCTCGGCTGGGGCACGCATGAGAAGTGGATGCCGAAGAACGCCAAGGCGCACAAGCATGGCTCGAAGGCCGCGATCTATCTGGAGCAGCCAGGCGCCAACACGCGGGTGCGCAGCTGGTGCCCGACGCCGGGCCCGCAATACGGCTTCCTGGTGACGCATAACGAGTCGATTTCGATCGCCGACTTCTTCACCCTGCGCGGCAAGAAGGGCAAGGTTCAATATCGCCCGACCTGTCACTACGCCTACCATCCCTGCAACGACGCCGTGCTGTCGCTGCACGAGATGTTCGGCGCCGCCGGCAAGCCACAACCGGTGCATCACGTGCTCGACGAAAACGAACTGGTCGACGGTGTCGACGAGCTCGGCGTGCTGCTCTACGGCCACGACAAGAACGCCTATTGGTACGGCTCGCAGCTGTCGCTGGCGGAAGCGCGCAAGCTGGCGCCCTATCAGAACGCCACCGGCATGCAGGTCACGTCGGCAGTGCTTGCGGGCATGGTCTGGGCGCTGGGAAATCCCGATGCCGGCATCGTCGAGGCGGACGAGATGGACTACAGGCGCTGTCTGGAAGTGCAGTCGCCCTATCTCGGGCCGATCAAGGGCTACTACACCGACTGGACGCCGCTCGACAACCGCCCTGGGCTGTTCCCGGAAGACCTCGACAAAAACGACCCATGGCAATTCCGCAACATCCTCGTGCGATAGTGCAGCATCCTCGTTCGATAGCGATGTCTCTCTGCCTTGCAATCGCTTGGAAATCGGGCGATTGAAGGAAGGTGGCCTGGAGCGACGTGCATCCATCTGGACGCACAAAATATGCTCGGGCGCTTTGAGTGTACGCATCGTGCTTTCCGAAAAATCGGATCGATTTTCGGGCCAATGCGAGAGGAGAGGATCTTGATGATGACGATTGCGCGCAAATTGCTTTCGGCCGGCATTGTCGCGGCCGCTGCCGCCTCGGCGGCGTGCACCACCGCCGGCCCTGGCGGGCCGCCATTGGCCACGCGCAGCCCGGTCGAAGGCTCATGGATCGACGCGCAGGGCACGGGCCTGTCGACCTTCGCCGGCGGCAGCTTCAAGACCGTCGCGACCGACACCGGCCAGAAGCTTGCCGACGGCAGCTACGCCATGACCGGCGGCACCTCGGTCCAAATCCAGGGCACTTCGCTGATCCGCCAGACGCCGATCAGCTTCAACTGCTTGTTGATCTCCACCTCGCAGCTTAATTGCACCAGCGTGAGCGGGCAGAACTTTGTGCTGACGCGACGCACCTGAGCGTATGCCGAATTGCTTTTGCAAAGGGGCGGCGGCTTGAGGCCGCCGTCGTTTTTGTGCCGGCAAAGCTGGGCCCGATTCCGCTTGCATCGGCTAAAACGCGATGTGAACATGGGCGAAAAGCCGGCTGTCATGTTGCAGTCGAGCATGGGCGCTAAACAGGTCATCCGGGAGACAAAGATGAAGAAGATCGCCGCCATTGCCGCCCTGTCGGCGTCTACGCTTGGCCTGTCGAACGGCGTGTCCTTTGCCGACTACACGCTGAACATCCTGCACATCAACGACTGGCACAGCCGTATCGAAAGCAACAACAAATATGAATCGACCTGCTCGGCCGAAGAGGAGACCAAGGGCGAGTGCACCGGCGGCGCGGCGCGACTGATCACGGCGATCGCCCAGGAGCGCAAGAAGCTGGAAGGCCAGAACGTGCTGCTGCTCAGCGCCGGCGACAATTTCCAGGGTTCGCTCTTCTACATCACCTACAAGGGCAAGACCGAAGGCGAATTCCTCAACCAGATGAAATTCGACGCCATGGCGGTCGGTAATCACGAGTTCGACGACGGCGAGGCGGCGCTGGCGCCGTTCCTGGATATGATCAAGTTTCCGGTGCTCGGCGCCAATGTGAAGGCCAACGCGCAATCCAAGCTCGGTGACCGCGTGAAACCGTCTGTTGTGATCGAGGTCGGCGGCCAGAAGATCGGCGTCGTCGGCGCGGTCACCAACGACACGCCGGAACTCGCTTCGCCAGGCCCTAACGTCACCATCGAGGACGACGTCAAGTCGATCACATCAGAGGTCGAGAGGCTAAAGGGAGAAGGCGTCAACAAGATCATCGCAGTCACCCATATTGGTTACAAGCGCGAGCGTGACGTCATCGCCAAGATCCCGGGTGTCGACGTGGTGGTTGGCGGCCACAGCCATTCGCTGCTGTCCAACACCGACGCCAAGGCTGAAGGCCCCTACCCGACGATGGTCGACAATCCGGACGGCTACAAGGTGCCGGTCGTCCAGGCGGCGTCCTATTCGAAATATCTCGGCGAGTTCAAGGTCGTGTTCGACGACAACGGTGTCGTCAAGCAAGCCAGCGGCGACCCGATCTACCTCGACAAGTCGATCACGCCAGACCCCGCCGTGCTTGCCCGCATCAAGGAACTCGGCGCGCCGATCGAGGCGTTGAAGAACCAGGAGGTCGCCGAAACCACCAAGGCGATCGACGGCAGCCGTGAGAACTGCCGCACCCGCGAGTGCGAGATGGGCAATCTCGTCTCCGATGCCGTTCTCGACCGCGTCAAGGACCAGGGTGTCGAGATCGTCGTCACCAATGGCGGCGGTCTGCGCGCTTCGATCGACCAGGGCACCGTTACCATGGGCGAGGTGCTGAACGTGCTGCCGTTCCAGAACACAGTGGCGACCTTCCAGATTTCCGGCAAGGATCTGGTTGCCGGGCTCGAGAACGGTCTCAGCCAGATCGAGGACGGCGCCGGACGCTTCCCGCAGGTTGCCGGCCTGAAATATTCATTCGACAAATCGGCTGCGCCGAATGCCGGGCGCGTCAAGTCGGTCGAAGTCATGCAAGGCGGCGCATGGACGCCGATCGATCCGGACAAGGACTACCTGGTCGCCACCAACAACTATGTGCGCCAGGGCGGCGACGGCTACAAGGTGTTCGCCGACAAGGCCAAGAACGCCTATGATTACGGTCCGGGCCTCGAACAGGTGGTCGCCGATTATCTCGGCGCGCATCGGCCCTATACGCCGAAGCTCGATGGCCGCATCACCGAAATCACCGCCGCCGCCGCGGCGGAACCGGCCCAGCAAACGGCCCAGGAATCGGCCCAGGAGCCGACGAAGCCGGCCGAGGCTCCCGATCCGGCCGAGCCGGCAAAACCAGCAGAAGCGGCTCCAGCAGCAACTGCTGAGCCGGCGATGCCCGAACCGCCGGCCGGTTCGGACGATATTGCCACGACACCGCCAGCCGTGCCGGCGGAACCCGCCCCGGCTTCTCCGGCACCTGCCGAGCCAGCCAAGCCAGCCGAGGCTGTGCCTGCCGATCCGGCAAAGCCGGCCGAAAGCAGCCATGTGATCGTTGCCGGCGACACCTATTGGGATCTGGCGGAAAAGGCCTATGGCGATGGCGCCAAGTGGAAAACGATCTCCGACGCCAACAAGGACTACGAGCCGCGTTTCCTTCCCGTCGGCGCAACCTTGACCATCCCGGCCGCAAACTGAATTCTTCCGTCATGGTTGGAAAACCCGTCCGGCAAACCGGGCGGGTTTTTCTGCTCTCGCCTCTCAGGTTGAGATAAGGTGCGGCCAGACGCTGCATTGAAAACCGGCGCGACATCGCTAGTTTCGCGCGGTGTCCGGAGATCCCTTATGACGCTATCGAACCCTGCCAATGCCAAGGCCGCAACGGCCCTCGGCCGGCTGCCGGCAGGACAGCCGCCGGTCGCGGCGGGCAGGATCGGCGTCATGCTGGTCAATCTCGGCACGCCCGACGGGACGGAATTCAAGCCGATGTGGCGCTATCTCAGGGAATTCCTGTCCGATCCGCGCGTCATCGAGCTCAACAAGGCGATCTGGTACCCGATCCTCTACGGGCTGGTTCTCACCACGCGGCCGAAGAAGTCCGGCGCCAACTATGCCAGGATCTGGAATCGGCAGCGCAACGAGTCGCCGCTGCGCACCTACACCCGCGCTCAAAGCGAAAAGCTGACCGAGGCGCTGCGCGACCTGCCCGGCGTCACCGTCGACTGGGCGATGCGTTACGGCAATCCTTCGACCGAGAGCGTCGCCAAACGGCTGGTCGCGCAAGGCTGCGACCGCATTCTGACTTTTCCGCTTTATCCGCAATATTCCGCGACCACGACCGCGACCGCCAACGACCAGTTGTTTCGCGCGCTGATGAAGATGCGCCGCGCCCCGGCGATCCGCAGCGTGCCGCCCTACTATGCCGAACCGGTCTATATCGAGGCGCTTGCCCGGTCGATCGAGCGCCATCTGGCGAGCCTCGATTTCGAGCCGGAAATGGTCATCGCCTCCTATCACGGCATTCCAAAATCCTATTCCGACAAGGGCGACCCCTATCAGGCGCATTGCCTGGAGACGACCCGGCTGCTGCGCGAAAAGCTCGGCTGGGACGAGAAGAAGCTGATCACCACGTTCCAGTCGCGCTTCGGTGCGCAGGAATGGCTGCAGCCCTACACCGACAAGACTGTCGAGAAATTGCCCGGAGAAGGCGTGAGATCGATCGCCATCGTCAATCCGGGCTTTTCCGTCGACTGCATCGAGACGCTGGACGAGATCGGCAGGGAGGCGGCCGAGACTTTTCATCATGCCGGCGGCGAGAAGTTCGCGCACATCCCCTGCCTCAACGACAGTGACGAGGGCATGGCGGTGATCGAGGCGATGGTGCGGCGCGAGCTGTCGGGCTGGGTGTGAAGCGGATACAATCGAGCGCTGCTACCCCGCTGTCTATACGCCGACCATCCGCGATCACCGAATTGTAACATTTCTGAAACACACTTAAGTGTTTGGTGAAGTCGGTTGCGTTGAAACGTCTACCGTCGGCCGGAGGGAGAGCCAAATGGATTTCAGTGGTTTCGATATCGCGCTTCTTGTTCTTGTCGCTCTTGTCGTGCTCGTGCTTTTCAAAGGCATCCGGACAATCCCGCAAGGCTACAATTATACCGTCGAACGCTTTGGCCGTTATACCAAGACATTGAGCCCCGGCCTCAACCTCATCGTGCCGTTCATCGACCGCATCGGCTCCAAATTGAACATGATGGAGCAGGTGCTCGACGTCCCGACGCAGGAGATCATCACCCGCGACAACGCCACCGTCGCCGTCGACGGCGTCGCCTTCTACCAGGTGCTCAACGCCGCGCAGGCCGCCTACCAGGTCGCCGGGCTGGAGAACGCCATCCTCAACCTGACGATGACCAACATCCGTACCGTGATGGGCTCGATGGACCTCGACGAGCTCTTGTCGAACCGCGACGCCATCAACGAACGCCTGCTGCGCGTCGTCGACGAGGCGGCGCATCCCTGGGGTATCAAGATCACCCGCGTCGAGATCAAGGACATCAATCCACCGGCCAATCTCGTCGAATCGATGGGCCGCCAGATGATGGCCGAGCGCAACAAGCGCGCGCAGATCCTCGACGCCGAGGGCCTCAAGCAGTCGCAGATCCTGGAAGCCGAGGGCCGCAAGGAAGCCGCTTTCCGCGACGCCGAGGCGCGCGAACGCTCGGCCGAGGCCGAGGCGCGCGCCACGCAGGTGGTGTCGGAAGCGATCGCCAAGGGCGACGTGCAGGCGCTCAACTACTTCGTTGCGCTGAAATACACCGAAGCACTGACCAGGATCGGCTCCGCCACCAACAGCAAGGTCGTGCTGATGCCGATGGAAGCTTCATCATTGATCGGCACGCTCGGCGGCATCGGCGCGATCGCCAAGGAAGTTTTCGGCGCAGAGGGCACTGCCGGCACCGCACGGCAAGCTGCACGCCCGCCCGTGGTTCGTCCCAGCGAGACCTGAGGCCATGTTCGAACGCATCATTTCCGAACTCGGCCCCTGGGTTTGGATGGTTCTCGGCTTCGTCCTCCTGGTGATGGAGGTCATCGCACCGGGCATATTCATGCTGTGGATCGGCATCGCCGCGCTGCTGATCGGCGCGGTTTCGCTGCTCATCTGGGACGCGGACTTCTGGACCTGGCAGATCCAGGTTCTCGCCTTCCTGGCGATGTCGCTGATTTCAACCTATGTCGGCAAGAGACTGGCGGGCGGACGCCACGACCCGACAGACCAGCCGCTGCTCAACCGCCGCGGCGAACAAATGATTGGCAGGATGGCGACGCTGGCCGAGCCGATCAAGGACGGCCGCGGCCGCATAAAGCTGGGCGACACGCTATGGCGCGTCTCCGGCCCCGACCTGCCGGCCGGCACGCAGGTGCGCGTGACGGGCGCGGCCGACACCGATCTGGAACTGACGGTCGAGGCAGTCCTGGACTGATCCGACCATCTCGGCGGGCGACTTTTCAAACAGGCCTGAGGTTCGTCAGAGACTGTTCGAAATTCGCTCTGACGAGCTCAAGCCGCGCCGATGCGCAGCAGGTCGTGCAGATGGACAAGTCCGACCGGCCGTCTGCCTTCGACAACCATCAGGCTGGAGATGGTCGAACTGTTGATCGTCTGGAGCGCCGTCGCCACCAGCGTATCCGGTCCGGCCGTCTTCGGCTCCCTGGTCATGACCTGATCGACGCTCATCGCCAGAAGGTTGCTGCCGATGTGGCGCCTGATGTCGCCGTCGGTGATGATGCCGATCAGCGCACCATCCGCAGCGGTTATGGCCACGCAGCCAAACCCCTTGCGCGACAATTCGAGGATCGCTTCGTGCATTCCAGTGCCGGAAGGCACCAGCGGCAGCCTGTCGCCGACATGCATGATGTCGCGGATCTGCGTCAGATTGGCGCCAAGTTGCCCACCGGGATGGAAGGTGCGGAAATGATCCGGCGTGAAGCCGCGCGCTTCGAGCAGCGCGATGGCCAGTGCATCGCCGATCACCAGTTGCAGCAGTGTCGATGTCGTCGGCGCCAGGCCGTGCGGGCAGGCTTCCGGCGCACGCGGCAGCAAAAGCACCACATCGGCCGCCCGCGCCAGCGCCGATCGCTCTCCGGCGGTGACTGCGATCAGCGGAATCGAGAAGCGCCTGGAATAGGCGATGATGCCCTTGAGCTCGCGACTCTCGCCCGACCACGATATGGCGATGATAGCGTCGTCCCTGGCGATCATGCCGAGGTCGCCATGATTGGCCTCGGCAGAATGGACGAAGAAAGCCGGCGTGCCGGTCGAGGCGAGCGTCGCCGCGATCTTTGAGCCGATATGGCCGCTCTTGCCGACGCCGGTGACGATGACGCGGCCGGCGATATGCGACACCATATCGACGGCGCGCGCGAACGGTTCGGTCAATCCGTTTTCGAGCGCGGCCGCCAGCGCCGCGACACCGGCCTGCTCGGTCGCTACCGTTCTAAGCGCCGAGGCGATCGAAGCCTGCCCATCGAGCCGCTTCTTGTCTGGGGATCCCGCATGCATGGCTGATGCGATTAGCGCGTTGCCGCGCGCCTGTCCAACGGAATTGCCATCCGGTAGCTATCCCTGGGCTTTGATCGACCGCCGCCTCAACCCTGCGTTAACCATCCCCGTTTACGGTTCGGTAAGTATGGGCGCGCGTGCGCCGCGCAAGCAGTGGTAGCGATGTCCGGGGCTGAAAAGAAAACAAGACGAAGCGGCAAAGCGGCCTGCGCCTTGCTGCTGGCGACCAGCGTCTTCGCCTTGCTGCGGCCTGCGCAGGCCTATGCCCAGGTAACCGAACTGCGCGGCGAGGTTTCGGAATCGGCGATTCTGGAAGACCAGCAGGGCAAGACCAGGCAATTGAGCCTGGCCAACGCCCAGGATCAGACGGCGCAGGCCGGTGCAACCAGCCAGAGCACCGCGCCGACGCCCGCCTATCAGCCGGCCAGCCCGGGCGCCGTACAGGACGACGACACGGCACCCGCCACCGGCAGCATTTTTGATCCGCCGGAAGCAACCGACGATCCGTTTGCGGATACCCCCGTCCCGCCGCCCCGGCCATCGAGCGCAACGCAGGGCGCAGCCAATCGCGACGAAGCCGCCGAGACACGGGCCGCCGCGACACAGGCCGCCGCGACGACGGCCACGACGGATGACGAGGACACCGCCGAAACCGACCAGGACCCAATCAATTCCCGTGCCGTGACCATCGATTCCGCCGACAGGCAGCCGCTCGATCCGGGCGCCGAGCGCGTCGAAGCCATCGAAGGCCGGGACAGGAGGGTCGAGGACGACCCGTTCGCCGCCACCGGCATCAAACTCGGCTCCTTCGTGATCAGGCCGACGCTCGAGCAGGGCCTGAGGGCGTCGTCAAATGCCGATTCAAGCAGCGAAGGCAAGCCGGCCCTGCTGTCGGAAACGACGCTGCGCTTCAATGCCATATCCGACTGGCGGGAGAATTCGGCTATCGTCGACGGCTACGGCACTTTTCTCAAGACCATATCGGGCGACGAGGTCGAGGAGGCGCGGGGCCGTGTCGATGGCACGCTCAATGTCGACTTCGACAATGATCTGCGCGCTATCGCCAGGCTCGGCTACGAGGCAGCGCCGGAATCGGCTTCCTCGCCGGTCGTCATCGAAGGCACCGTCGAGCAGCCGGTGCGCCAGACCATTGACGGCAGCCTTGCGGTCGAGAAGGACGCCGGCAAGATGCGCTTCGCCCTGACCGGCGCAGTCGAACACGACATCTACGGCGACGCCAAGCTTTCGACGGGCGGAACGCTGTCGCAGAAAGACCGCGACTCGACGCTCTATACCGCCACCTTGCGCACCGGCTATGAGATTTCGCCCGCCATCACCCCTTTCACCGAGGTCGAAATCGGCCGCCGGATCTATGATTTGCGCGTCGACAGCAATGGTTTCGAACGATCCTCGACGCGGCTTGGGGTTCGGGCCGGCGCCGAGCTCGACCTCGGCGAGAAGCTTGCCGGCGAGTTCTCGGCCGGCTGGCTGCGCGAGGCGATCGACGACGACCGCCTGTCGGCAATTTCGGGCGCCACGGTGAACGCCGACCTCAGATGGTCGCCGCAACGCGGCACCACGATCGGCCTCACCGGACAGACCATCGTCGAGGGCACCACAACCGCCAACGAAAGTGGCACCATCCTGTACTCCGGCCGCCTTACGGGAGAGCGGGAAATCCGTGCCAACCTGACCGGCAACGCAGCTCTCGGCGTGGACTGGCGCGACTACATCGGGTCGGACGGCCATGATCTGGTGCTGAGCGCCGAGGCCAGTCTGACATGGTGGCTGAACCGATATGCCGGACTGACCACCCGCGCCAGAACTGAAAAACAGATCAGCAACCTCGAGGGCCGCGACTACACCGCCCACAGCATCTTTGTCGGGGTGACGCTGCAGCCGTAAACCAAGCCGTTGAAGATTTGGGGTATGCCGCCGAGATTCAGGGGTCAGGCGGTGGCGAGCACTGTGGTTTTCGAGACCTGAACCCGGCTCAGAACGCCGCGCCCCGCTGCTGCGATGGTTTCATCTCGTCGAGAAGCTTGCTGATGACGCCCGCCATGCGTCCGTTGATGTCGCTGCGCCACAGCGCGAAAGCGACGTTGGCCTCGACAAAGCCTTCCGGCGATCCGCAATCGAAGGTGCGCCCTCGGTAGTGGCAGCCATAGAATGGCTGCTGCTTCTCCAGCTTCAGCATCGCATCGGTGAGTTGTATCTCGTTGCCGGCGCCCTTCTCCTGGCCTTCGAGTATCCCAAATATCTCCGGCTGCAGGATGTAGCGCCCGTTGATGTATAGATTGGAGGGTGCCGTGCCGGCCTTCGGCTTCTCCACCATGCCGGTGATGCGGAATCCGTGATGCGTATCCTCGCCGCGGCCGACAATGCCGTATTTATGCGCCTCGGCGGGGTCGCATTCCTGAACCGCGACGATGTTGTTGCCGGTCTCGGCATAAAGCTCGACCATCTCCTTCATGCAGCTTTTTTCGGACTGCATGATCATATCGGGCAAAAGCAACGCGAAGGGCTCGTCGCCGACCAGTTCGCGGGCACACCAGACGGCATGGCCAAGGCCAAGCGGCACCTGCTGGCGGGTGAAGCTGGTCTGCCCTGGCGAAGGTTGCAGCCGCTGCAGGCGGGCGAGCTCGTCGTCCTTGCCGCGCTGGGCGAGCGTGTCATAAAGTTCGAACTGAACGTCGAAATGGTCCTCAATGACCGCCTTGTTGCGTCCGGTCACGAAGATAAAATGCTCGATGCCGGCTTCGCGTGCCTCGTCGACCACATACTGGATGACTGGCCTGTCGACGACGGTCAGCATTTCCTTGGGTATGGCCTTGGTGGCCGGAAGAAAACGCGTGCCGAGACCAGCGACCGGAAAAACTGCCTTGCGAACTCTCTTCATGCTGTCAAATATCCGCTTCTAAGGTTGTTCGGCAATCCCGCTTCAAGACATTTTCGTGCCGGAATCTGGGATTATGGAACGGCTGGTCAGAAAAAATCTGTAGTCCCTAAAGCACCAACCCGCCTTTTCGTTCCCAACGGCACCTATGGTAAACCAAATGCTAACCGGGTTCGGCGAAGAATGATCTTCCTGTGATGAAGAAGGAGGAAAAGATGTCCGTTCGCGACGCCGCAAAGCGCTTCACCAGCATCGTTGCGGCCGCCAGCCTGTCGCTTGCCTTGCTGATTTCAACCGGATCGGCTTTTGCCGACGCCGGTTTCCGGCAATGGGTGGCGAGCTTCCGCGCCACCGCGGTGCGGAGCGGCGTTTCCGGCGCCGTTTACGACCGCGCATTCGAGGGCATCAGCGATGCCGACCCGGTCGTGCTGGAAAAAGCGCGTTATCAACCCGAATTTACCGCGCCCGCCTGGGACTATTTCGACAACCGCGTCCATGACCAGTCGGTCGCTGTTGGCAAGCAGATGGCCAGGAAGTGGAGGCCGTGGCTGGACAGGATCGAGGCAAGATACGGCGTCGACCGTCACATCCTGCTGGCGATCTGGTCGATGGAATCGAACTACGGTGAAATCCTCAAGCGCGACGATGTCATGCGCAACGTCGTGCGTTCGCTGGCCACGCTTGGCTATGCCGACCAGAGACGATCGAAGTTTGCCCGCACACAGTTGATCGCGGCGCTGAAGATCCTGCAAAGGGGCGACATCGATAAAAGCCACCTCAGTGGTTCATGGGCCGGCGCCATGGGCCATACCCAGTTCATTCCGACCAGCTATCAGGCCTATGCGGTCGACATGGACGGCGACGGCAAGCGCGACATCTGGAATTCGATTCCCGATGCATTGGCAACGGCCGCCAATCTGCTCAGGAAGAACGGCTGGCAGGCCGGCAAGACCTGGGGCTATGAAGTCAGCCTTCCCGGCGGAAGGAAGTTCCCGGCCGGATCGAAGTCGTTGTCGCAATGGCAAGCGCTGGGTGTCACGCGTGTCAACGGCAAACCGTTCAGGAATGGCGCGGACAAGGCCACGCTGAAGGTGCCGGGCGGCCGCGGCGGCCCGGCTTTCCTGATGGTCAAGAATTTTTCGGTCATCAAGCGCTACAACAATGCCGACAAATACGCGGTTGCCGTTGGCCTTCTTGCCGACGAAATCGCCGGCCATGGTGGGCTTGTGCAGGACTGGCAGCGGCCTTTCACGAAGCTCTCCTTCGAGGAGAGGCAGGAGCTTCAGCAACGGCTGTCCCAGTACGGCTACTACGACGGCAAGTTCGACGGCAAGATCGGCGAGGGATCGAGAGCCGCCATCATGGCCTTCCAGGCAAAGGCTGGCTTGACCCAGGACGGACATCCGAGCATGGAAGTGCTAAAATCGCTCAGGCAGAACTAGCGCCTGGAGCATCGGGCCCAAACCGGTTTGGGAAATCTGATGCTCCAAAAAAGGATAGAGCGGCGGCACGGTTGTATCAGAGTCCGGCGCTCTTAAGGGATGGAGACGGTAATTGGTTTCGGCTGCGCGTATCCGTGTGATCCTTCGTCGCCTGCCGATCCTGATTCTGGCTATTGCCGTCCTGGCCGTCGGCACTGCCGCCGTCTTTCACACGCCGGCCGTGGCGCAGGAAGAACAAAGGCGTGGCTGGTCACTGCGCGACTTGTTGTTTCTGCGCCGAAGCGAGCGGTTGGAGCCGCCGCGACTGATCCAGCCGCGACAGATTCAGCGGATCGGACCACGCAAGCCGAAAGCCAGAAAGGCCCGCGCCGCGCCGCGCCGGCCGGCTGAGCCGGCAGCCCCCCTTGTCGAGAAGGCGCCGGATGCCCGCACCGTTCTGGTGGTCGGCGATTTCATGGCGACCGGCCTCGCCGAAGGCCTCGATATCGCCTTTGCCGAAAACAACAAGGTCAGGATCGTCGTTCGTAGCAATGGTTCGTCCGGTTTCGTGCGTGACGATTTCTACAACTGGCCTGAACAGATCAAGTCGCTGATCGAGACCGAAAAGCCGGCGGCCGTGATCGTCATGCTGGGCTCCAACGATCGGCAGCAAATGCGCGTGAACGGCGAACGCGAACAGCCACGGTCCGAAGAGTGGACCAGGGAATACGAACGCCGTACCGAAGCGTTCGGCAAGGCCATCGCATCGGCCAAGGTGCCGTATCTGTGGGTCGGCATGCCGGCCTTCAAGGCGCCGAAGATGACCTCCGACATGCTGGCTTTCAACGATATCTACCGCTCGACGGCCGAGGCCCATGGCGGCGAATTCGTCGACATCTGGGACGGGTTCGTCGACGAGGAAGGCGCCTTTGTCACCAGCGGGCCTGACATCAACGGCCAGCCGGTGCGCCTGCGCACCGACGACGGAATCTATGTCTCGAAAGCCGGCAAACGCAAGCTCGCCTTCTATGCCGAAAAGCCCTTGCTGAAGATCCTTGGAATGACCTCGCCTCCGGGCACACCGGCAGCTTATGCGCCAGCCGGCGCTCCCGTCGGGGCGCCGGCACCGACACCCATGCCCGTCGATCGCACCGTGCCGATGCTGCTCAGCGATCCGGCACTCGACGGCGGTTCGGAACTTCTCGGCGCCGCAGCGCCGGCACAAGCGGACGGGCCCGGCGAAAAACGCGTCGTCGGGGGCAAGGCGTCCGTTGCTTCGCCCGGACGCGCCGACGATTTTTCCTGGCCGCCAAGGAAGCAGCCTGCGGCGCCGGCCGTGCCCGAAACGACCACGGCGATCAAGCCTTGATACGAGGATCGGGGACCGGCCGTAGCTTTAACTGCCACGACCGCTCATAAGTGCTTCGGCCGGCGAAGGCCCGGAAGCGCAGAAAACGCTCTCAGATGGCCGCGGGAGTAGAGTTTCCAAACAGTCTCAGCGCGGCAGCACGCTCGATCCCATCAGCGCCTCGTCGATCGAACGCGCTGCCTGACGGCCCTCGCGGATCGCCCAGACGACCAGCGATTGACCGCGGCGCACATCGCCCGCCGCATAAAGCTTTTCGACGCTGGTCTTGTAGTCGCGATCATTGGCCTCGACGTTGTTCGAGCGGCGGCTGTCGATGGCGATCTTCATCTGGCCAGCCAGTTCCGACACCGGCCCGACGGCGGCCGGCCCGGCAAAGCCGATAGCGATGAAGGCGAGATCCGCGCGGATGACGAATTCCGTGCCGGCGATCGGCTTGCGCTTTTCATCGACCTCGCAGCATTTGACGCCGGTCAACGCGCCGTCCTCGCCGATGAATTCGAGCGTCGCCACCTGGAACTCGCGCTCGGCGCCTTCCGCCTGCGAGGACGAGGTGCGCATCTTCGTCGCCCAATAGGGCCACACCGAAAGCTTGTCTTCCCTTTCCGGCGGCTGCGGCCGGATGTCGAGCTGGGTGACGCGAACCGCGCCCTGGCGGAAGGCGGTGCCGACGCAGTCGGACGCGGTGTCGCCGCCGCCGACGACGACGACGTGCTGGCCGCCGGCGACGATTGGCGGCGACGGCCACGCCACCGACTGGATCGGCTCGCCGCCGATGCGCCTGTTCTGCTGCACCAGGTAAGGCATCGCGTCATGCACGCCGTCGAGATCGTCGCCGGGAATGTTGGCCGGGCGCGGCGTTTCCGAACCGCCGCAATAGAGCACCGCATCATAGTCGGCGAGCAGCTCCGCCACCGGCTTGTCGACGCCGACATTGATCCCGCAATGGAAGCTCACGCCCTCGCCTTGCATCTGCTCGATGCGCCGGTCGATGTAGTGCTTCTCGATCTTGAAATCGGGGATGCCGTAGCGCATCAGCCCGCCCGGCCGGCTCTCGCGCTCATAGACGTGAACGTCGTGGCCGGCGCGGCCGAGCTGCTGGGCGGCCGCCATGCCGGCCGGCCCCGAGCCAATGATTGCGACGCGCTTGCCGGTCTTCTTTTCCGGCGGATAGGGCCGGATATGACCGGTCTCATAGGCCTTGTCGGCGATCGCCTGCTCGATCGTCTTGATGGCGACCGGAATGTCCTCGAGGTTCAGCGTGCAGGCTTCCTCGCAAGGCGCCGGACAGATGCGGCCGGTGAATTCCGGAAAATTGTTGGTCGAATGCAGGTTGCGGATCGCATTGTCCCAGTCGCCATTGTAGACGAGGTCGTTCCAGTCCGGGATCTGGTTGTGGACCGGGCAGCCGGTCGGCCCGTGACAGTACGGAATGCCGCAATCCATGCAGCGCGCCGCCTGTTTCTCGACCTCCTTGTCCGACATCGGCAGCGTGAACTCGCGAAAATGCCGGATGCGGTCGGAAGCCGGCTGGTACTTGTGCACCTGCCGGTCGATCTCGAGAAACCCTGTTACCTTGCCCATAGTCCAGTTCCTGCTGTCCAGATGGTGCGGTTTTCGTCGCACCCGTTAACCTCTTGAGGCAGCCATGGCAACCTTCAGGATGAGGTCAGGATTGTTGATGAGACTCGTGCCGGGAAGCCAGGCTTCCCGGCCGTCGCAAAAATCTATTCCGCCGCAACGCCCATGCGCATGCGTTCCATTTCGATCAGCGCGCGGCGGTATTCGACCGGCATGATCTTCCGGAATTTCGGCCGGAAAGCCGCCCAGTTGTCGAGGATCTCGCGGCCGCGCACCGAACCAGTGTAATGGACGTGGTTCGAGATCAGCTGATAGAGCCGCTCCTCGTCATGGCTGGTCATGTCGCCTGACACGTCGACGCGGCCTTTGTGGTCGAGGTCGCCGCCGTGATGGAGCAGTTTCTCCATCAGGTCGTCTTCTTCGGGAACGGGTTCCAGCTCGACCATCGCCATGTTGCAGCGCTCGGCGAAATCACCTTCCTCGTCAAGCACATAGGCGACGCCGCCCGACATGCCGGCGGCAAAGTTGCGGCCGGTTTGCCCGATGACGACGACAATGCCGCCGGTCATGTACTCGCAGCCATGGTCGCCAACGCCTTCGACGACGGCGGCCACGCCCGAATTGCGAACGGCAAAACGCTCGCCGGCGACGCCGCAGAAATAGGCCTCGCCCTCGGTCGCGCCGTAAAGCACCGTGTTGCCGACGATGATCGACTCCGCGGCGACGATCTTCGTGTTTTCGGGCGGGCGGATGACGATGCGGCCGCCCGACAGGCCCTTGCCGACGTAGTCATTGGCCGCACCGACCAGCTCGAACGAAACCCCGCGCGCCAGGAAGGCGCCAAAAGACTGGCCGGCGGTGCCGGTGAGCTTCACCGAGATCGTGTCCTCGCGCAGGCCCTTGTGCCTGAAGCGCTTTGCCACTTCGCCCGACAGCATGGCGCCGGTCGAACGGTCGACATTGCGGATCGGCAGCTCGATGCTGACCGGCTGCCTGGCTTCGAGCGCCGGCTTGGCCAACTCGATCAGCTTGCGGTCGAGCACGTCGTCGATCGGATGCTTCTGCCGCTCGGTCCAGTGCACCGCCTCATGCGGGGCATCCGGCTTGAAGAACATCTTGCTGAAGTCGAGCCCGCGCGCCTTCCAGTGCTGGATCAGCGCCCGCTTCTCCAACAGATCGGTGTCGCCGATGATCTGGTCGAGATGGGTGTAGCCCATCTCGGCGAGCAGCGCCCGCACCTCTTCCGCTACATAGAAGAAGAAGTTGATGACATGTTCCGGCGTGCCCTTGAAGCGCTTGCGCAACACCGGATCCTGCGTCGCGACGCCGACCGGGCAGGTGTTGAGATGGCACTTGCGCATCATGATGCAGCCGGCCGCGATCAGCGGCGCGGTCGAGAAGCCGAATTCGTCGGCGCCAAGCAGCGCGCCGATGACGACGTCGCGGCCGGTACGCAGGCCGCCATCGACCTGCAGCGCGACGCGCGACCTGAGGCCGTTGAGCACCA
>SAQR01000057.1 GCA_004020365.1 Mesorhizobium sp.
GCTGGCGGATGGGCATAGGGGTACTATAGGCGGATTCGAGGGCGGTGGGAGGGGGAATTCAGGAATCCTCGCTCCTGCATTTCACGTCATCAGCTTGGGCAGCGCTGCCGCCAGCGCATCGACGGCAAGGCGGACCTTCAGCGGCAAGTGAGGCGTTTGCAGCCAGAGCGCATAGGCGTCGTAAAGCCCATGCGGCCATATATCTGCCGGATGGCCGCTGGCATAGCGCATTCGGATCAAATGTTTTGGAGTTATGACCGCATGGCACGTGTTGTTCGCTTTCATGAGCATGGTGGCCCCGAGGTTCTGCGCATCGAGAATCTCGATATTCCCGCGCTCGATCGGGGCGAGATTCAGATCCGGGTCAAGGCACTGGGTCTCAACCGGGCCGAGGCGCTGCTGCGTTCGGGCACTTATATCCAGACGCCGCCGTTGCCTTCCGGTCTTGGCCTTGAGGCAGCGGGTGTTGTCGAAGCGGTCGGCGAAGCCGTGCGCGGTTTTGCGCCAGGTGACGCCGTCAGCGTCGTGCCGCCATTATCGATGGCCCGCTGGCCCGCCTATGGTGAGATTGCCACATATCCCGCCGAGTTCGTGGTCAAGCACCCGCCATCGCTTAGCTGGGAAGAGGCGGCAGCGGTCTGGATGCAATATCTCACCGCCTACGGCGCACTGATCGACATTGCCAAGCTCAGGAGAGGCGACTTCGTCGTCATTACCGCGGCATCGAGCAGTGTCGGACTTGCCGCGATCCAGATTGCCAATATCGTTGGTGCGACCGCGATCGCGGTCACACGGACATCTGCCAAGAGACAGGCCCTGCTCAAGTTCGGCGCGGCCCATGTCGTTGCTTCAGCGGACGAAGATCTGGAAGCCCGGCTGAAGGAAATCGCCAGTCCGGACAACATCCGAGTGGTGTTCGACGCGGTCGGCGGCCCGATTTTCGCGCCTCTGACGGCGGCGATGGCACGGGGTGGCGTTCTCATCGAATATGGCGGCTTGAGCCCCGAGCCGACGCCGTTCCCGCTGTTGGCTGCGCTGGCCAAGACGCTGACGCTGCGCGGCTATCTCGTCCACGAGATCACTGGCGATCCAGTGAAGTTGGAAGCTGCCAAGGCGTTCATCCTCGACGGATTGATGTCAGGTTCGCTAAAGCCGGCCATCGCCAAAACCTTTCCGTTCGAGCAGATCGTCGAGGCGCATCGCTTTCTCGAGTCGAACGAGCAATTCGGCAAGATCGTCGTGACGATTGATTGAGCATCATGGGAGCCTCACGCCTGCGCAGCCAGCCAGTCCCGCACCTTGCGGGCATTGTCGCTGAGCTCGCGATTTCTCGACCAGATGACATGAAAGCCCTTGCCGGTCGTCATCGTGTGGCCGGTAACACGCACCAGCAGCCCTGTCGTCAGCAGGCGCTCGGCGAGGTGGCCCCAGCCGAGCGCAATGCCTTGGCCTTCCATGACCGCCTGGATCACCAGCGCATAATCGTTGATGCGCAAGCCGCGCCCGGCATCGGTGATGTCGACCCCGGCCGAGGCGAACCACTCGTCCCAACTCGCGGCCTCGCGAAACGGCTCTTCGAGATGGATGAGCCGGTGCGATGGCAGATCCTCGACGGTTTCCGGCAGTCCGAACCGCGCCACGTAACTCGCGCCGGCAACCGGGAATATTTCTTCATCGGCGAGCGGCAGCGAATGATAGTCCGGCCATCCCTGTGGTTCGCCGCCACGAACGCCGAGCGGGATGTCTTCGGCGATGATGTCGAGATCGCGGTCGGCGGTCTGGATGCGCAGATCGATGCCCGGCAGTTCGTCGCGGAACTGCTGCAGGCGCGGCATCATCCAGAACGAGGCGAAGGCGGTCGAGGCAGCGAGCGTCACATGGCCGCCGGTCGCTTGTAGGCGCAAATCCTCCGCCGACTTGCGGATGTGCGACAGGCCGAGCGAGACGTCGGCGTGGAAACGCTCGCCGGCTTCGGTAAGGCTGACCTGACGATGGCGGCGCTGGAACAGTTTCGCGCCGAGCTGCTCTTCAAGCCCGCGGATCGCATAGGACACGGCAGCCTGCGTCATGCCGAGCTCCCGCCCGGCGGCGGTAAAGCTCGACAGCCGGCCGGCGGCTTCGAAAACGATCAGGCTGCCGGCCGAGGGCAGCAGACGGCGCAAGCTTCGCATAAGCTGAGCTTATACAAGTGATCAGGATTTTCCAGCGTCACAGCCATATTTCCTCTCGCTAGGCTGGTCGTAATTGGGAGGATGGAATTCCATGAACGCACCGGCCGCCGAAGTCACCGAACCCGCCAGCCGCCGAGGTGGCGGTCGCCTGGGCCGCAAGGCGCTGCGCGGAACTCCGATGGCGTCGTTTCCGACGCTGGTTCGCAACATACCCGCATACCAAATGGTCCCGGACGAGGCTGTCGAGCTGATCCACCAGGAGTCGCTCTCGATCCTCGAACAGGTTGGCTGCGAGTTCCGCGACGACGAGGCCATAGCACTGTGGCAGGCCGCCGGAGCCGATGTCTCCGAGACGCGCGTTCGCATTGACCGCGCGCTGTTGATGGAGCTGATCTCGAAGGTCCCGCCGGAATTCACGCTCAATGCGCGCAATCCTGAGCGCTCGGTCCGCGTCGGCGGCAAGAATTCCATTTTTGTGCCGATGTATGGCGCGCCTTACGTGCGCGACCTCGATAACGTCAGGCGCTATGGCACGCTCGCCGACCTTCAGAACTTTCATAAGCTCGCTTACATGGCGCCGGCGCTGCATTCGTCGAGCTCGATCATCTGCGAGCCGATGGAAATTGCGGTGCCGAAGCGTCACCTCCACATCATCCATTCGGCGCTGAAGCATTCCGACAAGCCGTTCATGGGCATCGTGACATCCAGGGAACGCGCCGAAGACACGATGGCGATGGCGGGCATCGTGTTCGGCGATGATTTTGTCCGGGACAACCCTGTGTTGGTCGCGATCACCAATTGCAACTCGCCACTGGTATGGGACGCCACCATGCTGGACGCGATGAAGGTCTATGCGCGTCACAACCAGCCGTTGATCCTGGCGCCGTTCGCGCTGTGCGGCGCCTCGACTTCGGCCTCGGCGGTGGGAGCGGTCGCGCAGGTCAATGCCGAAGCGCTGGCGGGCGTCGCCTTCACGCAACTGCTGCGTCCGGGTTCACCGCAGATCTATGGACAGTTCATGGTTACGGTCGACATGAAGACCGGCGCGCCGATGGGCGGCACGCCCGAGGCCGCCCAGATGATGTATTTGATGGGAGCACTGGCGCGGAAATATCGGCTGCCCTGGCGCACGTCGGGCTTCCATGTCGGATCGAAACTCAATGACGCCCAGGCGGGCTACGAGGCGAACATGCTGATGCATGCCGCCATCCTTGCCGGCGCCAACTACATCTGGCACTCCGCCGGATGGCTCGAGGCCGGCCTGACCTGCGGCTATTCAAAATTCGCGACCGACTGCGAACAGCTTGTCGGCTGGTACAAATATGCCGGCGGCCTGCCGTTCGACGATTTCAAGGAAGCGATGGCGGCGATCCGCGAGGTCGGGCCGCAGGGCCATTTCCTCGGCACCCAGCACACGCTCGAGCATTTCCAGTCGGCCTTCTTCATGCCCAGCATCATGGACTTCAATTCCTACGAACAGTGGAAGGCTGAAGGGGCAAAGGACCACGACACGCGCGGCCGCGAGAAAGCGCGCAACATGCTCGCCGATTATGAGGAGCCGAAGCTCGATGACGGCATCGCCGACGGTCTCAAAGATTTGATCGCGCTGCGCGAGGAGAAGCTGCCGGACAGCGTTAGTTAATCCAACGGGCGAAGACCCAAAGGCAACCATAAGGGAGGAAATGATGGCACTCTTCAGAAACAACGGTGATCGTGTCCCCAGCGTAATCGAGGCGATGGCTGAAGAAGCCCGCTCAGGCCGGATGGACCGGCGCGAGTTTCTGGCGCTGGCAAGCGCGTTCGGGGCATCGACTGCCCTTGCCTACGCTATGATCGGTCTTGCGGTGCCGGGACGGGCTTTGGCCGAAGAGCCCAGGAAAGGCGGAACGCTGCGCGTATCGATGTCGGTGAAGGCGCAGAAGGATCCGCGTACTTACGACTGGGTGGAGCTTGCCAACATTTCGCGCTGCTGGCTCGAGCCGCTTGTCCGCTACACCCGCGAATTCACTTTCGAGCCGGTCCTGCTCGAGAGCTGGGACGTCAACGACGACGCCACCGAATACGTGCTGCATCTGCGCAAGGGCATCACCTGGAACAATGGCGACGCCTTCAACGCCGACGACGTGGTCTACAATCTGACGCGCTGGTGCGAGAAGGATGCCGCCGGCAATTCGATGGCCGCGCGCGTCGGTGCGCTGATCGACGCCAAGACCGGCAAGGCCAGGGACGGGGCGATCACCAAGGTCGACGACAACACGGTCAAGCTGACGCTGAACGAACCTGATATCTCGCTGATCCCGAACTTCACCGACTATCCAGCGCTCGTCGTCCACCGCAAATTCGATACCGATGGCGCCGATCCGCTCGCCAAGCCGATCGGCACCGGGCCTTTCGAGCTTGTGTCTTATTCGGTCGGCCAGAACGCGGTCGTCAAGCGTCGCGAGAATGGCAAATGGTGGGGCGGTGAAGCGCCGCTCGACAGCGTCGAATTCATCGACTACGGCACCGACTTCAACGCCTCGGTGAATGCATTCGAATCCGAGGAAATCGACGTCAATTTCGAGACGCCCGCCGACTTCATCGACATCCTCGACCAGATGGATCTGGTGAAATCGGAGGTCGCGACGGCGACGACGCTCGTTGCCCGCACCAACATCACGCACAAGCCTTATGATGACCAGCGGGTACGCAACGCCCTGCAAATGGCCGTCGACAACAATGCGGTGCTCGAACTTGGCTACGCCGGGCGCGGCACCCCAGGTGAAAACCACCACGTCAGCCCGATCCATCCGGAATATTTTCCGCTGCCCAAGAAGACACGCGATGCGGCCGGCGCCAAGAAGCTGATGGCCGAGGCCGGACAGGCCGATTTCGAGCATGAACTGATCACCGTCGAGGACGATTGGCAAAAGAACACCGGCGACGCGATTGCCGGCCAGCTGCGCGATGCCGGGATCAAGGTGAAGCGCACGGTGCTGCCGGGGTCGACCTTCTGGAACGACTGGACGAAATACCCCTATTCCATGACCATCTGGTATATGCGCCCACTCGGCGTTCAGGTGTTGGCGCTCGGCTATCGCACCGGCGAGGCCTGGAATGAAACGGCGTATTCGAATCCTGATTTCGACGCCAAGCTCAAGCAGGCCCTCTCACTCATCGACGTGGAGAAGCGCCGCGAGGTCATGAAGGACGTCGAGCAGATCCTGCAGGATTCGGGCGTCATCATTCAGCCGTTCTGGCAGAAGCTGTACAGCCACATGAACAAGAAGGTGAAGAACTACGCGGTCCACCAGACTTTCGAGATGGATCTTCAGAACGTCTGGCTGGACGCCTGAGTTAGCTCCCAAGGCTGGCAATGACCCGCCGGCACCCGTTGCAGAAAACAGGTGCCGGCGGACCGCAAGCCATTGAAATCAGTGAGTGCGTCAAACATGGCCGACGACGAGATCATCCTTTCCGAGCTTTCCGACGACGAACTCGTGCAGCAGATGCACGATGACCTTTATGACGGGCTGAAGGAAGAGATCGAGGAAGGCACCAACATCCTACTCGAGCGCGGCTGGGCGCCTTACAAGGTGCTGACCGAGGCACTGGTCGAAGGCATGCGCATCGTCGGCGAGGATTTTCGCGACGGCATCCTGTTCGTGCCGGAAGTGCTGTTGTCGGCCAACGCGATGAAGGCGGGCATGTTCATCCTGCGTCCGCTGCTTGTCGCCACCGGCGCGCCGAAGCAGGGCAAGATGGTGATCGGCACCGTCAAGGGCGACATCCACGACATCGGCAAGAACCTTGTCGGCATGATGATGGAGGGCGCCGGCTTCGACGTCATCGACCTCGGCATCAACAATGCGGTGGAAAAATATCTCGACGCCATCGAACAGCACCAGCCTGACATCGTCGGCATGTCGGCGCTGCTGACGACGACCATGCCCTACATGAAGGTCGTCATCGACACGATGAAGGAAAAGGGCATCCGCGACGACTACGTCGTGCTGGTCGGCGGCGCCCCGCTCAACGAGGAATTCGGCAAGGCCGTCGGCGCCGACGCCTATTGCCGCGACGCGGCCGTGGCAGTCGAGACCGCCAAGGATTTTATGAAGCGCAAGCACAATGTGCGCGTGTCATAGCCGCAAGGCAACTTTCCGTCCTTCGTGGAAGGCGTAGGGCGCCTGGCGCGGAGCGACAGCATCGCCGACCTCTATGAACGGCCGGGGAGTCTTTTCCAGCTCTTTCGCCAGCCAATTCGCCGCCACATTGGTGGTTGCAAGTACAAGGCAATCGCCAGGCACGAAGCTTTCTTCACGCGTGTTGTGGTCAACGATGGTCACGCCGTCCCCGTGCCATTCCAGCACGCTGACATCCAACAACCATGTGACGCCAAGCTGGCGCAATGTCCGTCGCAGCGGGAAATCGGCAGCCGTCCGCTGCAGTTCCTTGCCGACCAACGGATCGGGCGTGAGAATGGTCACTTGATGGCCATCCTCGGCAAGTTTCCAGGCAGTGCCACAACCGCGCCAGCCTCCGCCCTCGTCGAGCAAAAGCACGTGCTTACCCGGCCGCACAACGCGGGCCATGACGGATTCGATCGAGAAGACATTGCCCCTTTCGATGCCGGGCAGGCTCGGCACTGCCGGCAAAGCCTTCTGAAAGCCGGTTTCGGGAGACACCGACCCCGTGGCCAGGATAACGGTGTCAGCTTGGAAAGAGGCGATTTCCGAGGCCTCGACGTAGGTGTTCAGTCGTACGTCGACATTCAGTTTTGCTGAGCTGGCGTTCATACCACCCGAGAAGGTCGAGGATTTGCCCGCGGCGCGGCTGCAGTCCTGCGAGCAGAAAGTTCCCGCCCAGCCTACTGGAGGCTTCGGCCAGCACCACGTCGTGCCCTCGCTCGGCGGCAACCCGAGCCGTCTCGAGGCCGGCGGGACCGCCGCCGACGACAAGCACCCGTTTCTTGATGGCAGCGGACGTGAACCGGTCACCACCCCATTCAAACTCGCGCCCCGCAGAGGGATTGATAAGGCAGCTGATCCAGTAGTCGCGCGAACGACGGCCCCAGCACATCTGGTTGCAGGATATGCATCCGCGCACATCCTCGGGCCGGTCTGCCGCGGCTTTGCGTGCCAGATGCGGATCGGCGATCTGGCCCCGGACGATCGAGACCAGGTCTGCAGCTTTCTCGCCGAGCACGGTTTCGGCGTTTTCAGGCGTCCTGATGTGGCTTTCGGCCACCACGAGGGCCTTCTTGACCGCGGCCTTGAGGGTCGTCGCGAGATCGGTGCCAAGCTTCTCCGGATAGAGAAACGTCGGCATTATCTTGTAGAAATCGAGGTAGCTGCCAGTGCCGCAGGTCACGTAATCGATCAGCCCCTGCTCATCGTGCAGCCGAATGATCTCCGCCAGTTCCTGGCGACTGAGCGCTACTGCGTAGTCGGGTTCGTCGCTGACCGAGAGTCCAATGATGAAATCGAGGCCGCATGTTTCGCGGATGCGGGTTAGGATTTCGCGCGAGATCCGCGTGCGGTTGTCGAGCGACCCTCCCCATTGGTCCTCGCGTCGGTTTGTCCAGGGCGTCCAGAACTGATCGACCAGTCCGAGATAGGCAGCCCAGACTTCGACGCCGTCGAAACCGGCTTCCCGGCAGCGGCGCGCCGCCTGAACGAAGCTGTCGATGGTTTCCCAAATCTCACCCTCGGACATCGCGTGGGAACCGTCGCTGTCATGATAGCTCGGCAGGCCCGAGGGCGACCAATGCGCGTGAAATGAGTTGTCCGAATCCCCGTGCGCTCCGACGTGATAGAGCTGCTGGATGGCGATCGCCCCGTGGTCCTTGATCGCGCGCGTGACCTGCTGGAAATGAAGAATGACGCTGTCGTCGTCAGGTCGAAAATTGCCGCGTGTCAGGACGGCGGCCTGATGGACGGGCATGGGTTCGACAACAATCATTCCGGCCCCACCGAGGGCTCGCTCGGCATAGTAGGCAACGTGCCGTTCGGTCGGCACGCCATTTTCGGCCATGTTGGCGGTATGAGCCCCGAACACGATCCGGTTTCGGAGCGTGCGGCTGCCTAGCTTTGCAGGTGAAAACAGATGCGGAAAGAGTTTTGACATAATATCACACCAGCGGTCGGAGGAGGGCCTCGTTCGGCAGTCAGGTGGCTTGTCCCATAGTCACGGATTTCTGGAGCGCCGCGGCAAGGCCGTCTGCCACGGCAGATTCAAACCCGGCTGCCCGCATGGCCTCGATCGCTGCCGCGGTGGTGCCGCGGTAGTCGAGGAAGGTCTGGACGATATCTTGGGGATTGTCTGGACGAGCCTCGAGGAGTTTTCCGGTTCCAACAAGCACCGCGCTGACGCTCCGCCGGGCAATATCTGGATCCATTCCTCGGCTGAGGGCGTCGTCCATCATCGCCGCCGCCAAAAGCGCCGGAAAGGCTGGACCGGATCCGGTGAGGCCCGTCAAATAGTCGATATCTGCTTCTGTTTTGACTTCATCGGCAGCGCCACAGGCCTCCAGAATCCGGCGAACGACATTGCGGTCATCGGCGGTGACGCCCTGAGAGCTTATCCAGGGAGTATAGGAATTCCGCACCTCTGCCGCTGCATTCGGAAGCGTGCGGACGACGCGGTCGGTTTTAAGACGTCCCGCCAGTTGGTCGAGAGTGATCCCGGCCATAACCGACATGGCGAGCTTGCCGGACGCAGTAATGTCGATGGCAGGCCAATCCTGGGGCCGGACCGAGACGATGATGACATCAGATCGATCCACCAGTTCCTGGTTGTCCCTGGTCCATGCAGCGTTTGGCAGAAAGTCGGGTTGCCCACTTCGATGAGAGAGCGTCAGGTGCTCTGCGGCGACTGTTTGCGCATCAATGATGGCCTCGGCGATAGCGCGTCCAAGCCAGCCACCTCCGCCGATTATTCCGATGCTCAAGGGTTCACCCATTGTCGAAACGCTTCCTCAGCCCGCCGAATGGCCGTGTCTGGCGAAGAACCGGTCGAGTTCGCGCTTCCGCGGGGCCTTACCTGTAAAAATCTCCACGTACCCGGGAATGCGCTTCATGCGGTCCGCGAGATCTTCGCTGGTCTGCATTGAGATGTAGCCGATCTGCACGAGGTAGATGGTGCGCGCTCGAACATCGGCTGAGCCTTCGTCGTAACCAAAGCGGACAAACATCTGGCTCAACGCATCGAGACGCGTCTGGTCGGCTTTCTGTACCTCCGCCAGAATGTCAGGGGATTGAAGCGCCCAGCTTCTGACTGCGAACTCGAACTGGGAATCGAACAAGGATTTGTCGAGCCAGCAGTCGAAAACGTTCAGCATCGCTTCGGCGACCGTCTCGGCATATGCCTCAGCCTGCTTGACGAGGTTGCCGGTGTTCTTGTCCCGCCAACGGGTCACGAGGGCAGCCAACAGTTCTTCTCTATCCTTGAAGAACCAATAGAAGCTGGTGCGCGACAGGCCCAATTTCTTGGCCAGTGGCGATATTCTCACCGTATCGACGCCGGATTCAAGAAGCAGGTCGTAGGCGGCTTCAAGCCACCCCTCCGGCGATCCGCGCCATCCGCTATCGTTCGAAATTTGCTCCATGAGCGATCAGCCTAACAAACTGTCAAAGTGAAAACCAGCAAAATGTACACCTACGTCGACTCTATCGACTTCTCAGAAGTGAAACTTGACATGCATGTACATTTTCGGCTAGCGTTCGCACCTGCCATCTCAGCCCGGAGTCCGTCAGATGTCGAGCGATCCCCTTCTGCAGCCGTACAAACTCAAGCATTTGACCCTGCGCAATCGCATCATCGTGACCTCCCACGAGCCGGCTTATCCGGAGGACGGGATGCCGAAGGAGCGCTATCTTGCCTACACGGTTGAAAGGGCGAAGGGCGGTGTGGCGATGACGATGACAGCCGGGTCCGCTGCGGTCTCGAAGGACAGCCCCCCGGTTTTCAACAACCTGCTCGCCTACAAGGACGAGATCGTGCCGTGGATCAGGCAGATGACAGATGCGGTGCACGAAGAGGGCGCCGCCATCATGATCCAGCTAACCCATCTTGGACGGCGTACACGCTGGGACAAAGGTGACTGGCTTCCCGTTGTGGCGCCGTCCCATCATCGTGAAGCCTCCCACCGCGCGTTTCCCAAGAAAATTGAAGACTGGGATATCGAGCGCATCATCAAGGACTTTGCGGACGCCGCTGAGCGGATGAAGGCGGGCGGGATGGATGGCGTCGAGCTGGAGGCTTATGGCCACCTGCTCGACCAGTTCGTGTCTCCTCTCACGAACGAACTTGACGGCCCTTATGGCGGTTCGCTTGATAACCGCATGCGCTTCTGCATGGATGTCTTGAAGGCGATCCGGTCACGGGTCGGCGAGGACTTCATCCTGGGCGTGCGATATACTGCGGATGAACGTCTCGCCGGTGGCACTGGCAAGTCGGAGGGCATGGAAATCTCCAAGCGTCTCAAGGAAAGCGGACTTATCGATTACCTCAACGTGATCCGCGGGCACATCGATACCGATGCGGGCCTGACGGACGTCATTCCAATTCAGGGAATGGCGAACGCGCCGCACCTTGATTTTGCCGGCGAGATTCGTGCCGCGATCAACTTCCCAACATTCCACGCAGCGAAAATATCGGATGTGGCGACTGCCCGCCACGCGATCGCATCGGGCAAGGTGGACATGATCGGCATGACGCGCGCGCACATGACCGACCCTCACATCGTGCGCAAGATCATCGAAAAGCGCGAAGACGAAATCAGGCCATGCGTGGGCGCAAACTATTGCCTTGACCGTATCTATCAGGGCGGGGCGGCATACTGCATTCACAACGCCGCGACTGGCCGTGAGCTGACCATGCCGCATATTGTCGCCAAGGCCGACAGCCGCAAGAAAGTAGTCGTCGTCGGTGCAGGTCCGGCTGGCCTCGAGGCCGCCCGCGTCGCGGGTGAGCGGGGACACGAGGTTGTGGTCTTCGAGGCCGCCAGCGGGCCGGGAGGGCAGATCCGGCTGACAGCGCTGAGCCCGCGCCGCAAGGAGATGATGAGCATCATCGATTGGCGCATGGCCCAGTGCGAAAAACATGGAGTGACCATCAGGTTCAATGCCTGGGCGGAAGCCGAAACCATCGAGGCAGAGCATCCGGACGTCGTCATCATTGCCACGGGCGGGGTGGCGCACACCGATGTCCTTTCCAAGGGCAACGAGTTCGTGGTGTCGTCATGGGACATCATCTCCGGAGACGCAAAGCCGGGAACCAATGTCCTCATCTTCGACGACGCGGGTGACCACGCGGCACTCCAGGCCGCGGAATTCCTCGCCGGCGCCGGAGCGAAGGTTGAGATCATGACGCCGGACCGGTCATTCTCACCCGAGGTCATGGCTATGAACCTCGTGCCCTACATGAGGTCTCTTCAAAAACTCGATGTGACCTTCACCGTTACCTATCGGCTCGAGTCAGTTGAAAAGAATGGCAATCAGCTCATTGCAAATGTCGGCAGTGACTACGGCGGCATATCCAAACAGCGCGTCGTGGATCAGGTTGTCGTCAATCACGGCACTATTCCGCTGGACGACATCTATTTCGAACTGAAACCAAAATCGACCAATCACGGCGAGATTTCGCAAGATGAGCTCATCGCCGGGCAACCACAGTCGGTGGTGCGGAATGCGCAGGGCCAATTCCAACTCTTTCGTATCGGCGACGCCGTTTCAGCTCGCAACACCCACGCCGCGATCTACGACGCGCTGCGACTGGCGAAAGATATCTAACGTCCGGCAACGGACGATAGCGTCCGCTCACAACAAGGGCTCCGAGATGAACAGAAGTGAGGCCCTGCAATATTTTGTAGACACAGCGTTCGTGGCCTTCGACCAGTTCTCACACGACCTGCGATCGCGCAGATCGATCATCCGGCTCTTCGCCCAATCGGAGGTTCCCGGGCCTGAAAAGACCAGGGCCGGGAGCCGTTTGCCGGTCTGTTCCTATCTCGGCCCGGCGTTGGCGGAAGAGGCGATCCCGCCTACGCTCCGCAACTTGATTGAGCGCTTCAAGGCGATCGAGCCGCTGCTCGAATGGCGGCTGAAATCAAATCCCGCCCCGTCTGCCAGCAGCAATTTCCGTGACGGTCACGCCAACGCGATGATCCTTGGCCCGGGCGGCCTCGAGGACAGAAACGATCTGTGGCTCGGCGTCACTTTGATGGCCCCTCACGTCCGGTATCCCGACCACGATCATCCGCCGGAAGAAACCTACCTCGTGCTCTCGCATGGCGAGTTCAAGCAGGCTGACAAGGATTGGTTTTCGCCCGGCATCGGTGGATCATTCTACAATCCGCCAAGCATCAAACACGCAATGAGATCGCTGGATCGGCCGCTGTTCGCATTCTGGGCGCTGTTGGTGGACCAGACGCATCACTGAGCTTGCCCGAAACCCGGCTTGCCGGTCGAGGGAAGAGCCAAGACCGCCTTGCGGGTGAAGCGCGTGGCTCATCAATAGCTTCATCATCGACTTCGGTTGACCGCGGACCGTCAAGGCGCTGCCGATTTCGAACAAGCGCCTTGATCAAAGATCGCGAAATGGTTGCTATATCTCGACTTTCACACGGCCAACCGGATTAGAACAGCAAGCCAGGATATAGCCGTCGGCAATCTCTTCGTCGGTGATGCCGCCATTGTGGACCATATGCACATCGCCTTCGGTTCTGCGAACCTTGCATGTCCCGCATATCCCCATACTGCAACCCGATCGGATCACCAGACCGGCAGCCCGTGCCGCAGTCAGGATCGTATCCGTCTCGACGCATTTCGCCGAGACGCCGGATAGGACAAATTCGATCTCGGCCTCGTTGTTCTCGGCGGGAACGAAGTCATCCGGGACCTTCTCGGCCTCAGGAAGCGTCGCGCGGAAGCTTTCCTGATGGTAATGCGCCATGTCGAAACCGAGACTGGCCAGCGCCTCGCGCACGGCCTGCATGAAGGGCTCGGGCCCGCAGCAGAACACCTCGCGATCAAGATAATCCTGCGCCATCAGTCCGAGCATCAGCTGGTTGAACATGCCTCTGTAGCCGGTCCACGGCCTGTATGGATCGGTCTGTTCAACCACCCATTTCAGGTCAATGCCGGTTACGCGCGATGCCATATGCTCCAGCCGTTCACGGAAGATGATCTCAGAAGGACGGCGCGCGCAGTGGACAAAGACGATGTCCGGATCAACTCCGGAATCATACAGATGTGTAGTCATGGACATCATCGGTGTGATGCCCGAGCCGGCCGAGATGAAAAGAAACTTTTCGGCTGGCTGATGTGCCATCGAGAAGGTGCCCCCCGGACCAATTGCCCGCAGGCGCATGCCCGGACGGAGGCTGTCAAACATCCACTGCGTTCCGACAGAGTCGGCCTGCGCCTTTACGGTAATGGTCAGCGAGGTCGGCCGCGACGGAGATGAGGATATCGTGTAGGTCCGGTAGACCGGACCGCCGGGAGTGGGCAGTTCCAAAGTGAGGAACTGTCCCGGATCAAAATTGAACAGCGCTCCGGACGGCGACCGGAAACAAAAGGTCAGGACGTTCGGCGCCTCCGGAAGAAAGGAGGCACATTCGAGTTCTTCCGCGTCGGTCCAGAAAACCAGCCTGGGTTTTGCCACCACGTTCATTGCTTCACTCCGCGGCCAATCGCATCGAGGCCTGAGAGCGCTCAAGCCAGTTCGCATACCAATCTACGAATTGGGTCACACCGCTTTCCTGAACCGGCGAATATGGTCCGGGAACATAGGCAGGAGAGACGATCCCTTGCTGGTTGGTCTCGACGATCTCACGGTCTTCATCATTGGTAGAAATCCAGACCTCGGTCAGGCGCTTGAGGTCATAGTCGAGCCCTTCGACGGCATCCTTGTTCACCAGCCAGGTGGTGGTGACCTCGGTTTCCGTGGCGCTGATTGGCGTGACTCGGAAGGTCAAGGAGTGATCCGGCAGGAGGTGGCTCCAGGTCGTTGGATAATGGAACATCAACAGCGAGCCTGCTTCGGGCAGAGTAATCTGGCCAAGATTCTTGTGAACGGCAGCCTTGCCGTCGAGCGTGTAACTCACGGCCTTTTGCTGCAGCGGCATCCGCGCCAGGCGAAATTGGCCGCTGCCGCCAAGACGGAACTGCGCCGGCGCGCCTGAGGCTTCGCAACGGTCAAAATGCGCCTGAAGGGTCGCCGAGACCGACCCGTCGGCAGACACCCCGGCCACTTCCGGGTCGAGCGAGAAGGAGCGGCAGAGCGACGGGTGGTTGCTGCTGCAGTGGTAGCATTCGCGATTGTTTTCCCACACAAGCTTCCAGTTGGCCTTCTCGATGATAGTCGACGTATGCGCGACCTTCGCATTGTTGAGGTCATGGACCTCTAGGTAGGGAAGGGCCAGGTCGGCAAACGGTTCGAAGTCTGGGGGCGTAGCGGACAGACAGACGTAGACCAGGCCGGCAAGATTGCGCAGATGGACCGGCTTCAGCCCGTGTTTGGACATGTCGAAGTCGGGCCCCATGTCATTTGCCCAGATGAGCTTGCCGTCAAGCTCATAGGTCCACTGGTGATAGGGGCAGACGAGTTTGGCCACTTGGCCTTCGCGCGCCTTGCAAATCATCGAGCCGCGATGGCGGCAGGAATTGTGGAAGGCGCGGATTTCACCGTCGCGGGCGCGCACGATGACCACCTCATAGGCACCCACGCGCATCGTCACGTAGCTACCAGCTTTCGCAAGCTGGCATGCCGGGGCCGCGTAGAGCCATTCCTGGTAGAAGATGTGCTCGAGATCGAGCTGGTAAATCGTCGGCGAAGTGTAAAAGGGCTGCTCAAGGGCATAGCCAGAGACGCGGCGCGCTAGCAACTCTTGGATCGAGGGCGAGGGGGCGTTCATGCGGAATTCCATAGATGGCGTGCATATTTGAGATGAAATTTTCTTGCCTGAACGCCTTTTGCGCAATAGCACTAATTTTCAGAACGATTTAGTTCAGCTAATCTGTTGCACTCAGCGAGCCATCCAAAAAGCGGGTCCGAAGAAGCGTTGATGCCAAGACCGTACGATCTCTCCTCGGTGACGGCTCTCATCTGCTTCGAGGCAGCCGCCCGAAATGCGAGTTTCAAAAACGCCGCCCAGGAATTGAATGTGACGCCCGCGGCGATCAGCCACCAGATCAAGGCGCTTGAGGGTGACTTGGGATGCAACCTGTTCCTGCGCTTGAGCCGCGGCGTCGAATTGACTGAGAAAGGGGCGTTCCTGTTCGTTGCCGTGCAGCGCGGGCTTGAGACGATTTCCGACGCCGTCACTCACATGCGCGATCGCCCGGAAACCGCCGACGTGACCATCCGGACAACGACGGCCGTCAGCTCCCTATGGCTTACACCGAAGATTTCAGCCTTCTGGAAGAGCCATCCCACCATCACTGTCTCGCAGATCGTCAGCGACGTGCCCGCAACAGCGATCCGCTGTGATCTAAGTATTCATTACGGAGATGCGCAGGAAAGTCCCGAGGAGTGTCACAAACTTTTTCAAGATCGCATTGTCGCGCTTGGAACTCCAAAGTTCGCCGCCGAGCACGGCATTGGCCGAGTTGAGGATCTGCTCAAGGCGCCTTTGATTCATATGAACAACGAGGAAACCGACTGGACGAACTGGCCGGAGTGGTTTCAAGCGCTTGGACACACCATCCCAAAAGGCCGCAGGTTTTCCGTGAACAACTACATGATTGCCCTCCAGGCCGCTCAGGATGATATCGGGGCGGTCTTGGGGTGGGATGGATTGGTCAAAAGCCTGATGGAACAGGGCCGGCTGGTCACACTTGTACCCGACAACATTCCCTCACCCAGGGCATTTTATCTGAAAATCCATCTCAGGGCAGGTTCGAAAGCGCGGCTTTTTGCGAGCTGGCTCGCCAAAAGCTCTTGAGCAGCTGCTCTCTTGCTCGCTGACTTCTTCGGGCGGCTTCACGTCACCGCGCTCGCTATGGATTCGTGGTATTGAACGGGTTCCCACCACGAAAGCCTGGAGATTATCGGATGAGACTGACTGTGCTTGCCGCCGTTCTCTCGATCGCAGCGCCTGCGGCCGCCCTGGCAGGGCCGGCCTCCAATGCGGTGAAGTTCTTCTAAATGCCCGAGGTCAAGTTCGAGGCCGACGCGAAATACCGCGACCGTTTCACCGAGCCGGTGACAAGGCTGTTCGACCTCAACGACCAGGCGCAGAAGAACAAGCCGGACCAGGTGCCGTGCATCGACTTCGCCCCCGGTCTCGACGCGCAGGACTTTGACGAGAAGACAGTCGCCAAGACGTTGAAGCTGTCCGAAGCAGTGGATGGCGACAGCGCCAACGTGACAGTGACGTTCAACCTTTTCCCGGAAGGCGATGGATCCAAACGCGAAATGGTCTGGTCGCTGAAGAAGGTCGACGGCCAGTGGAAGGTTGCCGACATCACCTCGAAGACCAGCGGCTGGACGCTGAGTGCGCTCGAATGCCTGGCTGGCCAGACTCCGGAGTGACGCCATGGCCCGCGCCCTGGCCCTGGCGACTGCGTGCCTGCTGGCCGCGGGTTTGAGCAGCACCGCTGGCCAGGGCCTGTTCAGCGCGCCGCTCTCAGCAGAAAATGCACGGGCAGCTCCGCTGCGGCCGGGTTCGCCGACGGCGATGGTGAAACCGTTTTACGAGCATGTCGGGCTCGAGCTCGATCCGGCTCAGCGCAGCCATTTCGTCGATCCCGCGAAGTCGGTGCTCGACAAGAGCGATGCGCTGCGGAAATCGGGGCAGGGCGAATGCCTCGATCCCAACATGGCGCTCGACAATGCGGCGTACGACAGGGCGGCGTACGACAGGGCCGAGATCGACAACAGCCTGAAGACTGTTGAAGCGGTCAAAGGCGATGAGGCCAAGGTCATCGTCGCCTTTGTCGTTGCCAGCAATCCGCACCGGCTGGAATGGAAGTTCAAAAAGGTCGACGGCGACTGGAAGATATCGGACCTTCTGTCGGTGACCGGCGAATGGGCGCTCAGCCAATATCAGTGTGAGTGAGAAGGGACCGATGAAGGATGGGACATACAGCGTCGATCGCCTGATGGCGATCGAAAACCAGAGTTGGCGATCCTGCTGTCCCGCCGGACATCTCGCAGCAGAATTCAGCCGCGTCCGCGATAGGGCGCAACACCGGTGTCGGGCAGCCATGCGCCTTCCGGCGGCGCGCCGGTCTGCCAGAACACGTCGATCGGAATGCCGCCGCGCGGATACCAATAGCCGCCAATTCGCAACCACAGTGGTTTGGTCGCGGCGATGATGCGGCGGCCGATCATGACGGTGCACTCTTCATGGAAGGCGCCATGGTTGCGAAACGAGGTCATGAACAGCTTCAGCGACTTCGATTCCACCAGCAGCGTGTCGGGTGCGTAGTCGATGACGATGTGGGCGAAGTCCGGCTGGCCGGTGACCGGGCAGAGCGAGGTGAATTCCGGGCAGGTGAAGCGAACGATGGCTGGCGGCCCGTCGCCGCGCGAAAACGGCACGGTCTCCAAGACTGCTGCTTCCGGGTTTTGTGGCGCCGCGACGTTGGTGCCGAGCTGGGTAAGGTTTTTCGTATCGGTCATCGGCGGTTTCCTTACTGCATGTCGCCTAAAAGCCTGCCCACGAGCCCGACCCGAGGGTGCGCGGATTTGGGTACGACATGCGCAAAACAAAAATTTGCCGCTCATTAGCACAATTTGAAACAGGAACAATTTGAAACAGGAAGACGATGACCAGCAGCGATCCGCTTCTCCAGGCCTATCAGCTCAAACATCGCCAGCCGAAGGCGCTGGCCGGGCTGCGGGCGAATGCCGATTGATCCAAAACATTGTGATCGCCGCGACGGCCGAGGTCCACGGCTTGACTACTGACGGACAACGAGGGTGATTTTGCGCCGCTCGGGCTACCGATGCTCAATCCGCTGAAGAATTTGCCACCATTACGGCAGCCAGCGGCAGACCGACCTTAACCCGATCAGGCCGCCATTTCCGAAGCGGCGTGTCAAGATTGGCGCCTTACGCCAGCCTTCCCTGCAACACCGTCAGCCTGGCTCTCTTCGGCGTCCGCGCGACCAGCCATTCGCGTGTCTGGTCCTGTGGCATCGGGAAGGCGATGGAGTAGCCCTGCACCTGGTCGCAGCCGATCGCCATCAGCAAATCGAGCTCAGCCTCGGTTTCGGCGCCCTCGGCGACGATCGAGATGCCAAGGCCGCGGGCGAGTTCGGTGATGGCACGCACGATCTTGGTGTTGTCGCCGTTCTCATTGATGTTCTGGACGAAGCGGCGATCGATCTTCAGCCTGTCGATCTCGTTCGGATTGACGTGGCTGAGCGACGCGTAGCCAGTGCCGAAATCATCGAGTTCAAGATGGACGCCGGCGGCGCGGATGTGCCGCAGCTTCGCCGCGATGCCGGTTTTCTCGTCGTCGAGGATGACGGATTCGACGATCTCGAGCGAAAGTTTTTGTGGCGGCAGCCCAGACTTTTCCAGCGCACCGAAGAGGAAGGCGTCGAAATCGGCCTCACGCAATTCGGAGCCGGAGACGTTGACAGCGAGCCGTCCGAAGGCAATGCCGGCACGGTTCCACTCCGCCGCCTCGCCGATTGCCTTGGCGATGACGATGCGGCCGATCGCAGGCATCAGTCCGCATTTCTCGGCGATGGGAATGAACTCGCCCGGTGCAATCATGCCGCGCTCGGCATGTTTCCAGCGAACCAGCGCCTCGATGCCGCCGATCGTGCCGTTCGACAACGAAACCTGTGGCTGGAAATAGACCTGGAACGCCTTCTCCGCGATAGCGATCCTGATGTCATGCTCGAGCCGCTTGCGGTAGTCGAGTTCATGCCGCAACGCCTCGGAGAAGAATGAGAGACTGCCGCCACCCTGCTTCTTGGCAGCGTGGAGCGCGAGGTCGGCATGAACGAGCAGATCTTGCGCATTGTCGGCATCAATCGGATAGACGGCGACGCCGGCGCTGGCGCCCGGAAGGATGGTCGTGCCCCGATAGACGATCGGTTCGTTGATCTGCGTCAGGACGCGCCTGGCGACTGTGTTGATGTCCTCGGTGCCGCCGGCACCGTTGAGGATCATCACGAACTCGTCGCTGCCGAGACGCACGCAGAGATCCGACGCCCGGCAAGAATCACGCATGCGCTGCGCCGTCACCACCAGCACATAATCGCCGGCGGCGTGGCCAAGCGTGTCGTTGATCTGCTTGAACCGGTCGAGGTCGAGGTGGACCGCCGCAAGCCGCTCCCGCCGGCGCTGCGCGCCCTTGATCAGCGTATCGAAATGGTCGGTCAGGAAGGTGCGGTTGTGCAGGCCGGTAAGGCCGTCATGCACCGCGATGAAGGCCATGGAATTGCGGGTATCGATGAGTTCACGCGTCTTGCGCAGGATGGCGTTCGACATCGGCCTGAAGATGAAAAGTGCCACCAGCACGATGACGCCGATAGTCGAGTAGAACAGCGTTCGATGGAGATCGAGAAGTCTTTCCGATTGCGCATCGGCTTGGGCGTTGATGCGATGGCCGAGTGCCGCATAGCCCGACAGAGTTGCATTGGCGACGGAAGCGTCGAGATTGACGCGTTCGCCGCCACCCTTGTAGCCGCCATTGTCGGCCATACCGAGTTGCGATTCAAACGCCGAAACCAGTCGTTCGCCGTTGGCGATAAGCCCGACCGAGAAGTAATCGAGATGAAACGGCTTGGCGAAAAGGACGCTCTCGACTGACTTTGGATCGAGCCTTGCCGGTGACGTCGGGTCGGCGACCACCCGCTCGAGCAGAAGGTCGTAGTTCCTCTCGAAGTCGGCCGTGGCCTGTTTGAATGCGGTGACCAGAGCCGGTTGTTGGTTGCGCGTAGCTGCACCTGCCGCGTTGGCAAGGAAGACAATGCGTTGCGACAGCACCTTTTGCATGCCGACAATATCGAGCAGCGTCTCGTCGTTCCGCTGGCCAGCCATCATCTGCTGGAGAAGGATGAAGGAGGCCATCACCATGGCTGCAATGATCAGCAGCGCCAGCCAATAGCCTGCCTTGACCAGCAGTATGAGCCTGCCCGAAATGGTCTGCATCGGTTGCTGCGACATTTTCTGGGGCGGTCCCTCTCGCCGACAGATTGTTGGGTATGAGAACCATTGGCTTGAAAGGTTAACAGCTCCGGAAGCCGACAGAGCAGCAGCGGTGGAAAGCTCGCAAAATGGTTATCGCCTTCTTTCGCGCCGCAGCTGCATTTGAACATCTGCCATTTGGCGGCATTCTGGGGCGGTATTCTGGCCACTGAGCGTCGGGTCAGCGAAGCCGTCGCTTTTGCGGTGGATTTTTCGCCCGCGCGGGGCGACAGTCCATTCAATCTCAACAGGGCCAGATCATGAGCGCGGCATTTCTCTCCCATATCGACAGCGAGCTTAAAGGGCTGAAATCGGCCGGCCTCTACAAATCCGAGCGGGTGATCACCTCGACGCAATCGGCTGAGATCGAGGTCGGCGGCGAGAGGGTACTGAATTTCTGCGCCAACAATTATCTTGGCCTCGCCGATAGCGCCGACTTGCGCGAAGCGGCCAAGCAGGCACTCGACCGCTATGGTTATGGCATGGCGTCGGTGCGTTTCATCTGCGGCACGCAGGAAGAGCACAAGCAGCTCGAGGCGACGATTTCTGGGTTTCTCGGCATGGAGGACACGATCCTCTACGGCTCCTGCTTCGACGCCAATGGCGGCCTGTTCGAGACGCTGCTCGGCGAGGAGGATGCGGTCATTTCGGACGCGCTGAACCATGCCTCGATCATCGACGGCGTGCGGCTGTCGAAGGCGAAGCGTTTCCGTTACGCCAACAACGACATGGCCGACCTGGAAGCGCGGCTGAAGGAGGCGATGGATTGCCGTTTTCGGCTGATCGCCACCGATGGTGTATTTTCCATGGACGGCATCATCGCCAATCTGAAGGGCGTCTGCGATCTCGCCGACAAGTACGATGCAATGGTAATGGTCGACGACAGCCATGCAGTCGGCTTCGTCGGTAAGAACGGGCGCGGCTCGGCCGAGTATTGCGGCGTCGAGGGCAGGGTGGATATCATCACCGGCACGCTCGGCAAGGCATTGGGCGGCGCGTCGGGCGGCTACACATCGGGCAAGAGCCAGGTGGTCGACTGGCTGCGCCAGCGCTCGCGTCCCTATCTGTTTTCCAACACGCTGATGCCGGCGATCGCCGGCGCCTCGATCCGGGTTTTCGAACTGATCAAAAATGGCGATGCGCTGCGTCAGCGCCTCTATGCCAATGCAGCGCGGTTCCGGTCTGAAATGGGTAAGCTCGGCTTTACGCTGGCCGGCGCCGATCATCCGATCGTTCCGGTCATGCTCGGCGATGCGACGCTGGCGCAGGAGATGGCGGCGCGCATGCTGCAGCGCGGCATCTATGTCATCGGCTTCTCGTTTCCGGTGGTGCCGAAGGGCCAGGCGCGCATCCGCACGCAAATGTCGGCCGCCCATTCCAGCGCCGACATCGACCGTGCCGTGGCAGCATTTGGCGACGTCGGAAAAGAGCTAGGTGTAATCGCTTGACCCTATCGCAGGAAGCCGGCCATGACGATCGACGTGACGAGCAAGATCGAGATCGCCAGGCCACGCGCGGTCGTCGCCGACTTTTCCGCCGATCCGGACAACGTTCCGCGCTGGTACGTCAATATCAAATCGGTGGAATGGAAAACGCCCCGACCGGCCCGGGCAGGATCGAGAATTGCATTCGTGGCGCAGTTCCTCGGAAGGCGGCTTGTTTACACCTACGAAATCGTCGAGCTCGTGCAGGGCGAGCGGCTTGTAATGCGAACCGCCGAAGGGCCGTTTCCCATGGAAACGAGTTATGCGTGGCGGGATGCTGGCGAAGGCCGCACCCATATGGCGCTCAGGAACCGCGGCGCGCCAACCGGCTTTTCCCGTCTGGTTGCCCCGTTCGTGGCTTTGGCCGTCCGGCGTTCGACCGATCGAGATTTGCTGCGACTGAAGAGAATCCTGGAGGCGGCCGCCTGATGCAGCCGATCTGTCAAGACAGGCAAGATTTTTGAGGAGCGTCTGATGTCGAACATGATGAAGGCGCTGGTCAAGGCCAAGGCCGAGCCGGGCATCTGGATGGAAGAGGTGCCGGTGCCGGAAATCGGCCCGAACGACGTTCTGATCAAGATCAGGAAGACCGCGATCTGCGGTACCGACGTCCATATCTACAATTGGGACCAGTGGGCGCAGAAGACCGTGCCGGTGCCGATGGTGACCGGCCACGAATTCGTCGGCACGGTCGCCGACTTCGGCGCGGCGGTCACCGAATACAGGATCGGCCAGCGTGTTTCGGGTGAAGGCCACATCGTCTGCGGCCATTGCCGGAATTGCCGGGCGGGCAGGGGGCATCTGTGCCGCAACACACTCGGCGTCGGCGTCAACCGGCCAGGCGCCTTCGGTGAATATCTGGCGATCCCGCAGCACAACGTCGTGCCGATCCCCGATGACGTGCCCGACGAGATCGCCGCAATCTTCGATCCCCTGGGCAATGCGGTTCACACCGCACTGTCCTTCGATCTGGTCGGCGAGGACGTGCTGGTCACCGGCGCCGGGCCGATCGGCATCATGGCTGCACTCGTCGCTCAATGCGTCGGCGCGCGAAAAGTGGTCATCACCGACATCAACCCGGTGCGGCTGGCGTTGGCGAAAAAGCTCCGCGTCGAGCATGTGGTCGACGCGTCGAAGGAAAAGCTGCGCGATATCATGCCGGCGCTCGGCATGACCGAAGGTTTTGACGTCGGCCTGGAAATGTCGGGCGCGGCACCCGCCTTCCGCGACATGATCGACGCCATGAACAATGGCGGCAAGATCGCCATTTTGGGCATCGCGCCGACCGGCTTCGAGATCGACTGGAACAAGGTCATCTTCAAGATGCTGCATCTCAAGGGCATTTATGGCCGCGAAATGTTCGAGACCTGGTACAAGATGATCGCCCTGGTGCAGGGCCCGCTCGATGTCAGCGGGTTGATCACCCACCGCATCGGCGTGGACGACTATATTTCCGGCTTCGAGGCGATGAAGAGCGGCAATTCCGGCAAGGTGGTGATGGACTGGTGAGGATAGAATAATAGCCGTTTGCGATCCTTCGCGCTGTCCCGCCAGTGTGTAGGTGATCTAGCCGCTGGCCAAAGCCGTCTCCAGCGCGGCCACTCCGCTGACGATCGCCATCCGCTCTTCTGCACTCAGCCTTCCCAGCAGTTCCCGCTCGAACGCCTTCGCCAGCGGCACCATTTCGCGATAGGCGGCAAGGCCCGCTCCGGTCAGCGTCAGATGCTCGATGCGGCGGTCTTTTTCATCCGGTTTGCGCGTCAGCCACCGCCGCCGTTCGAGTTCGGCGACGGCGCGCGAAACCTTGGTCTTGTGCATGGCCGACTGTTCGCCGAGCGCTGTTGCCGTCATCGTGCCGTGCTGGCCGAGACCGGCCAGCGTGCGCCATTCGGGTCGCGTCAGGCCGTGGCGGTCCTTGTAAACCCTGGAAAATTCGCGACTGACAGCATCGGCAAGGCGATAGAGCCGGTAGGGCAGGAAGCTTTCAAGTTCGAGCGTGTCAGCCTCCATGGCCTGCTCCATCGTGGTTGATAGTTACATTTTCGATGGTTACAAATGAAACCAGTTTGGTCAATCCAGGGAGGATGCCATGGCTTTTTCCTACATGCCGGGCTTCGGCAACGACTTCGAAACCGAGACTTTGCCTGGTTCGCTGCCGCAAGGGCGGAATTCGCCGCAGCGGCCGGCCTACGGCCTCTATGCCGAGCAGCTTTCGGGCTCGCCCTTCACCGCGCCGCGCGGCACTAATGAGCGTTCCTGGCTTTATCGCATCAGGCCGAGCGTCAGGCACACCGGCCGCTTCAAGGCGGAAAAATATCCGCTGTGGAAAAGTGCGCCGAATGTCGGCGATCACGAACTGGCGCTTGGCCAATATCGCTGGAACCCGGTGCCGATGCCGAAGGAACCGACCGACTTCATTGCCGGCATGCGCTCGATGACCACCGCCGGCGACGTGCTCGGCCAGACCGGCATGGCCGCCCATGTCTATGTCGCCAACCGCTCGATGGAAGACGACCATTTCTTCAACGCCGACGGCGAGTTGCTTATTGTGCCGCAAGTGGGGGCGCTGCGCTTCGTCACCGAGATGGGCGTCATCGAACTGCGACCGGGCGAGATCGCCGTGCTGCCGCGCGGCCTGGTGTTCAAGGTCGAACTGATCGATGAAACGGTGCGCGGCTATGTCTGCGAGAACTACGGCGCCAAGCTGACGCTGCCGGATCGTGGCCCGATCGGCGCCAATTGCCTGGCCAATCCGCGCGATTTCAAGACGCCTTGTGCCTGGTTCGAGGACAAGGAAACGCCGTGCCGGCTGATCGTGAAATGGTGCGGCCAGTTCCATGTCACCGAACTCGATCATTCGCCGCTGGATGTGGTGGCTTGGCACGGCAACTACTCGCCCTACAAGTATGATCTTGCAACGTTTTCGCCGGTCGGCGCGATCCTGTTCGACCATCCCGATCCGTCGATCTTCACGGTGCTGACCGCGCCGAGCGGCGAAGAGGGCACCGCCAACATCGACTTCGTCATTTTTCCGCCGCGCTGGCTGGTGGCCGAAAACACGTTTCGCCCGCCCTGGTATCACCGCAACATCATGAGCGAGTTCATGGGTTTGATCCACGGCCAGTACGACGCCAAGGAAGAGGGCTTCGTTCCCGGCGGCATCAGCCTGCACAATCTGATGCTGGCCCACGGGCCTGACGCGTCTGGCTTCGAAAAGGCCTCGCGCGCCGAGCTGAAACCGGTCAAGCTCGACAACACCATGGCCTTCATGTTCGAGACGCGATTCCCGCAGATGCTGACCCGCTACGCCGCCGAGGTCGAAACCCGGCAGGACAATTACATCGACTGCTGGGCCGATCTGAAGAAGCGCTTCAACGGCACGCCCGAGGGCGACTGGTCTTGAGCGCTGATCCAATGCGGGATCGGCTGGTGCTGCTCGGCTCGAAAGGCGGCCCGGCGCTCCGGCCGGGCGGGCCGTGGCCGAGTTCGTCGCTGCTGAAGTTCGGCGGACGCACCATCGTCGTGGATTGCGGGCTTGGCGTGACGCGCGGGCTGGCCGAGACCGGCATCAACCTGAAGGCGCTCGACCTGGTCTTCATCACGCATCTGCATTCCGACCATATGCTGGAACTCGGTCCGCTGATACACACTGCCTGGACCGCGGGCCTGGCGACACCGGTCACCGTCTTCGGCCCGCCCGGCACCGGCCATTACTGGCAGCGCTTTTGCCAGGCGATGGAATTCGACATCGAGATACGCATCGTCGACGAAGGCCGGCCAGTTATCGCAGATATGGTTTCGATCATCGAGTTCGGCGAAGGCCGGGTGATGGAGGAGCGCGGCCTGAAGGTTTTGGCGCTGCGCGTCGACCATCCGCCGGTGACAGACTGCTTTGCGCTGCGCTTCGAGCATGCCGGACAAAGCATCGTATTTTCCGCCGATACGGCGTTCTTTCCGCCATTGGCCGATTTTGCCAAAGGCGCCGACATCCTCGTCCATGAAGCCATGCTGCAACAAGGCATCGAGCGGCTCGTCGCGAAAACCGGCAATGGCGCGCGGCTGAGAGAGCATCTGCTCGCCAGCCATAGTTTTGCTGAGGAGGCGGGGCGCATCGCCACCGATGCCGGGGTTAGGACACTGGTGCTCAACCACCTCATTCCAGCCGATGATCCCGAGATCGGCGAGGCCGACTGGATCGCCGCCGTCAGGAAAACATGGTCCGGAGACTTGGCGATCGCCCGCGACGGCCTTGTTGTGGGGCTGGAGCACGATCCCGAAAAGTGATCATGCATAGAGCAAAATTCAAAGCGGCACCAAAGCCGCATCAGGAGAGGAAACCGCATGAAGCTTGCCACATTGAAGGACGGGACGCGCGACGGAAAGCTGGTCGTCGTCTCGCGCGACCTGACGCGGTTCACCGATGCCTCGTTTCTGGTGCCGACGCTGCAGGCGGCGCTCGACGACTGGAGCCGGATCGCGCCGCATCTGGCGACAATAGCGGAATCGCTGGAGAACAATGCGGTGCCGTCAGCGCGCTTTCACGAGCATGATGCCCATTCGCCGTTGCCGCGCGCCTACCAGTGGGCCGACGGTTCGGCCTATGTGAATCATGTCGAACTGGTGCGGAAGGCGCGCGGCGCCGAGATGCCGGCAAGCTTCTGGACCGATCCGCTGCTCTACCAGGGTGGTTCGGACAGTTTCATCGCGCCGCGTGATCCGATCCGGATAGTCGACGAGGCTCTTGGCGTCGACATGGAAGGGGAGGTCGCTGTCATTGTCGACGATGTGCCGATTGGCGCAAGCCTTGATGAGGCGCAGGCCGCGATCCGGCTGGTCATGCTGGTCAATGACGTCACGCTGCGCTCCCTCACCGCGCCGGAGCTTGCCAAGGGTTTTGGCTTCTTCCAATCAAAGCCGTCCTCGGCTTTTTCGCCCGTCGCGGTGACGCCGGACGAACTGGGCGAGGCCTGGGATGGCGGCAAGGTTAGCCTGCCGCTGCTGGTCGACCTCAACGGCAAGCCGTTCGGCCGCGCCAACGCCGGCGTCGACATGACCTTCGATTTTCCGGCGCTGATTGTGCATGCCGCGAAAACCCGGCCGCTGGCCGCCGGCACCATCATCGGTTCGGGCACGGTCTCCAACAAGCTCGACGGCGGCCCTGGCAAGCCGGTCTCGGCGGACGGCGCCGGCTATTCCTGCATTGCCGAGTTGCGCATGATCGAGACGATCGAAGCCGGCGAGCCGACAACCCCGTTCCTGCGCTTTGGCGATACGGTGCGCATAGAGATGAAGGACCGGACCGGACATTCGATTTTTGGCGCGATCGAGCAGAAGGTCGAGAAATACGCAATTTGAAGCAATCTTATCTAGCGTCGTTCCGAAGCGCTGGCAGGATCAGGATGCCGTACACTGCTACTTATCTTTGGTTCGTGGGAATTTGTAGCATCGCTACTGCCTGGCTTTTTATTTCGGCGATCCGGCTCTGTCGTCAGGTCGAGGATCGATCTGAAAGACTGCGTAACTTTAGTAGCGTGGCGCGTCGGCCGAAGCTTGTTAACGTCGCTATAAATCGGGACGTTGCGAGCGATGTTGAAACGCAAGCGCTGCGCCGTGGCATGATCGCTCGTCTGCTAGCCATAGGTGCTCTCGGTATCGCCGTGAATTTGATTGCCTGGACTGGTGTGTGACGTGGACCTGCTCGACCATCTGCGCCGCATGGCGCGCAACAATGTCTGGTCGAACGACCGCCTCTATCGCGCCGTGCTGCAGCTTGAGCCCGGCGAATTCGAAGCCAAGCGAACCAGCTTCTTTCCGTCGATCAAGGCAACGCTCAACCACATCCTGGCGGTCGATCATCTCTATCTCGATTTTCTCGAAGAGGGCGGCGTCGGCGCCGCGGCCCATGACGATTTCCTGCCGTTCGATGAACCACAAGCGCTGTTTGCCGCCCAGGGCGCATCCGACCGGCGATTGATCGCCTTTTGCGATCATTTGTCGGCCGACGATCTCGACCGCCGCGTCATCACTGACCGGCGGAAGGACGGAAAAATACCGGAGCGCATCGGCGATCTGCTCGCCCACCTCTTCATCCACGATATCCATCATCGCGGCCAGGTGCACGCCATGTTGTCCGGCACCTCGGTGAAACCGCCGCAGCTCGACGAGTTCTTCCTCGACTATGATCTGAAACTCAGGAAAGCGGAGGTCGAGCGGCTGGCGATTGATGGCGGCAATTAATTGTCGTTACGAAAATTATTGACTTAATTATTGTGGGTACATAAATGGGACGAACCGAAACGGTTGGCCACCATCGAGAAGCACGGGTTGGATTTTGCCGCGCTGGATGACGAATTTTCCTTACGTCAACGATCCGGGCGGCCAAAACGCGTCGTCTTATGGCCATTGGGCGGATGATTGACGGGATCGTTGCCGTGATCTTTGCCCGGCTCGGCTCCGAGGGCATCTCGATCATTTCGATACGCCCGGCCAACCCGAATGAAAGAAGGCTGTTCAATGACAAAACCTAAGCTGCAGGCAAAGTTCGAACCAGGGCGCGGCTACAGCAAGGAAGATTGGGATGCGGTTTCGGACAATCCGGAATGGACAGAGGAGGATTTTCGAAACGCTCGTCCCTTCGCTGAAGTTTTTCCGGACCTCGCCGAAAGCGTTCGCCGGTCGCGCGGGCGGCCGCCGCTTGACAATCCGAAGAAGCAGGTGACGCTCCGGCTCGATAGTGACGTGGTCGCCCGCTTTCGTGCCGGCGGGCCTGGCTGGCAAAGCCGTATCAACGACATTCTGCGCAAGGCCGCCGGCCTCACTAAGTAAACTTGGGTGCTTGGAGCTTGTCCCTCCGCCTACTGGTGCGACGTCATTGATTGGCGCACGTGTCCATCATTTGAGATACCCGCCCCATTCAGGGCCGAGTTCGTCAAAGTCGTCAGCGATACGGATCTTGCCTTTCAAGGCGCCGATGCGAGGCAGGTGCTCGGCGGTTGCCGGCGGCACGAGGCGAGCCGCGACTTTGCCGTAGCGCGTGAGCACTATCTCCTCACCTGCTTCCGCACGCCTGACGAGTTCCGACAATTTGGCCTTGGCCTCGGCGACAGGAATATTCATGGCTAGAATCTGAGCCACAACTGATCCAACCGCAAGAGGTTAGGCCGCTGGCTACTCCGCCGCCTGCACCTTCAGCACGCCGCGCTTGATCTGGTCCTGCTCGATCGATTCGAACAGAGCGCGGAAATTGCCCTCGCCAAAACCCTCGTCGCCCTTCCTCTGGATGAATTCGAAGAAGATCGGCCCGATCACGGTTTTCGAGAAGATCTGCAGCAGGATCTTGGTCGTGCCGCCGTCGACCACGCCTTCGCCGTCGATCAGGATGCCGTGCTTTTTCATCCGTTCAATCGGCTCGTCATGGCCGTGCACGCGGGCATGGGACATCTCATAATAGGTTTCCGGCGGACCCGGCATGAACTTCAGCCCGTTGGCTGCCAGCCTGTCGGTGGCGCCGTAGATCTCGTCCGTGCCGACGGCGATGTGCTGGATGCCTTCGCCATTGTACTTCTTCAGATATTCGGCGATCTGGCTGGTGTCGTCCTTGGATTCGTTGAGCGGGATGCGGATCTTGCCGCAGGGCGAGGTGATGGCACGGCTGACCAGGCCGGTGATCTTGCCGTCGATGTCGAAGAAATGGATCTGCTTGAAGCCGAACAGGTCGCGATAGAAATCCCACCACTTGTCCATGTTGCCGCGATAGACATTGTGGGTGAGGTGGTCGAGATAATAGAAGCCAACGCCTTCCGGCTTCGGGTCGCGCTCACCCAGCCAGTCGAACTCGGCGTCATAGGCCGAGCCTTTGTCGCCGTAGACCTCGATGAAATAAAGCAGCGAGCCGCCAATGCCGACGATCGCCGGCACATCGAGCGCCTTGTCGACGCCTTCATAGGGTGTAGCGCCCTTGGCGACAGCATGGTCGAACGCGTGCTTGGCATCGACCACCCGCCAGGCCATCGAGGAAGCGCACGGGCCGTGCTTGTCGACGAATTTCATCGCATGCGAGCCGGGTTCGGCATTGACGACATAGTTGATGTCGCCCTGCCGCCAGACGGTGATGTTCTTGGTGCGGTGCTTGGCCACCGGCACATAGCCCATGCGGGTAAAGAGCTCGGCGAGCTTTTCCGGTTCGGGATGCGCGAACTCGACGAATTCGAAGCCGTCGGTGCCGGCGGGATTGGCCTTGCTGATCTTTGCGGGCGGGGCGTCGTGCGGGAAGGGACCCATGGCGTTATCCTCCAAACTGTTGGCGTGGCCGGGTAAGGCCACTTTTATATAATTATAGCGCGCAGCAGGCGCATGGTGCTTGCATTCAAACGCTTTAAATGATCGGCTGATGCGCGAACTGTGCACATGTCGGGACGAATCCATGGATGATGCGCGCATCGACCAGTTTGACCGCAAGATAATGGCTCTCTTGCAGGGCGACGCACGGCTGACCAACAACGATTTGTCGGAGCGGGTGAACCTGTCGGCGTCGCAATGTTCGCGCCGCCGCCAGAAACTGGAGGAGGACGGCTATATCAGGGGCTATCGCGCGGTGCTCGACCGCGACAAGCTCGGCTTCTCGCTGGTCAACGTCATCTCGGTGACGCTCGCCACCCACAACCGCGACAATGCGCAGCGCTTCGGCGAGTTGGTGGCGCGGCTGCCGCAGGTGCAGGAGGCGCACGCGCTGACCGGCGAGATGGATTACATCCTGAAAGTGGTGACGCCCGACCTGAAATCGCTGTCGGAATTCGTCAACGGCGTGCTCCTGCCGCACGAATCCGTGCAGCATGTGAAGACGGCGATCGTGCTGGAGACGCTAAAGGAAACCGGCGCGCTGCCAATCTGACGGCGCACCGCCCTAGTCAGCCCTTCGACTGCTGGATCAGCCCAAAAAGGTTGGTGCAGCGCGCGCCGGAACGGCAATAGGCGAAGATCGGGCCTTCGAGTTCATCGAGCGCCTCTGCCTGGTCCTCGACATTTTGGGCCGTGATCTGACCGCTGATGACCGGGATGTAGCGAAAGGTAAGCCCGGCGGCCTCGACTGCCGCTTTGACCGTGTCCGCTGAAGGTTGGCCAGGCTGCTCGTCATCAGGCCGGTTGCAGATGACGCTCTTGAAGCCGGCGGCCTTGATGGCGGCGACCTCTTCCGGCTGGATCTGGCCGGAGACCGAATAGTCCTCGCTGATCTGACGATATTCCATGTTTCCTCGCAAAACTGGTTTGGCCGCAGTCTTGCCACTCCCCGACGAGATCGGCAATCCGCGCAGCATGAAATCCCACTGCGCAGATAATTATTTTCGACGGAGAATCCAGCCGAGCTGACGCAGCATGGACAGCTCTCGTCTGTTGGGATCAGGCGGTTCTGTGGCGGTGATGGATAATACGGGCGCGCAGGATGCCGCGCGTGCCGAACAGGATCGAGGCAAAATAGACAACGCCGGCCGACAGGATGATGGCCGGGCCGGAAGGCAGCGACACGTGGTAGGACAGAAGCAGCCCGGCGACGCAAGAGGCAAAGCCGATCAGCACCGCCAGCACGCACATCGGTTCGACGCGCATGGTCCAGAAGCGGGCGGCGGCCGCAGGCAGCATCATCAGCCCGACGGATAGCAGCGTGCCGAGCGCCTGGAAGCCGCCGACCAGGTTGAGCACGACGAGGCCGAGGAAGATGAAATGCACCGGGCTGCCCAGCCGGCTGACCGAACGCAGGAACAGCGGGTCGAGACATTCGGCGACCAGCGCCCGCCAGAAGATGGCGAGGCTGACCAGTGTGACCAGCACGATGCCGCCGATCAGCGTCAGCGCTTCGTTGTTGAGTGCAAGCACTGTGCCGAACAGCACATGCATGAGATCGACGCTGGAGCCGCGGATCGACACCATCAGCACGCCGGTCGCCAGCGAAATCAGGTAGAAGGCCGCCATCGAAGCGTCCTCGCGCTGGATGGTGAAGCGCGAGACGGCGCCGGCGCCGAGCGCGACGATGATGCCGGCAATCAGCCCGCCGATGGTCATCGGCAGGATTTCTAGCCCATAAAACAGGAAACCGGCGGCAGCACCCGGCAGGATGGCGTGGGCCATGGCGTCGCCGGAAAGGCTCATGCGCCGCAGCATCAGGAACACGCCGACCGGGCAGGCGCCCAGCGACAGCATCAGCGAGCCCGCAAGCGCCCGCTGCATGAAGGCGAATTCCGCGAACGGAGCGATGAGAAGACCGTAGAGCGTGTCCATCATGCTGCCCGCGGCCCCGAACCATGATGATGGTCCTGCCCATGGTGGTGACCATGGTCGTGATCGTGATCGCCGTGCTCATGGTTGTCGGACTCGCACCAGGGCGCGTTCTCCTCCCAGGCTTCGTGGAAGCGGCGCGCGCGCAACAGATTTTCCGGCCGCAGCGTTTCCCTGGTCTCGCCCCAAGCGATCGGCTGGCGCGCCAGCAGCAGCGTCTCGGGGAAATTCTGGCGCACCAGTTCCAGGTCGTGGACGACAACCAGGATGGTGCGTTCCTCGCCATGCCAGCGCTTGATCAGTGCGATCAGGTCGCCGACGGTCTTTGTATCGACGGCGTTGAACGGTTCGTCGAGAAGGATGAGATCGGCGTCCTGCAGCAGCACGCGGGCAAACAGCGTGCGCTGCAGCTGGCCGCCCGACAGGGTGTCGATCGGGCGCTTCTCGAAGCCGCCGAGGCCGACGGCCATCAGCGCCTGGCTGACCGAATCGCGATCTTCCCTGGTGTGGCGGCCGAGCAGCCCGCGCCGTGGCCATAGGCCGAGCGAAACCAGATCGACGACCCGGGCGGGAAAGGAGCGGTCGAGTTCCGACTGTTGCGGCAGATAAGCGGCGCGCACGCCGGACGCCCGGACAACCGTGCCGGCCATCGGCTTCAACACGCCGACGATACCCTTCATCAGGGTCGACTTGCCCGAGCCATTGGCGCCGACGACGGCAGTCAATGACCCGCGGCGGATCGTGCCATCGAGATGATGGATCGCCGGGTGGCTGTTGTAGCCCAGCGTCAGGTCGCGGAATGTCAGGCAGGTTTTGGTCATGTGACGATCCGTGGGACACGACTAATACGGCAGCGGCGGTGGATATGTGATGTTATTACATTAGTCAACAAGTCAATCCGGCGGAATTGCGGCGACCGGAGCAATTTGGCGTGTGCCTATTTTTCGCCCCATGCCTGCTGGCTCAAGCGGATTTGCTCATGCAACCTTGCCCCCGGCGAACCGCGACTCTAAAGAGGCGCGACCCACAAAGGAAGGAAACGTCCCATGAGCATTCGTCGCATCGATGTTGGTCCACGCATGAGCCAGATCGTCATCCACGGCAACACCGTCTATCTGGCTGGTCAGGTCGGCGAACCCGGCGGAAACGTTGGCGCCCAGACCAGGGACATCCTGGCGGCCATCGACGAATTGCTGGCCAAGGCCGGCACCGACAAGACCAAGATCCTGCAGGCGATCATCTGGCTGGCCGACATGAGCACCTTTGCCGAGATGAACGCGGAATGGGACAAGTGGGTGCCACAGGGCCATACCCCGGCCCGCGCCACCGGCGAGGCCAAGCTTGCCGGGCCGGAATATCTGGTCGAGATTATTATTACTGCAGCGATTTGAGATGCGGCTTTAACCCTCCCCCTTGAGGGGAGGGTCGCGGAGCAAATGCCGCAGGGCGGCATTTTGCGAAGCGGGGTGGGGTCGGTGCCACCTCGCCGACCCCACCCCGTCTCGCAGTCTCTGCTTCGCTCCGACTGCTCGCCGACCCTCCCCTCGAGGGGGAGGGTTACCCCTGCGAAGGCGTAAATCTTGCCACCAGCGTGTGGTTCTCGGCCGCATAGGTGAAACGGACATGGGTGACCGGGTGCTCGGCGCTCCATGTCCGTCGCTCGACCACCAGGCAGGGGGCGCCAGCCTCGATATCGAGTGCAGCCGCAATGTGTCCGTTGGCGGCGACGGCGCGGATGCGGTGTTCGGCGGCACTCCATGGCACGCGGGCGATCAGCCATGGCCCAGGCGCGACGGCAAAAAATTCCTCGTCGGCGGCCTCGGCGACAGCGGCCAGGTTGATCAGCCGCTGTTCGTGGGCGAACGGCCGCTTGCCGGCGAAATGCCGGCATTCCAGCGCCAGCACCGGCCCGTTGGATTGGAGTTCCAGCAAGGTGCGATCCTCGGCGCTGCTGCGCCTTTTATGGCGTGCCACACGCTCGTAGCGATAGGGCAGGCCGAGCGCCTCGACCTCGATCCTGATGTCATGGATTTCCAACACCGCGGCTTGCGACTGCGGCCGCCGGACAAAGCTGCCAGAGCGGCGGCGGCGCTCTATCAGCCCGGCCTTGGCAAGCTGCGACAGCGCCTTGTTCACCGTCATGCGCGAACATTTGTACTCGGCCGTCAGTTCGTGCTCGAACGGGATGCGGTGGCCGGGCGCCCAGGCGCCGGACAAGATGCGTTCGCTGATGTCGGACAGGATGCGTTGATGCAGCGAGAGAGGCTCGCCGCCGTCCGCATCCCCGCCGTCCACATCCATTGTCTGGATCATGCTCATGCCGAAAGCGCCGTCATCACCTTGCGAAAACGCTTGGCAACGGCATCGCGCCTGGCATGCCTGCCGCTGCTGACCAGTTTCTTGCCATGCACCCAGACACAATCGACCTTGCAACCGTTGGCGAAGATCCATGTGTCGAGCACCGCATCGCCGGTCTTGCCGGCAAGCGACGGGTGCTTGCCATCGAGCGAGATGAAATCGGCTGCGGCACCAGCGGCGATCCGCGAGGGGCCTGCACCAAGCGCTGCGCTGCCGCCGTCGAGCGCTGCATCGAACAATGCGCGTCCGGTCGAACCGCCGGCGATCGCCAGCAGGTTGCGGGCACGGTGGGCAAGGCGCTGCGAATATTCGAGCTGCCGCAATTCGTCCGGCAGGCCGATCAGCACGTTGGAATCGGAGCCGACGCCGAAGCGGCCGCCATGCTGCTTGAACAATGGTGCTGCAAAGGTGCCGTCGCCGAGATTGGCCTCGGTGATCGGGCAGAGACCGGCGATTGCTCCGCTTTTCGCCATGGCCGCGGTCTCGGTCTCGGTCATGTGGGTGGCGTGGATCAGACACCAGCGACTATCGACCCGGGCATTGGCGAGCAGCCATTCGACCGGCCGCGCCCCGGACCAGGCAAGGCAGTCCTCGACCTCCTTCACTTGCTCGGCGATATGGATGTGGATCGGTCCGCCCGGTGCCATTGTCGCGATAACTTCCAGTTCCTCGGGTGTGACGGCGCGCAGGCTGTGCGGAGCGATGCCGACGACAGCGTGATTCAAGGTGCCGACTGTTTCGTGACATTTCTCAACAAGCCGCGAGAACCGATTCACATCGTTGATGAATCGCCGCTGGCCTTCATTAGGTGCTGCACCGCCGAAGGAGGAATGTGCATAGAAGACCGGCAGCAGCGTCAGCCCGATGCCGGTGTCGGCAGCCGCGGCGGTGATGCGTTCGGCCATTTCGGCGATGTTGGCGTAGGGCTGGCCGTCGCGGTCGTGATGCAGATAGTGAAACTCGCCGACGCATGAGAACCCAGCCTCCAGCATCTCGACATAGAGCTGCGCGGCGACCGCCTCGACCTGATCCGGCGTCATCGACAGCGCGAAGCGATACATCACCTCGCGCCAGCTCCAGAAACTGTCGGCTGAAGGGCCGCGCAGCTCGGCTAGACCGGCCATGCCGCGCTGGAAGGCGTGGCTGTGCAGGTTCGGCATGCCTGCCAGCAGAATGGCATGGCGTTCGTCGCCGGGCTGGGATGCGGTGTTCGGCTCGACCGTGGCGATGTGGCCATCACTGACGACGATCCGGGTGTTGGAATGCCAGCCGTCGGGCAGAAGCACTTGTTCCGCAAAGATCGCTGTCACGTTTTTCTCTCCGATCCCCTGTGTCCCGTGCAATGATACCACTTGCACTGCGTTTCAATATGTATATACATAACCGCGGCCGATTGAAACGGAAAAGATGATGGCTGGAGAGAGCAAAGATCGGGCAGGGGAGGTACGCCTCTGGCGCAACGCGCGTCTGGCGACCATGGCTGAAAGTGCCACCGGACTGGGCATCGTCGAAGACGGCGCCATCGCCGCGCGCGATGGCCTGATCGTCTATGCCGGCCCGGATGCCGACATGCCGGCAGCACTTTTGCAAGATGCGGAGATTGTCGATTGCGAAGGTAGCTGGATCACACCCGGCCTGATCGACTGCCATACTCATCTGGTCCATGCCGGCAATCGCGCTAACGAATTCGAGATGCGGCTGGCCGGCGCCACCTATGAAGAGGTCACCAGGGCCGGCGGCGGCATCGTCTCGTCGGTCAAGGCGCTGCGCGCCGCCAGCCCGGACGAACTGGTCGCCCAGTCGCTGCCGCGCCTCGATGCGCTGATCGCCGAAGGCGTCACCACGGTCGAAATTAAGTCGGGCTACGGGCTCGATCTCGAAAACGAGAAGAAATCGCTGCGCGCCGCGCGGCTCCTGGGCGAAAACCGTCCAGTAACGGTAACAACGAGCTTCCTCGGCGCGCATGCCCTGCCGCCTGAAGCGCGAGGCGACAAGGACGCTTTTGTCGGTCTGGTCGCAAACGAGATTTTGCCGGCCGTCGCTGCCGAGGGCCTGGCCGATGCGGTCGACGGCTTTTGCGAGGGCATCGCCTTTTCGCCCGAGCAGATTTCTCGCGTGTTTGACGCGGCGAAAGCAGCAGGCCTGCCGGTAAAACTCCACGCCGACCAATTGTCCAACCTGCATGGGGCGGAACTCGCGGCACGCTATGGCGCCCTGTCGGCCGACCATCTCGAATACACCGATGAGGCGGGTGCGGCGGCGATGGCGAGGGCCGGAACCGTGGCGACGATCCTGCCCGGCGCCTACTATTTCATCCGTGAGACCAAGAAGCCGCCGATCGGCCTGTTTCGGCAGCACGGCGTCAAGATGGCGGTCGCCACCGACTGCAATCCCGGCACCTCGCCGCTGACCTCGCTGCTGCTGACCATGAACATGGCGGCGACCTTGTTCGGCCTGACGGTTGACGAATGCCTTGCCGGTGTCACTCGCGAGGCCGCCCGCGCGCTCGGACGGCTCGGAAAAACCGGCACGCTGGAGGCTGGAAAATCAGCCGACCTGGCGATCTGGGACATCGAGCGCCCGGCCGAGCTCGTCTACCGCATGGGGTTCAACCCGCTGCATGCCCGCATCTGGAGGGGACAATGAGTGGACTCAAACTCAAGCCGGGCAACACGACCCTGGCCGACTGGCGCGAAATCTATCGTGGCGCGGTGCCGAAGCTGGATGCGGCCTGCTGGCCAAAGATCAAGGCCAGCGCCGAGGCCGTTGCCCGGATCGTCGCCAAGGGTGAGCCGGTCTATGGCATCAACACCGGTTTTGGCAAATTGGCCAGCGTCCGTATCCCAGCCGCCGATCTTGCGACCCTTCAACGCAACATCGTGCTGTCGCATGCCGCCGGCGTCGGCGAACCGATGCCGGCCGCTGTTTGCCGGCTGATGATGGCACTGAAGCTGGCCAGCCTGGCGCAGGGCGCCTCAGGCGTCCGGCCGCAGACCGTTGAGCTGCTCGAAGCGATGCTCGCCAATGACGTCATTCCGGTGGTGCCGGCGCAAGGCTCGGTCGGCGCCTCCGGCGACCTTGCGCCGCTGTCGCACATGACGGCGGTAATGATCGGCGTTGGCGAATGTTTTACCCCGCATGGCCGGTTCCCGGCCAAGGTCGCCTTTGTCTCGCACGGGCTGGAGCCGGTCACGCTTGGCGCCAAGGAAGGGTTGGCGCTGCTCAACGGCACCCAGTTCTCGACCGCCTACGCGTTGGCCGCCTTGTTCGACGCCGAAGTGCTCTACCAGTCGGCGCTGGTCGCCGGTGCGCTTTCGACCGATGCCGCCAAGGGCTCCGACGCCCCATTCGATCCGCGCATCCATCTGCTCAGGAAGCATCCTGGCCAGATCGAGACGGCAGGCGCGCTGCGCAACCTGATGGCCGGCAGTGCCATCCGTGAATCGCACCGGGTCGGAGACGAACGCGTGCAGGATCCGTACTGCTTGCGCTGCCAGCCGCAGGTGATGGGTGCAGCACTCAGCGTGCTGCGCCAGGCCGCCGACACGCTGGGCAACGAGGCCAACGGCGTCACCGACAATCCACTGATCTTCGCCGAGGACGACACAGCGCTTTCCGGCGGCAATTTCCACGCCGAGCCAGTCGCCTTCGCCGCCGACATGATCGCGCTCGCCGTCTGCGAGATCGGCTCGCTGTCGGAACGGCGCATCGCCATGCTGGTCGATCCGGCGCTGTCGGGCATGCCGGCCTTCCTGACGCCGAAGCCAGGCCTGAATTCAGGCTTCATGATCCCGCAAGTGACGGCGGCAGCACTCGTCTCGGAAAACAAGCAGAAGGCCTATCCGGCCAGCGTCGATTCGATCCCGACCTCGGCCAATCAGGAAGACCACGTCTCGATGGCGGCGCATGGCGCGCGCCGGCTGATCGGCATGATCGAGAATGCGACGGCCGTCGTCGGCATCGAATTGCTGGCCGCCGCGCAAGGCTGCGATTTCCATGCGCCGCTGGCATCGAGCGCGCCGCTCGAAGCGGTGCGCAGGCTGGTCAGGGCCGAAGTGCCGCATCTCGACAATGACCGGCATTTCCACCCCGACATGGAAAAGGCCATCGCCATGGTGCGCAGCGGTGCGGCCGTGAAGGCAGCGGGCGCGGTGGCGCTGCCGGGGATCGCGTCGTGAGGGCGCACACCGTCACAGGCCGCGTTCCTTCGCGCCCCCCTCTGTCCTGCCGGACATCTCCCCCACTTGGCAGGGCTGTCCGGGGAAAGTTATTCATATATGAAGGCCATCTGATTGGGAGAGGCTCGGTCTCTTGGTCGGCTTGGATTGACCGGTGGCGGCTTGTCGATGGTGTGCATTTTCCGCCGCCCGAACAAGTATTGAGCGACCAGTTCTGTGAACCTCAGGATTGGAATAGAGATGCGGCGGGTGCGCGCGATAATGCGCAGCAGCGCAAAGGCGATCATTGCTGCAAAGAGTTGCAGGCGGATTGCATTGCCGTTGTTGCCGAGGAACTTGCGGATCTTGAGGTGCTGCTTCATCCATCGGAACAGAAGCTCGATGTGCCAGCGGCCTTTGTAGAGCCGTCCAATCTCGACGGCGGAGCGCTCCAGATCGTTGGTCAAAAGCGTGATGATGTCGCCCGCTTCGCGCTGAACGCGCAGGCGACGCAGGCGCATCGGCAGCTTGCAAGCACCCCTGCTGACCAGGCTTACCTCACTGTCTTCCACAACCAGGAAGCCGTCGCCCTGCGGCTCGGCTACAGGGCGATCGCGCACCAGCGCCAGCCCCATGTTGGATTTGGGCCGCGTCACGAAGATCGATCCGGCTTCGGCGATCGCCGTCCACCAGCCATAATGGCAGTAGCCCTTGTCGAACACGTAGGTCGCTCCAGCTTCGATCGTGATCTGGCGACCGACCTGGGCGTCGTTGACGTTGGCGTCGGTGATGTCGAGGATGCGCGGACAGTCGGTCTTCGGGTCATAGACGACATGCACCTTCATGCCGCGGATGCGCCCGTTCGACTTGGCCCAATCGCACAGTTTGCCGAGCGGAACGGGGGTCGAGTCGATCAGCCGCAGCATTGCTTCGCCCTCGCGCCGCATTTGCCTGTCGAGCAGGTTCGCCACCAGACCGAACGCCTCGGCAAAGATGGCGACCGGACGCCGTCTGTTGGCATCCGACAAGGTCGAACGCATCAACGGACCGCTG
>SAQR01000058.1 GCA_004020365.1 Mesorhizobium sp.
GAGTGCCAGCAACGTTCGATGCCAGGACGAGCGCCTCACCGTGGCGACGTGGATCTGCGGCGCCGTGAGCTGCAGCGCCTGTTCCACCTCCCACACGGCCTCCGGCTTCAGAAGAGCGCGTTTCAAGGGGTCGTCGTAATGCGCCTTGAGCGCACAACCGCTGCTCGCCTGGCGCAGCGTCACGAAGGCCTGCCACAGCGCTTCGAAATCGACATCCGGCACCAGCGCTTCGGTCTGAAAGGACGCCGCGGCGAAGCGGCCGAGAGCGGCCTCGCAAAGACTAGGGATGCCGGGTTCGACCGGCAGATGACCACCGAGATCGCCGAACCAGGCGATGCGGCCGACGGCCGGCGGCGTTTGCAGTCCCTGCAGGAAGCAGTCCTGTTTGTGATGCGAGAGCGGCGCGCGAGGGTCGTAGCCAGCCTGCTCGTCGAGCAGCAGCGCCATGTCGCGCACGCTGCGGCCCATCGGCCCTTCGACGCCCATCTGGGCGTGGAAGACGTCAAGCTCGGGGCCGGCCGGGACAAGCCCCTGCGACGGACGGAAGCCATAGATGTTGTTGTAGGCGGCCGGGTTGCGCAGCGAGCCGCCAAAGTCGCTGCCGTCGGCGACAGGCACCATGTCGAGCGCCAGCGCGACCGCCGCGCCGCCGCTCGAACCGCCGGCGGTCAAGGCCGGGTCGAAAGCATTGAGTGTCGGGCCGAACACGGTGTTGTAGGTATTGGAGCCCAGGCCGAATTCGGGAACATTGGTCTTGCCGATTATGATGGCGCCGGCCTTGCGGATGCGCTCGACGAAGAAATCGTCTTCCTGCGGCACGAAATCGGCGAAGATCGGCGAGCCGAAGCTGGTCCTGAGGCCCTTGGTCTGCGCGAGATCCTTGATGGCGATCGGCAGGCCGAACAGCGGTCCGGCATGTCCTGCATGCGCCAGATGGGCGTCCGCCCTGTCGGCCTCGCGCAGGATGTCGGCACGGTCGCGCAGTGAGACGATGGCATTGACCAGCGGGTTCACGGCGTCGATCCGGTCGAGGAATGCCGTCACCACCTCGCGCACGGACAGCCGCCGGCGCCTGATCGCATCGGCAAGATCCACGGCGGACAGCCGGCAGATATCGCCGGCAGGCGGCACGGCATGTTTTGTGGCCGGACGCATGGTTCTCACCTGGCTGGCTGGTTTTGGAGCGCCGCCTCGACGTCCTTTGCCAGCGGGATCGCCGGCTGGGCGCCGGGCTTCAGGCAAGCGAGCGAACCAGCGGCTGCGGCACGGGCGAGCGCTTGATCGAGCGGCAGGCCGGAGGACAGCCCGGCGGCGAAATAGCCGCAAAACGTATCGCCGGCGCCGACGGTATCGACAGGGGTGATGTTCAGCGCCGGAACCATCAGAAGATCGGCTGGCGTGGCGGCCAGAACACCGTCACCGCCGAGCGTGACGACGATCGTGCGGCCGGTCTTCGCGGCGTAATCGCGCATCCGCGCAGGGCGATCGCGGCCGCTCAGCGACAGCGCCTGGCCATAAAGGTCGAATTCGGTTTCGTTGGCGATGACATAGTCGGCCTTGCCGAGGAAGGCGGCCGCCTCTGCGCGGAACGGTGCCGTGTTGAGCACGGTAACCGCGCCTGCCGCCCGAGCCGCGTCCAGTGCTGCTTCGACAGTCTGCAGCGGGATCTCCTGCTGCAGGAGCACGACATCGCCCTTCTTCATGAAGGCCTTGGAGAGGTCGCCTGTGACGACCGAATCATTGGCGCCCGGCACCACGGCAATGACGTTCTCACCGTCGTCGGCGACCATGATCAATGCCGTGCCGGTCGAGGCGAAGGTTTCACCGACACCGGACAGGTCGATCTTGCCGTCCCGCAACAGCGCCAGCGCTTCGGTGGCGAAATTGTCCTTGCCGACCGCGCCGACCATGCGCACCTTGGCGCTGGCGCGCGCGGCAGCCAGCGCCTGGTTGGCTCCCTTGCCGCCGGGTGCGGTGGTAAAGCCGGAGCCACGGACCGTCTCGCCGGGTGCGGGCAAGCGGTCGACCTTGGCGATAAGGTCGAGGTTGATCGAGCCGACAACGATGATCAAGTGGTGCCTCCCTGCTGATTGCGCAGGAAGCTACTCCGTAAGGCCGCCGCTTGCCAGACCGCGCGAGCTATCGCGTCAGGTTTGAACTGGGCGTCGGCGCCGCCCCTCATTGCCCGGCAGGCGGATGAGGGGCGGTGCCGACATCGACAATTGGCGCGCGGTTCAAGAGCCGACCTGTCCCGCTTCCCAGCCAAGGATGGCGCGTTTGCGGGTCAGGCCCCAGTGGTAGCCGGTGAGCGCGCCGGACTTGCCGAGCGCCCGGTGGCACGGCACCACGAAGGACATCGGATTGGCGCCGACCGCGGCACCCACCGCCCGGCTGGCGCTCGGTGCGCCGATGCCGGCGGCAATCGAGGAATAGGTGCAGGCCTTGCCCATCGGGATGCGCAGCAGGGCCTCCCAGACGCGGACCTGGAAGTCGGTGCCGATCAAGACGACGCGCAGCGGCTGGTCGGCGCGCCACAGCGCCGGGTCGAAGATGCGCGCCGCATAGGGCGCCGTCGCGGCCATGTCCTCGACATAGTTTGCGTTCGGCCAGCGGCCGGACATGTCGGCAAAGGCTGCGCGCTCGTCGCCGGCATCGCTGAAGGCGAGGCCGGCAAGCCCACGGTCGGTGACCATGATCAGGGCGATGCCGAAGGGCGAGATATGATAGCCGTAGCGGATCGTCAGCCCGGCGCCGCGCGTTTTGTAGTCGCCCGGCGACATCGCTTCGTGGGTGACGAAAAGGTCGTGCAGCCGGCCGGGGCCTGACATGCCGACCTCGAAAGAAGCCTCGAGCAGCGGCATGCCGGAATCGAGCAGTTTGCGCGCGTGGTCGAGCGTGACCGCCTGCAGAAACGCCTTGGGCGACAGGCCGGCCCAGCGGGTGAAGAGCTTCTGTAACCCGGTCGGCGTCTCGCCGACTTCCTCCGCCAATATCTCGAGCGACGGCTGGTCACGGTAGTCAAGGCTGATCTTCTCGATCGCGCGCCGAACAACTTCGTAGTCACCGCCTTCGGGCGTGATGTCTTTGTTCAGAATAGCTGTCTGTGCGTTCATCGGACTATCTCCTTGAGCGTGAATATCGTCCTTCACGGCTCCGATCACCACCCGAAACTTGCCTACTCCCGGCCCAATACCCGGTTAGGATTTCCCTTCGAGGAAGAGCGATGATGGCTGGCGAAAAGGTTCATCATCTCACCAAGAGAAGGAGACGCTGCTAATTACCATTTTTGGCAAAGCCATCACTGGAGAGCCGGCCGCCTTTTGGACGAGGCGGCTCGTTCATGTTCAGCGCGCCTTCGCCGTCGCCAGGGCGCGCGAAAAGGCTGACGCAAAGCTCTCGCGGTCATCGGGATTGAGGAAGCCGCCGATCGGCACATTCTGGCCTTGTGCCTCCACCGCCATCCTGGTGATGCCGATCTCGGCGTGGCGAGCGACCGAAAAACGCGCCCAGAACGGATTGAAGCGATGTGCTTCCGATTTGCCTGATGGCGCGGTCTTGCGGATGTCGAGGCTGGTGCGCGAGACCGACACTTCCTCACGGGCGCGGGCGGCACGATAATTGGCGCGAAAGGCGATGTAGACGGCGATGACGTCTAGACCGAGAAAGCCGAACACCGGCCAGGCGCCGCGCGACAGGAAAAACGCTCCGGTGACCAGCGAGCCGAACAGCAGAGCGCCCATCAGGATGGCAAAGCCGGTTTTGCCCAGCGACCGATGCGGTACCAGCAACGCCTGGAAGAATGGTTCGTCGGTCTGAAATGAGGCGTTTGTGTCGCTCATGCCGGGATATTATAGGAAGGGAATGACGAGCCCCAAGCCCAAAAAATCCTCTACACCCAAAAATGGACTGCTACCCGGCCGACGCGACGGCGCGAACGCCAAACCGCGTGCCCGGCCGGTGCGGCCCCATTCGCTCTACAGCCCGGCCGAGGTGCACGAGATATTCCGACGCTTTTCCGTTCAGCGGCCCGAGCCGAAGGGCGAGCTGGAACACATCAACGCTTTCACCCTGCTGGTGGCAGTGGTGCTTTCGGCACAGGCGACCGATGTCGGTGTCAACAAGGCAACGCGGGCGCTGTTCAAGGTCGCCGATACGCCGCAAAAGATGCTGGCGCTCGGCGAAGCCAAGGTCGGCGACTATATCCGCACCGTTGGGCTCTGGCGCAACAAGGCCAAGAACGTCATCGCGCTGTCGGAGGCGCTGATCCGCTGTTATGGCGGCGAAGTGCCCGACGACCGCGACCAACTGGTCAAGCTGCCGGGCGTCGGGCGCAAGACCGCCAATGTCGTGCTCAACATGGCTTTCGGCCAGCACACGATGGCGGTCGACACGCATATCTTTCGCATCGGCAACCGGCTGCGACTGGCGCCCGGCAAGACGCCGGAACAGGTCGAGCAGGGGCTGTTGAGGATCATTCCGGACGAATATTTGCGCCATGCCCATCACTGGCTGATCCTGCATGGGCGCTATGTCTGCAAGGCGCGCAAACCGGATTGCCCGATCTGTGTCATCGCCGACATCTGCAAGGCCGAGGAGAAGACCAATGATGTTCCGGCGCCGCTGGTCGAAATTGCGCCGCTCGAACCGTTAAGCGAAATTCAGTAGCCGCGCGCCATCGCCGCGGCGAAGACCGGGATCAGCAGGAAGATCAAGGCTTCGGCGCGGACATAAGTTCGAACGGATGCAAGTTGTGCTCACTTGAAAGCCGGGGCTGGCAGAGGCCTGCCTGTTCCAGGACGCAAAGCGGACCGTCGGGATGATCGACAGCAGCCCGACGCTGACGAAGGCCGCCATCTTTGCCCAGAACACCCAGTTATAGATGTAGAATTCCCAACCCTTCAGGCCGTAGATGACGCGTCCGATGCCGACGACGATGATCAGCATGGCGATGATGCCGTAATGGCGGTCAATGCCGACAAGCCGCCGAAGCGTCGCGGCGGGCAGGTCGCCGCGGATCAGGACAAATTCGGCGCCGATGATGCCTGCCAGTGAAAACACCAGCAGATGATGAAAGATGGCAAGCACAAGATCGGTGGTATCCATGCCCTTTTCCCTCCGTCGGACGGCACAGCGGACGCTGAATCAGCTGCTCGTGAAAAGTAGCACCGCTGGGCAGGATTCACATTGGGCTGGAAGATGATCTGCACAGGCTTTGGCTCTTGTCTGGTGCAGGCGATTTGGATTTCTGTCGCATATCGCTGTCCCGAAAAAACCACCGAGCACTGGGCGGCATGCATCTAGGCACAGGCAAACGCAACCGAGGCACGACATATGGGTAATCCACAGGCGCTCGTCGCTCCCTTCATCGAAACGCCGCGCACGGTACTGCGGCCACACCAGCTCGATGATTTCGATGCCTATGTCGCCATGTGGGCCGATCCGGACGTCACCCGCTTCATCGGCGGCAAGCCGCGCACGCGCGAGGAAAGCTGGATGCGCTTCCTGCGCCATGCCGGCCTGTGGTCGCTGCTGGGCTACGGCTTCTGGGCGATCGAAGACAAGGCATCCGGTCGCTTCATCGGCGAGGCCGGCTTCCACGATCTGAAGCGCGACATGGTGCCGTCGATCGAAGGCGTTCCGGAAGCCGGTTGGGCGCTGGTCCCGAGCGCCCATCGTCAAGGCTTCGCCAGCGAAGTCGTCGGACGGGCTCTCGCCTGGGGCGACCAGGCATTCGAGCGTGCAAGGACTGTCTGCATCATCGATCCGGAAAACACCGCTTCGCTAAGCGTCGCGGCCAAATGCGGCTACAGCGAAGTGTTGCGGACCACCTATCACGACAATCCGACGATCCTGCTGGAACGGCGGCCCTAGGGCCTATCATCCAGTGATTCTGATCGGGCCGAGCCGAGGCTTTCTAGGCCTGCCGCTTCAGCACCGGGCCTTCCGCTTCGGCCTTCAGGGCCGCCTGTTCGAGCATTGAGGCGTCTTCGCCGAAAGCGCGGGTGGCGCGCGCGGCCGCCTCGATCAGCGGATTTTTCATGCGCTGCAGAAAGGCCGCGTCGACGCGCGTGCTCGGGCCCGACAGCGTCAATGCACCGAGCAGGGTGTGCCCCGGCCCGAACACCGGTGCCGAAACGCCCGCCGTCTCGGGGTCGCGATCGCCGACCGACAGACAATGGTAGGTTTTGCGGATCGTCTCGTAAGGCTCGCCCTGCTGACCGGAAAACGCCGCAAGCACGCGGCCGCCCGTGCCGGCCAGCAGGGGCAGCACGTCGCCCTCCCGTATGGTGTAGCGGATGGGATGCTTGGACTCGACGCGGTAGAGACAGGTGCGCACGTCGCCCGAACGGACATAGAAGGCGACGCTTTCCCAGCTTCGCTCGGCCAGATCGCGCATAATCGGCAGCAGGATGTCGATCGCCACAACCGAACGCTGGTATAGAGCGCCCAGCCGGAAGGCGGCAGGGCCGACACGGTAGCGGCCGTCGTCGAGACGCTCCAGCAATTGCCCGCGCAGCAACGAGTTCGCCAGTCTCAGGATCGTGCTCTTGTAGAGGCCGGTGCGCGCCGCGATTTCGGCCAGGCTGAGCGAGCGGTCGGCAGCAGCGAAAGCATCGAGGATGGCGATCGCACGGTCGAGCGCGGCAACGCCGTTGGTCGACGCAGGCTTGGATTGTGTTACGGTCATCTGCTTGACCACGTCGTTCCGTTCTCATTTGGACAGAAGGGCCGATCAGAACAATTGTGCCGCACCTAGACGGTTCTGTCCAGCAGAATGCCATTCCGGTTGACAGAATGAAGCAAAGACTGCATGAATTTTTGTCGAGCGGGTCTGAATTCAGGCTACGTTGCTGGCAGGCACCGGAGGAGGTGTCGTGATTGGAGGAATCCCATGCTGAACAGACGCAGATTTTTAACGAGCACCGCCGCTGTCGGCGTCGCCGGTTTCGCAGCGTTGCATCTCTCGCCCGCTTTCGCGCAGGACGCACCGCAGATCCAGATCTTCGTGCCGGCAGCGCCCGGCGGCGGCTGGGACCAGACGGCGCGCACGATGGACCAGGTGCTGCGCAGTGAGAAGCTGATCTCCGGTTCGCAGATCACCAATGTCGGCGGCGCCGGCGGCACGGTCGGCCTGCCGCAATTCATCAGCCAGTGGAACGGCAAGGGCAATTCGCTGATGGTTGCCGGCATGGTCATGGTAGGCGCCATCATCGCCAACAAATCGGCCAACAATCTCACCGAGGTCACGCCGATCGCCCGCCTCACCGGCGAATTCGAGGCGCTGGTGGTGCCGGCGGCCTCGCCGTTCCAGACAGCAGCGGATTTCATCGCTGCCCTCAAGGCCGATCCGACCAAGGTTCCGGTGGCTGGCGGTTCGGCCGGCGGCTCGGACCACATATTGTTCGGTCTTATCGCCAAGACGGCCGGTGTTCCGGCAGCCAACCTCTCCTACGTGCCGTTCGCCGGCGGCGGCGAGGCACTTTCGGCGCTTCTCGGCAACCAGGTCGCGGCCGGCATCTCCGGCTATGGCGAGTTCTCCGAACAGGTCAAGGCAGGCGCGCTTCGGCTGCTCGCCATTTCCGCGGACAAACGCCAGGAAGGCATCGACGCACCGACGCTGAAGGAAGCCGGCATCGATGTCGAACTGTTCAACTGGCGGGGCGTCTTCGCACCGCCGGGCGTTTCCGACGCCGACAAGGCGGCGATGATCACGCTGGTCGAGACCATGGCCAAAAGCGAAGCCTGGGCCACCGAATGCAAAAACCGCAACTGGACGCAGATCCTGCTCACCGGCGACGACTATGCGAAATTTCTCGCCGAAGACACGGCCCGGATCGCAGCCATCCTCAAGGACCTCGGCCTTGCCTGATGTCCTCGGAGAGGGGCGGTCCGCACTGCCCCTTTCCGATGTTCGCCAGCCGCATGGACATACGATCCGGCGCGAGTGAAACTGCGGTGAGGTCGGCCGTGGGAGACCGGCCTATCCAGGGAGGACGATCATGAGCACCAGCGACCAGCAGGCGGCGCGGCCGCGTCTTGCCGTGCCCGAATTGCTGATCGGCCTTGGGCTTCTTGCCTGCGCCGGCGCAGTTGCCTGGCAGACGCTATCGATTCCGGTGTCGCCGCTCTACTCCAAGGTCGGCCCGACTGTCTTCCCCTACATCACCATGATCGGCATGACGATCCTTTCGCTGCTGCTGATCGTCGCCGCCCTGCGGGGCGGCTGGCAGCCGGAGGAAGAAAAGGAAACGCCGACCGACTGGAAGGCGATGGGCATCGTCGCCGTCGGACTGGTTGCGAACCTTGTGCTGATCCAGCCGCTTGGCTTCACCGCAGCCTCGGTGATCATGTTCGTCCTCATCTGCCACGGGTTTGGCAGCAGACATCCGCTGCGTGACGTGCTGCTCGGCCTGATCCTGGCGCTTGCCGCTTATTTCGGTTTCGCCAGGGCGCTCGGCGTCAACATCGGCGCCGGCTTCATCGAGAACCAGCTGAACACGGGTCTCGATTCCATTATCCGTATGTTGAGAGGCTGAAGCCATGGAAACGCTCAGCCATCTCGCGCACGGATTTTCGGTCGCTTTTACGCCGGTCAATCTGATGTGGTGCCTGCTCGGCACGACACTGGGGACAGCGATCGGCGTGCTGCCCGGCCTCGGACCGGCACTGACCATCGCCCTGCTTTTGCCGATCACCTACCAGGTGGCGCCGGAAGCGTCCTTCATCCTGTTTGCCGGCATCTATTACGGCGGCATGTATGGCGGTTCGACGACATCGATCCTGCTCAACACGCCGGGTGAAAGCGCGACCATCGTCACTGCGCTGGAAGGCAACAGGATGGCCCGTTCCGGCCGCGGCGGCGCTGCACTTGCCACCTCGGCGATCGGCTCGTTCGTCGCCGGCACACTCGGAACGCTGGGCGTCGCTTTCCTGGCCCCGGTTGTGGTCAAATTCGCGCTGTCCTTCGGCCCGGCCGAATATTTCTCGCTGATGGTGCTGGCCTTCATCACGGTTTCGGCGGTGCTCGGCTCGTCGTCGGTACGCGGCCTGACCAGCCTGTTCGTCGGCTTCGTCATCGGCATGATCGGCGTCGACCTGCAGACCGGGCAACCGCGCTTCACCTTCGGCATGAGCCAATTGCTTGACGGCGTCGACGTGATCGTCGTCGCCGTCGGCCTGTTTGCGGTCGGCGAGACGTTCTACATGGCCTCGCGCCGCTATGCCGGCAAGGACGAGATCGTGCCGCTGAAGGGCTCGCTCTACATGACGGCGGTCGAATGGGCGCGCTCGTGGAAGGCTTGGCTGCGCGGCGCCCTGCTCGGCTTCCCGATCGGCGCCCTGCCGGCCGGCGGCGCCGAAATCCCGACCTTCCTGTCCTACGCAATCGAGAAGAAACTCTCCACACACAAGGAGGAGTTCGGCACGGTCGGCGCCATCGAAGGCGTTGCCGGACCAGAAGCCGCCAACAACGCATCGGCTGCAGGCGTGCTGGTGCCGATGCTGACGCTTGGGCTGCCAACCTCGGCGACGGCCGCGATCATGCTGTCGGCCTTCCAGAGCTATGGCATCAATCCCGGACCGATGCTGTTCATGACGCAGGCCAATCTGGTCTGGGGGCTGATCGCCAGCCTGTTCATCGCCAACATCATTCTCGTCATCCTCAACCTGCCGCTGATCGGGTTGTGGGTGCGGCTGCTGAAAATCCCGGCGCCGCAGCTCTACGCTGGGATCCTGGTGTTCGCCACGGTCGGCACCTACGGTATTTCGCAGTCGCCGACCGACCTCGTCATCCTGTATCTGCTCGGCGGGGCCGGATTCCTGATGCGGCGCTTCGATTTTCCAACGGCGCCGGTGATCATCGGCATGATCCTCTGGCCGCTCGCCGAAACGCAGTTCCGCCGCGCGATGACCATCTCGAACGGCGACTGGTCGGTGTTCTACAAACATCCGCTGTCGCTGACGCTGCTGACGCTGGCGTTCATCGGGCTGGTTGGGCCGCATATCTACGCTTACATCCAACGCCGGCGCATGCGTGGACCGGAACACGTGCCGGGCGATGCCTGACCTGTTTGTGACATCATGACCGATCTGCTGTCCGGCATCCGCGTCCTCGACCTGACCAATGTTCTGGCTGGCCCCTACTGTGCCTATCAGCTGGCGCTGCTCGGGGCCGATGTGATCAAGGTCGAGGCGCCGCAAGGCGGCGATCTGGCGCGCCAGCTCGGCGGCTCGCCGCAACTCAACAGCACCGGCATGGGCGCTTCGTTCCTGGCGCAGAACGCCGGCAAACGATCGGTGGTGCTCGATCTCAAGAAAGAGGCCGATCGCGAACGCTTCCTCGATCTGGTCGCCTCCACCGATGCGCTGGTCGAGAATTTCCGCCCCGGCGTGATGGATCGGCTGGGGTTCGGCTATGCCAGGCTGAAAGAGGTCCGCCCCAGTCTTGTCTATTGTGCGATTTCGGGCTTCGGCCAGACCGGGCCGATGCGCGACAATCCGGCCTACGACCAGATCATCCAGGGCCTTTCGGGCATCATGAGCATCACCGGCACACCGGAGACCGCGCCTTTGCGTGTCGGTTATCCCGTCGCCGACACGCTGGGTGGGCTGGTCGGGGCGTTCGCCATCACCGCAGCACTGGTGAAGCAGAAGACGACAGGCGAGGGCGCTTTTCTCGACGTGTCGATGCTCGAATGCACGCTTTCCGCGCTGGGCTGGCCGGTCTCCAACTATCTGACGGCAGGCGTCGAGCCGCAGCCGATGGGCAACGAGAACATGACGGCGGCACCTTCCGGCACGTTTCGCACCGGCGACGGTCTGCTCAACATCGCCGCCAACAAGCAGGAGCAGTTCGTCACGCTCTGCCGGCTGGTCGGGCTGCCGGAACTGGCCTCGGACCCGCGCTTTGCCGAGCGCGAGACGCGCAAGCGCAATCGCATCGCCTTGAAGGCACTGATCGAGGATGCCCTGGCGAGCAGCTCGGCCGCGGCCTGGGAGGAGACGCTCAATCGCGCAGGCGTACCGGCGGGCAGGGTGCTGACCATCCCGCAGGTGCTGGCCGAGCAGCAAGTGATCGAGCGCGAGATGACCGCCCGCTTTGATGGCATGCCGAACATGGACCGGCCGCTGACCGTTGTGCGCGGCGGGTTCATGGTCGATGGTGCCGCACCGTTGCCGACCAAGCCGCCGCCGGCGCTGGGCGAGCATAGGGACGAGGTGTTTGCCAGTCTGCCGCCGCGCGTCAAGACAAGGGCGCAGGCATGAGCGGCGCGAGACCATGAGCAACGTTGGGAAAAACACCGGCCGCGAGCGCGGTGAGGAGTGGTGGCAGACCGATATCATCGAAATGCGCCCCGGCGTGATCCGGCTGCGCGGCTATGAGATCCAGGACCTGATCGGCAGCGTCAGCTTTCCGGCGATGATCTGGCTGATGCTGCGCGGCGAACTGCCTGGTGAGGAGCAGGCGGCGCTGCTCGGCATTGCGCTCGGTGCTGCCGTCGACCATGGGCCGCAGGCGCCGTCGATCGCCATCGCCCGCATGGCGGCCACCTGCGGCGTCGGCATCAACAGTGCCATGGCCTCAGCCATCAATGTGCTAGGCGACGTGCACGGTGGCGCCGGCGAGCAGGCGCTCGCCTTCTATGGTGACATCGCTGCGGCAGTGGACGAAGGCGTGAAGCTTGCCGATGCCGTCGTGGCGCAGCTCGATCGCTTCTTCGCCGAGGAAAAATCCTATGTGCCGGGGCTCGGCCATCGCTTCCATCCGGTCGATCCGCGGGCGCCGCGCCTCATTGAGCTGACCCGCGATTTTGCCGCACGCGGCATCGTCAGTGGGCGTTTCGCCGACATCGCCGAGGCTGTCGAGGCCGAGGTCGCGCGGCGCAAGGGCAAGAAGATCCCGCTCAACATCGACGGCGCCACCGCGGTCATCTATGGCGAGCTCGGCTTTCCGCCGCCGTTGACGCGTGGTCTTTTCGTGCTGTCGCGCTCGGTCGGCATCTTGGCGCATGCGTGGGAACAGTCGCAACAGAGCGACCGCAACAAAGGACCGCTGCCGCGCGAATGGTTGTGGGCCTATACGGGCACGCCGGTGCGGCCTTTTCCTCCGGGAGAAGACGACTCCAAATGAGACCTTGGCTCAAGTCCGCCAGCGGGCGCTGGCTGGGGAATTTTCAGGTTCTTCAGCAGTGTTGAAAGATCGGGCTCGTCGATGAGCATTGCTGCGTCTTCCGGCGCCAGCCATGCCCGCTGCCGCCTTTTGGCTTCCTGCCAGTTGGCCAGTTCCTCCGTCACCGCCAGCAAATAGACGGTGACGTCGACGCGGACGAAGCGGTTCGCCAGCCGCTTCCAGTAGGAATAGGTGCCGGCCGGCTGCTTCAGCGTCTTGCCGAGGACGCCGGCTTCCTCCCGCGCTTCGATGGTGGCTGCCTTGCGCCCATTCTTGCCCTTCATCGGCCAGCCCTTGGGCACGATAAAGCGCCTTGTCGATATCGAGGTGACCAGCATCACCTCAACGCCGCCATGCTCGCTCAGCCGAAAGGGAATCGCCGCGACCTGGCGGATCCGTTCGCCCTTCCTCGCCTTGCGCACGACCTTCTTCTTGGTGGCTGCCATTGCCGACGATCCAATCAGGGCAGTGCCCAAGCGCGAAGGCACGTTTCGAAATCAAAACCGCCTTTGATGCTACTTTAAGTAGAGCTGGGTTCAAGCATATAAGCCGCCAAATAAATCAAAAGCGTCGGCTCATCATCGGCAGGTCCTGATGAAGCGGCTGCCCGAGCGCTCCAAACGGCAGGTAGGCGCCATCTGCGGCACATCTGGCCGTTGCGGCACGACCTGGCGATCCTGGGCACGGAACTGCTGTTGCTGCTGCTGATATTGCTGCCTTCGCAGCCTGTTCTCCAGCATCTGCAATTCGCCTTGCAGGACCAGCGTATTGCGATTGGCGGGAGTGACGTTCTGCGCGGAGACAGCCGTGCCCGACAGCATCGCTGTTGCCAGGGTTGCCGACATCAAGATCGTCGAAAGGCGAAGCGGCGACATCCATCCATTCCCTTACGAAACAGAACCTCGGGTCCGCAGAAACAGAACCCTGCGATTATATAGGGCGTTTGTCTGATGATGCCATGGATTAAAACCTCACGCCGAAGCGGAATTGCCGGGCTGGCCAGTCAGGGCGCAAAGCCCGTCGACCGAGGTGTGCTGGCGAAGGGCACCAATACGAGGCCGACAAGAGGCTGGAGGGCATCCCGCAGTTCCATGCCTTTCAGGCCTGGATTGGATAATTTGAACCGCAACATCGCACAGTTGAAAAGCCCGGCATGGCGGCGCTGCGTTCCCCGCAGCCGTTGGCCACGGCACGGCGATAGGCCGGTTGCGCGACTATTCGCGGAATGCGCGGCTGATCTGGTCGGTCAATGGCTTCATCAGAAACGAGATGACGGTACGATCGGTCGTGCGCATGAACGCCTCCACCGGCATGCCCGGCTTGAGGCTTTCCGGATCCAGCGAGCCAAGCTTGCCTTCGTCAAGCCTGATCCGCACGCTGTAGTAGGATAGTCCGTTTTGCTCGTCTTCGACGAGGTCGGGAGAAACCGTTGCTACATGTCCTTCCACTTCCGGCGTGACCTGCTGGCTGAACGCCGACAGCCGCAGATGGACAAGCTGGCCGGGCTGGACCTGATCGATGTCTTGAGGCGCGATGCGTGCGTCCACAGTCAATTCGTCAGCGGTCGGGACAATCATCATAATTGGCTCGCCGGCGATGACGACGCCGCCAACCGTATGGATCGCAAGCTGATGCACCCGCCCGTTCTGGGGTGAACGAATATCGGTTTGCCTCAGCAATTCCTCCGCGGCGATCTTTCGTTCTTCCAATTCTGCGGTGCGAGCCTCCGTTTCGCGTAATTCTTTCGCGACCTCGCTGCGCCAATCCTGCTCGATCTGGATGATGGCCATTTCCGTTTCGCTGATTCTGCCGTTCGCTTCGGCTATCGCAGCGACGAGCTGGCCGCGCCCTCCCTCGATCTGGGCCTCGCCCCGCTCCAGGTCCAGCAGTCGCGACCGCTGAACGAGTTTTTTCTCCCATAGGCCCCTGACGCCCTTGATCTCGTCGCGGACCAACGCGATCTCGTGCTCCTTGGCCGCCCTTTGTGCCTCGAGGCCCGCGATCTCCTCCTTGAGCTGGCTCATCCGTTGCTTGCGTTGCTCGATTTGGGCACGGTAAGCTCCCCGGCGCAAAGCGAAAAGTTTCTGTTCCCCGCCGATCACACGCGCCACATGTCCAGCAGAGGAGCGGCTGGTGAGATCCTCGGAAAAGGCTATCGCCTCGGAACCCTCACGCTCCGCTGTGAGGCGTGCCTCCCGAGCCGAGAGTTCGTCCAGGGTATTGGTTATGACGGCGAGATTGGCGCGTGTAAGCGTGTCGTCGAGACGAAGCAAAATATCGCCTGCTTTGACTTCATCGCCGTTGCGCACGTTGATCGCACCGACAACGCCGCCGCTTGGATGCTGAACCGCCTTGACGTTGGATTCCACTGCGATATGGCCGGTCGCGATTACGGCGCCTGACAATTCCGTCGTTGCGGCCCACGCACCAAGGCCGCCGACAAGCAGCGCCACGGTTGCGGCGCCAAGCAGCATATACCGGCGAAGGGATAAGTCGTTCTGCGTCGGCTGCGATTGCACTTCGGTATGGAGGTTAGCCCGAACGAACAGCAGCCCGCCGATTTTGCCCTTGACGCCCGCCAGATGGCTCGCTCCGGCACGAAGATGCGGCATCATCTCCCTCACGCCGTTACGCGCGCCAAACAACGATCGATCATGAAATAAATTCATCCTGATGCCTTTTCCTCCGAGGCAACTGCGTGAAGCGTTCCCACGGGGGAGCTCGGCGTCACGCCCCGGATGACCAGATCCCGGGCCCCAAATGCGTGCTGACGGCCGGAGTCGAGAACCAGTAAAAGGTCCACTGCCGCCAAGGCACTTGGACGATGGGCGATTACCACAACCACGCCGTGCCGCTGTTTGACTGCAAGGATTGCCTGGGTCAAAGCCTGCTCGCCTCCGGCGTCCAGATTCGAGTTCGGTTCATCCAAAACAACGAGGAAAGGATCACCATAAAGCGCGCGGGCCAGTCCGATGCGCTGCCGCTGTCCTGCAGAAAGCGACGCGCCGCCTTCGCCGATCTCGGTCTGATACCCGCGAGGCAAGCGCAGGATCATTTCGTGCATTCCCGCGGTCTTGGCCGCCGCGATAATGGTTGCCGGATCCGGAGAAGGATCAAAGCGGGCAATGTTTTGAGCAATGGTGCCCGCGAAAAGTTCGACATCTTGCGGCAGGTAGCCGATATGTCGCCCCAGGGCCTCGGCCGGCCACTGTTCCATGGCGGCGCCGTCCAGGCGGATTTTGCCGCGCGCTGCCGGCCAGACGCCGACGAGCGCCCGCGCCAGCGACGATTTACCCGATGCACTCGGACCGATGACACCGAGCGCGGAGCCGGCACTCAGCGAAAACGCAACGTCCTGTACGACAAAACGGCGTTCGCCTGGCGGAACGACGCTGATCTCTTCAACCGAGAGTTGTGTCCGCGGCGGCGGCAGCTGCAAGCGATCCTCTGTGGCAGGGAACTGCGTGAAAAGTTCGTTGAGCCGGTGCCAGCCTTGTCTGGCGGCAAGAAAGTTCTTCCAGTGCGCAATTGCGAGTTCGACAGGCGCCAGCGCTCGCGCAGTGAGAATAGAACTTGCGATGATGATGCCAGGCGTGGCTTCCCCACCGATCACCAGATACGCTCCGATCGCGAGAACGACTGATTGCAGCAGCATCCTAAAGCCGCGGGAAAGCGCGCCGAATGAACCTGTGACATCGCTGGCGCGCATCTGCGCCTGCCTGTATTTGCCGTTTGCTTCCGCCCAGCGCGAGGCCAGCGTGGATCTCATACCCATCGCTTCGAGCACTTCGGCGTTACGGATGCTTGCCAGTGCGATATTGCTGCGCGCTCCGGCATATCCAGACATTTCGGTTGCTGGACGGCGGACCGTTTTCTCGGTGAGAACGGTCAATGCCAAAAGCAGGATCGCCCCAATCAGCGCAGCCAGGCCGAGCCAAAGATGGAAGGCAAAGCAGAGCCCGAGATAAAGCGGCATCCACGGCAGGTCGAAAAGAGTGGCGGGACCACCGCTGGCCAGGAAGCCGCCGATTTGATCGAGATCGCGCACCGGCTGCATGCCTTCGCCCGAACGGCCTCTGGCCAAGGGCAGTTGCGACATCACGCGGTAGGTTCGTTCACTCAGGCGCTCGTCGAGTCCGCTGCCGATACGCGCCAGCACCCGGCCGCGGATCGCGTCGAGCGCACTTTGAAAAGCGTAAAGAATCGAAATCAGCAGGACCAGAGCCACCAGCGTCGGCACGCTGCGGCTGGGCAGGACCCTGTCGTAGACCTGCAGCATGAACACCGAGCCGGACAACATCAGCAGGTTGATAAGGCCGCTGAAAGCCGCCACCGCCAAAAAGGCGCGCCGGAAATGCGCCAGGCAGGCAGCCAATTCGGACTTCGCCCTCGGCGGGCGGAGCCTCTCTGAACCGGATTGTGACATTGATGTCCCCTCGAACAACCGCATGCGTCAGCAGGCGATGCGGACCCATAGCTGCAGGCCCGCATCGTCCGACATCGGCTACGCAGCCTGATCGGCGATCACGCTGTTGTTATGCGCAGACAGTTGCTCGATGAGCTTCGCAGCCAGCGCGTCGGCATCGCCCGCTTGCGTATGTGCGTACTCTGCCCAATCAAATGACGGTTTCGGATCGCCCGCAGTTGCTAACGCGGTCGATACGCTGTCCCGGACCTGCTCGATAGCGTCGTCGAGTTGGCCCCGAGCGTTGCCAAGTTGTGGAAACACGATGTTATCGCCCTCAAGCGCCACCTGTGCACCACTCTCCTTAGCCGTGCCAGGCGTTCCTTCACCCTCCTCATGTTCGGCCAAGGTCTGGCCGGACCGGAAGTTTGCGCCTTGCTTGCCGAAGAAGTTTGCAAGCCACTCGGAGCCAGAAACCGGCTGCCCAGAAGCTGGCTGCCCAGAAACCGGCTGCGTTGTCGGGGCCGGTTCAGCTTGCGCCGTTGGCGTCGGGTCCTGCTGCGGCGCCGGATCGGAAACGGCCGCCGGTTCATCATGAACGGCAGCGACGGCTCCCAGCTTTGGGTCGACGAGATCGAGTTTGACGTTCTTGCTCCCGACAGAGACGGTGCGCGTCGAAGCTTCGATGCCCGCCCCCGAGAAGGTCACTGTGTAGGTGCCCGGCTTGAGAGCGAGGTCGTAGCCGCCAGCGGTCATGGTCTTCGTCGTAAACGTCGTGCCCGTCGAACTCTTCGCCGTGATGGTGAGACCGGATAGACCTTCACCGGGATCGTATGACCTGTCGCCGTCCTTGTCGTCGAACGCCACACCGGTCAGGAACAGGTCTGATCCGGTCTTGGCGAAATTCTCCGCCACGAAACCGCTGGAGCGCCCCCGGTAATCGCCAACCTCAAACCCAAGACCCACCTCGCGGAAGTTCCCGTTGAGGATGTTGGCACGATGACCCGGGGAGTTCATCAGGTTGTTGTGCAGAAGCAGAATCTCGTCATTGTAGCCTGTCGGTGACCTGGTCGTAGCCCATGCGATGTTCTCCCCTGTCGCCCAGGAGCCCGCGAGGGTGTAGCCAGCCGCCTTCATACGCTGGGTGGGCGTGGAGCCTCCCGACCCCGTGTGAGAAAAGGTGTCGGTTGCAAGCATCCATTTGCTGTGCCCCTCAGCCGCCTCGCTGAGATCATTGTCAAAGGCCAGCGGCTGCACGCCGGCCTTAGCCCTCTCCGCGTTGATAAGTTCAAGTAGATATTGTTCTTGTGCGCTATGTTGCGGCATTAGGTCGTCGCTCCACTGTTTCGTTTTTGGACGGCCCCGCCACGCTGTAGAATTTCCCCAATCATGCTTGGTAAAAGCCGACTGTGGCTAAGCTGCGGCAGGCACCTGTTAACCATGATTTTGTTAAAGAGAGTTTGTGTGGATGTGATAACGCAAAATTTCATACTGTAATGCAACCAATATGACACTCGATTATGCGCGTACTCGCGACGCGCGACTTGCGCCAGACCGTGAGGACCTGCGAGGTCCTGAACGCCTCGCCTCGACCATTCCCATTAACCGAAGGTTGTTCGCCGATCCTGGACATCGCGGACCGCGCGTGCCATCTCGCTGGCCGGCTTCAGCGGCGCGCTTGTCCGGACGGCGGAGCTTTCGGCCGATTGAGCTCGCCGGCGGCCCTCGCTTCAGTCGACTTCGCGCAGGCGGTATCCGACGCCGGTTTCGGTGGTGATGTAGCGCGGCTGGTCGGGCGTTTTCTCGATCTTTTGCCTGAGCTGCCGCACATAGACCCTGAGATACTGCACGTCGGTCGAATCGCCCCAGACCTGCTTCAAAAGAAACCGGTGCGTGAGAACCTTGCCTGCGTGCTGCACGAGGATGCGCAGGATGTCGTACTCCTTCGGCGAGAGCTTTATCTCCCTGCCCTCGACCATGACGATGCGCTTCACCAGATCGACCGTGAGATCGCCGGTGTGGAAGACCGGCTTCTCGCCTTGCTGCTGGAACTTGTGGCGGAGCGCCACGCGGATGCGCGCGACAAGCTCGTTCATGCCGAACGGCTTGGTGATATAATCGTCGGCGCCGAGATCAAGTGCCGAGACGATGCCGGCCTCGTCGGTGCGGCTGGAAAGGATGACGACGGGAACATCCAGGCCGTCGTCCCGCCATTTGCGCAGCAGTTCGTGGCCGCCCATGCCGGGCAGACCGAGATCGAGCAGGATCAGGTCGGGCCTTTCCGTCTCCATGAGCTCGATCGCCGTCGTGGCGTTCGGCGCCTCGCTGATCGCATAGCCCTGGCTGCCAAGGCCGACGCGGAGCAGCTTGCGGATCGGCGGTTCATCATCGACGACCAATATCCTGACGTCCAAATTCGTCATGGCTGGTCATCCATGTCGGGGTCTACATGTTGGTCTGCCGGTACCGGCATTCTGATGGTAAAAACCGAACCCGAGCGGTCTGTTCTGTTGGCCGCCGAAATCGTCCCGCCCATCGCCTCGATGAAGCCACGGCAGATCGAGAGCCCAAGCCCGGTGCCGGCACGGACCTGATCGCCCTTGCGCACCCGGTGGAACGTGTCGAAAATGCGCTCCAGATCCGCCGGCGGAATGCCTGGCCCCTGGTCCATGATCTGCAGGATGACGGAACCATTGTCGGCCCAGCCCTGCAGGCGGATCGTCGAACCAGGCGGCGCAAATTTAGCGGCATTGTCGAGGAGATTGAACAGCGCTTGCTCGAACAGGACAGGGTCGACCCTCAGCATCGGCAGATCCGTGGGAATGTCGACTTCAGTCTTGTGTTCGCTAGTGATTTTTCTGGCTCGATGCAAGGCGGTGCCGACAATGTCGCCGACATAGTGGAACGCGTAGTTCGGCTCCATCGCACCGGATTCGATCTTGGTCATGTCGAGCAGATTGGCGATGAAGCGGTTCAGCCGTTCCGATTCGTCGAGCACGGTCGACAGCAGGTCCGCCCGGTCCGTTTCCGGAAGCGCCGGCGCAAATTCCCGCAATGTGCCGGCGGCGCCCATGATGGCGGCAAGCGGCGTTTTCAGGTCATGCGAAATCGAGGTCAGCAGCGCCGAGCGCAGGCGGTCCGCCTCGGCCTCGAGCTTGGCCTGGTCGACGTCGGCAACAAGCTGGATGCGCTCGATGGCGACTGCCGCTTGATCCGCGAGCGCGTCGAGCAGGCGCTTCTGTTCGGGAGTCAGCAACGGGCCTTGCTTGTCGTTGTCGAGGCCGACGACGCCGATGGCGGTGCGCCCGGTCCGCAACGGCAGATACAGGCGTCTTGCTCCGGGAAGCGTGTCGGCGCCGCGGCCCGCGGGGCGATCGTGCTCCCAGGCCCAACGGGCGGCCGCGATGTCGGCCTCGGCCAGCGTGTCGTCGGGTGGGTAACCCGCCTTGACGGTGATCGTGCCGTTTTCCGGCAGCAGCAGCACCACGCGCAACTTCAGCATCGAGGCTATCTGGAAGGCAGTCGCCCAGAGCACGTCGTCAAGCGTGCCGGCGCCGGCGAGCTTCTTGGAGAAAAGATAGATATCTTCCGTGGCGCGTGCCCGCGCGCGGGCAGCGACCGCCTGTCGCTGCACCCGCGCTGTCAGATTGCTGGCAATGACCGCAACAACCAGGAAGGCAGCCAGCGCCACGATGCTCTCCGGATCCTGGATCGTCAGCGTGTAGCGTGGTTCCAGGAAAAAAAAGTTGAAGGCAATGGCGCTGATGAGGCAGGCATACAAAGCCGGCCAGAGACCGCCGGTCACCGCCGACGTCAGAACCCCGATGAGAAAGATGATCGCCAGATTGCGGACGTCGAGAAACTGGTGGAGAAGGACGGCGAAGGCGAGCGAGCCAACAACATAGGCCGTGGCCTTGAGATAGGGCCAGATCTCGAATTGCCACGGCTCGTCCGCCGCCTTGACGGCCCTTGACGTCGCCTCGTCGTTGCGTTCGTTTCCGGAAATGACATGGACGCTGATGTCGCCGGCATTGCGGATGAGATCATAAGTGAGCGAGCCTTCGATCAACTCGCGCCAGCGCGATCGGGTCGGCCTGCCGATCACGATATGGGTGAAGTTGTTCGCGGTCGCATGGCGAACGATGTCCTGCGCGACGTTCTGACCTGGAATGGTCGTTACCTCGGCGCCGAGTTGCTCGGCAAGGCGCAGCAGGGTCGCCAGCCGATCCTTGGCCTCCTCGGACATCCCGGCTGAACGAGGGGTATCGACATGAAGCGCCGTCCACGGGGCGCGGAGCCGGTCGGCCAATCTCCGCGCATAGCGGACGCGGGCCGCCCCGCCCGGACGCTCATCGACGCAGACGAGAACCCTTTCCCCCGCTGCCCACGGTCCGGGTATGGCGTGGGCCTGCATGTGGGTCAGCAACTGCTCGTCGACGCGCTGGGCGGTGCGGCGCAGCGCCAATTCCCTGAGCGCCGTCAGATTGCCCGGCGAGAAATAGTTCTCGATCGCGCGCCGGGCGGTGCTGGGGATATAGACCTTGCCTTCCTCGAGCCGCTTGATCAGGTCGTCGGGCGTGAGATCGATGATCTCGATGTCGTCGGCCTGATCGAGGATCGAGTCTGGAACCGTCTCGCGCACCCTGACGCGCGTGATCTGCGCCACGACATCGTTCAGGCTTTCGACATGCTGGATGTTGAGCGTGGTGTAGACGTCGATGCCGTGCGTCAGGATTTCCTGAACGTCGAGATAGCGCTTGGGATGGCGGCTGCCCGGCGCGTTGGTATGGGCAAGCTCGTCGACGAGGACCAGCGCCGGCCGCCGGGCAAGGATGGCATCGAGGTCCATTTCCTCGAGGATGCGGCCCTTGTAGTCGACCCGACGACGGGGAATCACCTCATAGCCGTCGACCAGCACCTGGGTTTCCTTGCGGCCGTGCGTCTCGACGACGCCGATCACCACGTCCACTCCGTCGGCCAATCTTGCACGGCCCGACATCAGCATTTCATAGGTCTTGCCGACACCGGGGGCGGCGCCCAGAAAAATCCGCAGACGACCGCGCGCCTCCCGCTCCGCACGGTCAAGCAGGGCGTCGGGTGAGGGTCGGGTTTCGTTGCTTCTGTCGTCCGGCATCACAATCGATCATGGATGGCGCCGGGGATGGTGTCGATCCCCAGCCACACTCATTGCTTCCCGCCATTCATTGCCTGATCGCCTCGTCCAGCGCCAGGTTAAGCGCCAGCACATTGACCACAGGCTCTCCCATCAAGCCAAGCTCGCGGTCTTCCACGTGGCTGTCGACAAGGGATTTGACCCCGGCTTCATCGACGCCCCTGGCCCTGGCCACCCTGGCGACCTGGAAATAGGCGGCCTCGGGGCTGATATGCGGATCGAGGCCGCTGCCTGAAGTCGTGACCAGATCGATCGGCACCGGCTGGTTCGGATTTTCCGCTTTCAGCCTGTCGGCATCGCTCTTGACGCGGTCGATCAGCTTGGCGTTGGTCGGCCCGAGATTCGAGCCGCTCGAAGCGGCGGCGTCGTAGCCGTCGCCCGCAGCCGACGGCCGGCCATGAAAATAGCGCTCGCTGGCAAAAGCCTGGCCGATCAGCTCGGAGCCGACGAGCTTGCCGTCCCTCTCGATCAGGCTGCCATTGGCCTGGCGCGGGAACAAGGCCTGGGCGATGCCGGTCATGCCGATCGGATAGATCAGGCCGGTCAGGATGGTGAAGAAAACGATCATGGTGATCGCGGGTCTGATTTGCTTGAGCATGGACTTGATTCCCTATGCGAGGCCTAGCGCGGTGATGGCCATGTCGATCGCCTTGATGCCGACGAAGGGGACGACGAGGCCGCCGAGGCCATAGACAAGAAGGTTGCGGCTGAGCAGCGCGCCGGCGCCGACGGCGCGATATCTGACGCCTCTTAGCGACAGCGGGATCAGCGCGACGATGATCAGTGCGTTGAAGATGATGGCCGAGAGAATGGCGCTCTGCGGCGTCGCCAGATGCATGATGTTGAGCGCCTGCAGCGGACCTGACGTCTGCCCCGGCGCGATGTAGAAGACGGCGAATATGGCCGGGATGATGGCAAAATACTTGGCCACGTCGTTGGCGATCGAGAAGGTTGTCAGCGAGCCGCGCGTCATCAGCAGCGCCTTGCCAATTTCCACGATCTCGATCAGCTTGGTCGGATCGCTGTCGAGGTCGACCATATTGCCGGCTTCGCGTGCGGCGACCGTGCCGGTGTTCATGGCGACGCCGACATCGGCCTGCGCAAGGGCAGGCGCATCATTGGTGCCGTCGCCGCACATGGCGACGAGCTTGCCCTTGGCCTGTTCGTCGCGGATGAGCTTCAGCTTGTCCTCGGGCGTCGCCTGGGCAAGGAAATCGTCGACGCCGGCCTCCGCCGCGATCGCCGCCGCCGTCATCGGGTTGTCGCCGGTGATCATCACCGTGCGGATACCCATCTTGCGCAGTTCGGCGAAGCGTTCCCGGATGCCGCCCTTGACGATGTCCTTGAGATGGACGACGCCGAGCAGGCGTCCGTCGCGCTCGACCGCAAGCGGCGTGCCGCCGGATTTGGCGACGTCGTCGGCGATCGCCTGCAGGTCGCGGACGGTGTCGCTGCCGGGGCGCGTGCCATGCGTAGCGACCGTCGACTGATTGACGAACGCGAGCACCGAATCGACCGCGCCCTTGCGAACCGAAGAGCCATCGATGTCGACGCCGCTCATGCGGGTTTGCGCGGTGAAGGGCACGAAAGCGGCATGCAGTGCTGCCATGTCGCGGGCGCGGATGGCGTATTTCTCCTTCGCCAGCACGACGATCGAGCGGCCTTCCGGCGTTTCGTCGGCAAGCGAGGCCAACTGCGCCGCGTCGGCCAACTCCTGCTCGGTAACGCCCTTGACCGGGCGGAATGCCGTCGCCTGGCGATTGCCGAGCGTGATCGTGCCGGTCTTGTCGAGCAGCAGCGTGTCGACGTCACCCGCCGCCTCGACGGCGCGGCCCGACATCGCCAGCACGTTGAACCGCACCAGGCGATCCATGCCGGCGATGCCGATGGCCGAAAGTAGCGCGCCGATCGTCGTCGGGATCAGGGTGACGAACAGGGCGACCAGGACGGTCACCGAAATGGCGCCGCCTGAATAGGCGGCGAAACTCGGGATCGTTGCCGTCGCCAGCACGAAGATCAGCGTCATGCCGACGAGCAGGATGGTGAGCGCGATCTCGTTGGGCGTCTTCTGGCGCGCAGCGCCTTCGACCAGCGAGATCATGCGGTCGAGGAAGGTATGGCCGGAGGCTGCGGTGATGCGCACGCGGATCCAGTCGGACAGAACCTGCGTGCCGCCGGTCACCGCCGAACGGTCGCCGCCGGATTCTCGGATCACCGGAGCCGATTCGCCGGTGATCGCCGCCTCGTTGACCGAAGCGACGCCTTCGATCACCTCGCCGTCCGACGGAATGATGTCGCCGGCCTCGACGAGCACCACGTCGCAGACCTTCAGGCTGGTGCCGGGCACCAGCTTGAACCTGGTGCGGTCGTCGCCGTTCAACAGCTTGGCCTGGGTCTCGGTGCGAGCCTTGCGCAGCGAATCGGCCTGCGCCTTGCCTCGGCCTTCGGCGACCGCTTCGGCGAAGTTGGCGAAAAGCACGGTGAACCACAGCCAGATGATGATCTGCAGCGAGAAGCCGAGATCGCCGCCGCCAGTGACGAGATCCTTGACGAACAGGACTGAGGTGAGCGCCGAGACGACGGCGACGACGAACATCACCGGATTGCGCATCAAGGTGCGCGGGTTCAGTTTCCTGAAGGCGCCGTCGACGGCCGGCAGCAGGATACGGGCATCCATGATGACAGCGGATTTGGACTGGCTCATTTGGTGGCTCCAGTATCGATGTTGTTGACCGGTCGATCATCTGCCGAAAGCAGATGCGGCAGCCCGGAGGCCAGCAGCCAGACCACGATCATGACTGCCGCAATGCCGAAGAACGTGGACAGGGTCGGGAAAGGCGGCCGGGTCGGGAAAGACGGCGGGGTTGCCCCTTCCTGATCGGCGTGATGCCGAATTCTGCGACGTATGGTTTCGAGCCAGGACATGAAATTGATCCAAGGTGGGACCGTTCAGAATGTCTGCCCGCGGATGCCGGCCAGGTGCTCGACGATCGGTCCGACCGCCAGCGCCGGGAAGAAGGTGAGGCCGCCGACGATCAGAATGACGCCGATCAGCAGCCCGACGAACAGCGGCCCGTCGGTCGGGAAGGTGCCGGCGGAGGCCGGCACCGTCTTCTTGGCGACCAGCGAGCCGGCGATCGCCAGAGCCGGGATGATGACCAGGAAGCGGCCCATCAGCATGCCGATGCCGAGCGTGATGTTGTACCAGGGCGTGTTGCCGGTCAGGCCGCCAAAGGCCGAGCCGTTGTTGGCGGCAGCCGAGGTGTAGGCGTAGAGAACCTCGGAGAAGCCGTGCGGGCCGGCATTGGCCATCGAAGCGACGCCGCTCGGCAGCACCACCGCGATGGCGGTGAAGATCAGCATCGCCAGCGGCAGGCAGAGAATGGCGAGCATCGCCATCTTGACCTCCTTGGCCTCGATCTTCTTGCCAAGGTATTCGGGCGTGCGTCCGACCATCAGTCCGGCGACGAAGACGGCGATCACGATGTACATCAGGATGCCGTAAAGACCGGCGCCGACGCCGCCGACAATGACCTCGCCGAGCTGCATGTTGATGAGCGGGATCATGCCGCCAAGCGCTGTGAAGCTGTCATGCATGGCGTTGACGGCGCCGCAGGACGCAGCGGTGGTGATCACCGCAAACAGCGCCGACAAGGCGATGCCGAAGCGCGTTTCCTTGCCTTCCATGTTGCCGCCGTCGATGCCCAGCGCATGCACCAGCGGATTGCCTGATGCTTCCGCCCAGTAGCAGACGGCGACGCCGGCGATGAACAGGACGCCCATTGCAGTCAAGATCGCCCAACCCTGGCGCTGGTCGCCGTTCATGCGGCCGAAGACGTTGGTCAGCGCCGCACCGATGGCGAAGATCGAAACCATCTGAATCAGGTTAGAGATCGCGTCGGGATTTTCGAAGGGATGCGCGGCATTGGCGTTGAAGAAGCCGCCGCCATTGGTGCCGAGCATCTTGATGGCGATCTGCGAGGCCGCTGGCCCGACCGCGATCGTCTGCCGCGCGCCCTCCAGGGTTGTGGCGTTGAGATAGGCGCTGAGCGTCTGCGGTATGCCGAGATAGACATAGACCAGCGTCAGCACGATGCAGAGCGGCAACAGCAGGTAAAGCGTGCAGCGGGTCATATCGACCCAGAAATTGCCGATCGATTTGCCGGAAGCCTTGGTGAAGCCGCGGATCAGCGCGATTGCGATGGCGATGCCGGTTGCTGCGGACAGGAAGTTCTGCACGGTGAGGCCGGCCATCTGCACGAGATAGGACATCGTGCTTTCACCGCCGTAGTTCTGCCAGTTGGTGTTGGTCATGAAGCTGGCGGCGGTGTTGAAGGCGAGCCCGGGTTCGACGCCGCTCATAGCGGCCGGATTGTAAGGTAGGCTGCCTTGCAGCCGCTGCAGGGCGTAGAGCACCAGGAAGCCGGCGAGGTTGAAGAACAGCAGGGCCGCCGCGTAGGTGGTCCAGTGCTGCTCCTCACGCTCGCTGGTCCCCGAGATGCGATAAAGGCTCCGCTCGACCGGAGCCAAAAGCGGCGAGAGCAATGTGCGGTCGCCGCTGAAAACGCGATACATGTAGCCGCCGAGCGGCTTCACCAGCAAAACGACGATCCCGCAATAGACGAGGATCTGTATCCATCCGTTGAAAGTCATTGAAATCGCTTTCCGTGCCTGCGCCAGTTGCCGTTAAAAACGTTCTGGGCGAACGAGGGCGTATGTCAGGTAGGCGAGAAGGAACAGGGTCACAGCGCCACCGAGGATATAGTCGACAAGCATGTTGCTGTCCTTCCGCCTAAAGACTGTCGCAGGCTTTGACGAAGGCGAAGAACAGGGCGAAAAACAAAAGCCCTGTCCCGAGAACGATGATGTCCATCGGACCTGTTCCTTATGTTCGGTTTGTACTGCCTTGCCTGCAGCCGGCAGATTTGAATCCATGTGAAGACACTCTGTCGCGTGGCGACCGAGATATGTCCTTCCCGACGGAATATGGATCACAACCCCATAAAGGTTCGAGCCGGGGCAAACAGGAAAGAAATAAAAATCCTATAGGGATTTTGCCGTCGCGGTTCTCAGCGCACGCCGTTCAAAGACAGCGCCGGCGCGAAGCCGCCGAAAATCAGCGATCGCGCGTATAGATCACGGCGTAATCGTCCGCATACGCCGGCTTCCAGCCCAGTTCATCGAAGAATGGAATGCGGCTGTCGTCCGGCGTCAGCAAGGCCCAGTCGATCGCATGCTTCTCGAGCTGGGCTTCGAGGACAGGCTTTCCACCGCTCTCTCCTGTCTTGGCATCTGTCTTCATAAAGCCGTTGAGAAACAGCTGATCTGTCCGGCCGTCGATGAATGTCTTGATGCCATGGAAAATCAAGCTGCCGCCGAAATTATATGAATTCAGGACATTGCCTGACAGATGATGGGTATCGACGAATGCGAGCGCATCCCTGGCCGAAGTCTTCTGGCTCGGCACGACCGGATAGGTGCTGGTGAGCATTGCGGTTGCCACCAGCAGCAAAACGCCTGCCACGCCGCAGATCTGGTAGAATCGCTCTGCAAAAAACCGTTCCAGCCCGTCGCGTCTGTCGGTCGCCCATTTCGTCAGGGAAAGTGATGGATATTGCTGCGCAATCTCGGCCGCAAGCACGATCGGCACCAGCAGAAAGAACAGGTACATGAAGCGCACATGGGTGAGATAAACATGCAAGGTGAAGATGATGAACAACGCCTTCGCCCAGCCGACACGAAGTCTCGATACAAGCAGCGCGAAAAGGAACACCAGGATTCCCATTTCCTGGAGCCGTTGATCCGAGGCGTCGAAGGGGTCCCACTCGATAATCAAGGGAACCGCTTCATTGCCATAAGCCACGGTGAAAGTGGCAAGGATGGCCTTGACGCCATAGGGATTGATCAGGCTGACCACCGGGCAAAGCAGTCCGAAGGCAATCCATTTGCCAAGCAGCACGGGGTTCGACAGGCGGGTCCGCACAAGCAGATCGAGGCCAGCGAAGGCCGCGATGACGAAGCCGATGGTAAAGGTGGCGTGGAGATTGGCCCACAGCACAAGCAGGGCCAGCAGCCATAGAGGCGGTGCCTGCTCATCACGCGCGGCGCGGAAAAGCGTCGCGGTCCAGATCACGATGATGGGGAAGGTGAAGATGTGCGGACGCGCGGTGTAGATCGGGGCGATCAAGGCCGCCACCAACAAGGCCAGTCCGACTGCCGCCGTCGGCCTCAACCAGGTGCTGAGATACCACGACAGCAGCACGCCGGTCAGGGCGATGGTTGAGATGATCAGCACCGCCACGCCGTTCCAGCCACTTGCCGTGTAGGCGAGCGCAAGGAGAACCTGTCCAAGCCACTCCTTGGCGATCCACGGCTGGCCGGCGAAAGTGTGAGAATAGCTGTCGACAACCGGAAAGCTACGATTTGCCAGCAGATCGAGCCCGACCTTGACCTGCCACCAGCTGTCGGGGTCCTGCAGGATGGCCTGGGCGTGGGCGGAAAGCGCGAAGGCCACGACAGGCGCGATCAGCAGGCAGAACATCACCCTGGCCCGCTGCGCGGCGTTGACCGACGAAGCGGTCGCAACACTCGCTAGGGTCGCCTGAATCCCGTTCATATCATAGCTCCAGGCCGCTCTGCGGCAGATCGATTGGCGGTTTCAGCTTGTCGCTCGTCCGAGGGCAGGGCGTCCGCTCAAACGGCAGGCTTGACCGCATGCACGAAATATTGGGCTCCCATGGGCAGCCTGGTCAGGAAGCGCTCCAAGGGTCGCAATCTTGCAAGCATGCGTGGGAAAAAGATCCGGTAGACGACATCGGATTTGGCGAAGCCGGCCGCAGCCATTCGCTTGCGCAGATCGCGGCTGTTGATCAGGATTGCGTTCTCGTCGAAAGCACAGTTTCGCACCGCGTGCGTGGTCAGCGGATTCCAGGGATTGTGCTCGAACAAGAAGAAGCTGCCACCGCCGGTCAGCACTCTCCCGATCTCCTTGATCAGGCCGACATGGAGGTTTTCGGGGATGTGATGAAACACGCAGGCGGCGAAGGCGAGATCGAAACTCGCGTCGTCACAGGGGATCGTTTCGCCGTCGAAGTGCCGGAAATCGGCTTGGCCGGGAAAGCGCTTGCGGGCGATGTCGAGCGACTGCGAGGAAGGGTCGAGCAAGGTGATTTCGCTGTCGGGAAATGCGGCGCGCATCGGCCCCAGCGAATTGCCGACGCCGGCGCCGAAGTCGAGTATCCGCCGCGGCTTCCCGTTGGAGCGAGCCAGCCTTGCTGCGACGTCGTCGATCTTGTACTGCGCGAAAAAATCAGGGGTTTCGCCGCTCAGCCTGATACTTGCGGCATGCTGCTGCTGATATTCCAGCGCGAACTGGTCAAATTCGGCCTGAAGCACGCACGGCTCCCTTGGTCAGTTCCTCGGCCATTTCCTGAAGGCGATGGACGGGCAGTTTGCCGGCGGCAGGATCATGGGCAGCGATCTCGTTGATGAGGTAGAGCGGCCGCCGCTTGGTCTCCATATACATGCGCCCGAGATATTCCCCGAAAATCCCAAGGACCAGAAGCTGGACGCTGCCGAGGATCAGGACGATTGCGGCCAGGCTGGTCCAGCCGGGCAAGACGCTGCCGGCAACCCATGAGAACAGCGTGTAGCCCAGCGCAGCAAGACCGAGAAAGCCGAAGATCATGCCGAGATGCGAGGCGAACCGCAGCGGCACGATGGAGAAGCTGGTCATCGCATCCATCGCCAGAAGCACCATCTTCTTCAACGGGTAATGCGTGGTGCCCGCGAAGCGCTGTTGCCGCTCATAGGCAAAGGCCACCTGCTTCAGACCGATCCAACTCACCATGCCGCGAATGAAGCGGTAACGCTCGGGCATCGCATTGAGATGATCGAGCGCGCGGCGGTTCATCAGGCGAAAGTCTCCGGAATCGAGCGCCATGTCGACGTCGACCATCTTGCGCAGCAGACGGTAGAACAATGCGGCGGTTGCGCGCTTGAACCAGCCTTCGCCCTGCCGCTTCAGCCGCTGGCCATAGACGACGTCGAACCCCTCATCCATCTTCGCCATCATGGCTTTGAGCAATTCCGGCGGGTCCTGAAGGTCGGCATCGAGAATGAGGATGCGCTCGCCGCAACAAAACTCCAGGCCGGCGCTGAGCGCAATCTGGTGGCCGTAATTTCGGGCGAGGTCGATGCCGACGACGTGGCTGTCTTTTTTGGCGAGTTCGAAGATCGCCTCGCGGGTGCCGTCAGTTGCTCCGTCGATGACCAGCACGATCTCGTAGGAAGGCCCTGCCTGTTCACGGCAAACGGCGGTGACGCGCCGGTAAAGTTCGGCGACCCCACCGATTTCATTGTAGCACGGCACGACAACCGACAGCGCGACGGCGCGTCGCGCAGCGATTTTCTCTGTATGCGCCAAAAGCCCAGCTCCCATGGTTACAACGGGAATAGGCCGAATTTCTTAGAAAATTGATAAAGGATAGCCGCCTACAACGCCAACCAGGCAAAGCGAGCCGACGCTGGGCGTCGACGGCCGAAGCTTCGCAAATCGCCGGCTCAGCCTTCGGCCTTGAAGTTCTTCGCTTCCTTCTCGACCTTGGCGCTGTCCTTGCCGTGCTTGCGCATCAGATCCTTCGCCTGGTTGGGCGAAACGTCGGTAGTCTCGGCCAGGCGCAGGGCCTCCTTGTCGTCCGGTTCGCGTTTCTTCCGATCGGCCATTGCGGTTCGCCGATCGGCCATTGCCGTTCGTTTGTCAGCCATCACGATGCCTTTATGCTCTCGGCGATTTCGTGCAGCACCTTGCGATCGGTGCCGTGGCGCTTGATCAAGGTGCGTGCCTGTTCGGGAGTAATGCCGGCTTCCTCGGCGAGATGCCTCACCTCATAGTCTTCGTCGCCGGCTACCTGTGAGCGATCGCGATTGTCGGTCTTGGTCTTGTCGTCGGGCATGGCAGTTCTCTCCTCACTGGACCTGGAGCATAACGGCGGAGATTTCGTGAGGTTCCTTTTGCATGTTGCCCAAGCTGCGCAGCGGTTTGGGACAACGACATGCCCAAAAAGCAAGAATTAAAGGCGTGTCGCATCTCTCCAGACGTGACACGCTTTAATGCCGGCCTTCGCGCACGAACAGATGGGCTTCCTTGGCGGCGGCCGTGAATGCCCGCCGCGCGCTGCCAACCGCCCGCCGCTGCTCCATCGCATCCATCATGGCTTTCAAGGCGGCGCGATACTTCGGCCCGCGCTTTTCGTTCGGCCATTTGTCGACCAGAAGCGAGGCCGCCTGGACCGTCCTCGTCACAGAAAGCGGGCGTCCGGTCCGTTCGCTCTCGATCGTCACCGGAACGTCGAATTGTTCATCACGCATTACCGCCACTCCTTGACTCCAACGGCAGCAACGGCGCAGCGGGGTTATCCGTTCCGATAGCGAATGGCGCAATCCATCCAGATCACAATTCATGGTTACTGAGTGGCTTACGTCGCCGGTTTCATTTTTGACAGTGCTCAAGCCAATTGCGGGCGATGTGCATTAGCGGCACCGATGGTCGAAGACGATCCCCATGGTCCTACCAATTGCGGTCATGACGATTAGCTCGACCAGTTGGTCGTCGCTGTCCGCACAAGCCGGGCCCGCCCGGCGGATGGCATCTATTGCGGCTCTGGTCGATATGGTGTCGCCGGCGCGGAATTTTGAAAGCGCAGATGAAACAAGTTCATGGGCCGGCAAGTCAACGACAGGCGCTCTCGAAACGACCTTCATTGGCATCCTCCACCATGAAGCCTTTCCCGCGAGAATGATACGCCGAATGGCGGTTTTCGCCAGCGAAATTGTGGTCCGACCAGAGGCCAATCGGACGCCAATCGGACCCTCCGATCGGACTTGGGACAGCTAGCTTTTGCAGGGCTCAGCGCGATGCTGCCGACTTCGATTTCTCTCGGCTCTTCGCAGCCGGCTTGACCCTTATGCGCATCGCTCCACCTTCGGGATGATCGATCTCAAAGGCATTGGTCTTGCGCACGAGATCGCTCAGCTTGCGAAAGCCGAAGGTCCTGGGATCGAAGTCCGATGCCAGGTTGGCGAGTTGATTGCCGACGATGCCGAGCGGCACCCAGCCGTCCTCGGTTCCCATCTGTGAAATGACCCTGGTGATGATCGGCGTCGCGGCGCTGGGCGGCTGCAAGGATTTCGTCGGCGCCGCATCCTGCGCGTTGGCTGACGCAGTCGGAAGCAGGTTCTCGGTGTAGACGAAGCGGCGGCATGCCTGCCGGAAACTCTCCGGCGTCTTCTGCTCGCCAAATCCGTAGACGTCGACGCCGTGCTCCCTGATGCGAGCGGCGAGGCGGGTGAAATCGCTGTCGGACGACACCAGGCAAAAGCCTTCGAATCGTCCGCTGTGGAGAAGGTCCATGGCATCGATGACGAGCGTGATGTCGGATGCGTTCTTGCCGGTGGTGTAGGCGAATTGCTGCTGCGGGATGATCGCATGCTTCGACAGCACATCGGCCCATGCCTTCGAGCGGGTGCTGGAGAAATCGCCATAGATGCGACGAACGCTTGCCTCGCCGATCTTGGCGATTTCCTCGAACAAGCCGTCGACGATCTTGGCCGAGGTATTGTCCGCATCGATCAGCACTGCAAGCCGTGGAGAACGTGGTTCGGTTGGCAAGGCGAGCCCCTGTTTTGCTTTGCAGCAAATTACATATGGTGCCGCGGCGTCATGCGAAACCTTTTTATCGAGATCCGACTGATGTCATCTACTTCTCCCGATACAAGATCATGCCGGCGTGGTGCAGCACGCCGTCGATGAACGTTCCATCAGCGGTAAAGCCGGTGTCGTCCCAGTAGTCGATGTGATTTCCCCGGATCTCATAGCGCCCCTGGTATGCGCTGTCACGGCTTCCGCGCGCTTCGTCATAGCGGCCGTTTGGAAGCAAGTTGTGGCGGATATGGCCATCGGCCGTGACCCACATCCCGACGTAGGGGTGGCTTGCCAAAGGTCGGGCAGCGGTATTTTGCGAGTTCATCTGGGCGAGGCCTTTCTGTGCGAGCCGGTCTTCCATCGTCTGCGATCTTGCGGCTTGGGGAACCGCGCCGAGCAGCAACGCGACGGCAATCGCGATCCCCGAATTGTCGAAACGAAAACCCATCCTTGCCTCCCTACTTGCTGGCTTTCGGCCGGATGGCGATCTCGTTCACGTCGACATCGTCCGGCTGTTCGATGGCGAAGCGCACGGCACGGCCGATCGCGTCGGGCTGCAGCGCAATGGCGCGATAGGTCTTCATCGCTTCCACCGCGACCGGATCGGTGAGTGCCGGCGAGCTCGCTCTCGACCACGCCGGGATGGATGCAGGTGACGCGGATGTTGTCGTGCTCCTGCCGCAAGCCATCGGAGATGGCGCGGACCGCGTATTTGGTTGCGCAATAGACCGCGGCTGTCGGCGATACCGAAAGCGCGCCGATGGAGGCGATGTTGACGACATGGCCGGAGCCTCGGGCCGTCATCTCCGGCAGCACCGCAGCGATGCCGTAGAGCACGCCCTTGATGTTGACGTCGACCATTCGGTCCCATTTCATCGACCTTCATCGAGGCCATCAGCGACAACGGCATGACGCCGGCATTGTTGACGATCACGTCGACGCGCCCCCAGGCCTGACGCGCTGCCTCGGCAAATGCGGCGACATCGGCGCGGTCGGTCACGTCCAGGCGGCGCGTCATTGCCTCCCCGCCTTTGCCCTGATCTCTTCTGCGAGGGCGTCCAGCCGATCGGTGCGGCGCGCGCCGAGCATGAGCTTTGCTCCGGCAGCACCGAGCTCTCGGCCGATGGCGGCGCCGATGCCGCTCGACGCCCCGGTGATGAGCACGACTTTGCTAAGGGACATGTTTCGTCTCCGTCTGGTTGATCCTGGAACCGCCATGCAGCGGTTGCCACGAAGATGGATCTGTTTCACTGTTGCGATAAGACGACCATTTGTTCACAGCGTCGAAAGCACAGCTAACCAATGCAGCCGGATCTCAATGCGCTTGCCGTCTTCGCCCTCGTCGCCGAGGAGCGGAGCTTTCGTTCGGCTGCGGACCGAATGGGCGTCACCCGCTCGGCGGTGAGCCAGACGATGAAGCGGCTGGAAGAGACGCTCGGTATCGCGCTCGTCCAGCGCACGACGCGAAGCGTCAGCCTGACCGAGGCTGGCGAACGCCTCTATGCCGAGATCGCGCCCGCCATTGCCGACATGCGCGCCGCAATGGAGAGCGCCGGCGACCTGCGCGGGCGTCCACGCGGGCAATTGCGGCTCGCCGTCTCGTCGATCGCCGAGCGCTTTCTTTCAGGGCCGTTCCTGGCGGCCTTTGCCGAGGCCAATCCGGAGGTTCAGATCGACATCACGGTGACGGACGAGGAATTCGATATCGTCGCCGAGGGATACGATGCCGGCGTCAGGCTCGGCGAGGTGATCGAGCAGGATATGATCGCAGTGTCTGTCGCCGGTGACGAGCGGCAGCTGGCCGTCTGCGCGCCGGCCTATCGCGATCGGTTCGGGGAGCCCTCGCATCCGAAGGAACTCGCTGAACATCGCTGCGTTGGCTGGCGTCGCGCCCCGAAAATCGCGCCCTATCGTTGGGAATTCGCCGAGGACGGCAAGGAGTTCAGCGTCGAAGTTGCGCCGGAGATCACGACCAACGATATGGCGCTGATGATAAAGCTCGCCATTGCCGGCGCCGGCATCACTTTCGGCATGGAGGAAAGCTTTCGCTCGTGGATCGGTCGGGGCGAACTGGTGCCGGTTCTCGAGGATTTTTGCCCGCGCTTTGCCGGCTTCTACCTGTATTATCCGAGCCGTCGCAACGTCGCGCCGAAGCTGCGCGCACTTGTCGAACACCTGCGGCGTCCTGGCTAGCGTTTTTTCATGCGGACCGATCGAGCCGAAATCGCTTTCCGGCCCATCATCCGCTTTGGGACGGGAGATCGTCAAAACTCGCTGTGCGCAGCGGCATCTCGATATTGCAATTATATTAGTGTGAGCGCATGTTTCCGTCAGCCGGCCGCAAGCCGGTCAGGCCCGGCGGCCGGCCGGTCACCCCCAACAGGCTGCCGGGCCGCCCGCAATCCCGCGCCTCTGGCGCAGAAAGCGGGCCGATCGGGTTGTGGGCTGAGAGCGTCTGGCGCTTGCCCAATAATATTAGATAAGCCTAATGCAAATCAGGTCTGGCCGATTGAGCGGGCGCGGCGGCGCACTCGGGTTGGGCGTGCTATTCATCCGGTGGATATGTCGATCACGCAAAGGGAGAACGAGATGAGACCGGTTAAGTCATTCGCATTTGCTGCTGTGCTGCTTCTTTCGTTTGCATTGTCTGCGGCCGCCCAGTCGGCTCGCGAGGACATCGAAGCGGCGCTGCCGAAATTCACGGACGCCTTCAACAGCGGAAACGCGGCGGCGGTGGGTCAATTGTATACCGAGGACGCTGCCTTGCTGCCGCCCGACGGCAAGCGCGTCGATGGCCGCAAGGGCGTGGAAGAATTCTGGCAGGGCGCGATCAAAGGCGGGATGAAGAATCTCACCCTGAAGGCGCTGGAAGTGGAAGAGAGCGCGAACCTCGCCTACGAAGTTGGCGCATTTACGCTCGATGTGCCGAGCAAAGACGGCGCCCTCTCCACCGTTGCGGGCAAGTACATCGTCGTCTGGAAAAAGGGCGACGACGGGACATGGCGCCTGCATCGGGACATCTGGAATTTAGGTGCGGCCCAATAGGGATTGAAATCCAGGCCTCATTGACCGGCTTGGCGAAAGCTGCGGCGGGTTATTTGCGTTGGAACAAAGGCTTAGGTAGAAAGTTCGGCTTCCGCAGCATTATTTCCTGTGCAGACATGCTGCGAGATCGGCTCGTCGCTCCGATCAGCCCGCGTCCTCTTCCCCACCACGGGGCGCGGGCTTTTCTGCCTATAGTACGGAAATAGCCAATGACCAGCCGGCGATCGGCGGCCCCAGGTCTGAGCGTTTGGTCATCATTGTGCCGGCAATGCCTTCGCGGCAGCGGTCAGGGTTGCCCGATCGTTGCCGTGCTTGCGGATCAGTTCGCGCACCTGCTCCGGCGTGATGTTGTTCTGCAGAGCGAAGAAGTTCACTTCATAGTTGTCGCTCGCCGATATCTTGTTGCGGTCGCGAAAGTCGCGTTTGCTTTGGTCGTCTGCCATATCGCACGTCCTTTAGAATTTTCTAATATTGACTATGGCTAATATACGCCTGTGACCTAGACTGGGTTCCATGCGCAGGCGGGCAGAGGCCGGCACCGGCCGGCTAGAGTTCATTCCCCCGATGGAGCCCAGGCTGGTGGCCATGCCGCCCGAGGGTGACGACTGGATTCACGAGATCAAACTGGATGGCTACCGCGCCCAGATCATTATCAACGGGCCCGAGGATATCCGCGTCTATACCGAAACCGGCAAGGACTGGACGCGTCGATATCTGGGTATCATGGAAGCCGCGGGTGAGCTTGAGGTCGAGAACGCCATCATCGACGGCGAGGCGGTCGTCACCGACAAGGCCGGCATGCCCGACTTCAACGCGCTCCAGAACGCCGTACACAACAATCCCTACGGCATGTACCTGTGCGCATTCGACATTCTGCATCTGAACGGCGATGATCTGCGCGACATCGGCTGCAAGGCGCGCCGCGAAATTCTCAGCGGTATCATCAAGCCGCACAGCCGGATTCGGTTCAGCGAGGCGATGCCTGGTGACGCGCAGTCGCTCTTCCACCTAGTCGAGGAGGTCGAGCTTGAGGGCATTGTCTCGAAGCGCGCCGACAGCAAATATCGCAGCGGCCTGACCTCGGACTGGCTGAAGACCAAGAGCTTCACGGTCGATGAATTCGAACTGTTGGGCGTCGAGCGCCAGCCCGGCGACGCAGCCTTCGCCCTTTTGGCACAGCCCGGCAGCGGGAAATATGTCGGTTCCGCCCTGATCAGCCTGAGCCGCGACATGAAGGAGCGGCTGTTGAAGCGGGTTCGGGAGCACGCCGGGCCGCCGCCAGAGGCCATGAAGAAACGACCGGGGACACAATGGCTCAGGCCCGGAGTGAAGCTGCGCATCAGGCATCTTCGCGGCGACCACAGCCAGATGCGCAACGCGTCGCTGCTGGGTTTCGCTGACGAGGAATAGCGTCGTCTGGCATCGGCTTAGACGCTCGACCGTCTCGACGATAGCCTTTGGCACGCGGCATTACCGAGGGGATGAAGAGCCAGCGACACAGGGGTCAAGCCGGGGATGATCGGCCGTGTGATGCACCTGCACGGCAAGGAGACCTGCCGCGATCCGTATCATGCGACGATTGAGCCGCTACGGATATGCCCGGCTGGGCGGCAACTAGGCCGCGAATTGGCCGCAATGCCTCGGTTGAACTATCTGCTGTGGCTCATGCTATCCCTGAGGTGCGTGAAGTATGAAGTGTCTGTTGTCTCTGGGCATTGTGCTCTTTTCGGTACCTTTATCGGCATCGGAGATCATCCTGGAGCAGGTCACATTGCGCCGAGGGATGGAAGGCGACACCAGGCAGTCCGGAGCCTTGGATGATCCGAAAACCTACAGCAAAAACAAGGTGTACCGGGAGGAAAAGGAGCTCGCAGCGCAAGCTGGCGTCGAGATAGACCAATTCCTGGATGATTACTATGCAATAGGATTTAGGAAAGAATCTGGAGCCAACAGAGCAGTACACTACATGCTATTCTACAATTCAATCTCGGCACCGCAGTGCAAGAGGGAGTATTTAATACAGCGGGTAAGGCATACAAAAATATACTACAGGAATAGAAATATTGCGGATAAAACAGTCGAGTATCTTGTCGAGGTTTTCAAGCTGAACAGCTACGGGCACACCAAACGCGCCGACGGTCACGTTCAGCTTCATTTTCTGGGGGACGTCCAATCGCGAAAGACTGTCGTCGACATTGAGGTCGGTTGCGGCGAGGTGCGCAACGTGGCCGATGAATTGGCTTGGCCTTTCGAGCAGAAAATCCTGTTTAAAGAGTTGCAGGATTATTCCAACAAACCCGGCCTCTACGACAAGGTCAGCTTCGAGTTCTCCAGGTCTTACAGCTTTGCTTCGGAATTCGACCGGAATGGACACAAGGTAACGTTGCCGGATTTTCTCCAGTAGCCTTCCTCGAAGCGACCTTGCTGCCTTCCCGGCTGAAGCAGCTGATCTGAGCCGTGCCCGACTTTCCTTTCAGCCGCCGCCGGGTCGAAGGTTTTTTACGGTGACAGTGCACCTTGTCTTCTTCTGTTCTCGCATTCCACCCGTTGCCCGCTGCCTCGGTGGCGGGGCCTTTTGATGGGCACACCGGAACCAGAGCTTGGCGATCCGGTTAACTGGATATGCCAAACAAAATCAAAGACCCGCCACCGAAGCCCGCCCCGAAGAAGACACCTGTCCGTCGTCCCGACCAGGAAGCATCGCCGGAGCCTGAACATGTGGACCCGCCGCCACGAGACGTGCGCGAGGCTCCGGCACCAAATGATCGTGCCCACTGGCGTGGTGTAGCTGACGGCATTGGACGCCGTGCTCTCCG
>SAQR01000059.1:0-35140 GCA_004020365.1 Mesorhizobium sp.
CTGCTCTTGCGTGCGGAAGCGTCCGGCCTCTATGATGATGACGCCGTCCTTGGTGGCGCGCTGGCCGGCCAGCTTTATGGTTCGCTCGCGGACGCGCTCCGACAGGCCCGGTGCATTCGCCGCATCGAAGCGCAATTGCACCGCCGTCGCCACCTTGTTGACGTTCTGGCCGCCGGGGCCGGACGAGCGGATGAAGTCCTCGTGCAGGTCATCCGGATGGATCACCGCATCGTCGGCAATGATGATCTTGTCGTCGGCGTTCATGCCGCAGTCATGGCGCGGCGAACGAAAAAAGAAAAGGCCCCCGGTCGGGGCTTCCCGATCCCGGGCCGGGCGTTCCCGATCCCCGGGTCGGGCCCTTGCCCGATCCCGGTCCCGGGTCGGGCATCCAGACGCAGCGACTATTCCGCGGCTTCGCGCATGCGCGGCGCGGCCCCGAGCACGATGGCGTCGACATGCGGTTCGAATTTTTCGAAATTGACGGCGAACATGCCGACCAGCCTCGCCGCCTGCAGGTCATAGGCTGAGCTATCGGCCCATGTCGATCTTGGATCGAGAATGGCACGGTCGACTCCCGCGACCGCCACCGGCACCTCGAAACCAAAATTGGCGTCGGTCCGGTAATCGGCCCCTTTCAGCGAGCCGTCGAGCGCCGCTGCAAGCAGTGCCCGCGTCGCCTTGATCGGCATCCGCTTGCCGGTGCCGTAGGCGCCGCCGGTCCAGCCGGTGTTGACCAGCCAGCAATCGACACCGTGATGGGCGATCAGCTCGCGCAGCAGATTGCCGTATTCCGACGGATGGCGCGGCATGAACGGTGCGCCGAAACAGGTCGAAAACGTCGCTTCGGGTTCGGTGACGCCCTTTTCGGTCCCTGCCACCTTGGCGGTGTAGCCGGAGAGGAAATGATACATCGCTTGCGCCGGGGTCAGCCGGGCGATCGGCGGCATCACGCCGAATGCGTCGGCGGTCAGCATGATGATGTTTTTCGGGTGACCGGCGCGGCCTGTCTTGCTGGCGTTGGGGATGAAGTGGAGCGGATAGGCGCAGCGCGTGTTTTCAGTGAGGTTGCCGTCGTCGAAGTCCGGCACGCGGGCCTCATCGAGCACCACATTCTCCAGCACCGTGCCGAAGCGCTGGGTGGTGGCGAAGATCTCCGGCTCGGCTTCGGCCGAGAGCTTTATCGTCTTGGCATAGCAGCCGCCTTCGAAGTTGAAGATGCCATGCGGACCCCAGCCGTGCTCGTCGTCGCCGACCAGCGTGCGCGACGGATCGGCCGACAGCGTCGTCTTGCCGGTTCCCGAGAGGCCGAAGAAGATGGCCGCGTCTCCGCCGGCGCCTTCATTGGCCGAGCAATGCATCGGCATCACGCCCTTCGCCGGCAACAGATAGTTGAGCACGGTGAACACCGATTTTTTCATTTCGCCGGCATAGGAGGTGCCGCCGATCAGCACGATCATGCGTGTCAGATCGACGGCGATCACCGTTCCGGTTCGGGTACCGTGGCGGACGGGATCGGCACGGAACGACGGCAGGTCGATGATCGTCAGGTCGGGCAAAAAATGCTCGAGCTCGGCCGCTTCAGGACGAATGAGCAGATTGCGGATGAACAAGGAGTGCCAGGCGAACTCCGTGACGACCCGGGTCGTCAGCTTCAAGTCCTCATCGGCGCCGCCGACCAGGTCCTGCACATAAAGATCCTTGTCCGCCGCATGGGCGCGAAAATCGGCGAGCAGCGCGTCGAACTGGGCCGGCGAAATCGCCTTGTTGTTGTCCCACCATACATGCGGCCCGGTGGTCTCGTCGCGCACGACGAATTTGTCCTTGGGCGAGCGGCCGGTGTGCTGTCCGGTCTCGGCGACCAGCGCGCCATGCGCGGTAAGTCGGGCCTCGCCGCGGCGGATCGCTTCCTCGTAAAGGACGGCCTCGCCGAAATTATAGCGCACCGCGCCGGTGGTTTTCAGGCCGATCCGGTCGATCGCCCATGCGGGATTGCGTTTGCCGGCTTCCGACATGAGGGGTTCCTTCTTCGATTGCAGCATCCTGGCCGGCGAACTTCCGGAGCCCCCAACGATGGAGACTGTAACGGTCAGAACCAGAAAAGCCAAATGATATCAAATATTTAATCGATTTAAATATTTTGAAAGTTGTTTAAATCGTTTATATGTGCGAAAAATCAGGCGGGTGCCCAAAGGATTGGCGGTCTTTACCGGTCCAATCCATGTTGAGGTGAGATTGTGGCCGCCGGCATGCCGCTCGTGACAGCGGACGCAGCCTGTGCCACATTTTGTACCTAATTTGTCCTGCAAAAGCCCCTTCTCGACCAAAGAAGGGACAGCTCATGAGGGAGCCACTTGAAATGGCAACAATCGCGCTTGTCGACGACGACCGCAACATTCTGACTTCGGTGTCGATCGCCCTCGAATCGGAGGGATATCGCGTCGAAACCTATACGGATGGGGCGTCGGCGCTGGAAGGTCTGGCGGCGCGCCCGCCGAATCTCGCCATCCTCGACATCAAGATGCCGCGCATGGACGGCATGGAGCTTCTGCGCCGGATGCGCCAGAAATCCGATCTGCCGGTGATCTTCCTGACGTCCAAGGACGACGAGATCGATGAGCTTTTCGGCCTCAAGATGGGCGCCGACGACTTTATCCGCAAACCCTTCTCGCAGCGTCTTCTGGTCGAGCGGGTTCGCGCCGTGCTGCGCCGTGCCAGCGCCCGCGAGGCGTCGGCCAAGACGCCCAACCAGCAGGCCCGTTCGCTTGAGCGCGGCCAGCTTGTCATGGACCAGGAGCGCCACACCTGCACCTGGAAGGGCGAGCCGGTGACGCTTACCGTCACCGAATTCCTGATCCTGCATTCTCTGGCCCAGCGCCCCGGTGTGGTAAAAAGCCGTGATGCGCTGATGGATTCGGCCTATGATGAGCAGGTCTATGTCGATGACCGCACCATCGACAGTCACATCAAGCGGCTTCGCAAGAAGTTCAAGGCCGTCGATGATGACTTCGAGATGATCGAAACCCTTTACGGAGTCGGATATCGGTTCCGCGAAGCGTAAATAGGCAATAGGCAGTAGGGAATAGTCGGTAGTCAGTTTTGAATGGTACGAACGGCCACTCAGCATCGCCGCGACCTCAGCCAACCATTTCTCTATTCCCTACTGCCTACTCACTAATTACTAAACGGGGGCTGCTATTCGATGGCAGTGGACGTAGAGCGAGTGAGACGGACGGGCGCCCGGCGCCCGTCGCGGATTCTGCCCGCATTCCTGTCGAGGATCACGGTGCCGATGCGCCGCTTCCTCGGCCACCATATCTTTTCCAGCCTGACGCGGCGCATTCTCTTCCTCAACCTCGCCGGCCTGGCCGTCCTGGTCACCGGCATCCTCTACCTCAACACGTTTCGCGACGGGCTGATCGATGCCCGCGTCGAGAGCCTGATGACCCAGGGCGAGATCATTGCCGGCGCGATCGCGGCATCGGCGACGGTGGAGACCGATTCGATCAGCATCGATCCGGAAAAGCTGCTTGAACTGCAAGCCGGCGAAAGCCTGGGCCCCGGCTCCGATCAGCTCGACAATCTCGACTTTCCGATCAATCCGGAGCGCGTCGCGCCGGTGCTCAGGCGCTTGATTTCGCCGACGCGGACGCGCGCCCGGATCTATGACCGCGACGCCAATATGCTGCTCGATTCGCGCCACCTCTATTCGCGCGGCCAGATCCTTCGCTACGATCTGCCGCCGACCGACAAGGAAGAGCCCGATCATCTCGAGCGAATCCAGAAATTCGTCTTCGATTTCTTCCGCAACACCGCGCTGCCGGTCTACCATGAGCAGCCCGGTGGCAACGGCGCTGCATTTCCGGAGGTGGTCAAGGCGCTTACCGGTAGCCCGTCGACCATCGTGCGGATCTCCGAACAGGGCGAGCAGATTGTTTCGGTCGCCGTGCCGATCCAGCGCTTCCGCGCCGTCCTCGGCGTGCTGATGCTGTCGACGGAAGGCGGCGACATCGACAAGATCGTCGCCGCCGAGCGCAAGGCGATCCTGCGCGTCTTCGGCATCGCCGCCCTTGTCACCGCCATCCTGTCGATGCTGCTTGCTTCGACCATCGCCAACCCGCTGCGCCGGCTGTCGGCGGCGGCGGTCAGGGTGCGGCGCGGCGTCAAGAATCGCGAGGAAATCCCGGACTTTTCCGATCGGCAGGATGAGATCGGCAATCTGTCGATCGCCGTGCGCGACATGACCAATGCGCTCTACGCCCGCATCGAGGCGATCGAAAGTTTCGCCGCTGACGTCTCGCACGAATTGAAGAACCCGCTGACCTCGCTGCGCAGCGCGGTAGAGACCCTGCCTCTGGCCAAGAACGAGGCGTCGCGCGCCCGGCTGATGGAGATCATTCAGCACGACGTCAGGCGGCTGGACCGTCTCATCACCGACATTTCCGATGCCTCCCGCCTTGACGCCGAACTCGCGCGCGAAGACGCAGGAACCGTGGATCTCAAGAAATTCATCACCGATCTGGTCGACGTTTCACGCACGGCCACCCGTAACAAGAAGACGGTCGACATCGAGTTCAAGGCCGCCAATCTGCCGCAGGGCGTCAAAGGCTACTTCGTCGCCGGCCATGATCTGAGGATCGGCCAGGTCATCACCAATCTGATCGAGAATGCCCGCTCCTTCGTTCCTGAGGAGCGCGGCCACATCGCCATATCGCTGGCGCGCGCCGGCAAGGTCAATATCATCACCGTCGACGACAATGGTCCCGGTATAAGGGCCGACAACATCGACCGCATCTTCGAACGCTTCTACACCGACCGGCCGGCCGGCGAGGCGTTCGGCCAGAACTCGGGTCTTGGCCTGTCGATCAGCAGGCAGATCGTCGAAGCCCATGGCGGCACGCTGACCGCCGAGAACATCCCGGGCACCAAACCCGGCGAGATCAAGGGCGCGCGTTTCGTCGTGACACTGCCGGCGGAAGGCTAGCGCATGATCCCGAAAAGTGGGAACCGGTTTTCGGACGAGATCATGCGTAAACCAAAAAGCATGATCCCGAACCGAAGGTCAGCGCAGCAAAAAGTGGGACCGGTTTCCGGACAAGATCATGCATAATCCAAAAAGCATGATCCCGAACCGAAGGTCAGCAGCGAAGTTTCAGGCACGATAATGCCTGATCCAACGGTGCAGGCTGAGAACATTCACGGCACGGCGATCCTGATCGGCGAGCGTGGTGTCCTCATCACGGGACCGTCCGGCTCGGGCAAGACGACGCTGGCGCTCGCCCTCATCGATCATTGCCGCCAACGTGGATTGTTTTCGCGGCTGATCGGTGACGACAGGCTACTTGCTGCCGATCACGCGGGGCGGCTGGTCTGCCGGGTGCCCGCTCCCATCGCCGGCCTCGCCGAGGTGCCCGGCTTCGGCCCGCGGCCATTGTCGTTCGAGCCCGGTGGCGTAATCGACCTTTGCGTCCGGCTGGTCCCGGCAAGCGAAATGGACCGCTTCCAGGAAGATGCCAGCGAGCCGATCGCGGGCTGTCCACTGCCGCGTATTGATCTTGTCGAACGCAATGTTCCGGCGGCCTTGCTGGCGGTGATGGCGCGGCTGGCAATTACGCCTTTCGTATGATGCGATTTCGAATTGTTGCTGCAATGCGTCAAAATGGCCTGTGCCTGTGCAATTTTAGGCTTGTCAATGCGCCTCGCGTCGACAAGATAGCGCTCCCGCCGCCTGAAAAAGCCGGCGAGCATGAAACGCCTATGAAGCGGCGATGACGGGAGCCACCATAGAATGATCGGACTCGTGCTTGTAACGCACGGTCAACTGGCCGCCGAATTCCGCCATGCGGTGGAGCATGTCGTCGGGCCACAAGACAGTTTCGAGACCGTGGCGATCGGCGCCGATGACGATATGGAGCAGCGCCGCAGCGACATCATCGACGCCGTTGCCCGTGTCGACACGGGAGCGGGCGTCATCGTCTTGACAGACATGTTCGGCGGCACGCCTTCCAATCTTGCAATTTCGGTGATGGAATCCGGGCGTACCGAGGTCATTGCCGGCATGAACCTGCCGATGCTGATCAAGCTGTCCAGCATTCGCAAGAGCGACAATATGAGTGCAGCGCTGGACGAGGCGCAGGCGGCCGGCCGTAAATACATCAATGTCGCCAGCCAGCTTCTGAGCAGCAAATGAACGCGCTGTCGACCAAGAAGGGTGACATCGTCCGGGAATTTCCAATCGTCAACATGCGTGGCCTGCATGCCCGCGCCTCGGCAAAGTTCGTACAGGTCGCCAGCGGCTTCGACGCCTCCGTCCAGGTCGAGAAGGACGGCGTCACGGTTGGCGGCACCTCGATCATGGGCCTCATGATGCTGGCGGCAAGCCCCGGCTATTCGATCCGCGTCACCGCCAGCGGCCCGGAGGCCGAGCAGGTGATCGACGCGCTGGAGCAACTGGTCGCCTCCCGTTTCGGCGAAGAGTCCTGACGTCTGGAGCGCCTCGCGGCTGAACCGTTTTCGCGTCGCTGCGCCTCCGAAGACATGCACGGATAAAGATTTCTTTATATCCCATTGTCGTCCGACCGACGATCTGCTAGTCAGGCCGGCAACTCGCGCCTTTCGACACGCCTTCCGGCGCGGGCGCATCCCGAAGACAATTCTTGATCGGAGCACTGCCATGACGGGTAGCAATGACTATGTGGTCGCCGACATCTCGCTTGCCGGCTGGGGCCGCAAGGAGATCGAGATCGCCGAAACCGAAATGCCTGGCCTGATGGCCTGCCGCGAAGAATTCGGCAAGGCGCAGCCGCTCAAGGGCGCGCGCATCACCGGCTCGCTGCACATGACCATCCAGACGGCGGTACTGATCGAAACGCTGAAGGCGCTCGGCGCCGAAATCCGCTGGGCGTCCTGCAACATCTTCTCGACCCAGGACCATGCCGCCGCGGCCATCGCCGAGGCCGGCATTCCGGTCTTCGCCGTCAAGGGCGAGTCGCTCGAGGACTACTGGGTCTACACCGACAAGATATTCCAGTGGGCCGATGGCGGCACCTCCAATATGATCCTCGACGATGGCGGCGATGCCACCATGTACATCCTGATCGGCGCGCGCGCTGAAGCCGGCGAGGATGTGCTCTCCAATCCGGGCAGCGAGGAGGAAGAAATTCTGTTTGCCCAGATCAAGAAGCGGATGGCGGCGTCGCCCGGTTTCTTCACCAGGCAGAAGGAAGCGATCCGCGGCGTCACCGAAGAGACCACCACCGGCGTCAACCGGCTCTATCAGTTGCAGAAGAAGGGCTTGCTGCCGTTCCCGGCGATCAACGTCAACGACAGCGTGACCAAGTCGAAATTCGACAACAAATATGGCTGCAAGGAATCGCTGGTCGACGGCATTCGCCGCGGCACCGACACGATGATGGCCGGCAAGGTTGCGGTCGTCTGCGGCTATGGCGATGTCGGCAAGGGCTCTTCGGCGTCGCTCAAGGGCGCCGGCGCTCGCGTCAAGGTCACCGAGGTCGATCCGATCTGCGCGTTGCAGGCAGCGATGGACGGCTTCGAAGTCGTCACCCTCGAAGATGCCGCCCCGACCGCCGACATCATCATCACCACCACCGGCAACAAGGATGTCGTCACCATCGACCATATGCGGGCGATGAAGGACATGGTGATCGTCGGCAATATCGGCCACTTCGACAATGAGATCCAGGTGGCGTCGCTGCGCAATCTGAAGTGGACCAACATCAAGCCGCAGGTCGACATGATCACCTTCCCGGACGGCAAGCGGATGATCCTTTTGTCGGAAGGCCGCCTGCTCAATCTCGGCAACGCCACTGGCCACCCGAGCTTTGTCATGTCGGCGTCCTTCACCAACCAGGTGCTGGCCCAGATCGAGCTGTACAGCAAGCCTGGCCAGTATCAGAACCAGGTCTATGTCCTGCCGAAGCATCTCGATGAAAAGGTCGCGCGCCTGCATCTCGACAAGCTCGGCGCCCGGCTCACCGAATTGTCCAGCGAGCAGGCCGCCTATATCGGCGTGACCCCGCAGGGACCGTTCAAGCCCGAACACTACCGCTATTAACCATCGCTGAAATCACTACTAGATATTGGGGCCGGGCGATTGACTTTTCGCCCGGCTTTATTTTTGCGTCGATTGATTCTTCACGCCGATTCGCGCAAGCGCTATGGTGCTGATTCGCGGGGTTCGGGGACGAGGGCCGACGCCCGCGTCTGGGCGGTCTTGCATTCAGGCGGCGAAGAGGACCAGGACATGCCGGGGGATTACCCGCCTTGCGCGGGACAGGCCGTTTCCGGCGGCCACAACGATTCGGTGGGTTCCGCTGCCAGCGGCGGAAGCCTGTTATGGCGCGCCGGCGCCCGCGTCGGAAAATTGCTTGCTTCTTCCGCGCTCGCCGGCCAGCTGTTTGGCCTTTCGGCACATGCTGGACCGGCTGCCGCCTCTCCCGCTGCTGCGTCCAAGGCCGGGCTGTCGGTCAGCACGGTCGAGGTCATGCAACTCGCCATGTTTGTCGGCGTCATGGGCGCGGCACTTGTCTCGGCCATTTTCCTGATTCGTGAACGGGCGCGCACCTCGGCGCAGAATGTCGAACTCAGAGCCCGCTTGGCCGACGTGAACGCTGCGCTGCGGCGCTCCGAGGCGCTGCTCAACCTGCGCGACCAGCGCGTCGTCGTATGGGCCTCGGAAAACAAGAAGCCCGAGCTCGTCGGGACGTTGCCGGTCGAAAGCGGCGCTCCGGAAGACCGTGCCGCCTTCCTGGCCTTTGGCCGTTGGCTGATGCCGCGCTCGGCGGCGGCGCTCGAGAATGCCGTGGCGGGACTGCGGGAAAAGGCCAAGCCATTTGATCTTGTCATCGAATCGCAGGCCGGGGCGCCTCTCGAAGTGCACGGCCGCAAGAGCGCAGCACACGTGCTGGTTCGCTTCGTCTCGCTTTCTGAAACGCAGCGAAGCGAGGCCAGGCTGAAAGTCGAAAACCAGCGCCTTGCCGCCGACTATGACACCATGCTCGGTCTTTTCAACGCACTCAGCATGCCGGCCTGGCTGCGCTCGGCGGACGGGCGGCTGAAATGGGTCAACCGCGCCTATGCCAGGGCGGTCGAGGCGGAAAACGCCGAAGCTGCGGTTCGCGACGCGAAGGAATTGCTGGGCGGCCAGGCGCGCGAGGCAATCGCTGCGCAGCACAGGTCGCATCCCGTCTTCGAGCAGGCGCTTTCCACCGTAATCGAAGGCGACCGCCGCATGTTCGCCGTGACCGACTTCGCCGGCGCGGACGGCTCGGCGGGTCTCGCCTGCGACACCAGCGCCATCGAAACGATCCGTAGCGAATATGAGCGGACCGTGCGCAGCCATGCCGACACGCTCGACCAGCTCAACACCGCCGTGGCGATTTTCGATACCGACGAAAAACTGCGGTTTTTCAACCAGGCGTTCCAGAAACTTTGGGGTCTCGACAGCGGCTTCCTGCACAGCGCTCCGGACAACGCCTTGTTGCTCGACCGGCTGCGCAGCGAAGGCAAGATCGCCGAGCAGCCCGAATGGCGGCGCTGGAAGGAAAGCCTGCTTGGTGCCTATCGCGCGGTCGAGTCGCAGGAACATTGGTGGCATTTGCCGGACGGCAAGACCATCCGCGTCGTCGCCAATCCGCAGCCCAAAGGTGGCGTCACCTGGGTGTTCGAGAACCTGACCGAGAAGATGGACCTTGAGAGCCGCTACCAGACCGCGGTGCGGGTCCAGGGCGAGACGCTCGACAATCTTGCCGAAGGCGTGGCCGTGTTCGGCCCCGACGGCAGGCTCAGATTTTCGAACCCGGCATTCGCAGCACTTTGGGGGCTCGACGCCGACGCCGCCAAGCCCAACGTGCACGTCTCCACGATCCGCGATCTGTGCGACCGGCGCGCCGCCGACAGCCCCTGGCGCGGCTTCGTTGCCGCCGTCACCGGTTTCGACGACGAGCGCCGCGACCGCCACGGCCAGACCGAGCTGAACAACGGCACCGTGCTGCGCTACGCGATGATCCCGCTGCCCAACGGGCAGGTGATGATGACCTTCGTTGACGTCACCGACAGCGTCAATGTCGAGCGGGCGCTGAAGGACAAGAACGAGGCGCTGGAAAAATCCGACCAGCTCAAGAACGAGTTTGTGCAGCACGTCTCCTACGAGCTGCGCTCGCCGCTGACCAACATCATCGGTTTCACCGAGCTGCTTTCGCTGCCCTCGACCGGGCCATTGAACCAGAAGCAGCGCGAATATGTCGAGCATGTCAGCTCGTCCTCCTCGGTCCTGCTCACCATCGTCAACGACATCCTCGACCTGGCGACCGTGGATGCCGGCATCATGGAGCTCGATATCTCCGAAGTTCACGTCGACCGGACCATCGCTGCCGCTGCCGAGCTTGTTGCCGACCGGCTGGAGGAGCATGCGATCAGGCTCAAGATCGATGCGGCCACTGCGCCAAAGACGTTCCACGGCGACGAAATCCGCATCCGGCAGATCCTCTACAACCTGCTGAGCAATGCCGCGAACTACGCTCCTGAGGCGAGCACCATCACGCTCGCCTGCCGCTCGCTTGCCGAAGGCGTGGAATTCTCCGTTCACGACGATGGTCCCGGCATGCCGCCGGACCTGCTCGATTCGGTGTTCCGCCGTTTCGAACCGCGCACCAATAGCGGCCGCCGGCGCGGCCCCGGCCTCGGCCTGTCGATCGTCAAGAGCTTTGTCGAGCTGCATGGCGGCAGTGTCCGCATCGAAACCGGCAAGGACATGGGCACCACCGTCATTTGTGCCTTTCCCGACACGCCGTCCGGCATCCGCGCGGCGGCCGAGTAGCGGGCTAGATGGCAGGCATGGTGCTGGAGCGTTTTCTCGCCGACGAGGCTGCGACCGCGAGGCTGGGCGAGGATCTGGCCATGTCGCTGCGACCCGGCGACGTGCTGGCTCTCAAAGGCGATCTCGGCGCCGGCAAGTCGAGTTTGGCGCGGGCGCTGATCAGGGCAATGACCGCCGATGCCGGTCTCGACGTGCCGAGCCCGACCTTCACGCTGGTCCAGAGCTATGAGGCGCGCGTCCCCGTCCATCATTTCGACCTCTATCGCCTGTCCGCGGCGTCCGAACTGGACGAACTGGGTTTCGACGAGGCGCTGGCGCAGGGCGCTGCCCTGGTCGAATGGCCGGAACGGGCAGCGGCCTGTTTGCCAAAGACTTCGGTGCAGATCGAACTCGTCCATCAAGACGACGGACGCCTGGCGAGATTGTCGGGACAAGGCGCCGCCTTCGAGCGTGCGGCGCGCTCGCTGGCCATGCGCGATTTTCTGGAAACAGCCGGCTGGGGGGAAGCGCAGAGACGCTATTTTATCGGCGACGCCTCGGCCCGCTCCTATGAGATCGTCTCGCTGGCCGGCCTGCCGCCGCGCGTGTTGATGAACTCGCCGCGGCTGGTGCTCGGGCCGCCGGTCCGCGACGGCAAGCCCTATGCGGTGATCGCCCACACTGCGCAGTCGGTCGTGGCCTCCGTCGCCATCGATCGGGCATTGCGGGCCGGCGGCGTCAGCGCCCCGGAAATCCACGCGCAGGATTTGGACCAGGGCTTTCTTCTCATGGAGCATCTCGGCTCGGAGGGATTTCTCGGCCAGCACGGTCAGCCGCTGGCGGAACGTTACGCGGCGGCGGCCGAACTGCTTGCCATGATGCACGGAAAGACGTGGCCCGATCGCATCGAGGCCGCGCCCGGCGTCTTTCACGACGTACCGCCTTTCGACCGCGACGCCATGATGATCGAAGCCGAATTGCTGCTCGACTGGTATGTGCCGGCGATCACAGGCGGCCCGGCAAGCGATGCCTTGCGCGCCGGCTATAGCAAGGAATGGAACGCGGCCCTCGACCGGCTGGAGGGGCGCGAATACACGCTCATGCTGCGCGACTTTCATTCGCCCAACATCATCTGGCGCGGCAATCGTTCCGGTCACGATCGCCTTGGCATCGTCGATGTCCAGGACGCGCTGATCGGCCCTTCCGCCTATGATCTCGCCTCGCTCGCCATGGATGCGCGCGTCACGCTCTCACCTGAGATCGAGCGACGGACGCTCGATGCCTATATAGCTGCGCGCCGTAAGGCTGGCGCTTTTAACGAAGACGAATTCGTCGAGACCTATGCGATCATGGCGGCGCAGCGCAATTCGAAGATCCTCGGCATTTTCGTCCGGCTCGAAAAGCGCGACGGCAAGCCCTATTATCTAAAACACCTGCCGCGCATTCGCGATTATCTTCGGCGGGCGCTGGCGCATCCGGCATTGGCCGGCCTGCGGGATTTCTATACAGCCCACGGGCTAGTGGAGGAGCGGCCGCTGTGACGACACGCCCCAAAACCGCAATGGTGCTTGCCGCCGGGCTGGGAAAGCGCATGCGGCCAATCACCGACACGATGCCGAAACCGCTGGTCAGGATATCTGGCAAGACGTTGCTCGACTGGAGCCTGGACAGCCTGGCTCGCGCCGGCGTCGCCAAGGCCATCGTCAACGTCCATTATTTTCCCGAGCAGATCGTCGCCCACGTCGCCGCGCGCCGCGCGCCGCGGGTGGTTATTTCCGACGAAAGCCAAACACTGCTCGATTCCGCCGGCGGTATCGTCCATGCTTTCCCGGAACTGGGAGCGGCTCCCTTTTACGTCGTCAACGCCGACACTTTCTGGATCGACAGCGGCGTGCCCAACCTTGCCCGCCTCGCCCTTGCGTGGGACACGGCGAAAATGGATATTCTGCTGATGCTTGCAGATCTCCAGTCAGCAACCGGTCACAGCGGCGGTACGGATTTCCTGATGGCGCCGGACGGCGCCTTGCGGCGTTCGAAAGCCGACCCGACAGGCCTGATCTATGCCGGCGCGGCGATCGCTCATCCCAGGCTTTTCAGGGATGCGCCGGCCGGGCCGCATTCGCTCAACGGCTATTTCGATGCGGCGATTGCTGCCGGCCGCCTGTACGGCATGGTGATGCACGGCCATTGGATCACCGTCGGCACGCCCGACGCCATTCCGCTTGCGGAAGCGGCCGTTGCTGCCGCTGTTGCTGGCTCGCCCGGCACTCTTGCCGAGTTGACCAGCCCCTTCACTGAGTTCAAATGAGCGGCTCCCGCCGCGTTTTCTCGATCCCGCCCGGAGCGCCGTTTCTGCCGACGCTGGCCGAGGCCTTGCTGTCAGGGCGGCTCGTTCCCGGTTTCCGCTTCGACGGCGACCCGCTGGCGCTAGCCGACGCCACCATCTACGTGCCGACGCGCCGCGCCGCGCGGGCGTTGCGCGGTGTCTTCGTCGACCGTCTGGGTGGCCGCTCGGCGATCCTGCCGGTCATCCGCCCGCTCGGCGAGTTCGACGAGGACGAGGCGGCGTTCGAGGCCGACGCGTCGGCCGCCATCGACCTCGCGCCGCCGATCGCCGCGATCGAGCGCCTGCTGCTGCTGGCGCCGCTGGTGCGCGCCTGGAAACGCCGCCTGCCGGCGCATGTCGCGGCACTTTTCGACGAGGAGATCGCCGTGCCGGCGTCGGCCGCCGATGCCATCTGGCTGGCGCGCGACCTGGCCCGGCTGATGGACGAGATCGAGACGGAAGGCACGGACTGGGCCAGGCTCGCCGATCTGGTGACCGGCAACCTCGCCGGCTGGTGGCAGGTGACGCTCGACTTCCTGAACATCGTCACCGAAAACTGGCCGAATCTCCTCGATGAACGCTATCGCTCTAACCCGGCCGCGCACCGCAATGCGCTGATAAGGCTGGAAGCGGCGCGGCTGAAGCGCAATCCGCCGACTGGGCCGGTGATCGCCGCCGGCTCCACCGGGTCCATTCCCGCCACCGCCGAACTGCTTGCGGTGATCGCCGGCCTGCCCAGCGGCGCCGTCGTGCTGCCCGGCCTCGACCTGATGCTGGATGAGCCGTCATTCCAGGCAATTGCGGTGCCCGGCGCACAGCCGGCCTTGCTTGGCCACCCGCAATACGGCCTGGCAAAACTGATCGGCAAGATCGGCGTGCTGCGCGGCGATGTCGAGGAGATCGCCGTTACCGAAAGGCCGCTCGCGCTGCGCGCCGCACTTGTCGGCGAGGCGCTGCGGCCGGCGGAGACCACCGAGCTGTGGGTCGAGACGCGCGCCCGCTTTACTTCAGGCGATATCACCGAGGCCTTCGCCGCCGTGACGCTACTCGAAGCCGCCGGCGAGCGCGACGAAGCGGTGGCGATCGCCGTCGCGCTCAAGCGTGCCGTCGAACAGCCCGGCCAGCGCGCCGCGCTCGTCACCGGCGACCGCGCCCTGGCGCGGCGCGTTTCGGTCGAGCTGTTGCGCTTTGGCGTCGTCGCCGACGATTCGGGCGGCACCGCGCTCATCAACACGCCAGCCGCCGGCCTGCTCAGACTGGCGCTTCAGGCGGCGTTCCGCCCCGGCGATCCTGTGGCCCTGCTGTCGCTGCTCAAGCACCCGCTGATTGGCCTCGGTATGGAACGCACAAGCGTCCGTCACGCGGCGGAGATCGTCGAACTGGTGGCGCTGCGCGGCGGCACCGGCCGTCCCGACGCCGCCTCGCTACCGGAGCTCTTCGAGGCCCGGCTCACCGGCCTGGACGATACCCGCCGGCCGTTCTGGTCTTCCCGCCTGACCGTGCGAAACATCGAACGCACTCGCGAATTGCTCGTTCGCCTTGCTGCTGCGCTGGCGCCGCTGACCGCCTTTCGCAGTCAAGCCGAAGCCGATCTTGCCGCATTGACCCGGGCCAGCGTCGTCGCGCTCGAAGGTCTCGGCCGCACCGCGGATGGCAGCTTGAGCGAACTCTATGCCGGCGACGCCGGTGAAAAACTCGCCGAGCTCTTGCGCGGGCTGGTCGCTGCCTCGGCGTCGTTCTCCTTCGCGGCGGACGAATGGCCCGACGTGATGGAGACGCTGATAGCACCCGAGACGGTCAAGCCGGCACAAGGCACCGACAGGAACATCGCTATCTGGGGTGCGCTGGAAGCCCGGTTGCAGAACGTCGACACGCTGGTCGTCGGCGGGCTCAACGAGGGCGTGTGGCCGCGCAAACCGGAAAGCGACCGCTTCATGTCGCGGCTGATGAAGACCGGCATCGACCTTGAGCCGCCCGAACGGCGCATCGGCCTGGCCGCCCATGATTTCCAGATGGCGATGGGGGCGAAGAAAGTGGTGCTGGCGCGCTCCGCCCGCTCCGGCGACGCACCGGCGGTGCCGTCGCGTTGGCTGCAGCGTCTCCTGACCTTCATCGGCAAGGACCATGCGGCAGTGCTTCGTCGGCGTGGTGATGAATTCCTGTCTTGGGCCCGCGCGCTCGATGCCGGCGAAAGGAAAGATTTCGCGCCGCGGCCGCAGCCGAAGCCGCCGCTGGTTGTGCGGCCGCAGCATTTCTCGGTCACCGAGATCGAGACGCTGCGCCGCGACCCTTACGCGATCTATGCCAGGAGGATCCTCCGCCTGATGCCGCTCGACCCGGTCGTCCGCGACCCGGGCGCCGCCGAACGCGGCACGCTGTTTCACGCCATCCTGCATCTTTTTTCGCGGACCGTCGCCGATCCGCTTGTGCCGGAGGCGCTGGACGGTCTCATCGCCGCCGGCCGCGCATGCTTTGCCGAGGCGGCCCTTCCTCCCGATGTCGAGGCAGTGTGGTGGCCGCGCTTCGAAAAGCTCGCCGCCGGCATCATCGAATGGGAGCGCGGCCGCGCCTTGGCCGTGACCATGCGGCATGCTGAGGAGCGCGCCGAGAAAACCGGCGTCGGCCAGTCCGGTGTGACGCTGTCCGGCTATGCCGATCGCGTCGATCTGCTGGCCGGCGGCATGGCCGACATCCTGGACTACAAGACCGGCTCCTCACCGTCCAAGGCGCAGGCGCATACGCTGCTTTCGCCGCAACTGGCGCTTGAAGGCGCGCTGCTCAGGCGCGGCGCCTTCAAGGGGCTTGGCGCGCGCGAGCCGTCGCAACTGGCCTTCATCAGGCTGAAGCCGAACGGCGCGGTGTTCGAGGAATCCATCCTCGAATACAATCACAAGTTGCGAACCGCTGCAGATCTCGCCGAGGAGGCCTGGGCGCGGCTCGAAAAACTGCTGATCCACTATGCCAACCCGGCGACCGGATACCTGTCGCGCGCGTTGCCGTTCCGCGAGGGCGAGACCGACGGCGATTACGACCATCTCGCCCGCGTGCTCGAATGGTCTGCCGGCGGCGACGCCGACGACGAGGCAGGGGAGGCATGAAGAAGGCCTATCCGATCCCGACCGATACCGCGACCAGCCAGGCAAGCGCCTCAGATCCGCAAAATTCCGCCTGGGTGTCGGCCAATGCCGGATCGGGCAAGACCCATGTGCTGGCCCAGCGCGTCATCCGGCTCTTGCTGCGTGGCACCGATCCATCGAAGATACTGTGCCTGACCTACACCCGCGCCGCCGCCGCCAACATGTCCAACCGGGTGTTTTCGACATTGTCGGAATGGACCGCGCTTGGCGATGCAGAACTGGCGACAAGCATAGAGGCGCTGGACGGTCGCCAGCCCGATCGCGAAGCCATGCGCCGCGCCCGCCGGCTGTTCGCCGAAGCGCTGGAGACGCCCGGCGGGCTGAAGATCCAGACCATCCACGCCTTCTGCGAATCGGTGCTTCACCAGTTTCCGCTGGAAGCCAACATACCGGCCCATTTCGAAATGCTCGATCCGCAGATGGAGGCGTCGCTCTTCGCCGCCGCCCGCCGTGATATGATCTCGGGCACGGCCGCCGGCAATGCGGCGCTGGCCGAGGCTTTCGCCACCATTCTGGAACGCGGCGGCGAGCATGGGCTTGACGCCTTGCTGACCGAGATCGTGCGCAAGCGCGACGGTCTGCGCGCCTTCATCGCTGCTGCCGGCGGCGACGGCTTCCGAGCATTGTTCGACGAGTTCAAGTTTCGCGCCGGCCAGACCGCCGAAGGCCTGGCGGCATCCGTCTGGCCGCTGCCGGGCTTCCTGCCGGACTATTTCATCACCTTTGCCGCTGCTGCTGAAGCCGTCGATGCGCGCCTGGTGCTCAATAACATTCTGCCCTATGCGCGTCTTGCCTTCGCCGAGGATGATCCGGTTCGCCGGCTGCATCTGTTGGCGAAAGCCTTCCTGCGAACCGATGGCGAGCCTTATGAGCCGAAAAAGCCGTTCAAGAAGTTGCTCGACCGGCTGCCGGATCTTGCCGAGCGCTATCTCCTAGCGGCCGATGCCATCCTCGAAACATCCGATCGGTTGGCCTTATTCAGGATGCTGGAGGGCACATGTGCGGCGCTGACCATCGCCGACTGGCTGATCGCCCGCTACGAGCACTTGAAGCGCGCCCGCGGCTTCCTCGATTTCAACGACCTCATCACCCGAACGGTCAATCTTCTGGCGCGGCCCGACGCCGGCCCCTGGGTGCAATACAAGCTCGACCAGGGCATCGACCATATCCTGCTCGACGAGGCGCAGGACACCAGTCCCGACCAGTGGGAGGTGGTGAAGCGGCTGGCCGAGGAATTCTTTGCCGGGCTCGGCGCACGCGACAATGTTCACCGCACGGTGTTTGCCGTCGGCGACGAAAAACAGTCGATCTATTCCTTTCAGGGAGCGGCGCCCGACTCCTTCGCCGACTCAAGGCTGCTGTTTTCCGGAAAGATGCGCAACGCCAACGCCGCCTTCGCCGATCTCAAGCTGACCTGGTCGTTCCGCTCGACCGACGACGTGCTTGCGGCAGTGGACCGTGTCTTTGCCGACCCGGCCGTGCGGCGCGGCATCAGCCACGATCCCGACCCGCTGACCCATAAGGCGATCCGCAGCGATGCGCCGGGCTATGTCGAGGTCTGGCCGTCGATCGGCGCCGATGTCGTCGATGAACCCGACGACTGGACGCAAGCCGTCGACCACGCCCATGCGCCGGCGGTGCGTGTTGCCGAAAACGTGGCGGCAACCATTGCCGGCTGGATCGGCGCCGGCGAGGTCATCGAAGGCCGCGGCAAGAAGCTTCGGCCCGGCGACGTGCTGGTCCTGGTGCGCAAGCGCGATCGTTTTGTCCATGCGCTGACGCGCGCACTGAAGCGCCGCGGCATCCCGGTCGCCGGCGCCGACCGGCTCAGCCTGCCCGGCCATATCGCGGTGAAGGACCTGATCGCGCTCGGTCACTTTCTCGTCCAGCCTGAGGACGATCTGTCGCTCGCCGCCGTGCTGCGCAGCCCGATTTTCGACGTTTCGGAAGAGATGCTTTTCGCGCTTGCCGGCGAGCGGCCGTCCGGCCTCTCGCTGATCGCTTCGCTCAGGCAGCATGCCAGCGAAAGCGCTGCCTTGGCCGCAATCGCTGCCCAGCTCGACACCTGGTCCGATGAAGCCGCATTCAGGCCGGTGTTCGAATTCTATGCCGGGGCTCTCGCCCGTGACGGCCTGCGCAAGAAAATGATAGCGCGGCTCGGGCCGGAAGCCGGCGACATCCTCGACGAGTTCCTGAGCTTCTGCCTGGCCGAGGAGCGGACCGGCCTGCCGGGGCTGGAATCCTTCCTGTCGACGCTGGAAAATGCCGGCCCTGAGATCAAGCGCGAAATGGACCAGACCCGCGACGAGGTTCGCGTCATGACCGTGCATGCCGCCAAGGGCCTGGAGGCGCCTGTCGTGTTCCTGGTCGATGGCGGCTCGGCGCCGTTCAGCGACCAGCATCTGCCGCGACTGATGCCGTTCGATGGCTCGGGCCAACACTGGGACGGCAAGGGCTATCTCTGGCGTTCGGCCAGCGATGTCGCCAATGGATTTTCACGGGCCGCTTCGGTCCGCGCTCGCGAACTGGCCGACGACGAATACCGCCGCCTGCTCTATGTCGGCATGACCCGCGCCGAGGACCGGCTGATCGTCTGCGGCTATCACGGCAAGCGGGCGCCGAATGCCGGCACCTGGCATTCGCTCGTCAGCCGCGCGCTGGTCGGCGCGCCCGAAAGCATCGAGCGGCAGCACCCCGCCACCGGCGAGACCGTGCATCGCTTTCAAGCGACAAAATTGCCGCCGGTCGCACAAGTGGCCGCCGAAGCGGCGCGGCAGGCGCAACAGTTCGAGCCGTTGCCAAACACCCTGTTCCAGCCCTTGCCGCCCTTCGAGGATCTGCCGCGGCCGCTGTCGCCGTCCGGCGCCTCGGCGCTGATCGACGAGGCAAGGCATGCCGTGGTCAACACCGCCTCGCCGGTGCTGGACACCGAGGCAGAACCTGGCTTTGCGGTGATGCGGGGGCTGGCGCTGCACAAATTGCTGCAGATGCTGCCCGGCATTGCCGAGGCCGAACGCCGCGATGCCGCGGAGCGCTATCTCAAGCGCGCCGGCGCGCAATGGCCTGAAGCCGAGCGCGACAAGGCCTTGGATTCGGTGGCGGCGATCCTTGCCGACAGCCGCTTCGATCAGCTGTTTGCGCCGAATTCACGCGCTGAGGTCGCGGTCATGGGCAGCCTGGAGGTCAAGGGCAAGCTGCGTTCGATCTCCGGCAAGATCGACCGGCTGGCGGTCGCATCAGGCAAGGTGTCGATCGTCGACTACAAGACCAACCGGCCGGCGCCTGCGACCCTGTCGGACGTTCCACCGGCCTATGTCCTGCAGCTCGCGCTCTATCGCGCGCTGCTCCAGCCGCTTTATCCCGGGCATCAGGTCTCGGCGGCGCTGCTGTTCACTGAAGCACCACGGCTGATCGAGCTGCCGCCGGCGGTGATGGACGACGCCCTTGCCCGACTCACGGGAGCGTGACACAACAGCTGCTTGAAGACGGGCGTGATCACCACCACTTTTGGTGCGACAATAACTCACGAAAGGATTTTCGCATGGCCACCGTCAAGGTCGACAAGAGCAATTTCCAGACCGATGTGCTTGACGCCAAGGAGCCGGTCGTCGTCGATTTCTGGGCGGAATGGTGCGGCCCGTGCAAGATGATCGCGCCGGCGCTGGAAGACATCGCCACCGAACTCGGCAGCAGGGTCAAGATCGCCAAGCTCAACATCGACGAGAATCCCGAGCTGGCCGCGCAGTTCGGCGTGCGCTCGATTCCGACGCTGATGATCTTCAAGGGTGGCGAAATGGCCGACATGAAGGTCGGCGCCGCGCCGAAGACGGCGCTGTCGCACTGGATCAACGGCAATCTCGCCTGATCCGGCGGAAATCCCCAGACAAGCCCGGCCCTCGCGCCGGGCTTTTTCGTGGCGTCATCTACCTTGCGCATGACTCAGAAAATCGAAATCGGATTTCTGGGTCATGCGGCTGGTCCGCCCTGGCACTCGCCACGTGCCGGCTCATGTTTTTGTCTGGCTTGAAGCAGGAGAACGAAATGACCGGATCCGCCAAGGCCACCGTCTTCATCGACAATGAGCGCGTCATCGTCACCGAATACCGCTTCGCCCCAGGCGACAACACCGGCTGGCACCGTCATGGCCATGATTATGTCATCGTGCCGCTGATGGACGGCAAGCTCAAGCTCCTGACCAAGGACGGCGAATCCTTTGCCGAGATGAAGAAGGGGGCGCCCTATTTCCGCAAGCAGGGCGTGGAGCACGACGTCATCAATGCCAATGAGGGCGAGTATGCCTTCATCGAGATCGAGCTGAAGTAGTCCACCGGGGCCGTCTCCACAGGCGTGAGGCGTGAGGCGCGATCACCAATCCGCTATACGATCGCCTCCGACGAACTGCGCACTTTTCTCGGTATATTCAAACAGTTCTATCTTCACGTTGTTAGGATCGCGAATCCATGCCTGGTAGGTATCGTCGCACGCGTGTTTCTTTGAAGTGATGTCAACGCCTTTCGACCTTATGTGGGCGATCGCGGCGTCAATGTTTTCCACTTCGAGGCAGAAGTGGTTGATCTGGTTCAAGTCGCTATAGCTGGCCCCGTCTTTCTGGAACACCTCGACGTGGCTGCGGCTGCCGCAATTGAGGTAGAAACCGAAAATCTTGCCGTCGCGCAGGAAGTTGAACTGGGTGTCCATGCCGAGGACGTCCCGATAGAAGCTTCGCGTCACTTCGAGATCATCCGCGAAGATGCAAACGTGAGCGAGCTGCTTTACTTTGATCATGACTGGCTCCTTGCGGTGATCCGACCAAGTCCGGCGTCATCGTGGCCTGGTGACCGCGCGCCTCAAGCCGGCGGCGTGCCGTTTTCGGCCAGCACCGCGCCGGCCAGATAGAGCGAGCCGCTGATCAGGATGCGCGGCGGCGGTCCGTCCCACGTGTCGCGCAGCAACATCAGCGCGTTGGCGACCGAGCTCACCGGTTCGGCCGACAGGCCGGCCTCGACGGCGCGGATCGCCAGTTCGTCATTCGGCACGCTGGCCTCGCTGAGGCTCACCGGCACCGTGTAGACATGCCGCACTAGGCCCTTGAAGGCGCGGAAATAGCCGCTCTGGTCCTTGGTGTTGATCATGCCGCAAATCAGGAACAGCGGCCGCGGGTTCTTTTCCTCCTGCTCGGCCAGTGCCTCGGCGACGACCACGCCGGCGCCTGGATTGTGGCCGCCGTCGAGCCAGATATCGGCGCCCTTTGGCGCCAGTTCCGTCAGCCTGCCTTGCGGCAATTTCTGCATCCGCCCCGGCCAGGTGACATTGGCCATCGCCTTGTCGGCGACGCGATGGCTGATCTCGAAGCCTGCCGCCTTGACCGCCGCAATCGCCGCCGCCGCATTGGCGTACTGGTGGCGCCCTGGCAGCCGCGGCGGCGCCAGGTCCATCAGCCCGTCTTCGTCCTGATAGACCATCCGGCCGTTTTCCTCGAAGGCGAGGAAATCCTGGCCATAGACGAAGGCGGGACAGTCGAGCCGCTCAGCGGTTTCGACAAGCACCTGAAGCGCCGTCTCGCTTTCCTGCGCACCGACGACCACCGGGCAACCGTTTTTGATGATACCGGCCTTTTCGGCGGCGATCAGTTCGACACGGTCGCCGAGAAAGGATTCGTGGTCGAGCGAGACCGGCATGATCACCGACACTGCCGGTTCTTTGATGACATTGGTGGCATCAAAGCGGCCGCCAAGGCCGACCTCAATGATGACGGCATCTGCCGGATGTTCGGAAAACAGCAGGAAGGTGACGGCGGTGAGGATCTCGAAGACGGTGATCTTCTGGCCTTCATTGGCTTTGGCGACGCGGGCGATGGCATCGGCGAAGACCTCGTCCTCGACCAGCCTGCCGCCGCCGTCGGCGGCCAACCGGTAGCGCTCATGCCAGTTCACCAGATGTGGCGATGTGTGGACATGGACGCGGAAGCCGGCCGCTTCGAGCAGCGCCCGCGAAAACGCGGCGCAGGAGCCCTTGCCGTTGGTGCCGGCGATGTGGATGACCGGCGGCAGGTGGTCCTGCGGATTGCCCAGCCGCTCCAGCAGCCGCGAAATGCGGTCGAGCGAAAGATCGAAGCCCTTCGGATGAAGCGACATCAGGCTTTCGATTTCGCGGTCGGCGGCAAGCGTGCTCATGGCAGAATCCTAGCGCATGACCCCGAAAATCGAAAATTCGGAAAGGAATCATGCGTGAAATCAAGATGCTACAGCGCCACAGATGGCGCGCAATTCGCGGTTCGCGACGACGGATGTCGCGTCAGGCTTGCGGGCGTGCTTCGGCCGGGATCGTCACCGGCGGCAGGATTTCCGGTTCCAGCGGCTTTTCTCCTTCCGGCAGCTTGAGCAGCATTTTCAGGAGCCGAGCGATCGTCTGGCGCATCTCCAGCCGCGACACCACCATGTCGACCATGCCGTGCTCCATCAGATACTCGGAGCGCTGGAAGCCGTCGGGCAGCTTTTCCCTGATCGTCTGCTCGATGACGCGCGGCCCGGCAAAGCCGATCAGCGCGCCGGGTTCGGCGATGTGCACGTCGCCCAGCATGGCGTAGGAGGCAGTGACGCCGCCGGTGGTCGGGTTGGTCAGAACGACGATATAGGGAAGACCGGCTTCTTTCAGCCGATCGACGCCGACCGTGGTTCTCGGCAATTGCATGAGCGACAGGATGCCTTCCTGCATGCGGGCGCCGCCGGAGGCCGCGAACAGGATCAGCGGCCGCTTGCGTTGCACTGCGACCTCGAAGCCACGAACGATAGCGTCGCCGGCGGCCATGCCGAGCGAGCCGCCCATAAAAGCGAAGTCCTGCACGGTCACCACCACCGGCAGGCCTTCGACGGTGCCCACAGCATTTATGATGGCGTCCTCCAGCCCGGTCTTGGCCTTGGCGTCCTTCAGCCGGTCGGTGTAGCGCTTCTCGTCCCGAAATTTCAGCGGATCCTGCACCACCTTGGGGTTTTCGAGCATCTCGTACTTGCCGTCGTCCATGAAGAATCTCAGCCGCTCCCTGGCCGAGATCTTCATGTGATGGCCGGAGGACGGGATGACGAACTGGTTCTGCTCCAGATCCTTGTGGAAGACCATCTCGCCGGTCTCCGGATCCTTGATCCAGAGGTTTTCAGGCATGTCGGTGCGCCGGCCGAGCATCGAATTGATCTTCGGGCGAACGTAGTTGGTGATCCAGTTCATCGCTTCGGCTCCTGTCCTGACGAAGAGGTAGGACGGTTATTCGGCGGCAGCAAGGCGGGCCGCGCGCACGCCTTGCGAGAGCCCGCTGACCAGCGTGGCGACCGCCTCGGCGGGGTCGGCGGTCTTTTCACCATTCGGCCCCAGAACATTGGCGACCGCATTGACGATCGCGGTGCCGACGACGACGCCGTCGGCTGACGCCCCGATGATGCGCGCCTGCTCGGCGGTCTTGACGCCGAAGCCGACGCAGACCGGCAGGTCGGTATGGTCCTTGATGCGCCCGACCGCCGCCGCCACTTTGCCGGTGTCAGCAAGCGCCGAGCCAGTGATGCCGGTCATCGACACGTAATAGACGAAGCCTGAGGTGTTCTGCAGCACTTTGGGCAGGCGCTTGTCGTCGGTGGTCGGCGTCGCCAGCCGGATGAAATTGATGCCAGCCTTCAGCGCCGGAATGCACAATTCCTCATCCATTTCCGGCGGCAGGTCGACGACGATCAGCCCGTCTATGCCGCTGGCCAGCGCATCGCTGAGGAAGTGGTCGACGCCGTGGATGTAGATCGGATTGTAGTAGCCCATCAAAACGATCGGCGTTTCGTTGTCGGCGGCACGGAATTCCGACGCCATCTTCAACGTCTTGACCAGCGTCTGGCCGCCTTTCAGCGCGCGCAGGCCGGCCGCTTGGATCGCCGGGCCGTCGGCCATCGGATCGGAAAACGGCATGCCCATTTCGATGATGTCGGCGCCCGCCTTGGGCAGCGCCTTCATGATCGACAAAGCGGTGTCGTAGTCCGGGTCGCCGCTCATGAAATAGGTGACCAGCGCCGGGCGGCCCTCGGCCTTCAGCTTGGCCATGCGTCGGTCGATGCGGGTGGTCATAATCAGATCTCCATGCCCAGCATATTGGCCACCGTATGCACGTCCTTGTCGCCGCGGCCGGACAGGTTGACGATGACGATCTGGTCCTTGCCCATGGCCGGCACGATCTTCACCGCATGCGCGATGGCATGGGCGGATTCGAGCGCCGGAATGATGCCTTCGACGCGTGTCGTCAGCTGGAATGCCTCCAGCGCCTCGTCGTCCAAAATAGGCACATAGTCGACGCGGCCGCTGTCGCGCAGCCAGGAATGCTCCGGCCCGACGCCCGGATAGTCGAGGCCGGCCGAGATCGAATGCCCGTCCATGATCTGCCCGTCGGCGTTCTGCAGGAGATAGGTGCGGTTGCCGTGCAGCACGCCGGGCGCGCCGGCGTTCATCGACGCGCAATGCTCGATGCCGTCGAGGCCGCGGCCGCCGGCCTCGATGCCGATGATCTTTACGCTGCGGTCGTCGAGGAACGGGTGAAAAAGGCCGATGGCGTTGGAGCCGCCGCCGACGGCGGCGATGATGGTGTCCGGCAGCCGGCCTTCCTGCTCGAGGATCTGGGCGCGCGCCTCGTTGCCGATCACCGACTGGAAGTCGCGCACCAGCTCCGGATAGGGGTGCGGGCCGGCGGCGGTGCCGATCAGGTAATAAGTGTCCTCGACATTGGTCACCCAATCCCGAAGAGCTTCGTTCATGGCGTCCTTGAGCGTGCCGTGGCCGGCGGTCACCGGCCGCACTTCGGCGCCGAGCAGCTTCATGCGGAAGACGTTCGGGCTTTGCCGGGCGACGTCGGTGGCGCCCATATAGACGACGCACGGAAAGCCGAAACGCGCCGCCACGGTGGCCGAGGCCACGCCATGCTGGCCGGCGCCGGTCTCGGCGATGATGCGTTTCTTGCCCATGCGCTTGGCCAGCAGGATCTGGCCAAGGCAGTTGTTGATCTTGTGCGAGCCGGTGTGGTTCAAATCCTCGCGCTTGAAATAGACCTTTGCGCCGCCCCCGAGGCCCTTAGCCGAGGAAATTTCGCGAAGATGCCTGGTCAGGCCTTCGGCAAAATAAAGCTTCGACGGCCGCCCGGCATAATGGGTCGAAAGGTCAGTCAGTTCGGCCTTGAAATCCGGATCGTCCTTGACCTCGTTCCAGTGCCGCTCCAGGTCGAGGATCAGCGGCATCAGCGTTTCGGCAACGAAACGACCACCGAAGATGCCGAACATGCCCTGCTCGTCGGGTCCGGTGCGGAAGGAATTGGGTATCGCCGGCTTGTTCATTGCCGATCTCCTAGCTTGTGGTTTGAAGCACGGTCAGGCGGCGCGGCTGTCGCGTGCTGCCTTGACGGCCCGGAAAAACTGTTCGATCAGCGCCGGATCCTTGACGCCCGGCGCGCTTTCCACGCCCGAGGAAATGTCCAGTCCGGGCGGGTTGGCAAGCCGAAGAGCATCGCCGATATTGGTGGCGTTGAGGCCACCGGAAAGCATGTAATCGACGCCTGCGTCAAGGCCGGACAGAAGGCGCCAGTCGAAGGCAATGCCGTTGCCACCCGGCAGTTCCGAACCTTTCGGCGGCTTGGCGTCGAACAGGAAACGGTCGGCAATTCCGACGAAAGGTGTTATCCGCTCTAGATCGACAGCCTCGCTGACCGGCAGCGCCTTCATTACCGGCAGGCCATAGCGGCCCTTGATCGCGGCCACCCGCTCGGGTGTTTCCGAACCATGCAGCTGCAGCATGTCGGGATGCATTTTTTCGACGATTTCATCCAGCAACGCATTGCCGGCGTCGACCGTAACCGCAACCGCCCTGGCCTTGCCAATCGCCGCTTCGCGCAAGCGGCCGGCTTCCGCCGGCTCGACATAGCGCGGGCTTCTGGCAAAGAAAATAAAGCCGACATGGCTGGCGCCGCCGGCCAATGCCGCAGCCAATGCCTTGTCGGTCTTCAATCCGCATATCTTGATGTCGAGCGCCATGGCGCGGGATTGGCACGAAACGCCAAAAGAGTCGAGAAAAAGCATCCTGTTTGCCGGCGTCGGGAATAGCCCTAGTTTCAAAGGATGGATGAAGGCGGGAGCAAACCATGACGGACAAGACGGTTGCAGAGCTCAGGCAGAAGGTCGCGCAGGCCCGCGAGGTCATCGCTCATCTGATGGACAAGGCAGCCTTCAACGGCGCCGAGGCACACCGCGCGCTCGACTATTTCAGCAACGACACCTTCAAGAACGACTTCCTGCCATGGCCGCGCCAAACCGACGAAGGCTTGCGGCCGGAGGAGTTGAACGCGGCGAATGACGATTGAGCGGCAGTGCAGGAGTAGTGAATAGTGAATGGTGAATAGTGAATAGTGAATAGTGAATAGTGAAGGAGGCACTACTCACTACCATTCACCATTCACCATTCACCATTCACTATTCACTATTCACAGAGGGGGGCGGCGCGAAGGATCGCTACAGTTTTATTCCGTACCCTACTCGAACATGATCGCTTGCAGCGCGCCGCCATTACGCTTGAGCCAGTCCTTGCAGCGCTCGGTGTCGGGGCAGAGCTCTTCGCACAGTTTCCAGAATTTCGGGCCGTGGTTCATTTCCTTGAGATGCGCCACCTCATGCGCGACGAGGTAGTTTATCACCGGTCGCGGCGCCATCATGATGCGCCAGGAGAACGACAGGTTGCCGTCCGACGTGCATGACCCCCAGCGGCTCGACGTGTCCTTGAAGCGGATTGCCTTGGCACGCTTGCCGACCGCCCCGGTATGCTTGACCACCAGCGCCTCGATCTCGCGCTTGGCTTCGCGCTTGAGGAAATCGGCGATCCGGCGCGGCAGGTGCACGCGTTCGCCATGCACGATCATCAGCGGACCGCGTTCGTCGCGTGACAGCGTGACTGTCCCGCGTTTCGAAGGCTCATGAACGATGCGATGCGGCACGCCGCGCACCGGTATCTTGATGCCGGGCCGCACCTGCGGCCGGTTGGGCACCTTGGCCAGCCGCTGCTCCAGCCAGTCCTGATGGCGGTCGAGGAATTTTTCCACCTCACCTCGCCGCAGGCCCGGCGGCACGGTGATGCGCAGGCCGCGGCCACCGGAATCGATGCGCAGCGTCAGGCGCCGCGCCCGGTCGCTCTCGACGATCTTGAGCGGCAGCGTGCGGCCGGCGACACAATGCTCCCGCTCCACGACGGGGGCGGGCCTGGGTTTGGTCAGGTTGCGGAAGAAGCCGAATGACATGGCCGGGACGATACGTGATTCGAGGAAAACGAATAGAACAAAAAAGAAACGGCGCCGCTGACGCGACGCCGTTTTTGATTATTTATGTCTGGGGCAAGTGCCTTACTCGTCAAGTAGGCCTGGTGTGGAATTGCCACCGCCGGTTGTGGAGCCGCCGGTTGTGGGCGACGTCGGCTTGTTGCGGTTCGCCATGAAGCGGTCGAACTCTTCCTGGTCCTTGGCGCGACGCAATTCCCTGGCGTATTCGTCGAACTCGCTCAGCATCTCGTCGAGCTTGCGGCGCTCTTCATTGAGCCGCTCAAGTTCTTTTTCGCGCCAGTCGTCGAAAGCGACGTTGCCGGTGCGGGCGGAGCCGTGGCCCCAGCGCGCCGCTTTGTCGGAACCGCGGCGGCAGCCGGCGAAGATGCCGTCGGTCGCGCGGTTGACGTCGCGCTTGAAGCCGTCAAGCCGGTCGCCCCAGATGATGTAGGCGAGCATGGCAAGGCCGAGCGGCCAGAACACCATGAACCCGATCACCATCAGAGCGATGGTCGCCGGCGTCCAGGCCGGACGGATCAATGCAGATGTGTTCATTTTCTCCCAATCCTTCAGTTGGAGACAGCCAATCCCGGCTGCGTGGAATCGAAATGGGATGAGAAAAACGGCGATTCAAGACAGTGTCGGCCAAAACCGGACAAGCGGCTGAAATGATTATCGCTTTTTGAGCGTTTCAAGGAAAAGGACGACCAGGCCTGCAATCAGGCCCCAGAACGCCGCACCGACGCCGAACAGCGTCAGCCCTGAGGCGGTGACGGCAAAGGTGACGGTAGCGGCCATGCGCTCGTCGTCTTCCTTCAAGGCGATCGCTAGCGCGTTGGCGAGCGGCGCCATCAGCGCCAGTCCGGCGACCAGCACGATCAGGCTCTGCGGCATCACGGCAAAGATCGCCACCAGCGAGGCGCCGAAAATGGCGAAGACGAGATAGGCTAGCGCGTAGAAGGGACCGGTCTTCCAGCGCTCGCCCGGATCGGGATGCACGTCGGGGCCGGTGCAGATGGCCGCCGAGATCGCCGCCAGGTTTGTGGTCGAGGCCCCGAATGGTGCCGACAGCAGCGAAAGCAGACCGGTGACGCCGATCAGCGGGCCGGGTTCCGGGTGGTAGCCCGCCGCCCTCAGCACGGCGAGGCCGGACAGGTTCTGCGAGGCCATGGTGACCAGATAAAGCGGCAGCGCCAGGCCGACGATCGCCGTGGCGGTGAACTGCGGCGCAATCAGCGTCAAAGTCGAAAGTTCCGGGGTCGGCAGACCACCGACCCGGCCGGTGAGGAAGGCGGCAGCGCCGCCGCCGATCAGCACCGCCAGCACCGACAGCGCCGGATTGAACAGGCGGATGACGAAGAAGGCGGCGATCAGCGGCAGGATCAGCCACGGGTCGACGGGAATAGCCTTCACCGCATTGATGGCGAAGGTGACGACGATGCCGGCGAGCATCCCCGACGCGACCGAGGCCGGTATCCTGGCGATCAGCTTGGTCAAGGGCCTGAACAGGCCGGTGGCAATCAGCAAAGTCCCGGTGACGATGAAGGCGCCGACGGCCTCGCCGATCGAAAAGCCGCTCGATGCCGCGATCAGCGCCACCCCCGGCGTCGACCATGCTGCTATGACCGGCATCCTGGTGCGCCACGACAGCCACAGGCTCTCGATCGCCATGGCGAGGCAGATCGCCGTCACCCAGCTCGCGGTTTCGACCTGCGTCGCGCCGACCGCCTTGGCGGCGGCGATGACGATGGCCAACGTGCCGCCGAAGCCGACGATCGCTGCGACGAAGGCGGATACCGGAATGGAAATGCGCATGTCCTAGCCTGCCTGCCGCACCATGGCGTCGACCGCCCGCACCAGCATGTCGAGGTCCTGAGGCCGCGACAAGCGGTGGTCGCCGTCGGGAATCAGCGACAGCGTGACGTCGTCGGCCGGCAGCAGGCCGACCAGTTTCAGCGCATGGCTCGGCGGTACGTCGGTATCGGCCAGCCCCTGCAATATGTGGACGGGGCAGTGGGTGTCGATCGGCCCGGTCAGCACCCGGTTGTTGCGGCCGTCCTCGATCAGCACTCGGGTGTAGATGTAAGGCTCGGCCGAATAGCCCGACGGCTCCTCGAAAAAACCTCTTTTGGCAAGATCGCGCTTCTGCGCTTTGGTCAGCGCCGGCTCGACCAGCTCGGCGGTGAAATCCGGCGCCGGCGCTAGAAGCACCAGGCCGGCGATGCGGTTCTCGCCTGGCTTGTGCAATTCCTGGCTCAATTCCTGGACCATGCGCAGCGCGATCCATGCGCCCATCGAGGAGCCGACCAGGATTTGCCTGCCTTGCGTGAAATGGCGGAAGACGGCGAGGCTTTGCGAAACCCAGTTCGAGACGGTACCGTCGGTAAAGGCGCCGCCCGATTCGCCGTGGCCGGAATAGTCGTGGCGCAGGAAAGCCCAGCCTTGCCCGCTCGCCCATTGCGCCAGAGTCTCGGCCTTGGTGCCCAGCATGTCCGACTTGTAGCCGCCGAGCCAGACAATACCTGGCGCGGCACCCGCAGCGCGCCTGACAGCGATGCTGATTCCGTCGACGTCGAGAAAAACCGGTGCGGTCATGGCTAACTCCTCACGCAGGTCTTTTGACACAGCGGACGGTTAAACGAAAAGTGCTCGGCAACTTTCTTCGTTTGGTGCAGGCAGAAGTCAGGGAACAGGTGATTTCCTGTGAGCGCTGTGCTATTGACTCCGGCCGCGCGCTCACCACATTGGCGCGTTCGCAACCTGAATTGAAAACCCTGAACGAAACGGCTCAAGGAGACCACGACCATTCGCAGACCTTTCAAAGCAACGGCGCCCACCAAGGAGGGCCCGCGCTCCAACCGTGACATCCGGGTTCCCCGGGTCCAGCTTATCGACGCCGAAGGCCACAACCATGGCGATGTCTCCATCAACGACGCATTGCTGCTCGCCGAAGAGGCTGGGCTCGATCTGGTCGAGATATCGCCCAACGCAGTGCCGCCCGTCGTAAAAATTCTCGATCTCGGCAAGCTGAAATACGCCAACCAGAAGAAGGCGGCCGAGGCGCGCAAGAACCAGAAGGTCATCGAGATCAAGGAGATCAAGATGCGCCCGAACATCGACAGCCATGACTACGACACCAAGATGAAAGCGGTCCGGCGGTTTTTCGAGGAAGGTGACAAGGTCAAGCTGACATTGCGCTTTCGCGGCCGCGAGATGGCGCATATGGAACTCGGCATGCAGCTTCTGAACAAGGTTCGCGAGGAAGTGGCACCGATCGCCAAAGTCGAAGCTGAACCGAAGCTCGAAGGCCGCCAGATGATGATGGTGCTGGCGCCCCGCTAAAGCGATTCCGCTAAAGCGGTCCCGTCAAAGCAAAGGCCGCTTCGGCGGCCTTTTGTTTGTTTTTGTCTTCGCCATGATTTCTCCGCAAGTTGCATCGACAAGGTTTCCGATTGCCGGTCGTCGCGGCGAAAGGATTGTCCATGGCCGCTGCGGCACGTTCTCCGATTGAAAGATCGTTCGACGAAATGGGCCGCTATCAGCGGCGCCGACGCGTCCTGCTGGCGCTGCTGATCGGTGCTTTTTGCGCTTTGCTGGTCTTTGGCGGTTCAACCCACGATGAACTCGGCCACGAACGCATAGAGGGGCAGTACGGCATCGCCCTGATACTGATCGGGATCGGCGGCCGGCTCTGGTCGATCCTCTACATCGGCGGCCGCAAATCCGCCGAACTGGTTGCTACTGGCCCATATTCGGTGATGCGCAACCCGCTGTATTTTTTCTCCACCGTAGCGGCCGGCGGCATCGGCGCCCAGACCGGCAGCGTGATCGTCTCGGTGGCGTCGGCGGTTTTGTGCGCGGCCGCGTTCTACGTCGTCACGCTGCGCGAGGAACGGCATTTGACGACCGTGCTCGGGGCTCCGTACAAGGACTACATCGCACGGGTGCCGCGGTTTTTTCCCAATCCCCGGCTTTATCGCGATCAGCCCGAGGTCACCTTCACACCGCGCATTTTCAATCACACGCTGCGCGACGGCTTGATGTTCGTGGCTTCCATACCGTTTTTCGAACTCATCGAGTCGGGACAGGAAAGCGGTGTAATTCCCGTCCTCTTCTGGCTGTATTGAACTGCGGATGCCGCGATCGCCGGCAAGTTCCTCCACGATTGGATTCCCGACATGCTCGATGAAGTTAAATCTGCGCAGGCCGAACAAGCGCAGGCCAGGCGTGCGCTGGGCAGATATCAGCACGCACGCAGGATGGTGCTTGCCGCCCTGGTGGTCGTCATGTTCGCAGCGCTGCTGTTTGGCCAGTCTGCTTTTCCTCCCGAAAGCGTGCCGCACGAAACGATCGAAATGGTGGGCGTCCTGCTGATCTTTCTCGGCATTGTCGGGCGCTTGTGGTCGACGCTCTATATCGGCGGACGCAAATCCTCCGAGGTGGTTACCGGCGGACCCTATTCGATCACCCGCAATCCGCTCTATGTCTTCTCCTCGATAGCTGCCGCCGGCGTCGGCGCGCAGATGGGCTCGATCACTGCGGCGATCGGCTTCGCGGTGATTTGCGCCGCCGCCTTTCATGTCGTCATTCTGCGCGAAGAGACGTTCCTGAAGGACGCCTTCGGAACTCCATTCCAGGCCTATATGGCGCGAGTGCCGCGCTTCTTCCCGAAGCTTTCGCTGTATCAGGAAGGCGACACCGGCAGCTTCAAGCCGCGCCTGCTGCGGACGACGCTGCTGGACGGGCTGGTGTTCCTCGTTGCCATGCCGTTTTTCGAATCGATCGACGGAGCCCAGCAATCGGGCATACTGCCGGTGCTGTTCCGTTTCCCATAGGCCCCGGTGTTTCGGCACAGGGTGTGTCGGCACAAGGTGTTGCACGCCGGCCCGCTTTGACGTATAGCACCGCCGTTCCCAAAAACCGCCCGGCAGGGCATGCCGTGGCGGTTTCATTTGCTTTTCGGGCTTTGGTCGGCCTGAAGCGAACAAAAAGCGCGATGATGCGCACATAAACGGAGTAGCAAAATGCCCAAGATGAAGACCAAGTCAGCCGCCAAGAAGCGGTTCAAGATCACAGGTACGGGTAAAGTCCTGTCGGCTGCGGCCGGCAAGCGTCACGGCATGATCAAGCGTTCCAACAAGTTCATTCGAAATGCCCGCGGCACGATGGTTCTGGCTGAACCGGATGGCAAGAAGGTCATCAAGAATTTTCTGCCGAATGGCCTCTAAGGCATTCGGTCTGGACACGCATTTGTTTTCCGAACGGAAAACCGCTTTTCCTGGAATTGCTTTTAAGGAGATCATGACATGGCACGCGTAAAAAGAGGCGTCACCTCGCACGCCAAGCACAAGAAGGTCCTGAAAGCCGCCAAGGGTTTTTATGGCCGCCGCAAGAACACCATCCGCATCGCCAAGCAGGCGGTGGAAAAGTCGCTGCAGTACGCCTACCGCGACCGCAAGAATCGCAAGCGTTCATTCCGCGCTCTGTGGATCCAGCGCATCAATGCCGCGACCCACGAGCATGGCCTGACCTATGGCCGGTTCATCGACGGTCTCAACAAGGCCGGCATCGAGATCGATCGCAAGGTCCTGTCGGACATGGCCATCCACGAGCCGCAGGCATTTGCCGCACTTGTGGCCAAGGCCAAGGTCGCGCTCGAGTACCTCAAGAACACCACGCCGAACGCTTTTGAAAGCGCTGTAGCCTAACCAGCGCCTTCCCAAGCACTTCGACACTTGATTTGGGAAACCCGCGCTGGCAGGGCTGGCGCGGGTTTTTCCTTGCCTTCAATCGAGTTTGAAACATGAGTGACATGGAAACTCTAGAAAATTCCCTGATGAGCGACATCGCGTCGGCCGCCGACGAGCAGGCGATCGAAGCCGTGCGTGTTTCAGCGCTCGGCAAGAAGGGCTCGGTCTCCGAAATGCTGAGGACGCTCGGCTCGATGAGCGCAGAAGAGCGCCAGATAAAAGGCCCGGCGATCAACGGTCTGAAGAACCGCATCACCGAGGCGCTTGCCGCGCGCCGCGCCGAGCTGAAGGACGTGGCGATCGCGGCACGGCTCGCGGCGGAAAAGGTCGACGTCACGCTGCCGGTGCGGCAATCGCCGGCCGAGCGCGGCCGCATCCATCCGATCAGCCAGGTCAGCGACGAGATTGCCGCGATCTTCGGCGACCTCGGCTTTGCCATCGCCGAAGGTCCCGATATCGAGACCGATTACTACAATTTCACTTCGCTGAACTTCCCGGAAGGCCATCCGGCGCGCGAGATGCATGACACCTTCTTTTTCCAGCCGGACGAGAAGGGCGAGCGCAAGCTTTTGCGCACCCACACCTCGCCGGTGCAGATCCGCACCATGGAAGTGCAGAAGCCGCCGATCCGCATCGTCATTCCTGGAAAGACCTATCGGCAGGATTCCGATGCCACGCACTCGCCGATGTTCCATCAGGTCGAGGGGCTGGTGATCGACAGATCAGCCAACGTCGCCAATATGAAATGGGTGCTGGAGGAGTTCTGCAAGGCCTTCTTCGAGGTACGCCAGGTCAAGATGCGCTTCCGGCCGAGCTTCTTCCCGTTCACCGAACCGAGCATGGAAGTCGACATCCAGTGCGACCGTTCGCGGCCGGGCGAGGTGCGCTTCGGCGAAGGCTCCGACTGGATGGAGATCCTCGGCTGCGGCATGGTCCACCCCAACGTGCTCCGCTACGGCGGGCTCGATCCCGACGAGTACCAGGGCTTTGCCTGGGGCATGGGCATCGATCGCATCGCCATGCTGAAATACGGCATGCCGGACCTGCGCGCCTTCTTCGATGCCGATGTGCGCTGGCTGTCGCATTACGGCTTCCGGCCGCTCGACATGCCGACGCTGTTCGCAGGCTTGAGCGCATGACGGCGGCCCACACCGGCGGCTGCCGCTGCGGCGCCGTGCGGTTCGAGGTTTTGGCCGAACCGCACCATGTCAGCTATTGCCATTGCAGCGATTGCCGGCGGGCCAGCGGCGCGCCGGTGTCGGCTTTCGTCGGCTTCATCACCGAGCAGGTCGCTTTTACGGGCAAGGCGCTGAAGATGTTCGAGAATGGACCGGTGACGCGCTCCTTTTGCGGCATCTGCGGCTCGCCGATTGCCTATGTCGACGAGCGGCTGGCCAACCACATCTATTTCATGCTCGGCGCCATGGACATGCCGGCCTACTTCAAGCCGACGCACCACGCCCATGTGCGCGAGCAGCTGCCTTTCCTGCACATGCCGGACGACTTGCCACGCCATTTGAAGACCAGCGTGCCCAGACCATCAGACGGAACACAGTCATGAAACTCACCCTCTCCTGGCTCAAGGATCACCTCGAAACCGATGCCTCGCTGGCCGAGATCGTCGAGCGGCTGACCTCGATCGGCCTCGAAGTCGAGCATGTTGACGACAGATCGAGCCTGAAGCCGTTCGTCATCGCCAGGGTGCTGACGGCGGAACAGCATCCCGACGCCGACCGGCTGCGCGTGCTGACCGTCGATACCGGCGATGGCAAGGCCCCGGTGCAGGTCGTCTGCGGAGCG
>SAQR01000059.1:35150-37371 GCA_004020365.1 Mesorhizobium sp.
GCGGAGCGCCGAACGCCCGCGCCGGCCTGATCGGCGCCTTTGCAGCACCCGGCACCTATATTCCGGGCATCGACGTGACGCTGACGGTCGGCAAGATCCGCGGTGTCGAAAGCCACGGCATGATGTGCTCCGAACGCGAGCTCGAACTTTCCGAGGAGCATGACGGTATCATCGATCTGCCGGCCGATGCGCCGGTCGGCACCAGCTTCGCCGCCTATGCGCATCTCGACGATCCGGTCATAGAGATCAATTTGACGCCGAACCGTCCCGACGCGACCAGCGTCTACGGCATCGCCCGCGATCTGGCGGCGAGCGGACTCGGCCGCCTCGTCGGCGGGGCGATCATGCCGCATGCCGGCAGCGGCATGTGCCCGGTCAAGGTGACGATCGAGGCGCCGGAGCTCTGCCCCGGTTTTGCGCTGCGCCTGGTGCGCGGCGTGAAGAACGGTCCGTCGCCGAAATGGCTGCAGCAAAGGCTGATCGCCATTGGTCTCAGGCCAATCAGCGCGCTGGTCGATATTACCAACTATGTCACTTTCGACCGCGGCCGGCCGCTGCATGTGTTCGACGCGAAGAAAGTGACCGGCAACCTTACCGTGCGCCGGGCGCGTGACGGTGAAAAGCTGCTGGCGCTCGACGGCCGCGAATACACGCTGACGCCTGACATGTGCGTGATAGCAGACGAGGACGGTGTCGAATCGATCGCCGGCATCATGGGCGGCGAGCATTCGGGCTGCGACGAGAACACCGCCGACGTGCTGATCGAATCCGCACTTTGGGATCCGATCACCACGGCCCGCACCGGCCGCACGCTCGGCATCATCAGCGATGCGCGCTACCGGTTCGAGCGCGGCGTCGACCCTGAATTCATGGTGCCCGGCGTGGAACTGGCGACCAAGCTGGTGCTGGATTTCTGCGGCGGCACGCCGACGGAAATCGAGGTGGCCGGCTATGCCGGCCACACGCCGAAGATCGTTTCCTTCCCGCTGTCGGAAGTGAAGCGGCTGACCGGCATCGAAGTGCCCAGGGACGAGAGCCTCGCCATCCTTTCGCGCCTCGGTTTCAAGCCGCAAGGCACGGGCGGGGTCGTCGACGTCGCGGTGCCGTCCTGGCGGCCGGATGTCGACGGCAAGGCCGATCTGGTCGAGGAGGTCATGCGCATCCATGGCGTCGACAACATCGCACCGCAGCCGCTCGGCGCGCATGATGCCGTCAACGCCAAGATCCTGACCGTCCTGCAGGTCCGCACGCGCGCCGCCAAGCGGGCGCTGGCGGTGCGCGGCATGATGGAGGCCGTCACCTGGTCGTTCATTCCGGCAAAGCATGCCGAATTGTTCGGCGGCGGCCAGACCGCACTCAAGCTCGCCAATCCGATCGCCGCCGACATGTCCGACATGCGGCCGTCGCTGCTGCCGAGCCTGATCGCCGCCGCCCAGCGCAATGCCGACAGGGGCATCGGCGATGTCGCGCTGTTCGAAGTGTCGGGCACCTATGAAGGCGATGCGGCCGACCAGCAGCGGCGCGTCGCCGCCGGCGTGCGGCGCGGCACCGCAAAACTCGAAGGCTCCGGCCGTCATTGGGCCGGCAATGCCGGTCCGGTCGGCGTATTCGACGCCAAGGCCGACGCGATCGCAGCCCTCGAAGCCTGCGGCGCGCCGGTCGAACGGCTGCAGATCGAGGCCGGCGGCCCGGCCTGGTATCATCCCGGCCGCTCCGGCACGATCAAGCTCGGGCCGAAGGTCGTTCTCGGTACGTTCGGCGAATTCCATCCGAAGACGCTGGAGCAACTGGACGTCTCCGGGCCGCTCTGCGGCTTCGAAGTTTTCGTCGATGCCGTTCCCGAGCCGAAGGCCAAGCCGACGCGGACAAAACCGAGACTGGAGCTGTCCGCCTTCCAGGCGGTCAAGCGCGATTTCGCCTTCGTCGTCGACAAGGCGGTCGAAGCCGGCACGCTGACCCGCGCAGCCCTTGCAGCCGACAGGAAGCTGATCACCAACGTCTCGGTATTCGATGTGTTCGAGGGGGCGTCACTCGGCGCCGCCAAGAAATCGATCGCCATCGAAGTGTCGATCCAGCCGGTCGAAAAGACGCTGACCGACGAGGATTTTGAGGCGCTGGCCAAACGCATCGTCGAGAATGTGCACAAGCAGACCGGTGGTGTGCTTAGAGCGTAAGGGGTTGCGGGCTCGGCAGACGTTGGCGGGGCAGCGGCCCCTCTGTC
>SAQR01000005.1:0-101438 GCA_004020365.1 Mesorhizobium sp.
CGATGCCCGAAAACAGTTCCGCCAGCGCCGCGCCCACCGCTGACCACCACACCGACGGGTCGCGGGCGTTCTGGCCAAATCTGTCGAGTGGAACGGCGGAACGCGCGGCAATCGAAAAGTCCGGCCGCATGGCGACGGCGCGCGCACCCGACGTGCCGATATCGATGCCTATCGATAGCGGGCCGGTTGAAAGCGCCATCTCAGCTGCCGGCTGCATTGAGTTTCTGGCGATACTGCTCGGCGTCCCAGTTGATCAGTTCGTCGTTCTCGGCGGCGGTCAGATAGTTCAGCTTCGCCGCGACGTCGACCCGCGCCGTCACGTCGGCGAGGCAGCGTTGCATGGCATCGGCGCCGGCACTGGCGTCGCCGCGCATCAGCACGCCAAGCCCGGGAAAAAGGATCGCCACCGGTGCCGTGCCGCACCGCAGGGTGACATGCTTCACGTCCTCACCGGGCCTCGCCACGACCGAACCTTGGCCGAGAAAGATGACGTGATCGGGATAGAGGCTGCCGCCTGACGCCATCCGGCAGCTTTCAGGATCGATCGCGACCGCATGCGCTTCGACATCCGCCAGCAACCTGTAACCGCTGCGTCCGATAAGCGCCGTCAATGCCGCGATATCTGGCTCCGCCACCTCGCGTGGCGGCCGCGCCAGAAGTCGTGTGACGCGACGCAGCAGCGCCTCGGCGCCGGCGACGGTCTCGGCTGCGACGACCAGGCCGTGATTGGCAAGGATCAGCACATCGACCCCAGGCCGAAGGCGCTCGGCAATGCCCTGGGCAAGCGGCAGGCCCGGCCGGCGATAGGGGACATACGCCCATTCGAGGCCATCCAGGCGCTTGGCGACTTGAGCCTCGCAGTCGGCCTGCACGGCAAGCGAAATGGTATCGACGCAGTGGACATGAAGAACGACGCGCTGCGGCATCAGCGCGTGAACCGTGGTCTCGATCGAAGGACGCAGCTTGCGGGCGTTGAGCGCCTCGACGGCGAAACCCTGGGGCTGATCGGCGGCCGGGTCGCGCTGTTCGACAGCCCTAAGCAGCGGCGCGATCGCCACCGGAACCATGATGTCCTCGGCGAGCGCGTCCTTCAACCAGGTGCCGGAAGCCTTGATCCAGAGCGTGTCGCCGGCTTTCAGCGACGTGTTGCCGCCCGCGGCCTGGGTCAAATGCGGGTCGCGCCCGATATTGGCCGAAAGCGACCGCAACGCAGCCAATTCCTGCGCATCCGCATTGATTGCCATCGAAACTCCTTCACAAACCGGTCGCCTGGCCACGGCGCTGGACCCCGTAGCCGGGACAGCGAGTGACGCTGGTATCGCAGCGGCGAGTGACTTACGTCAATAGTGATCTTATCCTACCAAATCAAGCTTGCAATCTGATCAATGTTGAGTAAGTTGCACCAATTGCCGTGGCAAATTGGCATTTCGGGAGGGTATCCGTTGAGCGACTCCGGCCGCCAGCGTCAGATCGTCGAGCTGTTGCGGGATCGCCCCTTCGCCTCGGTGCGCGAGTTGCAGGAGCGGCTCGGCGTGTCGGCGGCGACGGTGCGGCGCGATATCGACAAGATCGACGAGGCCGGCGAGGCACGCAAGGTCTATGGCGGCATCTCGGCGCTCGATGGCGCTGCGCAGGCTGGCGTCGCCTATGCCAGGCCCTATGACGAGAACCGCGATCTCGCGGTCGAGGCCAAGCGGCAGATCGCCGCTCTCGCGGCGACCATGGTGCGCGATGGCGACGCCGTCATCGTGCATGGCGGTTCGACCTGCTTCCATCTCGGCGTCAAGCTCGCCGACCGCAACATCCGGCTCTATACCAACTCGATGCCGCTCGTGGCCTATTTGAGCGACCACGGCCATTGCAGCCTGACCGTCGCCGGCGGCGAACTGCATCGCGAGCCTGGCATCATCCATTCGCTCACCCAGACGGTGCCTTTCTACGCATCAAAATTCTTTCTTGGCGCGCAAGGCATCGGCCCGGAGGGCGTGCTGGAATCGCATCCGCTGCTGGTCCGCTCCATCGCCGAACTCAGCCTGTGCGCCGACCAGATCGTGGTGCTGGCCGACAGCCGCAAACTGTCGATTCATGCGCGCAACGTCGCGCTGCCCTTGTCGCGCATCGGCACGCTGGTGACCGACGACGGCTTGTCCGATGCCGACGCACGCATGCTCGAAAACGCCGGCGTCATGGTGCGGATCGCCTCTGCCTCGGGAGCCATCCAGTGAAGGTGGCCGTCCTCGACTTCGGCAAGACCAACTCGAAGCTGTTCGTCTTCGGTCAGGACGGGCAGATTCTGGGTGAGCGCCGGACCCAGCCGAACTGGACGCGCGAAGGCGGCTTCAGTGTGCTCGACGAAGCAGCGCTGCACGATTGGGCGGCTCGCGCCGTCGTCGAAGCGGTCGACAGCCATGGCATAGAGGGGCTGATGATTTCGGCCCATGGCTGCACCTTTGCCTTGGTCGACGATGCGGTGCTGACGCATCCGATACTCGACTACGAGCAGGAGCCACCGGCTGAGATCGCTGTGCAGATCGATCGCCGCATTCCGGATTTCGCCGAGACCTTCTCGCCGCGCCTGCCGCTCGGCTTCAATTATGGCCGCCACATGCTGTGGCTCAAGACGGTGCAACCAGGCGTGTTCGCCGCCGCCAAATCGATCCTCGGCTATCCCCAATACTGGAGCTGGCGCTTTGGCGGCCGGGCGGTCTCGGAGGTTTCCTATCTCGGCTGCCACTCGCATCTGTGGGCGCCGCGCAAGCGCGATTTCTCCTCGCTGGTCGATGCCGAAGGATGGCGCGGCCAGATGCCCGCCTTCGAGCGTGCCGGCGCGGTCATTGGCGAGCAGCGCTTTGGCGGGGCGGCGCGGCCGATCGCCATTCACAACGGTGCCCATGACAGCAATGCGGCACTCCATGCCTATCGCCGCCAGGAGCTTGGTCCGGTCACCGTCGTCTCGACCGGCACCTGGGTTGTGGTGCTCAATCCGGACTGCCCGCTCGACGCGCTCGATGACGACCGCGACATGCTGGTCAATGTCGATGTCGACGGTGGTCCGGTGCCGACCATCCGCTTCATGGGCGGCCGTGAATTCGCAACGATCAGCGCCGGCTGGCAGGGCGCGATCGCCCCGTCAGCCGTGCAGCAGGTGATCGACGCCGGTATCATGGCGCTGCCGAGCTTCGCGCCCGGCGGGCCGATGCCTGGCCATCGCGGCGAACTGCTCGGGCGCACACCCAACGCGGAGGAGCGCGCGGCCGTGGCGCTGCTCTATGTCGCGCTGATGGTCGATCTGTGTCTCGACCTGATCCATTCGAACGACACCGTGATCGTCGATGGCGGGCTGAACAGTGGCGGCCTGCTTGCCAGCCTGCTGGCGCAGCTGCGTCCTAGCCAGGCCTTCTTGCAGGGCGCTACGCTGGAGGGCAGCGCCACCGGAGCGGCGGCTTTGGCCTTCGAGAGTGTTGGACGCGAATTTGCCGCCGAGGCGCCGGAGCCGGTACGCGCCTCGAGCTTCACCGGGCTTGCCTTCTATCGCGATAGCTGGCGCGGCCTCGCCGCCGACCGAGGCGTCGCTGATGCCGCAGCGGGAGGCGCGCGATGACCGCCGCTGCCCGGATCGAAACCGTGCGCCAGCCGGTGCTGGAGATGCGGCACATCTCCAAGACGTTCGGCCCGATTCGCGCCTTGCAGGACGTATCGCTGACCGTGCATGCCGGCGAGCTGCACGCGCTGATGGGCGAAAACGGCGCCGGCAAGTCGACGCTGATGAAGGTGCTGTCAGGAGCCTATCGGCCGGATCCCGGCGGCGATATCCTGATCGACGGCGCGCCGGTCGCCACCGGCGACCCGATCAAGGCACGCGCCAACGGCATTGCCGTCATCTACCAGGAACTGTCGCTGGCGCCCAACCTGACGGTCGCGCAGAACATCTTCCTCGGCAACGAGCCGAGACGGTTCGGCGTCGTCGACCGCGACCAGTGCAATCGGCGCGCCAAGGAAAACATCGCACGGCTCGGCGTTTCCTTCTCGGCGCGCGCCTTGGTCTCCAGCCTGTCGCTTGGCGAACGCCAGTTGGTCGAAATCGCCCGCGCGCTTTCGACCAGCGCGCGCATCATCGTCATGGACGAGCCGACGACGTCGCTGACCTCGCGCGAGACCGACAGGCTGTTCGAGGTGATTGCGACGCTGAAGGCGCAGGGCATCGCCATCATCTACATCAGCCACCGCATGGAAGAGGTCTACCAGCTTGCCGACCGAGTCAGCGTGCTGCGCGACAGCGGCTATGTCGGCACGCTCGAACGCGCCGATCTGAACGCCTCGCGCCTCGTCTCGATGATGGTTGGCCGTGACCTGTCCGCCTTCTACAAGAAGGATCACCGCCCGCCGGACAGCAAGCGCGCCATCGCACTGTCGGCGCGCGACATGTCTGATGGCAATCTCCTGAAAGGCTGCTCCTTCGTCCTGCACAAGGGCGAAGTGCTGGCGCTGGCGGGCCTGGTCGGCTCGGGCCGCACTGAGCTCGCGCGGCTGATCTTCGGCGCCGACAGGCGCACAGCAGGCACGCTGGAACTCGACGGCAAGCCGATATCCATCGGGTCGCCGCGCGAGGCTCTGGACGCCGGCATTGCCTATCTTACCGAAGACCGCAAGGAACTCGGCCTGTTCCTCGACATGTCGATTTCCGACAATATCAGCATGGGCGTGCTCGCCAGGGATGCGCAGGCCGGCGGCTTGCGTGACTTCGCCACGGCCGCAAGGCGCGCCGCCAAGGCCGTTTCCGACCTCTCCATCCGCACCAGGTCAGTGCAGGCCAATGCCGGCTCGCTATCGGGCGGCAACCAGCAGAAGGTGCTGCTCGCCCGCCTGCTCGAAACCGAGCCGCGGGTCCTCATCCTCGACGAACCGACCCGCGGCGTCGATGTCGGGGCGAAGTCGGAAATTTACCGGCTAATCGACGATCTCGCCAAGAAGGGCATCGCCATCCTGATGATCTCCAGCGAACTGCCGGAGGTGATCGGCGTCGCCGACCGCGTGCTGGTGATGCGCGACGGCACTATCGCTGGCGAGGTGACCGCATCCGAACGCCAGCCGCTCAGCCAGGAAGCAATCATGGAACTCGCAACGGGAGCGGCCAAGGAATGACCGACAAGAGCGGGATGACCGACATGGCAACCGAGATGAGCGCGGGTGACCAGGCGGTCGGCAGGAGCCGGCGGCTGCGCACTGCCTTCGCCGCGCTTGGCATGCTGCCGGTCTTGATCCTTTTGGCGGCCGGCTTCCAGATCATGAACCCGCGCTTCCTCACCGAGACCAACCTGTTGATCGTCACCCAGCAGTCGTCGATCAACATCGTGCTCGCAGCCGGCATGACCTTCGTCATCCTGACCGGCGGCATCGACCTGTCCGTCGGCTCCATTCTTGCCGCTTCGGCGATGGTGGCGGTGATTGTGTCGCTGGTGCCGGAGTGGGGCATGCTCGGCGTGCCGGCGGCCATTCTGGTCGGCCTCGGCTTCGGCGTCATCAACGGGCTGCTCGTCGCCTACATCAAGCTGCCGCCTTTCATCGTCACGCTGGGTTCACTGACCGCCGTGCGCGGCGTCGCCCGCCTGCTCGGCCAGGACACCACGGTGTTCAACTCGGACCTGCCGTTTGACTTCATCGGCAACGGCTCGCTGTTCGGCATCCCCTGGCTGGTCATCATCGCTCTGTCGGTCGTGGTGCTGTCCTGGCTGGTGCTCAAGCGCACCGTGCTCGGCACCTGGATCTATGCCGTCGGCGGCAATGCCGAGGCCGCCCGCCTCACCGGCATCAAGGTGCCGCTGGTGCTGCTCTTCGTCTATGGCGTTTCAGGCCTTCTCGCTGGCCTTGGCGGCGCCATGTCGGCGGCCCGGCTCTACGCTGCCAATGGGCTGCAGCTTGGCCAGTCCTACGAACTCGACGCAATCGCCGCGGTCATTCTCGGCGGCACCAGCTTCGTCGGCGGCGTCGGCTCGATCTGGGGCACGCTGATCGGCGGCCTGATCATAGCGGTGCTCTCCAACGGGCTCATCCTGGCCGGTGTTTCGGACATCTGGCAGTACATCATCAAGGGATTGGTCATCATCGTGGCGGTCGCCCTCGACCGCTACAGGCTCCAGGCAGGAGCAAGAACGTGATTGACCTTAGTCGCCGGCGTCAACGACCCGGTTTCATGTAACGCACCGTGAGAGGCGCGGGGCATCTGGAGGAAAACAATGAAGACCATCGCTAAACTGCTCTGCGGCGTTGCCCTCACGGCCGTCGCCATCGCACCGGCTTCGGCCAAGGACCTGAACAAGGTCGGCATCTCGGTCGGCCTGCTCGGCAACCCGTTCTTCGTCGCCACCATCAAGGGCATCGAGGACGCCGCCAGGAAGATCAACCCGAATGTCGAAGTGACGTCGGTGTCGGCCGACTACGACCTCAACAAGCAGGTCTCGCAGGTCGACTCCTTCATCGCCGCCGGGGTCGACGTGATCATGCTCAACGCCGTCGACGCCAAGGCGATCGCCCCGGCGGTGAAGAAGGCGCAGGCAGCGGGCATCGTGGTTGCCGCGTTCGACGTTTCGGCGCCGGGCGCCGACGTCACCGTGATGACCAACAACGTCAAGGCCGGCGAAGTGGCCTGCCAGCATCTGGTCGACCACACCGGCGGCAAGGGTGACTATGTCATCCTGAACGGGCCGGCGTCGTCGTCGATCCTGGAGCGGGTGAAAGGCTGCAAGGACGTGCTGGCAAAACACCCGGACATCAAGATCCTCTCCGACGACCAGAATGCCGAAGGCTCGCGCGACGGCGGCCTGAAGGTGTTCCAGTCGCTGCTGACCCGTTTCGACAAGATCGACGCGGTGTTCGCCATCAACGATCCGACGGCGATCGGCGCCCAGCTTGCGGCCAAGCAGCTCAACCGCTCGGAGTTCATCTTCACCGCGGTCGACGGCGCGCCGGACATCGAGAAGGAGCTCTCTTCCGGCACCTCGATGATCAAGGCCTCGGCCTCGCAGGATCCCTATGTGATGGCTGGCCAATCGCTGCAGATGGCGGCTGAAGTGCTCGCCGGCAAAAAGCCGGCCGAGGCGACGGTGCTGCTCGACCCGCAGCTGATCACGGCAGAGAATCTGAAGGACTACAAGGGCTGGACGGCAGCCCGCTAGTTAAAGCCTCCCAAGGCTGGTGCGGCCGGGTGACCGGCCGCACCAATTTTGTTGAGCATCGGATTTTTCCCAACTTTTGGGTCCGATGCTCTCGAGCAGCAGGAGACGGTCATGTCGCGCATTGGAATCCACTCTTTCGTCTGGTCGGCGAGCTCGGCGCAAGGCGACCTGGAACGGACGCTGGCCAACACCAGGGAGGCGGGCTTCGACCTGATCGAATTCTCCTATCTCGACCCCGCCAATGTCGATGTTGGCGGGCTGGCCAAGCGCATCGCCGACCTCGATCTCGGCGTGGCGATCAGCATCGGGCTGCCGCCCGACGGCGACATTTCAAGCGCCGACAAGGCGATTGCCGCGCATGGCGTCGAAGTCCTCAATGACACGATCGCGCTCACTCGCGATCTCGGCGGCCGGAAGGTCGCCGGCATCCTCTCTACCAGCCACGGATTGCAGACCGAGGCGCCGACGCGCGATCAATGGAACCGCAGCGCCGCCACGCTTGCCAAGGTCGCGGAGACCGCCAGGGCCGCCGGTGTCACGCTCAACCTCGAAATCGTCAACCGGTTCGAGAGCAATCTGCTCAACACCGCGGCGCAAGGGTTGGCTTTCATCGAAGACACCGGTTCCGACAACATTTTTCTGCATCTCGACACGTTCCATATGAACATCGAGGAGGCCGACATCGGATTGGCCATCCGCCACGCCGCCAAAAAGATCGGCTATGTCCATATCGGCGAGAGCCATCGCGGCTTCCTCGGCACCGGCAACATCGACTTCGCCGCGATCTTCGATGCGCTGACCGCAATCGGCTATGGCGACGACCTCAGCTTCGAATCCTTCTCGTCGGAGATCGTCGACGAGAACCTGTCGAAGAAAACCGCCATCTGGCGCAATCTGTGGACCGACAATATGGAGCTGGCCCGGCATGCACGCCGCTTCATCGCCATCGGGCTGGAGACGGCACGGCGCAAGGCCGAGCTTGTTGCGTCAAGCCATCGACCTTAGCTCCGGTTGCGATCCTCAGGCCAGCTCAAAACGTTCCACGGCGCGCATGATGCCACGCAGCTCGGCCAGGCCTTTCAGGCGGCCGATCAAAGAATAGCCGGGGTTGATCCTGGTCTTGCCGATATCGTCGGCGAGCAGATGGCCATGATCGGGTCGCATGGGAATCCGCCAATCGGCGCGACCCTCCCTGCGGCGGCGTGTCTCTTCCTGCATCAAAGCGAGGATGACATGCGCCATGTCGGTGCCGCCCTCCAGATGCTCGGCTTCATAGAAGGAGCCGTCATCCTCGATGGTTACATTGCGCAGATGGACGAAATGGATCCGGTCGGCGAACTCCTTGACCATGCCGACAATGTCGTTGTCTGCGCGCGTACCGTAGGAACCGGTGCAGAATGTCAGGCCGTTGGCCGGGCTGTCGACGGCGTTGAGGATGAAACGCGCGTCCTCGGCGGTCGAAACGATCCGGGGCAGGCCATAGAGCGAGAATGGCGGGTCGTCGGGATGGATGCACATGCGCACCCCCTCCTGCTCGGCCACCGGAATGATCTCGCGCAGAAACCAGGCAAGATTGTCGCGCAACTCCTTCGGCCCGATCGAGTCATATTCCGCCAATGCCTCGCGAAAACTATCACGGTCGTAGCTGCGCTCGGTCGCCGGCAGGCCGGCAATGAGATTGCGCTCGATCCTGTCGATCTGCTCTTCGCTCAATCCCCTCAGCCGTGATTCCGCTTCGGCGATACGTGCCGCGCTGTAGCCGGCTTCGGCATTCCTGCGCTTCAGGACGAACAGGTCGTACGCGGCAAAATCGATCACGTCGAACCGCAGTGCGTAGCCCGTCGTTGGAAGCCGATAGGCAAGGTCGGTTCGGGTCCAGTCGACCACCGGCATGAAGTTATAGCAGATCGTCGCAATACCAGCCTTGGCGAGCGCACGGATCGTATCCTTGTACCAATCCACGTAACGCTGCCGTTCCGCCGAGCCGATCTTGATCGAATTGTGAACGGGAATGCTCTCTACAACCGACCAGGTCAGCCCTTCGGCCTCGATGATCCGCTTGCGCTCCAAAATGTCCGTCAAAGGCCAGGCGCGGCCGTCATAGATATTATGCAGCGCGGAGACAACGCCCGTGGCTCCGGCCTGCTTGACATGATCGAGCGTCACCGGGTCGTCAGGGCCATACCAGCGCCAGCATTGTTCCATCGAGGCTTTTCCTTTGCGATAAAACGGGACCGTATTGTTGGGCCACAATGGAAGTCAAATTAAAGGAGTGTTCGCAATGAAGGATTTCGACGGCAAGATCGCTCTGGTGACGGGCACGACCGGGATCGGCCTGGCAACCGCCAGACGTCTTGCGGCGGGCGGGGCGGCGATCATCGCCTGCGGCATCGACCGCGCGGCCAACACGGCGATGAGAGCGGAACTGGGCAGTTCCGGCGCTGAGGCGCTGGTCGTGACCGTCGACGTCTCAGTGCCGGATCAGGTCCGCGACGCGGTCGCAGCCGGTGTCGAGCGGTTCGGCGGCCTCGATATCATCGTCAATTCCGCGGCGGTCCATCCGTATGGCACCGCAGTCAGCACCGATTTCGACGTTTGGAACCGTGCGATGTCCGTCAATGTCGGTTCGATCTACCTGACCGCGCATTTCGGCATTCCGGAAATGATCAGGCGAGGCGGCGGCGCCATCGTCAACGTGGCTTCTGTGCAAGGTTTCGCCTGCCAGCAGAACGTCGCCGCCTATGCCACGACCAAGGGCGCCATCCACACATTGACGCGCGCTCTGGCGCTCGACCACGCGCGTTCCGGCATTCGCGTCAATTCCGTCAGCCCGGGCTCGATCCGCACCCCGATCCTGGAAAAGGCGGCGCGCGGCGAAAACGGCACCGACGCCGATGTCGAGACCGCTTACAGGCGCTTTGGCGAAGCCCACCCGATCGGGCGCATCGGCGAGCCGGAAGAAGTGGCGGAACTCATTGCCTTCCTGTGTTCGTCGAAAGCCGGGTTCTGCACCGGCGCGGACTACAGGATCGATGGCGGCCTGACCGCCGGCATCGGCGTGAAGTAGACGGGAAGATCGATCTCGTCCTTGGCCGAGACGCTGACAACGGACATTTTTCGGCCAGGCAGAGCACCGACGGCAAACCAATGGCGCATAACATGCGCTAGTGCGAATACTGCACTTGCAGCCGGTTCAACCGTCTGATTCCCTTGGCTACGCTCGGCTGTCCTGATTCGCGCACTGTCCAAAGTCTTTTCAGTGCGCCGGGAACAAGCCTTCCACCGACCGCTGCGCTTGCGCATTCAAGGGGAGAGACGGCAGATGAACACTGCAACGAGGCCGGCAATCTCGGAAATGAGGCCCAAAATATCCGTCATCGGAGTTGGCGGCGGTGGCGGCAACGCCATCAACAACATGATCGCCGAAGGTTTACAGGGCACCGAATTCATCGTTGCCAACACCGATGCCCAGGCGCTCTCCATGTCGAAGGCAACGCGGCTGATCCAATTGGGAGCGCACGTCACCGAAGGCCTGGGGGCAGGTTCCCTGCCCGAGGTCGGCCATGCCGCGGCCGTGGAATCAATCGACGAAATCATGGACCATCTCGCGGGAACGCATATGTGTTTCGTCACCGCCGGCATGGGCGGCGGAACTGGAACCGGTGCTGCACCGGTCATAGCGCAGGCCGCGCGCAACGCTGGAATACTGACCGTGGCCGTCGTCACCAAGCCGTTCGTCTTCGAAGGAAACCGCCGAATGCATGCCGCCAATGAGGGCATCGAGCGGCTCCGCGAAAGTGCCGATACCGTCATTGTCATCCCGAATCAGAACCTCTTCAGAATCGCCGATGCAAAGACGACCTTCGCGGACGCATTCGCCATGGCGGATCGCGTCCTTTACGCCGGCGTCGGCTGCATCACCGATCTCATCGTCAAGGAAGGCCTGATCAATCTCGACTTTGCCGATGTGAAGTCGGTGATGCGCGATATGGGACGCGCGATGATGGGGACCGGCGAAGCCACCGGCGAGGACCGCGCCAGGAAGGCAGCCGAAGCGGCGATCGCAAACCCGCTTCTCGACGAAGCATCCATGATGGGCGCCAAGGGCGTCCTTGTCTCGATATCGGGCGGCACTGACATGACGCTGTTCGAGGTCGACGAAGCCGCCACCCGCATCCGCGAGGAGGTCGACGCCGACGCCGACATTATCGTCGGCGCCATTTTCGACAAGGCGCTCGCAGGAAAATTCAGGGTGTCGGTCGTTGCGACGGGATTGCGGCGGGGGCTTGAGATTCCGCTGACGGTAGTATCGGAAAACCGTGTGAGTTGATCGACGCCGTCATGGCAGCGCCGGCGGCAGGATTCGACTTGATATCCGCCGCTCTCGAAACAGCCGCAAGACGGTGGTGGGGCGGACCGCTTGCCAACCTGTTCTTGCGAGGTGAGCCTGCGAGCTAGTTCTCGCTCATGGCGTCGGCCGCGTGAACAGGGTGCGGAACATCTCCTCGGCACGTCGCAGGCCCTCATCTGTCAGAGCCACCGATTTCGCCTTGCTTGCTGGATTGCCGATCAGCCCCTTCTGGTGCAAGCGATCCAGAGCATCCCAATCCATTCCCTTCCAGGCGCGCCTCTCTTCGTGCAGCGTTAGCCAAAGCAGACCCAGAACGGCATTGTCGATCTTGTCGGTGTCGATTTCCATGCCACGCAGTTTAGCACGGGAAAACGGCGCCTGCCGAGACCCACGCCGGATACACACCGGATGGTGATTTTCTCTGTCCCCGCTGCGTCGGCTCGCTCCTTGCAGGGCTCGTGACAAGGATCAAAATCAACCGCCCAACGCAAAACGGCCCGCGTGATGCGGGCCGTTTTGTGTATTTGGTTGCGGGGACATGCAACCACCGATACCGACATTCGCTGGTCGTGGAGATTTGACACGTCAGGCCACTTCGCATGGATCAATGTGGTGGCCTGGATGCGTACTCAGTTTATTGATTTTGTTGCCTTTTTTTGGGAGAAAATCGACAATTTTCCCCATATCGTTCCGAATGGTCCCGCTCCCTAGCCTTGCCTCTGTTACACGATTGCAGTTCGGGACCGCGATCGCTTCAGTTCTTCGTGGTCGACGAATCAACTACCAAGTTGTTCCCTTGTGGAGTGCTCTTGAGGGAAGATCTGGACTTTAGGAACTTGATTTGAGCGCGAGCCGACCTCACTCTCTGCATCGGTGCCGTTGGTGGATCAAGGCAAACTCAAACGCAAATCTCTGCGCTCTCCAGCTTGTGGATGGCACCAACGCCAACGCGCAGTTGTCCTTTTCGGACACAACCAGTTCACCAGAAACTAAATTCCTTGGCGCGTTTCTGAATGAGGCCAAAGAACTGGTTCATGTCTGTCAAACTGGCGCTATTTCTTCTTTTTCACCCTTTGCGTAAGAGCGGATCCCGCGACCGACTTGACTGCCTTTGAGGAGCTCTTAGAACGAAGCAACTTGGATGCCGTGGAAGCAACTTTCTTGCTCGTGGTCTCATTGGGTTTCTTTGCCATTGGTTTTCCCCGCGCGGTTGAGCTGGAGTAATACGCATTGTGATGCGTCTGCAATCAACTGCCGGCGAGCACTGTCCCCAACTTTCATTTTCCAACACTCGGTCCGGTTCCGCAAACAACCAAGCGGAGCAGGAACTATGCTCGCCTTCATTGCCTTTCACCTTTTGGCGGTCGGCATCGGCTGTTCTGTGGACCTTCGCGACCAGCCACGCTAAGACACGCAGGAATTCGAAATATGCGAGCACATCTTCGATGAAGATGTTGGCAATGCAACGTTTCTCATGCCAGTATTTGACAAGGTAGCCGTCGCGACCGCCAAGCCTGCTACCGTTGAACCAAAGACCAAGTCTCGCTGTCCATGTCGGCATCTCTCATGATTGGTGAGATCGGCGACGGCGTAACTGCGAAGCCGGCGGCGCTTCGCGTTCTCGCGGCTGTGAGCGTGATCTCGCGGCGCTTCCCCTCCGCTGCGATTTAGCCGCGCCGGCCGATTAACGCGTCAATTGGCGCAAGGTCATTGTCAGCGCGCAGCTTGAGATATTCGGGCCTCGAGAAGCCGGCAGCGAGGATCGCCTGTCGGACCTTATGCAGCGCCTGCTCGATGGATCCCATTGGTGGTGCGGTCCTGACATAATCCGCAGTGGAATACCCTTGAGTCTTCACGTCAGTAGGCGAGGATACGTGGTCGCAATTGAGGGCTGTACGAAACCTCGAAAAGTTGCGCGATTGTGGCCAGCAAGGCAACCCAATCCCGGTCACAAATGGTCAAACGGCAGCAGTCTTCCGAGGTCGATAAATCCAAGGGCATCGAAATTGGGCAGCCGGACCCACTTCCGGTTCTGCCACACATCGGGTCGCATCGAGTAGTGCGAACTGTTCGCCGGTCGCAGCTGCGAGAAATCGTTCCCCTATCGGATACGACCGTCTATGAGATGGAACAGCGTGGCGAGTTCCCACGACGCTTCAATCTCACCGCCCGCTGTGTTGTTTGGGACTTGGCAGAAGTCGAAGCGTGGATCGAGGAGCGGCGGAATGCGTCATCTGTCGGAAAAATCAAGACCAGGCCTGCGCCTGACGTAAGACTACGAAAGACAAGACCCGTCAAATCGGATCAAGGATAATCGCTGCCTCTGCAGGCGGCTGAAGTGTGGGCGTGTGCTTTTTGCCTGCCGCCCACGCATCGACCATGTCCGCCCATTCCTGCAGCATATGACGACGCTGCGGCTCATATTCAGCTCTGTTGTAGACACCTCGAGAGGACCGGCTGTCGTCGTGGGCAAGGCATTTCTCAATCCAGTCGCGATTAAATCCGATCTCGTTCAGGAGTGTTGAGCCGGTGCGCCGAAGGTCGTGCACCGTGAAATGCGCGAGCGGAAAGTCTTGCTTCTTTGCCCGCTCGACAATCGCCGCGGTTACCCGGTTGAAGGTCGCGCGCGACATGGGCTCATCGGCATCGTAGCGGGACGGCAGCACATACCGGGAGTTCGCCGCGCAAGTCTTGAGCGCGATCATGATGTCGAGGGACTGGCGTGACAGGTAGACGTTATGCGGCTTCTTCCGTTTCATTCGCTCTTTTGGGATGCTCCAGACGGCGTTCTCGAAATCGACCTCGTCCCAAGTCGCCTCGAGTAGTTCACTCTTCCGAACCATCGTGAGCAGGATGAACTTTAGGCCGACCCGAATCGTCGGCAGCGTCGGCACGTTTTCCAACTCTTTCAGCATTATCCGGATTTCTGCAGGCGACAGAGCGCGGTCTTTCGCCTCGAACGTGGCAATTGAGGCTGGTCCGACCTCGTCCGCAGGGTTGGCGATCTTCTCGCCGTGCAGAATGGCGTAGCTATAGATCTGCTTCACGACATCGCGGATATGGACGGCGGTTGCCGGCGCACCACGGTCCCTCACCTTTGCGCAGAGCGCCCGCAAGTCGTCAGGTGTTATTTCGGCTAGGAGTCTTTTTTCCCAAAGCGGCAAAATGTCGCGATCGAAAATGGCCTTGCGCATCGAGCGGGTGCTATCCGCCATTTTCGCTTCCTTTAACCAGCGCGTGCCTTGATCCCCGAAGCTCGCCGTGCCTGACAGGCGACGCTTCTCGCGCTGCTTTTCATGCGCCGGCGACTTTCCGGCTGCCACCATTTTTCGCGCGGCAAGGCAGCGGTCGCGTGCCTCTGCCAGCGTGAGACCTCCGTCCCCATATCGGCCCAGCGTCACAGTCTCTCTCCGACCATTGGTCCGGTAATCGTACCGAAACGCAATCTGCCCAGTCGGAGACACCGCCGCGTACATACCGTCACGGTCGGCAACTTTGTACATTTTGTCTTTTGGTTTCAGCCGCTTAAGGGCTATATCGGTTAACATAATGACAGAGGATTGGATCACAAATTGGGTTCTCGGACGCCAATTTTACCGTCATTGATTTTACCGTCAACTGTTGGGAACAATCGTTGCATTCCAATGCTTTGGATGGGCAATAAGTGAGTACGCTCGCAATTGGCGGGACGACGGTATTGCATGGCATGAAAGAGAACGCAGAAACGCATGCCGTCAAATGTACCGCCAAATGAGTCCGCTTCAAGGCGATAGATGGCGATAGATGGAGAAAGGAAAACAAATTTATTTCAGAGGCTTATACAACTCTGATCGATAATTACCGAAAGCTCGCTAATGATGCGGTTTTATTCCCACTCGATTGTGCCCGGCGGTTTGCTCGTCACGTCGTAAACGACGCGGTTGATGCCGCGCACTTCGTTGATGATGCGGGTGGCGGCGGCGCCCAGGAACGCCATGTCGTAGTGGTAGAAATCCGCCGTCATGCCGTCGACCGAGGTGACGGCGCGCAGCGCGCAGACGAATTCATAGGTGCGGCCGTCGCCCATCACGCCGACGGTCTGCACCGGCAGCAGCACGGCGAAGGCCTGCCAGATGGCGTCGTAGAGGCCGGCCTTGCGGATCTCGTCGAGATAGATGGCATCGGCCTCGCGCAGGATCTCCAGCTTTTCGCGGGTGATGCCGCCCGGGCAGCGGATGGCCAGACCGGGGCCGGGAAACGGATGCCGGCCGATGAAGCTGTCGGGCAGGCCGAGCTCCTTGCCGAGCACCCTGACCTCGTCCTTGAAAAGTTCGCGCAGCGGCTCGACCAGTTGCATGTTCATGCGCTCGGGCAGGCCGCCGACATTGTGGTGCGACTTGATCGTCACCGACGGGCCGCCGGTGAAGGAGACGCTTTCGATGACGTCGGGATAGAGCGTGCCCTGCGCCAGGAAATCGGCGCCGCCGAGTTTCTCGGCCTCTTCCTCGAACACCTCGATGAACAGCCGGCCAATGGTCTTGCGCTTCTTTTCCGGGTCCGACTCGCCCTCGAGCGCGCCGATAAAGCGGTCCGAAGCGTCGACAAGGATGAGCGGCAGATTGTAGTGCTGGCGAAACATCTCCACTACGCCTGATGCCTCGTCCTTGCGCATGAGCCCGTGGTCGACAAGGATGCAGGTGAGCTGGTCGCCGACCGCCTCGTGGATCAGCAGTGCGGCGACCGAGGAATCGACACCGCCCGAAAGCGCGCAAATGACCTTGCCCTTGCCGACCTGCTTGCGGATCGTCTCGACCGCGTGCTCACGGTAGGCGCGCATCGTCCAGTCGCCCTCGATGCCGGCGATCTTGTGGACGAAGTTTTGCAGCAGCCGGGCGCCGTCCGGCGTGTGCACCACTTCGGGGTGGAACATGATGCCGTACATCTTGCGCTCGACATTGCCGAAGATGGCGAAGGGCGAGCCTTCCGATTTGCCGAACACCTCGAATCCCTTGGGCAGCGAGATGACGCGGTCGCCATGGCTCATCCACACCTGGTGGCGCTGGCCGGGCGCCCACAGGCCCTCGAACAGCGGGCTGTCCTTCTGAATCTCGACGAAGGCACGGCCGAATTCGCGATGGTCGGAGCTTTCGGCGATGCCGCCCATCTGCACGCACATGGCCATCTGGCCGTAGCAGATGCCGAGCACCGGCACGCCGGCGTCAAAAACGATCTGCGGGGCGCGCGGGCTGCCGATGTCGCCGGTCGAGGCCGGGCCGCCGGAGAGGATCACCGCTTTCGGATTGATGCGCTTGAACGCCGCTTCGGCCGACTGGAACGGCACGATCTCGGAAAACACGCCGGCCTCGCGGATGCGCCTGGCGATGAGCTGCGTGAACTGGCTGCCGAAATCGACAATCAGGACGGTGTCGGGATGATTGGCTATCTTCATGGCGAGCGTTTAGAGAAAGAAACGAGTCGGCGCAATGGGTTGCGAAGGCGTCTGTCTCAATCCAATTCCGTGTCTTCATGCGATGGTCCGAGTTCCAGGACGCCTGAGCCGATCGCCTGTTCCAGCCGCGTCACCGCATCCGCCAGCTTCTCGTCGATGACGTGGAGATACTCCTTCCAGTCGCCGACATGCCTGAGATCGGCAGCGCCGTCGGAAATGCCGCGCAGGCCGACGAGCGGCACGCCAAACAATTGACAGGCTCGCAGGCAGGCGAAGGTCTCCATGTCGACCATGTCCTCGGCAATCGCATCATAGGCGCTGCCGGAAATGATCGCCGCGCCGGTCGACAGCGTCGCTTCCCTTATGCCTGGAATCCTGAACGGCAGCGGCACGGTCACCGGCAGGTCGAGAAACGGCGTCGCGCCCTTCTCGAAGCCCAAAGGCGAGGCGTCGATGTCGCGGTAGGCGACCGAAACGGCCTGGTAGATTTGCGTCTGTTCCAGTGTCCGACTGCCGGCCGAGCCGAGCGACACGACGAGGTCCGGCAGCGCCTTTTCAGATTTGAGCCATGACAGTTCGGCGCCCAGTCTGACGCCGGCCTCGACCGGCCCCACCCCTGTCATGACGGGCGTGAACAGCCGCTGCAGATGCTGCCCGTATTCGGCCTGCGCCGCCATCACGAAGAGGACGTCCCTGCCGGCAATTCTGACGGCCTTGCGCATCGGATCAGCCTTCAATGCCATCACGACCGACCACCGTCATCATGGTTCCGGTCATGGTGGCGATCAGCTTGGCCTCGCCGTCGACGGCGAAGGCATAGGCCTGGCCGTCGGCGACGATGATGGTGCGGCCGGGCTTGGTCACCGAGCCGCGGAACAGAAAACGCTCGCCCCGGCCCGGCGCCAGCAGATTGACCTTGAACTCGATGGTCAGCACACTGGAGCTTTCCGGCATCAGCGAGAACGCGGCATAGCCGCAGGCCGAGTCCAGCGCCGTCGAAATGACGCCGGCATGAAGAAAGCCATGCTGCTGGGTCAGCGCCGCCGAATAGGGCATCTCGATCTCGATGATGCCGGGCGTCACAAGGGTCAGCTCGGCGCCGATGGTGGTCATGGCGTTCTGGCGCGCGAAGGACGCCCTGACGCGATCCTCATAGTTGGGGGCGGGTACGATCTCTGCTGCCATGGCTTGTCACGCTCCTGTCAGAAAAGCTTATTGCAGAGGCATGAGCGGCAGGCAATCGCTATTGCTGCACTGCAGCAATCAGGCTCGCCGGCAAGGTTCAGCCATTTTTGCGCAGCGCACAGACATAAAACCCATCGGTACCGCTCAGCGCCGGCGACAGCGAAATGCCGCCCGAGGTGCCGATACGGGCGGCCGCCTCGTGGCCCGGAAAGCAGCTGTCCCAGAGTTGGCGATGATCGACCGGGACAAAGCCAGCGTTGCGATCCAGGAAGGCAGCGACCTGCTCGCCATTCTCCTCGTCGAACACCGAGCAGGTGATGTAGACCAGCAGCCCACCCGGTTTGACGAAGGCTTTGGCAGCGTCGAGGATCGCCGATTGCTCGCCCTTGCGGGCATCGAGCTGCTTCTGCGTCAGCCGCCATTTGGCATCGGGCCGGCGCCGCCAGGTGCCGCTGCCGGTGCACGGCGCATCGACCACGACGATGTCCATGTGACCCGCGAGGGTACTGAGCTCCGCCGGCTTGGTCACGATTTGCACGTTGCGGTTTTCGGAGCGGCGGATGCGGTCGAAGATCGGCGCCAGCCGCGCCTTTTCGGCATCATGGGCAAACACCTGGCCGCGATTGTTCATCGCCGCCGACAGGGCCAGCGTCTTGCCGCCGGCTCCGGCACAAAAGTCGAGAACCTGCATCCCGGCCTCGGCGCCAGCCAGCGTGGCGGCAATCTGCGAGCCTTCATCCTGAACCTCGAACCAGCCTTTCTGGAAGGCCGGTTCGGCCTGCACGTTCGGGTGCCTGCCGTCGCCCGCGATCGGTGGGATGCGGATGCCGTGCGGCGCAATTGGTGCAGCCCTGGCGCCGGTCTCGGCAAGTTCGGCGAGCACCTTGCTGCGATCGGCCTTCAGCGTGTTGACCCGGAGGTCGAGCGGCGGGCGGGTCGCCAGCGCCGCACCCTTGTCGACCCAGCTGGCGCCGAAGGCCTGCTCGAAAAGCGGTTCGCACCAATCCGGAATATCGGCGCGCACCGCCGGCGGCGCATCGTCGAGCCGGCGGTCAGCGATGGCCTTCAGTTCACCGTCGTTCAACAGCGGCGGCGCAAACTTGTCACCGTCGAGCGCTTCGTTTAACGACTGCGCCGTCTGGTTCCATTCAAGCAGCAGCGCGCCAAAACCGATGGCGCGCGGCGTATCTTCGCCCAACAGCCAGCCGGCCGAGCGCTTTCGCCGCAGCGCGTCGTAGACAATGTTGCCGATCGCGGCGCGATCGCCGCCGCCGGCGAAGCGGTGCGACAGGCCCCAATCCTTCAGCGCATCGGCGACCGGCCGGTGCCGCCGACCGATATCCTCCAGCACTTCGATGGCTGCTGCCAGCCGTCCGCCCAGTCGCATCTTGTTATTCCGTTACTCAGCAAATCAATTCCGGGGTCCTGCTCTAAAGCGCGCGACCGGCGCACACAAGCGGGGAGAGTCTTTGGATATCAGATCGAACGCCCGTCGACATCCGAGACTTTGATCCTCGCATTGCTTGTGCTTTCAAACTTTTGAAGTTGCGGTAGTCTTCCGCTGCGTGATTCGCGAAGAACAGCAAAGCGGATCGGCGGGAAATTACGAGGAGAGGGCAATGAAGACTTATCTGGCGGAAGTTCTAGGCACATTTCTACTGGTGTTCATCGGCACGGCTTCGGTGGTGACGGGCGGCTTCGGCGGCGCGCTGCCGCTCGGCCAAGAAGGCATCGGTCTTGCCTTCGGCATCGGCCTGATTGCGGCAGCCTATGCTATCGGCCCGATCTCGGGCGCGCATCTCAACCCGGCGGTGACGCTCGGCGTGTTCCTTGCCGGCCGGATGCAGGCCAAGGACGTCATCCCCTATTGGATCGCGCAGGTCATCGGCGCCATCATTGCGTCGCTGGCGCTGTGGATCATCGTCTCCGGGCAGGTCGGCGGCCATACCGGCGGCTTCGGCGCCAATGGCTGGGATGCAACAAAGTGGGGTGTCAGCTCGGCGCTCCTGTGGGAGCTGATCGGAACTTTCACCTTTGTCACGGTGATCCTCGGCGTCACCAGCGGCAGCCACGCGACGGCCTTTGCCGGCCTCGTCATCGGCCTGACACTGGCAGGACTGCACTTCGCCATCATTCCAGTGACCGGCACATCGCTCAATCCGGCCCGCTCGATCGGCCCGGCGCTGTTTTCGGGTAGTGCGGCGATCGGCCAGCTCTGGCTGTTCATCGTCGCACCGCTGATCGGCGGCGCCATCGCCGGCGTGGTCGCCAAGACCCGCATCTTCGAGAAGGACTGACAGTCGAAGAACCGAACTAAAAAAGGCGCGGGCCAGGCCCGCGCCTTTTACTTTGGGAGTCGAGGAACTTACGACGGCCTTTGATGCAGCCGCGCCAGAGCTCCTGGATCAGGCGAGTTCGAAGCGATCGGCGTTCATCACCTTGCTCCACGCCGCCACGAAGTCGTTGGCAAACTTTTCCTCCGCGTCCGCGGTCGCATAGACTTCCGCCAGGGCGCGCAGTTGGGAATGCGAACCGAAGATGAGGTCGACGCGGGTGCCGCTCCACTTGAGCTCGCCTGTCGCCCGGTCGCGTCCTTCGAACAATTCCTTGGCCTCCGATGTCGCCTTCCACACCGTGCCCATGTCTAGCAGGTTGACGAAGAAGTCGTTGGTCAGCGTCTCGGGCCGCTTGGTGAAGACGCCGTGCGTTGACTGCTCGGCATTTGCGCCGAGCACGCGCAGGCCGCCGACGAGGACTGTCATCTCCGGCGCCGTCAGCGTCAGCAATTGCGCCCGGTCGACCAGCGCCTCCTCGGGGGACAAGCGCTGCGGGCCGCGCAGATAATTGCGGAAGCCGTCGGCGGTCGGTTCGAGCGGGGCGAAGGAGTCGATGTCGGTCTGCTCCTGCGACGCATCCATGCGGCCCGGCGTGAACGGAACCCTCACGTCGTTGCCGGCGTCCTTCGCGGCCTTTTCGATAGCGGCGCCGCCGCCAATGACGATCAGGTCGGCAAGCGAGACTTTCTTGTCGCCGGGCTGCGAAGCATTGAACTCCTTGCGGATCGCTTCGAGCTTCTCCAGCACCTTCGCCAACTGGGCCGGCTGGTTGGCGTCCCAGTCCTTCTGCGGCGCCAGGCGAATGCGCGCCCCGTTGGCGCCACCGCGCTTGTCGGAGCCGCGGAAGGTCGAGGCGGACGCCCAGGCCGTCGACACCAGTTGCGGCACAGAAAGGCCGGAGGCGAAGATTTTTGACTTCAAGGCGGCCACGTCCAGCTCGTCGACCAGCACATGGTCGACCGGGGGAATCGGGTCCTGCCACGGCAGCTCTTCCTTGGGAACGAGCGGGCCGAGATAGCGCACGATCGGGCCCATGTCGCGGTGGGTCAGCTTATACCACGCGCGGGCGAAGGCATCGGCGAACTGGTCCGGATTCTGATGGAAGCGCCGCGAGATCTTTTCGTAGGCAGGATCGAACCGCAAGGCGAGGTCGGTGGTCAGCATCGACGGCGCGTGACGCTTGGCTGCATCGTGCGCATCCGGCACGGTGCCGGCGCCGGCGCCGCCCTTCGGCGTCCACTGGTGGGCGCCGGCCGGGCTCTTGGTCAGCTCCCATTCGAAGCCGAACAAATTGTCGAAGAAGTTGTTGCCCCATTTCGTCGGCGTCGTCGTCCACGTCACTTCCAGGCCGCTGCCGATCGCATCACCGCCTTTGCCGGTGCCAAAAGTGCTCGCCCAGCCGAGGCCCTGCTCTTCGATGCCGGCGGCCTCCGGCTCGGGGCCAACCAGCGTCGCATCGCCGGCGCCGTGGGTCTTGCCGAAAGTGTGTCCGCCGGCGATGAGCGCGACGGTCTCCTCGTCGTTCATCGCCATGCGCGCAAAGGTCTCGCGAATGTCGCGCGCCGCGGCCAGCGGATCGGGGTTGCCGTTCGGCCCTTCCGGGTTGACGTAGATCAGACCCATCTGCACAGCGGCGAGAGGGTTTTGCAGATCGCGTTCGCCGCTGTAGCGCTCGTCGGCCAGCCACTTGCCTTCGGGGCCCCAGTAGATGTCCTGTTCGGGCTCCCAGACGTCGGCGCGCCCGCCAGCGAAACCGAAGGTCTTGAAGCCCATCGATTCCAGGGCGACGTTGCCGGCGAGAATCATCAGGTCGGCCCAGGAGATCTTCCGGCCGTATTTCTGCTTGATCGGCCACAGCAGCCGGCGGGCCTTGTCGAGATTGACGTTGTCCGGCCAGCTGTTGAGCGGCGCGAAGCGCTGCTGGCCGGCTCCGGCACCGCCACGGCCGTCGCCGATGCGGTAGGTGCCGGCGCTGTGCCAGGCCATGCGGATGAACAGCGGCCCGTAATGGCCAAAGTCGGCCGGCCACCACTCCTGCGAGTCCGTCATCAGCGCATGCAGGTCCTTGATCACGGCGTTCAGATCGAGACTCTTGAATTCCTTGGCGTAGTCGAACGCCTCGCCCATTGGATCGGACAGTGCCGATTGCTGGTGAAGGACCTGCACATTCAGCTGGTTCGGCCACCAGTCACGGTTGGCCCTGGCGATAGTTGTGTGCACGACCGGGCATTTTCCCGCGCTGGTGTCATCGGTCTTTGCGTCCATCGTTCTCTCCGATTTGTCGTTTTCCGGGATTTGTTGGTTTCCGGGGATTTGTTGATTTCCCGGCGGGCCCTGAGCCACGCCATTCTGGAATGGTTCCAGACTAGGCTTCAATGCCGATAAAAACAAATTGCCTTTCCTGTTCGTTGCGATAGGTTTTCCTTATGATTGGTCTCACCGTCCGGCAGATGCAATATTTCGAGGCACTGGCGCAGACGCTGCATTTCGGCCGCGCCGCGAAACTGGCCGGCGTCAGCCAGCCGGCGCTCTCCTCGCAGATCGCCGAGATGGAGTTGCGGCTGAATTGCCGGCTGTTCGAGCGCGGCGGCAAATCGGTTCGGATGACCGACGAGGCACTGGCCATGCTGCCACGTATCGAGCGCATTCTTGCCGACATCCGCGAAATCGAGACTACGGCCCGGCGCGGCCGTCCCGCCATGGAAGGGCGCTTCCGGCTCGGCATCATCCCGACAGTCGCGCCCTATCTGCTGCCGCATGTGCTGCCGGAGCTGAAACGGCATTTCCCGGCCTTGCAGCTCGAACTGCGCGAAGCGGTAACCGCGTCGCTGGTCGAGGACACCGCCCTGGGAAAGCTCGACGCCTTCATTGCGGCCCTTCCCCTCGATCAGCCCGGGCTGATCACCGAGCCGCTTTTCCGCGACCGATTCTTCCTTGCCGTGCCGGCCGGCGATCCAGCATTCGCCTCACCGCCGGTGCCGCCGGAAAGCCCGGCATTGGAAAGGCTGATGCTGCTGGAGGAAGGCCACTGCCTGCGCGAACAGGCGCTTGCCGTCTGCGGCAGCGTGCGGCCGATGGCAATGGCGAGCTATGGCGCGACCAGCCTGACGACGCTGCTGCAGATGGTGGGGCACGGGCTCGGCGTCACGCTTATCCCGGAAATGGCGGCAGGGCCGGCCAGCACTATCCCCGATCTGAAGATCGTGCCGTTCCAGGAGCCGATGCCGCAGCGCTCGATATGCCTCGCCTGGCGGCGCAACAAGGTGCGGCATGACGAATGCGTCGAACTGGCCAAGATCATCCGCGGGCTGGATCAGGCGGTGCTTGCGGCGTAAGGTGGAGGGTCAGAGGCCCGATTGACCCCAATCCCGTTTCCAAGCTGCGAGCAAGGTGCCTCCATAAACAGGGTTCCTTCCGCGGACGGCCAACCCTGGGGATCGTTACGACCGCCTTGGCATGCCGCGCAGCAGTCCTACATTCGTCATGGGGGTCTGATGGAGGATATGCGCCGACTACTAAACACTTTGGCACTTGTGCCAGACCGAATGCCCGACGCCCGATGTCACCGGCAGCGAAACTGGTTGCGCAAGGGGCGAGTTCGCATATTCTGGTTGTAGCAGAAGAGTTTACAACAATGGGAGGAGTAAATGTCCGACAGCAAAATCTCGCGTCGCGGGTTCCTGGAAAAGTCCACCGCCATCACGGCCGGCGCGGCTGCAGCGACGACGCTCTCGGCACCGGCCGTACTGGCGCAGGCGCCGGTCACCATCAAGATGCAGACCTCCTGGCCTGCTTCGGACATCTGGATGGATTTCGCGCGGCAATACATCGAGCGTGTCGAAAAGATGTCGGGTGGCCGGCTGAAGTTCGAGCTCCTGCCAGCGGGTGCGGTCGTGGGCGCGTTCCAGGTGCTGGATGGCGTCAATGACGGCGTCATCGACGCCGCGCATACTGTCCCCGTCTACTGGTACGGCAAGCACAAGGCCGCGTCGCTTTTCGGAACCGGCCCCGTGTTTGGCGGCAGCGCCACAACCATGCTCGCCTGGTTCCACCAGGGCGGCGGCAAGGATTTCTACCGCGAGCTGACCCAGGAGATCATGGGCCTCAACGTCGTCGGCTTCTATGGCTTCCCGATGCCGGCGCAGCCGTTCGGCTGGTTCAAGAATCCTGTCACGAAACCCGCTGAACTGCAGGGATTCAAGTATCGGACGGTTGGTCTTGCCGCCGATCTCATGCAGAACCTCGGCCTCAGCGTGGCGCAGCTGCCCGGCGGTGAAATCGTGCCGGCCATGGAGCGAGGGGTCATCGACGCTTTCGAATTCAACAATCCGTCATCCGACCTTCGCTTCGGTTCGCAGGACGTCGCCAAGCACTACATCCTGTCGTCCTATCATCAGGCGAGCGAGTCGTTCGAATTCCTGTTCAACAAGGACGTATTCGACGACCTCGACGATGATTTGCAGGCCATTCTCGAATATGGCGTGGAGGCGGCCAGCACCGCGAACACCGCGTTCGCCCTCGACAACTATTCGGCCGACCTGCAAAAGCTGCAGACCGAGCACGGTGTCACCGTGCACCGCACCTCCAAGGAGATCCTCGACGCACAACTCCAGGCTTGGGACAAGATCATCCCGACGCTGGAGGCGGATGAGTTCATGAAACGGGTGCTCGATAGCCAGCGCCAATGGGTCGAACGCGTTGTCTACTACGAGCTTATGAATTCACCCGACCTGACACTGGCATACGAACACTACTTCCCAGGCAAGCTGAAGCTCTAATTCGCGCATCCGCTTCGGCAAATCCGGCGGTCTTCGGGACCGCCGGATTTTATCTGACGGAACCCAGCACATGCTCCGTTACATTGCATTCGCCGACGAACTTTCGGCATGGTTTGGAAAGGTGTTCGCCTGGAGCGTTGTCATCATGACGCTCGGCGTGAGTTATGAAGTTGTCGTGCGATACCTGTTCAGCGCGCCGACAGCTTGGGCCTTCGACCTCAGCTACATGCTCTATGGCACCATGTTCATGATGGCCGGCGCCTACACCTTGTCGCGAGACGGGCATGTGCGCGGCGATTTCATCTACCGTCTGTGGAGGCCGCGCGTGCAAGCGGCGGTCGAACTTGTCCTCTACTTCATCTTCTTCTTCCCAGGCGTGACAGCGCTGGTTCTGGCCGGATGGAAGTATGCCGCACGCAGCTTCCGCTATTTCGAGGTAAGCTCGAACAGTCCGGCCGGGATTCCGATCTTCCAGTTCAAAACTGTCATCGTGGCGGCAGGCATCCTGCTCTTCGTGCAGGGGATTGCCCAGGTGTTCCGCTGCGTCGTCTGTCTGCGAACCGGAACATGGCCGCGCGCGGCTGAAGACGTGGAAGAGACCGAGAAGGTGCTGATGGAAGCCAAGACGCTCGATGTTCTGCATCACGGTTCGGAAGCAGTCGACCTCCCATTCCTCCACCCCGACAATCGACCCGACGGCGACGGAGAAGACAGATGAGCGATCCCCAGGTCGCCGTCGCGATGCTGCTCATTCTGCTTCTGGCGATCTTCCTTGGCTTCCCGGTTGCGTTCACCTTGATGGCGCTCGGGGTCGCCTTTGGCTACTACGCTTATTTAAATCCGGGGCGGATGTGGCGCGCCTACGAACGGGCGGCTGAGGATGGTGCCGACGGCTGGACGCTTGCGGAGCATTGGATCGGCGGCTTCTTCAACAACCGCATTTTCGATCTGTTCGTGAATCAGACCTATTCTGTGATCTCGAATGACGTGCTGACTGCCATCCCGCTGTTCCTGTTCATGGGCTATATCGTCGAGCGGGCCAATATCATCGAGCGCCTTTTCGGCACCCTCTATATCGCCACCCGGCACATTCCTGGCTCCATGGCGGTCGCCGCCCTCATCACCTGCACCCTTTTCGCAACGGCCACAGGCATTGTCGGCGCGGTCGTGACACTCATGGGCCTGCTGGCGTTTCCCGCCATGCTGAAGGCGCGTTACGACGTCAGATATGCCTCGGGAGTGATCTGCGCCGGCGGAACCCTCGGCATCCTCATCCCGCCGTCGATTCTGCTCATCGTCTATGGCGCGACGGCGGGTGTGTCGGTGGTTCGTATGTATGCTGCAGCCCTGCTTCCAGGACTGCTGCTTGCCGGCCTTTATCTGATCTATGTGGTGACGATGGCGGTGCTGCAGCCGCAGGTGGCGCCGAAGCCGACCCGAGACGAGGTAGGGCACTATTCGGTCCTGCAAATCAGCTGGATGCTGCTGACCTCCTTCGTTCCTCTGGCGGCCCTGATCCTGGCGGTGCTCGGCGCTATCCTGTTCGGCCTTGCCACGCCGTCGGAGGCTGCCGCCATCGGCGCGCTCGGCGGCGTCGTGCTGGCCGCCGCCTACCGGGCGCTGACGTGGCAACGCCTGAAGGAGTCCGTCTATTTGACGGCGCGCACGACCGCGATGGTGTGCTGGCTGTTCGTCGGCTCCGCGACCTTCGCCTCGGTCTTTGCCTATCTGGGGGGCCAGCAACTGATCAGCGATTTCGTCACCGGCCTCGACATGTCGCCGCTGATGTTTCTGATCGTCGCCCAGATCATCATTTTCATCTTGGGCTGGCCGCTGGAATGGACGGAGATTATCGTGATCTTCGTTCCGATCTTCCTGCCGCTGCTGGCGCATTTCGAGATCGATCCGCTGTTTTTCGGCGTGCTCGTCGCGGTCAACCTTCAGACGGCCTTTCTGTCGCCGCCCATGGCGATGTCGGCCTACTACCTCAAGGGCATTTCGCCGCCGCATGTTCAGCTTTCGGACATTTTCCGCGGAATGATGCCCTATATGCTGATCGTCATCCTGTGCATGGTCATCATCTACATCTTCCCGCAGATCGTGTACGGGCTGCCCAACCTGATCTACGGGGGCTGAGACGGGATGCTGCGGCGAGAGGACAACAGATGAATTTGAGCCGCTTCCTGGCCGCCTTGGCGTTTGTAGCCTTCCTGGCGTTTTTCGGCGTCGTAATCCGGTTCGTCCCGCATCCCGATCTAGGCGTTGCGGTCGGCATCGGCGTCCTCCTTGCGGCCTACGATCTTTGGAGCCAGCTGAGGTCTCGCGCGAGGTAACAGCCGGCTTGGGGCGGTCGTGGGAAGCTGCATGACTGCAGCGTCGATGCGGGCAAAGAGCCGAACCGTCCGCTCGGCCTGAGAAACATCAGCTTCAATCAAATTCTCGTGAATCGTACCGGACGCCCGGAACCGCCGACGCGTTCCCGGCATTGATTTTGCGGAGGAATCTGCGTCCAGAACAGGGAGCAGTGTTATGGCTTACCGTGATTACATCCATACGCCGGTGACGCCGCGCGACATCCGATGGGGACTCCAGCAGGGCGCCGTTGCAGGTATCGTTGCAGGCATCGTCTTTGCGGCGTTCGAAATGGCGGCGAGTGCGTTCATGATGGGGGCGGAAGCGTCCTTCATGCCCCTGCGCATGATTGGCGCCATCGCGCTTGGACCGGAAGCTCTCGATCCCGGCTACCCGCTCTTGACGGCCAGCATCGCCGGCGTTGTCGTGCATTTGATCCTGGCCATCGCCTATGGGATCGTGTTCGGGGAGATTGCCGCAATGCTGCGCGGGCGAGCAGCCTTCATTGTTCTCGGCAGCGTCTTTGGCCTGGCCTTGTGGCTCGTCAATTTCTATGTGATCGCGCCGATCGCATTCCCCTGGTTCCTGCAAGCAAGCCCGGTCGTGCAGTTCATTGCCCACACATTCTTCTTCGGTACCGTCCTCGGCTGGTACCTGTGGGAGTCGCACGAGAGAAGCGGGCTCGAAGGACCGGCGGTTTAGCCTTGCCAGCACCGACCTGGCACAGTTGGATTGAAGCGGAAAGACAGCGGTGATCTGATCAGCGCGCTTCTGCTGGGGCGCGCTGTTGCGCTGCCCTCGCCGAGTGTGCGAAGGTCGCTTTAATCGCCCGCGACAAGCCCGCTCTGAGCCAGGACGGCCGCACTGGGCGGCGAGCTGAGCTCTGGCAGCAATTTGCCCGCAAGACGCGATGGAGCGTCAACCGCGCCGCGCCGCCTCGATCGCCGCGACGTCGATTTTCACCATGGTCATCATGGCATCAAACGCGCGCTTTGCCTCGTCGCCGCCAGCCGCCATCGCGTCAGTCAGTACGCGCGGAATGATTTGCCAGGAAATCCCCCATTTGTCTTTGCACCAGCCGCACACGCTCTCCTGGCCGCCATTGCCGACGATGGCATTCCAATAGCGGTCGGTCTCCTCCTGATCGTCGGTGGCGATCTGGAACGAGAAGGCTTCGTTGTGCTTGAACTCGGGACCCCCGTTGAGGCCGATACAAGGAAGGCCCGCGACTGTGAATTCGACCGTCAACACGTCGCCTTCTTTGCCGGCCGGGTAGTCACTGGGTGCACGGTGCACGGCACCCACCGCGCTGTCAGGAAAGATCTCGCAGTAGAAGCGGGCGGCGGCCTCTGCGTCCTTATCGTACCAGAGGCAAATCGTATTCTTTGCCATTTGCGGGTTCCTTTCGCTTTGAGGCCAGGATTTCGGCCTTGTTTGCCCATCCGCCCTCTTCCGAAATAGGTAGCCAACCGCTTTTCTCCACCCGGGACCGCGTCAGTCTCGCCCCGCAAAGGGGCAAGCTTCCTCAACTCTTGATTGCATCGGGTCGTTAGGGCTGCAGGCCTAGTTTAAACCTCATGCATCCAGGGTGCATAGGACATGCCGACGATCGCTCCTTCAATCGTCAGGACTCGGGCGACGGTCTGGCCCCAAGGCTCGGTGCGTGCACCATGGAGCAGGTCGTATCCTTTTTCCTGAAGCTCCTGCGCGGCGGCAGCAACGCTGTCTGGGGTTTCGACTTCGAACTCGATACAGGCTTGCGGTATCGGCCGATCTGCAGGCCACTCGCGTGTGCCAAAGCACGCTTCGGCAGCCTGCGATAGCGGCCAAACGCCAAAATGCTTACTGCCGCCGATGCTCTCGCTGAAGTAGTACTCATCGCCCTCGTGGCGCTTGAGCGGCAAGCCCAGCACGTCAATGAAGAGCTTGCGGCTCTCGGCTGGATCCGGCGTAACGATGGCCATACTCGAAATGAACAAGACATTCATTTTTGGACACTCCATTCTGACGGCAATTCTATTGCTGATTTGGCCAGATCGCGGTGACCGAATCCCGCCTTGGAATTGTGGGAGCGTAACGGCCGCGTGGTACGACGCGGGCGCTTCGCTTCAAGCCGTCTTCGGCGCCACCAGCCCGAGTTCGTCAACCATCGCCTGGCGCATGAGAAACTTCTGCGGCTTGCCGGTCACCGTCATCGGCAATTCGGTGCGGAAGCGGATGTGGCGCGGGATCTTGTAATGGGCGATCTGGCCGGCGCAGAAGGCCTTGATCTCCTGCTCGGTGGCGCTCTCGCCCGGCTTGAGCACGATCCAGGCACAAAGCTCCTCGCCAAATTTCGGATCGGGGATGCCGAACACCTGCACCTCCCTGACCTTGGGGTGGCGGTAGAGAAACTCCTCGACCTCGCGCGGATAGACGTTCTCGCCGCCGCGGATGACCATATCCTTGACCCGGCCGACGATGTTGCAGTAACCCTCGGCGTCGATGGTGGCGAGGTCGCCGGTGTGCATCCAGCCGTCGGGATCGATCGCCTCGCGGGTTTTTTCCTCGTCGTCCCAATAGCCCTTCATCACCGAATAGCCGCGCGTGCAGAGCTCGCCCGGCGCGCCGACAGCAACGGTCGCGCCATCGGCATCGATCGCCTTGACCTCGACATGGGGGTGGACGCGGCCGACGGTCGAGACGCGCTTTTCCAGCGGGTCGTCGACACTGCTCTGGAACGACACCGGACTGGTCTCGGTCATGCCATAGGCGATTGTCACCTGTGCCATATGCATCAGCGACACCACCTTCTTCATCACCTCGATCGGGCACGGCGAGCCAGCCATGATGCCGGTGCGCAGGCTGGTGAGATCGAAGGTGTCGAAATCCGGATGGTCGAGCATGCCGACGAACATGGTCGGCACGCCATAGAGGCCGGTGCAGCGCTCGCCCGCCACCGCTTTCAGCGTGGCGCCGGCATCGAACCCCTCGCCCGGGAAAACCATCGTCGCGCCCTTGGTGACGCAGCCGATTGTGCCCATCGACATACCGAAGCAGTGATAGAGCGGCACCGGGATGCACAGCCGGTCGTCGACGGTGAGCCTGATCGCCGAGGTGACGAAATTGCCGTTGTTGACGATGTTGTTGTGGGTCAGCGTCGCGCCCTTGGGCGCGCCTGTCGTGCCTGAGGTGAACTGGATGTTGATGGCATCGCCGGGCTTCAGCCCCTCGGAGATCCGGTCGAGGCTGTCATGCTCGTCGCGCCCGGCCATCGCCAGCACGTCGGTGAAATTGAGCATGCCGGGCGAATGCTCCTCGCCCATGCGGATGACGATTTTTAGCGCCGGCAAATTTTTCGCATCGAGCTCGCCCGGCGTCGCCGTCGCGATCTCCGGCGCCAGCGTCTCGATCATGCCGAGATAGTCGGAACTCTTGAATTTGACGGCCGTGACCAGCGCTCGGCAAGCGACCTTGTTCAGCGCATAGTCGAGTTCGGTCAGCCGATAAGCCGGGTTGATGTTGACCAGGATCAGGCCGATGCGGGCGGTGGCGAATTGCGTCACCAGCCATTCCCAGCGGTTCGGCGACCAGATGCCGACGCGGTCGCCCTTTGCCAGGCCGAGCGCCAGGAAGCCTGCGGCCAGCGCGTCCACCGTGTCTGAAAGTTCGCTCCAGGTGAAGCGCTTGTCCTGGTCGACGAAGACGGCGGCATCGAGCGTGCCGTATTTGCTGACGGTGTCCGAAAGCAGCGCCGGGATCGTTTGCTGCAGCAGCGGCACGGTGCGCTCGCCCGAAACATGCGCCCTGCCGTCGACCGGCGCGACAAACGTGGCCCCATTGCGCGGGCGGCGGCCGCGCAGGTTGGTGGCGTTCTTCAACTCGTCGAGATTGATCGGCATTGCCGTCTCCTCCGCAGGCGACCGAGTCTATCAGCCTGCCGGGGTGGTGGAAATCCCGTTGATGGTACTCGAGCGCAATCCCTCCCCCTTGAGGGGAGGGTGCCTCGCGGAGCGAGGCGGGTGGGGTCGTCTCACGTCGAGCACTGCACCAACGACCCCACCCGTCCATCCGCCTTCGGCGGCTGTCCACCCTCCCCTCAAGGGGGAGGGATTGCGCCTGCCATCTTCGCCGCGATATCGCGCAGAACAGCCTCGTCGGCCGCCGCGCGCGGCTTGCGCGATGCAGCCAGGCAGGCCTGCGAGCGCAGGATGACGCCGTCCGCCAAAACCTTCAGATGATTGGCGCGCAGCGTCGAGCCTGACGTGGTGATGTCGACGACGACATCGGCCAATCCCGCCGCCGGCGCGCCTTCGGTGGCGCCGAGGCTCTCGACGATGCGATAGACCTGGATGCCGTGCTTTTGCGAAAAGAACTGCTGCGTCAGCCGCCAGTATTTTGTGGCTATCCTGAGCCGCCGGCCGTGGCGCTGGCGGAAATCGGCGGCGACATCGTCGAGATCGGCCATCGTATCGACGTCGAGCCAGATCTCGGGCACCGCCACCACGACATCGGCATTGCCGAAACCGAGGCGGGCGACGATCTCCGCGCGCGCCTCCCAGTCGGCGAGGCTTTCGCGCAACAGATCCTCGCCGGTGATGCCGAGGTCGACCGAGCCCTGGCCGATTTCGCCTGCGATTTCTGAGGCCGACAGGAACGCTACCTCGACCGCTTCCACGCCTTCGATGCGGGCGCGGTATTTGCGCTCGTCGCCGGGCAGGCTGACGGCAAGCCCGGCCTTGGCCAGCACCTCCAGCGCCTGCTGCTTGAGCCGGCCCTTCGATGGAATCGCCAGCGTGATCATTGCGCCTTCTCCCGCAACGCTTCGATGCGGTCGAGCCAGACGGAAAAGCCGACGCCGGGGATCGGCGTCTTCGCGCCGAGCAACGTCAGCAGCCGGTCATAGCGGCCGCCGCCAACCAGCGGCCGGTCACCGTTTTCCGCCGCGATCTCGAACACCAGTCCCGTGTAGTAATCGAGCGGACGGCCAAAGGCAGCGTCGTAGCGGATTTTTGCCGAGGGCAGGCCAAGCGCTTCGATCGCCCTGGCGCGCGTGGAAAAATTGTCCAGCGCCGCGCCCAGCGAAAGGCCGGCGCCGGCCGCGAAGGTTTCGAGCGCTTTTGCCGCGCCGTCGAGCGTCACATCGATCGCCAGAAAATCCTTCAGCGCCGAAAACGCCTCGTTCGACAGCCGCACGCTGCGCAGCTCGGCCTTTTCGATCAAGCGCCGCGCAATCTCGGTCGGCGACCGTCCGGCCGACGCCGACAGACCCGCCTGTTCCATACCGCCTGCGATGTGCGAGGAAAGCGCTTCCAGATTGCCGTCCAGGACAAGGGCTGCGACCGCGCCGGCGAGTTGGCCGTTGCGCGGCGGGTTGGCGAGGTCGGCAAGCGCTGCCTCCAGCATCGCCGTCGAACCGAAGGCGCGGGCCAGCCGCATGCGCCAGCCGCGCGGCAGGCCGAGTGCGGCAAGAACCGCTTCGAAAACAGTCTGGTCGCCGAGCGTGATCGTTAGTTCCTGGCCAGGCAGCACCAGCGAAAGCAGCGCATGCGCATCGGCCAGCGATCGGGCATCGGCCTGTGCGATGTCGCCGTCGCCGAGATCCTCGATGCCGGCCTGGAAAAACTCGTTTCCGCCCTCGCGGCGCTGGCGAAACACCTCGCCGAGATAGGAATAGCGGCGCGGCGTGCCGGCCTGGCTGGCAATGTGGTCGAGGCACACCGGGATGGTGAACTCCGGCCGCAAGCAAAGCGTCTGTCCGGTCTCGCTTTCGGTTAGGAAAATACGCCGGCGCAAATCCTCGCCGGCCATATCGAGGAACGGATCGGCCGGCTGCAGCACCGCGACTTCCACCGCATGGGTGCTGCGCGCGGCGAAGAGTTTTGCGATGTCTGATGCGATGGCGGGATAGCGGGAGGTCATGGGAACGCGAGGCGCGAGGCACCCCCCTCTGGCCTGCCCTTTTTGCCACAACTTGGCATCTCCCCCTCAAGGGGGGAGATTAGTCTCGTCGCAGCTGTCGCTAATTTTTCAAACACGTCTTCAAGGTAGCAGAGGAAGTGCCTACGGCCACGCTGCCAATCTCCCCCCTTGAGGGGGAGATGGCCGGCAGGCCAGAGGGGGGTGTTCACGCGCCACCCTTCGATCGGTCAGCCGCCTGTGCCGCCAGGATCTTCCTCACCTCGCCAACCAGATCGCTTTCCGCCACGGTCACCTGCGCCGGGCGCGCCGCGCGCCATTCGGCATTGTCCACAATCTCCGCCGACATCCGGGCGCCCTCGATCAAATCCTTGATCTGCACCTCGCCCTTGGCGCGCTCGTCGCCGCCCTGGATGATGGCGACCGGACTGCCGCGGCGGTCGGCATATTTGAGCTGCGCCTTCATGCCGGCGCCGCCGAGATACATTTCCGAGCGGATGCCGGCTGCACGCAGCTCGGCCACCATTTTCTGGTAGCGGCCGAGACTTTCCGTGTCCTTGTCCATGGTGAGCACGACGACCGGCGCGATCACGTCTGATGTATCGAGCTTGCCGAGATTCTTCAGCGCCGTCATCAGCCTGGAGACGCCGATGGAAAAGCCGGTCGCCGGAACCGGCTCGCCGCGAAAGCGCGAGACCAGCCCGTCATAGCGCCCGCCACCGCCGACCGAGCCGAAGCGCACGATTTTTCCCTCTTCGTTGGGAATTTCGGCCAGCAGTTCGGCTTCGTAGACCGGGCCGGTGTAGTATTCGAGGCCGCGGACGACGGAAGGGTCGATCTTTATGCGCTTCGAGCCATATCCTGCGGCTTCGCAAAGCGTGGCAATTTCCAAAAGCTCCTGAGCCCCGGCTTTACCGGTTTCGTTTCGCGCCACGCTCCATGAAATCTTCGCTCCGACAATATTGTCATAGAACAGCCTGCCATCATCTGTGACGGCCATATCCGATAGATCTCGTGTACCGACCGGTGACGTTTCGGATAGTTCGAATGCCTGTGCAGTCGCGGAAAGAACGAAAGTTTGCTGATCCTCGTCCAGGCCCGCGCCCTTGGTGAAATCACCGCTTTCGTCCTTGCGCCCTCCACCCAATAGCAAGCGCACGCCCTCGACGCCAAGCTTATCCAGTTTGTCGATTGCCCGCAGCACCGTCAGCCGGCGGCCGATATTCTCATTGCCGCCGAGGCCGATCGCCTCGAGCACGCCGTCGAGCACCTTGCGGTTGTTGACCCGGATCACGTAGTCGCCGCGCTTGATGCCGAGCGCTTCCATCACGTCGGCCATCATCATCGCCATCTCGGCGTCCGCGGCGACACCCGGCGTTCCCACCGTGTCGGCGTCGAACTGCATGAACTGGCGGAAGCGGCCGGGGCCGGGCTTCTCGTTGCGGAACACCCAGCCGGAGCGGTAGCTGCGATAGGGTTTTGGCAGGCGCTCAAAGTTTTCAGCGACAAAACGGGCCATCGGCGCGGTCAGGTCGTAGCGCAGCGACAGCCACTGGTCGTCATCGTCCTGGAAGGAGAACACGCCCTCGTTCGGCCGATCCTGATCGGGGAGGAATTTGCCCAGCGCGTCGGTGTATTCGATCAGCGGCTGGTCGACCGGCTCGAAGCCGTACAGTTCATAGACCGAGCGGATCGTCGCCATCATCTTCTCGACGGCACGGATATCCTCGGCGCCGCGGTCGACAAGCCCGCGCGGCAGCCGCGCTTTCATCTTTTCCGATTTGTCGGCCATCGTATGGGTCTTTTTGCTAGGTAAAGCTGACTTGTTTCGAGTGGGCGTGTCCTAACCGATGGGGCTTGGCGCGGCAAGGGTTTGCTCCCTTGCCTCCTCCTCGTGTGGGAGAAGGCAAGGGAGCTGAAACAATTCCGCCATGGGCGCGGCATCGTGCCGACACAATCGCAGCCGATAAAGCGCGCCGAAACAAGGGGTTCGGGCCATGACCACGGCACGGCAATTCGACATTATCGACAGCGGCGCCCGTGCGCTGCCCGGCCAGTTGCGGCCGGCCGATGGCCATGCATCGAGACCGGCAGGCCAGATGGCGGGACCATTCGAGGTTGCCGCGGACGAGCGGACAGCACCGACCATGCGCGATGCGTTGGTGACCGGCCTGCTGGTGATCTACCCAGCCCTTGCCACGGTGGCGGCTATCGTCGCCGGACTTTATCTGGCCAGCGCCAGCGGCGCTTGAGTTTTTGAGCGCCCCCTTGCCTTCTCCCCGTGTGGGAGAAGGTGGCCGAGCGAAGCTCGGTCGGATGAGGGTGTTCCAGCTTGGCACCGACGCGCTCCGTCCAACACCCCTCTTCCGTCTCGACGCTGCGCGCCGATCCACCGCCCGGGGCGAGTCACGGGCCTCGCCCGCCCTTCGGAGGGGGGAGAAGGCAAGAAAGAAGCTACTTCGGCCTTTTGAACGCCTTCCGCTCCGCCTCGACCTGCGCGCGGCAGACGCAGCCCTCGAGATGGTCGTTGACCAGCCCCATGGCCTGCATGAAGGCGTAGACGGTGGTCGGGCCGACAAAGCTCCAGCCGCGTTTCTTCAGCTCCTTCGAAATCCGCACCGAGACTGCCGTGGTCGGATTGGCGCGCAGATGGGCGAGATCGACGATTTCGGGCCGTTCGTCCGGGCCGGGTTCGAACTTCCAGATCCAGGCCGCCAGCGAGCCGGCCTCGTCGGCCAGTTCACGCGCGCGCCTGGCGTTGTTGATGGTCGAGACGATCTTGCCGCGGTGGCGAATGATGCCGGTATTGCCGAGCAGGCGCTCGACGTCCCTGTCAGTGAAGGCGGCGATCTTGTCGATATCGAAGCCGGCGAACGCCTCGCGAAAATTCTCGCGCTTGCGCAATATGGTCAGCCAGGACAGGCCCGACTGAAAGCCTTCGAGGCAGATCTTTTCGAACAGCCTGCGGTCGTCGGCGACCGGCCGGCCCCATTCGTGATCGTGGTAGTGCAAATAATCCGGCAGATTGCCGTGCCAGAAGCAGCGCGCGATACCATCGGGTCCGGCGAGCAGGCCTGTCTTCTCATCCATGGCGGGTTTCCATTGGTTAATGCGCCTCAGCGCTGCCTTTACCGCGGCTTTACCAGATTCCTGAACCGGCCGGTAACCACACCGAAAGCTTTACTGACAATGCAGCATTTTACGCATTCCGATTCACGTTTCGGTTGCTGCTCCGCGCCCAATGTCCGTGACATCGGGGACGCTTGTGCGCCTCGGCGTGTTCGACGATCAAGGTGCGTTCCGATGAAGATATTTTTGTTCCCGCTGCTCGGCGCTGCAGCCGTGCTGGCCGCTGCTGCTACATCCTCCAGCGCCAACGACCGCTATGCCGATAGACCGCCGGTGATGGTGAGCCCCGACCTTTCGGCACCCTGGGTGCTGCAGCTTGGCCGCGCGCCGGGCATCGTCCGCCAGAACCGGCAAGAGATGCAAAAGCCGCAGCGCCGTTCTCAGCGGCAGGCGCAACCGGCTCAGCTGCATACGGCGGCGATGCAGGCGCCGTCCAAGAAGCGCATTATCGCGCGGCCGCAGATCAACCCGATCTACCTGCCGCAGGAAGTCGCCTATGACGGCCCGGAGAAGCCGGGCACGATCGTTATCGATACGCGGGAGAATTTCCTCTATCTGGTCGAGAACAACGGCAAGGCGCGGCGCTATGGCGTCGGCACCGGCAAGCCGGGCTTCGAATGGGCCGGCAAGCACAAGATCTCGCAGAAGAAGGTCTGGCCCGAATGGCGACCGCCGGCGGTGATGATTTCGCGTGAGGCCGCCAAAGGCCGTTATCTGCCGACCTATGTCGCCGGCGGCATCGAGAACCCGCTCGGCGCGCGCGCGCTTTATCTCGGCTCGACGCTCTACCGCATCCACGGCACCAACCAGCCATGGACGATCGGCGGCGCCGTGTCGTCGGGCTGCATTCGCATGCGCAACGAGGACGTCGTCGACCTCTATGAGCGGGTCGATGTTGGCACGACGGTTGTGGTGATGTAATCTGCGGTTGATTTTGTTGCCGAGTCTATCCACAAGTCTCGGGATCATCGGAATACGGGGGACGGGCCGTGTGGGGATACGGTCAGTCACGAAAGGGCAGCGCGGCAGACCGCGCTGCCCTTTCTGTTTCCGGGACGCCATAGAATAGTTTGGCAGGGTCGGGTGGTACATCGCGCCCGCGGCATGGCGGTTCGCATTCTCGCTGCCATTCTCCTCGGTATTTTGCTATGTCGGCTGCAACGCTTCCAGACAAAGGCCTAGCTCAATGTCCCTGTCCGATGACAACCGCTATCTCAGGGGCGGCCCGGTCGCCCAACGCATCATCGCCTCGGTGCGTGAGGATGCGGCGATCGCCACCGCCGAAGGTTTTGCGCCCAAACTGATATCGATCACCGTCGGCGACACCGCTGCGGTCGATGTCTATGTGCGCAACCAGCGCGCCAAGGCGGCACTGGCCGGTATCGGTTTCGAGGAAAGGCGATTTCCCGCCGACATCACCGCTGGCGAACTCGAAGCGGCGATCCACGGCCTGAACGCCGATCCGCGCGTCACCGGCATCATTATCCAGCGGCCGGTGCCGGTGCATATCCCGATCAAGACGCTTCAGGCGGCGGTGCATCCGCTCAAGGACGTCGAGGGCATGCATCCAGCCTCGATCGGCAACATCGTCTACAACCAGCTCGACCTCGCACCGTGCACGGCGGCCGCTTCGGTCGAACTGCTCAGGGAAACCGGTCTCGATCTCAAGGGGCTCGAGGTCGTCATCGTCGGCCACTCCGAGATCGTCGGCAAGCCGATCGCCTTCCTGCTGATGAGCGAGGGCGCCACGGTGACGGTGTGCCATCACATGACGCGCTCGGTGGCAGCGCATGCGCGGCGTGCCGATGCGCTGTTCGTCGCCGTCGGCAAGCCGCGGCTGATCAAGGCCGACATGGTCAAGCCGGGTGCGGCCGTCATCGACATCGGCATCAATGCCGAGATCGGACCGGACGGGGAGAGCCGCATCGTCGGCGACGTCGACGCCGAGAGCGTCAAGCATGTGGCGTCCTGGATCACGCCAGTGCCGGGCGGCGTCGGCCCGATCACCGTGGCGATTCTTTTGCGCAACACGATGGTGGCGCTCAGCCGCCAGCGCGCGCGTTACCAGGCGACCTATGGCGTGGTGGACAAGCTCGCGGCGGAATAGGCAGGTAGCGCCTCACTCCGCTGCCACAACTGCCCTGCCGTCCGGAACGCCCTCCGGCTGCGGCCCGCCATAAGCCCAGTCGAGCAGCTTTATCGTATGCACCACCGGCAGCTTCGCGGCAGAAGCGATCTGGGTGATGCAGCCGATGTTGCCGGTGGCGACGATTTCAGCACCGGTCGCCTCGATATTCCTGACCTTGCGCTCACGCAGTTGAGCCGAAATCTCCGATTGCAAAATGTTGTAGGTGCCGGCCGAGCCGCAGCACAGATGCCCCTCGCGCGGCTCGCGCACGATGAAGCCGGCTTTGGCCAGAAGCTCCTTCGGCTGGCGGGTGATTTTCTGGCCGTGCTGCATCGAGCACGCAGAGTGATAGGCGACGATGGTGCCGGGCTTGTGCACCGGCTCGGGCAGATCGATGCTTGCCAGATATTCGGTAATGTCCCTGGCCAGCGCCGACACCCGCGCTGCCTTGTCGGCATAGGCGGGATCGAGGCGCAGCATGAAACCATAATCCTTGATGGTGGTGCCACAGCCCGACCCGGTGATGACGATGGCGTCCAGCCCGCCTTGCTCGATGACGCGCGTCCAGGCGTCTACATTGCGCCTGGCAGAGGCAAGTGCTGCCGCCTCGCGGCCCATGTGATGCACCAGCGCGCCGCAGCAGCCTTCTTCTTCGGGAACCACGACCTCGACGCCGAGCCGCGTCAGCAGCGCGATCGTCGTGTCGTTGATGGCGGGATCGAGCACGGACTGCGCGCAGCCGGTGAGGATGGCGACGCGGCCTATTTTTCTCGTGCCCTGCCCGGTGTGGATGCCAGGCGAAGCCATTGGCGAGGCCGCGGGAACCGACGCCGGAGCGAGCTTGAGCATCGCGCCCAACGGCCTCAGCACCGGGATCTTTTCCAGCAGTCCGGCGAACGGTTGGCCAAGCTTCGCCAGCTTGAGCGCGGCGCGAAACCGCGAGGGATAAGGCAGGACCAAGGCCAGTATGGCGCGCGTCAGCCGATCGGGCAGCGGGCGCTTGTAGGTTTCCTCGATATGGGCGCGGGCGTGGTCGACCAGATGCATGTAGTTGACGCCCGACGGGCAGGTGGTCATGCAGGCGAGGCAGGACAGGCAGCGGTCGATATGGGTGACGATCTGCTTGTCGGCGGGGCGACCGTTCTCCAGCATGTCCTTGATCAGGTAGATCCGCCCGCGCGGCGAATCCAGTTCGTTGCCAAGCGTCACATAGGTCGGACAGGTAGCCGTGCAGAAGCCGCAATGCACGCATTTGCGCAGGATCTTTTCCGATTCCGCGACATGCGGATCGGCAAGCTGGGCAAGCGAAAAATTGGTCTGCATCTCGTACCTCCTAAGCCATGCGGCCGGGGTTGAGGATCGCCTTCGGATCGAATTCGGCCTTGAGCCGCGCCGACAATGCTGCCAGTTGCGGCGGCTGCGGCTCGAACACCGGCACAGCGGCGCGATGTGAAGGGGCGGAGCGCACCAGCGTCGCATGGCCGCCGCCATACTGCCTCACCAGTCCACGCAGAAGCTCGGCTTCGGGATCGCCATGCTCCATGCGCAGCCAGATCAGCCCGCCCTGCCAGTCATAAAAGGCATCGACGGCCGCCTGCATACGCAGCTCCAGCACCATCTGGTGGCCATGCGCCGGCGCCATCGACACGCGCCACACCGGCGTTTCCAGGCCGTCGGCAAACGGCGCGCAATCTCTGACATCGCGCCAGAGGGAATGCGAGACCTCGCCCGAAACTTCCTCGAGCGGCCCGGCATTTCCGAGCAGATCTTTCAGCGCCGCAATGCGGTAGGCGACCGACGGCCCAAACCCCTCGACGCGCAGCAATGTAGCGGCGGTGCTGCCGAGACTGCCGCCGGCGACCCGTGCGGCAACGCGTTCGGGAAGATGGGCAGCACTCGACACTTCAGCGCTCGAGCCGAGCGCCAGCGCCATAGCGGCCGCGGCATGATCGTCGAGCAGGCCGCGCAAAGCCAGCGTGACTTCGGTCTCGGCAGCGGGCAGCACCTTGAAAGTGACGTCGGTGAGAACGGCAAGCGTGCCCCAGCTGTTGGCCATGAGCTTGGACAGGTCATAGCCGGTGACGTTCTTGACCACGCGGCCGCCCGATTTGAACGCCTCGCCACGCCCCGAAACCGCTGCCACGCCAAGAATATGATCGCGCGCCGCCCCGGCCTTCAGCCGGCGCGGACCGCAAAGGTTCGCGGCCAGCACGCCGCCGATCGTGCCTTTTCCCTTTTCGCCGCCGAGCAGCGGGCCATAGTCCAATGGCTCGAAAGCGAGCTGCTGGCCGTTTTCGGCAAGTAATTTTTCGATCTCGGCCAGCGGCGTGCCGGCCTTTGCCGACAGCACCAGTTCGGCCGGCTCGTAGAGCGTCACGCCTGACAGTTTCGACAGGTCGAGGGTGTGCTCGGTCTGCAGCGGACGGCCGATGCCGCGCTTCGAACCATGGCCAAGAATTTCGAGCGGCGATTCTTCCGCCGCGGCCCAGGCGACGGTGGATAGGGTTTCGGCGGCGGTGGCGGGGGTGAAGGTGGTCATGGCCGCAGAACTTGGGTTCCTCGCCCCCACAGAGTGGGGGAGAGGTGGTTTGCGAAGCAAACCGGAGAGGGGGCGATCATAGGGCGTCGCCTCCAATCTTCTTGGCTGTGAAAAAGCGGAGCTATGACATTTCTAGAGGAGCTATATTCGACCCCTAGCTCGATCCAGAGGGTCGTTTCGGCGTGCTTTTTGCGATGGCGAAGCACGGGGGAGCGGGAGTTCTTTTCGAGGAAACGCCGGCTTGACACATCGGCCGCAGACCCCCTCTCCGTCTCGGGCTTTGCCCGAGCCACCTCTCCCCCGCTTTGCGGGGGCGAGGAACCCCTATCCTGGAACGCTATCGTCTGAAGATTCTGGAATGCTGGGGAATAAGGCAGCGGAACTTGGGTTCCTCGCCCCCACAGAATGGGGGAGAGGTGGTTTGCGAAGCAAACCGGAGAGGGGGCGATCATAGAGCGCCACCTCCAGCCTTCTTGGCCGCAAAAACGAACCTCATGTCCGAGGCGATTACGTCTTCGGCCAATCGCCCTTCCAGTGCCGCTAGAATGGTCTCGCAAACGCTCCTCGATTTTTTCAGAACATCGACGTTCCAGAATCGTATCACCGAGAACCCTTCACCGCGCATGAATTCATCGCGTCGTCTGTCGTAGGAATTCTCGGCATGCTGACTTCCGTCCAGCTCAACGACCAGCTTTTCGCTCCGGCACGCAAAGTCTGCAAAATACGGCCCAATCGGCATCTGACGCACGAATTTGTACCCGCCTAGCCTTTTGGCCTTCAGTTCGTTCCAGAGGGTCGCTTCCGCCTGATTATCGCCGCGGCGAAGCGCGCGGGCACGTGTGATCCTCTCGGGTGAACGCCGGCTCGGCGTGTCGGTCGCCCCCCTCTCCGTCTCGGGCTTTGCCCGAGACACCTCTCCCCCGCTTTGCGGGGGCGAGGAACCGTCATTCCGCGACGCTACCATCAAAACCTCGGAATATCCGGAAACGCCAGCTGCCCTCGATGGACGTGCATGCGTCCGAGTTCGGCGCAACGGCGCAGCTGCGGAAACACCTTGCCCGGGTTGAGCAGATGGTTGGGGTCGAAAGCGCATTTGACCCGCATCTGCTGGTCGAGGTCGATCTGGTTGAACATTTCCGGCATCAGGTCGCGCTTCTCCACCCCCACCCCGTGCTCGCCGGTCAGCACGCCGCCGACCTTGACGCAGAGCCGCAGGATGTCGGCGCCAAAACTTTCCGCCTTGTCGAGCTCGCCCGGCACGTTGGCGTCATAGAGGATCAGCGGATGCAGATTGCCGTCGCCGGCATGGAAGACGTTGGCGACGCCGAGCCCGTATTTTTCGGAGAGTTCGCGCATGCCGTGCAGCACGCGCGGCAGTTCCTTGCGCGGGATGGTGCCGTCCATGCAGTAATAGTCTGGCGAGATGCGGCCGACCGCCGGAAAGGCCGCCTTGCGGCCGGCCCAGAACGTTAGCCGCTCCTGCTCCGATTGCGAGATGCGGCATGTGGTCGAGCCGTTCCTATAGGCGATTGCCTCAACCAGGCCGATCAAATGATCGACCTCGACGCTCGGCCCGTCGAGTTCGACGATCAGCAGCGCCTCGACATCCAGGGGATAGCCGGCATGGACGAAATCCTCGGCCGCATGGATCGCCGGGCGGTCCATCATCTCCATGCCGCCCGGAATAATACCGGCGCCGATGATGTCAGCGACGCATTGGCCGCCCTGCTCGCTCGTCGGGAAGCCGATCAGCAGCGCGCGCGCCGTCTCCGGCTTCTTCAGGATGCGCACGGTGACCTCGGTGACGACGCCAAGCAGGCCTTCGGAACCGGTCATCACCCCGAGCAGGTCGTAGCCTTCCGCGTCGAGATGCTTGCCGCCGAGCCGCACCACCTCGCCGTTCATCAGCACCATCTCGATGCCGAGCACATTGTTGGCGGTGAGGCCGTATTTCAGGCAATGCACGCCACCGGAATTCTCCGCGACATTGCCGCCGATCGAGCAGGCGATCTGGGAGGATGGATCGGGGGCGTAATAAAAGCCCTCCTGCTCGACGGCGGTGGTGATGCCGAGATTGGTGACGCCCGGCTGGGCGACGACGATGCGGTTGGGAAAATCGATCTCGAGAATGCGGTTGAACCTGCTCATCACCAGCAGCACGGCGTCTTCGAGCGGCAGCGCGCCGCCGGACAGCGAGGTGCCGGAACCGCGCGGCACGACGCGGATGCTGCGGTCGTTGCAATATTTCAGCACGCGCGAGACCTGCGCCACCGTTTCGGGCAGCACCACGACCAGCGGCAATTGCCGATAGGCGGTGAGGCCGTCGCTCTCGAAGGCGCGCATCGAATTGGCAGCGTCGACGACGCCCTCGCCCGGCACGATGATGCGCATATCGGCGACGATCTCGTCGCGCCGGCGCATCGTGGCGTCGTCTGGCTTCGGCATCAGCAGGCCGGACATCAACCGTATCCTTCGATCGACTGGTAAAAATCTTTTACCAGCGGCAGGCGCTTGTTGCAAATCCTGCTTTGGCCGCGAAACGAGTTGGCGCTCCTTGCGAGACGACCCCCTCTGTCGCCTTCGGCGACATCTCCCCCTCAAGGGGGGAGATTGCCTGCCTATTTATCTGCGGGCTTGGCGGGTTCGGAGTGCAGGCGGCGCACTCGGCGCACGCCCCACCAGACCAGCAGGATGGCGAGCGGCACCGAGGCGGCGGTGACGATCTCGGGCGCGACGGCACGGCCGAAGATCGAGGCGCCCTTGGCGAGGTAGCCGATGAGGCCGACAACGTAGTAGGAGACGGCCGCGACCGAGAGGCCCTCCACCGTCTGCTGCAGCCGCAATTGCAGACGGGCGCGGTTGTTCATCGACGCCAGCAGATCGCGGTTCTGCTTCTCGACCTCGACGTCGACCCAGGTGCGCAGCAGCGTGGTGGCGCGGGTGAGCTTGGTCGACAGATTGGCCTGGCGCTCCTCGACCGAACGGCAGGTGCGCATGGCGGGGGCAACGCGGCGCTGCAGGAAGCCGCCCCAGGTGTCGTAGCCGGGCACCGCCTCTTCCTCCAGCGCCTCCAGCCGTTCGCGGACGATGCCGTCATAGGCGCGGCTGGCGCCGAAGCGATAGAGGCTGGAGGCTGCATCGGCCTCCAGCTCTGCGGCAAGCTCGGTCAGGTCGGCAAGCAGCGTCTGGTTGTCGCGGGTTTCGGCGACCTTCATTTCCAGCGTGGTCTGCGCCAGCCGGTCTTCGATGCGGCGCGCGCGACCAGACAGCATCAGCGCCAGCGGCAGGCCAAGCATGGCCAGCGTGCGGTAGGTTTCGATATCGATCAGCCGCTGCGCCAGCGCGCCGGTGCGTGCCGGCGTCAGGCCGCGGTCGAGCACCAGCATGCGGGTCATGCCGTCACCGTCCTGGCGGAAATCGGTGACGATGGCGGCGTTGCCGCGCTCGACCAGCGAATAGCACAGGCTGGTCGGGTCGAAGCCGGCGATCAGCCTCTCGCTCGCCTGCGTCCATTTGCGGATTTCGAGCCTGATGCCGGAAATCACCGTTCCCGGCGGCGAAAAGCCGTTGCCGAAAGGCGAACCTTCCTGGCGCTGGCCGCTCTCGGAGAGCGGTCCTTCCCACAGATAGGTGGAGAATTCCGTATGCCGCTCCCAGCGCAGCGAGCCCTTGCCCCACTTCATCGCGTGGTGGCGGGCATGAGGGTCAGGCGCGGCGATGCCGAGGCGCCGCGACAGTTCGGAAAGCACCGCCTGGTCGACGCCGGATCCGGCTTCGGTCATGAACGAAAGCTGCACCAGCACACGCGGTATCTCGACCAGCGGATGTGGACGGGCGTGAACCTCGCCGAGCGCGCCAGGCCGTCCCTCATGCGCGGGAAAGCCCATGACGCTGCCCTCGACGCGCGGCTGGAATTTTGGATAGGACGGGTCATCTGCCACGGCTGGTCCCCCGGGCCTGGTGCAATCCGTGTCCCTCTAGAGCCAATTGCCGGGGCACGCAAACGACAAATTAGCCGAAAGCGATATGCCGGGACGACGTCGGACCCAGCCAAACGGGTGAACTGGATAAATAATTTGACCAGTTGCCGACACTGGCTTTATCCTGCGCGACACCGGTTCAATCCCAGGCATCCCCGTTGAGCGACATTTTCTCCAGGATCGAGCACTCCCGCACCGCCGACGAGGTGGTGCAGCAGATCGAGAGCCTGATCCTCGAAGGCGTTCTGCGCACTGGCGACAGGCTGCCGGGCGAGCGCGAGCTGGCGCGCCGGTTCGAGGTGTCGCGGCCGATCCTGCGCGACGCGCTGAAGACGCTGGAGGGGCGCGGGCTCTTGACGACGCGGCCCGGCGGCGGCACCCATGTCGCCGACGTCATCGGCCAGCTGTTCACCAAGCCGGTGACGGACCTGATCTCGATGCATCGCAAGGCGGCGACCGACTATCTGGAATACCGCCGCGAGATCGAGGCGGTGGCGGCCGAGTATGCGGCGCGGCGCGCCACATCGGACGATCTGGCGCTGCTCGACCGCATCATGGCGCGCATGGACGAGGCGCACCGGACCGGAAATTTCGACGACGAGGCGGAAATCGACGTCGAGTTCCACCACGCGATCTGCGAATGCGCGCACAACATCATCCTGTTGCACACGCTGCGCTCGTGCTACCGGCTGCTGTCGGAGGGCGTGTTCCAGAACCGGCTCCTGGTGTTCAACGTGCCGGGCGCGCGCGAGGCGCTGCTTGCGCAGCACCGGGCGATCTACGCAGCGATCAGGGACGGCGATCCGGCGGCCGCACGGCAAGCGGCGATGGACCACATCACCCATGTCGAACGCACCATGGCCGAGGCCGAGCGCAGCGGCGACTGGCAACGCGTGTCGCGGCTGCGGCTGATGCAGCGCTCCGAAGCCGGCGACAGCGAGCCGGCAAGGAAACGCTCGTGAGCGCCGGGCGAAAATCAATGGCGACGAATTAGCGAAGAACCCAGCGGAAAAAACCCATGAGCATGATCCTCACCATCGCCGACCTCAAGGACCTGGCGCGCCGCCGCGTGCCGAAGATGTTCTTCGACTATGCCGATTCCGGTGGATGGACCGAAAGCACCTACCGGGCCAATGAGGAGGATTTCCAAAAGATCAAGTTCCGCCAGCGCGTGCTGGTCGACATGAGCAACCGCTCGCTGGAATCGACCATGATCGGCGAGAAGGTGGCGATGCCGGTGGCGCTGGCGCCGACCGGCATGACCGGCATGCAGCACCCCGACGGCGAGATGCTGGCGGCGCAGGCGGCGGAGGAATTCGGCGTGCCGTTCACGCTGTCGACGATGAGCATCTGCTCGATCGAGGATGTCGCATCGGTGACCAAGAAGCCGTTCTGGTTCCAGCTCTATGTGCTGCGCGACAAGGATTTCGTCCTCAGTCTCATCGACAGGGCGAAGGCGGCGAAGTGCTCGGCGCTGGTGCTGACGCTCGACCTGCAGATCCTCGGCCAGCGCCACAAGGACATCCGCAACGGGCTGTCGGCGCCGCCGCGCTTCACGCCGAAGCATGTCTGGCAGGTGGCGACCAGGCCGGGCTGGTGCCTTGGCATGGCCGGCACCAAGCGCCGGACCTTTCGCAACATCGTCGGCCACGCCAAGGGCGTCGGCGACCTCACCTCGCTGTCGTCATGGACGACGGAGCAATTCGATCCGCATCTGTCGTGGAAGGACGTCGCCTGGATCAAGGAGCGCTGGGGCGGCAAGCTGATCCTGAAGGGCATCCTCGACAAGGAGGACGCGCTGATGGCGGCCAAGACCGGCGCCGACGCGATTATCGTCTCCAATCATGGCGGACGTCAGCTCGACGGGGCGCCGTCGTCGATCTCAGTGCTGGAAGAGATCGCCGACGCGGTCGGCGACACGATCGAGGTGCATATGGATGGCGGCATCCGCTCTGGCCAGGACGTGCTGAAGGCGCTGTGCCTCGGCGCCAAGGGCACCTATATCGGCCGGCCTTTCCTCTACGGCCTCGGCGCGCTCGGCAAGGATGGGGTCACCAAAGCCTTGGAAATCATCCGCAAAGAGATGGACATAACGCTGGCACTGTGCGGAAAGCGTCTGGTGACCGACATGGGCAAGGATCAGCTTCGGCGTTAGACTCCCGTGACGGCGTGATCACGGAGATGGAAGCATTGACTGCCCCCGGTATCCACTTTCTCGACGCGCGCGGACCGGAAGGCATGCGCATCTATGCGGTCGGCGACGTGCATGGCCGGCTCGACCTGCTCGCCGCCATGTACCGCCGGATTGCGGCCGAGATCCACCAGGCGCGGCCGGCCGACTGGCGTGTCGTCCATCTCGGCGACTATGTCGACCGTGGCCCGGACTCCAAGGGCGTCATCGATTTCCTGATCGAAGTGCGAAAACGCGACCCGCGCCACCTGATGCTCGCCGGCAACCACGACATCGGCTTCCTCGACTTCCTCGACACGCCCGATGCGGACGGGCTTTTCATGCGCTATGGCGGCATCCAGACCGCGCAATCTTATGGCGTAACGCTCAACGAAGGCGGCGGCGCATGGTTTGGCAGGTCCGAGGCGGCACTGCGGCAAGGTCATGCAGCACTTGTCGAGGCGGTGCCGAAAAGCCATCTCGAGTTCCTGCAGTCGCTGCCGTTTTCACTGACCTTCGGCGACTTCTTCTTCTGCCACGCCGGCATCCGGCCAGGCATTGCGCTGGAAAGTCAGAGTGCGCAGGACCTGATCTGGATCCGCGATGTCTTCCACAATCATTCCGGCCTGCATCCAAAAATCGTGGTGCATGGCCACACGCCGGTGCCGGAGGCCGAGGTGATGATCAACCGCGTCAATATCGACACGCTCGCCTACCAGACGGGAAACCTCAGCGCGCTCGTGGTCGACGGTGCGGAGAAGCGTATCCTGGTGGTGTCAGGCGAGAGGGGTTAAAGCGCCTAGCGAAGCGCGGCGGTGACGCCGTAGCCGTCGACGGCGTTGTGGTTGTTGGCTGCGTCGCCGGCATAGGTGCCGAGGCCGCACAAGACGATGGCCGACAACATGACAAAGGACAGAAGCGCTGCTTTCACGGACGTCATCTCTTGTTGAGCTTCCTGCATCTGTGCACGGGGTGGGTTACGAATGGGTTGAAACGGAAAAAGCGTCTCAAAGTTTCGACGATTTCGCTGCTTTTAGGCATGTTCTGTATCGGCGATGTGTCGCGCGAGTGACCCAAAAGGTTCATCGCGTTGCACGGACGATGCAGAGCGGGTGCCTTCTAGGTTGGCGGGCGGCCACAAGCCAAGGACGAAACATGCTGTCCACAGCGGATTCTTGCCGGCGTGCCAAATATGCAACGTCGGTACTGACTGCCGTCAGATCGTCGCCACCCAGGCGCGGGCAATGGCCAGGCCGGCGGCATCGGCAGCCGCTCCGTGGCGGGCTATTTCGTCGTCGAGCCGGTCGCTCCAATCCGGGTGCCGTTCGGCGATGAGCGATGCGAAGGATGCGCTCCAGTCGCGGACCATCGGCCGGTCCGCCTCGAAATGGAACTGGAAGCCATAGACGGCACGGCCGATGCGAAACGCCTGGTTCTCGGCGACTTCGTTGCCGGCGAGCCGCACGGCGTTTTCGGGCAAGACAAAGGTGTCGTCGTGCCATTCGAAGATCGGAAAGTTTTCGGGCAGCGCGCCGAGCACCGGATCGGCCGTCGCCGCCGGCGTGAGCGAGACCTTGTGCCAGCCGAATTCCGAGGCGCCGCCGATCCGGTTCTCGCCGCCGAAGGCGCGCGCCACCAGCTGGCTGCCAAGGCAGATACCGAGCACGGCGCGATCCTTGCCGGCGAAATCGCGCGTCAGGTCGAGCAACTCAGGAAAATACGGGCAGATCTCGTCGTCCAGCGCATTCTGGGCGCCACCGAGCACGACCATGGCGTCGTGCGCAGCGCTGTCCAGCGGCAGCATCTCGCCACAATAGGGCCGGCGCAGGTCGATATCGGCGCCTGCCTCGACAAGCGCTGCGCCGATCTGGCCAAGGCCCTCGCTGTCGAAATTCTGGACCACCAGCACCCGCATCGAAAAACCTGCTGACATGAAAACGATGCGACGAGCGATATCATGCCGCCGTCATTCCAGCCAAGATGCGTATTCGGGGAGAAAGCCATGCCACCGCAGAAACCTATGCCGCTGCAGAATCGGGTCGACCCGTTCGGCGTCATCCACGCGGTGCCGGAGCGCGGTCTATTCACGGGCAATCGCGGCATCATCCATGACCCCGAAACGAAGACGTTGCTGAAAAAGCGCTGGGCGCTGCAGGCCTGGATCATCTGCGTCTGCGAATTCCGCGATGTGCGGCGCGAGCCGATGGGCCGCAACAGGCAAAGCGACGACCAATCGGGGGGCAAAGCCGGCTGGACCGAATTGTTTTTCCTCGACGAGGTGACCGCGCTCTCGGCTGGGCATCGGCCCTGCTTCTTCTGCCGGCGCGAGCGGGGGAAGGATTTCGTCCGGCGCTTCGGCATGGCCTTTGGCATTGCCGAGCCGCGCGCTCCGCAGGTCGACAAACGGCTGCATAGGGAGCGGCTGGCGTCGGGTGGGCAGGCACCGATCGTCTCCGTGGAAGCGCTTGCCGGGTTGCCGGACGGCTCGATGATCTCGTCAGGAAACAGGGCATACGCCCTGTTTGACGGCGCCGCACTGCCCTGGAGTTTCGGCGGCTATGGCGAACCGGTTGGGTTCGCCGGTTTTGCCGACGGTCCAATCCGCCTGCTCACGCCGACGACCACCGTTGCTGTGCTGAGGCAAGGCTACCAACCTGTCTGGCATCCCTCGGCCAAGACTTGACGCCAAGAGCCGGCTCGCCCATTCCTCGGCGATGCGCGCCAATTACAAGATGCAGCGGCTGTTCGTGCCGGACGACCTCGCACCGGATATCGAGTTCGAGGCGAGCCCGCAGCAGGGCCATTACCTCTTGCATGTGCTGCGGTTCGGCGAAGGCGCCAAACTCCTGTTGTTCAACGGCCGCGACGGCGAATGGTCGGCGGCAATCGCCGCCAAATCCAAAAAGGCGGTACGCCTGAAGGTGCTGGCCCTGCAGCGGCCGCAGCCGCCGCTGCCCGATCTCGTCTACTGCTTTGCGCCGCTGAAGCAAGGTCGGCTCGACTATCTCGTGCAGAAGGCGGTCGAGATGGGCGCCGGCGTCCTGCAGCCGGTCATCACCCAGCACACGCAAGTGACCAAGCCCGGCATCGAACGCGTGCGCGCCAATGTCGTCGAGGCCGCCGAACAATGCGGCATCCTGGCGGTGCCGGAGGTGCGCGAAGCGGAAAAATTCGAACGCCTGCTGGCCGGCTGGGACAAGCAGCGGCGGTTGATCTTCTGCGACGAGGATGCTTCCACCAACAATCCGCTGCCGGCGCTGCAAGCGGTGCGGGAGAAGCAGCTCGGGCTGCTGGTCGGGCCGGAGGGCGGGTTTTCCGACGAGGAACGACGGATGCTGAGGGCGCTGCCTTTCGTCACAGCCATTCCGCTCGGTCCGCGCATCCTGCGCGCCGATACGGCTGCGGTGGCGGCGCTGGCGGTGATACAGGCGACAATCGGGGACTGGTGAGACTCTTTCCTTCTCCCTTGTGGGAGAAGGAAGAAGCAGCGTCATCAATTCCAGTTACCCTGTGGCTCAGGATTTTTCGCTTGATCGCCTACTGACATTTCGTCCATTTAGCGCCGGCGGTCGTCCGATCGCTACCGAGGACTTGTAATGGCGCGCGACACAACCGATTTCCGGCCGATCGAAGGCGTCGACGAGCTTGTCGAGCACCTGGCTGAAGGCAACAAGCCGCGCGACAAATGGCGCATCGGCACCGAGCACGAGAAATTCCCGTTCTATGTCGACGGCAATGCGCCGGTGCCCTATGGCGGCGAACACGGCATCCGCGCCATTCTTGAGGGCATGCAGGAAAAACTCGGCTGGGATCCGATCATGGATGCCGGCCGCATCATCGGCCTGGTCGAGCCGACCGGCCGGGGCGCGATCTCGCTGGAACCCGGCGGCCAGTTCGAACTGTCCGGCGCGCCGTTGGAGACGATCCACCAGACCTGCCGCGAGGGCAATGCGCATCTGGCGCAGGTGCGCGAGATCGCCGAACCGATGGGCATCCGCTTCCTCGGCCTCGGCGGCAGCCCGAAATGGTCGCTGGCCGAGACGCCGAAAATGCCGAAGTCACGCTATGAGATCATGACGCGCTACATGCCCAAGGTCGGCAGCAAAGGCCTCGACATGATGTACCGCACCTGCACCATCCAGGTGAATCTCGACTTCGAGAGCGAGGCCGACATGCGCCGCAAGATGCAGGTGTCGCTGAAGCTGCAGCCGCTGTCGACGGCGCTGTTCGCCAACTCGCCGTTCACCGAGGGCCGGCCCAACGGATTTCAGAGCTGGCGCGGCGACATCTGGCGCGACACCGACAACCAGCGCTCGGGCCTGCTCGACTTCTGCTTCTCGCCCGATTTCGGCTTCGCCGACTATGTCGAATGGGCGCTCGACGTGCCGATGTACTTCGTCATCCGCGACGGCCACTACCACGACATGACGCACGTCACCTTCCGCCAGTTTATGGCGGGTGCGGCCCGCAACGAGATTTCTGACGGGCTGCCGACGATGGGCGATTGGGCGAACCATTTGTCGACGCTGTTCCCCGACGTGCGACTGAAGCGTTTCCTTGAAATGCGCGGCGCCGATGGCGGGCCGTGGCGGCGCATCTGCGCGCTGCCGGCCTTCTGGGTCGGGCTGCTCTATGACGCGGCGGCGCTCGACGCGGCCGAGGCGCTGACCTCGAGCTGGAGCTATGAAGAAGTGCTGGCGATGCGCAACGCCGTGCCGGAACAGGGCATTTCGGCGCCGTTCCGCAACACGACACTGCGCGAGATCGCCCGCGACGTGCTCGTCATCTCGCGCACGGGGCTGAAGAACCGCGGCCGCAAGAACCGCGACGGCTACGACGAAACCTCGTTCCTCAGCACGCTGGACGAGGTCGTCGCGCGCGGCACCACCAGCGCCGAGGAGCTGCTCTCCGCCTATCATACGCGCTGGGGCGGCTCGATCGAGCCGGTGTTCATGGAGTATGCTTATTAGCCGTTTGCTATCGGCTTGGCCGACAGCTCAGGAAAAAAGCGCTTTCCGAAAATCGATTCCGATTTTCGGGCCGATGCGATAGGCTCGCTCCTACGAGGATCTTCCCGGAGGAGAAAACCAATGCCTTCCTTGTTCGACATTCTGGCGCAGGCGCAGAACGGCAACAGCATGCAGGCCCTGGCCCAACAGTTCGGGCTTTCGCAGCAGCAAGCGCAATCGGCGGTCGAGGCGCTGCTGCCGGCCTTCTCACAGGGGCTCAAGCGCAGCACCTCCGACCCCTACGGCCTTGGCGCGTTCATGACGGCAATGGCCAGCGGCCAGCACGCCAAATATTTCGAGGACGCAAGCCGGGCTTTCTCGCCGCAGGGTGTCGATGAAGGCAACGGCATCCTTGGCCATCTGTTCGGCTCGAAAGAGCTGTCCCGCGCCGTTGCCAGCCAGGCTGCACAGGCGAGCGGCGTCAGCCAGCAGATCTTGCAGCAGATGCTGCCGGTCGTGGCTTCAATGATGATGGGCGGCCTGTTCAAGCAGACCACAAATCAGATGCAGGCAGCAGGCGGATTCGGCGGCGGCTGCAATCCGCTCGGCGAGATCATCGAGCAGATGATGCGGCAGGCCGGCGGCGGCACGCAGGCGCCGCAACAGCGCCAGGCGCCGCAGCCAGGCCCGATGGACAATCCGTTCGGCAAGATGCTGCAGGACATGTTCGGCGGCGCGCAGCAGCCGCAGGGTCAGCCGCAGCAGGCGCCCAATCCCTACGGCGACAATCCGCTCGGCAAGGTGCTGCAGGATATGTTCGGCGGCGGCGCGCAGCAGCCGCAGGCGCCGCAGCAGCGCGAAACGCCGCAGCCGCAGACCAATCCGAGCGGCAGGCCACGCAATCCGTTCGACGATTTGTTCGGCAAGATGTTCGAGGCAGGTGCGCAGCAGCGTGACGATTACCAGAAGGGCATGGAATCGATCTTCGATCAGTTCAAGCGAGGCATGGATCGGCGGTAGAGTGGCAAGCACCCGAGTCGAGATCCTGTGAGCAGAAGATTGGACCAGATGCGCCGCAACCCTCGCGGCGATTGGTCAATATCGGATGTAAAGGTAGTTTGTGACGAGGCAGGCGTCCATTTTGTGCCGCCAAGATCCGGTGGCTCGCATACAAGGTCTATCATTCAGCAATGACCGACATTCTGACCGTGCCTTTCAAACGCCCCATCAAACCCGTATATATTCGAAAACTCGTGGCATTCATCGACGAGGCAAAGAGACATGACGGGCAGACTTGAATATCCGGTCGTCATCGCACCGCTTGCTACAGAAGACGGAGGCGGATTTTCGGCCTTGGTACCTGACCTGCCGGGCTGCATGAGCGATGGCGAAACCCCTGAAGAGGCCATCGCGAACGTCCAGGACGCCATAGCATCCTGGATAGAAGCCGCACACGAAGTTGGTAGATCGATACCGCGGCCGTCGCGAAAGCTGGCCTTCGGCTGATTTCTAATGCATGTCGCGCAAAAGTGCGCGACATTTTGCGATAACGACAGGCATAAAAACAAGAACTTAAGCGCGTCGCATGAATCCATTCAGCCGCGACGCGCTCTAAAAGAAAATGCCCGATCCTTGGGAGGACCGGGCAGTGTGCAGGCGGGCCGGCGGGGAAACCGGCAGGGAGTGGGAGCCTGCGAATCCTTTAGCGCCGTGCCCCAAAGGGCACGCAACCAACGCGATCAGGTCACCTTGCGGGCAAGATCCTCGATCGTGTCTGCGCGATCTGCCGCGATGGCGCGAAGCCTTTCGGTTGGATCGCGACCGAACGGCACGTCGATGGCGACGTGGAGATCGGCGCGCGTCAAGCCGATGTCGGCAAGTTCGGCGTCCGACATATCGCCAAGGCGATAGAAGGCGCGGCGGTTTTTCCAGGCGCGATAGACGTTGGAGATGGTGTTGACCACGCGCGTCGCAATAGCCGGACGCGACGTGATGCGCGAAGTCTCGGTGGCGAAATCAAACGTAGCCATGTCAGTCTCCTTCATATTCGAACGGACAGCGGGCGATCGGCGCTGGAAACAGCGGCCGTTCCGGTCCCGATTCACATAGAAAATGCAGGTCGTTGTCCTAAAACCGGTGACCACTTTTAGGCGACCTGCATTGCCGTCATGTGGACAGTCGTAAATTTGCCATCACCCGATTGATTTATCCAACGAATGTTTTTAATCTTTAGCATCAACATCAGTGATGGATGGGAACGATGAAAGCGCCACTCGATCTCGATCAGTTGCAGACCTTCGTCTCGATCGTCGACACCGGCAGCTTCACCCGCGCGGCGGAAGCGGTGCATCGGACCCAGTCGGCGGTATCCATGCAGATGCGCCGGCTGGAGGAACGGATCGGCAAGCCGCTGTTCGAAAAGGACGGCCGCACCAACAGGCTGACCGAGGAGGGCGATAGGCTGCTCTCCTACGCAAGACGGTTGCTGTTCCTCAATCGGGAAACGCTGGCCGCCTTCGACGACCGGCGGCTCGAAGGCACGATCCGCATCGGTACGCCGGACGATTATGCCGACCGCTTCCTGCCCGAGATTATGGCCCGCTTCGCCCGTTCCAACCCACGTGTCGAACTGACCGTGATCTGCGAGCCGACGCCGGGGCTGGTCGAGCATATCAAGCGCGGCAATCTCGATCTGGCGCTGGTGACGCACAATGACGCACACGGCCAGTCGGAAGTGGTGCGGCGCGAACCGCTGTTGTGGGTCACTTCGGCCAACCATGCGACGCATGAACAGGAAGTTCTGCCGATGGCCTTCGGCCGGCCGAACTGCATCTGGCGGCGGGCCGCCGTCGACGTGCTCGACCGGCAGAACCGCGACTACCGCATCCTGTTCACCAGCTTCTCGGCGACAGTCATCACCGCCGCGGTGCTTTCCGGCCTGGCGATCTCGGTGCTGCCGGAATGCGCGCTGCGCCCCGGCATGCGGGTGCTGGGCGACGCCGACGGGTTCGGCGCCCTGCCCGATTGCCGCATCGGCATCATGCGCGGCCAGACGTCGCGTCCGGAGATAGTCGATGCGCTGGCCCGCCACATTTCGGAAAGCCTCGACAATATTTCCGTGCCGCTCGGCGAAGATACGGGAAGCTTCGATTTCCCGGCATTTGCCTTCTCCAAGACGAAGCGGACCAGGCCAAACCAGATCTCGCCGGGCTGGTGAAAAACCTCGGCAATTGGCCGGCACCGGACACACCCGTCTTGACGCGGACGGACAACCGCCCCCCAATCGGCCAATGAGCGACGCAGTATCCGAATCACGCACCAACGCCACCGAATACACGGTGAGCGAGATTTCCGGCGCGCTGAAGCGCACGGTCGAGGACGTCTTCGGCAATGTGCGGGTGCGCGGCGAAATATCAGGCTATCGCGGGCCGCACTCCTCCGGCCATGCCTATTTCTGCCTCAAGGACGACCGCGCACGGCTCGACGCCGTTGTCTGGAAGACCGCGATGAGCCGGCTGAAATTCCGCCCCGAAGAAGGCATGGAGGTGATCGCCACCGGCCGGCTCACCACCTATCCCGGAAAGTCCACCTACCAGATCGTCATTGACAATCTGGAGCCGGCCGGCGCCGGGGCGCTGATGGCGCTATTGGAAGAGCGCAAGCGCCGGTTGCAGGCCGAAGGCCTGTTCGATGCCGGCCGCAAGCGCTTGCTGCCGTTCATGCCGCGCGTCATCGGCGTCGTCACCTCGCCGACAGGTTCTGTCATCCGCGACATCATCCACCGGATCAAGGACCGGTTTCCGCTGCATGTGCTGGTCTGGCCGGTGCGGGTGCAGGGCGAGACGGCAGGCGCCGAAGTGACCGCCGCCGTCAACGGCTTCAACGCACTGGCGCAGGATGGCGCCATTCCGCAGCCCGACCTGTTGATCGTGGCGCGCGGCGGCGGCAGCCTCGAGGACCTTTGGGGGTTCAATGACGAGGCGCTGGCCCGCGCCGTCGCCGCCTCGCGCATTCCGGTGATCTCCGCTGTCGGCCATGAAACGGACTGGACGCTGATCGACCTGGCGGCGGATATGCGGGCGCCGACGCCGACGGGTGCCGCCGAGATCGCCGTGCCCGTGCGCGCCGACCTCGAAGTGACGCTTGCCAGCCTTGGCGCGCGGCTCAAGGCTGCGGTATCGCGCAATTTCGAGCGCAAGCGCCAGGCAGCGCGTGCCGCCGCCCGGGCGCTGCCCTCGCCCGACCAGTTGCTGGCGCTGCCGCGCCGGCGGTTCGACGAGGCGACGAGCCGGCTTGGCCGGGCGCTGTCCGTCAGCGTCCAACGCAAGCGAGCCAGGCTTCAGGCGCAGCGGCTGACGCCGGCCACTTTGTCGCGACGCATGAACGAGGCCCGCACGCTGGCCGGCCGCGACCTCGCCCGTGCGCAAGCGGCGTTCTTCGCCATCGTGCGCGAGCGGCGAGCGCGGTTTTCGCGCACCGCGACGCGGCTGTCACCGGCGCCGATCGCAAGGCGGCAGAAATTGCAGGCAGATGCTCTGGCGGCTTTGTCACGACGGCAGGACCGGGTGATTTCGGTACGGCTCGAGCGCTTGCGCGGGAAACTGACCCAGGCCGACCGGCTGCTGGCGACGCTGTCGCACAAGGCGGTGCTGGCGCGCGGCTTCGCCCTGGTGAAAGACGCCGACGGGGCGGTGATCAAGCAAGCGGCGGAAGTGACGCCGGGGCTGGCACTTTCGCTGGAGTTTGCCGACGGGACCGCCGATGCGATTGCGACCAGCGGCGCCGCACGGCCGAAAACAACCGCAAAGCCGGCCGCCAAAGCCAAGGAGCCTGGCAACCAAGGCTCACTGTTCTGAGTGCCGATGATCTCCGGCAATCCACATCACCAGACGACGCCTTCCGGCAAGCAGCGCGCGCGGGCCTTCGGCATTAGCTTTGACGGCACGCCCGGACCGTTCAACGCCATCACCGATGTGGCTGGCGTTGAGGTCGGTTATTCGACGCTGATTTCGGGCGAAGGTGCGCTGGTGGTCGGCAAGGGCCCGGTGCGCACCGGCGTGACCGCCATCCTGCCCAGACCGCGCGCCGAGCTGGCCGCGCCGGTGTTTGCCGGCATTTTCGCCCAGAACGGCAATGGCGAATTGACCGGCTCGCACATCATCGAGGAAACCGGCGCCTTCAATTTTCCGATCACCATCACCAACACGCATTCCTGCGGCGTTTCACGCGACGCAACGCTGCGCTGGATTCAGCGCGTGCTGCCGGCGGCGCTCGACAGCGGCTGGGGCCTGCCGGTGGCGGCGGAAACCTATGACGGCTTCCTGAACGACATCAATGGCCACCATCTCACGTTTGAGCATGTCGCCGCGGCCCTCGATGGCGCGACCAGCGGGTGGATCGAGGAAGGCAGCGTCGGCGGCGGCACCGGCATGATCGCCTTCGGTTTCAAGGCGGGCTCCGGCACGGCATCGCGCCTTGTGGAATGGCACGGCCGGTCCTACACGGTCGGCGCCTTCCTGCAGGCGAATTTCGGCAAGCGGAGCAATTTTACCATTCGCGGCCTGCGCGCCGGGCCCGATCTCATCGAACCGGCGATCCACGAAAGCACGCCGCGCGCCGAAAAGGGCTCGATCATCGGGATCGTCGCCACCGATGCGCCGCTGCTGCCGCATCAGATGAAGCGCCTCGCTCGCCGGGCGCCGCTCGGCGTCGCCATGACCGGCGGCTTCGGCTATCACAGCTCGGGCGATATCTTCCTGGCCTTTTCGAACGCCAACCACGAGGCGGCGCTGGCGCCGCCAGGCCGCATCGCCAGCGCCGATTTTATCCCGGACACCGACATCGACCCGTTCTTCGACGCCGTGATCGAAAGTGTCGAGGAAGCGATCCTCAATGCGCTGGTCGCCAATGACGACATGACCGGGCGCGACGGCAATTTCGTGCCGGCGCTGCCGAAGGCATGGCTCAAGAGCAAATTCGGGGCTAGGCAAGGAAAGTAGAACTGTGTGGCGTGTCACGCATCGCGCAGGTAAATAGATGCCTTTCGCCGGCTCGGCATGTCACTGGCTAAAGCGCGTCGCGTTTGAAGGGATTCATGCGACGCGCTTTAGTTCTTTGTTTTATGCATGTCGTTATCCCAAAACCGCTGCGCACTTTTGGGCGACATGCATTAGTTCGAATTCTTTTCGTCCTGGTCGGCCTCAGCCGCCTCTTCCAGCCTCGACGCGATAAGTTCCTGAATGTCGCCGACCTCTTCCTGGATATCCTCCAGCGGTATGCCGGCCTCAGCCGCCTTCGCCGTACATTCTCTGGCGAGGGTCTCGGCCTGCTCCTCGATCCTGTCCAGCGAGGACTGGCAGTGGACCTTTTCGCCGATCCACTCCTGCAAGAACTCGATCGCGTGTTCGCTCATGCTGCTGTTCCCTGGCGGCTGCGCCGGTTGGTAATCATAAACGCCGGCATCCCCGAAAAGATGCACGCTCCTATTCCAACCGAGTCGTCGTCACCCGGCAAGCCGATCTTGCCCAAGTTCCACAGGGCTGACGGGCATCGAAGGTTCAAGGAGCACATTCTAATTCTGAAGGAGATTCTATTTTCCTGAGGAGACTGGCACCGTTGGCTGGGATCAGGTCCCGGATCGCGGCATTGTTTCTACTTATTATTTTTCGGCAATCCAGTCAATTTGTATGACAATAGGTATCACATACGCGGCACGTTTGCGGCGCCATTCGCTGCGCAACCCCAGGCTACGCGGCCAAAGCCGCCGCTATATAGTGACATCCTCAGGCAATGTCGACTCTGCTCGCCGTCCTGCTTCTTTCCGCCGCGCCGAGCGTATCTGGATGGCATTTTGTCATGGTCGGGAGCGAGCATTTTCGCCGGAAATCGGGCGGGCGCATTGAGATGCTGAGCAGCTGGGCCGGCGATCCTGTCGCAGTCGCTTCTCGCCGGAGAATTGCCCGCTTTGCCGGCTCGCCACTCGGGAAGCTCATTCCCTCGGGACGTGCCTTGCTTCGGCAATCGAATGTATCGGCCTAAAGCGCATCGCGTCTGAAGGGATTTTCATGCGACGCGCTTTAGGTTCTTGTTTTTATGGATGTCGTTGTCCCCAAAACCGCTGCGCACTTTGGGCGACATGCATTAGCCGCCAACCATCAGCTTGACGACTTCGTCATGATTGGTTTCCGAGATCTTGCGCTCGCCAGCCTGGATGCCGCGGCGCAGCACGACGATGCGGTCGGAAACGGCGAAAATGTCCTGCAGATTGTGCGAGATGAAGATCACGCCCCGGCCTTGCGCCTTGAGCTGGTGGATGAGCGAGATGACCTTGCGCTGCTCCGGCACGCCGAGGGCCGCGGTCGGTTCGTCCATGATCAGGATCTGCGCGTCCCAGTAGACGGCCCGGCCGATGGCAACGGCCTGCCGTTGACCGCCGGAGAAATTGCTGACCGGGGCGTCGAGCCGGCTGACATGGAAATCCAGCCGTCCCATGGTCTGCTTGGCGGCGACGGCCATCGCCTTGCGATCGAGCACCGGCAAGAAACCAAAAACCTTGCGCATGGGTTCACGGCCGAGGAAGATATTGGCGCCGATGGACAGATTGTCGGCGAGAGCGAGATCCTGGTAAATGGTCTCGATGCCTTTTTCGCGCGCCTCCTGCGGCGTCGCGAAGGTGACCGGCTGCCCCCTCAGCAGAATTTCACCGCCGGTCGGCTGAAAGACGCCCGATATCGCCTTGATCAGCGTCGTCTTGCCAGCGCCGTTGTCGCCGGCCAGCGCCACCACTTCGCCCGGCCGAACGGCCATGGAGAAATCGTTCAGCGCCTGCACCGCGCCGAAATGCTTGGAAAGGTGTCGGACTTCGAGAAGGGGGGCGGTTTGTTCAGAACTATTCATCCTGGCGAGCTCCACTGAACCGGCGCTGCGCCTGGTCGATAAGGACGGAGACAATGATGACGAGGCCGACGGCGATGAACTGCCAGAACGGCTCGACATTGACGAAGACCAGCCCGTATTGAATGACCGCGATCACCAAGGCGCCAGCGACCGTCCCAAAAATGGTGCCGGAGCCACCGAACAGGCTGGCGCCACCGATCACCACGGCTGCGACGCTGTCGAGCAGCAAGGGTTCGCCGGCCTGAGCGGCGCCGGCGGTGAAGCGCGCTGCATAGAGCGCGCCCCCGAGGCCGGCGCACATCGCCGAAAGCACGTAAAGGCGCAGGATGTGGCCCTTGATGTCGATGCCGGCGCGACTCGCCGCCTGCACATTGGCGCCGATGGCGTAGTTGTGCTGGCCGAACCGGGTCTGGCTCAGGATGTAGTGCATCACCACGACAAAGACCGCGGCAATGATGACGAGATAAGGCACACCGTAGAACCTGCCGTTGCCAAGCAGCGCAAACCAGGAATTCTGGACCGGCACCGTCGTGCCGCCGGCCAGCAGGAATGCAGCGCCGCGCGCCACACCAAACATGCCAAGCGTGCCGATGAAGGGTGGAATTCTGAGGCGCGAGATCAGCAGGCCATTGATGACGCCAGGCACGCCGGCGACGATCACCGCCGCCAGAATGCCCAGCATCATGGCCAGAGGCACCGGCATGGCGACGCCAGCCATATTCGTGGCGTGGGCCGCGACGACGGCCGCGAGACCCATGATGAAGCCCAGCGAGAGGTCGATGCCTCCCGAAATGATGACGAAGGTCTGCCCGGTCGCCAGCAGCAGCGGCGCCACGGCAAATATCGCAATGGACTGCACGTTGAACGGGTTGAGCACGAAGGTTGCGCCGAAGGAGAGCCTCGACCAGACCTCGAAACAGATGATCAGGCCGGCGAGGAACAGCCAGGCGCGTCCTTCGGCGACGCGTGCGAGCCAACTCCTGGCCGGATCACCGTGATCCGCCTGAGGAGCGACATGCGTTTCGGTGGGCGATGTTGAAGTCATGAATGGTTCCGATCCGCAGAGCGGCCTCCGACAAACAGGGTCAAAGAGACCCGGCGCAGGTCTCCTTCCGGCAGGCCGGAAGGAGACTGGCTGGACTTATTCGGAATAGAGGTATTTCGAGATGTTCGGGTCGGCGATGTTGGCCTTGTCCATGATCGTAAAGCCGGTGCCGATCGCAACCGGGATCGACTGGCCGGTCAGATGGGCATAGGCCGACACGACGCCGAAATAGCCGATTTCCGCGGGATGCTGGGCAATCGCTACGTCGACAAGGCCAGTGTTGATGTTGTCGACAATGCTGGTCGGCGCGTCGAACGCCACGACCTTGACGGTGCCAGTCTGCCCGGCCTGCTGGACGCCATTCGCCGCGCCAAGTGCCGAGAACAGGTTTGCGCCGAACACACCGACGAGATCGGGATTGCGCGCGAACACAGCCTGCAGTTGCGAGGCGGCCTTGTTGGCGTCGTTGTCGTTGAACTGGGTCTCGAGCACGGTGATGCCGGGATGGTTGGCCGCCATCTCCTTCTTAAAACCCTCTTCACGCTGGTCGGTTGTCGAAATGCCAGGCTTGACGTTCGAAACGTAAACCTTGCCCTTGTCGCCTATGGCCTTGGCCAATGCCCGCGCGGCGATCTCGCCGCCCAGAATGTTGTCCGAGGCAATATAGGACAGTGGGAAATCCGCCTCGCCGGCGCCGGTCTGATAGGCGCCGCTGCCGATGAAGGTGTCGACGGTGATCACCGGAATGCCGGCGTCATGGGCCTTGCGCAGCGGTTCGACCAACTGAACCTTGTCGGTCGGCGCGATCAGGATGGCGTCCGGCTTCTTGGCGATGACCGCGTCAAGCACGGGGACCTGCGTTACCGGATTGAAATCCGGGGCGCCCTGGAAAACCAGGGTCACCCCAAGGGCATCGGCTGCCGCCTGGGCTCCCTTGCGCATGGTGATGTAAAAGCCGTCGGTGGTAAGACCCGGAATGAGCGCAATGGTGAATTTTTTCTCCTGCGCCAATGCGGGCGTGACTAGCGCCGCTGCGCAGATGGCGAGAGCCGCCAGGGCGGCAACAATCTTCTTCATAACATCCTCCTCCTAATGTTGGCAGATTTTGCCGTTGCGATTTCGTCCCGGCTCTGGGAAGTGCTGGCGGCGAGAAGCGGGTTCGCCTGCTTGCTGTTTATGGGCAGCCTCCTCCCAAGCGCCCCAACTCGTTAGATCGGCCGTCGAAACCGACCAGCCTGATGCGCAGTCTCGTTACTAAGCCTCCGCAAGGTGCAGGAACAGCGCCGCTCGGCGCGCATGCCTGCCTAGCAGCACCGGTTGTAACACTTTGCTGAAAGAAATTGCAACCGCGCATTTTCCGGGATCGAAACGCTTTCAAACCGGACACCATCTACTACTCCGCAGAGCCTCTTGCAGACTATTGCCCCAACGCTTTGACGACACAACTGATGATTTCGCGGCGATGATTTCGCGACGGCGGGCTCGCGAGCCAGGTTTGGTTTCGATCAGTCTGCGATCAGCTGTGCCCGATATCACGCATCGGGCTGCCCAGCATTATCGGGACAAGAGAGCCTCGAGGATGGCCTGGGCCGTCTTCGTGTCCGTCACCAGAGCATTGATAAGCCTGGCGCGGGCGGCACCAATGATTGCCTTCGCCTTCTCCGGCGAGGCGGCAACGCCGATCACCAGGGGGACGGCTCGAAGCTGGGCCGGCGACATTGCGATCATCCGGCCCTCCCCCTCCCACGGGATGAGCGCGCCTTCGGCGTCGAAGTAGTGGCGGATGACGTCTCCCGCCGCATGGAACAGGGCCTGTTCGCTCAGCGTGGCCGCACTCGCTTCGGGCGGATTGGTGGCATGGGGCAGGCCGACACCAACGATCGCAACGTCGGTCCGGTCCCAAAGCGCGACGCTGTCGCGGATGGTCGCATCGCCAAGGAAGACATCACGCAATTCGGAGGACGGCAGATAGGGCGCATGGATGAAATGCGGCGTCCCGCCCAACTCTTCGGCGGCCAGCCGCACAAACTCGTTGATCTGAAAATGCGCCGCCTGCTGTTGCATGCCGCCGGTGGCAGCGACGGTGAGAACGCCGGGAATGCGCGGCAGGCCTGCCTGAATGACCTCGCGAATGGCTCGCCCCCAGCCGATGGCGACGACAGAGCCGGCCGTCAGTCCGGCTTGCTTGAGCAAGGCGCCGAGCGGCGCAGCGAGCGCCGTCAGCGCACCGGCTGCCGGCGTTTCGATGACCGCCGCGTCACGCAGCCCGAGTGACTCAACCAGTTGCGTGGTGATGCCTTCGGGGGCTGCAAGATCGAGAACCTCGATCCGCACGATGCCCTCCGCCCTCGCCCGCTGCAGGAGGCGCGATATGGTCGCGGTGGAGACGCCAAGCCGCCGCGCGATATCGACCTGCGACATCTCAGCCTCATAGTGCAGTTTGGCGACCGTATGCAGCATCGTCCGCGATGCGGCTGCATCTTGTGCGGGAGGGGCAGGCAGCTTGCAATTCCTTTCAGCAATGTGTTACAGACCATCGACCGATGGGAGTTATCGCGCAAATCCGGCTGACTCGCAACGTGGGCTGGTTCCACGGCAGATTGCGGGCCAAGGCCAGATTTCTCGGTCCGATAGCGCAGCAAAGCGGCAAAACCTCCTGTCGAGAGGCAGGTAAAACTGAACCTTTCTTGTTTCCACTGATCTGCGCCCCGGTGAATGGGCGCCAACATCGGACAGAAGACCCATGACAAAGATGACGACCGCAGAGTTGCGCGGCTACCAGCAGATATGCGGCAAGGACGGGGCCATGATGGCCATCGCCTGTGACCAGCGCGGCGGCATGCGAAGCTTGCTTGCGTCGGATCCCGCCGAACAGGCCAAGATCACCAACGACATGCTGGGCGACACCAAGTCGGACATCACGCGATACCTCGCCAGCCAGGCATCCTGCGTGCTGCTCGACCCGCTCTGCGCGGTGCCGCGGGTCGTCGATGAAGGGGTGCTGAGCCGAGATACGGCTCTGCTCATCGGCCTCGACGCTTCGGGGTTCGACGTCTCGGCTGCCGGCTACCGCCTGTCGCGCCTCGTTCCCGGCATCAGCGCGCGCCGCGTGCGCGAACTCGGCGGCACCGGCGGCAAGATCATGGTCTATCTCAGGGCCGACAGGCCTGAGGCGAACGAGCACAATGTCGCTATTCTGCGCCAGTGCATCACCGATTTCGCGCAAGAGGACCTCCTGCTCGTCGTCGAGTTCCTGACCTATCAACTCGAAGCGGAAAGCCTTGAAGAGTATACGGCCAAGATCCCCTGGCTCATCGAAGAGGGCACCCGGATTTCGCTGGAATGCGGGGCAAAGGTGCTCAAGCTTCCTTATCCCGGAACGCCGGAAGCCTGCGCCAGGATCAGCAACATGGCTGACGAGGTGCCATGGGCGGTCCTCTCCGCCGGTGTCAACCATGCAACCTTCCTGGGCCAGGTCGAGATCGCGATGCGGAACGGCGCGTCGGGCGTCATTGCCGGCCGGTCGCTGTGGAAGGATTGCATCTCGCTCGACCGTGACATTCAGCGGGAAAGGCTTAAGACCATCGCAGTGTCGAGGTTGCGCGAGCTTCAGGCGGTGATCGGAAACTACAGGCAGAAAGCCGCTTAGCGCAATGACCCCGAACCGAAGGTCAGCGATGCAAAATCGTAGTCGACCTTCGAAAGGGATAATGCGCAAATCAAAATGCTATAGCGTCCTGTGCGCACCAGGATGCGCGGCACTGTAGTTATCCGACGTTCACACCAGGCACGCACAGGAAATCATGCCCCTTCGTTCGATGGCCATAGGAATCGATATCGGCGGCACCAATCTGCGCGCCGCCCGTGTTTCCGGCACCGGCGAAATCCTCGAGCGTATTTCCGAGAAAAGCGCGCCGGACCCCGAACTCGTGCTCTCCCGGATCGCCGAAATGGTGCGCCGGCTCGATTCTCCCGAAGTCGCCGCCATCGGCATCGGCGCCCCCGGCCGCGTCGATGCGCAGCTTGGCGCGGTCTTGTCCGGCGGCTATGTCAATCTCGCCTCGGTCTCCCCCGCGCAACGACTGGAAAGCCTGGCGGGCAAGCCCGTGGTGATCGACAATGACTGCAACATGGCACTGGTCGCCGAAATGGCTCTCGGCGCCGCCAGAGGCCATGAAAGCATCGTCATGTTCACGATCGGAACCGGCATTGGCGGCGCCGTGGTCCAGGACCGGCGGATCGTCCGCGGCAAGGCGACGGCGGGGCAGCTCGGCCATATCACCGTCGACATGTCAGGCGAAGCGTGCGTCTGCGGCCGGCGCGGCTGCGTTGAAACCACCAGCTCAGGCACCGCGCTTGGCCGTCACATCGCGCGGGCAGGCCTCGGTCCGGACGTTTCGGTCGATCAGCTTTTTGCCCGGGATACGGGCGGCGATGCCTTGGCGCGCGGCATACTGGAAGCCTGGGCAGGGCCGCTGCGTGCGGCAATCGATACGACCGTGGCCATGTTCGACCCCGACCTGGTGCTGCTCGGCGGCGGACTTGGCCTGGCCGCGCATCGGGCGCTTGCCAGGGCTCCTGCCCTGGCTCCCTGGTACCAATGCCCGGTGGAAGCGGCGCAACTGGGCGATGACGCCGGCGTCATCGGCGCCGGTCTGCAAGCGCTCGCCGCACAAGCGGCAGTTGCACAATCAGCAGTTGCACAAGCCTCGCCAATGTCCTTGCCGACCGTCCGGCTCGATCGTCGCGCCGTGCCCGGCCGGCGCGCCGTGCTCGTCAACGGCATCCCCGCCAGCGGCAAAAGCACGGTCTCGCGCGGCATCGCCGAGCGCATGGGTTGGCCATTGCTGGCGCTCGATACCATCAAGAACCCGTTCCTCGAAGTGCTCGGCGGCGGCGATCGCGAATTCAACCGCATACTCGGGCGCGCCAGTTACCAGGCCATCTGGTCAGTCGTCGGCGAGGCCCCGGCGGGCGCCATATTTGTCGTCGACGCCTGGTTCGGCTTCCAGCCGCGCCAGGTGCTCGAGGATCATTTGCGCAACGCCGGCGTCGAGCAGACCGCCGAGATCTGGTGCCATGCTCCCGGCGAGGTTCTGGCCGAGCGCTATCGCGCCCGACTCGACCAGCGTCCGGCCGGCCATCCCGGCGCGGCCTACATCCCCGAACTGATCGAACTGGCCAAGCGCGCCGAGCCGCTGCGGCGCGGGCCGCTGCTTGACGTCGACACGACCAAACCGATTGCTTTTGACACCATCACGCAATGGCTGCAGGCGACGATTGCGGCTGACAAATAGACAGCGCACCGCCGATCCATGTTCTCGATCATCACACAAAATGAAGAGGACCTATACAAAGGCGTGGCAGAAGGCTGATACAAGTTGAGTGGTTAACCCGTCCTTCAGTGGGCTTGCATAAGCTTACGTCGCGAAGCGGCATCGGAAGCGAGCTGACCGGTCTATGGCCCACAAGAAAGAACACGCGCTGGAGGCCAGAATCCTCGGAGATCAGCTTGCCGATCTGAGGGCCGGTCTCTTCGTCTCAATGCCGATAAGCGCCATCCTGTCGGGCCTGATTTTGACGGTGCAGGCGCTTTCTGGCGGCGGCTTTGCCGCCGCAATCTGGTTCCTGGTTGTCAATGCAATAAATGCCGCCCGCCTCGGACTCGCCCGATATCAGCTAAAGCAGGCGGGGCATCAAGACGATTTAACAGGGATTTCGCAGCGGCTTCGCTGGTTTGGCACCCTTGCTCTCCTGGCAGGGTTTGCCTGGTCGTTTCTTGCCGTCCTTACTGGTGGCTACACAACTCCGCAAGCGCCGCTGCATCTGATTATTCTGGCCGGGATTTCAGCTGGTGCGGTTACATATGGCAGTTCATATGCCGCGGCAGCGATAAACTTCATCACGCCCCCGCTGCTCATCACAGCGGCGTGCTTGCTGGCGAAAGGCGACTTTGAAGCCTACGTTCTTGCTTTCGCCGTTCTGCTCTTCTTGGGCGGTCTGGTTCGAGCCGTGTTTGTTGGACAAGCCCGCTTCCGCGAAGCGAGCCGCTTGACACATGAGGCGGAGCGGCTTGCGGCGGAAATGGAGCGCAATTCCAGGGAGGATCACCTAACGGCGCTTCTCAACAGACGCGGCCTCGAACACGCGATCAGTCAGCTCGAGAATAAAGACGGCCCGTTCGTTGCAATGCTGATCGATCTGGACGGCTTCAAATCTGTCAACGATACCTACGGTCACAGGACCGGTGATGAACTGCTCGTCAGGATCGCCCGCCGCATAGAGCAGGAAGCGCCGGCAGGCTCAACGCTCGCCCGCATCGGCGGCGATGAGTTCGTGCTGTTCTTTCCCTCACTCCGGAGTTCGCTTTCTCCCAGCAACCTCGCATCCAATATCATCGCCAAAGTCGCCAGCCCCTATCCTGAGGTCGCGTCCGTCCGGATCGGTGCATCGATCGGAATATACTTGGCTGAAAGCCCGGGGCTGACGGAAATGTTGCTGCGGGCGGATGTCGCTCTTTACACGGCCAAGCGTCGTGGCAGGAACGAATTTCGTCTGTTCGGTGCCGAACTCGACGCGGAATTGCAACGTCGCCAGTCCATCGAACGCGACCTTCTTTCGGCAATAGAGGCGAGGAGGTTGGCGCCTTGGTTCCAGCCGATCGTAAGACTCGACACCGAGGCCGTGATCGGTTTTGAAGCCTTGCTGAGGTGGTCCCATCCGATCCATGGTTCCATCTCTCCACCTGAAATCATGACAGCCGCACGCGAAACCGGAATGCTTCAACTGCTAACGCAAACGGTATTCTCCGACTGTTGTGCTCTTATCGACGGCTTGGTGAAAGCTGACCGTCGAGATGTTCGTGTGGCCATGAATGTTTCACCGCGCGAATTGGAAGCCGGCGATATCGACGACATGGTTCTGAATGGTCTGGCGGCAAAAGACCTCCCTACGACGATGTTCGAAATCGAGATTACCGAAGAATCTCCAGTGGACCCGGAAAGACTGGATGAAAAGCTCGGACGGCTGTCACATGCCGGCATTTCCATCGCGCTCGATGACTTCGGCACCGGCTTTTCCACGTTGGCATCGCTCAAGGACAGTCGGATACGCAAGGTGAAAATAGATCAAGGCTTCATCCGCGGCTTAGCCAAGTCTCGGGAGGACCGGCTGCTTGTCAAAACGGTGATCGAACTTGGTCGGGCGCTCGACATCGATGTCATGGCCGAGGGCGTCGAAACAGAGGCGGACCGGCAAATTCTGTACAAGCTCGGCTGCAGAACGGCTCAGGGCTTCCTGTTCTCCAAGGCGGTGCCTCTAAGCCAGGCGCTTGAGGTGGCACTGAAAGAGCACGCTACGGAGTTGTGAGGGCCGGTGGCGGGTCATAACAGAGACGGCGCATAACGCCGCGGCCACATCGCTTTTGCCCCGGTTACATGAATCAATGGTACCGTTGGCTGGGATCGAACCAGCGACCTCCGGATCCACAATCCGGCGCTCTAACCATCTGAGCTACAACGGCACGTTCGCCTGAGCGGGGTGGGGACGTTCATTCTCCGAGACCCGCTCTGTCGGCGATGCGTCCATACGGGCTATCGGAGTTTAATTCAAGACTTTTGGCCGCGCATGGCCCGGAAAATCAGAATCGATTTCACTGGCGATCATGCGCAGATCCCGCGTTCCACAGCGCCTTTTGCGCGACCAAGAAAGGCGTGCGGCGCTGTAGGCAAAGGGTGCTCCGGCACGACATCACATTTCGCCGGGCAAAGAAAAAGGCCGGCGGGAGGAGGTGCCGGCCTTTTCCTGTTCCGAGCCAGCGGGAGGAGGTGCTGGCTGGTCATCCCGGAGAGCAGAGGGAGGAGGTTCCACCCGCCGGGTATTCGCTTGGACCACTATATCTCACATAATCCTGTTCGAAGAAATGCGACCTTTTGTTGCATCTTCGAATTATGCGCAAATATTAGGCGGCCTTAACTTCCTTCATCGCCTTCTCGAAGGCGGTCTTGATCGGCTTGGAGACGTCCTCGGCCGCCTTGGAGGCGACAGTCTGGAAATCCTTTGCCTGATCGACAGTCATCTCGACCTGCTTGCGCAGGAATGCGGTCTGCAGTTCGACGACTTCCGACAGCGACTTGGCGCCGATCAGAGCTTCGAAATGCGACAAGCCGGCTTCGGTATTGGCGCGCAGGGCGGCAATGGTCTTGAGCGACAGGTCGTTGGAAACGGTCTTGGCGGTCTCAAAGGTCGACTCAAGAGCCTTCTGGGTCTCTTCGGCGCCGGTCTTCAGCTTGGCATAGGCCTCTTTCGACTGCTCGACGCCCTTTTCGGCGAAAGCACGCATCTGGTCGGTAGCCTTGGAAGCGTCGAAGCTCGGGAATTCGATAGTATCAGCGGTCTTGGTCCTGGACAATTTTCCATCCTTTGCAGTGGCAGCGGCTTCGATAGGAAAGCCGTCTCGTTCATGTATGATGGCAATATAAAGGCAAATTTTGTGCATTGCAATATCTTTGTTGCAGCGCACCATAAATTTCTCTCGCAGCGTTAACCACGAGCCCAGAGATTCCGGCGGTTGCACGCTATGGCTTGTGGACCTTCGCGCCGTCGGCTTTTATTAACAAAGCGTTAACTGCAAACTGCCCGCTTCGTAAGGGTTCCCAAAGCGCATGCCGTATGAAAATTACTCCTTCCTCGACGTCGCCGTGCTCGACGCGGTCCGCCAGCGCTTTGCCGCCGGCGACGCGATCGCCCTTCTGTCGGCAGACCTCGAACAGGTGATCTGGGCCAACGGACCAGGGGCAGCGCTGTTCGGCTATCCCGACATCGAGGCGATCATCGGCGCCTCTACCGGCTTGCCGCTGATCGCCAGGCGCCAGATCATGGCGACAAGCGGTTTTCCACAGATCGGCCGCGACCGCGCCATCACGGTGCGGCTGGCGACCGGCCTGACCAGCCGCGCGGTTGGCTTTCTGGCCAGCGCGGTGACAATGCCTGACGGCGAAAACGCCATCCTGCTGGCGGTGCCGGCGACGCAGACCGGCTCGCGCAGCGCCGCCGAGATCGCCGCTCGGGCCATCAGCGGCTTTACCGAAGACGGTCATTTCATCGCCTTCGTTGATGCCAACGGCAACATCGAGGCCGCTTCCGATGGTTTTTCGGCACTCGGCATCCTGCCCGAAACGCTGGCAGCGCTTGTCGCCGATGTTGCCAACGAAAGCGGTCGCATCGTCAAACGCCTCGTTCCAGGCGACACCGCTTCCTACCCGGCCGGCCTCGCCCGGCTGACGGACGAGCGGCACCTGCTGGTGGTGATCGACGAGAACCAGCTTGACTCCGAAGCAGCCCCTACTGGCGAGCGCAGCGCCGGGGCGGCGGCCGATGCCGCAGTCCAGGCAAAAGCAGAACAGGACAACGCGCCGGCAACAGTCGCGAAAACGGATGCGGTAGCGCAGACAGTTGCGGCAGCCGACGAAGACACTTCGCTGTCGGCGGAGCATGATGTTCCCGATTCCACCGGGCCCGATTCGACCGGGCCGGATTCCGCTGGGTCCGATTCGACTGGGCTCGATTCGACCGGATCTGATCCAACTGCGCCTGATTCGACCGAGCAGGGTCCGGAAGCGGCTGGCGGAATACAGCATGACCAGTGGTATTTCAGTGCCAGCGAGGACGAGGCGCAAAGGCCGGATTCGGATGCGTCCGGTCCTCTCGAGGCGGAAAGCTCCGCACAGGATGCCGTCAGGGCCGCCTCCCCGGCCGAACGTGCCATCCCCTCGATCGATCGCGCGGCGGCGCCCCTGCGTTTCGTCTGGCGCACCGACGCCGAGGGCAGGTTCAGTGCGCTGTCACCGGAATTCGCGGAACTCGTCGGCGAGCCTGCCGCCGATGTGATCGGCCGGCGCTTCAAGGACGTCGCGGCCACCTTCGACCTCGATGCGTCCGGCGAGATCGCCGGCCTGCTCGAGCGACGCGATACCTGGTCCGGCCGCTCGGTGCTGTGGCCGGTTGCGGGCACCGATTTCAAGATACCCGTCGACCTGGCGGCGCTGCCCGTCTACGGCCGCAGCCGTGCCTTCGAAGGCTTTCGCGGTTTCGGCGTTGCCCGCACCGGCGATGCGGTGGTCGATCCGGAAGCGATCGGTATGGCGCTTGTCGCCAATGCCGACGTCCCAGCCGCCGTCGAGCCGGAAGTCGCCAAAACGCCTGACGAAACCGACCCGTTCCAGGGCGAGGTGCCGGCGCTGACCATCGTGCCGAAGCCGGAGCGGCGCTTTGCCGACAAGGTGATCCGGTTGGCCGAGCACAGGCAGCCGGCCAACGATAAAGGCCTGTCGACGCTGGAACGCAGTGCATTCCGTGAGATCGGCGAACGGCTCAAGAAGGACAATCCCCCGACCGAACAGCCCGATGCCGCAATTGCGGCGGAGCCGGCTGCGGCGGAACCGACCGAAACCGATGTCGAAGACGAGAAGGATGTCGCAAGGCTCGACGGTGAGCAGCCGCAAGCATCCGTGTCCGACATCTCAGGCTCGCTGCTCGACTACGCCGACCGCGTCGCCGACGATAGCGACGGTGCGCCGGTCTCCGAGCCGGACAAACCGGCGCAGGAGATCACCGAGCCCGCCGACACCGCCAGTCGATCGATCGCCGAAGACGCCGACAGCATGACGGCCGCCGATTTCCGCGATGCAGAAGGCAGCGAGGACTGGGCGCGGCCTGCTAACGACGAGACCCGTTCGTCAACCGATGACATCGGCGATGCCGGCGACGTCGAGCCGGCGACGGTCGAGCGGCCGCGCCTGCCGGTGCCGCCGCTCAAGCTCGAAGGGTTCGTGCCGTCGGCTTTTTCGACCGCAGACCACAACAACGCTCCGGACATCTCGATCCTCGGCAAGCTGCCGGTGCCGCTGCTGATCCATTCCGGCGACGATCTTCACTATGCGAATGAGGAATTCCTCAGCCTGACCGGCTATGACACGCTCGACCAGCTGGAGGATGCTGGTGGCCTCGACGCGCTGTTTGCCGATCCTTACGACGGCAGCGCCTCCGATGGAACCGATCACGCGCTTCGGTTGAAGACGCATGACGGTCAGGAGTTCCCGATCGAGGCCATTCTGCGCTCGGTGCCGTGGCGTGGCGGCAAGGCGCTGATGCTGGTCGTGCGCCGTTCCGGCGACGACGAGGCAGCTGTTCTGCATGCTGCAGCCGACGACCAGACGCAGCCGGACACTTCCGAACTCAAGGCGCGCGTCGCCGAGATGCGCACCATCATCGACACCGCGACCGACGGCGTCGTGCTGATCGGCCGGGACGGAACGATCCGCTCGATCAGCCGACCGGCAGAAGCGCTGTTCGGTTTCGACAGCGACGAGGTAACCGGAAAACCCTTCGTCTCGCTGTTCGCGATCGAAAGCCAGCGCGCAGCGCGCGACTATCTCGACGGATTGTCCGAGCCCGGAGTGGCGAGCGTGCTCAACGACGGTCGCGAGGTGATCGGACGCGAGGCACAGGGGCGTTTCATTCCGCTGTTCATGACCATCGGCAGGCTGCCCAACGACAGCGGCTTCTGCGCTGTAGTGCGCGACATCACCCAGTGGAAGCGGGCCGAAGAGGATTTGACTCAGGCGCGCGCCGTGGCCGAGCGCGCCTCCTCGCAGAAGACCGACTTCCTCGCCCGCATCAGCCACGAAATCCGCACGCCGCTCAACGCCATCATCGGGTTCTCCGAGCTGATGGTCGACGAGAAATTCGGACCGGTCGCCAATGACCGTTACCGCGACTATCTGCGCGACATCAACCGGTCGGGCAACCATGTGCTCGACCTGGTCAACGATCTGCTCGATATTTCGAAAATCGAGGCCGGCCAGCAGGAGATGGCCTATGAGGCAGTGTCGCTCAACGACACGCTGGCCGAGACGGTGGCGATGATGCAGCCGCAAGCCAACCGCGAACGTGTCATCATCCGCTCCAGCTTCGCCTCCAGGTTGCCGGAAGTGGTGGCCGATCTGCGCAGCGTGCGCCAGATCGCGCTGAACATCCTGTCGAATGCCATCCGCTACACGCAGGCCGGCGGTCAGGTGATCGTATCGACAGCCTACGAGATCTCCGGCGACGTCGTGATGCGTGTGCGCGACACCGGCATCGGCATGAGCCAGTCCGAGATCGAGCAGGCGCTCAAGCCGTTCAAGCAGCTCAACGCGCTGAAGCGCGGGCGCGGCGACGGCACCGGTCTCGGGCTGCCGCTGACCAAGGCCATGGTCGAGGCGAACCGGGCCCGGTTCACCATCAACTCGACGCCCGGCGAGGGCACCCTGGTCGAAGTCGCTTTCCCGTCGACCCGCGTGCTGGCGGATTAGAGCGGCGGACTTTCGGTCGTCGGTGTCGCTGGGCTAGCTCTTTGTTTGAGCACCGAATTTCCCGATGCTCCAAAAAGAAAGGCGTCCAACAGGACGCCTTGAATGATCGATTGCTGTACATCGGGGGCTTGAGCGAATTCAGATCCTCTGGGGATTTAGAGGAACGGGATTTCTCCCTCAAGTTACGCACGACTATCGATGCCGGCCCTTAACAAAACCTTACCGGCACCGCAAAAAATTTACCAATGTGTACCACTCATGAAATCTAGGTAAATTCGAGCGAGATAATTCGTTAACCATGCTCGGCTCCGTCTGAACGCGTGACGGTTCGCACGTCCTGGACCTCTAGAAACTAATCGGCCAGTTGCGGCAGGTCGCGGAACAGCTCGAGCGCTTCGGGATTGGCCAGCGCCTCCTTGTTCTTTACGGCGCGGCCATGCACCACGTCGCGCACCGCGAGTTCGGTGATCTTGCCCGATTTGGTGCGTGGTATGTCGGCGACGGCGACGATTTTAGCCGGCACGTGGCGCGGGCTCGCGCCGCTGCGGATTTTCGCCCGGATGCGCTTTTCCAGCTCGGCGTCGAGTTCAACGCCGGCAGCAAGCCGCACGAACAGCACGACGCGCACATCATTGTCAAAATCCTGGCCGATGCACAGTGCTTCCAGGATTTCCGGCATTTGCTCGACCTGATTGTAGATCTCCGCCGTGCCGATCCGCACACCGCCCGGATTGAGCGTCGCGTCGGAGCGGCCGTGAATGATCAGGCCGCCATGGGCGGTCCATTCGGCGAAGTCGCCGTGGCACCATACATTGTCGAAGCGCTCGAAATAGGCGGCGTGGTATTTCTTGCCTTCGGGATCGTTCCAGAAGCCGATCGGCATCGCCGGAAACGCCTTGGTGCAGACGAGCTCACCTTTTTCCTGCCTGAGCGGGCGGCCGTCGTCGTCCCAGACATCGACGGCGAGGCCGAGGCCAGGCCCCTGGATCTCTCCGATCCATACCGGTTCGATCGGCACGCCGAGCACGAAGCAGGAGACGATGTCGGTGCCGCCCGAGATGGAGGCGAGATGCACGTCTTTCTTGATGCCGTCATAGACGAAGCGGAAGTCCTCTGGCGACAGTGGCGAGCCGGTGGAAGAGATCGTGCGCACGCTGGAAAGATCGTGCGTGTTGATCGGCCTGAGGCCGGCCTTGCGCACGGAATCGATGAATTTGGCCGAGGTGCCGAAATAGGTCATCTTCTCGGCGTCGGCGAAGTCGAACAGCACGTTGCCGTTGGGGTAGAACGGCGACCCGTCATAAAGCAGAAGGGTTGCGCCCGACGCCAGGCCGGAGACCAGCCAGTTCCACATCATCCAGCCGCAGGTGGTGAAATAAAAGAAGCGGTCGCCGTCGAGCAGGCCGGCGTGGAGCCGTTCTTCCTTGACATGCTGGATCAGCGTTCCGCCGGCCGAATGGACGATGCATTTGGGAATGCCGGTCGTTCCGGAAGAAAACAGGATGTAGAGCGGATGCGCGAACGGCAACCGTTCGAAGGTGACCGACTTGGCAGCAAAGGATGACAACGCCTCGTCCAGCGCAGTCGCCTTCTCGATGGTCGCCGCCACATCGGTCGACGTGCCGAGATAGTCGACGATCAGGATCTTGCGGACGGTGACGAGCTTTGCCGCAACGGCCGCGATCTTGTCGGCAACCTCAATCGCCTTGCCATTGTACCAGTAACCGTCGGGTGCGATGAAGACGACAGGCTCGATCTGCCCGAACCGGTCCAGAACGCCCTGCTCGCCGAAATCGGGAGAGCAGGACGACCACACAGCGCCGATCGAGGCTGTCGCCAGCATTGCCGCGACCGTCTCCGGCATGTTGGGCATCATGGCGGCGATGCGGTCGCCCTTTTTCACCCCGAGCGACAGGAAAAGCTGCTGCAGCCGCGAGGTCAGCGCATGCAACTCGTTCCAGGAGAGCCGGCGCTCGACCTTGTCCTCGCCGCGAAAGACGATGGCGTCACCAAGCCCGGTTTTTTTCAACAGGTTCTCGGCGAAGCTAAGCTTGGCGTCGGGAAAGAAGGCGGCGCCGGTCATTTTGTCGCCATCGACAAGCACACGCTCGCCGCCACTGGCGCCGCCACTGGTGCCCTTGCCGCCGACGATCCCGCAAAACTCCCAGACCAGGCTCCAGAACGCCTCGCGATCGTCGATCGACCAACGATGAAGATCGGTGTAGGAGGTAAAGACCTTGCCGGTTGCGGCCGCAGCGGCCTGCATGAAGGCGGTCATCGGCGCCGCGTCGATCTGGTCTTTGGTCGGTATCCAGAGCGGTGCGTCGCCAGCCATGATCGTTGCTCCTTAAAGCACGTTACCTCTGAAGAGATTCACGCGACGCGCTTTAGACTTTTGTTATTATCATGTCGTTATCCGAAAACGTTGCACATTTTGGCGACATGCATTGGCATCGCTTATGCATATCGCAGCGCAGCAGAGCAAGATTTTGTTCGGCCGAGCGACGAGGATGTGCGCAAATGCCATCGCTGGGCCATAAAGACTTGAAATGCGTCAGCCCTAAGTCGTAGGTAAACGACTGGGGGTTACACCCGTCGGGCGATTTTTGTCGGAACGGAAGCATACGGGGCGACATGCCATCACCTTTGATCCGGCGCGGAATATGGGCGATCGGCGTTGCCGTGCTCGTCATCGCGCTAGCCGTTGCCGCCCTGCCGCTCGTCGCCTCGACCCGCATCGTGCGCGACCGCATCGCCTGGGAAATGAGTGCGTGGAGCGGTTTCAGGGTCACCATCGACGGCGCGCCACGGATCGAGGTCTGGCCGAATTTCCGTGCCATCCTGAGCGACGTGACACTTTCGCAATGGACAGAGACCGACGCGCCGCCGGTGATCGAGGCTGAACGGGTCGAGGTCAATCTCTCCGCCATGGCGGCGTTGCGTGGCAATGTGGTGTTCTCGACGGCGCGGCTGATCCGGCCGACGATCAGGGTTCAACGCGCAGCACATGGATTTTTCCTGCCCGCCCTGCCTTCGGGCGGGCGCATCACCCGGTCCATCGACATCGCTCGCGCCGTTGTCAGCGCCAATCCGGCCAAGCCGGACCTGGGCAAGCTGCCGGCTGATCCGTTCGGCACCGTGGAGTTCAGGAACGGCCGCGTGGTGACCTCCGTCGATGGCAAGGACGCTGAGATACTGAGCAGCCTGAGCGGCCAGGCGAACTGGGCCGCAATGAACAGCAATGCGACGCTGTCGGCGACCGGTATCTGGCGCGGCGAAAGCGTCGCCGTGGATGCCGCATCGTCAAACCCGCTGGTGCTGTTTGGCGGAGGTGCGGCGCCGATGACGCTTTCGTTCAAGGCGGCCCCTGTCAGTTTTTCGTTCGACGGCGTCGCCAGCATGTCCGAGAACGCCTATTTCGACGGCCAGGCAAAATTTGCCGCACCCTCGCTCAGGCGAGCGCTCGAATGGTCACGGGCCGGCATCGCGCCGGGCGCAGCAATTGGTTCCGTTTCTGTTTCCAGCAAGCTCACGGCGACCTCCGGCCGCATTAAATTCGAAAACACCGAGATCGCCCTGGACGACAATCCGGGAATGGGTGCGCTGGATTTCTCCTTTGGCGAGGCGCGCCCGGTGGTCTCCGGTACGCTCGCCTTCGAGACGCTCGACCTGCGGTCGTTTCTCTCCGCCTTCACGCCCTTGGCGCCCGCGAACGGCGCTGGCCCCGGCGAAATCGACATAAGCGTCGCCGACCGGATCAATCTCGATCTCAGACTATCGGCAGCGCAGGCCACTGCAGGCGCCATCCAGCTTGCCGACGTCGCCGCCGCCGCCCAAGTCAAGAACGGTCTTGCCGTCTTCGATATTTCCGATGCATCGGCCTTTGGCGGCAACATCCAGAGCAGTCTTCGTTTCGATCGCAAGCCGGAAGGCACGCAGGTCGAGATGAGGCTGCTCGCCTCCGACATCGACGGCGGCGCTTTTGGCACCGCAGCCGGAATGACGCGACTGGTGCCGATCGGCACGGGAACCGTTTCGGTCATCCTCAAGGGCCCTGGCAGGACCTGGGATTCCATTTTCGAAAACGCCGACGGCTCGGTTTCGGCGAAATTCGGCCAGGGCGCGTTGAGCCGGTTCAACCTGCCGGCGTTTCTCAAACACAACGAACAGGGCGGGTTCTTCGCGCTCGACGATGTCTCCGACGGAACGCTGCCGATCGACGGGGCCGAACTCAAGGCGAGCATTTCGAAAGGTGTGGCGAAGATCGACAAGGCCGAAGCGAATTCGGCGAAGTACAAGATCTGGCTTTCCGGCATCGCCTCCTATGCCGGACGTGGGCTGGCGCTGTCCGGCGGCATCATTCAGGCGGACCAACCAGCCACGCAGACAAAGGGCCAGGGTCCCAATCAGTCTTCGTTCTTCGTCGGCGGAACGTGGAGCACGCCGTTCATTTCGCCGATAAGCCGCGGCGTATCCGGCGAGTAGGCAACGAAGCTGCTGCGGTCGTCGTCACAAGTGCTTCCTGCCGGCTTTCACCCCCGCTGCGCGGCCTGCTCATCGCGCTGGCGTTGTACCTCGCGCCGCTTGTTGGCGAGCGAAGCGATGATGACGCCAACCGCCACAACCGCGATCAGGATGGTGCAGGCGGCGTTGATCTCCGGCGTCACACCGAGACGAACCTGGCTATAGATCTTCATCGGCAGCGTGGTGGCGCCAGGCCCTGAGGTGAAGCTGGCGATGACCAGATCGTCGAGCGATAGTGTGAACGCCAGCATCCAGCCGGATACGATCGCCGGCATGATGACCGGCAGCGTGATCTGGAAGAAGGTCTTCACCGGCGGCGCGCCAAGATCCATTGCGGCTTCTTCCAGCGAGCGGTCGAACGTGATCAGGCGCGACTGCACGACGACGGCGACGAAGCACATGGTCAGGGTGATGTGGGCAAGCGTGACGGTGACAAAACCGCGGTCGAGACCGACGGCGACGAAGAGCAGCAGCAGCGACAGGCCGGTGATCACTTCCGGCATGACCAGCGGCGCAAAGACCATGCCGGAAAACAGCGTCCGGCCCTTGAAGCGCGTGTAGCGCGTCAAGGTGAGAGCCGCCAGCGTGCCGAGCACGGTCGCCACGGTGGCCGAGATGACGGCGACGCGGGCCGTCACCCAGGTGGCGTCCATGAGGCCCTGGTTGTGGAACAGCGAGACGTACCATTTGGTCGAGAAGCCGCCCCAGACGGTGACCAGTTTCGATTCGTTGAAGGAGAAGACGACGAGCAGGACGATCGGCAGGTAGAGAAAGGCAAAGCCGAGCACGATCGAAGTGATGTTGAAGCGGCTCCAGGTGGCGTTCATGGGTCTACCGATCCTGTTCCTGGGCCCTGGCCTGGGCCCGCTGGAAGAGCATGATCGGCACGATCAGCAGCAACAGCAGGATGACGGCGACGGCCGAAGACACCGGCCAGTCGCGATTGGCGAAGAACTCGTTCCACAGCGTCTTGCCGATCATCAGCGTCTGTGAGCCGCCGAGCAGGTCGGGAATGACGAACTCGCCAACGGCGGGAATGAACACCAGCAGGCAGCCGGCGATGACGCCGGGCAGCGACAGCGGAAAGGTGATCTTCCAGAAGGCGCTGGTCGGTGGGCAGCCGAGATCCTTGGCTGCCTCGATCAGCGAATAATCCATCTTTTCCAGCGACGAATAGAGCGGCAGCACCATGAACGGCAGGTAGGAATAGACGATGCCGATGAAGATCGCCGTATAGGTGTTGAGGATGATCAGCGGCTGACTGATGATTCCGGTGGCGAGCAGCAGTTGGTTGAGCAGCCCCTCAGGCTTGAGGATGCCGATCCAGGCGTAGACCCTGATCAGGAACGAGGTCCAGAACGGCAGGATCACCAGCATCAGCAAAGTCGGGCGCAGCATCGCCGGGGCGCGGGCCATGCCGTAGGCGATCGGGTAGCCGACAAGCAATGTCAGCACCGTCGAGATGGCGGCGACGATGACGCTGGTCACATAGGCGTTGACGTAGAGCGCGTCCTGCGTCAGCCATGTGTAGTTGTCGATGCTGAGCTCTTTCAGCTGGGCGAAGAAACCGGCAAGGCCGTCGCCGAAGCCGAGCACCGGCGTGTAGGGCGGGATGGCGATCGCCGTCTGCGACAGCGAGATCTTGAAGACGATGACGAACGGAATGAGGAAGAAGAAGACCAGCCAGAGATACGGAATGAGGATGACAAGACGGCCAACGAAGGCCTCACCCAGTCTGGCCAGGGCGGATTTGCCGGCAGCGGTGGCTCGAGAGCTTGTTGCAGCGGTGACAGCGGCGTTCGACATGGCCGCCCCTATCGCGTCAGCACGACGCCGGCATCCGGCCGGAACGACACCCAGGCACGGTCGTTCCAACTCAGCGGATCCTCGGTGATGCGGGCCGCGTTCATCGTGCTCGCTCGCACCACCTGGCCGTCGTCCAGCCTGACGTGATAGACGGTCATGTCGCCGAGATAGGCGATATCGTAGACCTCACCCTCGATGGCGTTGACAGCGCCGGCCGGTCTCGTCGACGATATTCTGATCTTCTCCGGCCTGATGGCGAAGGCGACGGCCGCGCCAGTTGCGGCATCGCCGGCATTCTCGGTCCGGATGGTGATGCCGTTGCCGGCATCGATGCTTGCCGCACCCGCCTCGCCATGCGCAATCTTGCCTTCGAACATGTTGACGTTGCCGACAAAGCCGGCGACGAAACGGGAACCCGGCGCCTCGTAGACTTCCGCCGGCGTCGCCACCTGCATCACCTCGCCCTTGTCGATGATGGCGATGCGGTCGGCCATAGTCATCGCCTCTTCCTGGTCGTGGGTGACGACGACGAAGGTGAGGCCGAGTGACTGCTGCAGATCCATCAGCTCGAACTGCGTTTCCTCGCGCAGCTTCTTGTCGAGCGCGCCCAACGGCTCGTCGAGCAGCAGCACCTTCGGCCGCTTGGCGACCGAGCGGGCAAGCGCGACGCGCTGGCGCTGGCCGCCGGACAACTGGTGCGGCTTGCGCTTGGCGAACTGCTCGAGCTTGACCAGCTTCAGCATCTCTGCAACGCGCGCCGCGATATCGGGCTTCGGCATGCCGTCCTGCTTGAGGCCGAAGGCGATGTTGTTTTCGACCGTCATATGCGGGAACAGCGCATAGGACTGGAACATCATGTTGACCGGCCGGCGGTATGGCGGGATGCCGCGCAGATCCTGACCGTCGAGCAGGATGCGGCCGGCGGTCGGCTCCTCGAATCCGGCGAGCATCCGCAGAAGCGTCGACTTTCCGCAGCCGGAAGCGCCGAGCAGGGCAAAGAACTCGCGCTCGAATATCGTCAGCGACAAATTGTTGACGGCGGTGAAGTCACCGAACTTCTTGGTGACCTTGTCGAACTGGATGTACGGCTTGGCGTTCGGATCGTTCCATGGCGCGAAATCCCTGCGGATGCTGCCAAGCGATTTCATGTCCCACTCCGTGCTGTTCCATCCCCAGAAGACTTGACCCCGGCAACACCCTGCCGGGGTCGCTGATTGTCGCTTACTGCCCGGTGACGATCTTGGTCCAGGTGCGGGTGACGACGCGCTGGGTCTTGGAATCGTAGGGGGCGATGGTGAACAGTTTCGCCAGCGTCGCCTCGTCCGGGTAGATCGCCGGATCCTCGAGTATCTCCTTGTTGATGAACTGCTGCGACGCCTTGTTGCCATTGGCGTAGAAGACGTAGTTGCTCGCCTTGGCGATGACTTCCGGCTTCATCATGTAGTTCAGGAATTCATGCGCCTCGGCGACATGCTGCGCGTCGGCCGGGATCGCCATCTGGTCGAACCACATTTCGGCGCCTTCCTTCGGCACGGAATAGGCGATCTCAACGCCCTGGTTTGCTTCCGTCGCACGGTCGCGCGCCTGGAACACGTCGCCCGACCAGCCAACCGCCAGGCAGATGTCGCCATTGGCCAGCGCGTTGATATATTCTGACGAGTGGAACTTGCGGATGTAAGGCCTGATCTTCAGCATCAATTCTTCGGCCTTGGCGAAATCGTCCATCGACGTGGTCTCAGGATCGATGCCCAGATATTTGAAGACGTTCGGCAGGACGTCGCTCGGAGAATCGAGGACATAGACGCCGCAATCCTTCAGCTTGGTCAGCTTTTCCGGGTTGAAGAACACGTCCCAGCTGTCGATCTTGTCGGTGCCGAGCGCTTCCTGCACTTTCTTGACGTTATAGCCGAGGCCGACCGTGCCCCACATGTAGTTGATCGAATATTCGTTGCCGGGATCGTACTTGGCAGTACGCTCCGAAACGACGTCCCACATGTTGGAAATGTTGGGCAGCTTCGACTTGTCGAGCTTCTGGAACACCCCTGCCTGGATCTGGCGTGCGAGGAAATTGGCGGTCGGCACGACAACGTCGTAGCCGCTGCCGCCGGCAAGCAGTTTCGTCTCAAGCAGCTCGTTGGAATCGAAGGTGTCGTAGGTGACCTTGATGTCCGTTTCCTTGGTGAAGTCCTCGATGATCGAGCTGTCGATGTAATCCGACCAGTTATAGACGTTGACGACGCGGTCCTGGGCATGAGCGCCGAGGCTGAAAAGCGCCAGAAATGCCGAGGTCGCCGAAAGCCAGAATGCTTTGCGGATCATGCGTCTCTCCTTTGATGAGTGTTCCATCGCCAGCGCGTCGCGGGGCTGCGCGGCTGGGCGTTTGCTTCAGATTATTGGGCTTTCCGACAAGCGACAAGCGCGAACCGCCAACACGACAGCGGTTCGATGCGCAACGGCCGAGTCCCCCGTTCCGATGTCGTGATCCAGGTGGCATTCCGGCGCCGTCAAAGGCTCTCGCCACGGCGCGGGCAGGGATACGACGATGCTGTCCGGTCCCGGTCGGGCCGGAGGAGAGACTTGGCAAGATGAGCCTGTCTTGTTGTTGCCGTATTGACAGCCTGCCCGCGCGGCTGCGCCATTGTCAATGGCTCATCTCGCTTTGGCGCGTGCGCTGCATCAATTAGGCGACGGCATACCGGTGACACCCGGCCGCACGGGCCGCGCCTGACGCTTGAATTCGAGCCCGATATGGACGAGCAGCGCCGTGACCACGACCGTACCGCCAAGGATGGTGCGTGCCGACGGCACCTCGGAATGGATGAGCCAGACCCAGATCGGGCCGAGGATCGGCTCGAAAGTGCCGAGCAGTGCTGCGACCGCAGCCGGGACGAGCCGGGCGCCGGTCGCGAAAAAGGCAAGGCCGAGACCGAGATTGACCACGCCGAATGCAAACAGGAAGCTCATGTCGCTGCCGGAAACGCCGAATTGCGATGCCTGGGACGCCGCGAATGCGGCGGCAATCATCGTGCCGAGGCAGGTCGCCGGCGTCATGCGCACATGGGCAAAGCGTCGCGTGATGACGGTGGCGATCGAAAACATCACGGCGATGAGCAGCGCCAGGCCGTCGCCGATGGGCGACACCGCGCCATCGAGCGATTCCGATACCATGATGGCAACGCCGGCAATGACGGCGGCAATCGCCACCCAGGTCGTCACGGCCACCCGTTCGCGAAACAGCACCCAGGCAAACAGCGCCGCCAGGAGCGGCACGCCGGCCTGCATCAAAAGAATGTTGGCGACGGTGGTGTAGGCAAGCGCCACGACGAATGAGGTCGATGCGGTGGCGAAGCAGAACGCCACGGCAAGGCCGGGCAGGCCCATGCCGCGGAACAACCTTACCGTGCCGTGCCAGCCGTCGCGCCAGACCATGAAGCAGACCAGGAAGGTGGCGGCCCAGACCGAGCGCCAGAACACCACCGTCCAGCTGTCGCCGGCGTCGATGAAACGGGCGATGGCGCCGCCAAAACTCCACATCAGCGCTGACAGGAAAATCAGCAGGAAGCCGACACGCTCGTCACGCGGCGAGACGACAGGCGAAACGGCTGACGGTGATGATGTATCGATCATGATTGCGACTGTCGGCGATTTCAGGGCAGCACGATGCATAGCAAACGACAGAAACGTGCATTACTCGCGTAACGCAAAGACGAAGACCGGGCGTGATCCAGCACCGTGTTCTGTTTGGCGCACTGAATAGCGCACAGACGAGCCAAGGCGGTCGTGCGGAGCTGGCAGGGATAGTTTACGATGCGAGGCTGGACGGCTGCTGCGCGACGTCCCGTGACGACGTAAATTGTATTTTGGGGCGACCCTATGGATGAGCCATTCTACAAGACAGCGGCGATTGGCTATGACGAACTGTTCGCCCGCGCAACGAACTCGTTCATTCCATCCTTGCTGAAGGCAGCGCAAATTGCGCCTGCCCATCGGGTGCTCGATGTCGCAACGGGTACAGGAGCAGCAGCGCAAGCTGCAGCAATCGTGGTAGGCCCATCCGGCTCTGTGATTGCCGGCGATATCTCGCCGGCCATGCTCGAAACTGCCAAACGCAATTTGAAGAACCAGCCAATCGCCCTCGCAACGTTTGACGCTCACGCGCTCCCTTACGAGGATTGTCGGTTCGATGCGGTGATCTGTCAGCTTGGGCTCATGTTCTTCTCAGACCCGCTTGGAGCGCTTTCGGAGTTTCGTCGGGTTCTGCGCCCCAACGGCTGGACTGCAGTTAGCGTGACGACGACGCCGGAGCGCTCGCTGTTCGCCAGAATAGGCGCGGTAATCGCCCGTTGCGCACCTGAAAAAGCTGAAAAGCTAAATCGCTTCTTCTCCATCCCTGACGCGACATGCTTGCATTCCTTGCTCCACCGTGCCGGGTTTCAAGAGGTTTATGTCCAGCTTGAAACTCGGCCCATCAAATTCTCATCATTCGACGATTATTTCAGCGGAATCACCAAAGGAGCAACATTGAGCGGTCAGGAGTATGTCCAGCTTCCTCCAGACATGCAGGTCACAGTGCGCGAGGAAGTCTGGCGCGGGCTGGCTTCGCCGAGGGTTGGAGAGCCGCTGACGATCGAGATGGACGTTCTGATAGGCAGCGGTGGGCGATAGAACAATGCGCCGCAGCGCAATTTGATGGAAACGCTGTGCCCGGTCATCACTGGAAATCGAACGCGCTTAGTCCGGTCACCATCTCGTCGAGGCCGAGCGGGCGCGTCACCGGCGGCTCGGCGCGGGCGAGGCAGCCGATGCGTTCGCACAGCCGGCAGGCCGGGCCAACCGGCGTGGCCTGATTTGTGCCCTGTCCGGCTTTTCCGGCCGCTGCGGTAGCCGGCCCCGGCAGTGCCGCGCCGTAGACGATCTCGTCACGAAAGCCGATGTCGCAGCCGAGCAGAAGTGCGGTACGGCGCGGGCGCTCCGCAAACGAGCCTTGCGGGCCTTCGAGGGTGCGGGCGACGCAGAGGAACTCGGCGCCGTCGGGCATTTCCACCGCCTCGACGAAGATCTGGCCGGGCTGGGCAAAGGCGGCATGCACGGGAAGTTTTGGACAGCCGCCGCCGAAGCGGCTCTGCGGAAAACCCTGGCTGCCAGCCTTGCGGAAGCGGTTGCCGGCATTGTCGACCTCGAGCATGAAGAACGGCACGCCCGGCGTGCCCGGCCGCTGCAGCGTCGTCAACCGGTTCGCCGCCTGCTCGAAGGAGACGCCGAAGCGCGAGCGCAGCACGTCGATGTCGTAACGCGCGCGCGTCGCGGCTGCGTGAAAGGATTGATAGGGCATCATCAGCGCGTGGGCGGCGTAGCGGCCAAGCTCGAAGCGGGCGAGCCGGCGGGCCTCATCCGTGGTCAGCTTCAGCGCCTGGATCTCGCTTGCCACGGCGACCGTCATGCGGATCAGGCAGGCCTCCATCGCCACCTCGCGCAACTGGTCGAACGGCGACAGGCGCTCGGACAGGAACAGACGCTGCGAGTGGCGGTCGTAGCGGCGGCGCCAGTTCGGCATGGTGGCGACCGGCAGCACCTTGACGACGATGCCGTATTCGCGCTTCAGCCAGGCCTTCAGCGCACCGAGCAGATCGTCGCCTGGATCGAGCACCGAGGTGAATGCCTCGGCCTCCTCTTCCAGCGCGGCAAAATGGTTCGGACGGCGCTCGAAAATCTCGTGCACCTCGTCGATCGGCAGGCGGGCGCCGGACAGTGCCGTCGCTTTGCCCTCACGCGCCAGGAGCTCGTTGAGGTCGGAAAGGCGCTCGGCCTGCTCGCGGTAAGCGCGAAACAGTTTTATCACCGCGGCGGAAGCGTTGGGCGCCGCCTCGGCAAGCTCGATCAGCTCCTGGTCGCCAGGCAATTCGCCGACCAGCAGCGGATCGGAAAACACCTCCTTCAGGGCGGTGACCGACCCCCTCGCCTCGCCCTGCAATTCATGCGGGTCGACTTTGTAGACAGACGCCAGCTTGAGGATCAGCTGAACCGTCAGCGGCCGCTGGTTGCGCTCGATGAGATTGAGGTAGGACGGCGAGATGCCGAGCCCTTCGGCCATCGCCGTCTGGGTCAGGCCCTTGGCGCTGCGGATGCGGCGGATGCGCGGCCCGGCGAAGATTTTTTGATCGGCCACTCGGCTGTCCTTGACAGAATTTACATGACTCCCACGCGGCGTTGCCGTGCCGGTCTTTTACAATCATGACAAATTTACAGCGCCTGGCTGTCAAACGCAACACAGGTTTTCCCTTATTTTCCAGCCAATCCTCTGGTTTTCCTCGCCTGGCTCCCGCCAAAATGTAAATGCTGTCACACCAAAACGGCGCAAAAATCTTCATGAGGCGGCGTTTCTATCCCAGCAACGATCTGTCGGAGCGACCAATGACTGATTTTTACAACCTCGTCCCCTCGGCGCCGGAAGGCCGCTTCGACGGCATCGAGCGGCCCTACTCGCCGGACGATGTGAAGCGGCTGCGCGGTTCGGTCCAGATCCGGCAGAGCCTTGCCGAAATGGGCGCCAACCGGCTCTGGAAGCTCATCCACGAAGAGGACTTCGTCAACGCGCTTGGCGCCATGTCGGGCAACCAGGCGATGCAGCAGGTCCGGGCCGGGCTGAAGGCGATCTACCTGTCCGGATGGCAGGTCGCGGCCGACGCCAACACCGCATCCGCCATGTATCCGGACCAGTCGCTTTATCCCGCCAATGCGGCGCCCGAACTGGTCAAGCGCATCAACCGTACCCTGCAGCGCGCCGACCAGATAGAGACCTCCGAAGGCAAGGGACTTTCGGTCGACACCTGGTTCGCGCCTGTTGTCGCCGATGCCGAAGCCGGCTTCGGCGGACCGCTCAACGCCTTCGAGATCATGAAGGCCTTCATCGAGGCGGGTGCCGCCGGCGTCCACTACGAGGACCAACTGGCGTCGGAAAAGAAGTGCGGCCATCTCGGCGGCAAGGTGCTGATCCCGACCGCCGCTCACATCCGCAACCTCAACGCCGCGCGGCTTGCCGCCGACGTCATGGGCACGCCGACGCTGGTCGTCGCGCGCACCGACGCGGAAGCGGCAAAGCTGCTCACCTCCGACATCGACGAGCGCGACCAGCCCTTCGTCGACTATGGCGCCGGCCGTACGGTGGAGGGCTTCTATCAAGTCAGGAACGGCATCGAGCCTTGCATAGCCCGGGCCGTCGCCTACGCGCCCTACGCCGACCTGATCTGGTGCGAAACCTCCAAGCCCGATCTGGCGCAGGCCAAAAAGTTCGCCGAGGGCGTGCACAGGCAGCATCCCGGCAAGCTTCTCGCCTATAATTGCTCGCCGTCGTTCAACTGGAAGAAGAACCTCGACGATGCCACCATCGCCAGGTTCCAGAAGGAACTCGGCGCCATGGGCTACAAGTTCCAGTTCATCACGCTGGCCGGTTTTCACCAGCTCAATTTCGGCATGTTCGAACTCGCCCGTGGCTACAAGGCGCGGCAGATGGCGGCTTATTCCGAGTTGCAGGAGGCTGAATTCGCGGCGGAAGCCCACGGCTACACCGCGACCAAGCATCAGCGCGAAGTCGGCACCGGGTATTTCGACGCGGTGTCGATGGCGATCAGCGGTGGCCGGTCGTCGACCACGGCGATGCATGAATCGACCGAGCACGCCCAGTTCAAACCGGCGGCAGAATAGCACGAACGCAACAAAATAGAGGCAACGCCCCAAGGGGTCAAAAATACGCTGAAGGAGAAGACCAATGGCATCGATAAGCCGCGTCAAGGAACGAGCCGAAGAACAGGCCACCACCATGACCGTCGACCAGCAGGCGACCATCCGCATGCTGGCCAACGACCTGCACAGGCTCAACCAGTCGGTGATGAAGGCGGTCGAGGCCGGTGTGTCGGTAGAACTCGTGCGCTCGGCACGACACCATGGCGGCGACGGCAACTGGGGCGACCTGCTGATCCCGGTCATCGTCACGCAGCGGAGCCTCGGCTGACCGTAATCCGACCAAACCCGGCTGGTGGAACCGGCATCATCTGCGCAGTTCTCTGCGCAGATGATTTGCACTTGCACAACCAGTTTGCATGCAGGGCCAGAAAAGAACTTGCTTTGAATGTTAACCTTTCTTGCGATGTTCTCGATGCCGGCCATTACAGCTTGACATAGGCAGCGATCTCACGGCAATTATTTCTAGCTAGGTTACAACCCTGAATTGAAACCACGAGTGCCTGCCCTGCTCATGCGCCGCTTGAATCGCACTGTGAACCAGCTGAGTTTGATGAGCCGGGATGTGGACCCCGAAATGCGCACCGACTTCACCCGCGTGCTCGTCGTCGGAAAATCGCCGGTCAACCGAGTGGTGGTTTCGAAAATCGTCGAACGATCCGGGCTCAAACCGATCTCGGAATCGCCCGAAGCGGCAGCAACGACGCTGCGCTCGCTCATTCCCGGAGCGATCGTCCTTGATGGCGGAGCCGACAACAAGGACTGCGACGCGCTGATGTCGGGTATCGACGCGCTGCGACGCATCTCGGGCGGGTCGCGTCCCTCGGTGATCCTGCTCTCGACCAAAAGCGGCACACCGGAGAGCCTCGGCCTGTCGAGCGTCGTCGATGCGGTGGTCGTCAAACCGATCACGACCGAACGGCTGCAACCGGTGATCGACCAGTTGATCGGGCGCGGACGCAGCTAGTGGTAAAGATCTGACGTCGTAAGCCCGCTCAGGGTAGAAGGGTCGCGCTGACGCCCCCGGACTCGACGGGCCGGGAGCGGGGTATTGCGGTCGTTGTAAATCTTCCTGTCTGCGATGTCGCAAATGTCTTCCGGAATTTCGCGACAAATCATGATTGGTAGCCGAGGCAGATCGCGCCGATCGTGACGATACCGCAGGCGACAATGCGCCGTGCGGTCAAGGTTTCCCCAAGGAACAGCCACCCGATGAGAACTGCGAACACGACGCTTGTTTCTCTCAGCGCCGTAATTGGACCTGCCGGTCCCAACGCAAAAGCCGACACCACGACGCCATAGGCGATCATTGCGACGAGGCCACCGCCGAGCGCCGTCCATGTTTCGGGCGATCGAGCGTCAACAGCGAGTTTTCCCCGCATCACCATGAACGTTGCAGGAAGCAGGGCGCCATAGAAAACCAGCACCCAAGCCGTATATGCGCCGCTATGTCCGGCCAGGCGAACGCCGATCGCATCCACCGTTGCGTAGCTCGCAATGATCGCGCCCGTCGCCAGGGCAAACAGGATCGAGGACGTCGAGGCCCTGCCCTTGCCGAGCGAAAGACTCATGATCCCCGCCGCGACAAGGGTAACGCCGGCCATCTGGTAAGTGCCGAGCCGTTCTCCGGCAAGCAGGAACCCGCCGAGCGTGACCAGCAGCGGCACGGTTCCCCGAACGATAGGGTAGACCTGCCCCAACTCCCCGTATCTGTAAGCCGCAACGAGAACGACGCTGTAGCCGAGTTGGAGAAAGGCGGAGAGCGCAACATACGGCCATGCCGAAGCGGCAGGTAGCGGAAAGATGAGGATGAACGGAAATGCGAGGACCGAGCTGGAAAAGCTCATGACCGTCACGGTCCAGAGCCGGTCAGCGCCGCTGCGGAGAAATGCGTTCCATGTCGCATGAAGGATCGCGGCAAAGAGGGCCAACCCGACGACGATAGCGCTCATTGCAACATCGCCGGCGCGGCAAGAATCCGCGCTGCTGCCTGGCGCGCGGCTTGGATGGCCGCGTTGCCTTGTCCCATCTGAGCCAGAACAGTCGCCCCCTCGATCATCATGAACAGTGCCGAGGCCATGCTTTCGGCCTTTGCGGTTGGTATCGTCGCTCCGAGGATTTCCGCCATTCGCCGTTTCAGATCGCCCTTTTGCCGGGCGACAGCCTTGAATACCGGATGCTCCGGGTCTCCGAACTCGGCCAGGGCGTGCTGGAACAGGCAGCCATGGAAATCCGGGCTGTCGAACCAGTGCTCATACCAGTCGAATATGGTTGCGATCTTCTGTTCCGGCGCGGTTGCAGCTTCCCCAAGGCGATCGAGTTGCCGTGCGAATCGATCGGCGCGCCAGTCCAGAACTTCGACAATGAGATCGTTCTTGTTCGGAAAATGACGATACATCGTCATCTTGGCGACCTCAGCCTCGGCTATGATGCGGTCGATGCCGGTAGCGTGGAAACCTAGGCGCTTGAACAGGCTGTAAGCGGTTTGGACGATGTGCTGTCGCTTTTCGGCGGCGTCGGCGCGGAGTGCCATGGTGAAGCTCCTTATGTGATACAGACCTGTCTCACTCATATACTCGCCGCTGGCTTTGGTCAATGGGCGTCGGAGCGTCGAGATAGCAGGAGCGCCAACCGGCCGAGATCGCACCGAAGACGCATGTGCCAGTCCAGCCCCAAGCTGCATAGGCAGCGCCGCCGACGCCAGCGCCGACGGCACCCCCGAGCAGCATGGTCGCCATGAACACCGTGTTGAGCCGGCTGCGCGCAGTCGGATCGAGCGCATAGACTCGCGCCTGGTTGGCAACCTGCGAGGACTGCACGGCAAGGTCCATGACCAGAATGCCGATGACGAGGGCGACAAGGGAGCCTTGCCAGAATCCGAAGATGGCGAAGGCGATCACCACGAGACCCGCGCCGACCGAAACGACCACGTGAGGTCCACGCCGATCAGCGAAGGCGCCCGCGATCGGAGCGGCGAGCGCGCCGGCGACGCCGACAAGAGCCAAAAGACCGACCGCTGTGCCGCCGAGATGATAGGGCGGTTCGAGCAACAGTAGCGCGAGGTTCGACCAGAAGCCTATGAAGGCCGCGAAGATCAGGAATTGCACGGTGACCGCTTGCCGGAGAACGCGGTGCGTCCGCACTAGCGTCCACAGGGAACCGATTAGGCGTGGATAGCTCAAATCCGTTGTCGGCTGGACGCGCGGCAACCACAGCGTAAGTGCCAATCCTATGGCAATCATCAGAGCTGCCGCGAACCAGAACACGAAAGGCCAGCCCCACAGGTCAGAGATCGTACCGCTGACCGTTCGGGCCAGCAGGATGCCGATCAGAATTCCGCCGGTCACCTTGCCGAGAATACGTCCGCGCTCCGCAGGCGAGGCCAGGTGCACGGCGAGCGGAACAAGCTGTTGCGCGACGGTGGCGAACAGGCCGACCGCCAGGCTGGCGACGGCGAGCCAGACGAAGCCCGGCGAGAGCGCCGCGCCGATCAGCGCCACCACCAATGCAGCGACGGTGATGAGGATAAGAGATTTCCGCTCGAGCCGGTCCCCGAGCGGAGCGAGGAACAGCACTCCAGTCGCATTACCGGCCTGAGTCAGCACCGGGATGATGGCGGCAGATCCGGCCACCAATCCGAAATCCGCCGTGAGATGGCCGAGAAACGCCTGATTGTAATAGCTGTTGGCGACGGCCGCACCGGCTCCGACCGCCAGGAGACGGACAAGGACAGTAGACAGATGTTCGGATCGTGCGTCTGGGTTTGTTCGCATGTCGGCAGACATACAGTTTGCCGCCACCCGCACAAACCATATCTCTTGCTGAACGATTTAGTTCATCTAAACTCAAATGCATGACTTCACCTGTTTCCTTCGGTGCGCTGCGCACTTTCGTCGAGGTTGGTCGGCAAGGCAGCATCAAGCGCGCCGCGCGCGAGCTGAACGTGACGCCGGGGGCCGTGAGCCAGCAGGTGAAGGCGCTGGAATCGCGCTTCGGTGTCCAGCTTCTTGAGCGCGGCAATCGGGAGGTGAAGCTTTCGGCCCATGGCCTGCGCCTCTTTGGCAAGATCGCGCCGGGCTTCGAGCAGATCGACGCGGCGGTGCGGCTGTTCGAGGATCGTCGGCCGGGACCGCAAACCCTTGTCGTCAGCACCGTGCCGTCATTCGCCGCCTGCTGGTTGACGCCGCGCCTTGGCCGCTTCACCGCGCAGCATCCGCAGGTCGAGGTTCAGATTGAAACCTCTGTGCAGCTCGCGGATTTGGCGAACGGCCCGGCGGACGTGGCAATCCGGCATGGTTCCGGACGTTATCCCGGCCTTGATGTCGTATCGCTGTTTAGCCCCCGGCTTGTAGTGGTCGGAAGCCCGTCACTTCTGGTGCATGGTCCCTTACACTCGCCAGCCGATTGTCTTCGCTATCCCTTGCTGCAGGATCGGGATCGCGCCGATTGGCCGATATGGCTTGAGGCGAATGGCGTCAAGCCGACCCGCAGCGCGGCGAAAGGCCCGAGCTATGCCGACGACGCACTTCTGATCCAGGGTGCTATCGCAGGACAGGGCCTTGCCATCTTGCGCGATGTCTACGCCGCGCGAGCCTTGGAATCCGGAAGCATCGTGCTCGCAATCGATGCACCTGTTCCTACGTCGGCGGGATATTTTGTCGTTGTTCGGCCTGACAGGATCGCAATTCCCAAGATCGCAGCATTCCGGCAGTGGATCATCCATGAGGCAGGAGTTTCATAAATCTGTTTGCGACAATCCCGCTCTATCGGCATCCGATCCGGCTCGCACCTCTTTCCTCGCTTCTTGCGATCGAATCTGGCTATTTATGTCAGTACGCGACCGGTCGGTGCCGCCTGACAGCAAACCCAGTCCAATGTCCTTTTGCAATTGCGACGCATCTGGGATAGCACCTTCGAACAAATCCGCAGGCATGTTCCGACTTCGCGACATGGCTGTCGATATTGGCGGATCATGACATGTCCTCAGAACAGACCATCGCCGCGCTTTGCAGGGAACTCGGACTGCGCATCACCGGTCCGCGCCGCGTCATCATGCGCGTTCTATCCGAATCGAGCGACCATCCGGATGTCGTGGAACTGCATCGCCGTGTTGTCGCCATCGAGCCGACGATCGCCCTCGCCACTGTCTATCGCACCGTCAGCCTTCTGCGCGAAAAGGGCATTCTGGAGCGGCACACCTTTGGCGATCGGCGCGCCAGATACGAAACCGTCCCCCGTGAGCATCACGATCATCTTATCAACATCGAGACGGGAGATGTCATCGAGTTCCAGTCGGCGGAGATCGAGCGGCTCCAGGAGGAAATCGCTCGACAGCACGGATTCACGATCATCAGCCACAGACTGGAGATCTACGTGAAGCCGATCCAGAAACCGCGACGCTCTCGTCAAACCAGAGAATGACCGCCATTTTTAAAGCGCGTCGCGACGCGCTTTAAGTTCTTGTTTTATGCATGTCGTTATCCCAAAACCGCTGCGCACCCCCGGGTCAGGCCCGAGGGCATGCTTTGGGCGACATGCATTAACCCTCCTCGCCGAGCTCGATTCGGCCCGCTTTGAGCGTGGTGACGACGAAAGCAGCGATGAAGGCGGCAGACAGCATGAGAACGATGGTCGGCGCCGGTGCGCTGTCGATGAAGAAGGACAGATAGACGCCGAGAAACGACGCGGCGACCGCGATCGCCACCGACAGGATCAGCATGGCGCTGAACTTCCTTGTCAGCAGGAAGGCGATGGCGCCAGGCGCGATCAGCATGGCGATGGCCATGATGATGCCGACCGCCTTCAGCGCGCCGACGATGGTGAGCGAGATCAGACAAAGCAGGCCGTAATGGAGCAGGTTGACGCGAAGACCAAGCGCGCGAGCCTGAGCCGGGTCGAAGGCGTGCAACAGGAAGTCGCGCCACTTGATGCCGATGATGCCGGCGGTGATCGCAGCAATGAGCCCGGTTTCGACGATGTCGCGCAGGCCGATGCCCAGGACGTCGCCGAACAATATGTGGTCGAGATGCACGTCGGACTGGATTTCTACGTAGAGCACCAGGCCGAGGCCGAACATGCCGGAGAAGACGATGCCCATTACCGTGTCCTGCTTGATGCGGCTATTGTCCTTGAGGAAGCCGGTGGCGAGAGCGCAGACCATCCCGGCGGCGAAGGCGCCGATCGAATAGGGAAATCCAACGATGTAGGCGATGACCACGCCGGGAAAGACGGCGTGGCTGATGGCGTCGCCCATCAGCGACCAGCCCTTGAGAACGAGAAAGCAGGAGAGCAGCGCCGTCGGCACGGCGACCAGCACCGAAGCGATCAGCGCATTGACCATGAAGCCGAACTGGAACGGGGCAAGCAGTGTGTCGAGGATGCTCATAGGCCGGCCTCCAAGGCCCGCGCCGCGCGGCGGCGGGCTGCCAGCATTCCATGCTTGGGAGCGAAGAAGAAGGCGGCGAGAAAGATCAGCGTCTGCAACACGACGATGATGCCGCCGGTGGCGCCGTCGAGGAAATAGCTGACATAGGCGCCGGTGAAACTCGTCGCCGCGCCGATGACGACCGCGATGACGAGCAGGCGCGGAAAGCGGTCCGTCAGAAGATAGGCGGTCGCGCCCGGGGTCACCACCATGCAGATGACCAGGAAGGCGCCGACGGTCTGAAGCGCGGCGACTGTGGAGGCCGATAGCAGCATGAAGAACATGATCTTGAGCGCGCTCGGATTGAGGCCGATCGAGCGGGCATGGCTCTCGTCGAAGAAGACCACCATCAGATCCTTCCATTTCACCAGCAGGACGGCGAGCGAGACGAAGCCTATGATGGCGAGTTGAAGCGTGTCTTCCGGAGTGATGGCCAGGATGTTGCCGAGCACGATCGTCTGGATGTTCACCGAGGTCGGCGACAGCGACACCATGAACAAGCCGAGGCCGAAGAAGGAGGAAAAAATCAGGCCGATGATGGCGTCTTCCTTCAGCTTGGTGCGCTGGTTGAGGAAGAGCATTGCCGCGGCGGCGAGCCCGCCGGAGAAGAAAGCGCCGATGGAGAAGGGAAGGCCCAGCATATAGGCGCCGGCGACGCCCGGCACGATCGAATGCGAGAGCGCGTCACCGATCAGCGACCAGCCTTTCAGCATCAGATAGCAGGACAGGAAAGCGCAGACACCACCGACCAAGGCGGACACCCACATGGCATTGAGCATATATTCGTAGCCGAACGGCTCGAGCAGGACACTCATTCGTCCGGTTCCCGCATCTTGTGCTGCATGGCTCCGTTCTCGCCGTAGAAGACCAGTGGCCGCTCGTCGTCGGTGATGACGGAAAGTCGGCGCTTGTCGTCGTCTTGATGCAGCCCGGCGCCGCCCAGCACGAAATGACGCAAGACGCCGCCGAAAGCCTTTTCCAGGTTCGCCTGCGTGAAGGTCTGGCCAGTCGGCCCGTAGGCAAGGACCGTGTTCCGGAGCAGCACGGCACGGTCGCAGAACTCCGGCACGCTACCCAGATTGTGCGTCGAGACCAGCATCACCCGACCTTCGTCCCGGAGCGTGCGCAGCAGTTCGACGATGGCGTCCTCGGTCTTGACGTCGACGCCGGTGAAGGGCTCGTCGAGCAGGATGACGCGCCCGTCCTGCGCCAGCGCCCGAGCGAGAAACACGCGCTTCTTCTGTCCGCCCGAAAGCTCGCCGATCTGGCGCTTGCGAAAATCGCTCATGCCGACACGCGCAAGCGCTGATGTAACCGCCTCGCGATCGGCTGGCTTCGGAATGCGCATCATGCCCATATGGCCGTAGCGACCCATCATGACGACGTCCTCGACCAGGACCGGAAAGTTCCAGTCGACCTCCTCGGCCTGCGGCACATAGGCGACGACGTTCTTCCTCAGCGCGGCCGCGGCCGGCCGTCCGAGAACCAGAATCTCTCCCTTTGCCAGCCGCACGAAGCCCATGATGGCTTTGAACAGCGTCGACTTGCCCGAGCCGTTGACACCGACAAGTGCCGTGATCGTGCCTGTCGGTATTTCAAAGCTCGCATCGCGCAGCGCCGTGTGGCCGTTGCGGTAGGTGACGGTCGCGGCACGCACGGCAAGACCGCCCCCCGCATCCTCGGGCGCGGCGGCAAGAGGCGGAACGGCTTCGTTCATTGCGACAGCCCTGCGGCGAGGCCTTTCTGAATTGTGTCCGACGTCACACGCAGCAGGTCGATATAGGTCGGCACCGGGCCGTCAGCCTCGCTGAGGGAATCGACGTAGAGCACGCCGCCGTAATGCACTCCCGTCTCGCGCGCGACCTGCCGGGCCGGCTTGTCCGACACGGTGCTTTCGCTGAAGACGGCGACGATCTTGTTTTCCCTGACAGCGTCGATCACCTTGCGAACCTGCTGCGGAGTGCCTTGCTGGTCAGCGTTGATCGGCCACAAATAAAGCTCCTTGAGCGCGAAATCGCGTGCGAGGTAGGAGAAAGCGCCCTCGCTCGACACCAGCCAGCGCCTGTCCTGCGGGATCGAGGCAAGCTTGTCGCGGATCGGCGCGACGGCCGCCTCTATCTTTGCCTTGTAGGCTTCCGCATTGGCCTTGTAGGTCTCGGCATGCGCCGGATCGTGCTCGATGAAGGCGTCGCGGATGTTGTCGACGTAGATCAGCGCGTTTGTCGGCGACATCCAGGCATGCGGATTCGGTTTGCCGGTATAGGGTCCCTCGGCGATGCCCATCGGTTGGACGCCCTCGGAGACGATGGCGCCGGGCACGTCGCTGAGGTTCTGGAAGAATTTTTCGAACCAGAGTTCGAGGTTGAGCCCGTTCCACAGAATGAGCTGTGCGCCCTGCGCCCGCTGAATGTCGCCCGGCGTCGGCGCGTAATTGTGGATCTCGGCCCCCGGCTTGGTGATTGATTCCACGATCGCTGCGTCGCCCGCCACGTTCTTCGCCATGTCGGCGATGACGGTGAAGGTCGTCACGGCCTTGAACTTTTCCTGCGCTTTCGCTGGGCTCGAAGCCACTGCCGCAGCGAAAACCGCAGCCATCAACCCGACGGCAACCCATCGCCCGTATCTCTCGATCATCAAAATCTCCTGTCGCGATTTGCTCGCATGGGCAGCGGGCGCAGTGACGCCACGCTTGTCGCATATTCTGCAATTGCGACTGATTTGCAAGTAGAAAACGATTTTTACAGCATCGATTGCGAAACGGCCGCGCGATGGGTGTCAGCGACAGCGCGTCCGGCACCGGTGCGTTGCTGCGCACGTCCGGTTCGACGCCGAGATACGCGATCAGCCAGCTTTCCCGATGCTTTCGACCAGGCGGGGCAGTTCCGAGAGATCGGCTATCTGGCGGAAGCGAGGCGCGTTGACTGGCGGCTCGACATGTTCCAGCACCCAGGTCAGCTCATGCGGCACGTGGATGCCCCAACTGCCGGCCTCGATGGCCGGCACCACGTCCGACTTGAGCGAATTGCCGACCATCATGCTTTTTTCGGCGCCATCACCGTGGCGGCTGAAGATGCTGACATAAGTAGCGGGGCTCTTGTCGCTGACGATCTCGACGGCATCGAACAGGTCACCGAGGCCCGATTGCGCCAGCTTGCGTTCCTGGTCGAAAAGGTCGCCCTTGGTGATCAGCACCAGGCGATACGCATCCGCCAGTTTTTCAACGGTTTCGCGCGCATGAGGCAGCGCCTCGATCGGATGGCCAAGCATCTCGCGGCCCGCGGCGAGAATTTCAGCGATGACCGAGGCCGGCGCGCGGCCCTCGGTAATCTCGATCGCGGTTTCGATCATCGACAGGGTAAACCCCTTGATGCCGAAGCCGTAAACCGCGAGGTTGCGCTTCTCGGCCTCCAGCAATCTTGCCGAGATGTGCTGCTCCTCGGCATGATCGGCGAGCAGCGCGGCAAAGCGCTTTTCGGTGATGCGGAAGAACTGCTCGTTCTGCCAGAGCGTGTCGTCGGCATCGAAGCCGATCGTGGTCAATTCATGATTGTTCTGCATTCGACGTCTTCAAGCGAGGTCATTGAACTTGCCTCGAACGTAAGCTGCTTGCGGCGGTTTTCAACTGGGCAGGCGAACGCAACCGGCTCCCCTTCCCTTCCATCATCGGCCCCGGCTATACTCCCAAATCCGCAACCCAATCTGGTGAATGATGCCGCCTGCAAAAAAGGAAGTCCGTCCGTCGAGCCGCGGAGGACGTATCCGCACGCCTGCCTTCGTGAAAAATCAACGTGGTGTGAAAAACTGGAAGGAGGCCGGCGCCTGGCTGGCCTGGCGCGGCATCGAGGATATTGAATGCATCACGCCAGACCAGGCCGGTGTTGCGCGCGGCAAGATGATGCCGTCGAAGAAATTCACCTCCAACACTTCGCTGGCGCTGCCTTCGGCGGTGTTCATGACGACGATCTCCGGCGGCTACCCCGAGAACGGCAACGGCTTCAACTATCCGGAAGACGACGGCGACCTCAAGCTGATGCCGGACCTTTCGACGCTGACCGTGGTGCCGTGGGAAGAGGACCCGACGGCGGCGGTCATCTGCGACCTCGTCCACCAGGACGGCCGCTCGGTCGAGTTCACGCCGCGCAACGTGCTGAAGCGTGTGCTTGCCGCTTATGACAAGCGCGGGCTGAAGCCGGTGGTGGCGCCCGAGATCGAGTTCTACCTGGTGCGCAAGAATCCCGATCCGGACTACCCGCTGACCCCACCGGTCGGGCGTTCGGGACGGGCGATCGGCGGTGGCGCCGGCTATTCGATCGCCGGCGTCAACGAGTTCGACGAACTGATCGACGACATCTACCATTTCTCCGAAAGCCAGGGCCTGGAGATCGACACGCTGATCCACGAGGAAGGCGCCGGCCAGCTCGAGATCAATCTGCGCCACGGCGATCCGATCGAACTGGCCGACCAGGTGTTCATGTTCAAGCGCACCATCCGCGAGGCGGCGCTGAAGCATGAGATCTATGCCACCTTCATGGCCAAGCCGATCCAGGGGCAGCCCGGGTCGGCCATGCATATCCACCAATCGATCATCGACAAGAAGACCGGCAGGAACGTCTTTTCTGCCGAGGACGGCTCGGAAACCGAAGCCTTCTTCCATTTCCTCGGCGGCATGCAGAAACATGTGCCGAACGCGCTGGTGATGTTTGCGCCCTACGTCAATTCCTATCGCCGGCTGACGCAGTCGGCTTCGGCGCCGGTCAACAACAAATGGGGCTACGACAACCGCACCACCGCCTTCCGCGTCCCGCGCTCCGACCCGGCAGCCAGGCGCGTCGAGAACCGCATCCCCTCCTCCGACGCCAATCCCTATCTGGCGCTGGCTGCATCGCTCGCCTGCGGGCTGATCGGCATGACCAACAAGATCAAGGCCGAACCGCCGGTTCTCACCACCGCCAACGCGGCCGAGATCGACCTGCCGCGCAGCCTGCTCGAGGCGGTCGACCTGTTCGAAGCCGACGAGGAACTCTGCGCGCTGCTCGGCAAGTCGTTCGCCGCCACCTATGCAGCAATCAAGCGGGCAGAATTCGAGACCTTCATGGAAGTGATAAGTCCATGGGAGCGGGAGTATTTGTTGTTGAATGTGTGAGTGGCGACTTCGTCGCGTGAATGGTGAATGGTGAATGGTGAATGGTTGAAATGAACGACGTCTTCGCCGATGGCAAGCGAGCCGCTTCGTCGTCCATTCACCATTCACTATTCACTATTCACCACCGCCGAAAGGCGGTGCAATCCTGAGCTACCAATCCCCAATCTCCCCCGGCCGCTCCTGGTATGAGGACACGGCCGGTCCACGGCCCCAATACAAGGCGCTCGACGGTGACCTGAGCTGCGACGTCGTCATCGTTGGCGGCGGCTTCACCGGCCTGTCGGCGGCGGTGCACCTCGCTAGGGCCGGCAGCAATGTCGTGCTGATCGAAGCGCATCGTTTCGGCGACGGCGCATCGGGCCGCAATGGCGGCCAGCTCGGCACCGGTCAGCGCGCCTGGGTCGAGGAACTCGAGGCGGAATACGGCTTTTCCCGGGCCAAGGCGCTGTTCGACCTCGCCGAAGAGGCCAAGGCGCATCTCCTCGAATTCGCCGCTGTCAACAAGATCGAGATCGACTACATGCCCGGCCAGATGTCGGTGGCGCACAAGCAGCGCTATGTCGACGACTACAAGGCGCATGCCGAGATCATGGCGAACCGCTTCGGCTATCCACACATCAGCTTCATGGACGCCAGGGAGACGGCCGAGCGGTTGGGCTCGACGCGCTATTTCGGCGGCACCCGCGACACCGGCACCGGGCACATCCATCCGCTGAAGCTGGTGATCGGCACGGCAAAAGTGGCGGCGCAGGCGGGCGCGCAGTTGTTCGAGCAGACGCCGGCGACCAGCATCGCGTCCGTTGACGGCAAGGTCAGGGTCACGACGCCGAAAGGCACGATATCAGCCGAGAAATGTCTGATCGGCGTCAATGCCCATGGCGGCACGATCGAGCCGATCAGCGCCGCGCATATCATGCCGATCGGCTCCTTCATCGGCGCGACGGTGCCGCTTGGGGATTCAAACGTGTTGCCGGGCGGTGAGGCGGTCGACGATTCCCGCTTCGTAGTGCGCTACTTCCGCAAATCGACGGATGGGCGGCTGCTGTTCGGCGGGCGCGAGATCTACGCGGTCAACGATCCGAAAGACATCCATGTCCACATCCGCCGGCAGATCGCCGAGCTTTACCCTGAGCTCAGGGATGTCGAGATCACCCATGGCTGGGGCGGCTATGTCGGCATCACGATGCCGAGAAAACCGTTCGTGCGCGAGGTAATGCCCAATGTGATCTCGGTCGGCGGCTATTCCGGCCACGGCGTCATGCTGTCGAACTTTTTCGGCAAGCTCTATGCCGAAACCGTCGCCGGCAACCGGGACCGGCTGAGGCTGATCGAGGACCTGAACATCCCGGCCTTTCCCGGTGGCCGGCGCTTGCGCGCGCCGCTGCTGTTTCTTGCACTCAATTGGTATGCCCTGAGGGACCGCATATAACCACAGGTTGCAAAATCTATTGCAAGTTGAAGAATCGATCGTAAAGGTGCAGAATCCGTCCGGCAAGGGCGCAGTGATGCCACAATCGCCGGCAAAGGATGCCGGTTCTGGGCAGTCGAAGGGGGATTTTGCGGGCCTGCCCGCGTTGGATTGGGACCGATGCCGACCAGATGCCGGTTTCCCGGCATAGGTCGTAAGAACGTTGGCCCGCAAATGGAGGTTGTAAGAGTGAGAGAGCCCTTCAGTTTCGGCGCGCCGGAACGACGGCGCTTTGCGATGCAGTTTGGCTACGACATGCAGCCCAGGTTCTGGCGGCAAATCCGGTCGAACCTGCATCTGGTCATCGCCGCGTTTGGCACAGCAGCGCTGCTTGGCGTGGCAGCGCTGGCGCTATGGCTGGCATTGCCGGCCACCGAGAGACAAGCGGTCGCCAGTCCCGAGCAGATCGTTTCCAGCATTCCGGTGAAAACGACAAGGATCGTGCCGACTGCGGCCGCGGCCGCGAGGATAGAAGCGGCGCAGCAGGCTGCGAGCAAGGCCGATGCGATTTCGTCGGCGGTGTTTGCAGCGAAGGCCGAGATAGCGGCGCTGGCGCCCAATGATCCTCGCTGGACAGGATCGGGACCGAAGACCGCATCCGGCCAGGTGGCGGGCCAGGCTGAAAAAGCAGTCAAGCCGTCCACTGC
>SAQR01000005.1:101448-211229 GCA_004020365.1 Mesorhizobium sp.
CGATCCGGCAGCGAAAACCAAAGTGGCAGCATTGATTGCCAAAGTCGCTGCTCCGGCGAAGATAGCGACGGACGGTGCGGCGACGGACGTTGCGCCAACCGCCGCCATCCCCACCCCGAAGCCGCTGCCGGCCGCGACACAGAAGGATGGCGCCCAGGCCAAAGTCGAGGCCAAGCAAGCCAGTGCGGCAGAGACCGGACGCATCCTCAGGGGCGTCACCATGCGCACCGGTCCGAAGAACGGTGCGGCGGCAATCGTCACCATTCCCGCCAAGACCTCGGTTCAGGTGATGGGCTGCAAGAAATGGTGCGAGATCGTCTACAACGGCAAACGCGGCTGGATCTACAAGAGCTTCGTCAAGACCGGCGCCTGATGCATGTCGCGCAAAGCATGCCTCGGGCTTGAACCGAGGGTGCGCAGTGGCTTCAGCCGCCCGGGTGCGAGGGACGAACGGCTCAGATGCAGCGGCCGCCGTCGACCTCCAGCGCCACGCCAGTGACGAAGGCCGCCTCGTCCGAAGCCAGCCAGAGCGCCGCGTTGGCTATGTCGAGCGGCGTCGAAAGCCGGCCAAGCGGGATCGACGCACGGAATTTCTCGCGGATTTCGGGTGTGTCGGCGCCCATGAATTTTTCCAGCATGCCAGTCTCGCCGGCGACCGGGCATAGGCAGTTGACGCGGATGTTCTTCGGCGCGAGTTCCACCGCCATGGATTTGGTCGCGGTGATCGCCCAGCCCTTCGACGCATTGTACCAGGTGAGGCCTGGCCGCGGCCTGATGCCGGCGGTCGAAGCCGTGGTCAGGATGACGCCGCCGCCTTGCCTAGCCATGACAGGCACAACCGCCAGAGCGGCGTGGTAGATCGCCTTCATGTTGACGGCCGTGATCAGATCGAAGGTCGTCTCGTCGACCTCGAGCATATCGCCGTTGCGATGGGTGTAGCCGGCATTGTTGACCATAATGTCGATGCGGCCGAAGGCGCTTCTTGCGGCATCAACCATTGCGTCGAACTCGGAACGGGTCGAGACGTCCGTCCGGGTCCAGATCGCCGCCCGGCCGATCTCGTCGGCGACGCGTTCGGCGTCCTTGGCGTTGAGGTCGGCGACAACCACCTTGGCGCCCTCCTCGGCAAAACGCTTGGCCATGCCCTCGCCGAAGCCTGACGCGGCGCCGGTGATGATGGCAACTTTGTTTTCCAGGCGCATGGCTTTCTCACTCATGATTGAAGACTCCCCGCTCCGGCAGCCTCCGGCAATGGCCGCCGAAAGATCAATACACCGATTTCTCCTTTGGCTTTCGCATTGATCCCGCTCTATGCTGCGCCTGCGAAGGCCTCCCGGAACCACCTCGCCGACAAGCGTCCGGGTTGCGCCAGTGTCAAGGGCACAGCTCAGGACAATCGGCAATCAGCCGATTGGCCTTGGGATGTGACGCCGTGTCACTGGAAAATCTAAATCGATTAGATTATACCCACCGGTACACAGCGAGCGGCGTCAGAGCGGACAGACCATGACCAGCCAGATCATTCCCGTCGACCCTTTCGACTTCATCATTTTCGGCGGCACCGGCGATCTGTCGGAACGCAAGCTCTTGCCGTCGCTCTACCATCGCCAGCGCGGCCATCAGTTTTCCGAACCGACGCGCATCATCGGCACGTCGCGCTCGAAAATGACCGACGAGGAATTCCAGGACTTTGCCCGGCAGGCGATTTCCGACCATGTGAAACCGGCCGATATCGACGCCGCGGAACTGAAGACGTTCCTTGCCCGGCTTTCCTACGTCTCGGCCGACGCGACGACCGGCGCTGGCTTTGAACAATTGAAGACGGCAATCGGCGACAGCGAATGCATCCGCGCCTTCTATCTGGCGGTGGCGCCGGCGCTGTTCGGCGACATCTCACATAAGCTGAAAGAGAACGGGCTGATCACGCCGAACTCGCGCATCGTGCTGGAGAAGCCGATCGGGCGCGATCTCGCCTCGGCGCGCCAGCTCAACGATGTGGTCGGCGACGATTTCCATGAAAGCCAGATATTCCGCATCGATCACTACCTCGGCAAGGAAACGGTGCAGAACCTGATGGCGCTGCGCTTTGCCAATGCGCTCTACGAGCCGCTGTGGAATTCCGCCAACGTCGATCATGTGCAGATCACCGTGGCCGAGACCGTCGGCCTCGAAGACCGCGTCACCTACTACGACAAGGCGGGCGCGTTGCGCGACATGGTACAGAATCACATGCTGCAGCTTCTCTGCCTCGTCGCCATGGAGGCGCCGTCGTCGATGGACGCCGATGCCGTGCGCGACGAAAAGCTGAAGGTGTTGCGCGGGCTGAAACGCATCAACGGCAACGATGCCCCCAAGCACACGGTACGCGGCCAGTACCGTGCCGGGGCCTCGGCCGGCGGGCCGGTGAAAGGCTATGTTGAGGAGCTCGGCAAGAACAGCAACACCGAGACCTTCGTTGCGCTCAAGGCCGAAATCGGCAACTGGCGCTGGGCGGGCGTGCCGTTCTACCTCAGGACGGGCAAGCGGCTGGCGACGCGCGTTTCGGAGATCGTCATCGAATTCAAGCCGATCCCGCATTCGATCTTCGGCGACAGCGCCGGGCCGATCTCGGCCAACCAGTTGGTCATCCGGCTGCAGCCCGACGAAGGCGTCAAGCAGTTCATCATGATCAAGGATCCGGGGCCGGGCGGCATGCGGCTGCGCCAGATCCCGCTCGATATGAGCTTCGCGCAATCTTTCGACGGCCGCGCCCCCGACGCCTATGAGCGACTGATCATGGACGTCATCCGTGGCAACCAGACGCTGTTCATGCGCCGCGACGAGGTCGAGGCGGCGTGGAAATGGATCGACCCGATCCAGGACGCATGGGAAAGCGCCAGGCAGGAGGCGCAGGGCTATACCGCCGGCACTTGGGGCCCCTCGGCCTCGATTGCGCTGATCGAACGCGACGGGCGGACATGGCACGAGAGCAATTGAACGGCGCCGCCTACAGCTGGCACGCATTTGCCGAACGCCAGGACCTGGCGGCTGCACTTGCCGGCCACGTCGCAGGCCGCCTGACCAATGCGATCGATGAGCGCGGCACGGCATTGCTCGCCGTTTCCGGCGGAACGACCCCGGCGAAATTTTTCGCATCGCTTTCGAATATCCCGATCGCCTGGAACAAGGTCACGGTGACGCTGGTCGACGAGCGTTGCGTGCCGGCGTCCTCGCCGCGCTCCAATGCCGGGCTGGTCGCCGCCAATCTTCTGCAACACGCCGCTGCAGCCGCACGTTTCGTGCCGCTTTACCAAGAGGCGGAAAGCATCGAGGACATGTCGGAGGCCGACAGCAGGATGTTGCGGTCGCTGCCCTGGCCGCTCGACGTGGTCGTGCTTGGCATGGGAGCGGATGGCCATACCGCGTCGTTTTTTCCTGACGCCGACAATCTGGAAAGACTGCTCGACCCGTCTTCGGAAAGGGTCGTATTCCCGGTTCACGCGGCAAGCGCCGGCGAGCCGCGCCTGACGCTGTCGCTGGCGCGGATCGTCAGCGCCGGCTTCCTCGCACTGCACATCGAGGGCGAAGACAAGCGCAAGGCATTCGAAAGCGCGGTTGCCTCGGAAAAGCGAAAGCCCATTCGCGCCGTGCTCGACGCAGCCGAGAGGCCCGTAGAGGTTTTCTGGGCACCCTGATTTCAACTTGCCGAGGCCCGGCGGACAGCCGAACGGTGTTTGCGGGACCTCGCCTGAAAGGACCGACGCCATGACCGCAAGACGCGACATCGAAGCCATCACCGAGCGCATCCGCCAACGCTCCAGACCGGGTCGCGAGGCCTATCTCGGCCGTATCGCCGAGGCCTCGAGGCGCACCGCCAACCGGGCCGTGCTGTCGTGCGGCAATCTCGCCCATGGCTTTGCCGTGTGCAGCCCTTCGGAAAAGCTTGCATTGGGCGGCGACCGCGTGCCGAACCTCGGCATCATCACCTCCTATAACGACATGCTGTCGGCACATCAGCCTTTCGAGACATTTCCGGCGCTGATCAAAGACGCGGCGCGCGAGGCCGGCGGCATTGCCCAGGTCGCCGGCGGCGTGCCGGCGATGTGCGACGGCGTCACCCAGGGCCAGCCCGGCATGGAGCTGTCGCTGTTCTCGCGCGACGTGATCGCCATGGCGGCGGCGATCGGTCTGTCGCACAACATGTTCGACGCGGCCGTCTATCTCGGCGTCTGCGACAAGATCGTGCCCGGGCTGGTGATCGCGGCGCTGACTTTTGGCCATCTGCCGGCGGTGTTCATCCCGGCCGGGCCGATGACGACGGGCCTGCCCAATGACGAGAAAGCCAAGGTCCGCCAGCTCTATGCCGAAGGCAAGGCAGGACGGGCCGAACTGCTCGAGGCCGAATCCAAATCCTATCACGGACCGGGAACCTGCACCTTCTACGGCACGGCGAACTCCAACCAGATGCTGATGGAGATCATGGGGCTGCACACGCCAGGCGCCTCCTTCGTCAACCCCGGCACGCCACTGCGCGACGCGCTGACCCGCGAGGCGACGAAGCGGGCGCTGGCGATCACCGCGCTCGGCAACGCCTACACGCCGGCCGGCCGGATGATCGACGAGCGCTCGATCGTCAACGGCATCGTCGGCCTGCACGCCACCGGCGGATCGACCAATCACACCATCCACCTGATCGCCATGGCGGCCGCGGCCGGCATCGCCATTAGCTGGCAGGATATTTCGGATCTTTCGGAAGCCGTGCCGCTGCTGGCGCGGGTCTATCCGAACGGCCTTGCCGACGTGAACCATTTCCACGCAGCCGGCGGGCTCGGCTTCCTGATCCGCGAACTGCTCGACGAGGGCATATTGCACGAGGACGTCCAGACGGTTTGGGGCGAAGGGCTGCGGCCTTATGCGGTCGAGGCCAGGCTCGGCGCCGATGGCGGCGTGGTGCGCGAGGCCTCGCCCCGCGAAAGCGGCGACGAGAAGGTGCTGGCGCCGTTCAAGAAGGCGTTCCAGCCGACGGGCGGATTGAAAATGCTGTCAGGCAATCTCGGCCACGCGGTCATCAAGACCTCGGCGGTGAAACCGGAACGGCGCATCATCGAGGCGCCGGCCAAGGTTTTCGACAGCCAGCAAGGGCTCAACGAGGCGTTCAAGGCCGGCACGTTGACCGGCGATTTCATCGCCGTCATCCGCTTCCAGGGCCCGAAAGCCAACGGCATGCCGGAGTTGCACAAGCTGACCACCGTGCTCGGCGTGCTGCAGGATCGCGGCCAGCATGTGGCGCTGGTCACCGACGGGCGCATGTCGGGCGCCAGCGGCAAGGTGCCGGCGGCGATCCATGTGACGCCGGAGGCGGTCGAGGGCGGGCCGATCGCCAGGATCCATGACGGCGACATCATCAGGCTCGACGCCGAAGCCGGAACGCTGGAAGTCCTGGTGCCGGCAGGCGATTTCGCGCTGCGCCGGGCGGCGGACAGCGATCTTGCCGGCAATGAATTCGGCTTCGGCCGCGAGCTTTTCGCCGGGTTGCGGCAAATGGTCGGCCGTGCCGACCACGGCGCCAGCGCCTTCGCAAACAACGCAGCGGAATTCGCACTGCAGTGAAAAAGCGGAAAAAGCGCGGCTCGCGGTACTTTCCGTCGCAAATATCTGTCGCAAAATTCGGACTTTTGCGAGCGACTGTTGCGACAGAGATTTCCCTGATAATCAGCGCCGCCGATTTTGATGCGAAACTTAGGATTTGCGCGACACAGGAACGGCAGCTTTCAACCTCAAAGCGGGCCTGGTCGGCGTGGTCTGTAATCAGGCAGGAACGTAGGTTAACCTGATGACTTCCCCGCCGATTCGCTCGCTGGCCACAAGGCGGAGCGGTGGCCGAGAGCCGGCGAAGAAGGGCTTGCCGCGACCAAGCACCACGGGGTGAAGGTAGAGGCGGTATTCGTCGATCAGACCCATTTCGGTCAGGCTTTGCGCCAACTCTGGTCCGGAAGCGGAAATCTCTCCTGTTAGCTTGGCCTTTAGCCTGCGTATCACTACCTCGACGTCATCCGCGATAAGCGTGGCATTGGGACCGACCGACTTCAACGAGCGCGATACAACCCATTTCGGCTGGCGCCGCCACGCCGCCGCGAACTCGTGTTGCTCCGTACTCCACTCAGGACGGTCTTCGTCCCAATAGCGCATGGCCTCGTACATGCGGCGACCGTACACACTGCCGGTCAGGTCGCGCACGTGCTCTATCCAGTGACGAAAGAGCGCGGGACTTGGCGCAGGTAATTCCTGGTGGTCGACATAGCCGTCGAGGGACTGGTTCATTCCGAATACGATCTTCGCCATGCTGCAAAATCTCCCCGTCGTGTCAGGTATACAAGACGAACGACAGCCAAGCGCCCCGACCCATGCCCGAATGCTTTGCGAAATTTTTATAGCAAGCTAAACCGCGCGAAACGTCTGCGCCGCAGGCGCCGGGTTGACCGGTCATTCTTAGCCAATGCAGCGGGGAGCGGGATCGAGGGCTTCCGCGTCTTCAGAAACGGCCAAGTCCGACCTTAAGCGGAAGCTCGTTCGCCCCCGGCGAGGCGGGAGTTTGAGGGCAAGGTGCGGGCACCTCAAAAGCGAAACGGGGCCGGTCGATCCGGCCCCGCTCGCCTACTGCCGCAACCTGAGGAGGTTCTCGTCCTAAATCAGTTTGGCGAATAAGGCAGCGACGAGTGATGCAGGACAATCTTCAGCTGACCGTCACCCATTCGCTCAATTCCAAAAGAGTATTCAACCTTGGTCTCGGAGCCGTCCGTCTTCGTGAAATAGTAGTTGCCCATCGACATGGCACTATCACTGTCGACGATCGTGCCCTCATTTTCCCAGCGCACCTTGGTGTAGGGCGCAATCGCAAATCCCTTGTCTTCGCTCACGGTTCCGGTGACGAAATATGACAAGGCTTCCTCGAAAGTGCCGCGGAACTGGTCTTCGTTTGCAAGGGTGGGCTTGAACAGAACTTCTTCCTCTCCGTAGGCATAGAATTTCTTGAGGTGCTCCTCGGCAGCAGCTCTGTAGTCGCCGCCATCAGTGAAGACCTGCCCGATATCGACAATACCCTCGCCCCAGGCTTTCTGAAGCGCTACGACTTCGTCCGCCATAACCGGGGTAAGTCCCTTGGCTTGCGCGGATCCCACGGCCATCAGGGCAATTACGCTGGCTGACATCGCTATCTTGTTGAGCACTCTGTTTTCTCCGTTTTGCTACACGGGCGGCGCCGCCCACGGGGATAAGTTGGTGACCGGTGATCGATGAAACCAATGGTAATTTTCTGTTGAATCGATAGCTTTGAGCTATCAATTAAAGGACATTATCATGCGCCCCACGTTCCGCCAGCTTCAATATTTTGTGGCGGTCGCCAATCAGTCCGCATTTGGCGCAGCCGCTCAGGAGCTGGCCGTAAGCCAGCCCAGCTTGTCCAAACAGCTCGCGACCATGGAGGCAGAACTTGGCATCTCCCTGTTCGAGCGCACCTCCCGGCGCGTGCAGCTCACGCCAATGGGTGAAATCCTTTTGCCCAGAGCCCGCGCGATCTTGCGGGATCTGGAAGAGTTCCGCAGCTTGTCCAGAAACGCCGATGGCAAGCTGAACCTGCGCCTCAATATCGGTGTGCTGCCATCGGTCGGGGCATACTACATGCCATTGGCAACCCGCCGACTGCACGCGTCTTTCCCGGATCTCAGGCTTGCCGTTCAGGAGGGAGCAACGCGCGATTTGCTGAACCATTTGCGTGAGGGGCGGCTGGATGCGGTTATCGGTTCCCCGACGGAAAGCCCCGAGTTTCACACCCGCCCGTTGTTCACTGAAACTCTGTGGATCTGTGCGGCGGCCGATGATCCCCTCTCATCGTCAGATGGCCCCGTGACGCTCGCCGATCTTGCCGCGAAGCCGCTTCTGTCTCTGAGCCCGGGATACCAGCTCACCGAAATCGTCGAGCGACTTGCCGCATTGGCGGGAACGCAGGTCAGCCGGGACTATCAGGGCGCGAGCCTTGACGCCGTTCGCCAAATGGCCGTCATGGGCGCCGGGGTGGCGGTGTTACCATCGCTTTATGCTTTGGGAGAGGCGATCCGGGACCCGGATTTCATCCTGCGCCGTCTTGATCATCCAGAAGCGCGACATGAGATCGCCCTTCATTGGCGTCGTACCTCACCCATGAATTCGGCTTTCGAGAAGCTGACCACCGCTCTTGTGGCGGTCAAGGAGGAAATCCGAGCAGCCCGCGGCGCAGCGGAATTCGCACTGCAGTGAATAAGGGCGGCGCGCGGCCGTCTGACGCTGTCCGTCGATTGCCACGCAATTTTGCCTTTTTGGCCACTATGTTACCTCTGAGTCATTATTGGCCTATCTCGTGACGGTCATTCGGAGCCGATGCAGCGGGGAGCGGGATCGAGGGCTTCTGCGTCTTCCAGAAACGGCAAAGTCCGACCTTAAGCGGAAGCTCGTTCGCCCCCGGCCGAATTCACGCCCATGACCCAAAGGCGACCTTCGATCGGAGCACTGCGAGTGGCAGCTGTCGCGGACAAACCGGTCGTCGCTCTATGAGCGCCGACCACCGTTACTCCCCTTGCTCAACGTCCCGCCTCGAGCCTTTCTTCGCCTTAAAGGCCACTCGCTGGCGAGCGCCGGCCGAACCCAAGCATCATGATCGCGCGCTTTACGCGAGACGCGCGATGGCATCGGAGACCGGCATCTCTCCTTCGGTTAGTTCGATGATCGTCCGGGTAACGTCCGGCCGCCGGTCTACGAGCTCGGCCAGAACGGCGGCAACGTCGTCTCGCGGCACCTCGCCGTAGGGAATGGCGAGGTCGGCGCGCACGCGTCCGCGGCCTGTCTCTTCGGTCAGTGTGCCGGGCCGCACGATGACGTAATCGAGGCCGCTGGCGACAAGATAAGCGTCCGCCAACTTCTTGACCTTGATATAGTTCTCGAAGTCGTCTTTGCGCTCTTGGTCGCGCAGTGCGTCGGGGAAAACCGAAACCAGCAGGAATCGCTGGATTCCTGCGACCTTCGCGGCTTCCACCGCCTTTTCGAGCCCGGCCCCGTCGATGGCGTTGGTGACTTCCATCCCCGCGCCGCCGGCTCCGGCGCTGAAGACGGCAGTGTCACAGCCCCTCATCAGGTCCGCCAAATCCTCGACGGACAGACTGATGAGATCGCCTTCAATCGGCGTGGCTCCGAGCGCGGTCAGTTCGTCACGCTGTTCAGCTTTGCGGTAAAGGGAGAGCGGCTCGTGACCACGCTCAGAAAGTTGCTGAGCAAGACGACGGCCCACTTTTCCGGCGCCGCCGACGATGAAGATTTTGGGCATCGTCATGTTCCTTCCGTAACTACGCGGGAGTCTCGATGATCGAAACAGCGGGGCCGGCGCTGATGAGAACCGAAGCCCTCATTGCATGCGCCGGTGTCGATCAGTTGCTATCGTGCGCGTGGTAGATCTTGTTGACGACCGTCCACTGACCGTCGACCTTCACCAGATTGAAAAAATCCGTGAAGCGAAACCCCGAGATATTGTCCGTATCGACGCGGGCGTTCGCCACGGTACCAACGATATCTATGCGCACGACAGCGGCCTTCGCCCCCGGCGATGGCCGGAACGCGGAGTCGATCGTTTTGAAAAGCCCTTCGATCGGCCCCCCTTCTAGTTTGCTGTTCTCGATGCCGAACATGGTCGCATGTTTGCTGAAGGCCGGGCGCATGATCGAGCTGTCCGCTTTTGCTCCCCCTTCATTGTACTTGTTCAGCACTTCGACAATTGCCTCGTATTCCTGAACGTATGTCGGATTGGTCATTCTGTTGTCATTTCAGTTGATTGAACGTGATATTGATAAGGCTGGCGCTACACGTGATGAACTTGAATGGATGGCGCAACTCTCTGTTCGCGGCTTCACTTCGCGAATAGTTGGCCGATATCCTTGAAAGCCTTCATCTCGATGGCGTTGCCCGCCGGATCGTTGAAGAACATCGTTGCCTGCTCGCCGGGCTGGCCTTTGAAGCGGATGTAGGGAGCGATCACGAAATCCATTCCAGCTTCAGTCAGATGTTCAGCCGTCTTCTGCCATTCCTGCATCGAGAGAACGATTCCAAAATGCCGAACCGGCACGCCGTGGCCATCGACGGCGTTCGTCCGGGCCTTGCCAGTCTCTTCGGGCGCCAGGTGCGCGACGATCTGATGGCCGTGAAAGTTGAAATCGATCCAGTCGGGTGAACTGCGGCCTTCCCTGCAGCCAAGAAGATCCTTGTAGAAGCTGCGCGCAGCTTCGAGGTCGTCGACCGGAAAGGCGAGATGGAAGGGGCGGATGGTCTGGTCGGTCATCATTGAAAACTCCATTCTGAGGATGACCGTCAGATAGAGGGTTCCGAGCAAAACAAAAAACTGTATATAATTGCAGTCAGCCCAACCAAAAATTATCAATGCGACATGATCACTGAACTGAGAACGCTGTCGGCGGTTGTCCGCTACGGCACCTTCGCGGCTGCTGGCGCGCGGATTGGTTTAACGCAGGCCGCCGTCAGCGGACAGATGAGGCGTCTCGAAGACAAGCTCGGGGTGCGGCTCTTCGACCGGACCGGCCGCTCGGCCATCCTGAACCAAACCGGGCGCACAGTGTTGGCGCGGGCGCAGGAGGTTCTTGCTGGTGTTGAGAAGCTGACCGAGCCGTTGGATTCGTCGACCCAAACAGGGCGTCTCCGGATCGGTGCAATCTCGTCCGTGCAACCGACGATCCTTCGGCGCGCTTTGAAGGCTTTCCATCCTGCTTTCCCCGGTTTTTACATCGAGATCGTGCCGGGAACTTCACTAGAGCTGCTGGATCGCCTGGACGCAGGCGGATTGGACGTTGCCGTCATTATCCGGCCGGGCTTTGGATTGCCGCCGACCGTACGGTGGGAGTCGTTGGTGCAGGAGCGTTTCGTCTTAGTGGCGCCGCCAGGAACTGACGACATGGATTGGAAGGCCGCGATGAGGGGACACGCCTTCCTGAGATACAACCGTCATTCGTTCGGCGGGCGGCTGGTAGAGCGTTTGATCGAACAACAAGGCGTTCTGGTCGACGAATGGGTCGAGATAGACGACATTGCTGCCCTGTTGAGCATGGTTGCCGACGGCATGGGCGTCGCAATCGTGCCGAGGGCGGAAGCTTATGCGGATCACTTCCGGGGCGTGCGCGTCATAGAGCTAGGCGAGGCGGAAACCTTCAGGGAGATCGGTATTTTGACGTCGCCAACGTGTGATGAGCCAGCCGCTCGGTTCATCTCTGAGTGCAGGCAGGCGGTATCTGCGGATAAGCACGAGTAGGTGGCGTTCGAGCCTCTGGACCTCGGCAGTGTGGAATCGAAAAGGTCAGCAAGAGGATTCGATCGAGGCTTTCATCTTGCCGGGCACAAATGACCGGAATTGGCGCTACCTGCTCGTTCCGATCGACGAGACGAATGGCAACATTCCACCATTTCGGACGTTCAGCCGACTGGTTCGCGTCGACGCTGCCTGCGCGACAGAAATGCGAATGCCAGTCCGATATGCACGACCAGCGCCGGCCGCATCCATAGGCCAAGCTCGGCAATTGTGGGGGTGTATGTTTGTCTAACAATCAGTCGATCGCCTTGACACTTGCGCCTTCAAGGCCGGGCGGATTCCCGTCGCGAGCAAATCGACACTGGCGTCGAATTGCGCTCCTACTGCACCGTCAGCTCGGCTCGCTCGCCGGCCTTGATGGTCACGGTGCTTTCCTTCGAGCTGTTGTCCAACATTTGCGAGACGACCGCGTAGTCGCCGGCCGGCAGCGCCGCCTGATATTTCTCGTCATAGGCGTAGCCGAGCGATTTGCGGTTGCCGTTGATGTCCTTCTTCGCATCGAAAATCTCGATCTTCGAGGCACCTGGCGCGGTGATCGCCAGCACGCCGGCATTGATGGCGATCTTGACATCCTGATGCTCACCGGCCTTGACGCTGAACGGCTGCTCGACGACGGCAAGGTCGACCGTCGCCGTCAGCACGTAGTCGTCGGGCGGCAGATCGAACTTGCTGTCGGGGCCATAGGCATAAGCCACCTCTTGCCTCGTTCCGTCGATCTTCTTTTTTGCCTTGAACACCTTGAAGCCGATGCCCGAACCGTCGGCCTTGTCGCCGCCGGCGGTGTAGTAGGCGTTGGCAACGACATGGCCGATGCCGACGACGATATCCTTGTCGACGACCTTGCCGGCAGCGAGCGGGATAGTTTCGGTAACCTCGCCCTGCCCGATCCTGACCGTCACTTTCTGGTCGCCGGCCGGCAATACGACCTTGGTGTCGCCATAATAGGTCGCGGGCATTTCAACGCCCGGATAGGCGATCACGACAGCCGCACCATCGGCCACCTCCGCGCCCTCGCTTGGCCGCGGATGAATGATGAGCGTGCCGGCATTCAGCGTAAGCAGAGGCTTGTAGACCTGGCCCGCCTCGACGGTGATCTTCTGTTCGGTCCCGGCCTCGCCATAGCGTGCGACAATCATGTAGTCGCCCGGCTCCAGATTGCCTTTGTAGGCGCCGTATTCGGTGGTGACGTAGTCGCCGCGGGTGCCGTCGGACTTTGCCTTGTGGATCTCCCAGGAATTGCCGTCGGTGACGGGATCGCCGCCCTCGGCGAGCACCACGGCGGGGATGAAGTTGAATTTCGGCTTTTCCGGCGCGGCGGCCGGCTGCGGCGCCGGCGCTGGTTCGGGCGCCGGTGCAGGTGCGGCGGCGATGGTCTCGACCAGCGCGTCCTGCAGCGCCTTCTCATCCGACGCCTGGATGTATTTGCCGCCGGTGTTGTCGGCGAGGCAAGAAACCTGCTTGCCCTCGTCCGCGGTCAGGCCGAAGCCGACGACGTTTACGGTGAAGTCGACACCGGCAGCCCTAAGCTCCTTGCCGAGCGCGCAGGGGTCGCCTTTGCAGGTCTCGAGCCCGTCGGTGATCAGGATGACGGTGGCCTTGTCCTCGGTGTATTTCAGCGCCTCGGCCGCTTGCCTTACGGCTGATGTCAGCGGCGTCTTGCCGAGGAATTTCAGGCTGTCGGCGGCAGTGGAAACAGCAGCTGCCGAGCCGGCCTGCGGCGGCACGATGAGCTCGATGTCTTCGCAACTGCCCTTCTCGCGATGGCCATAAGCCATAAAGCCGATTTCCTTGTCGGCGGGGACCGATTGCAGCACCGTTCGCAGCGATTCGCGGGCGATTTCGAGTTTTGGCTTGCCGTCGATCTGCGCCCACATCGAACCGGAGGCGTCAAGAACGATGACGACACGGTCGGCGGCAACGCCGAGCGTCGTCATCCACAACAGTAAAATCGCCGCAGCGATGCCCCGTGCAATTCCCGCCATGAAAATCCCCCCAGTCAGTCTCTGCCAGTCAATCTCTGCAAAATCAGTCTCTGCAATCAGGGAGGCGAAGCTATTTGACGCCGCGTCAGGATACAAGCCCGGGCGCCGGGGCACGCGGCGCTGGCTGCGCCAAACCGCTCAGTACGTCGTGCGCCGCTCTTCGGAAGGCGGCCGGCCGAACTGCAGCCGATAACTCTGGGCAAAATAGGAGTGCGAGGTGAAGCCGGTGGCGATCGCCACGTCGAGGATCGGCATGTTGGTCTGGCGCAGCAATTCGCGCGCCCGCTCGAGCCTGAGCCGCATGTAATAGCGGCCGGGCGTCACACTGAGGTGGCGCAGGAACAGCCGCTCGACCTGACGCACCGACAGGCCCGCCGACTTGGCGAGTTGCACCGCCGACAGCGGCTCGTCGAGATGGTCGGCCATCAATTCGACGATGCGACGCAGCTTTTCCGATTTGCCGGTCAGGTCGCGCTCAGGACCGACGCGCTGGCGGTCTCCGGCGGAGCGGATGCGTTCGTGCTGGAACTGGTTGGCGACGCCGTTGGCGAGGCTCGAACCGAAATCGCCGCGCACGATCTCCAGCATCAGGTCGATCGAGGTGGTGCCGCCGGCGCAGGTGTAGCGCTTGCGATCGATCTCGAAGACATTGCCGGTGCAGTTGATGTCGGGAAACCGCTCGACGAAGCCGGCGCGGTTTTCCCAATGGATGGTGCAGCGATAGCCTTCGAGCTGGCCTGCCTCGGCGAGCAGGTAGGAGCCGACCGACAGTGCGCCGAGCGCGTTGCCGCGCCGGCCCCAGCTGCGCAGCGCCGCCAGCACCTTGCTCTTGCCGGGAAACTCGGTCGTCAGCCCGACCGAGACAAACAGAATATCGACCGGCGGCAGATCGGCGACAGCGTAGTCGATCTTGAGCGGCAGGCCGTTGGAGGCCATGACGGCATCGCCGTCGGCCGACACCGTCGTCCAGCCATAGAAATCATAGCCAAGCAGCCGGTTGGCCGACCGGAACGTGTCGATGGCCGCGGCCAGCGAGAACATGGAAAACTTGTCGACCAGCAGGAACCCGAACTGCCGGCCGCCGTGAGTGGGATCATTGGTGACCGGCCGCTCTGAGGGAACAGTGAGGTTCGGCAAACTTTGGGCTTTCCAGGTTCAGAAAGACGGCCGTTTCAATCCGGCCGCGAGATAGGCGGAAGCTAGCGTGTTGGCCATCAGCATGGCAATGGTCATCGGCCCGACGCCGCCGGGTACCGGCGTGATGGCGCCGGCGGTCTTGGCCGCCTCCGCAAAGGCGACGTCACCGACGAGACGGGTCTTGCCTTCGCCCTTTTCGGGCGCCGCGATGCGGTTGATGCCGACGTCGATGACGGTGGCGCCCGGTTTGACCCAGTCACCCCTGACCATTTCAGGTCTGCCGACAGCGGCAACGAGAATGTCGGCGGTGCGCGCCAGTGCAGCCAGGTCCTTCGTGCGGCTGTGCGCTATGGTGACGGTGCAGTTGGCGGCAAGCAGAAGATTGGCCATTGGCTTGCCGACGATGTTGGAGCGGCCGACGACCACCGCATTGAGCCCGGAAAGATCCTTGCCGCGCACACGCTCGATGAGCAGCATCGAGCCGGCCGGCGTGCAAGGCACGAACGCCGTCTCCAGTTCGCCGGTGCCGAGCTTGCCGACATTGATGAAGTGGAAGCCGTCGACATCCTTTTGCGGCGCTATTGCCTGGATGACCTTGCCAGCATCGATATGGCCAGGCAGCGGAAGCTGCACCAAGATGCCGTTGATGGCGGGATCGGCGTTGAGTTCGCCGATGACGGCAAGCAGTTCCTGTTCGGACATTTCGGCGGGCAGCGTGTGCTGGACCGAATGAAATCCGCATTCCTTGGCGGTGCGGGATTTGGAGGCGACGTAAACCTGGCTCGCCGGATCCTCGCCGACGATGACCACGGCGAGACCGGGCTTGTGCGCGCCCTTTTCCATCAGTTCGATCGTCAGGGTCTTGACGCGCCGCACCACGCCTTCGGCAATGCTTTTTCCATCAATCAACTCGGCCATCAACCATCCTCAACATCGTTCTGCTTCGGGCGGCATTCTCACGAAAATCCGACCGCGCAATCCCGTCAAAGCGCCGTCTTATGCCGCTAACTCGAAACCGATGGCTTTTATTCTATTCGGCGCTCAGAAATAGCGCCGCGATCGGCTTTCGCTGAGTTCGCGAACCGCTTCGCGGAATTCGCGCAAGCTGGCGCGGATTTCCTCGATAGAGGCTTGCTGTTCAGCGGCTTTCAAAGCCTGATCTGCCTCGTCCGACGAGGCTTGGGGATACTGCTGCTGCGGATGAGGCACTTGTCCGGCATGGGGCGGAACGGGCGGCTGGTATGCTTTGTCTTCGATGGGCGTCCGGCGCTCTTCTGCCCGGCGGCGCGGCCGCGAATCGGCGGTTTCGCGCAGGCTCGCATAGGCGCCGCGCATGGCGCCGAGGCCGACACCGGAAGCAAGCCCCGCCAGCAGGCCGGCCAGCACCGTCATGGCGCGCGACGGTCCGTTCGGCTCGAGCGGGGCGAAAGCCTTGGAGATCACGTTGATATTGGCGGTGTTGATGTCCTTCTGCTCGCCGGTCTCCCTGGCGCGGAGAAGATATTGTTCGTAGACGGAGCGTTTCGCTGCGGCCTCGCGCTCCAGTTCACGCAGTGTGACCAGGTCGCTGTTGACGTCGCCGCTGCGGACCTTCAACTGCGCCAGCCGGGAGGCCAGATCCTGTTCGAGCTGCACGGCGCGCCTGAGGTCGACCTGCAGCGACGAGGCGATGCGGCGCAGTTCCCCGGCGATGCGCTCGCGCGATCCGGCAAGCTGGGCATTGAGCGCCTGGAGCTCGGGATGGCGCGGCCCGAGCCGGATCGCGGCGCGGTCGGCCTCCTGCTTGAGCGTCGCATATTGCGAGCGCAACTCGCTCATGGCGTTGGAGTTGATCTCCTCCGGCAAGGTGCCGCTCAGAACCGAATTCACGTCGATCGAGCGCGCCGACGCCGCGCGGGCGTTGAGTTCCAGTGTGCGCGCGCGGGCGATGGCCAACTGCTGGTTAAGCTTGAGCATCTCGTCGTCGCTGATCAAATGGCCTTGCGCGTCGACGAGGTCGTGCGCGGCCCTGAAATCCTCGACCTTGCGCTCGGCCACTTCCACGCCCTTGCGCAGTTCGTCGAGCCTGCCGGTCAGCTCGCTGGCCGCACGGCCAGCGGTGTCGGACTGGATCTGACCGAAGGTCTGCAGAAAAACGTCCGTCATGGTGTTGGCGATGAGCGCCGACTTCTCGCCATTTTGCGTGGTGGCGCTGACCGAGATGACAAAGGTCTTGCCGCCGCGCTCGACCGAAAGGCTCTCGGCCAGATTGGCGACGGCCAGCGCACGGCGGCGGCCCTCGCCGGCAGCCGGCCCGTCATTGCGCGACAGTATCGACCGGATGAAGGTCATCATCCCCAGGCCATCGGAACCTTGCCCGTTGAACTCCGGATCATTGACGAGATTGAGCTTGTCGACGACCTTGTTGAGAACAGTGCCGGAGGTGAGCACGCGAACCTGGTTCTCGACGATGGCCAGCGTGGCGTCGGACGCAACCACCGATTGAGTGAGGTCGCGGTCGGTGAGCTTCAGGTCGCGCGGGTCGACGATCAGCTCTGCGGTGGCTTCGTATTTCTTCGGCGTCGACAGCGCGATGGCGACGCCAAGCGTGGCGCCCAGCATTGTCATGGCGATGATCAGCAGTTTCGAGCGGGCAATGCCGCGCACGACCTGCATCGGATCGATCAACGGCTTCCATCTGTCGTCCTCGTCGCGGGGGGACCGCTGCTCGTCACCGGCGTATCGAGAATCGAACGCGGCATATCGAGAATCGAACGCGGCATATCGAGGTTCTTCGCCGGGGGATCGAGAATCGGACGCAGCGTATCGAGGATCGAACGCGGCTCGAGAATCGGCATCGGAACGCCCGTCCTCGGAAACACCGGCTGCAACCGGCTCCTCCCGCTGCCTGGCCTCAGCGTGGTCCGCTTCAGCGACGTCGTCGGTCTCAGCCCGGGCAGCCGAAGCCGATGCATCCTTTGGTTGAAACCGAGTCTCATTGTTTGCCGATAACTCCGGAGTCGCCCAGCGTTCCGGGGCCGCCGAGGGCTCCGGGATTGCCGAAAATTCCGGATGCGTTCGCCCCTCGCGGCGTGAGCGCGCGCGACGATGGCGTGTTGCGGCATCCTCGCGCCATGACGCCCGGTCGCCGATCGCAACCAGCGATGGTCCTTCTTCGCCGCGCAATGCCTGGCCGAGCGCCAGCAAGGACCGCTCGCGCTTCCAATCTTCACGGTTTTGTCTGTCGACCATTGTCGTGGAGCTTGCCCTTTGCGGCTTGGACGCGCGGTCAGCCATTGGTAAAGCCATACTAAACAAGCATAGGAAACAAAAGGTTAATTTCCCTGCCTTGAAGGCACGGTTTCCCTCTATGGTTGTGCCCTTCTTGAGAGCATCTATAGCGCCCAGAACCGCGCGTTAAACTTTCCGGCCTATGCTGTCTCGACACATGACTGAGGCAGGCAACATCCCGCAAAAACGGCCTCTCGCCCGGATCGGCGCTTTCGTGGCCGAGCGACGGCGGCTGGTTCGCGACTATCTTTCGGCGATCAGCGGCGCGGGCGGGCGGCTGGTGTTTTCGCTCGCCTACTTCATCGCGCTGGCCAACACGCTGTCGATCGCCGAGTTCGGCGTGTTCGCCACCGCGTCAGCGGCCGGCGTGATGCTGTCGCGCATCCTGGCCTTCGGCTTCATCTCGGCGCTTTACCGAACCGCCACCATCCGCCCCAATCTGATCGGCACCTTCACGGCCGGCTTCCTGCTGTTTGGCGCTATATCGCTGCCATTGCTGGCTGCCGCCTCCTACGGCGTATACCTGGTCTTCTTTGCCGGCACCGTGCCGCTGTCGGTCTTTGCGGCGATCGTGTTTGCCGAGGCGTTGTTGTGGCGGCCGGTCGAGGTGGCGCTGATCGTCAACAACGGTCTCGGCAAATTCGGCCGCGCCGCCCTGCTGACGATCCTGGCGACGGCCTTGCGGGCGCTCGGCGCCATGCTGTTCATGTTCGCGGCGCAGCCGACCATAGCGGTCTGGTCGTGGTATTACATCGGCGCCAACGCCGCCTCGCTGCTCATTGCCTTCGGATTTTTCTATCCGCGCCAGCGGCTGCGGCAGCGGCCGGCGCTCTATCTCAGACGGCTCGCCGATTCCCTCTATGTGGCCGGCGCCGAGGTGCTGTTCTACCTGCAGATGGAATTCGACAAGCTGCTGGTGCTGGCGATCGGCGGCCCGCACCTCGCCGGCATCTATGCCATCATCATGCGGCTGGTCGACCTGACGGCGATCCCGATCCGCACCTTCTCGATGATGCTGGTGCAGCGCATGATGCGAGCGCCGGAACTCTTGTCACGCCTTTCGGTCAAGAGCGGCATCGAAGGCGGCGTGTTCGCGGTCTCGACACTGGCGCTGGCGGCACTCGGCATCGTGCTGCATTTCTTCCCCAACGCGCTCGGCAGCAATGTTGCGGAGGCCGCCCCGTTGGTGGCGCTGGCGATCTGCGTGCCGGGCCTGCGCAATCTCGTCGAATACCAGGCCGAACTTCTGTTCGCGCGCGGCCAGACGCTGGTGCGGGCGATCAACCTGGCGCTGCTTGCCGGGCTGAAGGCGGTGCTGCTGACCTATGTGCTCACCAATATCCCGGGCACGCCCGATCTGGTGCTGTCGCTCAATGTCGTCTTCCTGCTGCTCTATCTCGCCTCGGCGCTGCTCACCTATTCGGCGATGCGCAGGCCGGCGAAGCCGGTCTGAGGGACTAACCGAGCCCGATCAGGCGGCGGATGCGGCCGACGTCGGTGCCGATGAACGACTGCATGCCGATGGCCACCTGTTGCGGCGCCATGGCGGCGACGAAACGGCGGAACTCGTCATCCGACAGCGCCTCGCCCGTCCAGTGGACGCGGCAGAACTCCTCCGAGCCAGGGAAATGGCCGGCGCCGGCGAGCACCTCGTCGACATAGCGGCCGTAGATCATGCATTCGGAGAATTTGCGCGCCGCACCGACGACTTCGACCCAGTTGCGACCATGGATCTTCTCGATCCGCGCGCACAGCGCCGTCACGGTTTGGCGGCGCCAGGCAATCAGCGTCGAAATGTAGTCGTGGGTCGAAACCTCCGATGACTCGATGCCAAGCGCGGAGCCGGCATTGCGCGACCAGATGCGATGCTCGTCATGACCGTCACCGGACAGCACGCCGTCGCGGCGGAACAGCCGCACCTTGCCGTCGCGCCAGAAGGCGCTGCAGTCGAAAGGTTTTAGGAACGCCACGTCGGAATCGCAGAAGATCAGCACGTCTTCGGCGGCGTGCGCTGCTATCGCAATGCGGCGAAGCTGCTGCACGTGCCAACCGCGCAGCGGCATGGTCCAAGGGCTGAGCCAGATGCGCCGGCGGAACAGGCTGAGCGGATCATCGAAGGCATGCAGCCAGCGCGGCAACAGGTCCCTCTCGTCGACGATGGTGCGGCGATTGTTCTCCAACTGACGAAACAGCGCCACGTCACGATGCTCGACAAGAATATAGTGGTGCGCCACGCCGGAAACGTAGCGGTCGAGCGTTTCGCACAACAGGCGGCAGCGCTCCAGATCCGGCGCATAGCTTGCCGTCACGACCGCTGCCGTCGGCGCCCGGCGAAGGAAATCGGCCTCGCTATCAGGGCTTGGCACGAACCGGTTGTTCAAAAACCTGCTCCGGGATCTGCTCCGGGGCGAGTTCTGGCAGGAGCAGGCCTGCCCAAAAATTTCTGGCCGAAGACGCGCCACAGGAACAGGGGATTGCCGACCACATAGCGGCGCCAGAGACGGCCCGGTTCGATCCACAACCGAAACAGCCATTCGAGCCTGAGCCGGCGCATCCACAGCGGCGCCCGCGGCACTGTGCCGCTCAGGAAATCGAGCAGCGCACCAACGGCGATCGGCAACGTGCAGTGGCGCGCGTCGATGTGGCGCGCGATCCATAATTCCTGGCGCGGCACGCCCATGGCGACAAGCAGCACGTCCGGTCGCAACCTGGCAATGCGATCGACGATTGCCGGCTCCTCGGCGGGAGAGAAATAACCGTCATGGATGACGACGAACCGGTGCTGCAACGCGAGCGCTGCCAGCTTCTTCGACGCCGCCTCGGCGTTGACCCGGGTCGCGCCGAGCAGCCCCACGGTCAGCGGCCTGGCGGACGCCTGCAGAAAGGCAGGGATGAAATCGGTGCCGTTGAGATTGTCCGGAAACGATGCTCCGTAAAGCAGTTTCGCCGCCAGATCGACGCCGACCCCGTCCGGCAGGATGAGAAAATCGTCGAGCGCCTCGGCGACGACCAGGTCCGTATAGGCGACATTGGCGTTGTGAGCGTTGAGAAAGGTGACCTTGGTGAAGCGCCGCTCTGCAATCAACCGGGTCAGGTGCGCGACCGCATCGTCCCAGCGGATGGCAAGGACCGAGATGCCCAGGATTGATTTCAAGCTGTCGGGCCCGAAAACGGCGCGGGCGTTGTGCACATTCATGCAAACATCTCCTGGCCGACAGGCCCGAGCTTTTCCAGGCCGAGCCTGATTGCGGCATCGAGCGCCTTCAGCTGCCGGCGGTGGAAAGCGCTGCCGTCGGCGTCCCCGACATCGGCTACCGCTGCTTCCAGGGCGCCGGCGAAGGCGACCGGATCATCGGTCACCACGCAATTGACCGGGCGATGGTCGATGCCGCGCAGCGAATGGCTGGTGGCGACGGAGGGCAGGCCGAGTTCGAAGGTTTCGATGGTCTTGAGCTGCACGCCGCTGCCGGAGGTGCTGATCAGCGGGATGACGGCGGCGCTGCGCACGAAAGCCTGCGCGTCCGGCACGCGGCCGACGAACTCGACGCCGGGAGGCGCGGACCTGAGGTCCGACGGCATGCCGCCGGCAATCCTGACCCGGAAATCGGGCCTGAGACGCGGCACCACCTTTTCCAGGAACCAGTCGAGGCCGATGCGGTTCGGCTGCCACGTCCAGGTGCCGATCAGCGCCGCGTCGCAGTCGATGCGGCGCGGGGTTTTTTGCACGGGCGGCTCGGCGCAGGTCACCAGGGGCAGTACCGCCGAGCGCTCGTCGGAGGCGACGCCGAGCGCTGAGCGATCTTCCTCGGCCAGCGTGAAGACGAAGCGTGCCCGGCGGCATAGCCGTTCTTCCACAGTCTTGAGCAGCCTTGCCTCACGGCGAAACAGCAGGCGCTGGAAAAGACCGCCGGCGGCAGCGGCGTTCTCCTGCGCCGAACGATGCTCGACATTGTGGGCGACGAAGATCGACGGCCGGTCGCCGAAAAGCCGTTCGAAGGCGCCGGCGAACTGCACGGAATTCAAGACGTAGCCGTCGAAAGGGCCGGAGCGTTCGACGGCGGCGCGGACCTCGCTGTCGTTGACGACGCGCAGCTTGACTGACGCGAAAGTGAGGCCGGAGAGCATCGCTCTTGCAACCCAGGCGAGCTTTTGCAGCGATGAGGCAGTTTCGGTGCGCACATCGACGGCGCCGAGCACGATGGTGTTTTGCGGATCGCTCGCAGGCTTGCCCGGCCAGGTGAAGCCGATCACCGTGACGCGCGCGCCGGCGCGCCGCAACGCGGCGATGATCGCGGCATTGGCGATCTCGTAGCCCGAGGCAAGGGCTCCGTCGGGCACAATCGATGTGGCGAACAGCAGATGCATCTCACCTATCCTGAGCGGATACAGCTAACAAAGCGCGGTGAAGCCTTGATTAAGTGAAGCTATTGGGTGGCCCGGCGTTGCCGGTTTGCCGCTTGTCCGCCAAAGGTGATTAACGAAACCTTATTGTCACGGGTGCTATCGAGAGCAAAACTCAACCATTCCGGGCTGGACACGGATGATCCCTTTGCCATCGGACGGTTCGGTATCGATCGCAGGGTGGTCGCCGGGACTTGTCGCCGCTGCCGTCGAGGCGGTCATTACCCTGCCGACCTTCAAACGGCCCGAGCAACTGCTGGCGACGCTGGCATCGCTCAAGGCCCAGGAAACCGGCAGACGCTTCGCAATCATTGTCATCGAGAACGAAGCCGAAGCGCGCGCCGGCGCCAAGGCGGCGCTGCCGCTGTTCGAGCGCGGCGACATCCCGGGCATGGTGATCGTCGCGCATGAGCGCGGCAATTGCAGCGCCTACAATGCCGGCTGGCAGACGGCGATCCTGCACTTTCCCGACTTCAGCCACCTGCTGGTCATCGACGACGACGAGATCGCCGATCCGCAATGGCTCGAGCGCATGTGCCAGGCGGCCGAGACGCTCGGCGCCGACATTGTCGGCGGCCCGCAGATGCCTGTGTTTGCCGACGCGGCCCATGCCGGATGGGCCGAGCACCCGGTCTTTGCGCCACCCTATCGGCAGACCGGGCGGGCGCCGGCGCTGTATTCCTCCGGCAATCTGCTGGTCGGCCGCAAGGTGCTCACCGCCATGGGGCCACCGTTTCTCGATCTGAAATTCAACTTCATGGGCGGCGGCGATTCCGATTTCCTGAGCCGGGCGGCACAAAGAGGTTTTGTGCTTGGCTGGTGCGCCGAAGCCCAAGTGCATGAAACAGTTCCGGCCCGACGCATCCAGGCCGACTGGATCCGTGCCCGCAGCCTGCGCAACGGCGTCATCTCGACACTGGTCGAGAAGAAGAAACGGGCCGGCACGCCGTTCGCCGGCATCAGTGTTTTCCTGAAGAGCCTGGCGCTGCTTGCCGTCTCGCCGTTTCGCGGCGCGGCCAGGCTGGCGCGGACGGGGTCATTGGCGACGGCCTTATACCCAATCCATGTCGCTGTCGGCCGCGTGCTTGCCGAATTCGGATATGCCAATGAGCAATACCGGCAGCCTGAGAAGAACTGAACGCGCGCCGCTCAGCGCGGCCTTCACTCGCGACGGCGTCGCGACCGCGATCGCCGCGCTGCTGTTCACCGTCATCCTGGTGTCGTTCCGTCCCTTCCAGCCGGCCGGCGACGCAACGACCGGCGATGGCGGCGACATTGTCAACCAGCTCGGCTTCGGCTCGCTTGGCGCGATCTCGGTCTTCTCGCTCATGGTTTTTGCCGATCCGCGCGTGGTGCGTTCGCTGCTCAGCCCTTCCTGGCTGCTGATGCTGGCTTTTCTGATGTTTGCGGTGGTGATGGCAAACGATCCGCCGTCGGCAATGCGCGCCGCTTTCTTCACGCTGATCGGCATCTTGACGATGGCGACGATCCTGGCGCTGCCGCGCGACGCCGAAGCCTTCTCGAAAGTCATGATCTTCACCATCGTCGTCGTCATCGGCCTGTCCTATATCGGGCTCATCGTCTTTCCAAACGAGGCGCTGCACACCGCCGCATCGCTGGAGCCGGAACATGCCGGCCTGTGGCGCGGCGTGTTCACCCACAAGAACATTGCGGGGCCCGTCATGGCCTGCTTCAGCTTCGCCGGGCTGTACCTCTACCGGCGCGGACAGCGGCTCTGGGGCGCATCGATCTTTTGCGCGGCGATGATCTTCATGCTGCACACCGGCTCCAAGACGACGGCCGGACTGGTGCCGTTTTCGATCCTGATCGTCGTGCTGCCAAGCCTGATCGGCATGCGGCTTGGGACGCCGATCCTGTTCGCTCTGGCCATCATCGCCGCAGCGATCGGCACGCTGGGCATCGTCTTCCTGCCGCCGGTGAAGCATCTGGCTGCACTCTATTTTCCCGACCTGACCTATACCGGGCGCACGACGCTGTGGGAGTTCGCCGGCGAGATGCTGGCGGAGCGGCCGTGGACCGGCTACGGCTTCGACAGCTTCTGGGGCACGCCGCTGCTGTTGAACCAGGACCAGCCCTTCGACCGGGCCTGGGACATCCGAGCCATCGTGCACGGCCATAACGGCTACCTCGATATCGCGGTGCTGATGGGCATCCCGGCGCTGTGCGTGGCGGTCTACACGTTCCTTATCGCGCCGCTGCGCGATTACATGCGCATTCCCTTGCGCAAGGAGAACATCTATCTCGGCGACTTCTTCATGATGGTGGTGCTGTTCACCGCGCTGAACGCCTTCCTCGAAAGCTTCTTCTTCCATCGCGCCGACCCGGTCTGGCTGTTCTTCGTGTTCGGCATGTTCGGCCTGAGGCAAGTGTCGCTGCGGCCGATGGCGGTTCGCGGCCCGTCCTGATCCGCGTCACAACAGGGCTTCCCCGCCCCGCCACGAACGTCTATGGGAAGCCATCTTTTTGTTTGAGCATCGGATTTTGCCGATGCTCTGCGGAGGCTCCTATGACCATCAGGCTTATTCTCGCCGGTTGCGGCAATATGGGCTACGCCATGCTCTCCGGCTGGCTGAAATCGGGCAAGCTTCCCCCGGCCGCGGTTTTCGTTGTCGAGCCCAATGCCGATCTGCGCAAGCGCGCCGAAGCGCTGGGCTGCAGTGCTGCCGCGGATGCCGACGGCATTCCGGCGGATGCCGTTCCGGCCCTCGTCGTCATCGCTGTGAAGCCGCAAGTGATCCGCGACGTGACCGCCGCCTACAAGCGCTTCAATGATGGCCGCACCACCTTCCTCAGCATCGCCGCCGGAACGCCGGTCGCGACTTTCGAGGCCATTCTGGGTGATCGCGCGCCGATCGTGCGCTGCATGCCCAATACGCCGGCGGCGATCGGCAAGGGCATGATGGTGGTGTTTTCCAACCGGCTGGTCTCCATCGATACGAAACGTTTCGTTGCGGGTCTGCTCTCGGCGAGCGGCGAAGTGACAGATATCGACGACGAGGGCCTGATGGACGCGGTGACGGCGGTGTCAGGGTCTGGTCCGGCCTATATCTTCCATTTCATCGAAGCGCTGACCGTGGCTGCCGAGAAGGCCGGATTGCCAGCCAAAACCGCCAGGCTGCTGGCCGTGCAGACGGTCTATGGCGCCGCCTCGCTCGCCGCCGAAAGCGGCGAAGATGCGGGCGTGCTGCGCCAGCAGGTGACCAGCCCCGGCGGCACAACGGCCGCCGCACTCGCCGTGCTGATGGGCGAGGATCGGCTGACAAAACTGCTCACCGAAGCGGTGGAGGCGGCACGGCTGCGGTCGATCGAGCTGGGAAAGTAGTGGCGGCTTTGCAGATTACGCGAGATCGGTATGCGAAAAGTCATTACCCTTGTAAAGCAGTGCGGAGCCATGACTTTTTGCACAGGCATAAGAAAGGCAGTCGGCTAAGTTGAGCTGGGCTGGATGCCCGCGCCCCTTTCCGTAGTCTGAAAACGCCTGGATCGCGAGCACGGCATCACCGGCGTCGATCGGCACGATTTCGATTTCAGCCTCGCGAAGAAACGCGTTTATCGCGTCTCCAGCGACAACCGGCTGGACGGCAAGCATCGTCGAAAGCCGCATCGCCGCCTCAAGCATCACCAGAGCCGAAGTTATCCTTACGGGCGCTGCTTCGATGCGATTGCTCCATTCGCCGGCATCCTCTTCTCCTGAAAGAATCGCGACAACCACGGAGGTGTCGACGAACATCAGGAATGCCCCCACATTTCGTCGATTTCATCCTTCGTCACAGCCCGACCGCCCTGGCCTGCCTTGGCCTTGAAGTCGTTGGCAATGGCAGCAAGGCGCTCCGCCAGGGGAATGCGTCCGCTTTCTCGCTTCAATTCGGATTCAAGCGCCTCGATGACCGCCTCGGTCATAGAAATCTTGCGTTTAGCAGCAAGCTCCCGTGCCAGTTCGCGAGCGCGCGGATCCCTGATCTGAAGATTCATACAATCAGCCTCCGCTTTCGTCGTCACTACAATATAGAGAGTTTGTCATGACAATACTAGCGCGCTCGGCCGAAAACGGCCGACAGCCCCCGCACCCGACGGCGTCAAACCCCGTACAGCATCTCGTCCTGCAGCCGGCGCAAGGCGAACAGCCTGGTGGTCGGGTCGGGCGCGGCATTGGCTGAAGTCAGCAGCTCGCCCTTGCGGACCGGCCTCAGCACCTTGCCGCCTTCGAGCAGGCCGACCGGCACGGCGCGGTCGGCGCGGGCCTCTTCGACAGTCATCGTCCAGGAGCGGTAGCAGGTCTCGCCGATCGCGTCGAAAATCTCTCCCGCCGCCAGATCGCGCTTGGCCACGGCGCAGACTTCGGCAACCGGCCTCGACAGCGGCACCATGTCCGGCTTGCCATAGAGCACGATGCGCGCGGCGGTGAGCGGCACTTCCAGCGAGGTCAGATGATAGGGCCGGAAGAAGCTGTAATAGGGTCCATGGCCGATATGCAGATCGTCCATGCGCTCGATGATGCGCGGATGGGTGGCCTCGACGATCACGAACACGCCGGGCGCCACGCCTTTGCCGATGGTGTAGTCGACGACTCCCTTCCTCGACAGGATGCCGCCGTCGGCGCGCGGGATGAGCACCTTGGCCAATTCATCGCGGTCGGCCTTGGGACCGTGCATGCCGGCAATGTCGGGCACCAGCCCGGTGGCGTTGGCGATGGCGCACATCTCGACCATGGTCTTCGAGCCGTCGACGAACTCGACCAGCATGCGCGGGTTCATGTTGCGGCGCAGCGCTTCGGCGCGATAGTCGTCAGGGACGGCGTCATGGTTGAGCGGGTTGTTCTTGCCCTTGCCGGCGCAGACGATGGTGTAGCCGAGCGCGGAGGCGAACTCGATCAGTTCCATGCAGCTCGACGGCTCGTCGCCGGCGCCGACCGAGTAGACGACGCCGAGCCGGTCGGCCTGCTGCTTCAGATAAACGCCGATGGTGACGTCGGCCTCGACATTCATCATCACCAGATGCTTGCCGCGCTGCATCGCCATCAGATCGAAATCGGCGGCGACGCCGGGCTTGCCGGTGGCATCGATGACGACGTCGATCAGCGGATTGGTGACCAGCATCTCGTTCGAGGTGATGGCTATTTTTCCGCTCTCTATCGCCTCGCTGAGCTTCGACGGCGTATCGGCCTCGCGCGCCATCGCCTCATCGCCATAGGCGATGCGGATGGCATCACGCGCGGTGTGCGGGCGGCGGGTCGAGACGGCGCACACCGAAATGCCTGGCATCAGCATGCCTTGCGTCACCAGGTCGGTGCCCATCTCGCCGGAGCCGATGACGCCGATGCGCACCGGTCGGCCTTCCGCAGCGCGCTTGGCGAGATCGCGGGCAAGCCCAGTCAAGGCGACATTGGTCATGCGCAAGTCCACTGCTCTTGATTTGAAGGGGGGAATAGCAGGGAACGGTAACCTTTTGCCAACAAAACCGGCCCTCGTCGGCAATTTCTTGCGCATGGCCCCGGGAACTGGAAGAAGCTGGTTCAGCGTTGGCGGATGGCGAGGAGCGCAGCTAACAAATCGAGTGAAATTCTTAGTCATTTCTTTATGCATCGCTGCTTGAATAGGCAAATGGGATGGGGTGGCGGTACCTTCAGGCGTTTTTTCAGCTGTCCGCTACGAAATAGCGAGAGCGGCAACGTTGCTATTATTTTTGCCCTGTCTCTGCCGATTGTTGTCGGCGGAGCGGGCCTCGGTGTCGAGACTTCCTATTGGTATTACAGCAGCCTGAAGCTACAGGCGGTGGCGGATGCGGCAGCCTATGCTGGCGCTTTGGAAAAAATTTCGGGATCCGACAAGCCAACGATTATCTCGGCCGCGACGCTATCAGCGACCACGAACGGCTGGGGACCATCGACAGGCACAATCGAGGTCTTCACGCCTCCATCGTCCGGACCGAATGTCGCAAAAAAGGCGGTCGAGGTCATCGTCCATCAGACGCTCGATCGATTTTTCACATCGATATTCAGTCAAAGCGCGGTCGGCGCACAGGCAAGGGCCGTGGCTCTTATCACGGACGCGTCAAAAGCCTGCGTTCTGGCGCTCAATCCTTCAGCTTCGAGAGCGGCGCTCTTTTCCGGCAGTTCGAACCTCAAGCTGACCGGCTGCTCCGTCATGTCGGATTCAATCGCCGCGGACGCCCTCAAGCTTCAAGGGTCGGCATATCTGGAGGCCGATTGCCTGATATCGGCAGGCGGTGTTTCATTGAGCAACGTTGTAAAAACCGTTTGCGCGAACCCACTTACCCAGGCGCTGCCCGCTGCGGATCCTTTTGCCGATTTGCCGGCGCCGCCAGCCACGAACCCCTGTCAAAACGACAATCAGTCGACCTTGCAACCTGGAAGATACTGCAAGGGGCTCAGCTTGAGCGGCAGTGTAACGCTCTCGCCTGGGGTATATGTCGTTGAGGGGGGCGATTTCAAAGCAAGCGCGAACGCAAATATTTTCGGCGACGGCGTCATCATCTATCTGGCCGGTAGTTCCGGCGTCAGCATGAACGGCACGGCCACCGTCAAGCTTAGCGCACCGACGTCAGGCACCTATTCGGGTGTGCTGTTTTACGGCGACAGAGCAAACCTGGCGGGATCGAACACGTTTAATGGCACGGCGGATTCACTTTTGACCGGTGTTCTGTATTTTCCAACGCAGGCGGTTAAATATCTCGGCAATTTCTCGGGCCAAGGTGGTTGCACACAGGTCGTCGCCGATACGATCGAGTGGTCCGGCGCTACAAGCATCAAGCAGGACTGCACGAGCCTCGGAATGCGAGAGATTCCGGCCGCGCAATCCGTTCGGCTTGTCGAGTAATCCTCGTGGGACGGCGACCAGTCCGGACTTTCCGGAGCGATTCGGGTGTTGCTGCGGTGGAGTTTGCGCTGGTTGTGCCGATCCTTTGCCTGGTACTTCTTGGCGTCATCAACGGCTGGTCTTTCGTATCAAGCTCGTTGTCGATGCGTGCAGGCATCAAAACGGCAGCAAATCTTGTGATGCAGGGAGCAGTCAACGACGCGGCCACCCAAGCCGTTGCCCTTTCGAGTTGGGAAAACCATCCCGAAGGCGCACAGGTTACACTGGGCCGGAAATACATGTGCGGAAGCACCGTGGTCGATGCATCGAGCCTGTGCAACGGGGGGACGAAAGCTCCCTCGGTCTTCGTGGAAATAAAAGCGACGGCGACCTGGTCCCCGCCCTTCATTTTTGGCGCGTTTTCTCTTTCTCGCGAGATCGGTCATCAAGAGGTGATCCGTGTCCGCTAAGCGGATCGCGACAGCGTTCGGCCGTGATGGATCAGGCGGAGCTGCGTTGGAATTCGCGCTGATCGCGCCTTTTCTGATAATGCTTTTGTTCGGTATCTTCGCATTCGGCTGGGCTCTGAATGCCATGTCCAGCGTTCGCTATACGCTGGAAACGTCCTCACGTGCGCTGCAGCTGAAGAACTCGCTGACCGAGGCCGAAATAGAAGCCATAGCCACAGAAAAATTGCTGGGTTTGGGATTGAAAGATGTCGATGTGACGATAGCAATCGACCCTCCCAGCGGCGGCTTCCGCATGGCGCATCTCACGGCCAGATATGCTTTCGTGATCGAGTTCCCGTACTTCGACCAATATCCGATCAATTATGCGACAACTGTCACAGTTCCGTTGGTTGCATCATAAGCGCGTCCAATAGCGCCTTTACGCAACAGGCGGTGGGGTGCCGATTGATCGACTCCGCCGCGGGGTTGATGGCGGTGATCGGTGGCGTGAGCGAACGGGTCGTCGTCTTGGCGGCTGCAAGGACACGTTTCTGGACAGGACAGCCATCACCGCGCTAGGCCGGACCAGGCTCGTCACGCTTGCGCAGTCATGCCGTCAGAGCGCCGGCAAGCGGCCAGGCATAGGGCGGCATACCGAGCGGCAACTTGACAAAGGCCCAAGCTTTCAAATTGAGTGAAATCACGATCAATAGAGAGTCGGTGCGACAGACATGGGCGAGACAGATATGGCGTGGAGCGAAAGAAAGGTCGGTTACGGCAAGGGCCACTATTTCATTCAAATGGGCCTTGCCCTGCTGGTGCTCGTCTTTCTCATCGCCCTGCCGCTTTCTTTCTTTCCCGAAGACGTCAGGAAATTCTATCTCAGCGAGGGCGGTCCCATCGAAGTCTTCTCGGCCGCCGGTTACCTGATCGTCGTGGCGACGCTTGTGCGGGAAATGTCCTATCGGGAGTTGCTCAAGCGCTGGTGTCTCGTCGCCATCGCGATCGCGATGTGCCTGCGCGAGCTGGACTTCCATGCGCATTTCACCACCCACAACATCACCAAGACCACCCTCTACATTTCGCCTGACGTTCCGCTGTTGGAAAAGCTGATCGGCGCGACGGTCGTTATCGCCCTCGCCGTTGCCTTCTATTTTCTCCTCAAAGACGGCCTCCGTAGCTTTGTGTACGGGCTTCGCCACGGCGAAGCGACTGCCGTTGCCATTGCCGCCGCTATCGGTTGCGCCGTTCTTTCGAAGGTCATCGACGGGGCGCCGTCAAATCTCACATTTCTCGGCATCCATCTCGCCCGGGTCGATACCTCGACAGTGTTCGAGGAAATCCTCGAATTGGGGATTCCGATCTTTCTGGCCATCGCGGCATTCGCGGCCTTCCCGACGCAGGATGGTCTCACAAAAAGAGCCGCCGGACAGGTCGCGCCAAACAAGCCAAGATCCGTCATCTGATTGCTCTGCCACGCCTTCGTCATCCTAGGGCAAGCAAGGAGCGGAGCAACGCGGCGCAGACCCTAGGATCCATTCCGTTACATCTGCCGAAGAATGCAGCGGCTCAGAATGGCGCTTGTGTCCGCAGCGGCGCTCGTTACCTTTCCCACCATGACCGGCTATGCCTACATGACCGCGAGCCAGAAGCGTGGCACGATCTACATCGGCGTCACCAACGATCTCGGCCGCCGCATGCCGGAGCACAAATCCGGCCTGGGTTCACGCTTCACCAGCCGCTACGGCGTGCAGCGTCTGGTCTGGTACGAGGAGCATTTCGACATTCGCGACGCCATCCAGCGCGAGAAGTCGCTGAAGCGCTGGCCGCGCCAGTGGAAGATAGAGTTGATCGAGAAGACCAATCCAGAATGGTTCGAGCTTTTTCGCGGAACCGGGTGGTAGCGTTCAGTTCTGGGCCGTAGCATTCTTCGGCTGGCGTAACGGCATGGATCCTAGGGTCTGCGCCGCGTCGCTTCGCTCCTTGCTTCCCCCTAGGATGACGAAGTGGAGGGGTGTTTCGGTCAATCTCCTGGGTTTGCGACCTGCCATGCTCTGGTCCGCCGCGGTATTGCCTCTAATTGCTTGAGAAGCAGGCGAGGCAGAACATGCGGGATGTGGCGAAAGAGGCCTGGACACTCCTTAAGGAGAGCATCGTCGGCTTCATCAATGACAATGCCTTGAGCCACGGGGCAGCGATGGCGTTCTATGCCACGACCTCGCTTGCGCCGATCCTGCTCATCGTCGTCGCCATCGCAGGCATGGCCTTCGGAAACGATGCGGCACAGCTGGCGCTTTCGGCCCAGATGGCGGGCCTGATGGGTCCGCAGAGCGCCGAGCTCCTGCAAGCGACAATCGAGAACGCAGCACACAAGGAGGCGGGAACTCTTGCGAGCATTTTGGGGCTCGTCACGCTGCTGGTTACCGCATCCGGCGTGTTCGGCGAAATGCAGGTTGCGCTGAACGAGATCTGGAAAGTCAAACCGGGCGGCACATCGATTTCACGTCTGGTGCGGGCACGAGCTGCCAGCCTGGGTCTGGTCGCGGCGCTTGGCTTTCTGCTGCTGGTGTCCCTGGTCGTAAGCGCGGCAATATCGGCGCTTGCAGATATCATCAACGCATACCTGCCCTTTGGCACCCTAATCCTCAGCGCGATCAACGGGATCGTTTCGTTTGCGCTGATCGCGCTGTTGTTTGCGGCAATCTACAAGGTCCTGCCCGACCGCGCGCTGCAATGGCGCGACGTCGGCGTCGGCGCCGTAGCAACGGCGTTTCTCTTCACGATCGGCAAATCGCTGATCGGCTGGTATATCGGGACCAGCGCCGTCGCATCGTCATACGGGGCAGCCGGCGCACTGCTCGTCGTGCTGCTGTGGGTCTTTTATTCGTCCGTGATCTTTCTGTTGGGCGCCGAATTTACACGAGCTTACTCGGTTCGACACGGCAGCCGATCCGATCTGGAGGCGACCATTGAGGCAAGCAAATCGCGAGCAGAAGCCGGCCACGGCGGCCAGGATCAAAAAGTCTGAGTACGAAGTCTGGATTTTCTTCAGCAGGCTGCTCACTGCCTCCCCAAGCCACTTCCTCCATCGACACCGGCGCTAAAACGCCCGGCGCGGCGCCCTGAGGCGAGCATGGCTTTGGGGTTATCCGGTCGCAGAGACGTGCGAAGTTCCTTCGCCGCAGCCACCAGCCTGGCGCGGTCGCTTCCATATCTCCTGATCAACTGATGGACTTGCGCCGGGGTGATGCCGTTTTGCCGGGCAAAATGCCTTACCACATAATCCTCACTGCCAGAAATGCGATCCCGGTGGCGAGGATAAAGCTTCGCCGCGTCGGCTGCCATGTTTTACTCTCCTTTGTCGCGTTTGCTCACGATGTATGATTGGCCAACGCGAAACGGGCGATTTCGTTGCCGCATGCAACACCAAAGCGCCTTTTCGCCGCAGCCCGGACGCATGGCCAGGCAATTGGACCGGCGCACGCTTTGGTTAAGTCCATACGTCGATTTTTCGAGACTCAGCCCTTTGGCACGCGCATGATATGGGCAGGGAGGAAAAGCCATGCGCGAATTGCCAAAGAGCATTGACGCAGACGTTGTCATCGAAATCAGCAGGTTGCTTGACGACCATGCGAAGTCGGCACCAGTGCCGGTCCACAAGCTTGCCTCAATGATCTCGAATAGTGTCGAGACCGACTTGCCAACAGCGTCTATTGAAGAGTTGATCGTTGAAATGGCCATGACCCGCCAACTCCCGATGCTGTTCGATCTACCGGACGCGGATACAGACAACGTCATATCGATCGCCTTGGCTCGCGCCACCTGATCCGGCTGAGGAAGCTTCCCGTCGAGTGTGATTTCAAGACGCGGATCGTCTGCTCGAATTCGCCTGCTGGCTTCGGCCAGCGGCTTTTGCTGCGTCACCAATAATAATCGTCCCAATAAAATAATCGTCATGGCGGTCCGCCGTCGGGAACGTGTGGTGTCCGTTTGCATTTCCCTTTGAGCAGCAAAGGAGAAATTCATGAACTGGGATCAAATCAAGGGAAAATGGATGCAGTTCAAGGGTAGGGCCAAGGAGCAATGGGGTGACCTCACCGACGATGACCTTGATCGCATCGAGGGCAATCGTGACCAGCTCGCAGGCCGTATTCAGGAGCGCTATGGAATCGCCAAGGAAGAGGCAGAGCGCCAGGTGGATGACTGGTCCAGAAGCCTCACCTGAGTCTTCAACATCGAGGCTGCGCCGTCGATCGGCGCAGCCTCGACATCATCCAGACTTCATGCTCGGAAATGAGGTGCATGCGACGGTGGCGAGTTGATCTGCGCCAGCCGTCGCTCCCGGATTCGGAGCTAGCGCGCCGATTGTCTCTTGGCTTGCACGGCGACGGCGGTGAGGAAGGCCGTCGCGGCAGTATCGCACGCCGCTCGGGACGGGCTATAGGCGAAAAGGATCAGTTCGGCAGCTCTTGTCGTAAGGCCGTGCTTTTTAGCGAAAGCAGTTATTTCGTAAGGCTTGTCGTGGTCTATGGCCAGTTCGTAGTCTTCATTCATTGCTTCCTCCCGTTTGCGACGTTCCTCGCCTTGGCCCCTCCGCGGCGTAAGGATTAACTTCCCCGGCCTTGAGAGAGTCTACCAATTGGAGATTGCAAAAGCCCTGCGGCGCACGTCTGCTGCTTTTTTCGCCGCCATGCTGCCAACGGAACCAAGAGCAGCGGGCCAGCATGCATGATCAATTCGGCGCTAGCCGTGCCGATTTGTTCATCAATCCGCCTGATACGGCCGTCTTGAGGGGCAGCCCCATTTTGTCCGCCGCACAGCAAAAAAGATTATATCATGGCGCTGATATCGCAGGTGGTCGACGCAAGCCAATGCCGATCTTTTCAGTCAAGCACACAACCGTCTATCGCTACATGCAGCCGGTGACGTTCGGCGAGCACCGGCTGATGTTCAGGCCGCGCGACAGTTTCGATCAGCGACTTCTGGATCACGCCCTGTTTGTCGACCCCGAGCCGGAAGAGATTGGCTGGATCCACGACGTTTTCGGAAACTGCGTTGCGGTGATCGGTTTCAACGGCTCGGGCGACGAACTGCGTTTCGAGACAGACATCCGGCTCGATCACACGCCGCAGCATGCGCCTGATTTTCGTATCGACGACGCAGCGCTCAGCTATCCATTTTCCTATGATCCCGACGAGGCAACCGACCTCACCCAAACCATCGAACGCCATCACCTCGATGACGGCGACGAGATCGGAAAATGGGCACGACAGTTCGTGAGCGCCAAAGGGCGCACCGAGACCGGCAAATTGCTGATGACGCTTTGCTACGCCATCCACGAGAGCTTTGTTTATTCGCGTCGAACTGAATCGGGGACGCAACCGCCTCTCATGACCTTGCACCTGCGTCGAGGCACATGCCGGGACTTTGCGCTGTTCATGATGGAAGCGGTTCGTTCGCTCGGTTTTGCCGCCCGGTTTGTGACCGGTTATGTCTATGTGCCGAGCCGCGACAGCGGTTCTGTCGTCGGCGGCGGGTCGACGCATGCCTGGTGCCAGGTCTATTTGCCAGGCGCGGGTTGGGTCGAGTTCGATCCCACCAATGGCATTGTCGGCAACCGGGATCTGATCAGGGTGGCTGTGGCCAGGCATCCTGGGCAAGCCATTCCACTTTCAGGAAGCTACTGCGGCAGCGCGTCGAGCTTTCTCGGCATGACGGTGGAGGTCAAGGTGGTGAGGGAAGCCGGCAATAACCAGCATCAATAAAAATCAGCATATTCCAATATATTCGGAACTGTTCTCGGAAGTTTGCTCGCCGGTGTTCCAGCGCGATATTGCACCTCTATCACGGCGCCATCGGCATTTCGGAAGGCGCCAGCCCGCCGCGCCTTTCGGCATGACGGGCTTCAGCGTGAGGGGTCACGTCAGTCGTAGACCTTGACAATCTTGCGGGTACCTGGATCGACCAGGACAGTTCGGCCCTCGATGACGACGTAGCGGTACTGAACGTCCGGCACCTCGTAAAGCTCGACTGTTTCGGGCAAGGCTGTGCCGATGTTGAGTTCCACGCCAGGAAGGCTGAGTGATGCCACCGGTTTCTTTTTCACGTATTCCCGGATCACAACGTCCTGCTCGGGTTGAATAATGACGTCCTGAGCGGCGGCGGCGCTGACACCGACGAGCAGAAGGACGCCTGCCGCAGCCAATGTAAGTTGCTTTCCCATAATAGCCTCCAAGCAACCTTCAGCTGCGGTGCTTGATTGCTGCCGCGGCGGGTTGCATGGTTATCTCAACGATGCGGAGCAATTCTTGTTCCACCGGCTGTGCGCGAACCGGCTGCCACGGCCTATCAACGCCGATGTTTGGTGGCGCCCACGAACGCCCGCTCAAGGCCTGGTTTCTTCTTGAGGCGGCGCGTTTGGGACTGGACAATCAGGCTGTGGCCATTTTTCACACGCAGAGGGCTTGTCGCCAGCGTCGCCATAACGTTCCACGAGTTTTGCGAAGCCGTCGGCGAAGGCGGAAAGCAGCGCCAGGATAACCACTATGCGAGCGGCCATATAGCAGGCTCCCGCTCAGGATGATTCAGCATGGCTGCGCTCGGCAGGCCGGCGACGCGCAAGTCCGCTCGGGAACCTGCGCCCCCCGGAACGATGTGCGCTACCAGCCTGGTCCCGCCGCGAGAGACCGAGGCGACTACGGAAACCGTAACGCCACTATGCTGCTACCGAGAGGCGGCTAGGAGGCCGCATCGAAATCGATCGCAAATCCCGCGTCGATGGCGCTTTTCGCAATGAGATCGCCAATTTGCCAATCCGTGAGGTCGCAAAGTGGAAACATCTCCCTCACGGCGTTGGTCACTTCGAAGATCGAGACGCTCGGATTGTCGACATGATCGATCAGGTAGCCGACAATCGCTCGCCGAATATCCAATGAATTTGGCCTCTGCAGCGGTGCGGACATTTCCGGCCTACGAATGGAGCCGTGGTTCTGGGCTATCGGCTGTTTTGGCGTCGAAGGCAACGGGCACGCCGTGCACGACGCATGCTGCCGCCAGCAGCTCCTCCAATTCATGGTTGGTGGCCCTGCAGGCAGGCATGAGTGTTCGAATGGCGCGGATCGCCTGCGCGATCGAGAGGTACCGAGCCTTGCCTCTGGAAAGGACATAGGCCTCCGCCGCGCCTTCAACCGTGACTGTGTGAAAAGTGTGGCTCATCAACAGTTCCTCCCTGCCAAGAATACGACTTTCGTCTAACACACGGCGGCCTTCAAGCATATGTCCGATATCGGACAATTCAGGCGGAGGCTGGGCCGAAGTGACGTTGCTCCTCGTCGCCATAGGCACCATGCGTGAGCTTTATCATTCCGGCACGGTCGACGATCGTGATTTCGCCGCGCCTGGCGTGAACCAGCCCCCGATATTCCAGCATTTGCAGCGCGGTGGTGACCCCGGGGCGCCGGGCGCCGAGCATGGTCGCCAGAAATTCATGCGTCAGCTGGATCTTGTTTCCCTCGGTCCGGTCGTGGACCATCAGCAACCAGCGGGCCAGCCGTTCCTCGATCTTGGAATGGCCATTGACCAGTGCCGTCCGCGACGACTGGACAAGGAAGGCGTGGGCATAGGCAAGCAGTGACGCGCGAAGCGACTGGCTCTTCGCCACCTCAGCACGAAGATTCTCAACCGGCAGGCACCAGCCATTGCCTGCGACCTGGATGTAGGTCTCATTGGGAGAGCTGTCCTGGCCAAGAATGACGGCAACGCCTGTCATGCCATCATAGCCAATGATCCCGACTTCACTCTGCCGCCCTCCAGTCATGGTGGCGACCACCGAAGCGATACCCGCTTCTGGAAAATACACATGCCCGATCGGCTGATACGGGATCTCCAGCTGGGCTTTGAGGTCCAGCTGGACATGATGCATTGACGGCAGCAGCAGCGCGAAATCCTCTGGAGAGAGGGCATTCAACAGATGATTGCGAGACTGGGACACGGCTCTCTCCCGGACGGGCAAGAGCACGTACCCTCTCACTGTCGGCTGCATCCGCACCACTGGCGGCCGATATCGAAGCATAGGCTTCAAATGCGCGATTGGCAAAACCTTCGCACCCGCGGCCGAACGCAAAGCTGAGACACGGCTCCGGCGGCAGTCGATCCAGCCCCCTTTGCGTATACTTGCGCGCAGAACACCTGGCGAACATACCGTGCCCGGATTTGTGCCACAACCAGGCGCGCAACCCCTCTGGGCACAGCGCGGCATGGAAGCCTTTCTAGCAGGCTATGGAAAACTGGTGCTGCAGCCTGCGAGCAGCGAGCCCAATCTTTCCGCCAGCATTAGTGCTGCCGGGTAGGATGCGGAGCACGTGCTACGGCTCGCTGATTCCGACAGAGGGAAAGCCGACCGCCACTGAGCAAGCCAAGGTCCTCGGCATCTTCGGCTCCCTGAGTTTCGTTGTCGACGGCGAGTTGTTCTGGGGACGATCGCCTCGAAGATGCAGTTCGATGGCCGCGTCAGATGGAGAGTGGCCCGCCGGACTGACCTCCCCCCACGGCAGCTATCTTCGATCGTGGCATTGTCTCGATTAGGTGAGCTACACCCTCGCCGCGCATGCAGTGGTAGCGGGCTGATTTACCACACATCATTGCGCTCACTTGCTACTTAGCCCGCTGAGTGTTTCATATATTGAAGCTCGCCATGGGGGGCGAAAGGTGCTGAGTTCGATTTCGCATTGTGTGACCCGGTTGCTGCCGGTCGCTTGGATGTTGGCGGTTCAGTTGTGTTCCGCCCACGCTGCTGTGAAGTCGTTTGGCCCCTTTACGGTCGATGACGCCCATTCGGACATTATCTCTCTCGATGGTGAGATTAATGCAGGGGCGGCGCTCAACTTCCGCCGCGCGGCCGAGGCTGCACCCAACGCCAAGCTGCTCATTCTCAATAGCCCTGGCGGTGTGGTTCAGATCGCTCTTTTGATCGCAGACGACGTGCATGAGCGGAAGCTCGCGACCTACATCCCGAAAAAGGCCGGGTGCTATTCGGCATGCGCGTATATCTTCCTTGCGGGTGTGGAACGCCAGGTCGATGGCGAACTTGGTGTCCATCAGATTTCGTCTGACTCCACCGATCTCGTCAGCGCTCAGCTCTCAATCTCAGACATCATTGATCTTCTCAATCGCTTCGACACGCCTGTCGAGGTGTTGACGGTGATGTTTAAGACACCTCCGAAGGACATGCATGTCTTCACACCTGATGAGGTCGCGCGCTATGGGATCGATCGCAGGCGGGGCAGTCAGACAAACACCGCCTCGAGTGAGATAAGCCGGCCGGCCGGATCGTCTGATCCGTCTTCGGCCACGACGGTCCAACCGGCAACTCCAACGACAAAGGAGATGGATGCAGTCAATGGCTCATCGCTCTCCAAACTCTCCTCAATCGAGGAATACACACGTCGCCCGACGCGGATGGCTGTCTTTGCGGGGCTTGATCTATTTGGCGACGACATCACTTCTCAACGAACGGACGATGCCGCAGATTGCGCGCGAGCCTGTCTCTCCATGAGGGGTGAATGCAAGGCATTCACATTCAATATGAACCCGCATATCGCGAGAGGTCCAAACTGCTTCCTGAAAGCCAGCCCAGGCAAAGCCGATGGCAACTCGGCTGCTATCTCGGGCCAGTTTCTGAGCAGCTCTGATCCAGACCCCAACACATTCTCCATGGGCGTGATCGACCCGAAGACGGCCGTGTTCAAAAACGTCGATCTGCCAGGTGGAGATCTGTCGCGGAGACCTTTTGGGAGGAATCTGACCGCGCAGCAGTGCAGACTAGCCTGCGTCGCAAACAATCGCTGCATCGGCTTCACTTACATGAAACGGAAGAGCCAATGCTGGCTTAAAGGCACAATAGGCACGCCGCGCTATGCCGAGGGCATGATCAGTGGTCTCAAAAAGATGATGAGCTTTGCGCCTGCGTCGATTATCAGTCTTGAGTGACGGTATGGGTAATTGCGCAGGGTTAGCCGGCCGTGACGACGAAGCCGCAAGCCGGCCCGCGGTCTTGGAAGGGCCCTCTCCGCCGACCTTGAGCGACTGAAGGCTCATAGATGAAAACGGGCATCGCTGTCGCGAAGCACGGCGAGGGCTTGGAGGGAGCGCCGGCAACGCCACTGTCAAACCCGGCATCCGGCTTTCTTATTCGTTGCCGGCGAGCCAACGGATCATATTCGCCATCAGTTTTCCGTAGAGCGGCCATCCGAGAAAATCCTGCGAGAGCCAATGCGGGCCGATATCGGTCGCCCAGGCAATCGTGCGGCCGCGGCCATGGCTGCGAACGGCAAGCAGCGGCCAGTCCGTGCCGCGATATTGGCAGGTCGCCAGAAGGCGGGACGAGCCGTCCTGCCTGAATTCCAGCTTGTTCATGCCGAGGATGGGCGGCAACGGCTTCTCCACCCCGGAAAAAATCGGATGGGACGACTGCAGGATCGAGGCCTGGAGGCCTTGCGGCACTTCCATGCCATCGCAAAACGGCAGGCACCGGACGGGCAGCACATCTTCGACTGAGGTGTCATGGAACCGGGCCGTGCCGAACATGCCCTGAAAGCCCATGTAGCCGCCGGCCAGCATCAGCCCTCCGCCGCCTTCGACATAGGCCTTGAGCACATCGAGGCGGTTGACGCCGACACGCCCGGCGCGGGCATCCGGCGTGACCAGCAATGTCAGCGCGCCGACGTCGGAGATCACCACCGCCTGATATTGGGCGAGCGTATCAAGCTCATAGGGAAACTCCGTGGCGCAGCGCTCGCCGCCGATCTGCGTGACGGCGATGCCTTCTGTGGCCAACGCGGCATTGAAAGCCGTCGCGCCATTTGTCGAGGCCGCACTTGTAAGCACATCACCACCGATGGCGACCGACGTCGTGGCTGAAAAAGTTTCGCCTGCAAGCAACATCTTCATTGCCGCGCCCCGCACTGTTTTTCGTTCGAGAGAGTTTGGGAAGGGCGCCGGATCGGTCCGGCGCCCCTGGGTTTGAACTTTACAGGGTCAGAACTTGAACTCGGCCAGGTTGTCGGGGGTCACGATCTTGGCCGGACCAAGGATCAGTTCGCCGCCGGCGCCAATCGTGTATTCGCCGAGCCTGCCTGCGGTTAACTTCTCACCCTCTTTGCCGGTGATCTTGCACTGCGCAAGCGCCTGGGCTGTCTGATAGGTAAGATAGCCAAGATCGGTGACGTTCCACCAGATATCCTGAGCCGCGCCGTCCTTGATGTATTTGGATATCAGAGTGGCCGGCGCGAGGCCGGTCAGCTTGACCTTGCCGATCATGCCCGCCTCCTCGAGTGCACGCGCGGCCGCCGGAAGGCCAATGCCTGCCGGGACGATGATCACCTTGAGATCCGGAAACGCCTGGACCAGCGCCAGCGCCTGCTGCTGGTTGATTTGTTCGCTTTCTTCGCCATAGGCAACTTGCACCAGCTTCATTTTGGAGAACTTCGGCTCTGCAGCCATCTTCGCCTTCATGAAGTCGATCCAGGCGTTCTGATTGGTCGCCGTCGGCGTCGACGACAGGATCGCAAATTCACCTTCACCGCCGCTGAGGGCGAATGCACTCTCCAGCATCATTTCGGCGAGGCTGTCGCCCTTCACCTGATTGACAAACACCGCGCGGGCAGCGGCGGCCACATCGGAGTCATACGAAATCACCCTGACGCCTTGCTGAACGGCGCGCTTCAGCGCAGGCGCGACGGCATTGGCGTCGTTGCCGGCAATTGCGATCACCCCGACCTTCTGCGACACGAGGCTGTTGATGAATTCGATCTGCGCCTCGGCAGTCGCCTGCGATGGGGCGACCTGGGTAGCAGTGCCGCCAATTTCCTTCGCTGCCTCTTGTGCACCTCCAAAAGCCACTTTGAAGTAGGGATCTGTGTCGAGCTTGGGCAGGAAACCGACCGTTACGGGTTCCTTGGCGCACTCCTGGCTGAAGGCGATCGAGGTTGGCGCGAGCAGAACCGCGGATGCGAGCAGGGCTAATCTAAACGCTTTCATTGTGACTCCTCCGTCAGAATTCGGGCTTGAAGGAAGGGGCCCGAGATCACCCCTTTGTCTCGCGCATTGCGCGGGATCTGCTGAGCAGCTCCTGTGTGGAGCGCCAGTAATTGCCGACGAGCAGCGAGCCGATGAGCAGCATGCCGATGATCATGCCCTGCGCGTCGCCGCCGATCTGGCTGAGCGCCAGCACGTTACGGATGATGGCGATAAGGACCAGCGCCAGCATGACGCCGGTCAGGCGACCCTTGCCGCCAAAGACGCTGACGCCGCCGAGCAGAACAATGGTGATGACATCGAGCTCCATGCCGAGCGCATTGTTGGCGCGCGCGTTGGAGAGGCGCGCGGTATAGACGATGCCGGCGACGGCGGCGACGATGCCCGAGACGACGAACAGTTTCAGCACCATCCGGCCCGTGTTGATACCGGAATAGCGCGCCACTTCGGGGCTGCCGCCGAGCGCATAGATGCGCTTGCCGGTCGGCGTCTTCTGCAGCACGACCGCAAACACCGGCGCCAGCACCAGGAAGGGCACGATGGTCCACGGTATCTGGGTCCCTGGCAGGTTGTTGATGCCGAAATCGACGACTGCGGGCGGCAAAATGTTGACCGAGCCAGTGCCAAGCAGGATGTAGCCAATACCTCGATAGAGCGCCATGGTGCCGAGCGTCACCACCAACGACTGCAGTCCAAGGCCGGAGACCAGATAGCCGTTAACGGCGCCGAGCAGGCCGCCGGCGATGAGCGTCAGCGGGATTGCAGCAAGCGTCGGCACGCCCGTCTGGACCAGCAGGCCAAAGATGACGGACGTCAGCGCCAACACCGAGGCGATCGACAGGTCAATTTCGCGGGTGATGATAAGCAGCGTCATCGGCAGGATCAGCAACGCCTTTTCCGAGGCGCTCGCGGCCAGTTGCGAGAGATTGAACCCGGAGACGAAATTCGGCACGAAGATCGCCGCGTAGAGAAAGATGGCCAGGCAAGAAGTCGCCAGCAGCAGATCCCAGAAGTCGATCGAACGGAGGAACTTTTTCATCTCGCCCTCGCCTGCCTGGCCTGATCCGCGCGCCGCACGATGAAGGTGTCGATACCGATGGCGACCAGGATCACCAGGCCGTAGACGCCCTGTAGCCATAGCGGGTCGACGCGCACCAGCGTCAGGCCGTTCTTGATGACCAGCAGCGTGAGCGCTCCGAGGACGATGCCGAGCAGCGTGCCCGAACCACCGCGGATGGCGACGCCGCCGACCACCGCCGATGCGATCACGGTAAGTTCGAAACCGAGCGCGACGCGGGCGTCGATGGTCGCATAGCGCGATGCCCACAGCGCGCCGCACAGGCCGCCGAGCAGGCCGGCCATGCCAAAGGCCAACAGAATGCGCCGGTCGACCGGGATGCCGATAAGACGCGCACCGTCCGGATTGGAGCCAGCAGCGAACAGTTCGCGCCCGATCGCTGTGCGATAGAGCAGCACGTAGCCCAAGCACAGGATGATGATCGCGATGGCGACGATCAGCGGCACGCCGGCGATCTTCTGGCCGGTCATGTCGAGCCAGGCTTGCGTTACTTCGTCGGCGCTGATCTGGTCGCCAGCTGCCCAGATCGAGTTGAAGCCACGAAAGATCGACATCGAGGCCAATGTGGCGACGATTGCCGGGATCCCTCCCTTGGTGACGACGAGGCCATTGATCAGGCCGGCGACACCACCGACCGCGCATGCGGTCGCAAGACCGATGCCGATGTCGAGCCCTGGATAGGCCTGAACCATGCTGGCCGCCATGTAGGCCGAAAGGCCAATCACCGCGGCGATCGAAAGGTCGATGTTGCGGGTGATCAGCACCAGCATCTGAGCGAGTGCTGCGACCACGAGGAGAGCAGCATCCATCGACACTGCGGTCAGGTTCGCCGCGCTCACCATGCGCGGGTTGATCATGGTGACCGGGATGGCGACCGCCAGCATCGCGGCGAGCAGTCCGAACTCCCGCCGCTTCAGCATGTCGAGCGGTGCTTTTTTCTTCCCCGCGCCGGCGGCGCTTTCCGCCAGTGCTGCCGGGTCGGCGTTTTCGCCGGCCTTCGTCGCAGCTTCCAGCACCTTTTCCTGGGTGGCCTCGCCCCTGGCGAATTCGGCCGTCCGATGGCCTTCGCGCAGGACGATGATGCGGTCGCACATGCCGATGAGCTCGGGCATTTCGGAGGAGATCAGGATGATAGCCATCCCTTGCGCGGCAAGATCGGCGATCATCGCATGTACTTCCGCCTTGGTGCCGACATCGATGCCTTGTGTCGGCTCATCGAGGATGAGGACGCGCGGCTCGGTGCGCAGCCATTTGGCCAGCACCACCTTCTGCTGGTTGCCGCCGGACAGGTCCTTCACCGGCTGCCCGTATCCGGAAAAGCGAAGTTTCATGCGCTTCAGCCAATCCGAAACCAGATCGATCGCGCGATCGGTGCCGTAGAGGCCGGAGCGAGCGGCCTTGTCGAGGACGGGCAGCGCCGCGTTGTCGAGGATAGAAAAATTCATCACCAGGCTCTGGCCCATGCGGTCTTCCGAGACATAGGCGATGCGCGCATCCATGGCGGCCCGTGCCGATGCGAAGCGCACAGCTTCACCGTCAATCCGGATTTCGCCGGCATCAGGCTGGTCGATGCCGAACAGCACGCGCGCGATCTCCGTCCGCCCACTGCCGACCAGGCCGCCGAGCCCAAGCACCTCTCCGGCGTGGAGCTTGAGGTCGATGTTGGAAAAACCGCTGGCGCGCGAAAGCCCCCTCGCCTCCAGCACCAGCGCGCCGGTGGCGTGGTTTCGTTCCGGATAGAGGTCGGTCACTTCGCGGCCCACCATCATGGTTATGGCGGCCGCGCGGCCAAGTTCGGTCTTCGGCTTGACGCCAATGAGGCGCCCGTCGCGCAGCACCGCAATGCGGTCGGCGATGCGGAATATCTCGTCCATGCGGTGGCCGACGAACATCATCGCCACACCATGCTGCCTGAGATCGGCGACGACGGTGAACAGCCGCTCGACCTCGCGCTGCGACAGCGCGGCCGTCGGCTCGTCCATGATCAGCACCCGCGCGTCGAGCGACAGGGCGCGGGCGATCTCGACCAGTTGCTGTTCGGAGGTGCGCAACGTTCCGAGTTGGGTTTCGGCCGGCACGTCGAGGCCGACCGTCGCCAGCACCTTGCGCGCGCCGTCAAGCATGGCGGCGTTGTCGATGCCGCCGAAGCGGTCGCGCGGCATGTGGCCGAGATAGATGTTTTCGGCGACCGAAAGATCCGGGAAAAGACCGGGATGCTGGTGCATGACCGCAATGCCGGCAGCCTGGGCGTCGTGCGGCGTGTGGAAGACCACCAGCTTGCCGTCGACTTCGACATGGCCGCCCGTAGGGGCATGCACGCCGGCCAGCAATTTCACGCAGGTGCTCTTGCCGGCACCGTTTTCGCCAAGCAGGGCCAGCACCTCACCAGCGCACAATTCGAAGGACGCGTCCTTGAGGGCAATCGTGCCGCCGAAGGCCTTCGTCGCCTGGACCAGGGCAACGGGGGCCGCCGCGCCCCTCTTCACCACGGCATTGGCTTCGCCTAATGCGCCCAACTGCAGCATCCTCCCTCCCCAGCTGGTTGTTTTTTTCAATTTGCTATATTAAATGCCCTAAAGCCGCAACTGGAAAATTGACTTCCATGGCACTGACGGGCACTGTCGCGAGCGCACTGGGGCGGCTGGAGTGCCTCGATCGCAGCAGCTTTTAGAGCTGTGGTGATCGGCTAGAGTGGCTCTGCGACAATGAATGGGGAGGCGCCGGTTTTGTCCGGAAAAGGCAGCAATTCCGTCAAAGTTCGGCATTACAACGAGCGCTTCGTGCTTGATGCCATCCGCCGTCTGAAGGAGGCATCCAAGTCCGATCTGGCGCGCGCCGCACATCTGACGCCGGCTGCGGTAGCCACAATTGTCGACGGGCTGGAGTCGTCAGGATTCATAAAGCAAGTGGGCAAAAGGTTCGGGCAACGCGGATCGCCGTCCACTCTCTACCGACTTACACCAGAGCGCATCTACAGCGTCGGTATCAAGATCGGCCGGCGCGCGCTGGAAGCCGTCCTCGTCGACTTCGCCGGCGAAGTTCGCTCGCGCGGATCGCACGAATATCGCTTTCCGGACCCCGACCTGGTGCTCAAGGCCGGCAATATGTCGCTGGCCAATTTCGAAAAACTGGTCGACGGGCTTGGCGACGCCAGCATCGTCGGTATCGGCATCGCTTCGCCTTATTTCCTCGGCGGCTGGAGCGAGGAACTCGGCTTTCCCAATGACCTTGGTAGGCGCTGGGAAGCGATCGATCTGACGACATTCTTCGCCATAAAGCCAAGGATCCCGGTTTTCGTGGAAAACGACGCGTCGGCGGCGGCGCTCGCCGAACTAGTCCAAGGATCCGGCGCGCGGTTCCGCGACTTCATGCATATTTCGATCGACACCTTTGTCGGCGGCGGACTGGTGCAAGGCGGCAAGGTCAATACGGGGCCGCATGGCAACAGCGCCGCGCTCGGTCCTTTGCCGGTCTCGCCTTCAAGCCTCGATTCGGTGGCGGCCAAGCCGGCTCGTTACCAGAGCCTGCTGCATCGTGCCTCGATTTACGTGCTGGTCAATCACCTCAAATCACGCGGCGTCGAGATCAATCGTGTGCGCGAACTGGATCCGCTGCCGCCGGCGGCGCGCGAGCCCCTGTCCGAATGGATCGACGACTGTGCCAATGCGCTGGTCGAGGCGATCATCGCCATCACCTCCGTCATCGACATCGAGGCGATCGTTCTCGACAGCATCCTGCCGCGGCCTATCCATCTCGAACTTCTGACGAGAGTTCAGACCCAGTTCAACCGGACTAGCGCCATCGGCATCGTGGCGCCGGAAATCGTCTCGGGGCAATTCGGCCCCGAGGCCTCGCCGATCGGCGCAGCGATGTTGCCGTTTTCGGCACTGCTGGCACCCGATAGCGGCGTGCTGATGATCGGCAAGGACAAAACGATATTGTTGGGCAGCCTTTCGAAGCTTGCCAGGCAAAGCCAACCAGCAACGAGCTCAGCGATTTCAACGGGATGAGATGGTGCTGCGAGAGAGGATTGAACTCTCGACCTCTCCCTTACCAAGGGAGTGCTCTACCACTGAGCTACCGCAGCCGCTGATGGCGGGGCTTCTGCCATATCGAACCGGCAAGCGCAAGGCCAAGCGCAAGTCATCTGTGAAAGCCCGCTCAGACGGCTTTTGCGGACATGGCAGCGCCACAATGTTGGCTATCCCTGAATAGCGGGTCAGCCGGGACAGAACCATGAACGACAAGGCAATTCCATCTGACAAGGAGGGTCCACCCGACAAGGGGGCTCCATCTGACAAGGGCGGGCCATCGAAAAGGGCCGACCGCAAGACCCGGCTCGCCGACCAATTGCGCGCCAATCTGCAGAAGCGCAAGGTGCAGTCGCGCTCGCGACGCACCGGCGACGCCGACAAGCGGCCGGACGGGCTGGGCGCTTTAGGGGAAGCGCAAAAGGATTGATATCGACAGGCTGGCCAGCGGGAATCGTGTTTCTTGAACCAAGCCGGCCAATGGTTTAGACGGGCCGGGGTCTAGACCGGCCGCAACAGACTCAACCGATTAAAACCGGCCTTTCGGCCGAGGGGACGCTCTTCCATGGATCGCATCAGAATCGTCGGCGGCAACAAGCTTGCCGGAAGCATCCCGATCTCGGGCGCGAAGAACGCTGCGCTGCCGCTGATGATCGCTTCGCTGCTCACCGACGACACCCTGACCCTGGAAAACGTGCCGCATCTGGCCGATGTCGAGCAGTTGATCCGCATCCTCGGCAATCATGGCGTCGATTACTCGGTCAATGGTCGCCGCGAAAAGCAGCAGGAGGGCTATTCGCGCACCGTCACTTTCTCCGCCCGCAACATCGTCGACACCACGGCACCGTACGAGCTGGTGTCGAAGATGCGCGCCTCTTTTTGGGTGATCGGCCCGCTGCTTGCCCGCATGGGCGAGGCCAAGGTGTCGCTGCCCGGCGGTTGCGCCATCGGCACGCGGCCGGTCGATCTTTTCCTGGAGGGCCTCCAGGTTTTGGGCGCCGATATCGATGTCGACACCGGCTATGTCATCGCCAAGACCAGGAACGGCCGTCTTGTCGGCAATCGCTTCGTCTTCCCGAAAGTGTCGGTCGGCGCCACCCATGTGCTGATGATGGCCGCGTCACTGGCCAAGGGCGAGACGGTGCTCGAAAACGCCGCCCGCGAGCCCGAGATCGTCAACCTCGCCGAATGCCTCAACGCCATGGGCGCCAGGATTTATGGCGCCGGCACCGAAACCATCACCATCGACGGCGTCGAAGCGCTGTCGGGCGCGCGCGTCCGGGTGATACCCGACCGCATCGAGACCGGCACCTATGCGATGGCCGTCGCCATGACCGGCGGCGACGTCGTGCTCGAAGGCGCGCGGGCGGACCTGCTGCAGACCGCGCTCGACGTGATTTCCCAGACCGGCGCCGAGATCACGCAGACCAATTCCGGCATCCGCGTCAGGCGCAACGGCGCCGGCATTGCGCCGGTCGACGTGACGACAGCGCCCTTCCCGGCGTTCCCGACCGACCTGCAGGCGCAGTTCATGGGCCTGATGACGATGGCCAAGGGCAAGTCGCGCATCACCGAGACGATCTTCGAAAACCGCTTCATGCACGTCCAGGAACTCGCCCGGCTCGGCGCCCACATAACACTGTCCGGCCAGACGGCGATCGTCGACGGCGTGCCGAAGCTGAAGGGCGCGCCGGTGATGGCGACCGACCTTCGCGCGTCGGTGTCGCTGGTCATCGCCGGCCTGGCGGCCGAAGGCGAGACCACGGTCAACCGGGTCTATCACCTCGACCGCGGTTTTGAGCGGCTGGAAGAAAAGCTATCCGGCTGCGGCGCGGAGATCGAGCGGATTTCGGGGTAATAACTGCGCGGAATTGCCGAGGTCGGCGCCGCCCCTCATCTGCCTGCCGGCATCTTCTCCCCGTAAACGGGGAGAAGGGGTTTATTCCTGCACCGCTGCTGATTGGCGAAATCGTCCGGCGAAGGCGTCCTTCTCCCCGTCACTATACGGGGAGAAGTGCCCGGCAGGGCGATGAGGGGCAGCGCGACGCTGGGGTCGAAATATGCATCATCTGGTCGGAATTCCGAGTTCGTCATAGCCGAGGATTTCATCTTCGGTCATCGCATCTTGGCGTTTCGGTACCTGCGCGGCTCTTTCGGCAATCGCCATCAGGCGCTGAAATAGGTCGTCGGCCTCGTCGCGCGGCACAAGCCGCTCGCGCGCCACCTCGCGCTCGAGGCTTTGACGGATCGCTTCCGTCACCGACACGCGACGGCGGCGGGCAAGTTCCCGCGCCAATTGCTCGACTTCCGGGTTCTTGATCGATAGGGCCATTCTGTATTCCACCATATTCCACCGCTGTTTATGGAATATATTGCTCCGCTGTCGAGTCCACGCATTTTGTGGCGGCTCCGCAGCGTCACCATCTCTCGATGCTCCCCGCCCCTTGTATCCGGCGACGGCGCGGGCAAGGATCGCGACCAACAGATTTGCAACGGAGGCGCAAGACATGTCGCTCAAGGGAAAGACGCTGTTCATCTCCGGCGGGTCGCGCGGCATCGGGCTGGCGATCGCGCTGCGCGCCGCGCGCGACGGTGCCAATGTGACGATTGCGGCCAAGACCGCCGAGCCGCACCCGAAGCTGCCAGGCACGATCTATACGGCGGCTCAGGAGATCGAGCAGGCCGGCGGCAAGGCGTTGCCGATGCTGTGCGACATACGCGAGGAGGAGCAGGTGGCCGAGGCGGTCGCCCGGACCGTCGAAAAATTCGGCGGCATCGACATCTGCATCAACAATGCCAGCGCCATCCAACTCACCGGCACGCTGGAAACCGACATGAAGCGCTACGACCTGATGCACCAGATCAACACACGCGGCACGTTCCTGGTTTCCAAAATGTGCATTCCGCACCTGAAGTTGGCTGACAATCCTCACATCTTGAATCTGGCGCCGCCGCTCGACATGAAGGCCAAATGGTTCAAGAACCATGTCGCCTATACGATGGCCAAATTCGGCATGTCGATGTGCACGCTGGGCATGAGCGCGGAGTTCGCCAAGGACGGCATCGCTGTCAATTCACTGTGGCCGATCTCGACGATCGATACGGCAGCGGTGCGCAATCTTCTGGGCGGGGCGACAGTGGCGGCGATGAGCCGTTCGCCCGATATCATGGCCGATGCTGCGCATGCGATCCTGCTCAGGCCGTCGCGCGAAGCGACCGGCAATTTCTACATCGACGAGGAGGTGCTGCGCGCCGAGGGCGTCAGCGATTTTTCGGTCTATGCGCCTGATGCGACAGGCCCGCTTGCCGGCGATTTTTTCGTGCCCGACGAGGTGTTTGCCCGGACGGACACAAAGGTGAAGAGACTGTTCTAAAGATGCCTGGGATAGTCCATGCGCTGATACAGAATGCGTACAACATCGATGCACTTATCGCCGATTCGCAGAAATAGAACGCGAGAGCCAATGGGATATTTCAAGAGACCGGGACGAATGTTCTCTGCGTTTTTCGCCATTGCCGGAATTGGTCTATCAGCTTGATTATGGAATGAATGGTGAGGATATAGGCTTCCGCCCGCTCCAAGCCCCATTCTTTCGAAGAATGGCCCCAAATCTCGTCAAGATCTGCTTTCGCCTTCGGTGAGAGCCTGACGGTTCGCTTCATCCGCGCTTCTTGGACTCGAGAAAGGCCTCGAAGTCGAATGGTTCGGGGGCACCTGACATATCGCCCTCATCAATGGCGGCGCGGAGTTGCTCAAGCTTCAGCTCCTGTTCTTCTAAAAGACGCAAACCGGCGCGAACGGCCTCGCTTGCCGAACCAAAGCGGCCATTTGCTACCTGCCGCTTGATAAAGGCGTCATACTGGTCGCCGAGTGTGATGGAGGTATTCTTGGACATGATAGCTCCTCAATACCAATAGATGGTATCAATTTGCCGGAAGGCAAACAAGCACGTAAATGGATGTCACTCCTCAACCTTCTTTGCCTTGAGGCGGAGGGCCGCCCCTGGGGCTCCTCCGCCGGAAATAAAAACCCCGCCGGCGAGGGGGTACCGGCGGGGCTCATGTGTCCCGCTGGAGTCGGGACAGGGCAGGGAAGCCCTAGCCAGAATCTGGGGTGGATGACCTCGCGATTCAATGCCTGGTCAAATCGCGACTTACATTCTCCTTCAACCTCGGCTCATTGCCGGAAATTGCCCATCCCGGTGAAACCGGGGTGGGCTACGTCTTCCCGCATAGATTCCAGAAACCAGTTCAGGCTTCTGGAACTGCTAGTTAATTCGCGCTGGCGACCGGCGCCACCAGCGAGGTGATGCGGCGAATGGCGACGCGACGGTTCTCGCGCTCAGGCTCCGACGTGTCGACCTTGAGGTACTCCTCGCCGTAGCCCTGTGTCGTCAGGTTCTCCGGCGGGATGTTGAAGGCGTTGGTCAGGGCTTCTGCGACCGCCTCCGCGCGACGGTCGGACAAAGCGAGGTTCGCCTCCGGCCTGCCGACGGCATCGGTATGGCCCTCGATCAGGAAGGTTTCCGCCGGGTTCTTCTCCAGCAGCTTCTCCATGGCAGTGGCGACGCCTTCGAGTTTCTGCACCTCGGTCTCGGGGATCGAGGCTGAACCGAATTCGAAGTTCAGCGTGTCGAGGTCGATGCGGCGGGCGATGTCGCGCACACGGGCAGAGCGCTTGACCTCGTCGATCGAGTAGAGGCGCTGCACCCTCTCCACCGGCGGCTGTTCGAGGAAGGCATAGTAGTCGTCCGGATCCTCGACCTCTTCGGAATCCAGAATGTACTCCTCGCGCGGAATGTCGATCCGAATCGGCGGCAGGTCGTCGCCCGGATCGCGCCAGTCGCCATCGTCCTCATAGTACCGCTCGTCGACATAGCTCAGCACGTATTCGCGACCGTCGGGCGCGATGCGTGAACGCTGGACGACATCGCCGTAGCGGTTGCGGATGGTGACGATCTGGATACCATTGTCACGTTCGACGATTTCCCGGGTGCGATTGCCCGACAGTTCCTCGTAGTAGACGTTCCGCGCGCCACGGCGCATGCGCGGCGTATCGTCGCTTTCCACGATCGTCTGGTTGTTAAACTGGAGGATAACGCGGTCGCCGAGTTCCCTGACGACGTCGACCCCTTGCGGGCGTGGACGGCGGCGAATGTCCTCGACCTCGGGCACACGCTCGACGCGTCTGCCCTTTTCCTCAGTCGCCCGAACCATCCTCTCAAGCTTGATCGCCTGCTGGGCCGCCCTGTCGTCGGTGGGCGGCGGTCCCTGGTCGACCGGAGCCGGCCTCGCGGCTTCCGCCTGTTCGCCGTTCTGCTGCGTGGGCACCGCGTCCTGGCCGCCGGTCTCTCGCGCAGTGTCCCTGCCGCCCCTGCGCTTGCGCTCCTTCTGGCTATCGAACACGGGAGCCTCGCCTTGCGCCGGACCTTCGCCTTCGGCGGGCGCGGCCTGTTCGCGCTCGGCGGGCTGCTCGCCGGTTGAGGGCTGCTCTCCCGTCACCGGCTGTTCGCCGGCAGGCTTCTTGTCACGTTCCCTGGCCTGATCCCGGGGCTTGTCGCCCTCAGCGGGAGCCGTTTGCTGGTCGGTCGGAAGCGGCTCGGCCTGCTCGCCGGCTTGCTTCCTGGCTGGCTGTTCGGATGGTGCGGCTTCCTGCTGCTGCTCCCGCTCGCGCTTCTTTCTGCGCGGTTCGGGCTGTTCGTCGCTGGCAGGTGCGGCCTGCTCGGCGGGCCGTTCTGCCGGTGCGGCTTCCTCCTGCTGCTCCCGCTCCCGCTTCTTTCGGCGTGGTTCGGGCTGTTCGTCGCTGGCAGGTGCGGCCTGTTCGGCGGGCCGTTCGGCCGGTGCGGCTTCCTGCTGCTGCTCCCGTTCCCGCTTCTTTCTGCGCGGTTCGGGCTGTTCGTCGCTGGCAGGTGCGGCCTGTTCGGCGGGCCGTTCGGCCGGTGCGGCTTCCTGCTGCTGCTCCCGCTCCCGCTTCTTTCTGCGCGGTTCGGGCTGTTCGTCGCTGGCAGGTGCGGCCTTCTCGGCGGGCCGTTCGGCTGGTGCGGCTTCCTGCTGCTGCTCCCGCTCCCGCTTCTTTCTGCGCGGCTCGGGCTGTTCATCGCTCGCAGGTGCGGCCCGCTCGGCGGGTGCGGCTTCCTCCTGCTGTTGCTGCTCGCGCTTCTTCCTGCGCTGGCCGCCCTGCTGCTCCTCGCCGGAAGGCGCGGCCTGTTCCGCGGGAGCGGATTCAGCCTGCCGCTCGCGCTTCTTGCGAGGCTTCTGCTCCGGTTCCGCCTGCGGTGGGCAGCCTTCCGCCGACTCGCCTTCGGGGCAATTCGATTGCACGGGGATCAACGGCGTGGCGGTACTCTGCGGTGGGTCGAACGCGGCGCTGCCCTGCAACGGGAATGCGCCCAACGGCGCGGACGCCATCAGCAGGCCAAGCGCCGTGCCTGCCAGAATCCGTGGTTGGCGTTTCATTAAAAATCCTCCTTTGGCGTCCCATCCCGGCCCAAACTGTTCATCAACCGGATTGGTTCCGGTTGGTGGGCATTAACGGCTACGAAGGGCAATTGGCCGGCGTTTTGAAGGCGACTTCGTGTTATTCCTATGGTGCCGGCCTATGGTGCCGGCCGGGTCTGCGTCTGTTGCGGTGCTTGACCTTCACCCGGCCAGGGGCCACATCCCGTCGATGGAAACGCCGTTCTGGAAAACCAAGACGCTCGAGGCGATGACCCCGGCCGAGTGGGAATCGCTTTGCGACGGCTGCGGCAAATGCTGCCTGTCGAAACTCGAGGACGAAGACACCGGCGCGATTTACTGGACGAGCGTAGGCTGCCGGCTGTTCGATGCCGAAACTTGCCGCTGTTCCGATTATGCCAACCGGCTGGCGCGCGTCCCGGACTGCGTCGGTCTGACGCCGCAGAATGTGCGCACCATCAGTTGGCTGCCCAAAACCTGCGCCTACCGGCTGGTCGCCGAGGGCCACGATCTCTACTGGTGGCACAGGCTGGTGTCAGGCAGTGCCGAGACGGTGCATGAGGCCGGTATTTCCATGCGCGGCCGGGTCAGCGCCAGCGAGACCGATCTTGCCGAGCCGGACGACTATTTCGAGCACATGCTGGACGACGAGCCCTAGGGACCGGTCTTCAGGAACCGGAACCGGCTGCCCGACAGCGCGTTTTCCACCCAAATGGTTCAGAACCGACCGGATTGTTCAGAACCGGAAAGCCGGGAAGACTGCGCAATTGCTTCTTGCCTGCTACATGAACCAGAAATGAACGGCCGGTTCGTAAAAAGTTCAGATACGCAAGCGCATTCTCCTCGCCATCGGTTCGACCAAGACATGATTGGTTCGATCAAAGGCGGGCGGAAGCCCTGAACAAGGAGAGAAGACATGTTCAACACGATCAAGACGGCGGCCCTTTCGGCGCTTATCGGCCTCGGCACGCTTGCCGCCATCCCCGCCACAGCCCATGCAGACAGCATCTATCTCGGCTTCGGCAACGATGACGATCCGCGCGTCGGCGTCTATAGCGGCGATGACGATGGTTACTACCGCGAACGCCGCCGCGAACGCGACTGGCGCCGGTCCTGCTCGCCGAACCGTGCTCTCGGCAAGGCAGAGCGCATGGGTCTGCGCCGCGCCCGTATCGTTGACGTCAGCCGCCGCACCGTGAAAGTGGCGGGCCGCCAGTATGGCGACCGCGTCCTGGTCGTTTTCGCCAATGAGCGCGGCTGCCCGGTCCTCTACCGTTAAACGTTCGGCACGTTGCCTACCGGTAACGGCCCGCTTGGTAATATGATCTTCTGCGAAGGTCAGCTTGGGACACGACCTTCTGCGAAGGTCGGTCCGCTGGGATAGAAGGTGTGCGGTCGAAAAAAACCCCGGAGGATCAGTCCTCCGGGTGTTTTTTCATGCAGCAAAGTCAATGGTGCTGCAACAGGCCGAACCGCTTCAGGTGGCGGTCACTTCAACTCGAAAGTGACGGTGACCTGCACCGTGTAGGAATTCTCGCCAGCCTGCACCGGAACCGATTCGCGGGCCGCATCAAAGGCCTTGGCGTTCATCGGTATCGGCGGCGGCGGGACATTCTGGTCGGTGATTTCCAGCACCCGCCCGATGCTGACGCCGGCGGCTTCGGCCAGCGTCCTGGCCTTGGCCATGGCGTCGGCGACCGCCTTCTTGCGGGCTTCGGTGAGAGTTGCCGTTGGATTCTCGTTGGAGAACGAGATGCCGCCGCCCTGGTTGACGCCGAGCGATACCGCCCTGTCGAGAATCTCGCCTGTCTTGTCGATGTCGCGGATGCGCACCGAAAGCGTGTTGGTCACCTGATAGGCGATGAGTTCGGCTTCCTGGCTGCCGTCCGGCTTGTTGGTATAATTGTAGCGCGGGCTGATCTGGATGCCGGCTGTCTGCAGGTCGCGCTCCTTGATGCCGGCCGACTTCATTGCGGCGATCACCGAAGCCATGGCATCATTGTTGGCATCGAGCGCGGCACGCGCGGTCTTGGCCTCGCGCATGACGCTGAGCGTCAGCAGCGCCAGATCGGGGCGCGCGGTCGCTTCGCCTTCGCCAGTCACGACGATGCGGGGCGGCGGCTGCGAATCGGCCGCGCTGGCCATCGCCGGAAAAGCGACTGCGGCGGCGAGCGCCAGGGGCAAAAAATGTCTGGTCATAAAAATCTCCTCGGTCTGCGATCCAGTCGCGTTTGTCGACTAGCGCATCCGCCCAAGAATCGGAATCGATTTCGGGAAGCACGATGCGTAGATTCAAAGCGTTAGAGCGTATTTTGCGCGTCCAAGTGGATGCACGTCGATGTAATACCTGAATATGGGCTGATTTGGACGATTTCGGCCAGCCCGTCCGGAAAGCCTTGTGCGGTTCGGGGAAAAACATTAATCCAGCCGCGTGTGGGGCCTGTAGCTCAATGGTTAGAGCCGGCGGCTCATAACCGCTTGGTTGGGGGTTCGAGTCCCTCCGGGCCCACCAAAATTATTCAATATCAACCGGTTATGGTCAACTTCGCTTAGAAGTGGGCCAATCTAGATTCTATGCCCCAGGAGTCAGGTGCATCGACTCAATCCATGAGCGGGAAGGGCGAGTTTTGCCTGCTCTAAATTCTATTGTCGTCCTGTTCGTCAGTCGGGTTTGTGCAGCCATGTATAGTCCAGCTATTTCAAGGCTGGAAAGACCCTTGGGCGACGCGTGCTGCAAAAGGCGGTAACGACGTGTGAATGGGATGGTTGGCGCGACCGATCGAGAATGCCACGTCGGCAAGCAAGCTGGTGTCAACACAGCTGGGCGTACTGCCAACAGGCGAGAGGCACAGCCGTTGCTCGCTGCTCAAAGCGGCGTCTTCCGACTTTCGCGGGATATCACCCATGCTCGCAACGGGTCTGCCATAGACTTTCGCATCGCCTGACCGGTGCTTCCGTCCGATGGTGGCGCAGGCCGAGGCCGTGCAACTTCCTCCGTAGACGCCAGGTGGCGGTCCATGGAGGCTCATGCCAAATCCACGGGCGCCAGCGGCGGAGGTGGCCGATACGGCCGTGGTCAGCAGGAGACAAACATGACCCTGGACAACATTTCACACCCCTCGATCCAACACTGCGCCGACAGCCTGAACGCGAAGCACGGCAATGGCAGACCGGAGCCCGAGTTGGTTCCGTCGCGCTACGCGCTGCAGGTCGGCGACATCGACGTGCTGATCGTCAGCGATGGAGTGCTGCCAATACCAGCCCCGGTCATGGCATACAACGTCGACCCGGCCGTCAGGGCGGCCTGGCTGGACGACATGTTCCTGCCGTCGGACGTGCTCGAATGGCCGCTGAACGTGGTCGTCGTGCGCAGCGGCGGCCGGACCATACTCGTCGACGCCGGGTTGGGGGCGGACCCGGACTTGCACTTGCCGCGGGCCGGGCGGTTGGTCTCGCGGCTGGAGGCCGCCGGCATCGATCTCGCATCCGTCACCGACGTGGTGCTGACCCATATGCATATGGACCATATCGGCGGGCTGCTCATCGACGGGGTGAAGGACCAGCTGCGTCCGGATCTGCGGATTCACGTGGCGGCCGCCGAGCTCAAGTTCTGGGAGTCGCCCGATTTCTCCCGCGCCTCCATGCCAACGGGATTCCCGGATGCGCTTCGGCGGGCGGCCAAGCGGTTCGTGAATGAGTACCGCAGCCAGTTGCGGCCGTTTGAGACGGAGCGCGAGGTGGCGCCGGGGGTGGTTGTCACGCTCACTGGCGGCCACACCCCCGGGCACAGCGTGGTCCGCCTGGCGTCCGGCGGCGATAGGCTGACCTTCGCCGGCGACGCCGTGTTCCAGGTCGGGTTCGACCAACCCGACTGGCACAACGGCTTCGAACACGACCCTGAGGAGGCGGCCCGCGTCCGCATCAATCTTTTGCGGGAGCTGGCCGCGACCCGTGAGCCGCTGGTGGCCACTCACCTGCCATTCCCGTCTATCTGCCATGTGGCGGTGGACGGCGATGTCTTTCGTTGCGTACCGGCTGTCTGGGACTACTGACCCGCTTGTCGGGTCAGAGCCGTACCAGGTCGGCATCGAGACTTATCGCGCCATGATCGTGTGCTCGTGCAATGTGTTGAGCGATCAGGACGTCCGCTCCGCCGTCAAGGCGGAGCGAACGTGCTCGATCCGCCAGGTCTATGGCTGTCTCGGCTGCAGCGCCCAGTGCGGCCGTTGCGCGCGTACTATCCGCCGCATCATTGACGAGGCGCTCGCCAGCGCCCGTGCGGCATCGTGCAACGACCGCGCGCAGTCCTGACTCGGCCACCTCGGCCGTCCGGCGCAGCCTTTCAGTCAGGAACCCATAGACCAACGTATCGGACGCATGCGTCCTCGGCATGATAGTTCGAACACTGGAAAGGCTGGCATGCTTGGGGCCTCCACACCCAACCAAGGAGCATCGGAAATGACGCTCGGATTCGTTCTTTCGAGGATGCTGCAGATCTTCCTGAGGGTCTGGGCCGTCGACACGACAGCGCAGCCGGTTAGGCGCGGCGGCAACGGGTTTGCTCGCGCGATGGTCCGGCCGATCTACTTACGCGTCCCGTCGAGGAAGGTTCGTGACCGCGAGTGAACCCGCTCGTCCGTGTTAAAGGGCGGCTGGCCAAGGAGCGCCGGCCGATATCGATACCGGCAATTTCAAAAACCAGAGGCACTCCGATGAGCGGTGGGCATTCCACCTATATTCCCAAGACCAGGATCGGACGCTGGTTCGACGCCCGCCTGCCGGTGCCGCGCCTGGTGCATGATCAGTTCATCGTCTACCCGGTTCCACGCAACCTGAACTACGCCTATTCGTTCGGCGGCATCCTATCGATGATGCTGGCCGCGCAGATCGTGACCGGCGTCGTGCTGGCCATGCACTACGCGGCCGACACGACACTGGCCTTCAATTCCGTAGACAAGATCATGCGCGACGTGAATTCCGGCTGGCTGTTGCGCTACCTGCACTCCAACGGCGCGTCGTTCTTCTTCATCGCGGTCTACGTCCATGTCTCCCGTGGCCTCTATTACGGCTCCTACAAGGCGCCGCGCGAACTGCTGTGGGTCCTCGGCTGCACCAACCTTCTGTTGATGATGGCTACGGCGTTCATGGGTTACGTGCTGCCGTGGGGACAAATGTCGTTCTGGGGCGCGACCGTAATCACCGGCTTCTTCAGCGCCATTCCGCTGGTCGGCGACTGGGTGCAGCAATTGCTGCTCGGCGGCTTTGCGGTGGACAATCCGACTCTAAACCGCTTCTTTGCGCTGCATTACCTGCTGCCGTTCATGCTGACGGGCGTCGTCATCCTGCACATCTGGGCGCTTCACGTCGCCGGCCAGACCAATCCGGCGGGTATAGACGTGAAGTCGAAAGCCGACGTCGTGGACTTCACGCCCCATGCCACGATGAAGGACGTGCTTGGGGCCGTGGTGTTCCTGCTCGCCTTTGCGTACTTCGTCTTCTACGTGCCGAACTATCTCGGGCATCCAGACAATTACACCGCCGCCGACCCGCTGAAGACGCCGGCGCATATCGTGCCCGAGTGGTACTTCCTGCCTTTCTACGCGATCCTGCGCGCCGTCACCTTCAACATCGGGCCGATCGACTCGAAGCTCGGCGGCGTGCTCGCCATGTTCGGCGCCATCGCCGTGTTGTTCTTCGTGCCCTGGCTCGACACGTCGAAGGTGCGCTCGGCCGTCTACCGGCCCTGGTACAGGCGGTTCTTCTGGCTGTTTGTCGCCAACGCCCTCTTCCTTGGCTGGCTGGGGTCCAAGCCGGCGGAAGGCTGGTATATCCCCGCCATGCAGGTGTCGACCCTCTACTACTTCGCGTTCTTTCTCGTCGTCATGCCGCTGCTGGGCGTGATCGAGACGCCGCGCCGGCTGCCGAACTCGATAACCGAAGCGATCCTGGAGAAAGGCAAGGATTAACACCGAAGGAACGCTCGTCATGCTCCGAGGCGAGGTTTGTGCGAGGATTTTATGGATTCGGATCCGGTCACGAGCTGGTGGAATGCTCCCCATCTCTACATGGTGCTGGTCGGTCTCGCCGGCATAGTCGTTTGGCACGTCATTCCGAGGCGGCTCTCCACCACCGGGCTGATTGTTCAGATCGCATTCTTCCTTATCATGTCGGTCCTGCTGCTTGACGGAGCCGTGCTCCCCTACGAACCGACACGGGGCACCGAGACAACCGCTAGCGCAATCCTCGTCGGTTCGGCCAAGTTGCTGTGGTGGGTTCACCTCGCCTGGGCGCTGATCGGATTTGTCCGCATCTATCTCGTATTCGAGCGAAAGCCGCGCGAGGCGCGCCTTCTGCAGGACCTCGTCGTCGGCGCCGTCTATGTTGGGATGCTGCTGTCGATCCTGGCTTTCGTCTTCGGTGCGCCGGTCGGAACGCTGATCGCCACCTCGGGCGTCTTTGCCATCGTACTCGGACTGGCGCTCCAGAATACGCTGAGCGACGTCTTTTCGGGCATCGCGCTCACCCTCGGACGACCTTATGTGCTTGGGGACTGGATCGTCCTGAGCGACGGCACCGAAGGCCGCGTCGTGGAGACCAACTGGCGATCGACCCACCTGCTCACTTTGGCGCACAACGTGGTGGCGCTGCCGAACAGCTTCCTCGCGAAGCTAGGGCTGACCAATGTCAGCAGCCCTGAGGAGAGCCATGGGCTGTCCGTCACGATAAGATTGGCGCCGACCAAAATGCCGGCGATCGTCGCCGACGTCATGAACGCGGCCTTGCAAAGCAGCAACACAATACTGAGGGAGCCGCCACCAGTGGTCGCTATCAAAGCTCTGGATGCGACGGCGATCGAGGTCGACTTGTTTTTTCGGGTCGCAAATGTCGGTCAGCGAATTCCAGCGACGAACGAAATTTTCGATCTTGTCTACCGTCATTCCAAGTCCGCGGGTTTGCGGCTGGCAACGCCACCCTCCTCTTCGATTCTCATGAATGACTTGCCGAACGAAGAGACGGCAAATCTCCCAGAAGTCACGCCGATCAAGCTTATAAATGCCATACCAGTATTCTCGGCGTTGACGGACAACGAAAAAGAAGCCCTCGCGGCAACGATTACGGTGCGCACCTATCGCAAGGGCGACATCATAGCACGACAGGGAGAGATGCTGCCCTCCCTGATGATTGTTCGGACGGGCATCATTGTCCGAGAGCGTGGCGAAGATGACGCCCATCCGCAGGAGACCGGCCACCTCGCTCCCGGCGACTTTTTCGGAGAGACGGGTCTGCTCGCGGGCATTGGCGAAACCTCGACCTTGCGCGCGATGAGCCACGTCGTGGTCTACGAGATTGACCAGCAAAGCTTCGCGCCTCTGCTGCTCGACCGGCCCGAAATGGCCGAAGATCTTGCGGCGGTCCTCTCAGCCAGGATGTCCCTCGGCGGTAGCCGCACCGGACAAGAGCACACGGATTCGAAATTCGCGCTGCTCAAAGCCATGCAGACGATCTTTCACCCGGTACCGTTCCGGCGCGTTTCGAGCGCCGGCAGACCGGGCGTACAAGAAGGGAGGTAGCCATGAGCATCCAGACCGCATCCCCATATCGGTTTGGCGGCCATGACCTACCTGATCGATGGGGAGATCGTCCACCGAGACAGTCTCGGTAAGGTGCAGGCTCTCCGCCCCGGTGAAGTCAGCTGGATGACGAGAGGCATACCCATAATATGAGGATGCTGGTCATCGAACTCTCCTCCTGGCTTGGGGTTAATCCTGCGGCGCCTGCATGGCGGGTAGCCGCAATATCACCGTCGTGCCCGACCCGAAGGCGCTCTCGATGTCGACGCGCCCGCCGTGCCGCTCGGCAAAATGCTTCACCATCGGCAGGCCGACACCGCCGAGGCCTGTGCCCTTGGTAGTGAAAAAGGGATCGAAGGCGCGGAGCACGGTCTCCCGCGTCATTCCGATTCCACTGTCTTCGATACGGAGCTCGACGACAGTGCCAGGATCCTGAACGACCGCGGCGGCCCTTATCGAGATCAACCCGCCGTTCGGCATCGCGTCGCGCGCGTTGAATACGAGATTCAAGACCGCGTTCTGCAATCCCAGCGGATCGCATTTCGCTGCGGGTAGATCGCGCCCAACGCGAACTTCGAGACGAACGTTCGTCTCCCATGCGCTTCGGACAAGATTTTCGACCTCGGCCAAGCAGGCGCCCACGCTTACATGTTCCCGCGCTCGATGACTTGCCGCGGCCCGGCCGACCGTCTCCCTCACGAGCGCGGCGGCTTGCTGCAGGGCGGTCCTGGCGCTGGCGATTACGGGGTCGAGAGCTGGAGCCCTCGAGACATGCGGGTCGCGGGCGACCCGATTCAGTGCAGATGAAGCGACCTGAATAAGATTGCCCAGATCATGAACAATGCCGGCCGTCGACTGCTCTGCCGGCGCGTCGGACGGGGAAACATCGGTAGTCCGGTCAAAGACATGATTGTCGGCCGTGCCTGACCTTGTTTCCGTGCCTGACATTTTCATGCCCTCTTTTGTTCGGTCGACACCTGGCAATCCGGTCGTGTGAGGTCACTATATTGAGGAGCATTTTCGGGTCGATTGGATGGAGGACGAGGGCGAGCCATACGGCGGTATATGTCTCGCTGCAGTTTTCGCCGGATTGATCGCCATGGCACCGACAGCCGACGCCAGTCGGCCGCGTACTCCCTGCCAACCTTGGGCGCGCTGCCTGGGAACGTCGGCGCAGCCGGCGATGCGTTCGATCGATGCCGGGAACCTACCCGTGCGCCGACTACCGGCTACAGCTGCCATTCCCCCGGGTGCATCGTCCTAGACTTTCGGATCGCCTGACCGAGCCGTCCGTCGAATATTTTTCGCGCGCCAAGTGGGCGCATTCTTCTCGGTATCGGACGACCCGCCGCACAGGAGAAGACACGTGCACAAGATCATCAGAGCTCTGGCCCTTGTTTACGCATGTTGCGTGTCGGACAGCGCGACGGCGCAGGCCGCGGACCATCAGGCAAAACCGACGATCGTGCTGGTGCACGGGGCCTTTGCTGAATCGTCGAGCTGGAACGGCGTCATCGCCGAGCTCAACAGGGACGGTTTCCGGACCATCGCTGCGGCCAACCCACTTCGCGGTGTTGCAAGCGATGCGGCCGCCGTATCGGCCGTCATCGGATCCATCGGCGGACCGGTCGTCCTGGTAGGACATTCTTACGGCGGGCCGGTCATCACCGAGGCAGCTAACGGGAAGAACAATGTGAAAGCGCTGGTCTATGTGGCCGGATTCGCCCCGGACAAAGGCGAGTCCAGTCTCACGCTTTCGGCGAAGTTCCCAGGCAGCACGCTTGGCGAGGCGCTCCTGCCGGTGGCGCGGCCGGATGGAGGACAGGACCTATACATCCAGCCGGAAAAGTTTCACGTGCAGTTCGCGGCCGATGTGCCGGCAGCGCAGGCCAGCCTGATGGCGGCGACACAACGCCCGGTGGCTGACGCCGCCCTGGCAGAGCCCTCCGGCGCGCCTTCTTGGAAGACAATTCCGTCCTACGCGATCTACGGCTCGGCGGATCGGAATATCCCGCCGGCGGTCATGAAGTTCATGGCCGAGCGCGCCCATTCGGTGAAGACCATCGTCGTCGAGGGCGGGTCGCACGCGCTGATGGTCTCGCGTCCAGAAGCGATCGCCTTGCTCATTGAGGAAGCCGCATCGGCGCACTGACGAAACCGGCCGCCTCGCGCCGGCTGCATTCGAACAAGTGCAAGCCCCCAGGAGACATCGACATGAAAATCGTGGTCATTGGCGGCACTCGGTACATCCGGTTAGCGACCGTCGAGAGGTTGCGTCAACAGGGGCACGACGTCGTGGCGGCGTCGCCGCAACGTCGTGCCCTCACAACAGCGGCACCTCATGATCCCGGCCACGCTGGCAGACCTCTTCGGGAATTCCTCGAGAACACCGCCTCCGTCCTGCGCCACCTATGGCACAGCCGACATCTTTGGCTTCGGCTACTACGGCAGCGCCTCGGAGGTCCTGGGTTGGGGCCAAGCGAGGGAAGGCTGCGAAGACAGTGTCGCTTGAGCCAAGCCCTTCTGCTGGCGGTCGAGCGAGTCGCGGACGCGCGTCGCTCTCATCGAGGAATTCAGGGCCGGCACGGTTAGAGCCGCCGGCGTTGTTCCAAGTAGATCTTTTCGAAGTCAGAACAGGAGAATGACATGAAAATCGTAATTATCGGTGGCACCGGACTTATCGGCTCCAAGACCGTCGCAAGGCTGAGCGTGAAGGGCCACGACGTGTTGGCGGCGTCGCCAAGTGGCGGCGTCAACACCTTCACCGGTGAAGGATTGGATAAGGCTCTTGCCGGGGCGGAGGTTGTCATCGACCTCGCCAATTCGCCGTCGTTCGAGGACAAGGCCGTTCTCGAGTTCTTCGAAACAGCCGGAAAGAACCTGCTCGCGGCGGAGAAGGCCGCCGGCGTGAAGCATCACATTGCGCTCTCGGTAGTCGGGGCGGAGCGCCTGCCCCGCAGCGGCTACCTGCGCGCCAAGATGGCTCAGGAGAAGCTGATCAGGGAGTCGGGAATCCCCTACACGATCGTTCACTCGACCCAGTTCTTCGAGTTCCTTGGCGGCATTGTGCAGTCGGCAACCGTCGGCGACACGGTCTCGGTATCGTCGGCCTACTTCCAGCCTATCGCCTCCGACGACGTCGCAGATGTGATGGCTGACGTGGCGCTCTCCCAGCCGATTAACGGCGTGATGGAGATCGGCGGTCCCGAGCCCTTCCGCATGAACGAACTGGTCGCGCGGTTTCTGCAGCTCGCCAACGATCCCAGGAAGGTGATCGGTGATCCTCATGCGCTCTATTTCGGGACCGAGCTAGACGACCGCTCGCTTGTCCCCGGCGCGGGCGCCCGAATCGGTTCGACGTCGTTCGAAGACTGGTTCGAGCACGCTCCGCCTCGGCGAAGCGGTGTTGCGGCGTAACGGCGTCATCTGAAGCGAATTCGCAATGGAAACGACGATGGACCACAAGCTGCCCTTTGCGCCTCAGGCAAGTCGCCGAGCCCTTCTCCTCGGCGCGGCTGCCGCCGGCATTGCAAACGGCCTGCCCAAATACGCGCTCGGGCAAGGGACAGCTGGCCAGGAGTCGAACTCATCCATCTCTCAAGAAGGATTGAAAGATATGAGCACTATCACCACCAAGGACGGCACCGAGATCTACTACAAGGACTGGGGTCCGAAGGACGCCCAACCGATCGTCTTCCACCATGGCTGGCCGCTCAGCGCCGACGACTGGGACACGCAGATGCTTTTCTTCGTCGGGCATGGATATCGCACCATCGCCCATGACCGGCGCGGGCACGGCCGTTCCGCGCAGGTGAGCGACGGTCACGATATGGATCACTATGCTGCCGACGCGGCGGCGGTGGTCGAGCATCTCGGCCTGAGGGACGCAATCCATATCGGCCACTCGACCGGCGGCGGCGAAGCCGCTCATTACGTCGCCCGCCACGGCAACGGGCGCACCGCGAAGCTCGTCCTCATCGGCGCGGTGCCGCCAATCATGGTGAAGACGCCGGCCAATCCTGGCGGCCTTCCGATCGAAGTGTTCGACGGGCTGCGCAAGTCGCTCGCCGACAACCGCGCGCAGTTCTACATCGATTTCCCATCGGGTCCCTTCTACAGCTTCAATCGGCCGGGCGCGAAAGCGATCCCGGGCATCATCCAGAACTGGTGGCGGCAGGGCATGATGGGCAGCGCCAAGGCGCACTACGACGGCATCAAGGCCTTTTCGGAAACCAACTTCACCGACGACCTCAAGACCATCGACGTGCCGACACTGGTCATGCACGGCACGGACGATCAGATCGTGCCCATTGCGGATTCCGCGCCGTTATCCGCAAAGCTTCTGAAGAACGGCACGCTCAAGATCTATGAGGGCTTTCCGCACGGGATGTGTACCACGCATGCCGATGTGGTGAACGCCGACTTGCTCACCTTCATCAGGTCCTAGGCTCACGCCGTGTCCTCAGGCGAGAGCCCGATCGCCGGCCGTCCTCCCCTCCGGCTGGCGATCACCCGTAATCTCAACCGCAAACTGGAGCCAGACAAATGATCAGGACCATACTTTACAGCACCGCTGCTCTCGCGGCGTTCATCGCCACCGCCGCGCTGGCCGACAATACGGCTAGCGCTTTCAAAAACGTGAAGCTCGTTTATGATCAGCCGCTTCCGAACGTGCCCGGCAAGAGCATGAGAGGTGTGCTCGTCGACTATGAGCCAGGCGGCAACTCGCCCGCGCATCTCCATCCCAAATCTGCCTTCATCTATGCCACGGTTCTCGAAGGGGCGATCAAGAGTCAGGTCAATAATGGCCCGGTGGTCACCTATCGCGCCGGCGAGAGCTGGTCCGAATATCCCGGCGATCGTCACCGCGTCAGCCAGAATGCCAGCGCGACTGACCCCGCCCGGCTGCTGGCTGTCTTCATCGTCGACACCGGCGAGACCGAACTTGTGCTCCCCTACGAAGAATAAGGTCGGAATCTATCGCCCTGTTTGAACAGGAATGCGCCGCGCCGCCGGAGCGTTTGAAGCGCTTGGCGGCACGGCACATAACCAAGGACGGCGCAATGCTCATCGGCAAACTGCATGCCTTCACGTCGTCGCGCCTGGCCGTGATCGACTTGGATGCAACGGTGCAAGCGGCCGCCCTTTCCCTGTCCAGGCCTGGCATCGGCCTCGTTGTGGTATGCAATGCAGGCGGAGGCGCGGAGGGTGTGCTCAGCAAATCCGATCTCGTTCGCCATCTCACCGGCCTGGGGGCCAAGACACCGCCAGTGTCCGACCTGATGAACAGATCCATTGTCTCGTGCGGTCCGCAGGACGATGTCCATGACGTATGGCAGACCATGGCGGCGCGAAGCTTGCAAAACATTCCGGTCATCGACGTCGGCGCCAGGCCTCTCGGCATACTGGACATACGAGACGCGATGAAAGTGTTGTTTGAGCAGGAAGAAATTCAGGAGCGGATGCTCTTCAATTATGTCACCGGCGTCGGCTACCGCTAGCCGCTTTGCCTGCAGCGATACCGCTACTCCTCCAGGAGTATCCTCCCCAGAAGGACAATGAACATGAAACTATACTACAGCCCGCTTGCTTGCAGTCTTGCCGATCACATCGCCCTACTCGAGGCTGGCGTGCCATTCGAGCGGGAGAGCGTCAACCTGAAGACCAAGCGGACGGCATCGGGGGCCGATTTCAACGCTGTAACGCGAAAGGGCTACGTTCCGGCGCTGGTGCTGGACAGCGGAGAAATCCTCACAGAGAACATCGCCGTCCTCGATTGGCTCGCCACGGAGTATCCAACGCTCGGTATTCCAGGAAACCTTGGCCGCACGCGCGTGCTAGAAGCGCTGGTTTTCATCTCGACCGAGGTGCACCGCAGCTTCAAGCCGATGTGGCATGCAAGCAGCGAAACCCAAAAGGCGCAGGCAAAAGCGACGATCTCCAAGCTGCTGGACATACTTTCGGAGAGGCTTGCGGGCAACTACCTGTTTGGCGCAACGCCCAGCGTCGCGGATTTCTATCTGTTCGTGATGCTCTTGTGGGCCGAGCGCTATGATGTTGGCATTCCCGCGCCATTCGTTGCATTGCGTCGCCGCATGGCGAGCCGTCCGGCAGTGCAAGCCGCCATGCGGCAAGAGGGCCTGATCTCATTGATAGACAGCGAAGCGAATGCTCACACCCGTGAAGAGCGCGATCATGTCACTGGATAACAAGGTTGTCATCATCACCGGAGGAAGCTCCGGCATCGGCCGCGCCGCAGCCCTGAGCTTTGCCAGGCAAGGTGCGAGGATCCTCATCACGGGACGCCGCCCAGCAATGGTGGAGGAAGCGGCCGCTGAGCACCCGAATATAACGAGTCTCGTCGCCGACGCTGCGAAGCCCGAGGATGCCCCTCGCACCATTGCGAAGGCAATCGACACATGGGGACGTCTGGACATCCTCGTAAACAATGCCGGCGCTGGCGCTCTCTTGCCTCTGGGCGATGCTACCGCTGAGCGGATCACGGACATCTTCGCGGTGAATGTCGTTGGCCCAAGCCTGCTGGCGTCGGCAGCCCTTCCGCATCTGACGGCGGCGAAGGGAGCGATCATAAACATATCGAGCACGTTCGGTCACAAGCCCGCGGCGGGTCTGTCCCATTACGCCGCCAGCAAGGCAGCGCTCGAACACCTGACGCGCTGCTGGGCGCTCGAACTCGCGCCACAGGGATTGCGGGTCAACGCCATCGCTGCCGGTCCAACCGAATCGGGAGCACTGACGGGTATGATGGGGCTCTCTCCGGAACATGCAGCGGTTATCGAGGAAGCGGAGCGAGAGCAGATACCGCTCAAACGACGTGGCAGTCCGGACGACGTAGCCAGGTGGATCGTGCATCTCGCCGATTCGGCGTCCGAGTGGGTGACCGGGCAGGTAATCGCCGTGGATGGGGGCCTTGGCCTCACATGACGCACGTGCCGACGAACAGCCGGTCAAAAATCGCCGAGGAGACTATAGACATGAACCGAGCCAGCGGTCGAATCCTTGGAGGGGTTTTGGTTCCCGATACGCCGCTTGTGCAACAGGCCCTCGACTATGCTCGGCACGAATGTGAATCCTATCTGTTCAATCATGTCGTCCGTTCTTGGCTATTCGCGGCGCGGATTGGACAGCTTCGGAACATCGATCACGATGCGGAAGTCGTCGCCCTGGGGACGCTGTTGCATGACATCACGCTCAACGAGCGCTTTAACGGCCCGCGCCGCTTCGAAGTCGAAGGCGCCGATCTAGCCCGGATCTTCGCACAGCAAGGCGGTGTCGACGAGCGCCGAGCCCAGCTGATCTGGGACAGCGTCGCCCTAAACTCGACACCGTCGATAGGCCTCTACAAGGAGGCGGAGGTGGCGCTCTGTACTGCCGGCATCTGCCTGGATGTGATCGGCCTGCAATACGAGCTTGTCCCTGCAGCGGAGATCGCAAGGATCATCGAGGAATTCCCGCGGCTCAAGATGAAGCGTCGCATGACCCGGTGCTTCTGTCACATCGCCGAGGCCAGGCCGGAAACGACCTACGACAATTTCGTCCGGGATTTCGGTGAACGCTATGTATCTGGATACCGAGCTCCTTCTTCCGTCGATCTCGTGTCGAACGCGCCATTTGAAGGTTGAATACGGCTGGAGCCGGATTGTCCGGATTCGTCGTACCCGGCGAATTCGGCTGTCTACCTTCGCCCGTGGCCGGCGACTCGTGCCCTTCCGGTGAGCCGTTGCCGGAACTGTTTCATGCCGCAGTCCTGGCCCCGCCGACCTCGCGCATCGGCGCCGGTAGCGTCTCCCAGGCCCGGATCAACTCACCGATGGAAGCGGCCTCCATCTTGCGCATGACGTTGCCGCGGTGCAGTTTTACCGTCACCTCGCTGATGCCGAGGTCGAAGGCGATCTGCTTATTGAGGCGCCCGCGCGCCACCTGATGCAGAACCTCGCGCTCGCGTGGCGTCAGCGTCTCAAAGCGTTCGACATTGCGCTTGACGACCGCAGCTTCCGCCCGCCGCGCGGCATCCATCGCAATGCCCGCAATAACAGCGTCAAGCAGCGTTTGGTCCCGCACCGGCTTGGTGAGAAAATCCACAGCCCCGGCCTTCATCGCCTGGACGGTCATCGGAATGTCGCCATGCCCGGTCAGGAAAATGACTGGCTTGGGGTTGCCGCTTTGGGCCAGATGCCGCTGCAGATCGAGACCGCTCGCTCCCGGCATTCGCACATCGAGGATCAGACAACCGGCGCTATCCAGTACGTCGGCATCGAGCAATTCGCGCGTCGAGCTGAAACAGACATGCTGGAACCCGGCGGAAAGTATCAATTCGGACAGCGCCTCCTGAACAGACGCATCGTCATCCACAATGATAACGAGGGGCTGTTCCGCTTCGCTCCTGCGCTGCGATGACAACGGCGCCGATCTCCGTAAGTGCGGCGGCTGCTCAACTCTCATGCCCATCTCCATTTTTCGATTTGCGTAATACATTGCCGATGGCTGCCAGCATGACCTTCGCATCGAAGGGCTTACGGAAGCACCCGCTGACGCCCTGGGCTCTGTCCGCATCGGCAATCTCGTGGCGGCCGGTGATCAGGAACACCGGCAGGTCCGGGCGCACCTTCTTCACCAGATCACAAAGTTCGAAGCCGTCCATGCCGGGCATCCCAATGTCGGTTATGAGCACGTCAAGGCCGGACAGCCCGCTGATGAGCAATGATTGCGCTGACGAGAAGCTGCGGGCCGCATAGCCGGCGGACTCCAGCAGGTCCTCCAGCGACTCGAGTAGCCTTGGATCGTCATCGACAACGGCCACGACAGGTCTTTCCTTGGTCACGCCCGGTTCCCTCCCGCTCGGCGCGAGTGGGTGATCGGTATCTCCAGTCGCTGCGCGATACGCACGAGATCGGCGAGCGATGACGCCGCCATTTTCTGCATCACATTCCTTCTATGGATCTGCAGCGTGACCTCGCTGATTCCGAGTTCAGCGGCTGCCTGTTTGTTGAGAAGGCCGCTCACCACGAGCGGCAGCACCTCGCGTTCGCGCGGCGTCAGGTCGAGATAGCGTTGCTTCAGCGCGACCAGTTCAGCACGCGCGGACCTCCTTTCCCGATCCTCGGCAAGCGCCGTTTGGATTGCAGCCATGAGATCCGCATCACTGAAAGGCTTGGTGAGAAAGTCCACGGCGCCATGCTTGATCGCCTGGACGGAGGACGGGATGTCGCCGTGCCCTGTTATGAAAACGATCGGCGGATGATCTCCCTTTGATATCTGTCTCTGCAGATCCAGGCCGTTGATGTCGGGCAGCTCGACGTCGAGGATGAGGCATGCCGGGATGTCCGGCTTGTTTGCACCGATGTATTCGCTGGCCGATCCGAACGCAGCGGCGCGGATACCGTGCGAATCCAGCAGCTCGCTCAACGCCTCCCGCAGGCGCGCATCGTCGTCCACGATGAAGACGATATGGTCATCTGTGGTCATTGCGCCGCTTTCACTTCAATCGGCAAGGTGAAGACGAACGTCGCCCCCTGTGGTTCGTTGTTCTCCGCCCACAGGCGTCCGCCGTGCGATTCGACGATCGAACGGCAGATCGCGAGCCCCATGCCCATTCCGTTCCCCTTCGTCGTGAAGAACGGTTCGAAGATCTTGTCGGGAAACTCGATTCCCGCGCCACGATCGCTGATCTGCGTCTGAACCAGATCGCCTACGCGGCGCACGCGGACCTCAAGAACCCGGTCGACCGCAACGGCGTCCATGGCATCCATGCCGTTGCGAATGAGGTTCACCAGAACCTGCTGGATGTGTACGCGGTCCAGCGCGACGAGCGGCAGGTCGCTTTCGACGTCGATATCCATGCGGACGCGCCGCCGCGCCGCTTCTTCGGCCATGAGGTTGCGCGCCTCGGCGATAACGCCACTGAGCGCCGTAGAACTCCTTGCCTCGCCGGATTGTTTGAACAGAGCGCGGATGCGACTCACGACGTCGGCGGCCGCATTTGCGTCACGAATAATGCGCTCCACCGTCTTCTGCGCACGCTCGAGATTTGGCGGCTCAGCCATAAGCCATCGCTGGCAGGCATGCGAGTTCGCCACCACGGCCGCCAGCGGCTGGTTCACTTCGTGCGCGATGGAAGCAGAGAGCTCAGCAAGGCTCGCGGCCTGACTCGCTCGTGCAAGGCTCTCTTGCGCCAGCCGCAGCTCTTCCTCCGCCCGAACCTCATTTTCAACATCGAGGCAGATGACATTCCACTGCACGATAGTCCCTTCGGTATCGCGCATCGGCGCGGCGCGTGTCTCGACCCAGCGATACTCGCCGTCGAACCGCCGCAGGCGGTGCCTGCGCGCATAGGGCTCGCCGGTGGACAACGAATGAGCATATCCTCCCTTGACGCCCGCCAAGTCGTCGGGATGCACACCGGCGTCAAGCGTGCCGACCAGCCGGGACTTTCCGGTGCCGTCCAATCGCTCAAGTTCATACCCCAGGAACTCGCGGAGCTGCTGGCTACGATAGACCGGCTCGCCATCCGGCGCCGCGCAATCGATCATTGCCGGCAGCGTTTCAACGAGTTGCCAGAGGAAGCGCTCCCGCTCTTGCAGCGCTTCCTGAGAAGTCACGAAATCATGGATATCGACGTTGGCGCCGAACCACCGGATGATGCGGCCGCTCTCGTCACGGAGTGGTTCAGCACGCCCCTCCGTCCAGCGGTATGAACCATCCCACCGGCGGTTGCGAAACTTCAGCTCGAATGGTTCGCCCGTGCTGAAGGAATGGGTCAAGGCCTGCAGCAAACGAGCCCTGTCTTCCGGATGGACGATGGTCCGGATCGCACTGGGCAGGCCCCCGTCGGCATCAAAATCATCCAGCTTCAGGCCGATATAGTCCATCATCGTTTTGTTGATATATGCAGGGTCTCCGCCAGGCGTGACGCACCAGATCTGCACGGGCACGGTGTCGATGAGCTGTTGAAGCTGACGTTCCCGGTCGCGCAGCGCTTCTTGCGCGCGCATCTCATCGTCGATGTCAATGGAAATGGCATACCATTGCATGATCGCGCCGCTTTGGTCCCGCACCGGTTCCCCGCGGCCGTCCACCCAGCGATACGCGCCATCCGCATGACGCATGCGGTACTTCATGGAGTAAGGCTCCCCGGTGGCGAAGGAGTGGCGGACGGTCTCCAGCAGACGTGCGGCATCTTCCGGATGGACGAGGGTCGTTATGGCTGCCGCCAGTCGGCTCATGTCCGGCTTGTCCAGTTGGGCCAGGTCGTTCAAGCCGAAGAAGTCGAGCAATCGCTTGTTGAAGAAGGTCGGCTCGCCTTTCGGCGTCAGACGCCTGATATGGACGGGAACCATATTCACGAGCTGCGAGAGCTCGCGCTCCCTGTCGCGCAAGGCTTCCTGCGCACGCACCTCATCGTCGACGTCGAGCGAAACGCCGTACCATTCCGCGACCTCACCGTCTTCGTTACGCCGAGGCTCTACCCTGCACTCCGCCCAGCGGTACGCGCCGTACTGTTCGCGCCAACGAAATCGCATCGTGGACATGCCACCGGTTTCGAAGCAATTCCGTAGGGTGTTCTGTACCTCGGGAGCATCTTCGGGATGGATCAGCTCCTGCAGCAGTTGCTCGATGCGCGGCTCCTCGAGAGCTTCGAAATCCGCAATGACGGAGCGGAAATGGTCCTGGTAGCGCTTGTTGAAGTAGACCGGCCCGCCCGTAGGCTTTGCGCTCCAGATCCGGACTGGTACGGCATCGATCGTCTCCTGAAGCTGCCGCTCGCTCCGCCGCAGCGCCTCTTCGGCATGCACCTGATCGTCTATGTCGTGGCAGAGCCCGTACCACTGAACGATGCGCCCGTCCTGGTCCCTCATCGGCTCGGCGCGGCTCGACATCCAGCGGTAGACCCCGTCTTGACGGCGCAAGCGATACCGCATCGCAAGGACCTCGCCGGTGGCGAGACAATGGCGGAGCGTGTCCGAGAACGCTGCTCTGTCATCCGGATGGACGCCGGCCTCTATCATCGCCGTCATGCGGCTCATGCCCGGCTTGATCATATCCGCCACGTCCAGGCCGAGAAAATCGACCATGCGCTTGTTGAAGAAAATCGGCTCGCCGTCGGGCGCGAGACGCCAGACGTGGCTTGGAACCATATCGACAAGCTGCGAAAGCTCCCGCTCCCGGTCGCGTGATGTGACCAGCGCCAGCTGACGCTGCCGAGAAATGGCCGCTACGATGAGCGCCGAAAATGCCGAGATTGCCAGGAAAAGCTGCAGCATGACCTGCCTTTCCCTCTGGAACTCGGGAGCGCCGACAAACTGGCTGTCTCCAGATATCGTAAGTGCCATCGTGATCAGGGCGAGGAGCGTCAAGGCGACGGCGGCGCCTCTGAACTCGAAGCGCGCCGCGGCCCAAAGAAGGGGCGGCATGATGATGTAGGGAGTGGGCAGGTAGACGTCGCTCAAGGACAGCGCGGCAACTCCCAGGAAGATCAGACCCAGGACGCCGGCTTCCACCCGCTGTGCGGGAGGGAGTTGGGTCTTGCTGCGCCAATACTGGATCACGACCAGCGCCGGTGGCGCTACGAGCAGGATTCCGGTGGCGTCGCCAATCCAAAACAGCGGCCATACCGCCGTGAAAGTTTGCGATGCTATGCCAAACCACGCAAGCGTCGCGCTTCCGACCGTCGCGCTTACTAGGGGCGCAACTCCAGCGCCCAGCACGACGAATGCGAGAACTTCCTGCAAACTTTCAAGCCGAACCGGACGCCCGCATGCCCGGTTCACAAGCGTTGCGCCGACAGCCGCGCCAAGGGCGTTGCCGACATAGATCAGAAAGCCCGCAGGCAGCGGACTGTGGAACCACACGAACTGCGCGAACATCTCCGCCAGGCAACCCGCCAGTATCCACCACGGCCAACTGTAAGGAGAGGTGAGGATGAGCGTCGCGATGAAAACGCCGCCCGGAGGCCAAATGGAAACCGTTATTCCGGGGACGATTGCGAGCGCCTGGGCGAACCCGCAGCCCAAGACATATGCCGCAAAAAATAGCCCCAGATGAAGGAATTGCGGGCGCGACCAGACGGACATCATCGGTTTCTCCTGCCGGGCAAAGAAGGGCTGGGGATTGTCAACGCTGCGTGTAGCACGTCTCCGCGATATCTGGGCTGGCGAACTCATGATCTCGGCTGGCGAATTCATGGCCCACTCTAATTCGGCGCCCCCCCGGCTGCACCTCATGGAAATCCATGAGGCGTGGCCGAAGCGTACCTGGCCTAGCCCTCAGGATGATACTGCCTAGACCAGCCGAGTGGCGACATGGCCTCTCGCATGATGGCTCGGCCCGGCGCGTCCCGGCATGATCTGCAGGCGAAAAACCGCTTTCAAGGAGACATCATGGATATCGCCACCAAACCGACGGCGCAGGCCGGGACCAAGCATGGGCCCCGTGTTAACTGGGCCGAGCAATCTCCGGAACTCGTGAAGAAGTTCACCGGGGTTGTAACGGCTCTCCGTGCAAGCTCGATCGAGGAGTCCATCCTCAATCTTGTCAATATTCGTGCTTCGCAGCTCAACGGCTGCTCCTTCTGCCTCGATATGCACGTCAAGCAGGCAAAGATGCACGGCGAGCGCGAACTGCGCCTCTACCACTTGGCCGCGTGGAGGGATTCGACCCTGTTCGCCCCACGCGAGCGCGCCGCACTCGCATGGACGGAAGTCCTGACCAAGCTGCCGGACCAAGGCGTTTCGGATGAGATCTATGAGCGCGTCCGCACGCAGCTGTCGGAAAAGGAGATCTCCGATCTTAGCTTCGCTGTCATGCTGATCAACTCGTGGAACCGCCTCAACGTCGGTTTCAAGACCGTGCCGGGTTCCGCCGATGCAATGTATGGCCTGGACAAGGCGGGGCTCAATTAGCCCGCTACAGACCGGCGGCGCGGCTGTCGCCGTGTCGCCGCTGATCCCTGGCGGTGCGCAATGACCCAGGACTTGGCAGGACGCTCGCCCTGCGAGCAAGCTCGGCCGTCTCGCGTTGCATTCCATCACGCCGGCCAGATTTCGAATTCATGCCAGCTCATCGGCCTCTGGCCCTGCCCGGGGCCCTGCCCATGCCAGGCTGCCGATTCAACGGTCACCGCGAGGCATCCCCACATCGTCGCCACGACGAAGCCGCCGGACCACACTCCTAGGGGAGTTGCCAGGCTGGCGACCGCGCGCCTTCCGCTTGCCCTTGACTCCCATCGACGAGGACGTCCGAGGCCAAGATTGGAGACGGCAAGCTCGGGGTCATGTCGGGCGTCGAGGCAATCAGCATCGGAAAAGCGGTTGCCTTCAAGGGCGGCGGGGACGCGCGCTTTCTCATGTATCGAGCGAGGACGACCTTGATCGTGACCAGCACGGGCGCGGCAACCACGAACAGCAGCGCGACTGCGTTGAACGCAGTGTCGAAGGCGATCACTGTGGATTGACCGGCGACGGCTCTGCCCAGCAGGCTCGTCGCTGCCCGGCCAGCTGCCACGGGATCCATTCCTTTTGCCGCGAGCATGGCTGTCGTCGTTGCCAGACGCTCGCTGACCGCGGGAATGCCCGCGGTGACGTTGGCGCCGAGCACCGCGACATTGGCGGCGACGTTATTCTCGATCAATGTCTGCAGCCAGGCGATACCCATGAGGCCACCGAGCTGGCGACCCGTATTGAAGAGGCCTACGCCGGATGCGAGGTTTTGGTGGTTGAGCTTGCCGAAAGCGATGAGAGTGATCGACAGGAACAGGAAGCCGAGGCCGAGGCCACGCAACAGAATGGCTGGCATCATGTCGTCCGCGCCGCTTTCGATGGTCGAACCGGACAGCATCCACATCGCAACCATGATCATCAGGATTCCAAAGGGCACCGTGGCGATCGGAGGAATGCGGCGGACCTGCATGAGGAAAGCAGCTATGAGAAGCGCGCCGATGAAAAGTGCGCTGCTCGGCAACAGGAGCAGGCCGGCGTCGGTTGGCGTGAACGCAAGGACGGACACGGCGAACGAAGGGATCAGGAACGCGCTCCCGAACAAGGCGGCGCCGGCGACGAAACTGACGATGAAGGCGAAGGAAAAATCGTCCGACCGGAACGCAGTGAAGTCCAGCAGGCCCTGACGTTTGGCGATCACTTGTTGGCCGAGAAATGCCAGCAGAGTGGCCGCGCCGACCAACGTTAGGCAGACGATATGACGTTCTTCGAACCAGTCCCATCGGCTGCCTTGGCCGAACACGTATGTGAAGCAGAACAGTGCGGTCGAGAGGAGCGAGAAGCCAAGCCAGTCGAACGGGCGGGGTCCGGCTTTGACGGGCGCCGGGCAGTCCGCGATCAGCAAGAATCCGCCGGCCGCCAGCGAGACCGGGACGACACTGAAGAAAATCCACATCCACGACTGGCTGTCGAGCAACCAGCCCTGAAGGGCCGGGGCAATCGTCGCGGGAGCAACGACCGAACCGATTGCGAACAGGGCCTGAAGGATCGGCTGGTGGCGTCGCGGATAAGCGAGAAAAATGATCGTCTGCCCCGCGACGAGCAGGACGCCTCCGGAGAAGCCTTGCATTACGCGGAGCACAACCAGCAGATCCAATCGGGTCGTCATGGCGGCAACGGCGCAGGCCGCGCCCATGATCAGGGTCGAGCCAACGATCAGGTTCCGGGGGTTAATACGGCTCATCAGCCAAGCCGCGGCCATGAACCCGATCAGCTTTGGAGCGGTATATCCCACATCCAGCCAGGCGAACTCATCGGGAGTTGCATAGGTGTCGCCGATGATATCGCCACGCCCGAGCGACAGGACCGTGCTGGCGATCGCCTCTGTCAGAGTGGCGAGTATAATGCCCGCGACGAGAAGGGCTCCTGTTGCTGGTCGGTTGCGGTCGGGGATGGCGATGATCACTGCGGTCATGAGTCTCTACCGCGATCAATCTCGACACGCGCGGACAGGCCGGGCACGAGGCGACCGGGCAGCGGATTGCCGATAAATCGGATCTTGACCGGAACGCGCTGAACGACGCGAACGAAGTTTCCTGTCGCATTGTCTGCGGGGAGCAAACTGAAGGCAGACCCACTGCCGGGCGCAAAGCTGTCCACCATCCCTTCAAACGTCTCGTTTGGGTAGCCATCGATGGTGATGCGGACGTGTTGACCGGGCTGGATTTGTTCGATCTGGGTTTCCTTGAAGTTCGCCACGACCCACAGATCATTCACCGGAACAATATCGAGCAGAGAGGCACCCGGCGCCACAAGCCGGCCGATGCGAACCTGGCGGTTGCCGACGACGCCGTCTACCGGCGCACGAACCACGGCGTTGTCGAGGTCGATTTGAGCGAGTTCCTCCGCGGCCCGTGCCTGCGCTACCGCGGCCACGGCGGCTTTGCGCTGGGCGTCGAGCACGGCGATGCGTTGCCGCTGTGCCTCCAGTGCTGCCAATGCCGCCGCCACGGCCGCTTCGGCCCTCGACCGCGCGGCATCGCTTCCGTCGACCTCGGCCTGGCTTACGGCGTTGGTACGAATAAGTTCGCGGCGGCGGTCGGACGCCTTGGTCGCGAGGTTCAGCTCGGCCTCGGCCGAACGCGTCTGGGCTTCGGCCTGCCTGATGAGGGCATGCTGAAGCTGGACTTCGGCGTTGACATTGCCAAGTTGCGCCTGAGCGGCTTCGACATTGGCCACAGCCTGCGCGAGCCGCGCGCGGTAGTCGCGGTCGTCGATGCGGAACAGGACGTCACCCGCCCGGACGGCCTGGTTGTCCCGAACCTCTACTGCGGTGACGTAGCCCGCGATCTTCGGCGCAAGCCCGGTCACATCCCCGCGGACGTACGCGTTGTCGGTCGACGTGTCATCCGAACGGGCCCAAGCCCATCCTGCGCCAAGCGCGACCACAGCTGAGAGGCACAGCAGCAGCCCGATCGTCTTTTTCCTGCTATACGGCATGACGGGCCTCCGGTAATAGGCGTTACCATTGACGTTTATGGTAATGGTCGTTACCAGTCAAGGGATGGACTGGAGTGGATGAATGGCTGCTGCAAGGACCACGCGGCGCAACGGCCGCCGGGACGCTCTTCTTCAAGCGGCTGCCGAGGTCTTTTTCGAACAAGGCTACGCCGCGACGAGCATCGACGCGATCATCGAACGCGCCGGCGGATCGAAACGCAACATTTATAATGAGTTCGGCAACAAGGAGGGCCTGTTCTCGGCTATCGTCAGGGAAAGCGCAGACAATCTGCTGTCGCCCCTGGTGATCGAGGAAATAGAAGGCCACGATCTGCGGGCGACACTGACGGCGTTCGGCCGGCATTCCATGGACGCCTACATGTCTCCCACTTTGATCGGAATCTATCGAATTGCCGTTACCGAGGCCAACCGCTTCCCCGATCTCGTGAAATCGTTCTACGAACAGGGGCCAGGACGGACCGCGGTCCGGCTCGCCGAGGTCCTCGAAGCCGCCAGGGAACGGGGGGAAATCCAGGCGGACGATTGCTTGCGTCTGGCCGGGCACTTTGTAGGCATGACCCGCGACAACCTGCATCTGCAGGTCGTTCTCGGGCTCCGGCCCCCGCCGTCGGACGAAGAAGCGCGGGAGGCGGTTGCTTCTGCTGTGGAAATCTTCCTGAACGGCGTTCGACGCAGCCGGAAGTAAAAGGGCAATCGTTCCCATCAGCATCGGGCCGTTTGGCGAAAAGTCGCGCGGCGTGCCCCGATCGAGCAGGCCTCGACGCCGATATGCCTCACGGGCCTCATGAACGATCCGCCTCACATCGTCGGCGCAGACCTTGTCGCGCCGCATCAGATGCTGGACGATAGGATCGTCCAGCATCTCTTCCAGTGTTGGTTCGGAATTCACGGGGTCCATGATCTGTTCTCTTGCCAGTTCGGGCTTGCGGCGCGGGTTTTCACGCGCAACTCGCCGAAGCATCCCAGGGGACGGTCGCGGAAACAGTTCGGCGCGCCCGTCCCCTGGTGCTTGGCCCTTCCATGAAATTATCTGACGTCGGATCTGGAAAGCATCTGCGCCTTGCGGCCGCTTGAAAGCTGGATGATGGCGATCGTCGCGACGCAAAGCCCAACCAAGACGTGCGTCCACATCGCCGCCTGCGCCGATCCGAAGCCGAGCAGGAACGGAGCGGCTACGCCCCAGCACCCCAAGCCGAGATTGGACCACTCCGTCCATGCTCCGTAGCGGTAGAGCGCCACGGCGGAGCAGCAGGCAATCAGCGCGCCGACGATCCCCGCGTTCCAAGCCGCGGCGGGCATCTCGGTGAACGCGAAGCCAGCGCAGGCCAGACCTGCGCCCAGAACGAGGTTGGTCCACTCCAAGCCCTTGCTCGGTACTTCATTTGTCATCTTCGTCTCCTTCTCCAGTCCGGCTCCGCACCACGCCATCGATGTCGGGGGCGGCCGATACGAGGAGAATGACGTGGTCCCGCGCAGCAGCCTATTCTACGCAGGCATCTGTCGGGCGATGCTAAGGTCTAGTGCAGCTGAGCGCGGTGCTGGCGGAGAATATCGAAGCGCTTGGGGTCACAGCGTTCCTCGGCGTAGGAAACCCGCCTTCTTACTGTCGGACATTCTCCTGCCGAGCAGAGCCTGACGTTGAGGATGCTGATCACAGGCGCCTGTCGGCGAATTGAGGGCTGTCTTTCCAAAGGGTGCCAGCCGCCAACCCGGCGTATCCGAGGTCATAGACAGTTTGCATATAGCTGGCGTTGTAAGGATCGAGCACCGAATAGGGGACTTGAGCGTCAATGGTCGCAAGGTGGAAACGTGCCCCGGTCAGTTTGGCATAGTTGTAGAGGATAGCCAGTTCGCTCTGTGTCTGTGACTTGAGGAGGATGGAATATGCCCTTGCGATCACGGACAACGTTCTGTTCGGCGTGGTGGCGAATTCCGGTATGAGCGCGTTGTTTACGATCACATGAAAATCGATACTCTGGTGTTTCCCCGGCACGAGAGGGTTCGTGCTTGCCAGAATTGCCTGCGGAAGTATCAAGACTTGCGACGTCGACCCTCCATCGGAATGCATTTCCTGGAAGCGATGCCCTCCTGACGCGGCTTCGATCATGACCGCCGGATAAACGCCCGGAATGCTCGCCGAAGCGATCATAACGTCCTGAAACAGCTTCAGCGCGTCCAATCGGCCGCTGTTGGCGATGGCGCCCATGTTCCACACGACGGCCCGCTGGGTGTCGAGATTCGTCGTGAGGACCAGGAGGCGGCGGCCTTTGCGATGCTCGGCTGCAACCTGCTGCAGGACCGCTTGTGTGATGAACTCCTCGACCATCCGCCTCATTGGCGTGGATCTCAGCAAGCTCGATCCGATCAAGCCCACGGGAAATTTGGTTGCGACGAGATCGTCAGCGACGCCGCTTGTAAAGAGATGCACCAGCGTGCCGTCATGAGCCGATCCTAGGAACGCGAATGGCGCGATTAGGGCGCCAGTGCTTACGCCGGTGACTACATCAAATTGCGGGCGGGTCCCGGTCTCGCTCCACGCCGAAAGCACGCCGACGCCAAAGGCGCCTCCCGCACCTCCGCCGGAGATCATGAGGACATCGAGGCCATCCGGCTCGGTTGCCGGCGTCCAGTCGCGCACATCTCCTGCGGCGATCCGAGCGTCGCGATATATCCTGATCTCGCTATAGCCGGCGATCGAAGCCTTCTCTGCTTCCGCCGCGTCAAGGGATATGTCCGTGGCGGCGATCCGAGTGTCGCAACCCCGGAACCATACGAATGTCGCGACCAGTGCTGTCAGCCCAACGAGCACCGATATTTTCAAAGGGCGCAAACTGGATCCCCCGTGCTTGCTTTGTGAATGCGGCGTAGTTCGCATATCCGACAGCCGCGGGTCTCCGACGCTTCGGTCGAACAATTCGCTTTCGGCAAAGAGCCTGATTTCCATCAGCCGTGCGCAACGCTGGCAGCACGATATTCCCCGTCAGCTCGACGCATCATGCGGGACAGCATGCTCATTTTTGCCCGCTACGATGTCGGTGATGAACTACATCGAGAAGGCTATGTGAAAGGCGCGGCTGTGGTCGATTGATCCAAGGGTGAGGGCGAGCAATACCACGGTAGAGATCGCCCCCCTGCGGTGACGTCGGCGGACCGCAGTTCTATCCGCTGTGATCGTGGCTCGGTGCGCGCCCGACGCCCGGAATCCACGAAAACTCCAGCGCACGGGACTGCACGACTAGGCAGGCGCCGAGTGCAAGGAATGCAGTGCCGATGCGGCTTTCATGGCTAATTCCAGGGGAGTGATTGCACCTCAGGCGAAAATGAGCGTGTACAGCGGCGCAGCAGCCGATCACCGTGATGGCGATGTCCTGCTCCGAAGGTGGATGACATAGGGCAGGAACCGACGGTCTACGCACCTATACCGGGGTCTAGGTCAGCCATTCAAATCGCTAGGTCCGATCACCCTTTGCAGTGTTGCGTTGCCCGCCGCGATACAGGTACGCAAGACCTGACGTACAGACAACGGATTGGCGGGCATGGCTGGCCATCGACGAGCTCCGGCCGCCTCGTGTGAGGCGCAGGTGCTGGTTGACGTGTGACAGAAGCGCGGTTGATACTGACTGCGTGAACGCGGCCAATTCGTATTCAGCATATCTCCCCGAGGCCAGAGTCATGGGCGTGGCAATTTCAGGAATCGCAGACAGTCCTATAACAATCTTGGTCGACGATGACGCAACGGTCCGCGACGCGTTGGAGGAGTTGCTGAATTCGGTCGGCATCGACACGATGTCGTTTTCTTCGGGCCAGGAACTTTTGGACGCAAAACTGCCGGACCGCCCAGGCTGCCTCGTTCTCGATGTGCGAATGCCGGGCCTGAGCGGCCTCGATCTGCAGCATGTCCTAGCAACCAAAGGCATACTAACGCCGATAGTATTCTTGACCGGTCATGGCGACATCGCGATGGGCGTCCAGGCGATGAAGGCGGGGGCAGTGGATTTCCTAACCAAGCCGGTGCGCGACCAGACGTTCCTTGACGCAGTGTCCACCGCTATCGCCAACGACGTCGCGCGAAGAGCAGCATCGACCGTATCGCGAAAGAACGTGGCACTTTATGAGACCCTTACGCCCCGCGAGCGGGAAGTGCTGAGGCTCGTGGTCTCCGGTGCGATAAACAAGCAGATTGCATCGGACCTCGGCATCAGCGAGATCACCGTAAAGCTCCATCGGAGCAACATGATGAAGAAGATGAACGCAAGGTCCATCTCCCATCTCTTCAATGTGTGGCAGTCGCTTCCAGTCGACAGCCGCTGAGCGGCTTACAATCAGGCATTGGCGCTCCGTAACTGACTCGGACATCGGCCGCGACAGGGAGTGGGACGCAGAGGCGGTCTCGAGAGGTCGAAATGGAGCTGACGTCAACGAAACAACGCCGCGCCGTCGCATTGGCGATTGGCGCTACGAGCGTCTTGCTGGCAATATTCCTCAACGAGCCATACATTCTGCTGGTCGCCGTTTCAGTCATATGCATCTGCATCGGCTGGGAGGCCGGTTTGGTGGCCGTTGCCACGGCCGGTCTGCTTTCATGCGTGATCCTGTTTTCGCTGGAATTAGGGGCCACAGGCGGCGCGGTCCGGTTGGCGGTATTTGTCGTCGCGGCGTTAGCCCTATGGTTCGTGATAAAGATCTTCAGGACCATGAGCTTCTATGACCGGGTCTACCATGATACCGAACCTGGCATTGCCGATATTCCGGGCCTCGGATGGTCGGCCTCTGCGGATGGCCGCCTTCGCTTGGTCAGTCCCGCGGCGCTCGAGTATGTAGGTGTGACAGCCGATGAGATGCGCCGGATCATGGATGGCGATGATTATCATTGGACACAGTTTGTCCATCCGGACGATGTCGAGGCGAGCATGGCGCGATGGCGTCACAGCTTGCAGACGGGCGAGCCTGTGATCGACGAGCACCGTATGCGTCGGTTCGACGGAACGTATCGATGGTTTCGCGACACCGGCATTGCTTCGCGCAATGAGTACGGGAGGATAACCGGCTGGTACGGCCACACGGCGGATATCGACGATCAGAAAAAGGCCGAATCTGCGTTGCGCGAGCGTGAGCGTGAGCTGCGCCTGCTGGTCGATACAGTTCCCACCATGATCTGGCTGATGACGCCGGCGGGATTACCGTACTACTTCAACAAACGGTTCGTCGACTGGGCGGGCATCGACTCGGCTAAGGCGCAACCGCGAGGCACGCGCCAATTCGCCTCGCATGTGGAGTTGTTCCATCCCGATGACCGGACGGCCGTCAAGGCTGTGTTCGAGAAGTCCTTTGCCCGTGGAGAACCACTCCAGCACAAAGGTCGGCTGTGCCGGAAGGATGGCGAATATCGCTGGATTGATTCGCGGTTCGAACCGCTACGCGACGAAGACGGCACTATCCTTCGCTGGTACGGCGTCAACTTTGACATTGACGACGAGGTCCGCGCCCAAGAATCCCTGCGTCTGGCGGACGAACGGCTCGCGCGCGCCTTGCGCGCCGCCAGCCTATCCGAACTGTCGGTGTCCATTGCGCATGAACTCAACCAGCCGCTCCAGGCGGTCGTGGCCAACACCGGCGCCTTCCAGAGATGGCTGAACGCCGATCCGCCAAATTTCAATCACGCCAGCCGTGTCGCCCAAAAAATCATCAAAAACGCCGACGCGGCGGCACAGGTGATCACCCGCATCCGTGCGCTGTTCAGCAAGACCGAAGCCGAACCGCACCCGATAGATCTGAACGCGGTGATTCGCGAAGTGTGTGATCTCCTGGGTGACAGGCTCGCACCGAGCAGCGTGAAGCTGGACCTTCAACTCGATCCCGGCCTTCCTGCGACCGCTGCCGATCACGTTCAGATGGAGCAAGTCGTCCTGAACATCGTCCGCAACGGCATCGAAGCGATGCAGGACGTCAACATCAACGCGCGAAATCTGCGGATTGTGTCGCGGCGTCAGAATGACGGAACAGTCGAGGTCGAAGTGCGAGACAGCGGCCGCGGACTTACCAATCCCGAACGGATTTTCGATGCGTTCTACACAACCAAGCCGGATGGAATGGGAATGGGGCTAGCAATCTGCCACTCGATTGTTGAGTCACACCGCGGACGGCTTTGGGCGGAAAATGTCGAGACAGGGGGAGCGTCCATAACATTCAGCCTCCCCATCTGCGCTGCCGACTCGACTAAAACATCCACCGGCGCGACAGTAGGCGTCTGAATGAGCGCGCTTTCAGAGGTTAATCCGAGAATCGGCCATTGACTGTACGATTTCGATGAGCGTGTTGGCCATGATGTACAAGATTCCGAATACGATGGCGACGCCCAGCACTGCCGGGAGATCGGCGCTGGCAAAAGCCTGGACCGCGTAAAGGCCCAGACCAGGCCACCCAAAAACGCGCTCGACAACAAGCAAATTGCCGAAGAGAAGGCGGACCTGCAGGCTGAGCATGGACAGTGGGGCCGTGGCAGCATTGCGCAAACCGTGGCGCAACAGCACTTTCGTCTCCCCGAGGCCCTTGCCACGTGCGGTCCGGATGTATGTCTGCCTCATCACTTCGTGAAGCGCACCGTTCAGGCTTCGGCCGACTGCGATGCCGATAGGCAACGCCAGTGCAAGCGCCGGCAAGATCATGTGCAGCAGCGCGTCGATGCTGACTTCGGGCCGGCCGACCAATATTCCGTCGATGACGTTAAGTCCGGTAGGGCCTGCGAAGTCGCCGTAGGTAAGCCGACCCGCTCCGGGAAGCCAATCGAGTTGGAACCAGAAAAAGTAGGCAAGAAGCAAGGCCGACAGAAAAATCGGCGTGGAGCCCACCCCCACCATAGCGAGCCTTATGCCGGCTGATCCCGGAATCAGGAACTGAAGCGCCGCCATTGCGCCGGCGAGCACCATTCCCAAGGCGATCGACACAAGTCCGAGTTCGAGCGTAGCGGGAAGAAATTCCCGTATGTCGTCAGATACAGGCCGCCGGGTCCTGACCGACGTTCCCAGATCCGCATGCGCGAGGCGGAACAGAAAGCGTCCGTACTGAACGACAGCCGGGTCGTCCAGTCCGAGCTGCTCCCGCATCGCTTCGACCGTTTCCAGCGGGGCGTTCGGCCCGGCAATGGCTCGCGCTGGATCGGCGGGGATAATGCTTTGGAGACTGAAAAAGATAAAGCTCATCACCAGGAGAACGACGACGGCGCCGACGATGCTTTTGGCGAGATATGCCAGCACTACGCCCCCCTTAGCGCGGCGCGAACGCCGTCGCCCGCAAGGTTGGTGAGGAGGCAGAGGAGAAAGATGACCGCAGCCGGCAGGATCGGCAGCCACCAATGGACAGTAAGACTGTCGAGGCTGCGCGCCGTCATTGCCCCGAGTTCCGGCGCCGGCGCAGGCAGTCCAAGGCCGAGGAAAGACATCAGCGACAGCGTCATGATGATGCTGGCCACATCCAGTGACGCCCCGATAAGCAAGGCCGGGACCACTCCCGGCATCAAGTAACGCGTTAGCAGACGCGGACGGCCGACCCCGGCGATACGCGCCGCCTCGACATGAGGACGGGCCTTGAGGCGACGGATTTCGTCACGCGATATGCGCGCGTACCAGGGCCACCAGAAAATGGCAACAGCGATCATCGTGTTGACGAGCCCCGGGCCAAGCGAAGCCACAACGGCAAGCGCGACGAGCGTTCCCGGAACGACAATGAACAGGTCGATGATCCGCTGGATGACCAGATCGACCTTGCCGCCCGCAAGGCCCGAAATCAGTCCGACCAGGGAGCCCACGGCGAGACTGAAGCCGATTACGGCAAGCGCTGGCAGCCACGTATATTGAATGCCGAGGATGACGCGCGAGAACAGGTCGCGGCCGATTTCGTCGGTGCCGAACCAATGGGCGGCCGAAGGCGGCAGGTAGGCCGCGGCGACGCGCAGTTGTGGATCGAACGGCGTGATCCATTGCGCCAGCAGGGCCACAACGGTGACGACAGGCACGCCGACGATGCCGACGCTTTCAAGCCAGCCGGCACGCCGGAAGAATTCGCGCCAGTTGTATCGAGGCCGCGCAGGCAGCCTGTCGGAGCTTGGCTTGCCGTTCACCGTCCGCCTCCCGCCTGTAAACTTGGCATCGCCGTGACGAGAGACCGCGTGTAGGGAGACTGTGGTGCGGCAACGATGGCATCGGGATCCGCAATCTCAACCAGCTGGCCGTCCTTCAGCACGGCGATACGGTCGGCGATGATTCTGGCGGCCGCCAGATCGTGGGTTACGAACAGCATCGCCATGTCGAGCCGCCGCCGAAGGTCGCCAAGAAGGTTCAAGGTTGTGGCCGCCAGCGACACGTCCATGGCGCTGATCGGCTCATCGCAGAGCAGAAGCCTTGGGGGGACGATTACCGCGCGAGCCAAAACGGCGCGCTGGCACTGCCCGACCGACATCTCGGCCGGCAGCGCATCCATCAGGATCGGATCGAGGCCGACCAGCTTCATGGCCTCTCCAACGCGACGGCGGCCGTAATCACTGTCCGGCGAAATGGCTCGCAGGCGCTCGCCGATCTGCTCGCCGATCGTGAGCCAGGGCGTCAGCGCCGCAACAGGGTCTTGAAATACAACTTGCGGAGGAAGCCTGTCGAAGCGTGCAACAGTGCCACTCTCGGGTGTCACGAGACCGGCAGCTATCCTCACGAGGGTAGACTTGCCGGCGCCGCTCTCGCCGACCAGGGCGACGCACTCGCCAAGCTTGATTGAGAGGTTGACCGAATTAAGAACTGGCTGCGGTTGACGCCGTCCCCAAAACGATCGGATGCCTGTCGGGTATGCTTTTCCGATGTTCGACAGCCTTAAGGCAGCGGTTTCCTGGATCGCTAGGGCCGGCCATGGTTTCGCATCAGTGCGCAGCGCTGAGAGCGTCGGGGTTTGTTTGTGGTGGAGGCAGGCGACTGCGCCGGCGTGGACGTAAGCAGGCTCCAGCGGTGGGCGGATCGTCGTGCAATCCGGCTGGGCGATCGGGCAACGGGTCGCGTAGGCGCAGGCGTTCTCGACATTTGTGGAGGGCGTGCGCTCGGACGGGAGCGTGGGAAGCGGGCGCCGTCGATCAGAGTCCAGATCGAAACGAGCGGCGAGCAGACCGGCAGAGTAGGGGTGCGCGGCATTGCCGGCCACATCCTGCATGCCGCCCATTTCAACGATGCGTCCGGCGTAGAGAACCAGGGCGCGGTCTGCCAGTGAGGCCGCCACGGTCAGATCGTGCGTGACGAAGAGAATTGCCGTCTGCTGCTCGCGGGCAAGATCGCGCAACAGGTCAAGGATCTGCGCTTGCATGGTGACGTCGAGCGCGGTGGTCGGCTCATCGGCGATGAGCAGCTTCGGTCTTGCCATCATCGCCATGGCAATTAACACGCGCTGACGCTGCCCCCCCGACAGGCGATGCGGAAGCGCATCGGCGATGCGATCCGGGTCAAGTAGGCCGGTTCGGCTGAGCCAGTCTTCGATCGATCCCTCAGACCCCGCATTGGATTCGCGCATCTGGCGACGGATGGTCATCGTAGGGTTGAGCGCGCCCATCGGATCTTGCGAGATGGCACGGACGAGGTGGCGGCGAACCGACTGCCAGGTGCGCCTTCCTGCGCCGACAAGCTCGATGCCCGCCAGCCGGATCGAGCCTGCAATCTGCGGAAGGTGCTCGCGCGGCAGGAGCCCCTGAAGCGTAAGCCCGATGCTTGTCTTGCCGGATCCGCTTTCCCCGACCAGCGCCATGATCTCGCCCGGAAACATGTCGAAACTGATGCCATCGAGGACGCGGGAGGGGCGGCCTTCGCGGCTGAGGGTAACTGAGAGGTCTTTGACGGCAAGGACGGATTCGGTCACAGGTTCGGACAGTCGGTGCGGAAGCTTGACCATCTAAAGGGACCAGCCTGACCTGCTTCCGGAATTCAGGGTCCCCAGCGAACGGTGGCAAAGTCGATGTTACCAGGTGGATTCACGGGGCGGAGTCCAAGGTCCTTGAGGCCCTTGGCGTGGACAACCACATCGCTTACGTCGACAAGCGGGATGACGACGCCGGCATCGAAATACATCTGCCCCGCTCTCTCGTAGAGAGCGTCGCGTTCTTTGATGTCGGTCAACTGCCCGGCCTGATCCACGATGGCATCGGCTTCCGGCAGGACCCGGCCAAAAAAATTGAGGGGACCGTCTTTTGTGAAGAAAGTCTTGGCCTGGGTCTCCGGATGAGCGGCGTCCGGGCCCGCGATCGTGAGCAGCAAATCGGGAGGGTTCGGGTCGTCCTTCAGGGTGTAAGCAGCGCCGGAAGGCAGCACGTAAGCCGTTGCCTTTACTCCGATCAACGCCAATTGCGCTATCATCAGGTCGGCGATGCGGCTGTAGCTTGGGGCCGCGCTATGGAGGCCAATGACCAAATTGACCGCGCCACGTTTGGTGATCGCGGCTTTCGCTGCCTCTAAGTCGGTCGGGAACCGGATCGGATTCACTGGGTCGAGCATCACGTTCGGATAAACCGACCTCGACAGGCTTGCGAACTCTCCAAAGGCGTCCTTGACCCACAGCGCCGGGTTGATCGCAGTCAAAACGGCATTGCGGACCTCCGCGTCGTCGAGCGGCGAGTTCGGCTTAACGAAGAGATAGTACGGTATCATGCTCGGGGCGGCGGTGATCTCCAGCCCCCCTGGCAGGCTGGTGAGTTGCGCGAATGGATAGTTGATTGGCACGGCATCGATCGCACCGGCCTGCAATTGAAGTATCTGCTGGCTCATATCGGGAACGAGCGAAATCTGGATCTGCCGGAAGAACGGTTTGTCGCCCCAGTAGTCGTCGTTGCGCTCGAGCACATAGCGCTGACCGCGTTTGAATTCCGACAGTTTGAATGGACCCGTGCCGATCGCATGCTCATTGAGCCAGGTCGTCGCAAAGTCGCCGTTGTCATGCTCGGCGAGCGCTGTCGGACTGATGATCTTGGGCCCCCACGGACTGGAAAGGGTATCAAGGAGCGACGGCTGAGGATGACCCAGCGTGAGCACGACCGTCAAATCGTCGGGCGCCGCCATGTCCTTCACGTTGGCCAGAAAGTAGCTCAGGATCAGTCCACCATCGCGGCGGCGCTCGAACGACTGTATGACCGCCGTCGCATTGAATGGAGTGTCATCATGGAACTTGACACCATCGACTAGGTGAAAGGTGTAGGTTAGCCCGCCGTTCGAAATCTCCCAGCTCTTGGCGAGCAGACCAACGATCTCGGTCGAGCCCGGCTCGTATTCGACGAGCCCTTCATAGACATTGTTGATTGCGCTGATCCCGCCGGTCTCGAACCCGTTGTCCGGATCGAAAGTGCCGATATCGACCACGTAGGGTATGCGCAGCACCTCTTGCGCGTAAACCGGCGCAATCCAGACCAGCAGACCGAGGGCGATTCCCAGCATGCGCAGCCCGAAGCTGTGCTTGTAAGATCGCTTGGCCCGGTGCGCGTAAATCTCCATCAAGGATTCCCGTTAGCCTGGTACTTCACTAGGGACTGCGGGAAGGCCACCCGCAGTCAATTCCTGGCCAACGAGGCATTCCGCACTCTTGTCCAACTCATCGTCCCACCGATGCCATCAAGGTCTTCTTGCGGTGCTTGGCATCGAGGCGGACACCCGGACATTTTCGCCACGGTACCTCAGCCCGCTGATCGCGGTCTATGAGCATCAAGCAGAGGTCACCCTATCCTCAGGATATAGCTCGTGGCACCGCCGAACAGGTGTGTGGACGCTTTCAGACCCGCATTCACTACAGATCGCGTTTGCAACTCCACATAGCGCAGATCGCCGAAGTCGAGGTAGCGAAGGACGACCCGGTTCGGGTTCGGCGCGTCGATCCGCTCTAGGGATGGATCGCCGATCCATCCCCTCCGCGAGATCCAGGAACCCGCCGGTCCGGCTTCAGCCTGAACCCGGCGCCTCATCGGCTCGGCGTCTACTCGGCTGCGCCGCTCTCGGAAGCCAGGGTCGGGCCGGCTTCAGGCCGCCTGCGCCGGAATGTCCTGCGCAGAGCAACGTAGAAGACCGGCGTCAGGAAGAGGCCGAACAACGTCACGCCCAGCATGCCGGAGAACACGGCCGTGCCGAGCGATTGGCGCATTTCCGCGCCAGGCCCGCTGGCGATCACTAGCGGCACCACGCCCAGGATGAAGGCGAATGCCGTCATCAGGATAGGCCGCAGCCGCAGCCGGCAGGCCTCGATAGCCGCCTCGACGGCGTCAAGGCCGCGCTCCTCACCTTGGCGCGCGAACTCGACGATCAGGATCGCGTTCTTCGCCGCCAGGCCGATGAGCACGATCAGCCCGATCTGCACGAGGATGTTGTTGTCGAGACCGCGGAAGGCGACGCCCAAGAGGGCGGCCAGTACGCTGAGCGGGACGATAAGCACGATGGCGAAGGGCGTAATCCAGCTTTCGTATAGCGCGGCGAGCGCCAGAAAGACGAACAGAACCGACAGGCCGAAGATGAAGACCGCCGTGTTGCCGGTCTGCCGCTCCTGGAAGGCGAGTTCAGTCCATTCGAAGGAAGTGCCCTGCGGCAGCGATTCAGCTGCAATCCCCTCCATCAGGTCGAGCGCCGTGCCCGTGGCGACACCCGGCGCTGCATTGCCCTGAAGCGGCACGGAGACATACATGTTGTAGCGTTGCACGAGCGAGGGACCGGTGACGTCGCGGATCTCGATCAGTGTGCCGAGCGGCACCAGGGCGCCGGCCGCCGAGCGCACCTTCAGCTTCAATATGTCGTCGCGATCAATGCGGAAAGCCTGGTCGGCTTGCGCCCGCACCTGGTAGACGCGACCGAAGGCGTTGAAATCGTTGACATAGGCGGTGCCTAGATTGATCGACAGCGTCTCAAAGATGTTGGGGATCGGCACGTTCAGCATGCGCGCCTTGTCGCGGTCGATCGCCAGGAAGAATTGCGGGCTGGAGGCCGAGAAGGTGGTGAAGACGCCCATCAACCCCGGCGTCTGGTTGGCCTTGCCGGCGATTTCGTTGGCCAGCGCCAGAATCGGCCGCATGTCCGCGCTGTTGCGCTCCTGGAGCATCATCTTGAAGCCGCCGGAGTTGCCGATGCCCCGCACTGGCGGCGGCGGCAGCGCGATGATGAAGGCCTCCTGGATGCTTTGCAGGCTGCCAAACAGCGTGCCGATGATCTTGTCGGAAGTATCGCCGCTCTCGAGCCGTTCCTCGAAGCTCTTGAATGGCGCGAAGATCACGCCGGAATTGCTGGCGTTGGTGAATGTCGCGCCGTTGAATCCTGCGAAGGCGACGGCGTTGGCGACACCCGGCGTGTCGCGGATGATATCCGACGCCTTCTGGATGACTGCGTCCGTTCGGGCGAGCGAAGAGCCCTCCGGCAATTGCACGACGACGATTGCATAACCCTGGTCCATGTTCGGGATGAAGCCGCGCGGCACCGTCTGCAGCATGTGATAGGTCGCGTAGAGCAGGCCTGCGAAGACGAGCAGCATGGCGGCAAGCGCCAGAGTCGTGCCGACCAGTCTGTGCACCAGCCACGCATAGCCGTCCGCCATCCTGTCGAACCCGTTGTTGAACCCGTTCGCCAGAGCGCGGCCGAACCTTGCCAGGAAGAAGTTCGAATGTTCCTCGCTGTGCGGCTTGAAAAGCACGCCAGCGAGAGCCGGCGAAAGCGTCAGCGAGTTGAATGCGGAGATCGCGGTGGAAACCGCGATGGTGATGGCGAACTGCAGGTAAAACTGGCCGGAAATCCCGGGAATGAAAGCCGCCGGAACGAAGACGGAGATCAGCACCAGCGAGATCGCGAGGACCGCGTTTCCCACTTCATCCATGGTCTTGTGCGCAGCGGCGCGCGGAGCGAGCCCCAGCCGGATGTTCCGCTCGATATTTTCCACAACCACGATGGCGTCGTCGACAACGATGCCGACCGCCAGCACCAGCCCGAACAGAGTGAGCATGTTGAGCGAGAAGCCGAAGGCGAGCAGCACGGCAAGCGTGCCGATCAGCGAGACCGGTATCGCCACGATCGGCACGATCGCCATGCGCCACGACTGCAGGAACACGATGATGACGATCACCACCAGCAAGATCGCCTCGGCGATGGTGACATAGACCTCGTTGATGGATTCGGCGATGAACTCGGTCGGATTGTAGATGATCTCGTAAGCCAGCCCCTGCGGGAAATCCTTCGAAAGCTCCGCGATGGTCTCCTGGATTTCTTCCGCCGAGGCCAAGGCATTGGTGCCCGGCCGCTGGAAGATGCCGAGCGCCACCGCCGCCTTGTTGTTGAGATAAGAATTGGTGACGTAGTCCCTGGCGCCGAGCTCTATGCGCGCCACGTCCTGCAGGGAGATCAAGCGGCCGTCCTCGGTCGACTTGACTATGACGTAGCGGAAGTCGCGCGCGTCTTCGAAGCGCCCTTGCGTGGTGACCGTATACTGGAAGGCCGAGCCGTCGCCAATCGGCGGCGCGCCGATCGAGCCGCCCGACACCTGGACGTTCTGGTCGCGCAGCGCCTGGACTACGTCGCCTGCGGTCATGCCGTAGGCGGACAGCTTTTCCGGGTCGAGCCAGATGCGCAGCGAATATTCGCGCTCGCCGAAGATCTGCACGTCGCCGACGCCGTCCAGTCTCAGCAGGACGTCGCGCACGCGCGAACGCGCATAATTCGAGACGTAGAGCTGATCATATGTGTCGTCGGGCGACAGCATATGGATGACCATCATCAGGTCGGGCGAACTTTTCGCCGTGGTGATGCCGAGCCGGCGCACCTCTTCCGGCAGGCGCGCTTCGGCGATCGAGACGCGGTTCTGGACCAGCACCTGCGCCGCGTCGAGATCGGTGCCGGGGCGGAAGGTGATGGTGAGCGCCATCGAGCCTTCGCCGGAGGAATAGGACGACATGTAGAGCATGTGCTCGACGCCGTTGATTTCCTGTTCGATCGGCGTCGCCACGGTCGCGGCGACCGTCTCGGCGTCGGCGCCCGGATAGGAGGCGCGCACCACGATGGTCGGCGGCGCGATTTCGGGATATTGCGCGACCGGAAGCTGCGTATAGGCGATGCCGCCGACGAGCACGAGCACGATCGACAGCACCGCCGCGAAGATCGGGCGGTTGACGAAGAAATGGGCGAAGTTCATTGCGTTTGCCCTTCGGCTTCAATCTTGGGCGGCAATTTGGTCATCTCGGGCTTGACGGTGACGCCCGGCCGCACACGCACCAGCCCGTTGACTACCACGGTCTCTTCGCCGGTGAGGCCCTCGCGGATAACGCGATAGCCGTCGATGCGCGGGCCGGTCCGGACCGGCTTGGCCGAGATCAGGCCTGCCGCGTCGACAACGAAGACGATGCGGCGGTTCTGGTCGGCGCCGATCGCCTCGTCAGGCAGAAGCACGCCCGGATGCGGCAACGAGCCGGGCACGTTGATGCGGCCGAACATGCCCGGCTGCAGCACGCCGTCCTTGTTGTCGAAGCGCGCTCTGGCCCGCATCGTGCCGGTAGCCTCGTCCAGACGGTTCTCGGCGAAGTCGAGCTTGCCCTTGAACGTCGCTTCATCACGGTCGGCGACACGGACGGCAACATCGACGCCGCCGGCGCCCTCCTGCATGACGCCGCCGCGCTCGCGGGCGTCGCGCGCATAAGCGAAGTAGGACCGCTCATCGATGTCGAAATAGAAGTCGATCGGGTCGATCGAGACGATGGTGGTCAGCACGGTCTGGTCGGCCTGCACCAGATTGCCCGGCGAGACGAGCCGGCGGTCGACTCGGCCGGAAAACGGCGCCTTGATCTCGGTGAATTCGAGATCGAGACTTGCGTTTTCAAGTGCCGCCTCCGCGCCGTCCAGTTGCGCTTGGGCGGCGAGATATTCGCGGCGGCGGTCGTCCAGTGTCGAAACCGGTATGTTGCCTTCGCGCGACAGGGTCTCGGCGCGCTCGAACTGCATCTTGCTGAATTCGACCAGGGTCTTGGCCGAGTCGACCTGCGCCTGCGCCTGGTTCAGCGCCGCCTTGAACGGCCGCTGGTCGATGGTGAACAGGAGGTCGCCCTGCTTGACCAGCGTACCGTCCTGGAAATGGACCCGGTCCAGATAGCCGCCGACGCGGGAGCGCAGCGAAACCTGGTCGACGGCTTCGAAACGGCCGACGAACTCATCGTCCTCGACGATATCGCGCACCAGCGGCTTGGCTACCGTGACGACGGGCGCGGGAGGCGCTTCCTGCGCCTGTGCGGCCGGGGCCGCGAGCAAGCCGATCGCCGCGAAGGCCGCGGCGGCGAGCCATCTTGCACGGACGTTTCTGCTGGAGGGGGCGGCCAGAGAATCGTGGCGGAGGCGTGCAGTGTGAACCATGGTTACCCCTCGTAATAGGCCCTTCATGCGAAGTCCGTAACATCTAGGCAGCGGGTGCGCCGCACAAATCAATCTTTTTGAACTGACCACCACAACCGACAGCTTGCTATTGAACAAACATCGACAACCTTGACAAGGAAGCGGGTAACCAGGGAGCGCGAACGCACATTTCGCGTTTATCCGCTGCGTAGGCATCGCCATGCGCTCGAGCTAAAGCGGATCTGACAAGCCATTGCGCATCCCGACGCGCGGCGGTTCTGTCGGGAGCAACAGGGGCGCTCTCGCAGAGAGGTCCGACCTGCTTCTCATTCTGCGGTTATAGGCGGCGGTACAGGCTTCGGTGAAATCGGCAGATTGGACATTTGCTGCACTCCGAAAACGCTAGAGCGGTTCATCGTTTCACGGAAACGCCGAACCGCTCTATCTCTTAGACATTCATGCAATCAGAACGTATCGCCCCAAACTGTCGACAGACGTATCAAGGACATTTGAAAAGTCTGACCGGCTTTCCCGGGCCGCGCTGGATAATGCGCTTGGCCTCCAAATCCAATTGAACGGCCTTCAACCACCATCCAGCCTTCGCACCACTTGGGAATTCGATCTCGGAGAGGTGGGGCAAGATGGCGATGTTTGCCTCGGCCACGGTAAGCCCGGGTGCCTGCTCGGGGAGTGCGGCCAGTAGCGCGTGGCGCATGGCCATGTATTTGGCTTTGTTGACCCGCTCCGTATGGTGCGGCGACGTTACGCTCTCGATAAGGATCTTTTCATCGTCAGGCATCGATAGCTCCTTCGACAGCAACCTCGGATACTTTGAAGCCCATCGCAATCCACGCGATGAGCAGCCTGCCATAGAAGCCGGCCGTCCCCAGTGCGCCGGAAGGCACGTCGTCCGGCACGCTGGCGCGATCGGGGGCATCCTGTGTCATTGTGCGCAATTCGAGGGGCGGGAGTTCATTCTGCTTCCAGAGATTGCCGTAGAGGCTAAGCCAGTGGCCTCCCTTGAACTCTAGAAAGATGGGGGTGTTGCAGCAGGATGCCAGAACACGTCGCGTTGACGCGTTAGGCCCGAGGCGGAATTCCCGCAGGTTTTCGGCTCCGGCCAAAAAGCTGATCCGATCCTTCCGATAAAGAACGTAGCGCGTACCGCCGTGGATCGTCCGGATCGCCTCTGGCACGGCAAGCGTCTCCAGCCGCCTGGCTGCATCACTACAGCTCTTGCAGTGGCATTCCGCGCTGATGATGGGTGTGTCATGCACTTCGAGGCGAAAGGCTCCGCAGGCGCAACTCAGGTGGGTTGTCTTCGTTTTCATGACATTGCTCACTGTTGAATGGGCCGCCAGACGGCCGCCAGAGAAAGCTAGTGATCGGTCGCTAACCACGGGTCGCCAGTCCGTTGTCGCCTGTGCCGGTCGGCCCGACTCTCCCACGACGATCAAGGCGTTGCATGCTCTGTCCTAGGAACTAGACTGTTTGGTTCCGCTTCAAGAACTAGACGGTTCAGTTTGATTATGTCAAGTAAGGTTCACCAACGGAGCTCGAAAATGTTGATACCGGTTCTCGAAGCCGACCTAGCCCCTGGCCCTGGCACACGCTCGGAGCGCAAGCAGGCCGCTATCGTCGGCGCCGCGGCTGAGGTCTTTCTCAGCACTGGCTACGCCGGAGCCAGCATGGACGAAATCGCCAGCCGGTCTGGCGTATCCAAGCAGACGGTCTACAAGCACTTCTCAAGCAAGGAGGCGCTGTTCGTCGCGGTGATGAGCCAGATGATGGGCGAGGCAGATACTGCCATTCACACAGGCCTGCCCAATGTGGAAGACCGTTCTCAGCTCGAAGCCTATCTGCTCGACTATGCCGTCCGGCAGCTGACCATCGTCCTCACACCCGAGCTGATGCAGTTGCGCCGGCTTGTGATTGCGGAGGCGCGACGCTTCCCGGAACTAGCCAAGGCGCTTTACGCGTGCGGCCCCGCACGCGCGCTCGAGGTCATGGGTAGCGCCTTCGAACAATTGGCCGACAAGAACCTGCTGCAGTTCTCCGATGCGACGGTGGCCGCGTCGCAGTTCAACTGGCTAGTGATGGCGGACCCGGTTAACCGGGTCATGATGCTGGGAGACGAGGCGATTCCGACCCAGCAGGAGATTCGACGGCACGCCGAGGCGGCCATCGCCACATTCCTTGCCGCATTCCTGCATCCAGACCAGCGATGAAGTGGAGCATGCCCAACGCCTGCTAGCTGGTACTTCGCATCGCGGCGCTCAGTGTCCGCTTTGGCGTCATGGACGTGAATTCGGCGCTATCCGCCGGTCCATTGCGCCGCGGAAATTCTCTGTCGTGGCCTTGCATAGGGCGCCCCACAGCGCTGCCGGGGCTGATCTTCGAGTTTTGACGAACGAGAAGGGCCATTTCTCAGATAAAGCGCAACGACAAGTTGCTGGGCAAAATTTCTTGAGAGGCCGACGCGCCGGGTCTAGGTAAGGTTTTCCATATATTGTTCATTTTCCAGCCTGTCCGGGAGTACTCATGTCGTCGATCGCCGCCGCCCTGCCTGATTGCCTGCGCTCGGTCGAGCGCCCCGGCGACTTCTGCGTCGGTGGCCTGCGGGAAATCTTCATGCCGTCGATCGACGTGGAGGGCGTGGGCAGGATCGCCTTCCCGCTTCCGGCGGCGCAGGCCGAACGGCTGGTCGCCGTAGCCGATGCGGCACCTCATGGACGCGGCGAGGAGACGGTGCTTGATCGCGACGTGCGCAGAACCTGGCAGATCCACCCGCGCAGGATCCAGATCGGCGGGCGTAGTTGGGAGACGACGCTGGCCGAGCTCGTAACCGACGCAGCCCGCGGCCTTGGCGTCGAAGAGCCGGTCGAGGCGGAGTTCTACAAGCTTCTCGTCTATGACGCCGGCAGCTTCTTCCTTAATCACCGGGACACCGAAAAGACGCCCGGCATGTTCGCGACCCTGGTGATCGTGCTTCCCTCTGCTCATCGTGGCGGCGAGCTGGTCGTGCGGCACCTGGGTCGAGAGGTGATGTTCGATCTGCACCCCGAAGATCCGTCGGAGATCGGATTCGCCGCCTTCTATGCAGACTGCTTGCATGAAGTGCGCCCAGTCATCACCGGACATCGCCTGATCCTCGTCTATAATTTGCGCTTCCTCGGCAAGAAACGCTCGCTGCGGGCGCCCGACCATCGCGCGGTCGAGGCGCAAGTCGCGGAGCTGCTGCGCGGCTGGGCCGGCGGGGAGGACGAGCCCGACAAGTTGATCGTGCCGCTCGAGCATGCCTACACGCCGGCGGAGCTGTCGTTCGACACCCTCAAGGGGGTCGATGCGGGCGTGGCGTCGGTGTTGATCGAGGCCGCAGCGGCGGCGGAGTGCGATCTCCATCTTGCCCTGGTATCGATCGAGGAGAGCGGCAGCGCCGTGCACACCGGCAATTATCGCCGCAGGCGCTGGGATCGAGACGACGAGGGCGATGAAGAATTCGAAGTCGTGGAGGTTTTCGACCGCTCGCTGACCCTGTCAGCGTGGCGGCGTCCGGACGGCGGCGAGGTCGGGTTTCACGATTTTCCATTCGATGAGGAGGAGCTCTGTCCGCCCGATGCGTTCGAAGATCTGAGGCCCGACGAGCAGCATTTCCACGAGGCGACGGGCAACGAGGGCGCCTCCTTCGACCGTACCTATCGCCGCGCCGGTCTGGTCCTGTGGCCGCGCGCGCGGCGGCTCGCGGTGCTTAACCGGGCCGGCCTCGGGGCGACGCTGCCGTATCTCGAAGACCTGGCGAAGCGCTGGGAGACGAGCGACACCGCCATCAAGCGACAGTTGTGGGTGGAGGCCGATCAGCTTTCGGGACACATGCTGCGCTCCTGGTCCCGTGCAACATGGCGCAGGGAGGACGATACCGATGCCGGTTGGATGCTCGATCTGCAGGTCCGGCTGGGCAACGCGGCGCGCATCGATGAGCTTCTTGCGGAGCTTTCTGCCAACGGCCATTACGCGGCGTCCGACAACGAGGCGATCGTGCGCGCCGCCGCGCTTCTTCCGCGACAGCGGGCCACGGACTTGTTGGTCGAGATCGTCAGACGCAATGCCGCGGCCCATCTCGGCGCCTGCGCCGATTTGCTGATGCGCTGCGTAGCGGCGCCGACCGAGTCCGTTGGCGACGCCGCGAAGATCGGCGCGGCCTTGATCGACGTCTTGCCGGGTGACCCGGCCAAGCGTGCCAAGCTCGACCCCTGGACGCGACCTGCGTCCGTATTGCCTGGCTTCGTCGTCGATCTCCTGACGGCGACGAGCAAGATCGACGCCGGGCTTGCGGCGCGCGCGATCGAGCACCTGCTGGCCTGGCCCCGGACCTACACGCCGGACGCGGTGCTGGTCCCGGCGGCACTGGCCTTGGCCAAGCGGGCGGAGAGCGGGGGATGGCCGGCCATCGGCCGGCTGCGTGAGGCGGCTCTCGACCATCTGCGCGGTCGCATCGCGCTGCCGCTGGAGGCCCCGCGGGACTGGTCGCGGACCAATCCGCTCAAATGCACATGCGACGACTGTCGCGCACTTGGCGCATTTCTGATTGACCCTCATCAACAGCAATGGCGCCTGAGGGCGGCCCAGAACCGGCGCACCCACGTCGAGGAGAGCGTCCGAAACGCCGCGTGCGACGTTGACCTCGCCACCGAAAGGCGCGGCAGTCCGCACACGTTGATCGCGACCAAGAACCAGGCCAGTTACGAGCGACGCGCCAAACAGCGCCGGCAGGATCTGGAACATGTATCGGCGCTGGGCGGATGAAGGCGCCGCTCGGCCGCCGATCTGGCTATTCTTCGGAAGCCGATTTCAGCTGGCCTTGAGCTATTGCTCGATACCCGCGTCTCTATATCGACGTACTCCAAGGGCGCTCTCCCGCAAGCGTGGACGAACTGCTTGAGACCCGGATTCAATCACTCCACCGTTTGCCTGGCTGAGCTGACGCACCTGTTTGGCCGCCTTTGAACTGGGCCAATTTAGATTCGCTGACTCAGGTGCATTCACCATGGACAGGCAGTCACCCGGACTAAGCCTTGGGCGGGGCCTCCACGCCGGACATTGCGAGAACCGGGGGAGGAAGCCGAGCGCCTTCGATCTTGACCGCAGCCACGTCAGCATTGAGCTGGTGCAACTCGTCGTCCGTAAAAGTGATGGCAGCGGCCGCAATGTTCTCGTCGAGGTGGGCGGCCTTCGTTGTACCGGGGATCGGCACGATGAACGGCTTCTGTGCCAGCAGCCAGGCCAGCGCCAGCTGGGCGGGTTTGACCTCCTTGCGTTGCGCCCACGTCCGCACGACATCGACGAGCGCCATGTTGGCCGCCAAGGCATCGCGAGCCATGCGGGGAACCCAGGCGCGGAAGTCTCGCTGGGGGTCGTCGCCAAAACGGGTTTCCGCCGTAATCGTGCCGGTCAGGAAACCATAGCCCAGCGGAGCCCAGCTCACGAAGCCGATGCCCAGTTCCTCGCACAGAGGCAGCACGTCGGCCTCGGGACCACGCCAGACCATCGAATATTCGTTCTGGATGGCGGCGAGCGGCAGAATCGCGTGCGCGCGTCGGATGGTCTCCAGCCCCGGCTCCGAGAGCCCGAAATGCAGAACCTTGCCCTCGGCGACGAGATCCTTGACCGCGCCGGCGACATCTTCGATCGGCACCCTCGGGTCGACGCGGTGCTGGTAGAGCACGTCGATGCGGTCGGTGCGCAGGCGGCGCAAGCTGCCTTCGACGGCGCGCTTGATGTGCTCGGGCCGGCTGTTCAGGCCCTCTCCGATTTTGCCGGTCTCAAGGTCAACGTTGAACCCGAACTTACTCTCCAGAACGACGGTCTCGCGCAGTCCCTGCAGCGCATCGCCAACGATCTCCTCCGAAATGAAGGGTCCATACACTTCCGCCGTATCGATGAGGGTGACGCCTTGGTCCACCGCGCGCCTGATAAGCGCAACCGCGGCGGAGCGATCTATGGGGCTGCCGAAATAATCCTGGGCGGTGCGCTCGTCCTGGCCAGGTTTCCACTGGCATCCGAGCCCCACCGGAAACACTTCGAGGGCGCCCAGCTTGCGGCGCTGGCTTGCCGGTTGCGGGCTGGCTGTTTGCGCCGCCGCTTCGCCAAGCGAAGACAGCAGCCAGGGCGCAACGCCGAGAAAAGCTGCCGACGCCAGAAATTGCCGCCGCAGCGGGTTGTCTATGTTTGAGGGAGACTGATTGGCTCGGTGAGATTTCGTCATGTCACGATCCTTGGCTCGCCATGAGGCCGGCGCGGATGCTCGGTGCGTTCGCCGGACTCAAACGGTGGTTTGCTGAAGATAGGAACGGCCGGCGCGACGGACAGGGTCGATTCTTGCTCACTTCGTGGCTCGCCGGGTTCAGGCGAAGCTGTCGCCCGAAGCCTATCGGTGCCGGATCGACTGAGCCCGCGCCAGCCTGCCTATGTACGATGGCGGCACGCCGTACTGCCGCCGGAACAGTTGACGGAAATGATGCAGGTTCGAAAACCCCGCAGCCGCAGCCGCCTGCGGCACGGTTGCCTGGGTCGACCGCAGAGCGTGAAACGCTCGATCCAGTCGACTTACGGTTACAAAGCGATGCGGTGGCATGCCGAAGGTGTTGGCAAAACTGCGCGCGAAGTGAAACGGGCTGAGTGCGGCCGCCTCGGCAAGATCTCCCAAGGTCAGCGGTTTGTCGGCGGTGTCCAGCACCAGTTCCACCACACGCTGGCGCCGCCGCGCGTCAAGCGTTCGCCGGATTCCCTCGCGGCCACCGAAGTGCCGCCGCAGCACCTGGGCATAGGCGGCGCGAACCAGTGTCTCGGCCTCCATGTCCGACATCGGTATCCACCCGCGCAGGGCGGCGCGCAGCCTGGTCGCCACCGCCTGGATGATCGGGTCCCGCCAGCCATGCACGTCGTCGAGATCGGCGTGGCTTTCGACACGCATGTCCCGCGCCATCTCGCGGCGCAGCCCTGGCGCCCCGGTGATTTCCAGAACGTCGGAGGGAGAGTCCGTCTCCAACCAGGCGATCGGCGTGTCGCCGCCAAGCCCGATTGTCATAGGCGGCACGGGCCGCGGCCTTGCAGTGCCATCGGCTACGCGCACAACGGCAGCCGCCTGGCCTGTGAAAGCCATGCCGATCGACCCGGGCGCCGACGTCGAGTCGATCTCGCCGTCGCGCCATGCCGGCAGAAGGCAATGCGCCAATCGGAAGGTCTTGCTTTCCCGGCGGATGATGTCGGGTTGCGCGCGGCTCGTCATCCTTCGGCTTTTCCCGCTGATGTGGTGGGCGAAAACGGCCGCCTGAGCGGCTCCGCGGCTAAAATACGCCGCTGATTTGCGGCATTTTTTCGTCCGCGGCCTTTCTCATCGGTCGGCCAAAACGGCAGAATGACTGCGGTGCCAAACACCTTGCCAATGGCGCGGCGACCGACAAATCTGATCGCGCTTTTCCCGCGCTGATTGATCGCCTTCGCGATGTCGACTGCCATCCGCTTGCTGTCGGCCTCGCGCATGTAATCGTCAGTAACCGTCATCGAGGATCGTGGTGGGCGAATTGCGAGGCAGGCCTCGCAATTGCATGGATCGTTCGGGCACCCTGTGAGTTATGTTGTCACCGAGGCGGGTGATTTCATTAGGGAAGGAGCAAAGCGATGAAAAAAATGCTTCTCGCAGGCATCGTTGCCGTGTCGGCGTCGACGTCGCTGGCACAGACGAGCACGGCCCCCCAGCCAACGGCGCCAGCGGTCGTTCCTGCAACGCCTGCTGCCCAGCAGCCAGGCGGGCCGGCAAATCTCTGCCAGGAGCTCCTCGCCTTCATGAAGGCGCCTGCCGAAGCGGCTAGCCCGACCGCTGCTGCCCCGGCGCAGCAGTCTGGCACATCTTCTACCAGCGCAGCCGCGCCCGCCAAGCCCGAGACCCGGACGGGCTCGGCGCAGAAAATTACCGGGCAGGCTGGGGTTGCCAGCGATTCTCCACAACCGAGCAAGGAGAAGGTGGCCATCGGATCGGCGACGAACGCGCCCCAGAAGGAAAGCAGGGCCGCGCCGGTGCCCCCAGCCGATAGTTCGAGCACCCCCAAGGATGCCGTGATCAATGCCGCGAAAGCGGAGGAACTGGCCGCCGCCAATGACATTGCACAATGCCAGAAGACCGCGCGGGAAATGCGAGTGGCCGGCGTCGCCATGCCGCCGCCGTTGCTTGCGCTGGCGGCACTCGACCTGCAGTATCAGCAAAAGTCCGGTGCGGCCCCTCAGGGATCTGGCAATCCACCTGTGACGGGGCAGGATCCAGCGCCGCAGACGCCACCGCCACAATGAGAGCATGACTGCGGACTTGAGCAGGTGAAAGGGAGAAGGCGGGATGGGTATGATCTTGACCGGAATTGTCGTTTCGATCGCGATTGCGTTCGGGGCCGGCTATTTTCTTCTGAGCGCGCAGCAGCAACAGCCGGCATGGCAGGTCTACAGCAGCGAGAGCACTCGCGTCGGCGATCCGGGGCACAATCTGGTCGGTCAAAACTGGACGGGCGAACCGGGCGACAACTCCACCGCAGCAGCGGAAGGCGAGGAGACGCCTTCCTAACACCTGCGCTCGCTGACGTGGATTTCGAGGCACATCTCGCGCCTACGAGTACACGAAAAATGCCCGGACCAACGGCCCGGGCATTCCGATTGTGAGCAGAAGCTTTTATTCGGCCGGTTCGGCGGCCGAGCGCGGCGGTATCGCACCTTTCGCCTGCTGCCTTTCGACCCAAGCGCTATGATGCTCCTTCGCCCAGTTGATATCGACCGTGCCCGAACCCATTGCTTCATAGGCGCCTTCCATGCCGAGCGTGCCGATATAGATGTGGGCGATAATAACAGCGATCAGGATTATGCCTACAGTCGCGTGAACATACTGGGCCGTCTGCATGCCGTTTATGTCGGTGAATGCGAACGGGAACAGCATGAATATGCCGGATACCGACAGCGCAATTCCGCCGAGCACGACGGCCCAGAAGATGAGCTTCTGGCCGGTGTTGAAACGTCCGGCCGGCGGATGCGTCCGGTTGGTCTTGTCGAAGAAGCCGCCGCCAACTCTGAGCCAATGCGCGTCATGGCGATCGGGAAGGTTGTCCCAAGCCCATGTCACCAGCATGACCAATATGCCGAGCATGAACGCCCAGGAGACGAAGTCGTGAGCGTATTTCGCCCAGATCGACCAAGTTGAAAATGCATCGGCCCCGATCAGCGGCATCAGCAGACGCTTGCCGAAGATAAAGTTCAAGCCGGTGATGGCCAGGATGATGAACGCCGTGGCGGTCATCCAGTGGGTCAGCCGCTCGAGAGCACCGAAGCGCAAGATTTTTACGCTCGATTCGGGGGCCAGTGTGCGGATGCGGCCCCTGTAGAGATAAAACAGCGCCAGCAGTAGCAAAATGCCTGTTATCGCGATGCCTCCGATCCACGGCAGCCAGCCCTCGTGGAAGCTGCGGTAATCGCGGCCTTGCGGCTGCTCGAGCAAGCCGGCGGCCGTATTGGGCAGGGTGACGCGCCCCTCGATCTTCTGCAACTCGTCAAGAAGCTGCTGTTCGTTCACCGCCTGTGCGGTCGGGTTGCTCCCGGACGGGGTTTGCGCGTAAACGGGCCCTGCCACCAGCAGGGTGAGCGCCATGAACGCTGCGATAACCTGCAGCGTCACTCGACCAAGCCTGTTGTCCGGCATTTCTGCGTCCTCCGTGATGGCTCCGTTTGTGCGCGGGACGAGCCCGCCTGCCTCCTACACGTCGATTGTTTCTCGATAGGCCGTCTGCCAGCCCCAAGCTCCTGAACCATAGCCACGCTGCGTCACGCGCTCCTTGTAGATCGCCGCGATGATCTCGCCGTCGCCGGCCAGGAGCGACTTGGTTGAACACATTTCGGCGCAGAGCGGCAGCTTGCCCTCAGCCAGCCGGTTGGCACCGTACTTGGCATATTCGACTTCGGTTGAATCACCTTCCGGGCCCGCGGCGCAGAAGGTGCATTTGTCCATCTTGCCGCGCGAACCGAAATTGCCCACACGGGGATATTGCGGGGCGCCGAACGGGCAGGCGTAGAAGCAATAGCCGCACCCGATGCACAGGTCCTTGGAGTGGAGCACCACCGCGTCCGCCGTGGTGTAGAAGCAGTCGACCGGACAGACCGCCGCGCAAGGTGCGTCGGTGCAATGCATGCACGCCATCGAGACCGAGCGTTCGCCCGGCTTGCCATCATTGATGGTGACGACGCGGCGGCGATTGATGCCCCAGGGCACATCGTGCTCGTTCTTGCAGGCGGTGACGCAGGCATTGCATTCGATGCAGCGGTCGGCGTCACAAAGGAACTTCATCCTGGCCATTTTTTCCTCCCACTCACGCCGTCCGGACCTGACAGAGCGTGACTTTCGGCTCCTGCATGTTCGTCACGGGATCGTAACCGTAGGTGGTGATGCTGTTGGCGCTTTCGCCGAGGACGTAGGGATCCGTGCCCTCGGGATAGTTGCCGCGCAGGTCCTCGCCCTGGAACCAACCGCCGAAATGGAACGGCATGAAGGCCACCCCCTTGCCGACACGCTCCGTCACCAGGGCCTTTACCCGGGCACGAGAATTGTTCTCGGCGCCGGTCACCCACACCCAGCCGCCGTCGGAGATGCCGCGCTCGGCGGCGTCGGCCGGATTGATCTCCAGGAACATCTCCTGCTGCAACTCCGCCAGCCATCTGTTCGACCGCGTTTCCTCGCCGCCGCCCTCGTATTCGACCAGCCGTCCCGAGGTGAGGATCAATGGGAAATCCTTGGCGATGCCCCTTTCGATGGCCGCCTTCTGCACCGTGAAGCCCATATTCGGTACCCGGAACTGCATGGCATCGGGAAGGGTCGGATATTTTTCGACGAGATCCACCCGGGGCGTATAGATCGGCTCGCGGTGGGTGGGGACGGGATCGGGCAGGTTCCACGCAACCGCGCGTGCCTTACCGTTGCCATAGGGATGGCAGCCATGGCTGAGCACGACACGCTGGATGCCGCCGGAAAGATCGGTCGACCAAGAGACTTTGTTGATGTCGCCGCCGATCTTCTCGATGATGCTGAGCTCCTCCGGCATCAGATCGGCGTCCCAGCCGAGCTTCTTCAGGACGGCCATGGTGAATTCCGGATAGCCGTCGGTGAGTTCCGAACCCTTGGTGTAAGATCCTTCCGCGAGAAGGGTTTTGCCATTCCGCTCCACGCCAAAGCGCGCGCGGAACGGGCTGCCGCCATCCATGACGTGCAGGTTCGTATTATAAAGGTTCGGGGTGCCGGGATGGCGCAGTTCGGGCTTGCCCCAGCATGGCCACGGCAGGCCGTAATAGTCGCCGCCGACCTCAGGATCGTCCTTCGGCGCGCGCAAAGTCACCAGGTCGAACTTGTGCTGGTTCTTCATATGGGCTTTGAGACGCTCGGGCGACTGGCCGCAATAACCTGTCGACCAGCTGCCGCGATTCATCTCGCGCAATATATCTTCGGGCACCGGCCGGTCACCTTCGACGGCGATGTTCTTGAACATCTGTTCGGCATAACCGAACTTCTGCGCCATGCGATAGACGACCTGATAGTCGTCCTTCTGCTCGAAGGAAGGCGCGACGATCTGCTCGCCCCATTGTATCGAGCGGTTGGAGGCGACGCGCGAGCCCGAGGTCTCGAACTGCGTGCATACCGGCAAAAGATAGGTATTTTCCGTGCGTCCCGCCTGGACGGCGAGCGCGGCCCAAGTGGTCGGATGCGGGTCGGCCACGACCAGAAGGTCGAGCTTTGCCAGCCCCTTCACGGATTCGGGGATACGCGTGATGCTGTTGCTTGCGTGCCCCTGGACGAACATGGCCCGCAGATTGTCCCTCTGCTCGATCTGGTCCTTCGGCAACATTGTCGCGTCGAACCACCGCGTCAGCGGGATGCCGGGCGTTTCCATGATCTCCTTGGATTCGAAACGCGACAGCAAGTCCTCATAACTGACCTCCCAGACCCGCGCCCAATGGTTCCAGGCGCCTTCCGTCAGGCCGTAGTAGAAGGGCAGGGTGACCACATCGAGCCCGATATCGGTCGCCCCCTGCACATTGTCGTGGCCGCGGAAGATGTTGGCGCCGGTGCCGGGTTTGCCGATATTGCCGGTGGCCAGGCACAGGATGCAGCTTGCGCGCACATTGGCAGTGCCGACCGTGTGCTGTGTCTGCCCCATGCACCAGATCAGTGTGGCCGGCTTTTGCGTCGCGAACAGTTCGGCGACGCGTTTCAATTGTTCGCCGGGCACGCCGGAAATGCGTTCGACTTCGTCAGGCGGGTATTTCTCAACCTCCTTGCGCACCTCGTCCATGCCGTAAACGCGCTGGGCGATGAATTCCTTGTCCTCCCAGCCGTTCTGGAAGATGTGCCAGAGCATGCCCCACAGCACCGCTATGTCGGTGCCTGACCGCAGACGCACATACTCGGTCGCGTGCGCGGCGGTGCGGGTGAAGCGCGGATCGATGACGACGAAGTTGGCGTGGTTGAGCTCCTTGCCCTCCAGGAGGTGTTGCAAGGAGATCGGATGCGCTTCTGCCGGATTGCCGCCCATGATGATCATGGTCTTTGAATTGCGGATGTCGTTGAAGGAGTTCGTCATCGCGCCGTAGCCCCAGGTGTTGGCCACGCCGGAGACGGTCGTCGAATGGCAGATGCGCGCCTGGTGATCCTGATTATTGGTTCCCCAGAAGGCGGCGAGCTTGCGGAACAGGTAGGTGCCTTCGTTGGAAAACTTGGCAGAGCCCATCCAATAGACGGAATCCGGGCCCGAGGCCTCGCGGATCTCCATCATCTTGTCGCCGATCCCATTGATCGCGTCATCCCAGGAGACACGCTCCCATTGGCCGCCGACGAGCTTCATCGGATATTTCAGTCGGCGGTCGCTGTGTACCAGCTCGCGTACGCTTGCTCCCTTGGCGCAATGGGAGCCGCGGTTGATCGGGCTGTCCCACGAAGGCTCCTGACCGGTCCAAACCCCGTTCTGGACTTCGGCAGTAACGGTGCAGCCGACCGCGCAATGCGTGCAGACGCTTTTCTTCAGCTCGATGGGCACGCCCGGCTGCGGCGGACTGATGGCCGCCGCCTTCTGAACAGTGCCGAGCTGGAACGACCCGAGTGCAGCCATTCCGCCGGCCGCGAGACCGGAACGGCGAAGGAAGGTTCGCCGGTCGATGGGAGCGGAGGCGGCCGTTCCCATCAGTGTGTGCAATCTTGTGCGGCTCGCCTGACCGCTGTTGCGCTTGGTCAGCATGGCGCCCTCATTTCTTCAACGTCTCATAACCGTTCACACGGTAGAATGCCTTGACGTGCTCGGTCTCGCGATAGCGGGTCTTCGTCTCCTCCTCGCCAGGATCGTAAGCTTGCGCTTCTCCTGGGGTGAGCGTCACGGCGGCCGCCACGGCGGTGGTGGATGCGCCGCCGAAGGCGCGAAGGAAATTGCGGCGGTTCATCGCCGTCTGTTTGTTTTCCTGCATCTGCCTTCCTCCCTATGCGTCGACGCGATCAGGTCACGAACTTGGTCGCGCCTCCATGGCAAAGCCTTCGGCTTCGATGTCGATGAAAATCCGCCCCAACACGCCCACTGTCCGGTAAAACCTGGCCGAGGCCGCGTTTTCCAGATCGGCGAAGAAGCGGCTCGCCCAGGGCGCGATGTGACGTTCAAAGAAGTCCCGCTCCTCGCCAGCGGGAACCACGAAATCTCTGGCGGCAAAGCCGCTCATGATCTCGAATAGCGTGCCGAGATGATCTTCCGGGTCAAAATGACCGTCCGCGCGTTCAAGGCCGAGGCGCCTCATGTCCGCGCGCAGGCGGGCAAGCGGCCGTTCGTTGAGGAAGCCAGTCAGGTAGTATGAGGCGTAGGGAACGAGTTCGCCGCGCCCGACCCCGATGAAGAGCTCAAAATACTCGCGATTGACGGCAACCGGAGAGGTCGAAGAAGCGGCTTGGCCGAGTGCGGCATGAGCCTCGCCGAGCGGGGTTTCGGCGTCGCCCCGCAACCCGGAAAGCCGCGCCATGAGGTCTGCATCCGGAGCGGCCAGGAGAAGCGTGGCGAGCAGCGCGTACTCATCCGCGCGTGCACTGTTTACGTCGTCGACGTCAGCATCTTTTACGCCGGGAACCAGAGCGTCAGCTCCGCACGACGTGCCGATTGCCTCCTCCAGGCGCAAGTCTGGGTTCATCTACTGACCTCGACCGTGCCCCTCAACGAGTGGGTAAAGTGAATACTAGTCCCCGGCCCGGCAATTGCAACAGCGACTGTGCCAAAATGGCCACAAATCCAGATCAGCGCGGCATGGCGCCGCCATGGCGCCGCTGGCGATCGATCGGCGATGATTCCGCCGCGCCTGCGGCTTCGTCGCGGCCGGCGGCGGTCCCGGCGACGTCGGCCGAAGGGGATGGGGGAGGTGCCGGTTCGATCGAACTGTCCGGCGTGACGGAATCCGACCCATCGGCTGAGGCGTTCACATCCTCGTCCGCCAAGACGGCGCTGGCCGCTGGCGCCGTCTCCGGCGCTTCCGAAGCCATGGCGGCGGGTGCCGGATCGGTCGGGTTGCCGCCGCTCGACAGGAAATCCACGATAGGTTCGCTGGATGCTTTCAAGGGGCCGAATCCGGCCATGGATCCAGGGCTGTTGAAGTCCCAGGCATAATCGGAAGGTCCGATATGATCACGAATTGCCGGATCGAGCGACCACATCTTGCGCAATGCGGCGCGCTTCAACGTCTTGGGCACCCCCTTGCGCAGGAAGGCTGAAAGATCGCTTTGGGCGGTCAAATCCTCGACGCGAGGCAGTGGCTCGGCTGGCTCGGCGGCCTCCGGCTCCACAATTGCCGGTGCAAGCTCCCCGATATCGGCTGGCGCCGCTACTTCGTCATGCGAAAGCTGATCGGTCTCCGGCCTCGCAGTCGAACTGTAACGCGCCGCCTGTTTTAGGCGCGACCAGCGGGCGAAGATATTGTCGCGTTCCGCGCTCATTCGGCATCATCCATCGTTCCGGAACGAGGACCGCGCCTCGCCAAGGCATTGGGGTCCGCCCGATCACGCTTGCGCTTGATGAAAGGACGCTCGACGTGATGCGTCTCGGCGAACGCGGCCAGCCACTGCTGAAGCTCGATCGGCATCGGCACGGCCTCGATGATATCGGTGCCAGCCTCCGTCAGCGACTCACTCTCGTAGGGATCGGCGGTCACCACGTGCAGTACAACTCCGGGGGGAGCTTCGGTGGACCGGAGGGCGATCCAGAGGCTGGGCCGCCCCGAACGGAGGTTGTCCCGGTACATGCCCGTGTCGCACCCGAAGAGCTCGAACTTGAAAGTTCCGGCATAGAAGCGCGTCAGGCCGTCGGATTCGTGCAGCACCGACCATGGCGCCGCGCTCGGCGCGCCCGCCAGCACGGCGACGGGCACCCAGACATGGTCGATCCACGGGTTGTCCAGAGCCCGTCGCTCGACGATCACCCCGACTTCCGCAGTCTCCCGCACCATGGCACCAATCCTCCTAGTTCACAGTCCCTGGGGCTCGAAACGGCAGGCCTGCGACAAGGTTCTGCGGCTTCATGCGGATCGTTCGGTCGGGGGTCATGGCCATTATGAGCCAGACGGGCCTGGCGCCCACCTGCGGCTGAACATCGCCAGTGTCGGAGAAGGTTAGCCGGAATAGTGCAATGACCCGCTTTGCAGTCTCCGGGTCAAGTTCATCGCCGGCCCAGAGCGTATTGCCGATGCGGGTCGCTTCGGCGTCGAGGCCGACAAACCAGGCCCAGTCCTCGTCCTCGATCCGCTCCAC
>SAQR01000005.1:211239-246951 GCA_004020365.1 Mesorhizobium sp.
CGATCTCGACGCCCACCGCAACGAGATGGCGAATCCAGATCTCCATTGCGGTGGCAAGGCCGCGCCGGGCCGGACTCCGCGCGCTGCCGAGCTTAAGCACCATATCGAAAGCGTCGCTCCTGGCGAAGTAACTCTCGGAATTGTTCTCGTCGAGTATCTCCAGTTCCGTGACAGCTGGGCCACCAAGCATGCCGAGGAGCGGCGAGGCATGGCGGTTCTGTTCATGCAGTTCGATGGTTTCGGCATCGGCGAGAAGCACGGCGCCCTCGTGAGACGTCACCCGTTGTGGCCGATAAAACAGCTCAGCGGCTCGCACGACGCAGGCGTCATGCTGACCATCCAGCGCATTGCGCAGGACGACCTGCGCCAGCTGGTTCATGAACAACGGCGGGATATTTTCGGCCGAGCCGCGCGCCAGCGCGAGATATGCGGCCTCGAGTGAGGGAGCGGCCAGCACTTGGTCGCGAAAGGCGATCATGAATTCCCAGTTCTCGCGCGCATCCGGATCCTCCAATGCGGCGATCTCCTGCTTTGCGACCGGCCGGCGCGGATGATGCACCAAGAGTTCGTGATGCAGGCGCAACTCCGCCGGGCAGGCCGTTTCGGGAGGGAGAAGCTCTGGCCGCGCAAAATATGCCTTCAGAAAGGAGTCGGTCACGAGCAGGCGCCCGGCCTCATCCCTGTCGAGAAGGTGATGACCTGAGGAAACCCAGAAATCCTTCACTTCTGCCTCCCGGCCAATGCTAAGAGATCGAACTTTTCCGTCGACGCATCCTCGCCCTCGATTGCCACAAAGCGGAATGCCGTTGCCGGCTCCAGCCGGCTCGCCTTGCGGTGCAGGGTGCGAAAACACTCTCGGGTGCCGGCCTGTTCGCTGGTGCGGTTGACCCCGATCAGCGTGTTTGGCGGGTGGTCGCACAGCGATTGCGCGAATTCTATCTCCTGTTCGGCGGCGGCGCGCGCCGTTTCAATGTCCGGCGCACCGCATCGCACCACAAGCTGCTCGGCCAGCCGATCGACGGCTGCCGCGCGATCATGCGCGGTCGCGTCCGTGACCACGACGAGGGTGGACCAGCCAAAACTGTCAATGCCGAGGAACCCGGCGCGGAACGCCTGCCGTTGCTTGCCGGAAAGCCTGGCCACATCGGCGCCGAAGAACAGGAAGGTGCCGGTCACCGCCCATTCGCCTGGTTCCGCAGCGCGCGAATAGACAAACGTGTCCGATGGATCGAGGCGGATCGTTCGCGGCAGCTTCAAAGCCATGGCGTGCCCGTCGTCGGATCGAGCCAGGAGGGCGTGGCAAGCGCCTCGGGCAGGCTTATTCGCTCGCGAAGCCCGCGAGAGGCCGTGTGGGAAATCAGCAGATCGCCGTTGCCGGCAAGCTCTGTATGCTCATCGCCCGTTCGGGGCAGCCGGTCGAGCCAGCGGCTGGCGATCGAACCGAAGCCGCTGTCGCTCCATTCGTGGAATGCGGCCATCAGATGGCGGGAGAAGCTCGCAACGATCTCACCGGCATCGAGCGAAACGAAGCCGAGTTCGTCAAGCGCACCAAGCAGCGGCCGCAGACCGGGCTCGTCGGCGCGGATGACGGCGGTGCGGATCATGCCGGAGAAGACGAGCCAGTCGGGGGGTTCGTTCTCCCGGGCCCCTTCCGGCCAGCCCAGGCGAGCGCCGCCGACGAGAACCCCGTCGACGCGAATAGTGTCGGGCCAGTCGAAGGTGATGGGCCGCGACGGCGGAGCTTGGACCGCAAGCGCATCGGCAAGTGCGTTCATGCCGGCATAGATCGCGCGACGCGCATCCGCCAGCGGCTCTTCAGGCTCAAGCACCACTGCGAATTCGGCCAGATCGTAGCGGCGCACCCAGGCAAGCGTGCCTGCGCCTTCGTCCGCCGCGATCGCGCAGGCGTGCGCAAAGGCGTCACCGGCCTCTCTCAGCGGCACGAGGCTGTAAGGCGGTGGCAGTTGGAGGTCGCTGACAGAGGGCCGCATAGGCCGATCCATATTTTGATGACGGCGACTGTAATGTCTTTATAATACTTCCAGGCAAGAGGCGCTACCGCGTGGACAAGGAAGATGCCACGGGAGTCGGAATGAGTCTGGACAAACCACGCACGGTCCTGGTCTGCTCCTGCGAGCGGAGCATGCCACGCTTCGGCGCCAGCGTCGCCCGCGGATGCAAGGGCGCACGGGTCGAGGCGGGGGACCAGTTCTGCGGCGCGGAACTCGACCGGGTGCGCAGCGCCCTGAGCGGCGGCGAAGCAGTCACCATCAGCTGCACGCAACAGGCGCCGCTTTTCGGCGACCTCGCCGAGGAACTCGGTTTCGCAGGCGATCTGGTTTTCGCAAACATTCGCGAGACGGGCGGCTGGTCGCAGGATGCTGCTGCTGCCGGCCCGAAAGCGGCGGCTCTGCTCGCCATGGCGGCCGAACCCGCTTCGCCACCCGCGCTGGTTACGCTTTCGAGCAATGGCGTCGTCCTGGTCTATGGCTGCGACGCGACGGCGATCGATGCGGGCCGGCAACTCGCCGAAAAGCTGGACGTCACTGTTTTGCTTAGCCGTCCGCGCGAAATAGCGCCGCACCGGGTCTGGGATTTTCCCGTCATGCAGGGAACGATCCGGCAAGCGCGCGGCCATCTTGGCGCCTTCGAGCTGACAGTCGACGATTTCGCGGCGCCCAATCCATCTTCGCGCGATCGGCTCGGCTTCGGGATATCGCGGGATGGAGCGGTCTCGAATGCCGACATCATCCTTGATCTCTCCGGCGGGGTTCCACTTTTCCCTGCTCATGAATTGCGCGACGGCTATGTGAAGGCCGATCCCGGCGATCGCGCCTCTGTCGCCACTGCGATCGCGAGGGCAGCCGATTTGGTTGGCGAGTTCGACAAGCCGCGCTTCATCGATTTTTCCGCCGATCTGTGCGCCCATTCGAGATCGCGCATCACCGGCTGCACACGGTGCCTCGACCTGTGCCCGACAGGGGCGATAGCGCCTGCCGGCGACCACGTCGCAATCGATGCGGAAGTGTGCGCCGGCTGCGGCAGCTGCGCGGCGGCATGTCCCACGGGCGCTGCCGCCTACGCGGTGCCGGATGCCGAGTCGCTGCTTCGGCGGCTGCGGACGCTTCTTCTCACCTATCGAGAGGCGGGCGGCCTGGACGCGATTGTGCTTTTCCATGATCTCGGCCATGGCGAGCCGCTGATCGACGCACTTGCCCGGTTCGGCGCGGGTCTCCCCGCAAATGTCCTGCCGGTCGCGGTGAACGAGATAACCCAGTTAGGGGTGGAGGCGTGGACCGCACCGGTCGCCTGGGGCGCTTGCGCCGTAAGGGCGCTGTCGTCGGCCAAGCCAAGGCATGAGCTTACCGGAATTGCGGCAAACATCGCAATCGCCAATCTTTTGAGCCGGTCTCTCGGTTATGGCGCGGAGGTTTGCGGATTGATCGAAGCGGACGACCCCAATATCCTCGCCTCGACCCTCGACCTGATTACTCCAGATGTTGCGCCGCGGCGCCCGGCGGCATTCCTGCCGCTCGGCAAGAAGCGCAGCTTGCTGACGAGCACCATGCTCGAGCTGCATCGAGCTGCGCCGACGCCGGTTGACCGCGTGGCGTTGCCTGCAGCAGCTCCGTTCGGCGGCCTGGAGGTCAATGTCGACGGCTGCACGCTCTGCCTCTCTTGTGTATCGGCCTGTCCAACCGGGGCGCTTTCCGACAGCGAACAGCAGCCGGCCTTGTATTTTTCCGAGAGCGCCTGCGTGCAGTGCGGCCTTTGCGCCGCGACCTGCCCGGAGAAGGTCATCACCTTGACGCCGCAGGTTGATTTCCAGGCATGGGGCGCCCGCCGGGTCGTGAAGCAAGAGCAGCCGTACAACTGCATCCGCTGCGCAAAGCCGTTCGGCACAAGGAGCACCGTCGAGCGGATCGTCGCCAAGCTCGAAGGCAAACACTGGATGTTTGCAGGCGAGAACGCACGGCGGCTCGACCTTGTACGGATGTGCGACAATTGCCGCGTCGATGCGGCGATGAATGAGGGCTTCGATCCTTATGCGGGCCATGGTCGCCCGCCGCCGCGAACCACTGAAGACTATCTGCGGGAGCGCAAGGCCTCGAGGGACAAGCCGGTCTGAGCCCTGGGGCTGAGCACCGCCCAAGGCGCGGCGCCGTCGGCGACCAGCTTGCTGTGGCCGTTGATCGGCCGTCTTTCCTGATGCGGCCGCGATCTGCTTCAGCGACAGCGCCGCAGGGTTGCCGTGCGTCGCCTTCGACCGATAGAAGCGGAGAGCCGGCTTCGAGGGTGGCCAAGCGGGTTAGACAGGCAACACGCAAATAAACGCCCCTAGCAATCAAATCTTCAGCATAGCCTGACATGCTTGTCCCTCGGCCGACCGCCGGGTGGCTCGAATGGATGTACAGGAAAGGGGGCTTCAGGGCCCGTCGATTGGTAGATCGAACGCACCTCGACATGCAGGACGATCCTGCCGTCACGGCGGAAGTTGAACGACTTCTGGCGCATCGCACGCGCGACATCCGGCTCAAAGGTGAGATCAAACGCCTGTTTCAGGCACGTGTCTGGTCGCAAACGGCCAAGATCATCCGCGCCTGGATGACATGGGTGGCATTCCTCGATGTGCTGACGCTGGCGCTCAACATGGTGATGCTGCCAAGGTCGATCGCGCTATCCATGCTCCTGCCTGGCGCCATCATCCCTCCCGTCGCTGCAGCCGTGGTCCTTGTCTGGCGAAAACGGCGCCCGTCCTGGGTCCAGGGGGTTTCGCTGATCACAGGCATGTTCCTCATCCTGTTGTCGATCGTATTGGTTGGCGCAAGCGCCGGCGGCGAGTTCTACGAACGGCACTTGAACATCATGCTGTTCGTCGCGATTACCGCCATCATCATCTTCGGCATCCCTCAGGCATGGACCGTGACGGTCGCCGCTTTGGCTCTCGGTCTCTATCTCGTCTTCCAGGTGCAGAACCCGGGCCTTGAGATCGGCAATGCAGTGGCTGCCACGTTGTTTTTCGCCAGCGGCATTCTCGCTACGGTCACCGCGCGGCGTACGATGACAATTCTGGCTCAGAAGACTTTTCTGTTCGAGCTTCGAGACCGGCACAGGGTTGCCGAACTGGCCGAAGCGAACGATCGGCTGGAGCTTCTGGCGAGAACCGATCCGCTAACCGGCATCGACAATCGGCGCCGGATGACGGAAACGCTCGACCACGTGTGGGGCGGTGGCGGTAAATGCCCCGGCGGTGCCGCTATGCTGATGTGCGACATCGACCACTTCAAGAAGCTCAACGATCATCTCGGTCATGCCGAGGGCGATCGTTGTCTCATCGAGGTCGCCCGCTTGATCCGGGAGAATGTGAGGCGCGATCGCGATCATGTGGCGCGCTACGGCGGTGAGGAATTTCTCGTGCTCCTTCCAAGTGTGAACGAGCAGGAGGCCGCCATTGTAGCCGAGCGAATTCGCGAGTGTGTTGAAGCTGCCTGTTTTCCCAATCCTGGATCGCGCGTGTCCCGCTATATCACCCTTAGCATCGGCGTGGCGGTCCAGGCACCGGCCCAGGCCATTTCGCCGGAGCAGCTTCAGCGCCAAGCGGATGAAGCACTCTATGTTGCCAAGCAAACCGGCCGCAATCGGGTGGTGTTCCACAGGCTGGAGTCATCAAGCTTTTTGGGCGCTCGGTCGATGCGGTGATGTCAAAGTTCAGTCGGTGCGTGTCTCGGCCTGAAGAAAGCGGATCAGGGCTGCCCGATCCTCGGCATTGCTGATCGTCTGTTCAGGCATCTTGGTGCCGGGGGTGTAGGCGTTCGGACCGAACTCGAACAGCTCCGACACGGTTTCCGGTGTCCAGACGATGTCCATTTTCTGGAAAGCGGGCGAATAGTGGTAACCCGGCACGGACGCTATTTTGCGCCCGAAAATGCCATGCAGCGTCGGCCCGGCTCGATTGCCGTCGTTCGGGTCGAGCGTATGGCAGGCAACACAGGCGCGAAATATATCCGCGTCCGGATTACCCGCGTATCTGGCCATCGGATCGGTCCTGCCTGCCGTAGCGGCTCCAAGGCGCTCGCCCGTCTCGACGTTCCATTCCCGCACCAGATGGTCGGCGCCGCCAGCCAGAAGCGTCTTGCCGCCAGCCGCGAACGCAAGCGACCATGCCGCCACGCCGGACGTGTCGAGCGTGCGGATGGTGGAGAGGCTGATAGCGTCCAGCAACAGGATTCCATCACCGATGCCGGCGACGGCGAGATGGTTCGCGTCTGGCGTGGCGGCGAGAGCAATCACCGGTTTGCCTAAGACCGGAACTTCCAGCTGCACATTGCCGCGTCGGTCGAGCAGCCGTACCTGCCCGTCAGCACCTGCGACGAACAGGCGGTCGCCGTTAGCTCTTGCAAGCGTATTGAGCGGCGTCGGCATGATGGCCCGAACCGGCGGCGCCCCAGCCTGGCTCGGCCAAAAGATGACTGTCGCGTCATAGCCGGCACTGACGAGGGTTGCGTCCGCCAGGAAGGCGAGCGCATTGACGTTTGCACGATGACCTTCCAGCACGCGCGCTGGCCCACCGGCAAGCGGCCAGAGCCGGACGGTGGTGTCCCAGGACGCCGAAGCCAACATCGACCCGTCGGGTGACAGTTCAAGGTCGGCGACAGGTCCGGTGTGACCCACCAGAATTTGGGCCGGCTCGCCTCGACCGATTTGCCAGATCGCGATGCGACCATCCGCACCGGCGCTGGCAAAGCGCCCGTTCGGCAGTGCGGCGACGGCACTTACCTCACCTTCATGAAAGAGCAGCACGTCGCGCGCTTCGCCGGTGTCGAGCGACCAGATGATCGTCTTGGTGTCAAAACTGCCGGTTGCCACCGTCTTTCCGTCCGGCGCCACGGAAATCGCCCGCACCGGACCGCCATGCCCGCGCAGTTCCGCACCATGTGCCGCCGCGCCGGCGAGGAAAACAGTAGCGAGCAAAGCTATTGCGAGCGTCTTATGCATTGCGCATCATACGTTTCCGTGTTCCGCTGGCGGGCAGCGGCTTCGCCGGGGAGCAGCATGCGGTCGCGACCCGACCAGCCGCACAGTCCTGGCTATTAGAGGCAATCCTATGACCCAAAACATGGAAACCGATCCCTTCAATGTGTCGATGCGCAAGTTCCTGAAGCAGGTTGGTGTCACCTCGCAGCAGGCGATCGAAAAGGCCGTGGCCGATGCGGGACTGAAAGGGCAGGGGCGCTTGACCGTGAGGGCCGTGATTACGGCTGAACGCGCCGGTCTGCACCACGTCGTCGAAGGCGATATCGACCTTGGCTGAACAGGTTCGGCGGTGCGCCCGGCGCCCCATCGACGCCTACGTCAATGGAAGAACCGGACCTGCCCGGCCGGGCTCGTGTCATAGCCCGTGAGTTCTGCGGCCCGCTGAGCGAAGCTTTCCTGGGCCATGAGGCGGATCAGCGCCTGGATCGAAGCCTGGAAATAGGTTCGCTGCCGCATCAGCAGATCGAAATCCTCCCACGCCAATGATACGAACTCGAGGCCGGCGGCGCGCGCTGCGGCGCGTGTGGCGATGCCGCAATCGGCCCGCCCGGTCCGGATCGCGGCAGCGAGATCGGGCCCTGTCAGGCATGGCGGCTCGAGCCGGTGCAACCGATTCTGGCTGGCGCCGGCGCGGGCGACCAGGACATCCAGCAGCATTTGGGCTCCGGCCCCGGCCTGGCGCACCGCGATTTTGGCGCCGCTTTCAAGGACATCGGCCAGGCTGTTGAGCGATCGGGGGTTGCCCGGCGGCAGCAGCAGCCCCTGTTCGCGCCGCGCGAAACCGATCAGCACCGCATCGTGCAGCCGCGGCATGGCGCGCGCGGCCTCCACATTGGGGTCGGCTGCATCGCTGTGGAAATGGATCGCCGCAGCGGCAACCTCGCCACGCAAAAGACGCGCAACGCCGCCTGCCGTCCCCTCGGTCAGCGAGGCGAGGCCGGAGCCCGCCTGGCGAAGGCTCCATTCAAGCAGGTCGTCCTGGCTGCCGCCTACGATGGGCGGCGGCTCGGGAGGGATCATTCCCTCGGGATGCGCCAATCCCGAAAGAACCCACCGGTCGAGTTCGTTGCGCGGAAACAGCCACTTGCCCGTCACTTTGCTGCACGGGATGCGGTTTTTGGCGACCAATTCGTAAAGCTTGCGTTCGCCAAGGCGCAAATAGTCCGCGGCTTCCACAGTCGTCAGCAAATCCATCCTGCAATGTTATGCATATTCCTGCGCAAGTTCAATTGTTTGACGAATGCGGAGTAAATGCAGCAGAAATAGCAGGCAAAGACGCAGCGCAGGCGAATGGGAATGTCAGAAGGCCTAGATGCATGGCAGCTCATCGCGAGTGGCGACGCGACGCTGATCTCGATCGTGCGTCTTTCACTGACCGTCACCTTGGGCGCCGTTGCAGTTGCGGCCGTCGTGGGACTGCCGCTCGGGGCGTTGCTGGCACTGACGCGTTTTCCGGGACGTTCCGCGCTGGTCGTGCTGGTTAACGGCTTCATGGGCCTGCCGCCCGTAGTCGTCGGCCTGACCGTTTACCTGCTGTTATCGCGATCAGGGCCGCTCGGCGAGTTCGGCCTGCTGTTCACACCGGCCGCCATGGTCATCGCGCAGGCGCTTCTCGTCCTGCCGATCATCGCGGCTCTGACGCGCCAGACCATCGAGGATTTGTGGCGCGAATATCGCGACGAACTGACAGCGATGGGCGTCGGCCCGACAGGCCGGGTGGCGACGCTCTTGTGGGACAGCCGTTTCAGCCTGATCACCGCAATGCTGGCCGGCTTCGGGCGGGCGGCCGCCGAAGTCGGCACAGTCATGATCGTCGGCGGCAACATCGACGGCTTTACCCGAACCATGACCACCACGATCGCGCTCGAAACCTCAAAGGGAGACCTGCCGCTCGCGATGGGTCTCGGCGCCATCCTGATCGGCCTCATTCTTGCCATCAATGCCGCTGCCTGGGGCCTGCGATTGTGGTCGGAGCAACGGGTGGCTTGACGAAGCGGGCCGCGCTGACCGACCTTCCTCTCGTTCTGGACCGGGTCTCGCTCAGCGCCGGCGCCACGACCATGCTCGACCGCCTGAACCTGGCGATTACTCCCGGTGCGCCGACACTCGTGCTCGGTCCCAATGGTGCGGGCAAGACGTCACTGCTTCGGGTTTGCATGGGACTTGCCGCGCCTTCCGCAGGAACTGTAAGCTGGGGTGGGCGCACCGATCGCGGGCTCGGCCGCCGGGCAATGCTGCTCCAGAAACCTGTGATGCTGCGCCGCTCCGTCGCCGCCAACGTGGCTTACGCACTGGCGCAAGCTGGTTGTCCGCGCCATCGTCGCGCGGCACGCACCGAGGAACTTCTCGATCGTGTGGCCCTTCTGGGCCTGGCGGCGCGACCTGCGCGGCGCTTGTCCAGCGGCGAGCAACAGCGCGTGGCGCTTGCCCGCGCACTGGCGCGCGAACCCGAGATCCTGCTGCTCGATGAGCCCACCGCCAGCCTTGATCCCGCTGCAACCCGCCACGTCGAGGAGATCATCCTCATGGCCTCCCAATCGGGCACCAAGATCGTCATGGCTTCGCACGATCTCGGGCAGGTGCGACGGCTCGCGGGAGATGTCGTCTTCCTCGTTCGCGGCCGACTGTGCGAGCACGCCAGCGTCGGTGATTTTTTTGATCGCCCGTCATCCGCAGAAGCTGCCGCCTTCATCCATGGGGAGCTCGTGCTTTGACCGCGGAAACGGAGCGTCCAGTGCTGAACCGTCGGCTGTTTATCGCAATTGCGGTCATTTTCACTTTCCTCGCCTGCAGCGGCGCATCGGCCAGCGCACAGGAACAGTCGATCGTCCTGGCCTCGACCACCTCGACACGGGATTCCGGCCTTTTCGACCACATATTGCCTCTGTTCACCACAAAGTCCGGTATCGAGGTGAGGGTGGTCGCGCAGGGAACCGGCCAGGCGCTCGATGCTGGTCGCCGGGGAGACGCAGACGTGGTCTTCGTCCATGCCAGGGCGCAGGAAGAGAAATTCGTCGAGCACGGTTTTGGCGTGAGACGCTTCGATGTGATGTACAATGATTTCGTCCTGATCGGGCCCAGAGGCGACCCGGCCGGCATCAAGGGTTCACCGGACATCGCAGTCGCCTTGACATCGATCCAGAGCAAGAAAGCCGCTTTTGTTTCCCGCGGCGACAAATCTGGAACCCACTTTGCAGAACTCGGACTCTGGAAGGCGGCAGGTGTCGATATCGCGGCGATGAAGGGGTCCTGGTACAAGGAGATAGGGCAGGGCATGGGCGCTGCACTCAACACAGCCAGCGCCATGGATGCCTACGTGCTTTCCGATCGCGCCACATGGTTGGCGTTCAAGAACCGCGGCGAACTGGAGATCGTGGTCGAAGGCGACAAAAGGCTGTTCAACCAGTACGGCGTCATTCTGGTGAATCCGGCGAGGCATCCGAGCGTCAAGGCCGAACCCGGCCAACGCTTCATAGATTGGCTTATCTCGCCTGAAGGACAGCAGGCAATTGGCGAATTCAACATTGACGGCCAGCAACTCTTCTTCCCGAACGCTGAGCAGAAGCGCTCCTGAAGTCGGTTGCAAAGCGGTTCGCATCTGCCCCATCATCGGACATGATGAGAATGCAGCCTTCCGTCGGCGCGCTGACCGGTCTCGAAGCGGCTCTCGCCGCACTCCTCGACGGAGTGGAGCCGGTTGCGCCCACTCTTTTGCCGCTTGACCAGACGCTTGGGAAGATCGGCGCCGCCATGCCGCCCCTGGCACACGCGCAGCCCATCCGCGACACGGCAAAGACAGACGGCTGGGCGTGCCGCGCGCTCGATCTTGCCGGTGCGTCGTCCTATTCGCCGCTGCTGCTGATGGCAATTCCGGTCTGGGTAGAGGCGGGCGGCGCCATGCCGGAGGGATGCGATTGCATGCTCGATGCCGATCTCATCGATTTTAGCGGCCCGATGCCCCAGGCACTCGAGGAAGCAGCACCGGGCCAGGGCGTGCGACGCGCTGGTGAGGACATGGAGGCGGGCCGACCGCTGATCATTGCAGGGCAGAGGCTGTCAGCCGCGGACCTCCTGACCGTGCGAAGTGCAGGGATTGGCGAAATTGCGGTGCGGGCGCCGCAGGTGCGCCTGATCGATGTCGCCGCCCCAACAAGCGATACTTTCACGGGCCATCTTATCGCCGACCTCGCAAGAACCTCTGGCGCGAAGGTGTTCGATATCGAAACGGTTACGCGCGACGCCGGATCCGTCGCCCAGGCGCTTGGGAATGCAGCGGGCGACTTGATCATCCTGATTGGAGGCACTGGTGCGGGGCGCGCCGACCCTACAGCCGACGCGCTTGCCGCGCGTGGGGCGCTCATCGCCCACAACATAGCGCTGCAGCCCGGTCGAACCGCGGCGATCGGCCGGCTCGACTCGGTCCCGATAATTGCGCTGCCCGGCACGCCCGATCAGGCCTTTGCCGCCTATCTGGCGCTGGTTCAACCGGCTATCGATCGCCTGTCGGGCAGGAGTGCCCGGCGACAGACGGTGCTGGCGCTGGAGCGAAAAATCTCCTCCACGGTCGGACTGGCCGAGATCGTCCTCTTGAAGCAGGAACAAGACAGATGGCGGCCGCTTGCGATAGGCGATTTTTCGCTGGACGCGATCCGCCTGGCGGATGCATGGCTTGCTATCCCGGGCGGCAGTGAGGGCCGTGCCGCGGGAACATCAGTCGGCGCCTTTGTGTTCGACGATCCCAGGTGAGCCCGTCATGACCAGATCCACCCGCCAGGATGCCGGCCAGGAGCAGTTCCTGACGGTCCTGTCGCGCGACGAGGCGCTCGCCCGTTTCGAGGCGGTGCTATTTCCGCGAACGATCCCGACCGAAGAACTGATGCTTGCGGATGCGCTTGGGCTGGCGCTTGCCAGTGATGTCACGGCTCCGATCGACGTGCCGCCCTTCGACCGTTCTAACGTCGATGGTTTTGCCGTGCGCGCCGCCGACTTGGCCACCGCGTCGGAGGCCCTTCCTGCCAGGCTGCTGCTCAACCGCGAAACTATCGCCTGCGGTGTCGCCCCGCAAATCCCTGTGCTCGCAGGCACCGCCACCTCGATCGCGACGGGCGGGCCCGTGCCGCGCGGCGCCGATGCCATCGTCATGGTGGAGCACACACAACCGGCCGAAGGCGATGCCATCGAGGTCAGGCGCGGAGCCTCGCCCGGCCAGTTCATCTCGCATGCCGGATCCGATATTGCCCGCGGCGAGGTTCTGCTGCGCGCCGGAACGGTGATCGGCTCGCGAGAAATCGGCATGCTTGCCGCCTGTGGAATTGCGCTGGTGACGGTGGCGCGCAAGCTGCGCGTGGCGGTTCTGTCGACCGGCGACGAACTTGTCCAACCGGGCGACACCCTGGGACCCGCCGGCATCTACGACGCCAATGGCGCAATCGTCAGCGCCGCGATAACTGAAAATGGCGGCGAGGCGAGCTTTCTCGGCGCTTGTCCGGATGACGAAGCCACGCTGGAAGCCGCCATGCGCGAGGCGCTAGCGGCGCATGATGTGCTGATAGTGTCGGGTGGGACGTCCAAGGGCGCGGGTGATGTCAGCCATCGCATCGTGAACCGTCTTGGCGCGCCCGGCATCGTTGCCCATGGCGTGGCGCTGAAGCCGGGAAAGCCGCTTTGTCTCGCCGTTTGCGACGGCAAGCCGGTCGTCGTGCTGCCGGGATTTCCGACTTCGGCCATGTTCACTTTCCACGACATGATCGTTCCCGTGCTGCGCCGCATGGCGGGCCTGCCGCCTCGGACCGAAGCGAAGGTCGCGGCAAAGGTTCCGTTGCGCATACAGTCCGAACTCGGCCGCACGGAGTTCGTGATGGTATCGCTGGTCGAGGGTGAGCAGGGGCTGGTCGCCTATCCCACCGGCAAGGGCTCGGGGGCGATAACGTCCTTTGCCCAGGCGGATGGCTTCATCAGCATCGAAGCTTTGGCCGACAATATGCCTGCCGGAAGCGAGGCGTCGGTTACGCTGTTCACACCGCACGTGCGTGTTCCCGATCTCGTGGTGATCGGCAGCAACTGCACCGGCCTGGATCTTGTCGTGGGCATTCTGTTTCGCGCCGGCCTGACGGTGCGGTCCATAGCGGTCGGGAGCCTTGGCGGCCTGGCCGCGGCCAAGCAGGGAGAGTGCGATATCGCGCCCATCCACCTCTTCGACACCAGGACGCAAAGCTACAATGCGCCGTTCCTGAGCGAAGGCCTCGAACTCGTGCAGGGATGGCGACGCATGCAGGGCATCGTCTACCGCCCGGGCGACGTGCGCTTCCAGGCGACCGACCCAGAGGAGGCGGTGCGAGCCGCACTCGCCGATCCCAATTGCATGATGGTCAACCGCAACCAGGGCTCGGGTACGCGCATCCTGATCGACCAACTGCTTGGTCCGGCTCGTCCCGACGGCTATTGGAACCAGCCCCGCTCGCACAATGCCGTCGCGGCGGCCGTCGCACAGAACCGAGCGGACTGGGGCGTCACCATTGCGCCGGTGGCGCGCTCAGCCGGGCTCGGTTTCATGGCGCTGAAGGAAGAGCATTATGATTTCGCGCTGGTCTCTGCCCGCAAAGAGCGACCCGCGGTGCAGGCCTTCCTTGCCGCGCTCGCTTCGCCTGAATTCAACGAGGCGGTCGAGCGCATGGGTTTTACCCGACCTGGCTAACCGAGATATCCGGGTTAAGGCTCGGCAAGGTGCGAAACCAGCCTTTCGGCCTCGGCAAAATCTTCGACCGTGTTGACATTGAAGAAGGGATCCACCGGCTTGTCCGGCCAGGACTGGGTTGCAACCTTGTAGCGAGCCGTCCACAGGTCGATCTTGCGAACCCCCTCTTCGACGAGCGCATGACGCAATGCATCGCGCATCGCCACCTGCCACAGTCCGATGACAGGATGCGTCCGACGCGCTGACATCGCCACCGCCAGCTCCGCAGCTTTCGCCATGCGCGCCCGATGCAGCCGTTCGACGAGGTCGCGCGGCAAGAAAGGACAGTCGGCTGCGACGCTGACGATCCATTCGACATCGGGCCTGTTCGCCGCTGTCCAGTCGAGGCCGGCAAGCACGCCGGCCAGCGGCCCCGGATAGTTCTCGACCGGGTCGGCGACGACTGGAAGGCGAAAGCGGTCGAAGCGGGCAGGGTCGCCATTGGCGTTCAGCAGGAGCCCGTCGCATTGCGGGCCGAGGCGCTCGAGGACACGCTCGAGGATGCTGAGTCCGTCGATCCGACGCATGGATTTGTCGCCACCGCCCATGCGCCGGGCGAGCCCGCCGGCGAGAACGACGCCTAGGGTCGGCACTTTCTCATTCGCCATCGGCTCATTGACCATCGGCGGCTCCCTTGCGTCTGTGGCGCGGCGCTTCCTCGTCGACCGAAGCGAGGTCCTGGTCGAAGACGATGCGATCCTCGCCCGACAGCACGGCGAACCGCTTGCCGCGCGCCCGACCGACGAGCGTCAGGCCGGCCTGGCGCGCCAAATCCACGCCCCAGGCGGTGAAACCCGAGCGCGAGACGAGGATCGGAATGCCCATTCGAACCGTCTTGATCGTCATTTCCGACGTCAGTCTGCCCGTCGTATAAAGGATCTTGTCAGCCGGATCGATGCCTTGGCGATACATCCAGCCGGCGATCTTGTCGACGGCATTGTGGCGCCCGACATCCTCCATATAGCAGACCGGCGTGCCTTGCCTGCAAAGCACGCAGCCGTGAATTGCGCCCGCTTCAAGATAGAGCGACGGCGTCGTGTTGATCGTGCGGGTCATCTGGTAAAGCCAGGAGGTGCGCAGTTCGGCTGCCGGCAGAACGATATTCAGCGCCTCGAGAAGATCGCCGAAAGCCGTCCCCTGCGCGCAGCCCGAAGTCTGCGTCCGTTTCCTAAGCTTCTGCTCGTAATTGGTGTTCCGCTCGGTACGAACGACCACGACCTGCAGGTCGTCGTCATATTCGACTTCGGTTACGACGTCGTCGGATTTGAGCATGTTCTGATTGAGCAGGTAGCCCAGCGCCAGATATTCGGGATAATCGCCGATCGTCATCATCGTGACGATCTCCTGCGCATTCAGATAGAGCGTCAGCGGGCGCTCGACGGGGACGCGGACTTGAATGGCGGCGCCGGTATGATCGATGCCGCTGACCTGTTCGGTCAAACGGACGTCGTCCGGGTTCGGCAGGATGATGTCGGGGCCTGGTCGGGTTTTCATCTGCTGCATGGCGCTCTCATGAAAATTTGCAATCCCGCTCGCCGGAGTGGATGCGTTCCCTTCGGCTTGACGTCTACTATATAGCCTGTTCAAAACGAAAGGCCGGTCCATAAAAGCGCCTGCAAGCGCTGACTGGGCTTGCCGGATGGCGCCGAGCTGCCGGTTCGGCCAGATCCACAGAGGCTGAAGGCTCGATGGCGCAACTTTCGGACGACTGCTTCGCTTTCGGCGGCCCAATGCGATCGCTCGACGATACTGCCGCATTGATTGCTTCACGGGTGACCGTTGTCGACGAGACCGAAACCGTCCAGCTGGCGATTGCCGATGGGCGCGTCCTGGCGAGAGATCTGGTGGCGCCGCTGCCCCTGCCGCCGTTCACCAACTCAGCCGTCGACGGCTATGCACTGCGCGGCGACGACCTGCCGGGGACCGTTGAAAAAGCCTTGCCGGTGAGCGGCAGGATCCAGGCGGGGGTGGCGCCGGATCGGCCCGCCGCGCCCGGGCAAGCCATACGCATCTTCACCGGCGCTCCGCTGCCGGAGGGGGCAGACACGGTTTACATGCAGGAAGACGTCCGCGTCGACGATACCGGCAGGGTCGTCCTTCCGCCCGGCCTGAAAAGGGGAGCCAACGTGCGGCCGGCGGGCGAGGACGTTGCCGCAGGCAAGGTGGTCCTGCAGGCCGGCCAGCGCCTGCGCCCGCAGGACGTTGCACTCGCCGCGGCTCTCGGCATGACGCAGGTCGACGTTCGGCGCAAAATTCGCGTTGCGATCTTCTCGACCGGCAACGAGATCGTCGCGCCGGGAAATTTTCGGGGACCAGCCCAGCTTTTCGATTCGAACCGCTTCATGCTGATGGCCATGCTCGCAAGATTGGGCTGCGAGACCACCGATCTGGGCATTCTGACAGACGACAGCAGCCTGATCGCCGATGTGCTGAGAAAGGCTGCGCCGGGACAGGACCTGATCCTGACGTCCGGCGGGGTCTCGACCGGGGAGGCCGACTGCGTCAAGGCCGCCGTCGAGCGTGTGGGAACCCTGGTCTTCTGGCGGGTGGCCATAAAGCCCGGCCGGCCGGTCGCCATGGGGGTGATCAGGGGAACAGCCTTCATTGGGCTGCCCGGCAATCCGGTGGCGAGCTTCGTAACATTCGCCCATATTGCGCGCGCCGCAATCCTTGCACTGGCCGGCGCACGGCAGCAGCCGCCAATTTCGCGGCCTGTGCGGGCCGCCTTTTCCTACCGCAAAAAGCCGGGGCGACGCGAATATGTGCGGGTAAGCCTGCGTGGGACGCAGGACGGCACATATGAAGCCGTCAAATTCCCGCGCGAGGGCGCTGGCATGCTGTCTTCCTTGGTCCAAACCGACGGCCTTGTCGAACTCGGCGAGGAAATAGCCGAGGTCGAGCCGGGCCAGACCGTTCAGTTCCTTGCCTATTCGGACCTGAATTGACGAACGCCGTCGAGCCGGCGGCACGCAGTCTGCCAAGAATGCGGCGCGACGCCTGGCCGCTCTCATTTGCGCTAACCCCTGAGGCGGTGACCGTTGACGACCGGTGAGCGGTCCGCCATGTTGCGCCACCATGACGACGAGACAGCTCGACCTGACGGGATTGAAATGTCCCTTGCCGGCGCTGAAAACCCGCAAGGCGCTCAGCGGCATTGGCCCAGGCGAGCGCCTTGAGGTCCGTTGCACCGATCCGCTGGCAGCCATAGACATTCCCAATCTGATCAACGAAATGGGCGACCGCCTGGAGGCGATGCAACGGCAGGGAGACCACATCATTTTCTTGATCGAGAAGGCGCCAGCTGCCGCGGTATAGGCGGTGCGACAAATCAGGGCGCAGATCAGTTCTGTCGCAGCGCCCCGGTCATGCTAAAATTGCCAGACCGGCCTTTGGTTCAATTGTGTGCCAAGTCGTTTTGTGTGCCAAGTCCTTGATCCAAGGTGCGCCGGGCTGAAGGCGGCTCACAGCCACAGTGGTGGCGGCAGCCGCCTTCCTGAGACGAAGGGTCCGGGTGGAGAGAGAATGACAATGCAGCAACGGCGAGCCCCCGACCGCGGACCCAAAGGGCGGGCGCTGGATGATGTTGCCCTGGCCGAGGTCCGGGAACTTCTTGGCCAGCGCGAACGCCGCCGGGATCTGTTGATCGAATTCCTGCATCTGATCCAGGACCGCTACGGTTGTCTGTCGGCCGCGCATCTGCGCGCGCTTGCCGAAGACATGCGCCTGTCCCAGGTGGAGGTTTACGAGGTCGCGACCTTCTACGACCATTTCGATGTCGTCCGGGAAGGCGAGGCGAGGCCCGCGCCGCTGACAATCCGGGTGTGCGAATCGATAAGCTGCATGCTGGCGGGCGCCGAACAGCTGATTGGCGAAATGGCCGCCGAGGCCGACCCGAAGACAATCCGCGTCATGCGTGCGCCCTGCATGGGCCGCTGCGCCACCGCCCCTGCCGCACGCGTTGGCGACCGCGAAGTCGACTACGCGACGAGCCACAAGCTGTTGGCGATGGCCAGAGACGGGGACATCAGCGCAGTGGCGCCCGACTATGTCGGCCTGGATGCCTATCGCGCTGCCGGTGGTTATCAGCTCTTGCAGAAAGTGCGCGATGGCGTGCTGACCACAAATGCCATCATCGAGCTCATAGAGCACGCCGGTCTGCGCGGTCTCGGCGGCGCCGGCTTTCCGGCCGGCAAGAAATGGAGCATCGTGCGCGGCTATCCAGGGCCGCGGCTGATGTCGATCAATGGCGACGAAGGCGAGCCCGGCACTTTCAAGGACCGCTTCTTCCTCGAAACCGATCCGCATCGGACCTTCGAAGGAGCGCTGATCGCCGGCCATGCGGTGGAGGCCGAGCGCATCTATTTCTACATGCGCGACGAATACCCAGCCGTGCTCGCCATTTTGCGCGCCGAGATCGCGGCGCTCGAGGCAGCCGGTATCGTCAAGCCCGGTTTCATCGACCTTCGGCGCGGCGCCGGCGCCTATATTTGCGGCGAGGAAAGCGCGATGCTGGAAAGCATCGAGGGCAAGCGCGGCATGCCCCGCCACCGGCCGCCCTATATTGCCGAAGTCGGACTTTTCGGACGCCCGACACTCAACCACAATGTCGAGACGCTGTGGTGGATTCGCGACATCGTCGAGAAGGGGCCCGAATGGTTCGCCGCGCAGGGCAAGCCCGGCCATCAGGGAATTCGCTCCTGGTCGGTTTCCGGACATGTGAAGGAGCCGGGTGTCAAACTGGCCCCGGCCGGCGTCACCGTGCGCGAACTGATCGAGGATTATTGCGGCGGCATGGCAGACGGGCATGAATTCAAGGCCTATCTGCCAGGTGGAGCCTCGGGGGGCATCCTGCCGGCGTCGATGGGCGAAATTGAACTCGACTTCGGCGGCGAACTCGCCAAACAGGGCGCCTTTGTCGGCTCACATGCCGTGGTCGTGCTTTCGCAAGCCGACAACATCAGGGATGTGACCCTCAATCTCATGAATTTCTTCAAACATGAGAGTTGCGGGAAATGCACGCCGTGCCGGGAAGGAACCGAAAAGCTGGTAACGCTCTTGAAAGAGAAGGGCGTGCCGAATGAGACGGCGATGCGCGACCTTGAAACAGTGATGCGCGATTCCTCCATTTGCGGTCTCGGCCAGGCGGCGCCCAATCCGGTCAATCACCTTTTGACGCATTTTAGGGATGATCTTTGAAATGGCAGATGGCGTCATATTCACCCTCGACGGCAAAATGGTCACAGCCGCTGACGACGAGACGATTTGGGACGTTGCAAAGCGCGAAGGCACCAGGATCCCGCACCTGTGCCATGTCGACATGCCCGGCTATCGGCCAGACGGCAATTGCCGCGCGTGCATGGTCGATGTCGAGGGCGAACGGGTGCTTGCCGCCTCCTGCATCCGCAAGCCTTCCGCCGGAATGGTGGTGAAGACGAATACCGAACGGGCCAAGAAATCGCGCCAGATGGTGTTCGAGCTTCTCGCCAGCAACATGCGACCGATGGCCGACGGTCCGGATCAGCAGTCGATGTTCTGGCAGTGGGCTGGTTCGATGGGCATTTCCGGCGGTCGCTACAGCTCAAAATTCGCCACGGATGATGTCCAGCCAGAATTCGACATCACCAATCCCGCCATTGCCGTCAATCTCGATGCCTGCATCACTTGCGGCGCCTGTGTCCGGGCCTGCCGCGAGGTTCAGGTCAACGATGTGATTGGCATGGCCGAGCGCGGCAATCACTCGCTTCCCGTCTTCGACATGCACGATCCGATGGGCCTGTCGACCTGTGTCACCTGCGGTGAATGCGTCCAGGCCTGCCCGACCGGCGCGCTCTATGAAAAGTCACTGATGGATGATGCAGGCAAGACCCGGGTCATCCAGGAATTCGACAAGGTCGTCGACACGCTGTGCCCGTTCTGTGGCGTCGGTTGCCAGACCAGCGTTGCGGTCAAGGACAACAGAATAGTCCAGGTCGATGGCCGCAATGGTTATGCCAACGAGAACCGGCTCTGCGTCAAGGGTCGTTTCGGCTTCGATTATGCGATGTCGCCTGAACGCCTGACCAAACCGCTGATCCGGCGCGACGATGCGCCGAAGTCGGGCGATGCCGATATGCGCGGCGTCGATCCGCTGACCGTTTTTCGCGAGGCTAGCTGGGAAGAGGCGCTTGCGCGCGCCGCCGGCGGGCTGAAGACGATCCTTAGGGATCATGGCGGGAAGGCGCTGGCCGGTTTCGGTTCGGCAAAAGGTTCCAACGAAGAGGCCTATCTGTTCCAGAAGCTGGTGCGCCAGGGTTTTGGCACCAACAATGTCGACCATTGCACCCGGCTTTGCCACGCATCTTCGGTGGCGGCGCTGATGGAAGGCGTCGGTTCGGGTGCGGTTTCGGCGCCCTTCAACGACGCGCTGAAGGCCGAATGCATCATCGTCATCGGCGCACGGCCGACCACCAACCACCCGGTCGCCGCGACCTATTTCAAGCAGGCGGCCAAGCGCGGCGCCAAGCTGATCGTCATGGACCCGCGCGGCCAGGACCTGATGCGCCATGCGTCGCATTCGCTGCAATTCAAGGCTGGCAGCGACGTCGCCATGCTGAACGCGCTGATCCACGTCATCGTCGAGGAAAAGCTCTACGACGAGCAGTATATCCAGGCCAACGCTTCCGGGTTCGAGGCGCTGAAGGCCAAGGTGAAGGATTTTTCGCCCGAGGCAATGGCCGAGGTCTGCGGCGTCGAGGCGAGCGTGCTGCGCGACGTCGCCCGCACCTATGCGACCGCCGAGCGGTCGATCATCTTTTGGGGCATGGGCATTTCCCAGCACACACACGGAACCGATAATGCGCGCTGCCTTATCGCTCTGGCGCTAATCACCGGACATGTCGGCCGGCCGGGAACAGGCCTGCACCCACTGCGCGGCCAGAACAACGTGCAGGGCGCATCCGATGCCGGGCTCATCCCGATGTATTTCCCCGACTATAAATCGGTCGAGAACATCGACATCCGCAGCGCATACGAGAACTTTTGGGGCCAGACGCTGGACCCGAAACGGGGCCTGACGGTCGTCGAAATCATCGACGCCATCCATGAAGGCGAAATCAAGGGCATGTACATATTGGGCGAGAACCCGGCCATGTCCGATCCGGACCAAACCCATGCCCGACAAGCGCTGGCCATGCTCGACCATCTCGTCGTGCAGGACATCTTCCTGACCGAGACCGCCTGGCACGCAGACGTGGTGCTGCCGGCCTCGGCGCATGCCGAAAAGCTCGGCACATACACCAATACCAACCGGCAGGTGCAGATTGGGCGTCCAGCACTCGACCTGCCAGGCGAAGCGCGTCAGGACTGGGAACTGATAGTCGAATTGGCGAGGCGCATCGGTCTCGACTGGAACTATAACCATGTCTCCGAGGTCTATGCGGAAATGGCTGATGTGATGCCGTCCTTGAAACATATCTCCTGGGACCGCATCGAGCGCGAAGGTTCGGTGATCTATCCGGCCGACGGCCCCGACACGCCTGGCAATGAGGTCATCTTCTCGTCCGGATTCCCGACCGCGGACGGACGCGGCCGCATCGTGCCGGCCGATTTGCTGCCGCCCGACGAAGTGCCCGATGAAGAGTTTCCGCTGGTGCTCACCACCGGCCGCCTGCTCGAGCATTGGCACACCGGCTCCATGACCCGCCGGGCGGGCGTGCTGGACGCGCTCGAGCCACAGGGCATCGCTGCGATGAACCCTTATGAGATCAAGCGGCACGGCCTGCGCCAAGGGGAGATGATTGCGGTCGAGACCCGGCGCGGGACGGTAGACGCCATCCTCCGCGCCGACCGCGAGGTCGCCGACGGCACGGTGTTCATGCCGTTCTGCTTCAACGAAAGCCCGGCCAACGCGCTCACCAATCCGATGCTGGACCCCTACGGCAAGATCCCGGAGTTCAAATACTGCGCCGCGCGAATTGCGCCGGCGGCGAAGGCCGAAGCTGCCGAATAAACCAGTACCGCGCCATCTGCGAACGGTTGTCCGCTGCCGCCCGCCACGGGGTAATCCATGCGCTAACTGGGGTTTTCCAAGCGGTTTGTCTTGCGCCACTCCTCGTATTCCCCGCGGGCATCGTCATGCAGCGGATAATAGCGTTGCAATGGCCCGCCCTCCATTAGCTTCACGCGCGAGAACTCCTCCCAATCGTGATGCTTCTGTGATTCTTCGATTACCGCCGGGGCCATTGCGACGGGAAGCACCACCACCCCGTCGTCGTCGGCGACGATGATGTCACCTGGGATCACCGTGACACCGCCGCAGGCAATCGGAACGTTGACGGCATTGGGATAGATGCTGGTCTGCACATGATAGTTCGGCGTCCAGCCGCGCAGCCATAGCGGCAGATCGAGCTTTTCGACATTAGGCCGGTCGCGCATGCAACCATCGATGACGATGCCGGCGCCGCCCCTGCCTTTGAAGTAGGTCGACATCATATCGCCGAAGACGCCCGAGCTCATGTCGCCGCGCGCGTCGACCACGACTACATCACCCTCCTGTGCGTGATAAAGCACGTGCCGATGCAGCTGCGTCTCCGGATCGGCATATTCTCCCTCGGTGAACAGATCCGGCCGTTGTGGCATGAACTGCAGCGTCAGCGCCGGCCCGACGATCGACTTGCCGTGGTTCTGCGCCACCGGTCCGACCATGTGCGGATTGCGAAAACCCATATGGCCAAGCGTTCCGGCAACCGTCGCCGCGCCGATCCCGCTTAGCGCGTCGATCAGGTCTTTTGGCGGCCGTGTGATGTCGGGAGCATGTGTCATGGTGGACTCCGGTTGAAAGGCAATTACCAGTTCGTAACCGAACCGTCGCGGCGCTTAAGGTGAGGCGCTTCCCAAAAACGAAAGCGCGCCGCCTGAATCGCCTCCTCGTTGACCTCGACGCCGAGCCCCGGCAGATCGCCGACCGGATAGTCGGTCCCGTCGAGCCGTGGTCGCACCGGGAAGAAGTCGGAATTGTCGAAGCCCAGCCTTGTTTCGGGTTCCCTGGTCTCGAGCCACGCGAAGTTGGGTACTGCGGCGGCGAGATGCACGGTCGCGGCGGTGCACACCGGACCAAGGGGATTGTGCGGCATCAAGTCCACATAGTGCGCCTCGCTCCAGCCAGCGACTTTCATCGCCTCGGTAAGCCCGCCGACATTGCAGACATCGAGCCGGTTGAACTGATGAATGCCGCGCTCGATGTAGGGCAGGAACTGCCACTTGCTGGAAAATTCCTCGCCGATGGCAAAGGGGATGTCGGTCATCGTGCGCAGCGATTCATAAGCCTCCGGTGTCTCGTCCCGTATCGGCTCCTCGATGAAATCAAGCACGCCGCGGCCGAGCTTGTTGCAGAAGCTCGCCGCCTCGGCCACCGACAGCCGATGATGATAGTCGATGCCGAGGACGACGTCGTCGCCCAGCGCCGCGCGCGCCCTGTTAAGCAGACTCGCGGTGGCGCCGATCGACTGGCGCGGCTCGAAGATGTCCCTGCTGTTTTGCCCGGCGGGGAAGAAGCGGATCGCCTGCCACCCCTGTGCGCGCAGCTCGCGGGCTCGTTCAATGGCAGCGTCACCTTCGGCCTCGTCTCCGGTCGAGGCGAAGGTGGGGATGCGGTGGCGCTGCTTGCCGCCCAGCAGCTCGTAGACCGGCACTCCCAGCGCCTTGCCCTTGATGTCGTGAAGGGCGATGTCGATGGCGGAAATCGCCGCCTGCAGAACACGTCCGCCTTCGAAGTACTGGCTGCGATAAAGCTCCTGCCAGATCCGGCCAATCTGCATCGGGTCGCGGCCGATGAGAAACTCGCGATAGTGCTCGACCGCGCCGGCCACCGCTTTCTCGCGACCACTCAAGCCGCTCTCGCCCCAGCCGAAGATGCCCTGATCGGTCTCGACCTTGACGAGCATCTGGTTGCGCGTTCCGACCCACACTGGATAGGGCTTGATCGCGGTAATCTTGAGCTTCGTAGTCATCCACGCCCACGTTTCAAACGCATCCGCCCTGTATTAGTTGACGCCCTGTATTAGTTGGCGCCCTGTCTCAGTTGGCGCCCTGTCAGTTGGCCTTGAGGGCCATTTCGGTTTCGCCGTCGAACAGATGCATCCGCTCCTGGTCGAACTCGAGCCAGATCTGTTCATCGGGCGCGACGGCAATGTTCGGCGGCACGCTGACGTTGACGATGGCGCCGGACAGGAACGCCTGCACGAAGGTGACGTCTCCGGTCGGCTCCACCGTGTAGGCCTTGGCCGGAATGGCACCGGGGACCGCGCTGTTGCGCAGCTTGATCGTCGAGTGACGTGCGCCGAGCACGACTTTCCTGGTCGTTGCGCTTGCGACCTTCCGGGCGTTGCGCGGCGAGAGCTCAAAGCTCCAGCCCTCCGCGCTGGTCAACACAGCGTTGCCGTTTGCCGTCGACGCCTGCAGCGGAATTAGGCTCATCGCCGGGCTGCCTATGAAGCTGGCGACGAACATGTTGACGGGATGGGCAAAGACCTGCGCCGGTGAATCATATTGCTGCAGGTAGCCGCCGTTCATCACCGCCATCTTGTCGGCCATGGTCACGGCTTCGAGCTGGTCGTGCGTCACATAGATGATCGTCGCCTTGAGGTCCTGGTGGAAGCGCTTGATCTCCGACCGCATCTGCACGCGCAGTTTGGCGTCGAGGTTAGAGAGCGGCTCGTCCATCAGGAACACCGCGGGGTCGCGAACAAGCGCACGGCCCAGGGCCACCCGCTGCTGCTGCCCACCCGAAAGTTCGCGCGGCTTGCGCTCGAGCAGGTGCGTCATGTCGAGCACGCGCGCCGCTTCCTTGACCTTCTTGTCGATCTCGTCCCTGGGCAGCTTGCGCATCTGCAGCGGGAACGCCAGGTTCTTGTAAACCGATTTCTGCGGATAGAGCGCGTAGTTCTGGAACACCATGGCGATGTCGCGGTCCTTGGGGTCGAGGTCGTTGACCACCCGGTCGCCGATGACGATGTCGCCCGATGTGATCGGGATCAGCCCCGCGACGAGATTGAGCGTGGTTGTCTTGCCGCAGCCTGAAGGGCCGACGAGCGCAACGAACTCGCCGTCATTGACCGTCAGCGACACGTCGTTGACAGCCTTGAAGCCGCCATAGGACTTGACGAGATCTTTGAGGACCACGTGGGCCATCGGCAACTCCCTAGTGCTTGACCGCGCCTTCTGTAAGGGCGCGTACGAAGTATCGTTGCAGGACGAGGAACAGCACCACGACGGGCACGCTCATCATGAAGCTGGCCGCCATCAGGCCCGGAAAGTCCGTCGTATTTTCCGAGAAGAAGCGCTGGATGCCGACCGGCAGCGTCAACTGGTCGTTCTTGGTGAGGAAGGTGTAGGCGTAGATGTACTCGTTCCACGCGCCGATGAACGAATAGATCGCAGTGGCGATGATCCCCGGCGCCGAGAGCGGCATCACAATCAGGATGAAGGCCTGGAATCGCGTTGCCCCATCGATGCGCGCCGCCTGCTCGAGCTGCACCGGAATGTTGTCGTAAAAGCCCTTGAGCAACCAGATCGCCAGCGGCAGGCCGAAGGTGAGATAGGTGAGAATCAGCGAGCCGTGCGTGTTCATCAAGCCGAGCAGGCGCATCAGGATGAACAGCGGCACGAGAAAAATCACCGCCGGGAACATGTTGCGCAGCAGCACGGCAAAGAACAGGAAGTTGCGGCCGGGGAAACTGAAGCGCGAAAACGCGTAGGCCGCAGGGACGGCGACGATCACCGAGAGGATTGTCGTAACGGTGGACACGAAAAGGCTGTTCCAGAAGAAGCGGAGGAAGTCCTGGCCGACGCTGTTCTGGGGATCGAGCAGCTTCTCGTAGCTGGCCAGGGTCGGTTCGTCCGGCCACCATTGCGGCGGGAATTCCATCGCCGCGAACCCGGACTTGATCGAGGTGATCAGCATCCAGATCATCGGCACCGCGGTGTAAAGCAGCATGAACGCGAGGAAGATGCGCCCGGTCCACCGCCATCCGTCGACGCGGATCCGGCGACGGCTCAGGGCTCGCGGGGCTGTCTCGGCAGTCGTGCTCATGCGCTCCCCTCTTGCCGCTCGTTGCCGCTTAGCGCACGGACATAGAAGTAGCCGAGCGTCATCAGGGTGAGGAACAGGAGCACCGAATAGGCAGATGCCACGCCCCAGCGCTGCCGGCCGAAGGCGAGCTCATAAATGTGGGTGATCCAGATATGCGATGCGTTGGACGGCCCGCCGCCGGTCATAATCCAGGGGATGATGAAGGAATTGAAGTTGGCCACCGCGAGCAGCAGGATCGTCACCGTCGAGACGTTGCGCAAGTGCGGAAAGGTGACGTGCCAGAAGCGCTGCCAGGCGCTGGCGCCGTCGACCTGCGCGGCGCGCAGCAACTGCTCGGGCACGGTCTGCAGGCCGGCCATCATCATGATCATGGCAAACGGAAACTCGCGCCAGATATTGACGACGATCAGGGAAGGCAGCACCGTGCTGACGCTGTCGATGAAATTCGGCGGTCGGTCGGCCAATCCGAGGCCGACCAGCACCGCACCGATGATCCCGAAGTCCGAATGATAGATCCACTTCCAGATATAGGAGGCGGCGACCGCGCTGATAACCCAGGGAATGATCAGGATTGCGCGCAGCACACCGCGGCCGACAAACTCACGGTGGAGCGCCAGAGCGGTGGCAAACCCCAGGACAAAGGCAATCAAGGTGGAGCCCAGCGTCCAGATCAGAGTGTTCCAGGTGACTCTCCAGAACACCTCGCTGGTGAGGATGGTCGTGTAGTTGTCGAAGCCGACGAAGGTCTTGTCGCGAAGCTGCAGGCCAGGCGGCGTCTTGAAGAACGACAGCTCGATCGTGTAGTAGATCGGGTAGGCGATGACGACGAGCATCACCGCGATCGCAGGGAGCACGTACGCGTAGTCGGCGCGATGCTCCCATATCTGGCGTAACGCGCCGGACCTGCCGGATTGCAATCTTCGGCGAGCCTCGGCCTTGCCGGTCACGATCGTCACTATGGCGCGCCCTTGTTTCTTCTGAACGAACCGGGTTTTTTCCGACCAACCGGCTGCACTATCAGTGCAGCCGGTCAGGCCTGGACTAGAGTCCGCCCATCAGGTCTCTTACCCTCTTGGCCGCGTCGTCCGCTGCCTCGTCGACAGTCATCGCTCCGGTCAGGGCATTCTGCAGCATATCCGGGACGATGATGTTCATGATCTCCGGAGCCTGCGGCAGCGCTGGGAACGGGATGCCATATGGCAGCATCGAGGTCGTCACGTCGAGGAACTTGATGTTGTCCAGACGTTCCTTCATCCATTTGGTCTTGAAGCCGTTAAGGTTGCCCGGGTTCGAGCCGGCATAGGCCATCTTCAGCGACCATTCAGGGCTCGTCCACATGCAGATGATAGCCTTTGCGGCCGGCTCGTCGACCTTGCCGCCGTCGACATATTCAGGCTTCAGGATGTGAATGTTCGAGCCGCCGAACACGACTGCGCGCTTGCCGTCGGGGCCAGTGGGAATCAGGCCGTAGCGCATGTTGTCGATGACTGTCTGCGCCTTGTCCTTGTCGGCGCCCGTCGCCTTCTTCTGCAGGTCGAGCATGACGTCGTAGTCGGACGGATGCGAGATCATCATGCCAAGCTGGCCGGCGAGGAACAGGGGCTGGTTATCGGCCTGCTGGTTGGTGAGCGCCGAAACCGGAACCGACTTGTCGCGAACATACATGTCGTACGAGGCTTGCAGCGCGGCCTTGCTCTGCGGGCTATCGAGCCTGACCTCCTCATAGGTCGGGTTCGCGGTGGCTTCGTCGAAGACGCCGCCGCCATAGGCCCACAGCTGCGGCATGAAGCGGTACGGCGTATTGCCGGCATTCTTGCGTGCCACGAGGCCGTAACCGGCAATGCCGAGCTTGTCGTGGATCTGCTTGGAATACTTGACGACGTCGTCCCAGGTTGCCGGAGCCTTGTCCGGATCGAGGCCCGCACGCTTGAAGATGTCGGCGTTCCAGATGAACGCCATCGTCTCGTTGTTGGTTGGAATGCCGTAGGTCACCCCCTCCCAGGTCACGGCCTTCATGGCGCCGGGCCAGAAGTCCTCGGTGGAATACCCGACATCCTCGGGTTTGAGCGGCTCCAGATAGCCTTTTGAGGCGAACTCGGTACCACCCAGGATTTGCAGGCGGACCGCCATTGGCGCGGCGTTGCCCAGGAGCGCCGTGCGGAACTTGTCAAGAAGGTCGTTATAGGTGAGGGCCTGTTCCTCGAGCTGGATGTTCGGATAGGTCTTGCGGAAGGTCTCGAAGAAATCCTTGTAGTACTGGCGCAAAAGATCGGGGTCGCCCTCGAACACGCCCTGATACCAGAAAGTCAGTCGCCCTTTGTAGTCGAGCGGGGTGACCTTGGCGCAATCGGCCGCGGTGTCAAAATCCTGTGTGCCCGCAATGGAGAGCACATATTCCGGCGACCACTTGCTGAGGTCGACGGGCGCTCCCAGCGCCGATGTGGACATCAGCGATGCCATCAAAGCAGTGGCGACAGTGCCGCGCAGGACCGCACTGCCGAGCATAATCCTCGTCATAGGTATCCTCCCTGGTTCTCCATGCCGCCCTGCGCCGAGGCAAAGCGGTCTAGCTCGTTCGACCGCGGGACGCCTTTCTGTTCTATGTATCCCTTCGATCATTTTGTACGTTTTCAGATCGTGGATTGCCTGTCAACGCGCTGGATCGTACATTGTTTGTGAAAACCGTGTGTGATATCGGGCAGGGTATGTATTGATCAGGGGAGCCGGCCTTGGCCGAAATAGATGATTTTAAAGCCATGCCACCGGTGGAGACTGACCCCATGGCCTCCAGCGAGGGCGCCTCGCTTTATGAACTGATCAGGGAAGACATCATTGAGGGACGGCTTGCCGCCAACGAACGGCTTGTCGTCACCGATCTCGCCCGGCGTCACGGCACCTCGACCAACCCCGTGCGCGAGGCCCTGCAGCTGTTGCGCGGGGAGGGTTTTGTCACCTTTCTCCCCAACCGCGGGGCGCGCGTCCGACCCATCGATCAGGATTTTGTCCGGGATATCTATGAAATCGGCGTTCTGATCGAGCCGGCTCTGACGCGATGGTTTGTGAATATGGCGACCGGCGAGGACATCGCCGAACTCGAACGTCTCCAAGGCCTGATTGAAGAGAACAACTTTGCCGACACATTCAGGCATAGTGAGCTCGATACCGCTTTCCACACCGTGATGTACCAGCGGCACTATAACCGCCATGCCGCCGAACTTTGGTGGAAGCATCGCGAAGTACTACGCGCCGTCAGCCGGCGTTTCAATTTCACGCTGGCGCGGCGTGCCGCGATCATTCGCGAGCACCGCGAACTCATCGCGCACGTAAAAGCGGGAGAAGCCGACAAGGCGGCCGAACTCGTTTCTCGTCATGTCGAGGGTTCCGGCCGGCATATCCTCGAACAGATGCGTGCGCGCAACGCCGCCCGGGCCGGATAGGAACGAAGGTCCGGTCTCGAACATCGTCAGCCCTGACCCTTTCAGGTAAAGGAATTGAGATGAAAATCACGAGCATTCGGCCGTGGCTGATCAAGTCCGATGCCTCTTATTGGGGAGAGTTCCTGTTCGTCGAAGTGACGACCAACGAGGGGGTGAGTGGCTGGGGCGAGATCACCACCACGACAAGGCTCGCCAACCGCGCTCTCTGCACGATCCTGCGGCAGATCGGCGTCGCCGTGACAGGCGAGGATCCAGCGCGTATCGAGCATCTCTGGCACAAGATCTTTCGCAGCTTCACCTACATGGGCAGCCGCGGCGCCGCCGTCGAATGCGTGAGCGCCATCGATATTGCCCTTTGGGATATCCGCGGCAAAGTCCTCGGCAAGCCGATTTGCGAGCTGCTGGGCGGACCGGTACGCGACGAAATCGCGCTCTACACCCATCCCAACCAAGCCAAATTCACCAGCAAGGAGGCTGTGGTCCGCGAAATTCTGGACATCGTCGAGTCCGGACACACTGCGCTCAAGTTTGATCCTTTCCCCCACCAGGGCCACGGCGCCGATGGCCTGTCCCGCGAACAGCGGGACGGCTACCTCGATGGCAGCATGACCCGCAAGGACGAGCGCGAAGCCGCCGAGCTCACGGCGCTGATCCGCGAAACGGCGGGGCCTGACGTCGACATTCTCATCGATGCGCATGGCCGCTTCGACGTTCCCACCGCCATTCGCCTCTGTCGGAGCCTCGAGGAAGCCGGTCGGATCGACTGGTTCGAGGAGCCTTGCCCGCCCGAAAGCCTCAACGCCCTCAAGCAGGTGCGTGAGAAGGTCAGTGCCGCCATCGCGTGGGGCGAGCGCGGCCATACGAAGTGGGATTTCGTGCCGGTACTCGAGAACAGGCTCGCTGACTACATCATGCCTGATATCACCTGGACCGGCGGCATTACCGAACTCAAGAAGATTTCTGCCCTTTGCGAAGCCTACTACATCCCGGTCTCGCCACATGACGCCGCGGGACCGATCAACGTGGTTGCGGGAGCGCAGGTGATGATGACCGTTCCTAACTTCTATAGGCTCGAAACGTCGGAGTGGAACCTGGGCAAATACGATCACCTCATCGACAGACCGCTCGACGTCTCGAACGGCAGCCTCAAGCTGACGTCGAGGCCTGGTCTCGGTGTCGAGATGGACCGTGACTACCTGCAGGCCCACGAGATCGAGCTGGGCTAGCAACGCGCTATGCCGGCCCGGCGTGCAGGCGACAAGCCCCATCCACCAGAACGAGGACAAGTCATGGCAAAGACGGGTGGCGCCGACGAGGCGCTCAATCGGGTGAACGCGAACTCCAAGCCGTCTGAGCTTCGCATCACCGACATGCGGGTAGCCGAAATCGTCGGCGCGCCGTTCACCTCGACCCTGCTCAAGATTTACACCAACCAGGGCATCGTCGGGCTTGGCGAGGTGCGCGACGGCGCCAGCGCCACCTACGCGCTGATGCTGAAGAGCCGGCTGCTCGGCGAGAACCCTTGCGACATCGATCGCCTGTTTCGCCGGATCAAGCAGTTCGGCGGCCACGGCCGGCAAGGCGGCGGCGTCTCCGCGGTCGAAATCGCGTTGTGGGATCTTGCCGGCAAGGCCTATGGCGTGCCCATCTACCAGATGCTCGGCGGCCGGTTTCGCGAGGAGGTGCGCCTCTATTGCGATACCGACGCCACCGTGCCAAGCGGCACCGAGACCGGCAAGCGGCTCAAGCAGCGCATGGCGCTCGGCTTCACCTTCCTAAAAATGGATCTGGGATTGATGCAGATCGCCGACGTCCCCGGTGCGGTCGTGTCTCCTGCCGGCTCACTTGATGGATACCGCGTCCAGCCCGGCCACGGCCAGGTCAAGACCCTTGAACAGCGGCGCGCCCGCAACGCGGCCTACGATTTGCACAACGTCCGCCACCCATTTACCGGCCTCCACTTTTCCGACAAGGGCCTCGATTTGCTTGAGCAGTACATTGCCGAAGTTCGCGAAATTATCGGCATGGATATTCCGCTCGCCATCGACCATGTCGGCCACATCTCACTGCAGAACGGTATTCGCCTCGCCAGGCGGATTGAAAAATATGTGCCAGCCTGGCTCGAGGATGTGATCCCATGGCAGTACACCGAGCACTACCGACAACTGCAGGACGCCACCACGGTGCCGATCTGCACCGGCGAGGACATCTACCTCAAGGAGGGCTTCGAGCCTCTGCTTAGGAGCGGCGGCCTCTCTATTGTCCACCCGGACCTGCTCACCAGCGGCGGCATCCTCGAGACCAAGAAAATCGGCGACATGGCGCAGGACCACGGCGTCGCCATGGCCATCCATATGGCCGAAAGTCCAATCGCGGCAATGGCCGCGGCACATGTCGCGACCGCGACCGAAAATTTCCTGGCGCTCGAATACCACTCTGCCGATGTCGACTGGTGGGACGATATCGTCACCGGCATTGCCAAGCCGCTCGTCAAGGATGGCTTTATCACTGTTCCGGACAAACCGGGCCTGGGGATCGACGACGTCGTCGACGAGGTGATCTCGCAGCATCTGCAGCCGGGTGTCACCGACGTCTGGCAGCCCACGGACCGCTGGGACAACGAATATTCCTGGGATCGCACCTGGAGCTGAGGCGGAAAGAGCCGAAGATGAAGATCACTGATCTCCGCTGCGCCGTCATCGGCAAGCACCCCATCGTTCGCGTCGTCACCGACGAGGGCCTCTATGGCCTGGGCGAGGTCGAGTACACCAAGCCCTACCTCAAGCCCTGGGTGCTGCACTTTCGCGAGGCGCTGATCGGCGAGGACCCGACCGACGTCGAACGGGTGATGCTGAAGATCCGCCAACGCGGCTCTTTCAAGCCCTATGGCGCAGCGGTAAGCGCTATCGAGCATGCGCTGTGGGACATTGCCGGCAAGGCCGCAGGCGTGCCGGCCTACAAACTGCTCGGCGGCAAGGTGCGCGACAAGGTGCGCGTCTACAACGGCTCGATCCGCCGGAAACGCACTGGCGACCGGCCGGAGGATTACGCCGCTGACGTCAAATGGATGATGGAGCAGCCGCAAAACTTCTTCATGATCAAGCAAGGAATCTCGTTCCACTCCAACATGAAGGACACCATCGACGGCTTCCATTACGGCGTGACGCAGAACAAGGCCGGCTATCACGGTGCCATGGATCAGGGTGTGATCAGCGAGCGTGGTTTCAATCACATGCTCGACTGCGTGATCGCGATGAAGGAAGTGCTGGGCGACAAGGTCAGCCTGGCGCTCGACTGCGGCCCGGGCTGGATGCTGCCCGATGCGATAAAATTCGCTCGCGCGGTCGAGAAGTACAATTTGATGTGGCTCGAGGACATGCTGACCGGCGACTATGTGCCGTGAGTCAATCCGCAGGCCTATCGGGAGCTGACCACCTCCACCTCGACGCCAATCCACACCGGCGAGCAGATTTACCTCAGGCACAATTTCAAGGAGCTGATCGAGACGCAGGCGGTGCGCGTCATCGGCCCCGATCCTGCCGATATTGGTGGCATCGCCGAGCTCAAATGGGTCGCTGAGCACGCCCATATGCACTCGATCCTGATGGCGCCGCACGGCACGGCGAACGGCCTGCTCGGCCTCGGCGCGCTGATCAATGTCTGCGCCACCTTGCCCGCCAACTACATCGCCTTCGAATATCCGAGCGCCTCCGATCCCTGGTGGGAGGACCTCGTAATCGGCCTGCCGTCGCCTATCGTGAGGGACAGCATGGTGGATCTGCTGGAAGCGCCGGGGCTGGGCCTCGATATCGACGCCGATGCAGCCAGGAAGTATCTCAGGCAAGAGGATGCGGGCTTCTTCGACTAACCACCCCTGGGTGCCAGCCATCGGCCTGGCTTTGCAGATGGCTTGGCTTTGCAGATCGGGCCGGATGCTGTTTCCTCGGGGATTGCGATGATCGTTCATTTGATAGACGGCACATACGAACTGTTTCGCCACTTCTATGGCCAACGCCGGTTCAATAATGGCCAGGACAAGCCGTTTGGCGCCGTCGTCGGCGTGCTGAACACAGTGCTGGAGATGATCGAGAACGGCGCCACACATGTTGGGGTGGCCACCGATCATGTAATCGAATCGTTCAGAAATCAGCTCTGGCCCGGCTACAAGACCGGGGATGGCATCGAGCCGGCATTGCTCGCGCAGTTCCACCCGCTCGAGGACGCCCTGGCGGCGATGGGAGTGGCGGTCTGGCCGATGATCGAGCTGGAAGCCGACGACGCGCTGGCATCCGCGGCACACAGCGCGGCTGCCGATGAGGGCGTGCAGAAGGTGTGCATCTGGACGCCGGACAAGGATCTCGCGCAGTGTGTGCGCGGCGACCATGTGGTCCAGGTGGACCGCAGGACCCAGAAAATTCGCGATGCCGCCGGCGTACGCGAGAAGTTCGGAGTTGAGCCGGCCCTGATTCCAGATTTCCTCGCGCTGGTGGGTGATGCCGCCGATGGCTACCCGGGTCTCGAAGGCATCGGCCTGGTCTCGGCCGCCCGGCTGCTTGGCCGCTACGGCCCGCTTGAAAGCTTTCCGCAGGAAATCCTCGGCAAGCGGAGAGAGCTCGCGCTTTTGTTCAAAAATCTCGCGACGCTGCGCACCGACGCTCGGCTGTTCGATAACGTCGAGGAGCTGCGCTGGCACGGCCCGACCAAAGCGTTCGAAACCTGCGTTATCCAGCTAAATGACACCCGGCTCCTCACCCGTGCGCTCAAGGCTCGCCGTAGCTGACTTCGGGAGGCGAGGTCTGGAAGCGGGTTTTGGAAGGTAAGCCTCGCCCTCCTACGGGCGCATGAGATGCCGCCGCCAGGACCGATCACCGCGTCCGACGAGCGAGTCGTGATAGGCTGTCCGGTTCGCAAGCGGAAGACCGGGCCGAACGGGCGAGACGAGTTGCGCCAGGCGCGCGATGCGCTCGGCTGTGCTCGGAATCCGGGCAAGCAGCCGGCCTTTTCTGAAATCACTCGGTCAGGGCCTTGAGAAGCGGCGTGGACCATAGGATCAGAATGAACCCGATACCCGACCAAAGCATCACAGCATCCCAGTTGCGATAATCCCGGCGCATTTCAGGCCTCCCGACAATGCATCCGTATCTCGTACAGAATCTCGCGCCCGCAGCCCCCGAAGTCGAAGCCGCTACCGGTTGAGTAGCCACAGAACAAAAGAGAGAACGATGCTGATCAAGATCCCGGTGCCGATCGGAGCATAAAACGTGAAGTTCTCACGTTCGATCACGATGTCGCCAGGCAGTCTGCCCAGGCCGATCCGCGACAACCATGGCCACAACAGGCCTGTGGCGACTATGATCAAACCAATGATAATCAGGGTTCGCGACATCTGGTTGCGCTCGATTTCCGCTGCTTGTTTCTCGTTCACCTTCGCCGTTCCGTTGTCGACGTCTCGGGGCGCTTGATGGCCAGCGTCAACTCGCAAGAGCGGCGACGCCATGCCGGTCTGAACTCGAGCGGTCGAAGATCAGCCCGAGCGCCGCACGGATTGCCAAGCGGTGCTTGGGCATTGTCTGGAACTCACGAGTTTGGCGCAGGTTCCAGACGGCCGACAGGCGCGTGAGAAACTCGTCGCCGCGCGGTCAGCCGCCGGCACTTTTGGCCTGCGCGCCCTCGGGTCAGGCCCAGGGTCAGGCCCAAAGGCATGCTTTTGCGCGATGCGTCAGATCTTCAGGTGCTGAAGAACGCGGGCCGCTGTGCCCGCCGTGACATCTCCGGCATCGTCGATCCGGCCGAGCTTCAGCACCGCCCAGCTGTCGGCGATGCCGAGGGCGAAGGGCAGGTTCTGTTCGACGATCAGAATCGTCGTGCCGTTCGTCCTGCGCTCCTGCCTGAGTGCCGCGGCGATGCGTTCGACGACTGAGGGCTGCAGGCCCTCGGAAATCTCGTCGATCAGCAACAGCTTCGGCCGCAGCATCTCGACCAGGATCGTCGTTTGCGCAAGCCGTGGAACGGGTTTTTGGGCATTTTCCGTTCCTCAGCGAGCGCCTGTCGCAACGGGCCGGAACGCTGTCCGGCGGCGAGCAGAAGATGCTCATTCTCGGCCGCGCGCTGATGTCGCGGACGAAATCGAGATCGTGCTCGACCAGGATGGCGGCAGCGTCGCGCCGATGGTGGTGCGTTCGACCTTGGTCAGCCCGGCCGTCGGCTCGTCGAGCAGGATGAGTTTTGGCTCGAGCGCGACGACCATGGCGAGCTCGAGACTCTGCTTGGTGGCGCACTAGCTAGCCATCGGCTGAAGCGGCGGCCCATGGAACGCTATGAGGCTGCAAACATTTATCCCCGAGATCCGCTCGTTCACCTCAGTCGGTTTCGAGACCTTCGCGAGCATAAAGGATCCAGGATCGATAAAGCTGATTGAGCCCAGGCGGCGAAGCCATTGA
>SAQR01000060.1 GCA_004020365.1 Mesorhizobium sp.
CCATGTAATTGGCAATAATTCGGGACGCGAGCGTTTCGCGTTGTTGTTCCGATTGGCCGTCAATTTTCAAGCGATTGAACACGCGGCCAAGTAGCGCCAGCTCGGACGGGTTGAAAACACCCGAATTCTCTGCTCTTCCACGAATCGGCATGACAAACCCCCTTCGCCCAGAGACTTTGTTCGTGCAGCATTATCATACACCAAAAAACCGCACCCCGTTGCAGAATCGCATCTCCGTCGGACTTCGACAGGTTCAGGCCATTGAAGCTCGTTATTGAGTACCAACCAGGCGGTACCGGAATTGATTGCGGATGTGGTCGTTGAAGTAGCGGCCCTTGGCGAAGGCGGCTCGGAACTGCGCGAAGGTCTCCGGCGGCACGTCCTCGAACTGGTAGCATTTACCGCTGGCCACGAACCACACAGAGAGGGTTCTGCGTTCCGGATCGTATTCCGTTTTCCGTATCGAGGTGGACGGCATGACGTTCACGCCTTCGTTCGGCGCGGGAAGCGCCAGCTAGTCGCCCCGCTGGATCCTACCACAGCAGTTTAGAAGGCCGGTCAATGGGGGGTATGTAGGGCAGCTAAGGGGTTTCGTCCTGACCGGCCTTACCGATCGCCTCAAGCAATGAAGCTAGGCTTGGCGGCAGCTCTGGTTCGACCTCCAGCCCAAGCAGCTTGTGTACGTGATGACGATTGTCTTCTGCACCGATGAACTGCCGGATGGCATCGGCAAGGGGCTTGTGCCCGGCCTTGTCACGCTTTGCCATGTGCGATTGTCCATCCGGTGTGTAGCCCGAACTCACCAATCACCAAATGGTTGCATTAAAAGCCCGCGTCCCTCGGAGGAAGAGGACGCGGGCCTATCGGAGGAGACTGTCCGATCTTGCAAAGCAAGCCCGCGCCGCGAGGGGGACAGAAGGACGCGGGCCGATCGGATCGGAGGGATCAAATCCGATCTCTCAGCACAAAGGACGAGTGCTGCACGATTTGAACGTACCGGCTCGGCCCGGGTTCCCGGACGGAACACAAAATGCATGGTCACGCAAAAAGCCCGCCGCCCGCGCCTCGATAGGGGGATAGGACGCGGGCCAATCACTCAACGACTGTTCGAAGAGATTGGCAGTGTTCTCGATGTCGGTGGCGCATCATGACCGCCGGCGGCACCTTCATTGCTGGGGGGATCGATCTTCACCAAGCGGTCTGCAGCCTCGACCACACGCCGTATCCTACTGCACAGCGCGATGTTCTCGGCCAGCATTTCTTCTGTGCGTTCAAGAGCGAGCTCGGTCTGATTCATGCGCTCTCTGGCATCGGCCATCGCGCGTCCGTGGAGTTCCATGGCGTCCATCATGGTTCACTAACTCATGGCGGTCCGGATCGTTCCAGCCTGATGCTCACCTACGACGACCTCACTAACTTCTGGAGCACCTGCCCATGATCGCCTACGACCGTGTCCGTTTCACCATGAAGGACTCTGATTGCAACCGCGCCGCCACCTCCCGAGAGCGCAGAAGGCTTTCGGCATGACGTTCAGCCAGGCCTATGAGGCGCTCCGTGTCAGCAAGACCATCATCTGCCGCCCCTCCCAATTCGCCCGGTTCCTGATCTACCGCGCGGAAGAAGCCAGCACTCGGTTCCGTCAGTTCGACGCCGAGCTCATCCCGGCCGCCCGCCACGACCTGATCATTGACGTCAGCGAGGCCGCATGAAGATCGATTTCCCCACACGAAAGGAGCCGATCTTTGCCCACGGCAGGAACGGCTACTTCGAAGCGACCGCAATCAACATCTTGGCCTTGCCGGACGACATCAGGCTGGAGAACTGGACCAGCAAGGACGCGATTGGCATCGGGCGTGTCGTCCTGCCGGCCGACCGCAACGTCATCCGAGATCTCGCGAACCATCTCAACAGGATAGCTGACAAGCTGCCCTGACACCAGTTTCAGGTGCCTGTTGCTCTCCTCCTGTGAACCCCAACCATCCACTTAACGGCAACGCATGTTGGCTCGATGTCGTACCTGCATCGGGGCGTGGATGGTTGGGGTTCATCCTCGGAACCGCTCGGTGTGCCAATGAATCTTACCGTCGATCTTCATGGGCTTGTGGATCATCAACCGCTTAGGCAGATGCTCGGGGTGAACCTCGAGCAACGTGATCGTGATCTGCGGCTTACAGCGGCTGCAATCGAATTTGAGCGAATGTGGGTCGACACCGCCGCCGTAGACCATCATCAGGTCGGCCGATCGACAATAGCGGACGTTACCGCAGCTGCATTCGGCTTTAACAAGCATGTTGTGCCGGGTCGCCTTGCCCAGCGTGTCGATCGGATCGTGCGCCATGAGAATAGAAAAGGAACATTTTCCTCTCCGGTCAAGGCGCCCTTGACATTTTGTTCTCTTTTTGTTCACTGTTGGCCAAGCAGCAACAGGAAGCACGGACAGATGCGTAACCGCGCGCCCTCGCCTGCCAGGATCGATCGCGAGTGGCCGTATCAGGTCGCTCTGCCTGACGACCTATGTACGGGGCGCAGCTTCACATTGATCCGCGAATTTTGCGAAGAGCGCAGTCTGGCCCCGAGGAAAAGGCTAGTGCAGGCGATATGGCCAGACCATAGATATGAAAACTGGCGGCTCTATTGCTTCGCCGACGAGGCATCCGCACAAGCGTTCCTTGAACGTTTTCCAGGCGTGATGTTCGATCCAAAGCGGGACCGGGAAAATGGCAAGGCACAAGGTGTCTGGCGCCGGACGGGCGAGTACAAAAGAATTCTCGATCTTGGGCCGCTGAGCGTTCCCGAGATCCTGCGCAATTGAGGCTACGGCGATGAGCGACGAACTGATCCGTCTTCCGGATGCAATGGAGCCCGTCACACGCCCTGGCATTCAGCATCATCGGTGCGTGCACCCCGGCTGTGGCAAGAATGCCGGATGGGGCTTCGCCAAGCCGAGACAGACACCGCACTGGTTCTGTTTCGAGCACCGTGCCGAAGGGGAGCTTTTTCTTTAGACGGCAATTGTCCGCCTACGTCACCGTTTCGCGGTGTCAGAATCCCGCGCGTCGCGTCTGAGGAACTCGGTGGTGACCGTACCGAGTTTGCTTTCCAGCCAGTCGGCCATCGCCTCTTCTTCGCGCAGGTTTGCTTTGCACGCGTTTTCGGTCTCGGAATCGCCGATCTCGCCGGCTGCGGCAATGAGCATCTTGTAGCTGGCGATTTCCATATGCTCGAACGTGTAGCTGGCCAGCGATCCTTTCATCACCTCGTCGCCTGCAAAAATGCCGCTGATGTTCTGTCCGAAGGCGATTAGCTTACCGCCGGCATCCTTCAGCGTCGAAGATCCCTCGCCAATCCGATCGAGGCATTGTTCGAGACGTTTTGCCTGTTGCCTCGTTTCTTCGAGATGCGTGTTCATCCGGTCGCGAATCTCGGGATAGTTTTCGAGACGCTCGATTTGGCCGCTCAAAATGGTCTCGGCCTGTTCTTCCATGGCGTGAGCGTCGCGCAGCCACTGCACCAAACGTTCCTTGGGCTCTGTCATGTCCGTCTCCGTTGGTCAGCATAGTTTTACTGCCATCGCAACGTCGCCACAGACCGTTAGTTCCGTCGAGTGAATCGGCCGGCTGGACGCGTGGGGAGATCAAGCGCTCGTTAAGGCGTCTGATCGCTGCCGACAACATGACGTAAAAAGAAACGTCAAGGTCGAGGCGCAGCCCGCGATAGCAATGATGCGTGCAGGGAAGCTTAACTGGTCAACAGGCACATACGCCTACGGTCAGGGGCCTTTCGTCTTGACCTTGGAATGAAGAGCACTGTCAGGCAAAGGAAGAGCACCTACACTCGGCGAGCCTTAGCCAGGATTCCTGAGACAGGAAACCCGCTCGCTCATACAGCACCAGCCGCTCCCGATCCTCCAGGCTTTCCAATCATTGCCACCCTGCCCTACCAGCGGCACGTCCGCAACTTCTTGCCATTCTCCACATGTTTGGTCGACCCGCGTTAGGACACGTCGCGCTCACGCTTCATTACAGGCTTACTGCGGGCCAGCCCGCTAGTCGGGATACCTCAAACGCTTGTGGCTTGGCATGGCGTGGTGAAGCGCCTCGCCAAGGTCGCGCATGTCGATCTCTTGTCCGCACACCGGACAGATCGTGAAATGCTCGCGCTCGTCCTTCACCTGGCCATCGTGACGATTTCCCTTGAATCCAGTCGCCTCGTTGTTCGTCGGCGGCCGGCGTCGCATGGCCTTCACCGCCTCGCTGAGGGTCGGCCCGCCCTTCGCTTTCGCCCTTATCCGCGCGTGAGTCTGCTCCACCGCTTTCTCTGGGTCGTCGGCCATTTCCATGCCTCCTGACCCTCGCAACGCGGGACGGGCGGTTTTGTTGCTATCCGGCCCAAGGAGACATTCGAACGTACACCAACTCGACAAGGTCAGATCCAAGATCCGCGCTCTGTCCATGAAGACCATCGCCAATGCAGGAGGAAGCGCCTCACCCCGCCATAAGCCTTGAAGCGGAACGTTAGCCCGCGCTGATGGTTTTCTTTCAGCAGTGGTTGGCAATGCGACGTCAGAGGCATCCAGTGTTAACCGTCGAAGGAAAATGGATATGGGACAGCTGGTATTGCCGGGATGACCAGGGACTCTGGCATGCCTTCTTTTTACAGGCCGATCGGTCGCTTGGGAATCCCGAACTTCGACACTGGAACGTTACCTGGGGCCTCGCCACAAGTCCCGATCTACGTCAGTGGACGTATCGAGGAACGGTTTTCCGGCCGAGCAAAACCCCGTCCTTTGATGATCTGACGATCTGGACCGGCTGTGTTGTGCGGAACGACAGGAATTCATGGACCCTCTTCTATACCGGGACATCACGCGCTGAAGAGGGCAAGATACAACGGATCGGACGCGCTAGTAGCGCCGATCTAGTCCATTGGAGAAGGCAGGGCCTTGCGCTCGAGCGCACCGGTGAGAATGCCGAGTATTACGAGGGTTGCGTTCCGCGGCGCTGGAAGGACTGCTCGCTGCGGGATCCTTGGGTGATACGTGACCCCGAGGGCTCTGGCTGGCTGATGTATTTCACGGCCCGATCGCCGATGCCATCGGATACCAATGCCTCTGGTGCAATTGGCGTTGCCTATTCGCACGATCTTGTAAATTGGCAGCTTCAGCCTCCGGTTTATGTCGGATCTTTCGGGGAAATCGAGGTCCCCCAAGTCTTCCAGCGGGGCGACAAATGGTTCTGCCTGTTCTGCACACATTCACAATGTTGGTCGGAAGAATTCAAACGCAACTATCCGGGAGAGCCGGTAGCGGGCATCCACTATCTTGCTGCCGATCATCCCTTGGGGCCATGGAAACCAGCGGACGGTCCATTCCTATACGGCACATCCGACTGCGAGATATATGCCGGGCGCCTTCTGACACATGATGACAAAGACTATCTGCTCGCCTTCTTTTCGGGTCCGGAGGAGCGGTTTTCGGGGACAATCTGCGACCCTATTCCAATCCGCTTTGACGCGTGCGGAAGATTGGCGTTGGTCGAGCCACGATCTCGGGTCTGCGACGGGGAAAAACACCCGGTGGGTAGAACCTCAACCTGACCCGGCGCCGAGCATCTCCAGGGATTTGGGGCGGGACCCGGGACGACGCAAGTTGACCCCAAGGCGGGCATTCCCGAATGCGAAATAAGCTCCTCGAAGCGGGCGTTGGGCGAGACCGAAAATCTCCGACTTCGTCGGACGTTCTTCGGCCGCTGCCTATTTTGCCCGGTTGGAAGTCAACCGAGAAACATCGTTCCGGCAAGATTTCAGACGGGGCTGATCGGCACCGCCGCCGCAACCTCACATCCTTTTCTCGCGGCCGGGCCGCTTCAGTGTGCTCGCGTGTGTGTGAATCTTCGCTGTATGGGCAAGCACCTCGGCCTTGCTTGGCCCGCGAACTATGACCGCCCAGTCGGTCGACGGCGGGCGGGTATCCATCCCAAATGAACGAGACATGATCTGATCTCCTGTGGTTTCGGTTGTGGCGCCTTCTTGGCGCACTTGCGAGAGATCGCAGCTTCGCAGAGGAGCAAGCGCTTGAACGCCCGTTGTTTTTTAGCGGACCACCAGGAAACGCCGTTCTCCGCCGCGGAACAGGTCGAGCGCGATTGTCCCGGTCGTTTGGCGCAAAGCCGCAGTCAACTCGGCCACTGTCGAAACTGACTGCCGATTGACGGCAAGGATCACGTCGCCAGGACGCAACCCCGCTCGCGCCGCCGCACTGCCTTCCTCGACATTTGCGACAAAGACCTTGCCGGCCGCGTCCTGGAACTGTGCACCTTCCAGGCGATCAGATGTTTTCGCAGTTTCGGCGCCGGAGCCTGCGGCTTCGATTCGCAGCTTTGCCGCTCTCGGCGCGCCGTCACGCAAATACCTTATCTCGACCTGCGACCCGACAGGCGCCAGGCCGATCCGATTGCGAAGGTCGGCCGAGCCGCTGATATTCCGGTTGTCAACCGAAACGATGATATCGCGCGGCTGAAGGCCGGCCTGTGCCGCCGGCGAGCCTTCCTCGACGCTGGTGATGACAGCGCCGTAGCTTTCCTTGATGCCGAGCGCATCGGCGAGATCGGGCGTCAGGTCTTGGATGGCGACACCGATCCGTCCTCGGCGCACCTCGCCATGCTCGATGAGTTGCTGCATCACGGCCGACGCCATTGCGATCGGCACCGCGAAGCCGATGCCGACATTGCCACCGGCAGGCGCAATGATGGCAGTGTTGATGCCAACAAGGCGGCCGTCGGCGGTGACCAGCGCACCGCCGGAATTACCGGGATTGATCGACGCATCGGTCTGGATGAAATCCTCGTAGCCTTCGATATTGATGCCGCTGCGGCCGAGCGCGCTGACGATGCCCGAGGTTACGGTTTGTCCCAGTCCGAAAGGGTTGCCAATCGCCACAACGGTTTCGCCGACGCGAAGCGCATCGGAGTCGCCGAGTGGAAAGGCCGTCAGCGAACTGCCATCGATCTTGAGCAGCGCAATGTCGGTCTCCTTGTCGCTGCCGACCAGTTCGGCGGTGAAGCGGCGGCGGTCCTTTAGAGTGACCGAGATCTCACCGGCGTCGGCCACGACATGATGGTTGGTGAGAATGTAGCCCTTCTCAGCATCGACGATCACGCCGGAACCGGCGCTCAATCTCTGCCGCGGCTCAGGCAGATCGAAGTAGCGCCTGAAGAAGGGGTCGCTGTAGAGCGGGTTGGTCTCGGCCGGAGAGCGAGAGGTCACCGCGATGTTGACGACAGCGGGCGTTACCTGCTCGAGAACGTCTGGCAGGGAACGCTGAGTGCTGCCGCCGGTGGCGGCCGGCTGGGCGAGCAACGAAGGCACTGGCGATAACAAGAGAAGGAACGCAGCGAGCACGCGGAGATACTGCGATGCATTTCCGGATAAAGGCGTGATCATTTTCTTGCCTCGTTTTTCTTCTTCAAATTCTTCCTCTCGGCCTAGCCGGGCCACTCCTGTAAGCCTCGCGCGCACCCAAGTAGCTTTGAGATTTTCGTGGTCAAGGCGGGGGGCAGAAAAAATTAGCGAGCACGCAAGTAAGCGCTGGCGCTTCCAGCTATCGGGGCTTGGGGACCTATTGAAATTTCGGCGAAGGCGTCCAAAATTTCGGTCGGGTGAAACTCTCGCGAGCCACCGAAGAACGTCAACGAAGGAGAATGTTTGAAGCGGACGACCATCGATGCAAGAAGTTGCTGTTCCCCCGATTGCGCCTGAAACCTCTGATCTTTTTCTCGACCGTCTGCTCCACCCGGCGCGGCACTTCGAAAGTCCGCAGGACGTGCTCGCCGACATGACGCTGGACGTCCAGGAAAAGCGTGCCATCCTTGCATCCTGGGCGTCGGATGCCTGTGCGGTGGAATCGGTGCCGGCGCTGCGTATGCCGCCGGGCGCGACCGCACCAGTCACCTTCGACGCGATCATGGAGGCGTTGCGCCATCTGGACGAGCTATCCCGCGACATCGGCAGAGGCCGCAAGGCTGACGGCTCAACGCTGACCGGCTTCGCAGCCACGGTCGACCAACTCTAACGGGCTACGTCTCTCTGAAAATTTTCCTATGTGCCTCTTGAAGGCGCAACACACTGTTCTAAATCGATAATCGCCGGTCGCCGCATGGGACCGGCGCAAGTCCAGGAGGCGTCAAGGCTCTTGGCGTCATCCTGTATCCATGTTGCTCAAAGGAGGATGTGGCTATGAGAACGAACCTCGATTTTTCTCCCCTGTTCCGGTCAAGCGTCGGCTTCGATCGCATTTTCAACATGCTTGAGAATGCGAGCCGTGTCAGCACGATCGACAATTGGCCGCCTTACGACATCGCCAAAGTTGGCGAGGACGACTACCGCATCACCATGGCGGTGGCCGGGTTCTCGCAGGACGAGCTGACGATCACTCACCAGCCCAATATGCTGGTCGTGAGCGGATCGCTGAGCGGTGAAGACAATGGCGAGTATCTCTACCGCGGCATTGCCGGTCGCGCCTTCGAGCGCCGGTTCGAACTGGCCGACCATGTCAAGGTAGCCGGCGCCAGCCTCGAGAACGGGCTGCTGACCATCGATCTCAAGCGGGAGATTCCTGAAGAGATGAAACCGCGCCGGATCGCTATCGGCGGCAGCGCGGCAAAGGCGAAACCGCAGCAGATCGAAGGCGAAAAAACCGCAGCGTGATGCATCGCACATCTGATGATGCATCGCACATCTGAAACGGCAAGGCACCGGCTCGTCGGTGCCTTCCAGAGGCATGTCTGCTGAACATGGAGGAAATGACGATGAATATGCGTGATCTCATTCCGTGGGGCCGCAACGAAAGCCAGGCCCCGAGCGTCTATCGCGGCGCCGACCAGAACCCGTTCCTTTCGCTTCATCGCGAGGTGGACAGGTTGTTCGACGACGTTTCGCGGACGTTTTCCACGCGCTTTCCTTCGCTGGGGCAGCTCTCGCCGTTCAACGGCGGCTGGCCGAAGCTGGAGATTTCGGAATCGGATAACGAGCTTCGCGTCATCGCCGAGGTCCCCGGCATGGAAGAGAAGGACATCGAAGTCCTGCTCGATGACGACGTGCTGACCCTGCGTGGCGAAAAGCGGTCGGAAACCGATGACAAGGATTACTCCGAGCGCTTCTACGGTCGCTTCGAGCGGCGCATACCCCTCGGCTACGAGGTCGAGGACGACAAGGTCAAAGCGTCGTTTACCAATGGCGTCTTGACCCTGACGCTGCCGAAGAACCCGAACGCGCAGTCGAAGGTGAAGCGCATTCTGATCAACCACTGACGCATGGAAAAGTCGGAGGCGGCAGGTCGCTGCCTCCGGCTCATCCTTCGCCAAAATGGGAGGGATGAATGATGCAGAAGCAAGAAAGTGAAGTCACACGAGTTGTAGAGAATCTCGAACCGGCAAACGACACCAGCAGGAGAGAGCTTTCGTTCGGCAGATCCGAGTTCCCGCGCGACGCGGTCGCGCGGATCTACAAGCCCTGCCGCTCAGTCATGACCTCGGGTCGTGCCCGGCCGAAAGGCTGGCGGCTGGTGTTCGAGCGCCGTGCTGCGCCGGTCATCGAGCCGCTGATGGGCTACACCGCAGGCGGAGACACGCTGACCCAGGTGGAGCTTGATTTTCCGACGCTTCAGGCCGCCATCGACTATGCCGAACGCCAGGGGCTTGCCTATGTAGTCCAGGGTAATTCGGCGGCCGCGACACCCGGCCGCCCATCGTCGGATGCTGAGAAAGGGCTGCAGGCCGGTGCAGATGTGGTCTGGAATCGTCTTCAGTTGGCTTGGCTGCAAAGCAGCTACGGTGCTGTGTCGCAGGCTTCGCATTATGGGTTGGCGCTGGCAGACCCGGAGGCGCTCTACGCGTCGCCGATGGACGTGGTCGCCGACCCTCTACTGAATGTCGAAGAGAAACGCTCCATCCTGCGCAACTGGGCATGGAACGAATATCTGGTCGATCTGGCGACCGGCGAAGGCATGCCGGAGAACCAGCGCCCGGCGCGGCTCGACGAAGTAGAACTGGCACTGCTCGCGCTGGAGCGCGGGGTTGCGGCAGCAAGCCTCTCTGTCTCCATTCCTCAACAAAAGCGGAAGGCGATGTGAGGTGGCGCCATGGATCCGCTGATCGTGTTCGATTGTGAAAATGCCGTTCCGAACCGTTTCGCGCTGGCCGTCGCGGCGGCGGGACGAGCCCGTGCGCTCAGCCGGGGTGCCGAGTCTCGCCTGCCAGAGGAGGTCGCGGTGCCGGTCGAACTCGCCCTGCGCGAGATCGCCGGCAACCGCTTCCAGCCCGACGAGGTCAAGCCATTCCTTCTGGCCGGCTCGGTTCCGCGCGATGTCCGGGTCCGGCCCGGCAGACGAAGAAAGCTTCGCGGTGGCGAAGGGCAATCCTTGGCCGCCGCACCCCGCCTTCGGTCAGAGGGCGGTGCACTGACCATGAAACCAAGGGAGAATGAACAATGCTGAAATCGCTGAAAACTGAAAGTCGTCCGGCGATCGACGTCCTCAATGTGATCGCCGGCATCGCGCTCGTGCTCTCGCCCTGGTATCTCGGCTAGTCCCCTATCCCAGACCGGGTAATCACATCACCATCAACAATCAGAATTGTCTCGGGCTTTGAGCCAGCTTTTTCGGACAACACGACCGGCGACAGGCAAGGCCGGCAGCGCCGTGGCACCGAAACGGATCCCAACGATGACGGCGCAGCATAGAAATCGGGTCGCACCATTGCCGATCCGAGCAGATGCCACGGACCCGTAGGTAAGGCGAGGAACATCCGGCCCTTGTTAAGCTAACGCACAAGAAGAGGATGCGAGATGGCAGGAAAAGATAGCGAGCAGTTTGTCGACGATCCCGTCTACGAGGCAAGCCTGGAGTCCTTTCCGGCGAGCGATCCGCCCGGATGGGTGCCGCTTCGGATCGGTGCAGTCGATGTTCAGGAGTTGCTCAAAACGGATCGCGTCGCACGTGCAGTCTGGAACGAAGCCCTGGCGCAGGCTGCTTCGCATGCTGCGAGCGCAGAGTGCAACGATCTTGCGGCCGACATCCGTTCTATGCAGCGGGAAGAGCCTCGATAAGAGGCTACCAAATCGGATTTCCCGGATTGTCCGCCGTGGTCACGGCGCTTGGTGCGGGCGCAGTTCCGGTGCGCCGAACGAGCTCTCCCGGTTCAAAGGGCGCATCATCCGCTCCTCACTCCCACCCGAACAGGTAGCTCGGCTTCAGGAGGCGCTGTCAAGAGCGAGGGCCTCCGACAATGCGCCATCCGCCGGCTCAGCAAGTGCGGCCTAACCGCTCGCCAAAAAGCGCCTGTACCGACAGAGCGAGGACAAACCAGCGGGAAAGAGAGGCGTAACGGACAAAGAAAAACACGAAAGACAGGAGCGCCACCACCGATGCTGCACGGGCATTCACAGGTTGAGCGCGACGCACGAGATGCGAAGGCGACTCGGTTGCGAGAGCAACGACTTAAGGCTCAATCCGATCGTCGTGCTGCAATAGTGGCAAACCGAAGAGGCACCCGATAGGCAACAAGAAAGCCCGCCGCGGGAGGGGACCGCAGCGGGCTTTTGAGGAGCACCTTCGCGGCTATATCCTGGCGAGGGATCGACCGCTACGGTTGTAATGCGCGATCCCTGTAACGGTTCCAATACTTTTGCGGACGCGGTGTGTGCCGGCCTCCCGAGTATTGTAGTTGCGATCCTAATTTTTTCGCAAGTTTTTTGCCCTACTTCAGGAACACATGCTCGACACGAAAGTTCGGCGCGTGCAGCTATTGTTCCCTCCCAACGAACGGCTGCAGATCGGCCCGCGTCCTCTCCCTCCAGGGGCGCGGGCTTTATTGCCCGCACGGAACACCAGGCGTGTGCGTTCGCCGGCATGAAGCAACTTCTCAGCGAGTGGCCGCTTTGGCAGACACAGGCCTTGGGCCGCGTCGGCGGTTGTTCTGGTTTCCTACGCCATCGGCGTCGCACTGCTTGCCTGGACAGTTAAAGGTTCATTGTGCCGTTTCCCGGCAGCATGAGGCATCCACGTAAGCCATCGGTGTCGACCAGTCAGAAAGCATCGACTCTCCGCGCCGATCGGCGTAGGTTTCTCTTATCGGCGATAGATTTCACGGGCATCGCTGGCTGTGAGCGAGCATCGTGCTTCCGCCCCAATTCGGGAGGGAGCTATGAGCAGCCCCAACACCTCAAAAATTGGCCTCGTCTTTTCAAAGGACCGCGCCCGCCCGCAGCCAACTCGCCGCCCAGAAACTGCATATAGAAACGAACTGCTGCGACGCATGGCTCCGGCCGACCTGCGATTGCTGAGGCCTCACCTTCAAAGCAGCTTTCTGCCCCTGAGAACTCAGCTCGAAACCGCAAACGCCGCGATCGAGGCCGTCCACTTCTTTGAGACGGGAATCGGCTCGGTGGTCGCGAAGCTTCGTCCGGCGATTGATGCCGAGGTTCGCCTCATCGGCTTCGAGGGCGTGACCGGCTCGGCGCTGATCATGGGTGGCGATCGATCCCCGCACGACTGCTATATTCAGGTGGAGGCCGAGGTTCTCAGCATGGACGCCGAGCCATTCAATGAAGCGCTTTCCGACAGCCCGACGCTGCGGCTGTTTCTGCTGCGCTATGTGCATTACGCGCATATCCAGGCCAGCTACACCGCCCTGGTCAATGCGCGCTTGAAAATAGAAGAACGGCTGGCACGTTGGCTGGTCATGTGCGACGACCGCATAGAAGGCGACCGGCTGCCGGTTACCCATGAGTTCCTGTCAGTCATGTTGGGAGTACGACGGCCGGGCGTCACAGTGGCACTTCAGTTGCTGGAGGGCCGCGGCCTGATCAGGTCAAATCGTGGAGAGGTTATTGTCCGCGACCGAGATGGGCTCATCGCCTTGGCAGATGGCTCGTATGGGCAGCCGGAGGCAGAGTATGCCCGCTTGATCAGTGATCCAGCATCGCCATGATCTCAGGGCAACGGTCACGGCGGCCATCTCCTGTTTGCGCAGACATTGGAAAGGCCGGTTTTTGTTTCTAAGAGCCTCGGTTTTCGATAAAAACGTACAAAGGTTTTTCAAGACTCTCTGCGCCCATTGCCTTACCCTCTTCCGATCGGCGCTAATCACTCCCGGGTATCGCCCGCGGTGAGCGACTAACGCGATTCCGCCCCAATGATAGGAAAGGCATATGGTCGGCCTTAAGTCTGCAAAGAGTGGCATTGCCTTTCCTAGTGACCTGACTTTGTTGAAGCAGGTCTTTGATCGTGTTTGCGTTGAGGAAGGTATTCCCGTCGGTAGCGAGCAGGCGGAGCGCCTGAGCGTTAGCGCAATGGAACTCTTCTCAGATGGCGAATTTGATGAGGCGCCAGTTCTTTATGAACGCCTTCGACTCTATGCCCGATTGTAGCGCGGAAAGAACAGCGTTGGCCTCCCACCATCAGGAAGTCCTGACCAGCCTTGTCGCTCGGTATGAAATCCTCGTGTCGATCCAAGACAGGATCGTTGAGCACGACCGGCGGTACGGCCTCGCTTCCGAAGTGGACGAAGGCCTTCTAGAGCGCTTCGCCTTTTGACCGAATCTGGATTCCCAAGTTGGAGCAAATCAGATTCGATGTCCTGACCGTGTGGAGGTCGGGAGATGACGAAACCTTATTCCATGGATCTGCGAGAGCGGGCGATGGCCCGGCTTGAGGCGGGCGAGACGAGCTACCAGGTGGCTGCGGCGCTTAAGGTGGCGGTTTCGAGTGTGATCAAGTGGGCGGCGCGCAAGCGCCGCCTGGGCAGCGCGGCGCCCGGCAAGATGGGCGGCCACAGGCCGTATCTGATCGGCGGCGCGCATCGGCTGTTCGTGCTGGGCGAAGTCGAGCGCGATCCGAACGTGACGCTTCATCAACTGACGGCAGCACTGGCCGAGCGCGGCCTCAATGTCCATCCTGCGAGCGTCGGCCGCTTCCTGCATCGCGAGGGCAGGAGCTTCAAAAAAAACCGTTCTGCCGGCCGAGCAGCTCAGGCCGAAGCTGGCGCGCCGGCGCGCGCAATGGACCCGCTATCAGACCCGCATTGATCCAACACGCCTGGTCTTCATCGACGAGACCTGGGTCAAGACCAACATGGCGCCGCTACGTGGCTGGGGCGCGCGCGGCAAGCGGCTTGTCGCCCACGCGCCATATGGCCATTGGAAGACGATGACCTTCATCGCCGCGCTGCGACATGATCGCGTTGATGCACCCTGGGTGCTCAATGGGCCCATCAACGGCGAGGCCTTCCGCCTCTATGTCGAAACCCAACTCATCAAAACCTTGAAGCCGGGCGACATCGTCGTGCTCGACAATCTCGGCTCCCACAAGAGCGCTGCCGTGCGCGGCATCGTCAGGGCCGCCGGCGCGCGGCTGTTCTTCCTGCCGCCCTACAGCCCCGATCTCAATCCGATCGAGCAGCTGTTCGCCAAGCTCAAGCACTTCATGCGTCGCGCCGCCAGGCGAAGCGTCGAGGCCGTTCACAACGCCATCGCCGCAACCCTGAATGCCGTCACCCCACTGGAATGCCGAAACTACATCGAAAACGCAGGCTACAAGTCAACCTAAATGCGAAAGGCTCTAGAGCGCTTGTCCGTCTCGCTCGGCAAGGCCCGCACCGCCTTGATCCGCGAGGTCGGCTAAAAGCCCGGTCCTCGTTCACTGCACAGCTACTAGCCGCTGGTGCTCCGGCTCCGCACTGTTCACCCGCGACGTCGAGGTTAATCTTTGTTGGATGTCGGCGAGACGGCATTTACTCAAGCGGCTCGATCACCAGCGACAGGCTAAGCCTCAGAACCTTTCTGCCACTCTCGTCCCTGATATCCATGATGAGTTGCTGCCCATCGGGACCTTTCAGTTCGTCCTTTGCCAGCTCGGTCAACCCTTCGACTGCTGCATTGCGCGCTGCCTCAATCCCCTCGCATTCCAGACCCGTATTGTCTTCCACGAGATGCTGGCGATCGCCGCTATCAAAGAAATATCTTGGCATATTGGCTTCCGTCATCAGAATGCCACGTCCGGGTCCTTCAGGTGCAGGTAAGTCGGATCGAAGTCCCCTGCCCGGACCAAACCCGGCCAATCGAGAGCACGCAACTTTGTACCTGACATGGCGATCAGCCCGTCACGTCGCAGCGCCTGAAGCGTGCGGTTCACGTGAACCACGGACAAACCCACCGCATCACCAAATGCTGCCTGGGTGATCGGCAGATCCGCCACGTGGTCCTCTATGCGGCCAGCAAACCGCAACCGCACAATGAGTTCGCATAACATGTGGGCGGTACGAGCGTAGGCGTCCCGTCTCCCGACGTTGGTGACCCATTCCCGATAGATCGCAGCGTCAATCAGGGTCGATCGCCAGAACGCGGCTGCAACGCGCGGGCGCTGTTCGCAAATCGAGCGAAGAGCGCTGTGGCGGATTAAGCCCAATCTGCCCGGCGTCATGCTGGAGAAGCTGCAATCCATGACTGTGAGATGGATGCCGTGCAGATCCGGGAGATCGCCGGCGACAAAGAAGCTGGTGATCTGCCGCTTTCCCTCACCTGTGTGCTTGTATGAACATACTACGCCGTCCAAGACGACAAATGAGTTGGTTGGCCGATCGCCTTGTATGAGGATATCCCTGTTAGCCGGAACATCCTTCTCCTGAATCGTGAGGCCTTCCAAGGCTGCGGCGTCATCATCGCTGATATCAGCGATGCCACGCAGCTTGCGGATGAGCACGTCCGAGGAGAAAGCTGGACACAAGGACTTGGTTACCTCCGTGGGTGTTACCGGCCGAACTTGCATTCGCCTCAGATGTTCCACGCTGCTGATGCGAATAAGAGGTGGACACGCCCGAGATGAAGCTGCGCATCTGGCATCTGCGCGGCGACAACGCTGAACTTGGGCAGGCACCTCAACGCAACTAGCCTGCGGAGGCACGCCTGCCCTGCCTCCACAGCCTCCACCCGCCGACCAACATCAGCGCACCCCAAAGCAGGAAACCCAAATCCCAGTAGATCCATTGCTCCCGCGGGACGGTCTCGTTGACATGGTGGATGCCGAGGATCTGGTGATCCACCAGCCCTTCGACGAGGTTGAATAAGCCAAATCCGATAAGCACTGTGCCGACCCGCATTTTTCCCGACCACCGAAGGTGCGATTGATGCGCGGCGCGCCAGAGCAGGAGCAGCCCAAGCACAACGAACAGATAGGTGGCGGCGTGGAACAGACCATCGAGGAGCGTGTTGAATCGTAGGTTTTCGACGCTGTCGGCGGGATAGCCGGCGCTGGTTAACCATGTGGTGCCATTGGAGCAGCTGATGAAAGACGATGCCGTCGAAAAAGCCGCCCAAACCAAGGCCAAACAGAATACCTGCGAGCGTGGGAAAGTGGCGGGGCTTCGCATCCAGGCTTGGCACGAGTTATTTCCTCCTCGGGCGAACAAGCGCAACGCCGACGACCAACTTTCGTTGCCGCAGCCCAGCGGAATCACGTTCCGTTCACGCTGGCTAATATAAGCCGATCGCCTAGAATCGAATAAGTGCGTAATCGCGCCAATGTCGCGTCGATAGCGCAAGCTTGAGGAGCGACCAGAACCCCTATTTCCGCTCGCCGAACTCTGCCCCGTTTCCAGGCGTCGTACGACGATCGTCGGGTGGAGTCTGGATGACCTCCGCGTCTGTGCGGCCAAACTCCCGGCCGATTTGAAATGCCGCGTACAGCGCACCAAGACCGATTAAGAACCGAAGCATTTGGGATTTCCTTCGGCGGTAGAACTACACGGCCGGCAGTTAGTTCCACAGGGGCGGAACCACAACGTTGAACGTCCGTTGCACTCGCCGTGGGTCAGGAGGACGCAACAGATGGCGTACAAGAGGACGAGCGACACGAGCCGAGTTAAGAAGGGTGCAGAACTCGAAGTTGAGCACCTGGCGGAGGTGACAGATGTGACGCCCAAACAGGCGCGGACATTGCTTCGCAAGCACGGCGCAGACTGGCAACGGCTGAAGGACGAAGCTGAAGAGCTGAAGAAAGACGAATAGTCTTGGTTTCGATCTCCTGCCGGCGCGAGCGCCAGCTTTGCCGTGGAGGTGCGGGCGACCTGTGAAGTGTACGCCTTTTGAGACCAGTCGTGACTCAAATTGGCCGGCCGGCACGCATCATTGCACGGGCGATCGCGAGCCGCGCCTCGACCTTATTGCCGGCGGCGCTCGGCCGCAGCGAGCGCATGATCTCCCGACGCGTCCGTCCAGCATCCAGCATCCAGTATGCAGTCGGCGATCGCATGACAGCCTGGCTCCATGTCTCTTGTGCGCGCTGTGTTTTCGCTCGCTTTAACAAATGAGGATGCAATCTGATCCGGACAGGCTTATGAACTGATTGTCGTGGTGTCAGCGCACATCGTGCTCCTGCCCAGCAGGAGGAGCACATGAGAAAGCCTCTAGCACTTATTGTTGAGGACGAGCCGATGATCGTCGTTGACATCGAGGCCTCCCTTAAACAGGCTGGCTTTGCGGTAGCCTCGGAGCCGAGTTGCGTTCGTGCAAGACAAATTTTGGCCCTGGTTGAGCCGGACGTCGTTATCCTGGACGTGCTCCTGCAGGACGGCGTCAGCTCTTCGGTTGCTGAAGAACTTGTGGCCCGCAACATCCCCTTTGTAGTTTATAGTGCCACGGACATCGAGGACCGAGGTGAGGCCTTCAAGGCCGGGACTTTTGTCGAGAAACCTGCCGACGATTCCGTGCTCGTAGCTTTGGCGAGTTCGATGGCTAGGCATCCACGGCTGGCGAACACGCTTCCATCTGGCTAAAACCTAGGCAAGTCGGTACAATGTGAGATCGCCAGCCACACACAATGGGCGCTGACGCTTGGGAGCGACCATCGGACTCCTGCCCCAAACGCAAGGCATTATCCGATGGCAGAAGAAGCAGGGCGGGGCCGCCCGATAGACGACTATGTACGCTCACTCGCGCAGGAGTCAGGTGCCACTGAGCAGCAGATACGGGACATTGCATCGCTCATCGGGCTTGATCGTGCCTCGATCCTGAGAGAAGCGCGTCTCTTGCGCCGTGACCTAGGGCCGAAGCTTTAAGGCTTTTCCTGCAGACGGTCCGCGAGTCATCGAGGGGCGTCAGCCTTCTCGGCTCAGGTTGCAACTTTAAAGGCAACATCGGCGTGAACTCTGGTGAGCATATCTACCGTGTACCAGGCCAAGAATATTACAATGAGACGCTGATTACCTCGAGCAAAGGTGAACGGTGGTTTTGCAGCGAGGCCGGGGCGCATCGGCCGCTGGCGGAAGGACGACGCGATGAAAACAAAGCTGACGAGCGCCGCCTTTGACAGACCCGATTACCCATTTAACGAATCGAGCTAGCGCGGGTTCTGCGTGCCAGCCTTACGCATCACCGGATGCGAATGGTCGTGTTGCGCGGTGAGATCGCCCAACTCCGAATGGAGATCAGAGACGCCACTGCCATCCGCGCTCATGTACGAGCTGCTAGCGCTATGAGGGAATGACGCCAGAACCGCGATCCATTGCCGCCTATCGCAATCTCGTTGAGACCAAAAGCACCCAGACCGTGCTTGGCGCACTGCATCGGCGTCAAAGTTCATCGTTCGCATTTCAGCGGCCGAGCTCAGCGCGAAGTTCTCGCCTACCGCGCGCAGGACGCTTGGCTCCAGCTATTCGGCAGCGATCTGGAGAGTGCGTTCAACATGGATCCTGCAGTGCTGTTGGTGGCCACTGTCTGCGTCCACTGAGGTGGGCGAACAGCTAGCGCTCGATTCCTGCAATTGATTGAATTTCCCGCCTATAAGAACGGAAGCTTGCCGCGCCAAAATGTTCGCACGTTCGACGCCTGGCATTGGTTATTACGCGCTGTTAGAACCCAGCGGCTGTTCATTTACGCGGGATTTCAAATTGGCCGTGAGTTCGGCCGCACCGAGGCATCCAAATTCCACCCGACGATCGTCGCTGGACGCCTCGAACTGGACAGAGTTCGGCGAGCGGACCTAGGGTTTTGCTTGATTCCTTAAGCTGCCTATCTACGCGACATTGGCGCGAGCAAAACCAGTTACTCCTCGTCGCCGAGATCCAACGAGGACGCGCGGCCTGCCTCGGAACAAATGCCGCTGCCATGTGGTTTTCTAGGATGACCTACAACGAAACGACCAACCCCGTCCTAACCGGTATCAAGGGGCGTTGCCCGCGCTGCCAACAGGGGCATCTGTTCAGCAGCTATCTCAAGCTGGCGCGGCGTTGCGAGGTATGCGGATTGGATTTCTCGTTCGCCGATCCGGCTGACGGCCCGGCCTTCTTTTCCATGTCGATTGTGGCATTCCCGGCGCTGGCATTCGCACTATGGTTTCAGCTCACGTATGAGCCGTCCTATTGGATGCATGCGCTCACAACCTTACCCCTCACCGTTGGCGCCTGTGTTGCATTGCTAAGACCGCTGAAAGGCTGGCTTGTTTGCTCGCAGTACTTCCACAAGGCTGAGGAAGGCTCCATCGACCGAGAATGGCATGCAGCCGAAGCTGAGCGCCATCGGCAGCAGCCGCCGAATACGTGAAGTCGATGGGCCCAAGGACGTGTGTAGAGCTGCCGCACCTTTCGGCCAGCCAATGCTCCCAACTACCTCGGTTCCTATTCGTCGCTGATACACAGCACAGAACGATGTCGGATATGCTCGCCGCGGAGGTGCTTGATATGCAGCTTCACCGCCTCTGGCCCACTGCTTCGCCGGCCGTTGCTTCAACTCTTTGGGCAGTGGACCGGCGTGTTCCTGAAGCCTTGCCGTCGATGATCGCGCCTCAAGCTCTCTGGCGGCTTCGATGAGCCCAGTGTATTTGCGCGTCCAATCCGCACCGGTTTTCGTGAACGCGGATAGGCACGTTCGGAACAAATCCGCCATCCGCCGCTTAGAGAAATCGAGGGCCATTGGGATGGACTGGCGAGGACCAAACGTGGCGAATTATCTGACACTGCCTACGACTACATCGAAGGGTCGGATCAGGGTAGTCGTGGAAACACCGCGTGGCACCGAAGCAAAGTTGACTTACAAACCCAAGAAGAAGCTTTTCGAATATACGCGGCCGCTTCCAGCAGGCCTAGCCTACCCCTACGACTGGGGCTTTCTGCCTTCTACGCTGGGCGACGATGGCGACGCCCTCGACGGTCTAGTCATCCATGAGGCAGCCAGCGCTCCCGGTGTTGTCATCAAGTGCGATCTGCTGGCGGCCCTTCGTGTCATGCAAACGGAGAACGGCGAGACCGTGAGAAACGATCGCTATGTATTTTGCCCGCACAAGCAAGATGCGCATAGCGAGTCTCTCCTTGGCGAGAATATTCCGGATCGTTTGCGATCCGAGATCGAGCAGTTTTTCCTGGCGTCGGTGTCCGGCACCGACAAGCAGATCGAATTCGAAGGGTGGCACGATTCCAGCCAAGCTCTCCGGAACATCCATCGGGCCATGAGAACTTTCGAGCGGAAACAGCGAGCCGCCGGTCTCTGAGCGCTCCCACAATATTGATAAGAATGTAACTTGAGAACACAAGGCTGCCTGGACGCCGGATGGGCACCTTCCCGGGTCCAACATCGGCGAAGTGCACACGCAAACTGCCGCTGGGTAGCGAAGTCCCAGATCATGCAAGTGCCGGTTCGCGAAAGCGATTTATGCCGTGAAGAATATGGATGGCGAAAGGGTTAGGCGGTGGGGAGCGCCAGCGCGATGCGTCGTTTGAATTGCCGACAACGGTGGCGCTCGTCGCTAACGTGACTTTCGAAGCCCCCGATCATAGCGGCTTGTCGATTGTCCCCAGCAACCGCTCATATTCCCGCTCCGGCTCGCTGTAGGTGCCATCGGCCAACTGGAACAGACCATCACGATCCCTGATGACGATCTCACCCCGCGTGGCTCTGATCAGGCCCTGCCCTCAAGCTCCTGGATGGCAACCGTGACACCCGGTCGCCGCACACCGAGCATCACGGACATGAATTCGTGGGTGATTGCAAGCCGGTCGCCGCGGGCGCGATCGTGACACATCAGAAGCCAGCGAGCCAAACGTTCGTCCAACTTCGATCGTGCGTTCACCAGGGCCGTGTAGCTGGTCTGAATATAAAGGGTCTGGACATAGAGAAGCAGAAGGGCTTTCAGCGTAGTGCTCTCAGACAGAGCAGACGACAGTGCCGGGGTTCGCAAGCCGCTTCCCGCCAGCTGCATATAGGTGTCATGTGGGGCGCGATCGCCACCTAGGGCCACTAAGGCTCCGGTCATGCCTTCCAAGCCGATCAGGCCGACCTCGGTATCCCGGCCCTTAGGTATTTTGGCGACGACCGACGCGATGCCCTCTTCTAGGAAATACACGTGTCCGATAACGGACTTCGCGGACTCAAGCTGGGTCCGCATCGGCAGCGCTACCCGTTCCATGTGGGGTTCAAGCAATGCCAGATCGCTAGGAAAAAGTCGCCGCAGTAAATTATTTTGGTAGAGCGTGTTGGGCTGGTTAAACACGACTCCACCCTCAGTAGGGCAAGAGCTTTCCGATCTCCCAGCCGTTCGCGCCCGTGACAACTTGCGAACGATGAAACTACATATGGGGTGCTAACGTCCGAAAGCCAGTCACTTAGGTATTAAGGGGGGGCACCGGGCTTTGTAGCGGCATCCGAGAAAGGAAATCGCAACACCAATGCGTGTTTTTCGTTGCATATCTCAAAGACTGCGCCTGTCAGCACTGGCTTCCCGCTGAGCAGTCCTTCCGCCAGGATCTCCTTGGCGGAGGCCATCGCGTTCTCCTCAGCCTGCGCCAAGTCCGCGAATTCCTGCCCCTCGAGGTCCTCCACGAGGTGCCCGTCCTCGCTCCGGATATGGAAAAAATATCTCGGCATGCTCACTCCACCTCCATGGCTATCTAGATGCATGGAGGCTCACGGATAGTGTCGGAAACGTACCAACCGGGGGATATATGAACCGGACACTCGACGTGTCGGACTGCTTGAGCGCCTTCGCAGGCCAGCGGATCAGCTGACGCTGTCGGTGATTTCTGACCTGTCGAACAGCACGCCGAGGCCATGCTCGACGGCACAGGCGGCGATCATGTCATCAAGGGCTTTGCCGGACACAGGGCAATTGGGGAGGAATTCCCGTATGGCGGTTTCAGCTCTCGATGTTGAAACCACATCGTGCCGCCTTTTCCTGGTCTCCATATAGTGGTCGACCAGGGATTTCAGACGCCTTGCCGCAATCTCATCTGCAAACATTGTTGTTCACTCCTGTCAGTCAGGTTCACCCGGCGACAATGGCCCGCCCTGGTACGAGGACGGGCCAATGCGATCGAGTGACCGGTGATCCGAGTGAGGGACCTGGATCGCTAAAGTAAGCTTGAGCCGGATTATTCGTTCCAAGGCGGCTACGGCTTGGTAATTCCCGTACATTAATTCCTATGCTGAGGTCTGAGGCGGCAAAGCTTGCGTGAGCTGCACCAAGCCCTTCTTTTGGCGCACGCCGAATCTCGCCGCCGGCCAGGCGGCGCAGGAAGCCGGCGCCTTCCGGCACCGCCGCGGATGATTGGAGAGCGCCACGTGCAGCGTGCCTACTACCAGCTCTTCATCTTCCAATCCCTCTTCGGTTGCGGTGCCGATGCCCCAGCAAGAGCGGTTTCAATTCTCAGTCGTTGTTCCCGGAGCCGAGCCGTCTTTGCATTTCGTGCCGCGCGCTCGACCTCGATCAATTCCCGCGCAGCATCCGACGTGCGCTCCTTTTGCCGCATTGTTCTCCCCGATCCAACAGCACAGCGCTTGTTGCCGCACTGAAATTGTCGCCAAATCAGGTTCCAACAGCACAGCACAAAAATTGCCACATTCTTCGGCACGGCGGGCTGCATCGGCTCCCCAAAGCGCACGCCGCTCCTCTGGAACGCTTCGACCACTTTGCCCGTTGTTTAATGCACCTGCAGGAGGCTGGGCATGAAAACACTCTCCCACCGATTATTGCTGCCGGCTGTGATTACATGGCTGCTCTTTACCGTTCAGACATTTGCTCAGACTGGGCAGCAAGACGATCTACCCGGGCAAGGCGCATCGCCGACGACGGAAGATTCTCAGGACCCGCAAGATGTCGGCGTTGACGTTTCGCTCGGTAGGCAAGAGGTGAAACAGAAAATCGCAGCCAAGCTCGGAATCTCTGAGACTGAGGTGCCTCTGGCTGTGCATGTTCCCATCGAGCTCGCTGAGCGGGTCTGCGAAAAAGAGGTGTTCGATGCGCGCTCGAACACGAACCGAAGCTGCACCGCGACCAAATACATCCCCGAAATTGCCGAGGCCGCGCGAAATCATCCGCAGACCTCCGCGGTCCCGGAGCAATAGGGTCCTAGCAGGTGAAGGGGCCGCCATTCCCCCTGCGGCTGGGTCGCGACAGCTCGCCCTTAAGCGCAAATAGAGCGGCGCCCCTGCACGTCACCGTTTCGCGGTGTCAGAATCCCGCTCGTCGCGTCTGAGGAACTCGGTGGTGACCGTGCCGAGTTTGCTTTCCAGCCAGTCGGCCATCGCCTCTTCTTCCCGCAGGTTTGCTTTGCACGCGCTTTCGGTCTCGGAATCGCCGACCTCGCCGGCTGCGGCAATGAGCATTTTATAGCTGGCGATTTCCATATGCTCGAACGTGTAGCTGGCTAGCGATCCTTTCATCACCTCGTCGCCTGCAAAAATGCCGCTGATGTTCTGTCCGAAGGCGATTAGCTTACCGCCGGCATCCTTCAGCGTCGAAGATCCGTCGCCAATCCGGTCGAGGCATTGTTCGAGACGCTTCGCCTGTTGCCTCGTTTCTTCGAGATGCGTGTTCATCCGGTCGCGAATCTCGGGATAGTTTTCGAGACGCTCGATTTGGCCGCTCAAAATGGTCTCGGCCTGTTCTTCCATGGCGTGAGCGTCGCGCAGCCACTGCACCAGACGTTCCTTGGGCTCTGTCATGTCGGTCTCCGTTGGTCAGCAAAGTTTTACTGCCATCGCAACGTCGCCACAGACCGTTAGTTCCGATCGCCCGCCAAGTGCAGTCGATACTCGTGGCCCGTGCTCTCTCCCAAGACGCGCGGGATTTTGCATTGTCAATCGGATACTCCGGATATCGCCGCGGATATCTCGCCTGAACGGCTATGCTAGCGCAGCAGATCTGCGACTATCCCAGGTCGAGGGCCTCTTCAGAGTGGATGTAGCAATTCGTTGTCGCACGGCGGTAGAGTTCGTCAACGCTAAGCGAACTGCCCTCAACGAGCTCCTTAAAGCCCTCCATTTCCAGTCGCTCCGCTGTCTCAAGTAGCGCAAGCTGCTCGCGCACAATCTGGATGGAAGATTTCATCGGGCCATTCAGTTCGACACTCGTCTGCATACGCCGCTCATGCACCAGGAGAACCGCGTCCGTGGTGAGGAAGCGGAAACGGCTTCGGGAAAGCCGCGAAGATAGTCACCCCCGCCGAATACACTTTCGTCTTGCCGACGCAGTAGGCATTGCGGCCTGAATGCTGCCGAAACAGCCGAATTTCGAGGGCAATCCGCCGGGCCGCATCGGCATCCCCGCCGTTGGTGTTGAGCTCCATGATGAGGTCGTCGCCGCTCTGGCGTACGGCTTCCAGGCGACCAAGAAAGAAGACGACAGTGCCGTCGTCGATCAGCCCGTTGACCGAGATGTTAGGCTCGAACAGGAGTTGCCGCAGGCTTGGCGCCTGGCCCGCCGGCGCCGGCGGGCCAGGCGCGCCACCGTCGTTCGGAGGCGCGTTCTCTCTATTGTTCATGACGTGCTCATTGATTCCGTCGAAGCGCCGATTACCTAGGCAGCTTCCTGCATCGCTCTCTCGTTGACGCTGGTCTCTCCAAGCTGCGTCAGCGCTTCGTCAGTCGCCTTTTCCTCTTCGAGCGTCTCCTCGAGCAGCGGCACGGCATCCTTTAGGCCGAGCAGTCCGGCCCAGGTGATCAGGGTGCCGTAGCGGGCGATCTCATAGTGTTCAACCTCTTGCGCCGCCGCCACAAGACCAGCGTCCAGAGCCGGAGCTTCCTTGAATTCCTCAAGTATCTCCTGCCCTTCCTCAATGATGCCGTCGATGGCGGGACATGTCTTTCCCTGTGGCCGTTTGCCGAAAATCTCGAAGACCTGCTGCAGCCGTTCGATCTGAGCCTCCGTCTCGTCGCGGTGCTTTTCGAATGCGGCGGTCAGTTCGTCGGATTCGGCACCCTTGGCCATCTTCTTGAGCGCATTCAGGATTTTGCGCTCAGCGTAGTAGACGTCCTTCAGTCCGTCGTGGAAAAGATCTTCGAGGCCCTTGGCCTTGCTCTGCGATTCGTTTTTCGTAGCCATGGTCGTCTCCGAGTGTGAGAAACGCGTGTCTGGTGGCACGCGCAGCTTTAACCAAAGTGGATGCTGTTTGTTCCTTTGGGCCCGATCGAATCCACGATCATCACATAGATCCGGTTTGGTTCGATCCCCGTCTTCCGAAGCGGCGAGGCCGGATCAGTTTTGTTTCGTGATCGCCCCATTATCCGCCACTGTGTCCCGCCTGCTTTCGAGAATTCGTTCGATCACTTCGGCGTCCGCTTCGTATTCTCTCGACCGCTCCTGGAGCTTTGCCGCCATGTCAACGCGGGCCAATTCACTTTCCCGGGCCGCCATTCGCCGGGTGAATGCCGCCCGCTTGCTGATGCGCGCGCAGCAAGCTCCACAATATCTGGTCAGTCTCGGCCGACTGGGCCTCGAACATCGCGTCCGACGTGAAGGCATGCCCAGTGTGGCATCGAGGCGGCAGTCGCAGCTCAGGAGCACTCCGCTATGTGCTGCACGACGAGTCATATGCTGCTCCGGCTTCCGGGCGATCAAGGCCGTCGGCGGAGTAACAGTGATCCAGGACCCGCAAGACGCGGCCGTACCAGACATGGTTCGGAGCGCCAGCGCCATGTCGAAATCGACCACTGCGTGCCGATCGTCGGAATGGGCAATCTGTTGGCCCGGTTGGCCTCCGAGCCCGCCGGCGAGACGCTTCCTGTTCCACCGGGAGTCCGGCTGGAGGTCGAATGAAGATCGTCTCGGCGAACTTTCGTCGTTTGTATGTCCGGAATGCTACGGTCCTCTATGGGAGATCGAGGACGGCGACATGCTTCGCTATCGCACCGGAGACAAACGGAGCGTCTAAATGGCTCGATCGATACACGAGGTTTTTCAAGACCATTTGAGGCTGCGTGTGATGGGTGAACTGGAGGAGGACCTTAGGCGCAACTATGCTAGTGACGTAGTCCTCTTGACCGCGAATTCTAATCTCGTCGGTCACGACGCTATCCGCCTCTCAGCCAAACGTCTTCATGAGCAGTTGCCTGAGGCTAAATTCGAATTCTTGGCAAAGCAGGTTCGGGGTCCCTACGCCATTCTGATCTGGTCCGCTACTTCGCGCAGTTTGAACGCTACCGACGGTGCAGACAGCTTCATCATCCGCAACAGCAAGATTGTGTTCCAATCCATTCACTACAGGTTGGAAGCGGTGGCTGGGCACGTGAATCAAAGGCACGCGACGATCAAGGGGAGTGACGCCCAATAGCCTTCGTCCAGTACTGGCGCCAGCGGCCGGCAACTTCGTGAGGGGACACACTTGCCATCAAGTTGCCATCGTGCGGTTGCTCGGCGTTTTCCTGAAACTGGAGACGTGGCCCCACAACAGCGACTATCCATTCCACCAGTGATGGCGCAACCCGGCAGCCAAATTCCAACACGAATGCAAAGCCGCCAACCCTGATCTCGCGTCGAGGATGGCTCGCTGCGCCGACAATTGCAGAGGCGGCTCGCTCGGCCGAGTAAACGGGGATTATGGATCGCGCCTTGCGGCCGAACACATTTGCCGCTTTCTGGTAGATAGGGGTATCTATGGCCGCAGGAAGGATAGCACACACATGAATGCCTGGCGTGGTGCGCAACTCCTGCCGGATGGACGCTGTGAGCCCGCGTATGGAAAACTTGCTCGCGACATATACACTGACATGAGGCTCTGGAGCGACACCGAGCATGGAACTGACGTTGATCAGCACTCCACGGTCTCCTTGCGAGCGGAATTGCTTGAGGGCGACCTGAGATCCGTTGATGTAACCAAACACATTCGTGTCGACCAGGCGGTGGAACAGCGGAGGCGGAACTTCCTCGAAGCGCCCGAAAATCAGCACTGCGGCGCAATTCACCCAGACGTCAATCCCGCCGAAATGCGATACCGCAAAACCACGGATTTCCTCCACCGCGCTGTAGTCTGCCATATCGGCGGGAAAGGTCAGTGCCTCACCGCCTGAGTCGACGCATTCCTTGGCGATGTTGTCGAGCGCGTCGTCGTTTCTAGAAACCAGTACCAGCCGCGCCCCTTTTCGCGAGAACCCAAGAGCAGCCGCTCTGCCGATGCCGCTCGAAGCGCCGGTGACCACGACAACGCGTCCCCGCAGGTCGGCCATGCCAAGACCTCAATCAAGATCGTCCCGCACGAGAACCGGTGTCCTCACCCTCCTCAGGATGTACCCCTACCCTGTGCTCGTAGACGAGCGTTCCGCCCTTCCAGCCAGTGTAAACAAGAAGCAGGACAACAAGCGTTGACAGGGCCAATCCCCAAGGCAGAGTCCCCTCGACTGCGCCTGCACTGAGCCGCAAAACGAAGTTGGCCAAGGCGAGTACCACTGCGATGACATTGCCTATCATGTGGTGCCACGCGGCGCCGAAAGAGCGTACGACTGCATTTCCAAGAAAATCGGCAAAGCCGGCCAGCGCCGCTGCGGCGCTCATAAGCAAGGCAAACCCGAGCAGCCAAAAAGAAGCCTCGGCCCAGAAAGCATTCCTGGTCGACCAAAACACCAAGTCTGAGAGGAACACCGACACAAGCAATGCGATCGGAAAAGGAATCAACATGGGATGGATGGGATGACCACCGATTTTCGCAGTGGTGGCGACGCCTAGCAGACGATTGGCTCGATCGTGAGGCATGTCATAGAACGCTGAAAAGCCTGATTAAGTTCCAAAAACCCGAGCCGGTAATCACTGTCAAGCATCTCCACTCGCGGCGCCCAGTGACGGCTGGCGATGGGATTCCAAAATATTGTTGATAGCAGCGATCACACTATATGGCGGCAGACAACAGGGCCTGAAGGCGAGGGATTGACGCAGCGCGCAAGCGGCCATTTCGCTGCAAGCCGGCGAAATGTGCACCGCCCCGGTGTTCCGTGCAGAAAGAAAGCCCGCGCCCTTCGGGAAAAAAGGACGCGGGCCCACCGGGAGTCATCCATGTCGCAGCTGCACGAATCAAACTTTCAGCCCGCGCCGAAGTTCCACACGGAAACAAAAAAGGCCCGCCGCGCCTTCAGCCGCGCCGCTCCAGCGCGCCAAACAAAAATAGGGGACCCGCGCCCCGAGGGGATGGGAAGGACGCGGGCTGATCGGAAGCGGTGCAGTCCGATCTTTCAGCACTAGGGCAAGTGCTGCACGACCCGAACGCCTTTGGCTCGGCCAGGGTTCCGGAAGGAAGACAAGACCGCCTGCTGACGAGCCACTCCTAACGGTCGTCTCGAAGCGCAACGAAGTTCTACTCGTCCGTCCTCCCGCCGTATAATTTGCAACAATCCGAGACGCGAGCGCTTCAGGTCGTTTCTCAGATTGAGCCTCGGTCACCCCCAGCGGGCTTGGCGTGCTGTTCAGGAACAACAACGCCCAAGCCAAGTTTGGTGGTCCAGGAGGTTACGACAATGCGCATACTGAGGACATTGTTTGGATACTTGTGGCGCTCGAACAGCAAGTCGCCGCCCGAGCTTGCACCGCCCGTCGACGCGATCGTTCGGCTGCTGAAAGAAAAACAAAAACTCGCTACAAAGAAAGGACTTGGTCGACCAGATCAGAATGCTGGCGGCTGACCGTACTGTGACGCAGGATATGGCGACGGGGCACACAGCATCACGCGTCACCTTGCCTATCTGCAGCTTGGGACGGACGGAATCATTATCCGGCCAACCTTGGGTCGCTGGCGCATGGCTGTGCCGGAGCCGTCCGGAACGGTGCGTCCGCGGCAGGCACGGGCATGCCGGGCAATGCCTTGGTCGCCCGGAGCAACAATTTCCTGAAATTCCGGTCCCGGTGGGTCAAAATATCTGCGCAATCAGCGCCGAGCGTATCGGCGGCGACGCCGAGAGAAGGAGATCAGGTTCGCGCCAGTTAGCCACCGCTCAATTCTGGCTGGCGGGTGACATGTCTTTACGCGCAAGGCCCCGCGCAGCTTCAAGACCCTGAGGGAAGCCGCTGCGGTCACCGAAATCCTGCGGTTGCCGGCGGCCGCGAGCGTGCCGGGCGCTTACCTTTTGCGCGGTCAATAAATCTATGAGTGTCACACCGGCAACGAGCACCAATGCAAGTCCGACGTTGTCACGCTTTGGATTGTCGTGCCGGAACGCCCATAGGAGCGTTGCGATGTCGAGCCCATCACCGGCCACACGGCTCCAAAGCCCCGGCTGTTTGTCTGCCGACAAGGACAGAATGCCGCTGCTGACTTCCCGCGCTCCGTAGGCACGGATCAAGCCTTCCTTACCAGGCATGCCGAGTGCGCGGGCGATGCGCTTGGAGGCTATAAGTTCGGCCATGCCCAGCGCAATGCTAAACCATCCGAGTTTGCGCGCTACCACATCGGAGGGCGCGAGCGCCTTGGGGCCAGATTTTACGACCTTTGGGTCGCTTGGCCATCTGCTGAGGTTGCCGAATTTGCTAAGCATGTTCATGACACTGCTCCTATGGCTTCAGCACGACTTTGACGCAACTGTCCTGCTTGTCGCGAAAGATCTTGTACATCTCGGGTCCTTGTTCGAGCCCGGCAGTGTGGGTGATGACAAACGAGGGGTCGATCTGACCCTCTTCGATGCGACCCAGTAGGTGGTCGGTCCAGCGGTTCACATGCGTCTGGCCCATTCTGAAAGTCAGGCCCTTGTTCATGGCTTGGCCCATCGGGATCTTGTCGACAACCCCGCTATACACGCCCGCGACCGAGATGACGCCGGCTGGCCTGCAGACATAGATCATTTCACGCAGCACATGGGGCCGATCGCTCTCCATCAGTATCATCTGCTTGGCGCGGTCATAAACGGTGTCTGGTTGACGAAAGGACACGTGACTTTCCATCCCGATGGCGTCGATGCATTTATCTGGCCCTTTGCTGCCTGTAAGCTCGTTCAGACTTTCGACAACGCTCTCCTCCAGGAAGTTGATGGTGATCGCGCCGCCCGCTCCGGCCATGGAAAGGCGTTCGGGCAGGCAATCTATGCCCACGACCTGCTTGGCACCGAGAAGAATGGCGCTGCGGATTGCCATCTGCCCCACCGGGCCACAGCCCCAGATCGCTACCGTATCGGAAGGTGCGATCTCGCACTGAACAGCAGCCTGCCAGCCAGTTGGCAATATGTCGCCAAGGAAGAGGACCTGCTCATCGGAGAGCCCGACCGGTACCTTGATGTGCGTTGCATCGGCAAATGGCACGCGAACATACTCGGCTTGTCCGCCCGGGTAACCGCCGGTCAGATGGGTATACCCAAACAGCCCGGCCGTCGTGTGACCGAACGCCTTGTCGGCGATGTTCTTGTTGCGGTTGGTACGTTCGCAGACCGAAAAGTTCTTGCGCTTGCACTGGTCACATTCCCCGCAAATGATGGTGAAGGGAACGACGATGCGGTCTCCCTTCCTAAGCGCGCCGTTTACCCCGGATCCAACTTCCACCACCTCACCCATCATTTCGTGGCCCATAATGTCGCCGGGCAGAATTGCCGGAATGAGGTTGTGATAGAGGTGCAGGTCCGAGCCGCAGATCGCGCAGCTCGTCACCTTGACGATGGCGTCGCGCGGGTCCTCGATTTCGGGATCGGTAACCTCGTCGCAACGTATGTCTTCTTTTCCATGCCAAACCAGCGCTCGCATGCGAAATCTCCGATAGGGGCTGTTCGCGGCGTCGCGAGAGCGAGCTCGGCCGCTTTCCTTCAGGCTGCGAATTAGCTTTCCGAGGTCCAACCGCGAGGCAGCATCCATGTTCCCCGCCTCGGTTAAAAAACTAGGCAGGCTCTTGAAAGGTGGGGCGATGGCGTGTCGGAGCGTCGAGAAGGCGGTGGCCGCCCTGCCGGACATCGTTAAGAAGGTCAAGGAAGCATCTACGTTTCCCGGCTTCGCCGTTGCGGTGGTGCATGGCGGCAGATGATCCTTGACCAAGGCTATGGCCTTCGCAGCAACCGGGATGACACCCTCTAAGGTCAGCAGCACCACCATCTTCCAGGTCTCCTCGGTGTCGAAGGCGATCTCGGCCACAGTGGCCGCCATCGCCATGACGAAGGACCACAGCTTCGACTGGGATACCTGGGTCGGCAAGGCCTGGGACCGCTTCCGCCCCAATCTCGACTACGTATCGGGCGACGCCACCATCGGCGATTCTTCGTTCCTCGCTCCGGCCTGCGTCCGGCGGCGGGCAGCGAGCTCGAGGATCTCGGTCCAGCGCAAGCAGATCGTCGTGCCGCGGCTGATCAGTCGGCTCGTGCTGATCTGGGGCTTTCCGCTGTCGCTGTGGCTGCCGACCGACGCAGGGTTCGAGCGATAGAGTGAAGCCCTGGGCAAGTCCTCGGGGGGTCTATGGCGGGCGAGGGTTTCCAGGCACGTCCGGATCGGTGCGAAGACTCGATGCGGATGCATATCGCCAATGGTAGCGCCAACCTGTTTGATTGCCGATTTTGTGCCGGGATGCTTGGAGTCTAGCACGCCGACGGTGTGCATGAGCTTTTGGACAGCAACCGTCGAATGATTGCTGAGCCTGAGAACTTGGGGTCCATCTGATAGCGAGTCATTTGGCCAAGTCTAGCAACGGGCAATTGGAATGCCGACCACAGATGCCTTAGCTGCTATCGACCAGCCGCTGCCGTTTCGTCCCAGAACGAACCCACAAAGCCGTAGCGCCCCCAAATTCGCGGCTTGCTCAGGAATCCTCGCCATCCAAGCATTGCTAGACAGTGCGGCACTCTGTTCTCACGGCGCACGATGCGGATCACACGCTGGGCAAGGCAACGGATTGCCGCTTTGCAACGTTGCTGAACGCCAAGCGTCGGTAACTGTGCCGTCCCAACGGAACGCCGGGCATGTCGCGGCCGTTTTGTCCCAGGTTCGGAAGGTGAGACGTGGATAGAGAGACCTGCAATGCCGGTGAGGCTGAACAACTCGAGCAATTTGATCGCGCGTCTGCGAAACAATGCGAACTTGCATCAGGAGGAGAAGGCGACACACCGCCAGCTGCCGCAGTAGCTGCGGCATTGATCAGCGCTTTGGAAACCACTCGAAATAGGGACATGCTCCATATCGCGAGTTCCGAAAGCAGCGCCGCTGACATCACCCAGGCATTGCGCCACTTCCTCCCAGCAGCTGACATTCTGTATTTGCCGCCGTGGGATTGCCTGCCATACGACAGGGTGTGGCCCACTCGCGCCACTATGGGGCGGCGGGTCAGCGTTCTTCATGCTGTTGCGGCCGCTTCGAAAGGACCCCGCATCACGGTTACTTCGGTCGAATCTGCCCTGCAGCGGGTACCGCCTCCCTCGGCAATCGGCCAAGGTTTCGCGACCCTGCAGATCGGACAGGAGGTGGACCCGAGGGCACTTCGTGTATTGGCTGAGAGAAGTGGCTATGTTGTCGACGATCGGGTCGACGAACCAGGCGAGATGGCCGTCCGCGGCGATCTTATCGACGTTTTTCCTGCTGACCGTGACCGCCCTATTCGTGTTGTACTGGACGCTGGCGGCGCCATCTCCGAACTTAAGGCATATGACCCAATCACTCAACGAAGCGAGCGATCGCTGCACAGAGTCGTAATTGGCCCGGCGTCCGAGCTCATGTTGGAACCCGGCAACGAGTTCGACCCTGCAGCGATGCGCACGATCCCGATGGAGGAACGTCTAGTCTCGCTCTACTCCGATTTGCCGGCGCTCTTCGACGTCGCATCAACAGCTACCATCTGCTTCCTGGATGGATTGGAAGAAATCTCGCTCGCTCGCGTCTTGGACCTCATAGAAGAGGCGTGGCGCGGCAGGCGGCAAGTTTCCACGGTGGCGCGGCCCGCGGCGAAACAATTTTATTTGTCGCGTGAGGAATGGGACGACTCGCTACGGGATCGCCAGTGCTTGCGTCTTACGATCCCGGTTGGTCGAATTCCCAAATTCTTCCACCTGCCGCGAGCCGGGCACGAATTCGCCGAGTTCGCCCAGGCGCGCACAAGCTCGGGATTTAGTGTGGTGGTCACGGGCGAAGCTTCGGAACTGAGCAGAGCAGAGCGGCTGCTCGACCGTAAGTTCGGTCGCAAGATGGGCCCGGTCGCCGATTGGCCGCAAATCCTCTCTGTCGAAAGAGGCTCTCTTCTCAAGGCGGAATTCGATCTCGCGGAGGGCTTTGTCGACGAACGATCCCGAATTGCGGTCATTGCGGCAGCGGACATATTCGGCCCGTCATCGACTGCAAACGCGGGCTCCGGTGGCGGCATAGTCGAACCCGAACTGCGGCTCGGCGATCTGGTTGTCCATGAAGATCATGGCGTGGGCGTCCTTGCCGCGATCGAACAAATTGAAGTGGCTGGTCTGCAACAGGATGTTGTGAAGCTTGAATATCATGGTGGCGCTTCCTTGCTGGTGCCAGTGGAGGAGTTTGGCCGTATATGGCGCTATGGATCCGAGCCAGAAGCGATAGCCTTGGACCGACTAGACAGTGAAGGCTGGAAGAAGCGGCGCCAGTCTGTAGTCCGCGAGATCCAGAAGGTAGCCAAGCGGCTGGTCGCCATTGCGAAGGCCAGGTCCTGCCAGTCCGCCGAAATGATCAAGCCGCCGCGTGCTGATCTTGCTCGCTTCGCCGCGCGATTCCCTTACCCCGCGACCCCCGACCAAGCCGCCGCAATCCGAGCCGTGATGGATGACCTGTCCTCGGGCAAAACGATGAACCGGCTGGTCTGCGGCGACGTCGGCTTTGGAAAGACCGAGGTGGCGCTTCGGGCGTGTGCTGCGGCCGCGTTTTGTGGCAAGCAGGTTGCTATCGTTGCGCCCACCACCGTGCTCGCGCGTCAGCACTACGAGACGTTCTGCCGGCGTTTCGCAGGGTTCAACATCCAAGTTGCTTACCTTTCCAGGGTGGTCGGATCGACAGAGACAAGGAAAGTGAAGGACGGTCTGAGAAGCGGCAACATTGCGGTCGTCGTCGGGACCCATGCTGTTGCGGCCAAAGGGGTGGCCTTTAGCCATCTCGGGCTGCTCGTAATCGACGAAGAGCATCGGTTCGGGGCCAAGCTGAAGCAATCACTGCGAGGGTTGGCGCCATGCCTCCACACTCTGACCATGAGCGCTACGCCGATACCCCGCACGCTCCAATTGGCGATGGCGGGCGTGCAGGAAGTCAGCGTCCTGAACACACCACCTGCCAAGCGGCGTCCGGTCCGCACCTTCTTGGCTCCTTTCGATGCCGGTTCGGCCAAGGCTGCTCTATTGCGCGAATACCGCCGCGGAGGACAAAGCTTCTTTGTCGTACCACGCATAGATGACATCGAGACTGTCGTTGAACAACTGGGCAGGCTGGTTCCGCAGCTCTCGGTGAAAATCGCGCATGGCGAAATGAAAGGGCGTGAACTGGACGAGATAGTTGTCCGGTTCGCCGCAGGCGAAGGCGACATTTTGTTGGCCACTGACATCATCGAAAGCGGACTTGATATACCGCGGGCCAACACCATTCTCGTTTGGCGGGCCGACCGTTTCGGACTTACACAGCTCCACCAGCTTCGGGGTCGTGTAGGCAGAGGAAGGGTTCAAGGCATTGCACTTCTCTTGACCGAGCCCGGCAAGGAATTGGCTGAAGCCACAAGGTCCCGACTTTCGGCTCTTGTAGCTCTTGACCGGCTTGGCTCTGGCCTGGCCATCAGCCAAAGGGACCTCGACCTACGCGGCGCCGGCGATCTTTTCGGCGAAGAACAGGCGGGCCACGTCAAGCTCATCGGCGTCGGGCTCTATCATCGACTGCTTGAGCGTGCCTCATCGATTGCTCGAGGCGGGCCCCGCTCTGACATGCAACTTCCGGACATCAACTTGCAGGCCGGAGGGTCATTCCCAGAAAGCTATGTACGGGAGCCAGCCATACGCCTCAGCCTGTATTCGCGGGTGTTTCGCATGAGCACGCATTCGGATCTCAATGCTTTTGCCGACGAAGTGGAGGATCGCTTTGGAGCCATGCCGAGCGAAGTGGCTACGCTGCTGGAGGTAACCCGATTGCGAATGGATGCGGCGGCGTTAGACTTGAGGCAGGTCGACATAGGACCCGAAGCGATTGCGATCACATTCCGCACAAAGCCCTCCGCCTCAGTCCGGCAGAACATTTTAGGGCTGGACGGGTTCGAATTTCGACGAGGCCGCTTGATCTGCAGGCCGTCAACCAAACCAGGCATCGCAAAACTCGAGGTTCTACGAAGCGTGATCGGTTCTATTCGCTCTGCACACCGGCACGTGAGCTAAACGCTAGAGCGATTGCCGGTCAAAGCACAACCAGCAATGGCCACCGTAGCCTGTATGCTCACACCTGAGGTGCCGAATGCGTGTCCACATAGGGTCGAATCTCTCCGTTGACTGTTTTCCCGAGAATAGGCTTTCAGCGCAGCCTACCACACCAACATCAACCAGCGGCGCAGCAGGTCTAGATCACCAGTGAGGTTAGGTCGGTAGGGGGCTGTGGTGAGTGACAATTTCCCCATAAGACCGAATTGCGAAGCAATCTCGAGACCGTACCCGCCTCCATGCCGACGCCTTGTGCCACCCCACAGCCACGTCAACCACGGTGATGCCTCCATCTGCCAGTCAGCGGACCTCCTTGCAGCACGGTTTCAATTGCTTTGCAGCGGCTGTCAAAGCGCCGCGGTCATTCCCGGTGGCCTGCTCTGGCGTAATGCCGTTCTCGCGGGCGAAATGTTCCACCTCATAATCCTCGTCGGCAGATATGCGGTTACGGACGCGGAAATCACGCTTGGTCTTGTCGTCGGCCATTTCGTTCTCCTGCGGCTTCGAATCAACGGCAACGCTGGCAAATCCTGCCCGCTCCGGCACTGAGAGAAGCTCTAGGAAACCAACTTCCTGTCGTCCAACGGTTTGGCGGCGGTTTCACCAAGAATCGTGAACGATCAAATGCGTTCAGCGCCAAACCCACAGCCGGGGTGTTGTAGCCTTGATCAGATGTCAGGCGTATAACTAACTTCACGAGTACGGCTGTTACACGGCGAAAGGGACCGGCTAAACGGATGACGTCCGACGATAATAGGCACGAGCCTGTCGAACATTTGCTCGACACTCCCGAACTTGCGACGGCGCTCGAAAGTGAACAGTTCAAGAAGTTCCTCGACCAAGTTCCTATCGCAATTG
>SAQR01000061.1 GCA_004020365.1 Mesorhizobium sp.
GCGCTCGCGAGCGGCTTCGCTACCGCCGACCTACACCATGCGATGGGACACGACCAGATCTTCGACTTATCGCGTGAGGATAATCTGCCCGAGCAACTGATTCTGGGACGTGATGCCTTAGAGCGCATAGCACAGACGGATGCCGTCCGAGCCGCGGCCGCGCTCAAGTGGGACGAGGTCAGCCGATCGACGGATTATTGAATAGAGGGTGTAAGGGCCACACGTGCTCTCCCAGACGCCGGTAATGTCTGGTTTTGGGCAGTGGCAATGGTACCCGGAATGACCAAGATCGGGCGCGAAGCTGCCGTTCACGTCGCGACTTGCGTAAGTCGCTCTCCGGCCATCAGCGCTGGTTGCCACGAATGTCGGCTATCGGGCAGCAAAACGGGTTGCTGAAGGTCGGCTTGGGGTCATGATTTCCGGTTCATCGCCGCTGCAATGACCGATGGATCACAGACGCTCGGCATTTCGCGCTAGACTGCAGCTACGGCATTTTCGATCATATACTCAACCATCCTATTCGCACGTCGTTGCCGCCGTTCGCCGCACCTACCGATCGGAGGCCTTCCTGTGTGTAGTTGAACGCTCGGCTCGACTTGCATCGCCGCGCTGCCGATGTCGGCATTGCCGGAGGGGCAGCGAACCACTTCTGGACCGGATTGCCGAGCAAACCGGAAAAGCCGTGAAATCGGGAAAACGCGGCCAGGCGGGGAAAGATAATAGTGCACTGTCACCGTAATTCCGGGACGCTGGCCAAGGCGCAACAGGTCCGACTGCGGGGCGCGAAGTTGCGGCCCAGGAATTACGATCCTGACGCCAGACCAAGCGTTTGGCGCGCCTCGTTGACGGTCGCCACACGCCGGCCAAACCTCTCGACTGAGGCCGCCGCGAGTTCGACAAGCTCGGCGTTGCTGCGCGCCAGGCGTTCCCTGGTGATCCTGATATTGTCCTCAAGTCCGGTACGCACTGCGTCTGCTCCGCGAGCCAACGCCCAGCCCATTACGATCGTCTGGTTGCGGCCTATTCCGGCCGCTGTCCAGGTGGAATGTGGAAACAGGAATTTCGCTTCCCTGAGCAGCACGTCGAGCAATCTCTCTTCCGCAGGCAGTGCGTTTTGCACGCCCATGACAAACTGGATGTGCGGGCGCTCACCTAAAAGTCCCGCATCGGCCAGCCGCCTGGCGGTGTGAAGGTGCGAGAGGTCGAAGATCTCGATCTCCGGCAGCACGCCATTTGCCTTCATCGCGGTTGCGAGATCACCGATCAGGGCGGGATGGTTCTCGTAGACAATGGATGGGAAGTTGACCGAACCGGTCGAAAGCGAGGCCATGTCCGGCTTCAGATATAGCGCCGAGCCACGCGCGGCAGGGTCGCGACCGCGCCCGCCGGTCGAGAACTGGACGATCATGCCGGGGCAGTGCCGACGCACCCCCGCCTGAACGGCAGCGAAGCGCGTTGGTTCAGACGACGAACTCTGATCGTCGTTGCGCACGTGGATGTGCACCAGCGACGCACCTGCTTCAAAGGCTTCCTGGGTCGACTCGATCTGTTCGGCGACGCTGATTGGCACCGCAGGATTGTCTTCCTTGCGCGGCAGCGAGCCGGTGATCGCAACAGCGATGATGCAGGGTTCAGGCATGGCGATACACTATCCGTCGACCTGGTCCAGGAGCCAGCGGATTGCGAGCGGATATCCCTCGGCGCCAAGTCCCGCGATCACGCCGGTGGCGACCTTCGATACCAGCGACCGATGATAGATCTCCTCGCGGCGATGGATGTTCGAGATATGCAGTTCGACGATCGGGCCCGGAAACATTTTGAGCGCGTCCAGCACCGGAATCGAAATGAAGCTCAAACCCGCGGGGTTGATCAGAATGCCCGCGCCGTCGTCGATCGCCTCATGCACCCAGTTGACGATTTCGCCCTCGATATTCGACTGGTGAAAACGGATCGGATGGTCGCCGGCGGCGTCACGGCACATCCCCTCGATTTCTGCGAGTGTCGTCCTCCCATAGATCTCCGGCTCGCGCATGCCGAGCCGGTTGAGATTTGGCCCGTTGAGAACGAAGATTGGCTTGGTCATGGTACTATCCTTGATAGCCCAGCAGGCGCGGCAGCCACAGCACCAGCGATGGAAAGAAGGTGATCAGCATCAGGGCGGCAATCATGGCATAGAGAAACGGCATCACGTCGTGCACCAAGTCGCGCAGCGGCACCTCTGCGATGCGGGTCATGATGAACAGCAGCAACCCGTAGGGCGGGGTGACGAGCCCGAGCATGATATTGACGACGACCATTACGCCGAAATGCACCATGTCGACACCGAGCGCCTGCGCTGTCGGAATCAGCACCGGCACGATTACCAGCAGGATCGTCGTGCCCTCCAAAACGCAGCCCAGGATCAGCAGCAGGATGTTGACCAGGATCAGGAAACCCATCGGCGAAAGATCCCAGGACTTCAGCATCACCGACAGGGACTGCGGAATGTTCTCAACCGTAACAACGTAGTTGAACACTAGGGCGCCGGCGATGAGCATGCCGATCGAGGCGGTAGTGCGGGCGCTGTTGAGAAGCGCATGGTAGAGCTGGCCCGGCGTCACGCTGCGATAGATCGCGAGCGAGATGAGCAGCGCGTAGCCGGCGGCGACCGCCGCGGCCTCGGTCGGCGTCATCACGCCGCCCCTTATACCGACCAGCAGAACGACCGGCAGCATCAGCGCCGGAAATGCGCGCAAGGTGATCCCCGGTAATTCCCTGAGCGGCACCGGCTTCTCGACCGGAAAGTTCTTCCGGCGCGCGTCGATGGCGACGATGATCATCTGCGCCAGGGCGAGAAGAAGGCCCGGCACGATGCCGGCAATGAAGAGGTAGCCGATCGATGCATCCGAGATCAGCGCGTAGATGACCAGCGGAATCGACGGAGGAATGATCGGGCCGATGACGGAGGTGACGGCTGTCAGCGCAGCGGCATAGCTCGCCGGGTACTTGTCATCCCTGGTCATGAGTTGCTGCATCATCTTGCCGGTGCCCGCGGCGTCGGCGATGGCCGATCCGGACATGCCGGCGAAGATGATCGACTGCAGCACGTTGACTTGCGCCAGGCCGCCGCGGAAGCGGCCGACAACGGCGTTGCAGAATTGCAGCAGCCGGTCGGTCATGGTCCCGGCGTTCATCAACTCCGCGGCGAGAATGAACATCGGTACGGCAAGCAGAATGTAGCTTGTGTAGAGCCCGTTGAGGAGCTGCTCGGCCGACGTGCCCATGTCGAGCCCTGCAAGCCAGAGATAGAGGATCGACCCGGCGATCATCGAGTGACCGATCGGCAGGCCAAGCAGGGCCAGCGCTGTGATCGCAACGACTGACAGCGAAAAGGGGCTCGCGAGATTCATACGCCGGAGCTCGCTTTCGTGGGGTCGAATTCCGCCGGTGCTTCGCCGCGCAGAGCACGCCAAGCCAGCCATAGGTAGCGGGCGATCACGGCGACGACGAAGACCAGATAGATCGAGAACAGCCAGTCGAAGCGTATCTTGAGGTAGGCGGTGCTCTCGACCTTCATGAAGGTCACGTAGCTGAAGACGGCCGGAAAGGACCAGCCATAGAGCGCGACGAGAGCGATTGCGAAGGCAAGCGTCATTACCCGCCTGATATCAGGACCGACTGTGGCGTAGAGGAGATCAAAACGGATTTCCTCCTCTTCGCGAACGACGAACGCTGCGCCGAACAGCACAACCCAGATCCAGAGTACGACGGTAAGCTCGTTGCTCCAGCCGGTCGGCCAGTTGAGAAGATAGCGAAAAGCAACCTGCAGCAGAAACGCGGCGAACATGGCGCCGATTGCGATGGCGATTGCGTTCTCGGCGCGCCGGTAGAGCCAGCCGCCGACCTTTCTCAATCCCGGGTTCATGATGCCTCCCTGCCTGGCCAAACCGGCCAGCCGGCCGCAAGCGGACCGGCCGGCGAGTTCGTCGCGTCAAAGCGCGTTGATCTTGTCGACCATCCCGGCAGGCCATTCCTTGGCCAGGTCGGAGGCAAGATATTGCTCCTGCACATGCTTGCGGAATGCTGCGACATCGGGCTCGTAGATCTTCAGGCCCTTGCCCTTGAAGGTTTCAACGAGTTCCTTCTCGCGCGTCAGGTGTTTCTCTGTCGAGAAGTCGATCGCCTTGTCCGCCGCCGCCTGGACCTTTGCCTGCTTCTCGGCCCCCATCTCGTCCCACACCTTTTTCGAGATGCTGAGAAGATCGAAACCGACAAGGTGCGAGGTCAATACGATCTGCGACATGACCTCGTAGAACTTCATGTTCTCGACGTTGGGCAACGGGTTGTCCTGCCCGTCGATTGCGCCTGTCTGCAGGCCGGTATAGACCTCGGCGTAGGCCATTGGCGTAGGGTTCGCACCGAGCGCCTGGCCGAGGAATTGCCAGGCGTCGCCACCCGGCATGCGCAGCTTGATGCCTGCCATGTCGGCGGGAGTCTTGATTTCCTTGTCCGGCTTCAGACCGACCTGGCGCAGGCCGAAATAGGTAGGGCCGAGCACCTTCACGCCGAGCTGGTCCTCGGTCATCCGCTTCAGCTCCGCACCGGCATCGCTGGCAAAGAACGCCTTCACGTGCGCGGCGTCACGGAACAGGTAGCCGGCGGTGACGATAGACCACGCCGGAATCTGCTTGGAGATGTCCTGCGGGGCAACGTTGCCCATCTCGAGGTTGCCGCGCTGGATGGCGACAAGTTCGGTGCCCTGCTTGAACAGGTTGCCGCCGTAATAACCCTCGAAGGCAAAGTCGTCCTTGATGGCGTCGGCGAACATTTTCATCATCTCGGCCCTGATGTCCTGTTCCGAGAACACGGCCGAGAAACGCAGCTTCGGCTTGTCCTGCGCGAAGGCGGGAACGGCGGTCGCGGCGGCGAGTGCGCCGGCGGCGACCATAAACAGGCGTCGGTTCATTTCAGCTTTCATGTCGATTTCCTCCCTATGGTCTTCATATGATTATAGGCGTCATTGCCTTCATGCGGCGGCCTCGAAATGATCTGCCATGGCGCGGCGGTCGGCCTTGCGCCCGGTGAACAGTTCGAACGCGCGGACGGCCTGATAGATCGCCATGCCGATGCCCGGCAGCGTTCTGCAGCCGATCGTTCGGGCCGCGACCAACAACTCTGTTTCGGTCGGAAAGTAGATTATGTCGGCAACCCATTTTTCGGCTGTCAGAAGAGCAGTGTCGAACGGTGTTCCGGGGTATTTCGCCATGCCCACCGGGGTTGTGTTGACGATGCCGTTTGCCATGCGCACGGCTGCGGCCGGGTCCGGCCACGTCTCGACGCGACCGCCAAACAAGGCGCCCATGCGCAACGCAAGATCCGAGGCGCGGCTGGGTAGGCTGTCGAGGACGAACAGCCGGCCAACGCCCATTTCCATCAGCGCGTTTGCGACTGCGGCGCCCGCTCCGCCGGCGCCGAACATTGCGACACAGCCCATCGATGCGCCTGTCATCGCCTCGCGAAAACTCTCCGCGAAACCCCAGCTGTCAGTGTTGTGGCCTTCCTTGCGTCCCCCAGCGAAGACGACCGTATTCACCGCGCCTATTGCGCGCGCTGCCGGCGACAGCTCATCGAGGAGGGGAATGACAGCCTGTTTGAACGGATGAGTGACGTTGAGGCCGTGAAAGCCGGCAATTTCCGCCGCCGCGATCAAGTCGCCGATCGCCGCGTCGGGAAATCCGAGCCGGTCGAAATCCAGCAAAAGGTACGAATAGCCGATGCCAAGGCGCCGGGCTTCACGCTCGTGCATGCCGGGAGTGCGTGAGGACTGAATGCCGCGTCCGACGAGGCCAATCACGACCTTTTCCCTGTCGCCGGCGGCGGCGCCCTTATGCTCGTCGGCAAGACGGCAAAGGAGGTCGACAAGGCTGTCGTCCATCTCCCGAAATTCCTCCCTGTGCGGGCCGCCTCCCAGCCCAAATGCGGCAATTCCCGGATCGCCCTTGTGTTCACGCCAAACGCGCCGGTAAATGAGCCGTCGTGATCTGCGAATGATGTACTAACTGGTTAGTTTAGTCAAATGCCGGCTGCGCCGGGGCGGGAACTCAAACTGCATGGCCGTTATCAAGAAGGAACGAAAGCCGAAGCCGGACGCGAACACGACGCGTATCCAGGACCCTGAGGGCACGCGCCGCAACATCCTGGAGATCGCCTCCAAGGAGTTTGCCCTGAACGGCTTGTCGGGCGCGCGCATAGACGAGATTGCGGCGCGCACACGCTTCAGCAAGCGCATGATCTATTACTACTTCGGCGACAAGGAAGGCCTCTACCTGCGCGCGCTCGAGAACGCGTATCGCCAAGTGCGCGAGGGCGAGGCTCAACTTGATATCGAAGGTCTGCCGCCTGTGGCGGCACTGACCCGCCTGGTGGAGTTCACGTTCGACCACCATCACCGACACGAGGAATTCATCCGCATGGTGATGATCGAGAACATCCATCACGGCCAGTACCTCGAACAATCGGATGCGATCCGCGAACTGAACGTGACTGCGATCGACCACATCTCTCGCATCTATTCACGCGGTGTCGAAGAGGGGGTCTTCCGGCCGGGACTCGACGCGGTCGAACTCCATTGGCAGATAAGCGCGCTGTGCTTCTTCAACGTTTCCAATCGCACCACCTTTTCGATGATCTTCGGACGCGACTTCGGCGCGCCGGCACAACTCGAGCGGCTCAAACGCAACAGCGTCGAGATGCTGTTACGTTTTGTCGCCAAGGACGAAGCTCCCGCAGAACGCTGAGCGCACCGGAACTTGCGGTGCCAGCAGCGTTGCCTTAGTTATGTACGAACTGGTTCGTTCATGACAAACCAGGGAGGAGGCGCGTTTGAAGACGTCGATCGCGACGGTGTCGATCGCCGGTGACCTGGCGGAGAAATTCGCGGCAATTTCCGCCGCGGGCTTCGACGGTGTCGAAATCTTCGAGAACGATTTCCTCGCCTTTGACGGCTCACCGCGCGACGTCGGCCGAATGGCTGGTGACACAGGTCTGACCATAACGCTCTTCCAGCCGTTCAGGGATTTTGAGGGTTTGCCGGAGCCCCAGCGCAACCGCGCCTTTGATCGTGCCGAGCGCAAATTCGATGTCATGCAGGAACTCGGCACCGACCTGATGCTGGTATGCTCGTCGGTGTCGCCCGTCTCGCTTGGCGGGATCGACCGGGCGGCGGCGGATTTTCACGAGCTTGGCGAGCGCGCCGCCAAGCGCGGTTTGCGCGTCGGCTATGAGGCATTGGCCTGGGGGCGTCACGTCAACGATCATCGCGATGCGTGGGAAATCGTGCGCAGGACTGACCATCCGAACGTCGGGCTGGTTCTCGATTCCTTCCACACGCTGGCCCGCAGGATTGAACTTGGCTCGATCCGTTCGATACCCGCGGACAAGATCTTCATAGTCCAACTCGCCGACGCGCCGCTGATCGAAATGGACTTGCTCTATTGGAGCCGGCACTTCCGCAACATGCCAGGCGAAGGTGATCTGCCGGTGCGACAGTTCATGCAGGCGGTCGCCGCAACCGGTTATGACGGCTATCTGTCGCTCGAGATTTTCAACGACCAGTTCCGTGGCGGGTCGGCAAAGGCGATCTCCGTCGACGGACGGCGTTCGCTCGTATGGTTGATGGATCAGGTGCGGCGTGAAGAACCGGCACTTGACATGGCTATCCCGCCCATGCCCGACCGCATCGGAGTTGGAGGGGTCGAGTTCATCGAGTTCGCGGCCGATCGCCAGGACGCCGGACAGCTTGGATCGCTGTTGCGCATGCTCGGCTTTGTCGAGGCCGGTCGGCACGTCTCGAAGGACGTCACGCTCTACCGCCAGGGCGAGATCAATATTGTCATCAATACCGAGCGGCAGGGCTTTGCCCATTCTTCCTTTGTTGTCCATGGCACGTCGGCATACGCGATGGGCCTGAAGGTCGAGGACGCCGCCGCCACTGTGGCGCGCGCCGAGGCACTGGGCGCCGAGATCTTTCACCAGCGGGTCGGACCCGGCGAGTTGTCGATCCCGGCGATCCGCGGCGTCGGCGGCGGACTGATCTACTTCCTCGATGCCAGGACCGACCTGGCGAAGGTCTGGGACATAGAGTTCACGCCGGTCATGCCGGCAAGTTCCGGCAATGGCGTCGGCCTCACCCGTATCGATCATGTCGGGCAGACCATGGCACAGGAGGAGATGCCGAGTTGGCTGCTGTTTTATGTCTCGATCTTCAGGACGACCAAAACCCCGATGGTCGACATTGTCGATCCGGCCGGCCTCGTGCGCAGTCAAGTGATCGAAGGTCTGGACAAGCGCTTCCGCCTCACGCTGAACGGCGCCGAGAGTCACCGCACCCTGGCCGGCCATTTCATCGCCGAAACCTTTGGTTCCGGCGTCCAGCATCTGGCACTCGCAACGGATGACATCTTTGCGACGGCGGCGAAGCTGCAGGCCAACGGCTTCGAACCGCTTCAGATATCGATGAACTACTACGATGACGTGGAAGCGCGCTTCGGTTTGGATCCGGAGGTCGCCGATCGGTTACGCTCAGCCAATATCCTTTATGATCGCGACGACACCGGCGAATTCTTCCAGCTCTATGCGCCGACATTCGGAGAAGGGTTTATTATCGAGTTCGTTGAACGGCGCGGCGCGTATGCAGGATATGGTGCGCCGAACGCACCATTCCGCATCGCCGCGCAAAAACGGCTGATGCGGCCCAAAGGAATGCCAAAGCTATGACGGATATGAACTTTGCTCGCAATAATGGCGCGACGATCCACTACCGGCATCGCCCCACAGCCGGCAGGCCGACGGTCGTCTTCGCGAACTCGCTCGGCACGGATATGCGCATCTGGAACGAGGTCGAGCGAAGGCTCGCCGACGACTGTACGTGCGTTGCGTTCGACAAGCGCGGACACGGCCTGAGCGAACTGGGTGACGCGCCGCAAACGATCGAGACCCATGCAACGGACCTTGCAGGGCTGCTCGACCATCTCAGAGTAAAGCGCGCGGTGATCTGCGGGCTTTCGATCGGCGGGGTCATTGCGCAATGCCTTTACAGGACGCGGCCGGATTTGATCGAAGGGTTGATCCTTTGCGATACGGCAGCAAAAATCGGTACGGCCGAGATGTGGAACGGGCGCATCAACGCGACCCTGTCGCAGGGCATCGCGAGCTTTGCCGACGACGTGATGCGAAAATGGTTCACGCCGGATTTCCACAAGCATCGCGGCGAGGAACTGGCGGGGTATAAAACGATGCTGACGCGCCAGGATCCGGCCGGCTACGCCGCTGCCTGCGCGGCTATGCGCGATGCCGATTTCACCGCGACGACCGCCGCGATCAAAGTGCCGACACTCTGCATTGTCGGCGATCAGGACGGATCGACGCCGCCTGAACTGGTGGAATCGCTGGCCCGCTCAATCCCTGCCGCACGGTTCGAGGTCATTGCCGGTGCGGGCCACATCCCATGCGTCGAGCAGCCGGAAAGGCTCGCCGGGCTGATCCGTGGCTTCCTGGACGACATGGCAAGAGAGCGCAAATGAGCAAGCCACGACACGGTGACCGATACGTCGAAGGGATGGCGACGCGCCGTTCGGTATTGGGTGACGCCCATGTCGACCGCGCAGAGGCGGCCAAGACCGAATTCGACATTCCTTTCCAGGAACTGATCACGGAGGCTGCATGGAGCCACGTCTGGTCGCGGCCTGATATCACCAGGCGCGAGCGTTCCATGATCACCATCGCGCTGCTCGCCGCGCTGAAGCAGGACGAAGAGGTTGCGATGCATATCCGCGCCAGCGTCAATACCGGGGCGACGCGCGACGACATACGCGAGGCGCTGCTGCATGTGGCAATCTATGCCGGGATACCCGCGGCAAATCATGCGATGAAAATCGCCAGGAAGACGTTCGACGAAATCGACACTCAAGCCGGCTAAGCATGACCAGATCGCGCTTTCCCGCCAACCGCCCGCCGGAAATCGGCGCCTTCTTTCAGCGCGACCGCAACTGGCATCCGCAGGCCTTCACACCAGCCTACAAGACTTCCGTGCTGCGCTCGCCGCAACGGCCGCTTCTTTCCCTCGACAACACCCTGTCGGAGCTTACCGGGCCGGTCTTCGGCCACAATATTCTCGGCGAACTGGACAATGACCTCATCCACAATTTTGCCGGGCCGGGCGAAAGCGCGATCGGGCCGCGCATCCTCGTCTATGGCCGCCTGCTCGACGAGCGCGGCATCGGCGTCGCCGGTGCGCTGCTGGAGGTATGGCAGGCCAACGCCGGCGGACGCTATCGACACAAGAAGGAGACTTATCTCGCGCCACTCGATCCGAACTTCGGCGGCTGCGGCCGCACCATCACCGGCGAGGATGGCTCCTATTGTTTCCGCACGATCCAGCCGGGGCCATATCCTTGGCCCAACGGACCCAACGACTGGCGTCCAGCTCACATCCATTTCTCGATCTTCGGGCACGGCTTCGCGCAGCGCTTGATCACCCAGATGTATTTCGAGGGCGACCCGATGATCTGGAGGTGCCCGATCGTGCGGACCATCAACGACCGTCGCGCCATTGAAGGCCTCACCGCCGCGCTCGACATGGAGGCAACGATACCGATGGATGCGCGGGCATACAAATTCGACATTGTACTGCGCGGCCGCCGCTCGAAGCTGTTCGAAAACCGCATCGAGGGCAACTGATGGTCCAGACCCTCGGTCGGCTGAAGGAAAGCGCCTCGCAGACCGCGGGACCCTACGTCCACATCGGGCTGACGCCCAACTTTGCCGGTATCGCGGGCGTCTATAAACGCGACCTTGGCACCGCGATGGTCAACGACAAGACCAGGGGCGAACGCATCAGGGTCAACATCCGGGTGATCGACGGCGCCGGCTCGCCGCTGAAAGACGCGCTTGTCGAGATCTGGCAGGCGGACGCCGCCGGCATCTACAATTCGCCCTCAGATCTGCGCGGCTCCGCCGACCCGAATTTTACCGGCTGGGGCCGGCTGCCCACCGACATGACGACGGGCGAATGCATGTTCGAAACCATCAAACCCGGTCGCGTGCCGTTTTTTGACGGCCGCAAGATGGCGCCGCATTTGACGGTCTGGATCGTCGCGCGTGGAATCAACATTGGCCTTCACACCCGCATGTATTTCGGCGACGAGGAAACCGCCAACGCCGAGGATCCCGTCCTGATGCGCATCGAGCAGAAAGAGCGCGTGTCGACGCTGGTCGCGCCGCGCGATGGCGACATCTATAAGTTCGACATTCATCTCCAGGGCATCAACGAGACCGTCTTCTTCGACATATGATCGCAGCATTCGACAATCCCCTCCTGTCCGGGCTTCTCGGCGATGAGAAGATGGCGACGCTGCTCGGCGTCGAGGCCGAACTTGCGACGATGCTGCAATTCGAGAAAGCGCTCGCCGACGCACAAGGTGCACTCGGCATCGTCCCGGCGGCTACAGCAAGCGCCATCGGGCGCGTCCTCGACAACTTCCGGCCGGAAATCCAGGCACTGAGGGACGCAACGGCGCGCGACGGCGTCATCGTGCCGGAACTCGTGCGGCAGATCAGGCATGCTGTCGGAGAGCCGCATTCGGAGCATGTGCATTTCGGTGCGACTAGCCAGGACGTGATCGACACGGCCATGATCCTGAGAATTCGCGCCTGTATCGACCTGTTGGAAGAAAGGCTTTCGGCCCTGGTGGTCGCCTTCGCCGATCTCGGCCATCGGTTTGGCGATCGCCCGCTGATGGCCCGAACCCGAATGCAGGCAGCGATTCCGATTTCCGTGGCCGACCGCGTCACAAGCTGGCGCGAACCGCTCGTGCGCCACCACGAGCGGCTTCAATCGGTGCGAGGATCGGTTCTCGTCGTCCAGTTCGGCGGCGCCGTCGGGACACTCGAGAAGTTCGCAGACAAGGGCGCCGCCATCCGTGCCGCGCTGGCCCGGCGCTTGAGCCTCCGCGACGCGCCGCAATGGCACAGCCAGCGCGACCGCATCGCTGAGCTGGCCAACTGGCTGTCGCTTGTCACGGGCGGCCTCGGCAAGTTCGGGCAGGACATTGCACTGATGGCGCAGGCAGGCGACGAGCTGCAACGGGCGGCCGGCGGTTCGTCGTCCGCCATGGCGCACAAGCGCAATCCCATCGACGCCGAGATGCTGGTGACGCTTGCCCGGTTCAACGCAGTCCAATTGTCGGGAATGCATCATGCGCTGATCCATGAGCAAGAGCGCTCTGGTGCAGCCTGGACGCTGGAATGGTTGATCCTGCCGCAGATGCTCATGGCGGCCGGAGCATCGACTTGTGTCGCGGACAGGCTGGTCCGAACCATAGCGGCAATCGGAGGCAAGGTCGGCTGATCCCACTAGAGCGGGGGGCGTCCGCTCTCGCAGGCATCGAGTGGGTTGGAAATGGCCGTGCCCTGGTTTGCCGATAATTGTGCGGCCATACCCATGGCGACAGCTTTCCAGCCATCATCCAACGTCACCTCAACCGGCCCCTCGCCTCGCAGGGCGGCGCAGAACCGCTGATGCTGGTAGAAAGTCGAGCCGTTGTGATCGCCAGCCGTCAGCAATTGTGGGTCGACCGGGATCTCGATGGTGTACGGTCCCTGCGGAGAGCGCGGGCTGACGATCAGCTGCGGCGTCGGCGCCGCGCCGAGATGAGCTGGCCAGAAGCGGCCGGGACCCGGCACCAGGCATTCGACTTTACCTCGCGCACCGACGGCGCTGATTTCCTCCTGATAGCGGCTGCCCTCTGCATACATGCATAGTTCCAGCATGGCGCGCGCGCCGCTGGCGAAATCGACCAGCACGTAGCCGCAATCCCAGATATCGGGTGTCTCGCCATCATAATTTTCGTCGAGATGGTTCACTTCCTGTCCGGCCGACGCCATGATTCTTACCGGTTCCGATTTCAGGATCAGCCGCATGAGATCGAAGAAATGGCAGCATTTTTCGACGAATGTGCCTCCCGATCGACGGTTGAAGCGGTTCCAGTGGGCGACCTTGTCCAGGAATGGGTAGCGATGTTCGCGGATTGTCAGCATCCGGATGCCGCCGGTGGCGTTCTGCGCCTGCTCGATGAATCGAGCGACCGGCGGCATATAGCGGTATTCCATCGCGACCCAGACTGGTGCGGTATAGGTCGTGGCGAACGCCTTCACCGCGGCTGCGTCGACCGGATCGGTGAAAAGCGGCTTCTCGACCAGGATGGGCAGCGCACGGATAGCAGCGATTTCCTTGAGCTGTGCGAAATGCACATAGTTCGGACTGGCGATGAGCAAGCAGTCGACGCGCGGATCGGCCGCCACCTCCGCGACCGAGCCGGCGATCGACGCTTGCGGGGCAAAGTCTGCCGCGCGTGCGCGCATCGTCGCGTCGGGCTCGAAGATCGCCGCGACGCCGACCTCGGGCAGCAGCGCGATATTGCGAAGATGCTCCTGCCCCATCATGCCGCAGCCGATGATGCCGTAGGAAATGTGCTTCGCCATAGCCGTTCCTTATCGCAGCCGCGCGACGTAGCGTGCGACACCATGATCAAACCAGGTCCTGGAAAACTCCGCGCTGGCGCCGTCCTGCATCCAGCCGGTACGCTCGATGAAGCCGGCGGCGGCGCCCGGCGCGAGGCCGAACTCAGGCGGCGCCCATCCGGGCACCTGGCCGACCCCGACGCGGTCCTCTGCACGCAAGATCCAGATGCCGAGCGCCTTGCGGTAGTAGAGATAGAGCGAGTCCGACAGTTCTTCGATAGCAACCGTCTCCGCTCGGGAGCCGTCGAGCCAGACCTCCTCCAGCGCCGCCGGCTTGCCGCCGAGGCTCCGCAGCCGTCTTATTCTATGGGCCTCGCTGCTCGACCCGAACACCGGCAGGTCCATCGGTTTCGCCAGCCGATCGACTGACAGAACGCGCGCCGTCGGCAGCCCGCCTCCCTCCAGGAGTTCCAGCCGGAACATGGAATAGACACTGGCCACGTCGGGTTGCGACCGCACATAGTTGCCGGAACCCTGGATGCGACTGAGTAAGCCCTTGCGCTCGAGATCGCCGAGCGCCTTGCGCAAAGTACCGACCGCTATTCCAAGGCCTGCAGCCATGTCGCGCTCCGGCGGAAGCTTCTCGCCCTCGATCATCCGCCCGGCCGCGATCTCGCGAATGAGCATTTCGCTGACCTTTTGATGCATCGGAAGCGCGTAGGCGTTTCTGGACGTGGTCACATCGTCTCCAACGCAAAATTGATACACTATTGATCTACACAAACACGAATGATATGCAACAGGGAAATCCAGTCTCTGACAGAGAGGGAGTGCCGACATTGACGGTCGTTCCGGTGACGTCCGCAGATCTCGATGCTGCTGAAGTGTCGTGGTTTTCCGTTTTGTGTTCCGATGATTTCCGCTATCTCGGCGTACCGGATGGTACGCTGCGGTCGAGTTGGGAGCACTGCTCCGATATCGTCAAGACAGCCGAAGGACTGGGCTTTCGCAATATCCTGTGTCCCTCGTCCTATCAGGTTGGCCAGGATACTCTGTCCTTCGTGGCGGGCTGCGCTCCGATAACCCATTCGATCAACTTTCTCGCGGCGGTGCGTTGCGGCGAAATGCAACCGATCATGCTGGCGCGCACGCTCGCGACGCTCGACCACATGCTGAAGGGCAGATTGACTATAAACGTCATCTCTTCCGACTTTCCCGGCGAAGTCGCCGACAGCCGCTTCCGCTATCAGCGTTCGCGCGAGGTCATCGAGATCCTGCGTCAGGCCTGGACGCGCGACGAAATCGACCATCAGGGCGAGGTCTACCAATTTGGGAAAGTAACCGCCGACCCCGCAAAGCCCTACCAACAGAATGGCGGGCCGCTGCTCTATTTCGGTGGCTATTCGCCCGACGCGCTCGAACTCTGCGGCGCACAGTGCGACGTGTATCTGATGTGGCCGGAGGCGAAGGACGTGTTGGCGCACCGCATGCGTGATGTTCACGAGCGTGCAGCCGCCCATGGCCGCACATTGGATTATGGGCTGCGCGTCCACGTGATTGTGCGCGACACCGAAGCCGAAGCCCGCGAATATGCCGAAGAGCTGGTTTCGAAACTCGACGACGAGCAGGGCAGAGTTATCCGCGCCCGCGCACTGGACGCGACCTCCCTGGGCGTCGCGCACCAGGCAAAGAACCGCGCCGGCGCCGACGCACACGGCTATGTCGAGCGGCATCTGTGGACCGGCGTTGGCCGCGCACGCTCTGGTTGTGGCGCCGCGATCGTCGGCTCGACCGACCAGGTCATGTGCGAGATCGAGGAATACCGGAAAATGGGCATCCGCGCCTTCATCTTCTCCGGCTATCCGCATCTCGATGAGGCCTTGTCCTTCGGCAAGCGCGTGCTGCCGAACATCAACACCTGCTCGCTGCCGCATGCCTATGGCCGGGTGCCGGACATCACCCCGCCGACTCCGCTCGGAACCGGGGAGCGGCGATGATGATGCTGCGAATGCGCCTCAGCGAGATCGAAGCTTCCACCGCAGCCCCTGGCCAGGAGGGCGCCTGATGTACCACTTCCTCAACCCCGAGCAGCAACCGATGAAAAGCTTTGTGCCCGGCCCCGACCGCAAGCGCGAGTTCCGCGACGCGCTCGGCCGGTTTGCGACCGGTATCACCGTCGTCACCACGATGACGCCTGATGGTCCCGTCGGCATCACCGCGAACAGCTTTGCATCGGTGTCCCTCGACCCGCCGATCGTGCTCTGGTCGATCGGCCGGCATTCGAGGCGCTTTGCCGCCTTCGCAGGTTGCGAGCATTTCGCGGTTCATGTTCTGGGCGCGGAGCAGATGGAGCTGAGCCAGCGCTTCGCTCGCGCCGGCCAAGCCTTCGACGGCCTCCCGCACGCCCTGAACGATGCCGGCGTGCCGCTGCTGGGTGGCTGCCTGTCGCGGTTCGAATGCGTGCGGATCTCCGGGCATGAGGGCGGCGACCATTTGATCGTCGTCGCCCGCGTAACCGCCGCGACCTTGCGAGACGGCGAACCTCTGCTTTTCTTCGGCGGAGGTTACGGACGCTTCGAAGACGGTTCGAACGTGACCCCATCGATGTAGTGATGGCCTGGCCCGGGCAGCCGCGTGAACCTTACGTCTCAGGCGCGAACCGGGCCGGTCGACTGGCGTTGCACGATATGGCAGGCGAATTCGATACGGCGCGGCGGCAGGTCCCCGCCGAGATCGGCGAGCAGGAGGTCGAGCGACGCCGCGCCGATCTCGCGCATCGGGATATGCATCGTCGTGAGGGGCGGGTTTTGGAAGGCCGCCTGCGGAAGGTCATCCATGCCCATGATCGACACGTCGGCGGGCACCTCGTAACCCGACTTGCGGATCGCCATCATCGCGCCAATAGCGAGGCTGTCGCCCGCGGCGAGCACAGCTGTGAAGTCGAGGCCACGCGCCTCGATGCGCCGCGCAATTGCTTCGGCTGCAAGCTCCGGCAGCCAATCCGCCACCTCCACAGCCAGGTCGCCGGCCGCCAGGCCGCGCTCTCGCAGTGCATCCTGCCAGCCCTCGAAGCGACGCTCGATCGTGCGCCGCCCGCGCCGCATCAGGAACAGGATGCGCCGGTGGCCGAGGTCGAGCAGGTGCTGCGTCGCGAGATGCGCCGCCGAACGGTTGCATGGCGTCAGGCTCGAATGGTGCATCGCCGGGTCGTCGCCGTTTATGAGCACGATCGGCTTGCCGAAACCGCCGGTCAGGGTCAGCACCGCCTCGTCGTCAAGCGTCAGAAACAGGCAGCCGACGACGCTCTTGTCTTGCCTGGCATCATCGAGCAGCGCGATCTGCTCACCGGCGTCGGCGATCGAGCGCGGCACCAGCTCGACGCCGAGAGTTTTTGCACGCTCGTTCAGTCCGTCGAGCACATAGAAGGTGAACTGGTTGCGGCCATAGTCGATCCTGGCAGCGTTGCTTGCCGCGAGGATCACCTTGCGGCCGGCGATCGAAGTCGCGACGGTGTAGTTCAGCTTCCTGGCGGTTTCGATGATCGTCGACCGAAGATCGCCGCGCACGCCCTTGCCGCCGGCAAGCGCCCGCGACGCCGTGCTGACGGAAACGCCACAGCGCGCAGCTACGTCTTCGAGCCGCACGCGCCGGCTGGGCGTGCCGCGCTTCCCGCTTTCGACCTTGACGACCATCGGCTGTGTCCTCACCAGACCTTCATGCTGCAAAAAAATTTCAGATTGCGCAATAAAAAAACTTGTGGCACCCATTTGCCCGACATCGCACAAACTTGGGAGGAGTAGTGGCGTCGTCCATGAGAGATATGCGCTCCAAGCTCGACCTGCTCGTGCGCGGCATGACTGGCCTGCGCCATGACGGCCGTTTCGACGAGCCCAACCTCGACGGCACGGCCGGCGACTACATCAGCTTCGATTCCTGGGAATGGCCGCAGGGCGTGGGCCTCTACGGCCTCGTTTGCCTCTGGCGGCACAATCGCGACCCGAAACTCCTAAAGACAATCGAAGACTGGTACGAGCGCCATTTCAGGGCGGGCCTGCCGCCGATGAACATCAACACTACCGCTCCGATGATGGCGCTGGCATTGCTCTGGGGCGAGACATGCGATCCGCGCTGGGAAACGCCTCTCGGCCAATGGGCCGAAAGGCTGCTTCGCGACATGCCTCGCACGCCCGAGGGCGGGTTCCAGCACAATGTCTCAGACAAGATCAACGACGACGAATTGTGGGACGACACGTTGTTCATGGCCGGCCTGTTCCTCGCTTTCCACGGACGCGCGGCCGGCCGGCAATCCTGCGTCGACGAGGCTGTTCGCCAGTTCCTCGTCCATACTCGCTATCTGGCCGACCCGAAAACCGGCTTGTGGTTCCATGGCTGGACATTTGCCGGCCGACATAATTTTGCCCGCGCTCTCTGGGCCCGTGGCAACGCCTGGATCACGGTCGGCATCCTCGACCTGATAGAAAATGGCGGTGTCGGCAAGCCAGTCGAGGCCTATCTGCTCGGCGTGCTAGAAGCGCAGATCGAAGCGCTGCTGCGCCTGCAGGCGCCATCGGGAGCATGGCACACTTTGCTCGACGACCCGACTTCCTATGAGGAGATGTCGGCCACCGCCGGTATCGGCTATGGTCTGATGAAAGCTGCGCGCCTGGGCGTCGGGCCCAAGGCGTGCGGCCCGGCGGGCCGGCGCGCACTCGACGCGGTGCTGGCCAGCATCGACGAGAACGGCGTGCTCGGAAACGTTTCCTATGGCACCCGCATGGGCCATGATCTCCAGTTCTACCGCGACATCCCGATCCAGCCTACCGGCTACGGCCAGGCCCTGGCGATCCTCTGCCTCACAGAGGGGATGATCCATGCCGAAGCTGCCGAGGCGGCGGCATGACGATGCGCGTTCTCTACGGCGCCGGTCCGGGCGACATCGATGCCTACGGGACGGAGCGGCTACGCGCTGAGTTTCTGGTGGAGCGGCTGTTCGAGCCCGGCCGCATCGCCTTCGCTTACACCCATGTCGACCGCATGATCGTCGGCGGCGCGTGCCCAACCGGAGAGCCGCTGAGTTTCGGCGATGGCGCCGACGTCGGCACGCCTCATCTGTTCACCGCGCGCGAGATGGGCATCGCCAATCTCGGCGGCGCAGGAACAGTGAGCGTCGACCAGCAGCGCTTCGCGCTCGCCAACCGCGATGTGCTCTATGTCGGGCGCGGCGCTAAACAAGTGACGCTCGAAAGCGACAGCGCCGCGCACCCCGCCTGGTTCTATATGAACTCGGTTCCGGCCGGCGCAGACATCAAGCATCGGCTGATCACGAAATCCGAGGCGAAGCCGCTCGAACTCGGCGAGGAGCGACGCGCCAATAAGCGCACATTGCGCATGTACATTCATCCGGAAGTCGCGCCTTCCTGTCTGCTGCTGATGGGCATCACGGATCTCGCTGCGGGCAGCGTCTGGAACACCATGCCCCCTCACCTGCATGAGCGGCGCATGGAAGCCTATCTCTATTTCGATCTCGCGACGGAAGATCGGGTGATCCATCTGATGGGACGGCCGGACAATACCCGCCATCTGATCGTGGCCAATGGCGACTGTGTCATCTCGCCGGCCTGGTCGATCCATATGGGCAGCGGAACCGGCCCCTACGCCTTCGTCTGGGGCATGACGGGCGAGAACCAGGCCTATAACGACGTGTCGCCCGTGCCCGTTGAGACGCTGCGATGAACACCGTGGAACCGATCAAGCACGATTTTGCGCTGCGCCGGCCGCTAGCGCTCGGCGGCCCAGTTGTTTACTGGCTCGTCGGCACGACGTCTGAGCAGCGCTACGATGTTGCAGATCAGCCGATGCAAGGGGAGATGGATCCCTTCTTCTTCCTGACCAAGCACAAGAATTTCATCCCGCACGAATATCCCTGCCGAACCGAGTTTGCCGCCGAACGCCGCGGGAAACGGCCCACGCCGCAGGGCGTCTTCGAGCCGGACCGTGTTTGGCTTCCGTTCGGCTCGCCGCGCGTCGACCTGTCGGGCTTCTGGTTCCGCCCGACCGTGGTCGCCACCTGGGCAAGTACCATGCTCGACGCAGGCTCGGACGGCCGGGCGCGGCTGCGGCTGCGCACCTGCGGCGGCGCCGTTTTGTTCGTCAACGGGATAGAGGCCGGCTGGATGGCGCCCTACGGGCGCAATCTCGAGGCTTCCCAGGATTTCGAGGTCGATCTCGTCGCCGGCGCCAACCAGATCAGCATCTGGTTCGACGACCTCGCGGAGCGTGACGCACGCTACTTCTTCCAACTCGACTATCTCCGAGGCCCAGCTGCCGAACAGGTCTTGCCCACGACCGTCAAAGGCGACGTCGCGGCGGCCATGGAAGCCGCTCTCGACGCAATGCATTTCGAGCATCCATTTTATTCCGGCGGCGAAGTGGCGCTGGTGACGGATGTCGCGCTGCCGGTTGCGATGGATGTAGCTGTTGTGATCGAGGGCGACTTCATGTCGATCGAGGCGCCCGTGGTCTTCCGCCGCCGCATCGAAGCGGGGGCAAGACGCATCACGATTGCCGCCACGGAAGAACTTCCCGCCGATTTCCGGCATTTTGCCGTATCGCTCTCATCGTCAGGCTTTGTTGCCCGGCGGGTCTTCGGCGTCGAAATCTGTCATGCGGCGCGTCAGGGCCGCGCCCCTGCCATCCTTGCCGACAGGATCGTCGAAGCCCTGGAACAGGTCTCCAATTTCGCCGAGGCCGATACCGTGCGGGCGCTGGCGCGGCTGGCGACGGGCCGCGGCGGCGCCGAAACCGACGCCATCATTGCTGCTGCACTGCCGGCGATCGAAGATTGCCACGACTGCGCCGATTTCATCCTGGTTCCACTGCTCTGGTGCCGTCGTGCCTATGGCGACAGGATTGCGGTCGATCTGCGTCACCGCATTGACGAGGCGATCCTCAATTACCGCTATTGGATGGATGAGCCGGGCAACGACGTGCAATGGTACTTCTCCGAAAACCATGCGCTTCTGTTTCACACCGCGGCTTATCTCGGCGGCCATCTCTTGCCCAACGCCCGCTTTGTCCGCTCCGGGCGCACCGGCGCGGAGCAGTCGACCGTGGGTCTTGCCCGCGTGCGCGCCTGGCTCGATCATTTCGAGGCATGGGAAATGGCGGAATTCAACTCCGCCCCTTATTTCCCGATCGATCTCAAGGGGTTGACGATCCTGTACGCGCTTGGGCCAGATGCCGACGTCCGCCGGCGCGCCGGGGCTGCAATCAACCGCCTGCTCGAGATCGTCGCCCGCTCGGCTCAGCAGGGCATGCTTACCGGCGCGCAGGGCCGCTCCTACGAACACACGCTGCGCGCCGCCCGTTCGCTGGAACTTTCCGGCATTGCACGCCTGCTGTGGGGCAAAGGTTTTTATGGCATGCGCTTCCACGCCCTGCCGCAGCTTGCGCTCTGCCTGCGCGACCATGGGCTCCACGTCCCGCAAGAACTGACCGGCATCGCATGCATGGCGGGCGACGACGCACAGGAATGGTGCTTCGCGCAGGGCCAGAATCGGATCGCCAAGCTCTACCACTACAAGACCCGCGATTTCGCCATGGGAAGCGCAGCAGCCTATCGCTGGAACGAATGGGGTTATCAGGAAACGGTGCTGCACCTGCGCCTCGGCGGCAATCCCGACGCGCAGATATGGATCAACCATCCGGGCGAGACGATTCATTCGGGCTATGGCCGGCCGTCCTACTGGGGCGGCTCCGGATCTCTGCCGCGCGTTCATCAATACCGCGACCTGGCAGTTGTGCTGTTCAGCTGCGCTGCCGAGCAACCCGACTTTACCCATGCCTGGTTCCCCCAGAGCGCGTTCGACGAAGCGTGGGTCAAGGAGCACATCGCTTCGGCGCGCGGCGGCGACGGGTTCGTGATGCTGAAGGCCGACAGCGCCTTCGAGCTTGTCGGCCGCGGACCGACCGCTGGAAACGAGCTGCGCGTGCCGGGCCACCAAGCCGCATGGATCATCCGCTTGGGCCGGCGCCGGCAATACGGGTCGCTGGAGGAATTCGAGGCGCAGTTTTCTCAGCTCGCGCTCGGCCACGGAGAAAACGACCTTCTGAATGTCAATGACCCGGAATACGGCGACGTGCTGTTCCATCCGGATGGCCGCATAGAGGCTGAGGACCGTGTCATCGATCCGGCCGACTGGCAGGTCACGGGCGAAGCCACGTTCTTCACAGCCGACGCCATCGCAACCAGGTGAGGATTGGATCAAAAGGAGCAGGACAAGCAGCTCGGACAACGACAATCAAGCGGTGAAGACCGCAAAAGCGGAGGAATGAACCATGAGAATGAATTCGATAATCTTGGGCCTTTCGGCTGGCCTTCTGTCGTCGACCGCGTTCGCAGGCGACGTTCGCGTGATGTGGTACTCGGACGGCGTCGAGGGCGAGGTGATACAGGACCTGCTCAACCGCTTCATGAAAGACAATCCGGACATCAACGTCATTCTCGACAATGTCGCCTACAAGGTTGTCCAGGAACAGCTCCCGGTCGAACTCGAGGCAGGACGGGGTCCCGATATCGCCCGCGTCACCAATATCAAGGAACTCGCCGATCATTGGCTCGACCTGACGCCTGTGGTTGCCGATCCAGCATACTGGCAGACGAATTTCGGCGACCAGTTCGACTGGATGCGCCCTGACGGTTCCAAGATCATTCCGGGCTTCATGACCCAGATCACGCTGACCGGCGGCTTCGTCAACAAGACGCTTTTCGAACAGGCCGGCGTGCCGATCCCGGCCGACACCGCAACCTGGGACGAATGGGTCGACGCCGCCGGCAAGGTGCAGCAGAGCCAGCAGCTCAATGCTGCGTTTGCCATCGATCGCAGCGGCCATCGTATCTCGGCGGCGAACATCTCTTATGGCGCCAACTACATCGGCGCTGATCGACTGCCGGCGCCGATCGACGCCGGCACGAAAGCCTTCGCCGAAAAACTGGTCAATTGGGTTGCCGACGGCCGCATGAACAAGGAAATCTGGGTGTCGGCGTCGGGCACCACCTATCGCGCCGGGGCCGACGACTTCATCAATGGGCAGATTGCCTACTATTATTCGGGCAGCTGGCAGGTCGCCAACCTGGCCAGCAAGATCGGCAAGAACTTCGACTGGGTCGCAACGGGCTCGCCGTGCGGCACCGCCGCCTGCACCGGCATGCCGGGGGGTGCTGCGCTGGTCGCCGTCAAATACACGAAGAACGCCGCTGAAGTCGGCAAGGTGATGGACTTCCTGGGCCGCGAGGACATCATGCGCGAATTCACCGAGCGCACCCTGTTCCTGCCCGCACACAAGGGCGTTTTCGCCGGCAAGATCGACTACAAGACCGATGACGAGAACGTCAAGGCGTCGCTCGAAGCCTTCCTGAAGGCATCGGGCAAGATCGCGCCGAATGCCGCCGCCCTGCCGGCATGGAAATGGGGAACCCCGGTTTATGGCGCGCTGGTGACCCGCATCAGTCAGGTCATGGCCGGCGAGCTGAAGCTCGACGAGGCTTTCGTCCGCATCGACGAGGACATCAAGGCACAGGTGGCCGAGGCATCGAAGTAGCGTCGCGGCAGTGTCATGGCAGACGTCCGAAACGGCATAGCAACCCGCGCCGGCGCCATCATCCTGGCGCCGGTCGGCTGGCTTGCGAATGTTTTCGATGCGCCGCTGCGCATGCTGCAACGGCGCACGGGCAGCAATGGCATGGCCGTGTTCTTCCTGGCGCCGAACATGCTGGTGTTCGGCATTTTCGTGCTGTTTCCGCTGGTCATCAACATCCTCTATTCGATGACCGGTGGCGGGGCGCTGTTCCTCGGCGACCGCACCTTCGTCGGCGCCGATCAGTATGGGCGGCTGTTCAGTTGCGGCAGCTATCTCGATCCGAAGAGTTGCACCGAGGACCTGTTCTGGATCGCGGTTTGGAACACCCTGGCCTTCGTCGTGCTGCAAGTGGCGATGATGGTTGCCGTGGCGCTTGTCACCGCGCTAGTGCTCAACCGTGAGTTGCGTGCGCGCAGTTTCTGGCGCGCCGTGTTCTTCTTCCCTGTGCTTTTGTCGCCGGTCGTGGTCGGTCTCATCTGGCGCTGGATCCTGCAGCGGCAGGGACTGCTCAACCTGATGGTGTTCGAGGCGGGCGGTACCCCGGTCAACTGGCTGGTGGAGCGCAACTGGGCCTTCGCAGCCACGATCATGGTGTCGGTCTGGGCCCATGTCGGCTTCTATGCACTGATCCTTCTCGCCGGGCTTCAGGCCATTCCGAAAGACCTCTATGAGGCCGCCGAGATGGACGGCACGCGGCCCATGCGCGTCTTCTGGCGCATAACGCTGCCTTTGCTGGCGCCCAACCTCCTGGTCGTGCTGGTGCTGACACTCATCCGCGCCGTGCAGATATTCGACGAGGTCTATGTGCTGACCGGAGGCGGTCCCGGGACCAGCACGCTGTTCCTCACGCAGTACATCTATGAGGTCGGCTTCGCCTCGATGCTGCGCAACCCGGGGCTCGCCTCCGCGGCCTCGATCCTCATGGGAGCGGTGCTGGTCGTGCTGACCTTGATCCAGCTGAGCATCGCAAGACGCAACGAGCAGCGGGGCAAAATGCGATGAGCAGGGTTGCGGAATTTCTGTTCCGCCGGCGCGGCGGCGCCGGCTGGCACTGGACCGACGTTTTCACCTGGTTCTGGCTGATCGGCGGGCTGCTTGTCATGTTCGGCCCGGCGCTCTGGCTGGTCAACTCCTCGTTCAAGACGCCTGCGGCGCTGGCGGAGTTCCCGCCGACTGTTTTGCCCTATGTCACCGCCGAAGCGATCGTGGAAGGGTATGAGGAGCCGCTGCAGCTCTTCGAAGTGCGCAATGACGACGGCAGCGTGCGCGTGCTCGCCGAAGTGCGCCGCCTCGGCACCGTCGCGCAGATGGTCGATCCCGCCAACCCGGGCGAGATCATACGCGTCAACATCCGGAACCGTACGCCCAAGCGCAGCATCGCCTTCGCGCTCGACAATTATGTCCAGCCGTTCCTCGCCTTTGACTTCTTCCTCTATCTGCGCAACTCGGTCTTCGTCACCGTGGTCGCGACCCTGATTACGCTGCTGACCAATTCGATGGCTGCGTTCGCACTGTCGAAGTACAATTTTCGGGGACGCTCGGCTGTGATGATGCTCATCGTCGCGACGCTGATGGTGCCGCTTTCCGTCATTCTGGTGCCGCTCTATTCGGTCATCTCGGCAATGGGACTGTTCAATTCGCTATGGGGCGTGATCCTGCCCACGGTGGCGACGCCCACGGGCGTCTTCATGCTGCGCCAGTACATGCTGACGATCCCCGACGAGCTGATCGATGCAGCGCGCATGGACAAGGCGTCGGAATGGCAGATCTACTGGCGCATCATTCTGCCGCTGACCGCCCCCGCGCTGGCGGTACTGGCGATCTTTTCCGTGGTCTGGCGCTGGAACGACTTCCTCTGGCCACTGATCGTCTTGTCGCGCAAGGAGGTCTATACGCTGCAGGTTGGTCTCAACACCTATGCCGGCCAACTCAATGTGCAATGGCATTACATCCTGGCCATGACCGTCGTCACCATGATCCCGGTCGTGCTGGTATTCATTTTCCTTCAGCGCTTCATCACCACCGGCATTGCCGGCTCCGGTCTGAAATAGAGGCTACCATGAGCCAGATCACACTCACCGGCGTATCGAGGGCTTTCGGCAAGGTCGGCGTGCTGCACGACATAAATCTCGACATCCTTGACGGCGAGCTGATCGTCTTCGTCGGCCCCTCCGGCTGCGGCAAGTCCACGCTGCTGCGGCTCATCGCCGGGCTTGACCGGCCGACAGGCGGCGCCATCGCGATCGACGGCAAGGACGTGACCACCGTTCCGGCCGCCGACAGGGGATTGGCGATGGTGTTCCAATCCTACGCGCTGTACCCGCACATGAGCGTGCGCCAGAACCTGGCCTTCGGACTGGAGAACGCCCGTATGGCGCGCGCCGAAATCGATGCCCGCATCGCCGAAGCCGCGCGGATGCTGGAAATCGCGCCGTATCTCGACCGGCGCCCCGGCCAGCTCTCCGGCGGCCAGCGCCAGCGCGTCGCGATCGGCCGCGCCATCGTGCGCAATCCAACCGCTTTCCTGCTTGACGAGCCGCTGTCCAATCTCGACGCCGAGCTGCGCATCTCGACACGCGCCGAATTGGCCGCGCTGCACGAGCGGCTGTCGGCGACGATGGTCTATGTCACGCACGACCAGATCGAGGCGATGACGCTTGCCGACCGCATCGTCGTGCTGCGCGCCGGCCGCATCGAGCAGATTGGCACGCCGCTCGACCTCTACAATCATCCGGCCAATCTGTTCGTCGCCGGTTTCATCGGTGCACCGCGTATGAACTTCCTGCCGGTAAAGGTGGCACCCGGAGGCACTGGCCGGTCAAGCCTCACGCTGGACGGTTCAGCTGGATTCGAGATCGACGGGAACGTCAGCGCGGCCAATGGCGAGGTGACGCTCGGGCTGCGGCCGCATCACATCAGCCTCGCCGATGCCGGCAAGGGAGACGTTGCAGCGCGCGTCGCACTGGTCGAAGCCCTCGGCTCCGAAACAATCATCCACACCAAGACAAGCGGCGGTCAGGCCATGCTAGCGGTTGTCGCCGGACAATGCCGGGTGGCTTCCGGCGACACGGTGGATCTGAAGTTCGATACCAGCCATCTGCATCTTTTCGATGACACCGGCCTGCGCATCGCTGTGAGTTAGATTGTCGCTGCGAGGCGTGAATGTCGCCAGCGATGGGACAGCGGGCCATCCGCGATGGCTTCACCCCGCCTTCCCACTCTTTCGCCGGATCAGCTCGAAGATGCCTGAGATATCCTCGTCCCCGAAACCGGCGCCTGCCCGTTCGCGGAACAGTTCCAGCATGGGGTCGAGCAGATCGGTGGCGACGCCCTGCTCGCGGCTAGCGGTAAGGATGTTGTCCAGCGAGGCGGCCTGCATGCCGAGGTTCGACACCACATTCACGCCGTGCCTGCCGCTGTCGATCTTCTCCGCATATCCGGGCAGCTCGCCCATCATCGCGGTCATCCATGGGCCAAGGAGCTTGAGGAACGCGCCAGCGGGAATACTTTCGGAATCGATGAGCGCGCTGGCGTGGAAGAAGCCCGCGAAAAGGCCATACATGCCGCTGAGAAGGGCGAGGTCGTGAAGTGAGGCCAGCCCGGGATCCGCACCGAGATAGTTCGCGGCGCCAAGCGCCTCGAGCGTTCGGGCGTGCGCATCGAAGGTCGGCTTCGACCCACTGTAGAGAATGAGCGCATGTTCCCCACCGATCATCGGGGGCGTCGCCATGATGCCGCCGTCGAGATAGGCAGCGCCCAGCCCGGCCACTCGCTCGGCGGCGGCGCGCGCCTGTGCCGGCGTGCCATTGGTGAGATTGACCAGCGCACGCCCGGAGAGCGCCGACGCCGCATCATCGATCACCGAATCCGACGCGGCATAGTCCAGCACGCACATGACGGTGACGTCGCTTGCGGCGATGGCGTCGGCGGCGGACTTCATCTCGCGGGCGCCTTTGGCGACCAGTGATGCGGCCTTGCCGGGCGTGCGGTTCCAGGCCGTGACCGTGTGGCCCTGTTGAAGAAAGCGGGCGGTCAGCGCCTGCCCCATGGCACCGAGGCCGAGGATCGAGATATTGGCCATGTACGTGCGTCCTTCTACATTCCGAGTTGCAGCCCCGCCCCTATGGCGGCGGCTACAAAGAAATGCGATATTGGACGCAGAAGCAGTAGTGGGCTATCTGTAGACCTATCGTCCACATCCAGGAACGATGAGAGCTCCAGATGCTGAATCTCAACGACCTCCTCGTTTTCGTTCAGGTGGTGGATCACGGCGGCTTCGCTGCGGCCGGGCGCGCCCTGGGCATTCCCAAGTCCACGCTCAGCAAGCGGCTCTCCGAGCTGGAAAAGGCAATTGGCGTGCGTCTGGTCCAGCGCACCTCGCGCAGCTTCGCCGTGACCGAGGTCGGCCGGGATTTTCATCGCCATGCCGCCGCCATGTTGATCGAAGCGGAGGCGGCGGAGCATGTCATCAAGGGTCGTCTTGCAGAACCAAGCGGAACCGTGCGGATCACGGCATCGCTGCCGATCGCTCAATTCCGTTTGGCGCCGCTGCTTCCGCGCCTCGCTGCCAGGCATCCGAAGATCCGCATCATGCTCGACGTCTCCGACAGGTTCGTGGATATCGTGCAGGAGGGCTTCGACATCGCCATCCGCAACCACTTCGCCCCCTTGCCGGATACCGATCTCGTGCAACGTCGCATCGATTACGACCCCGCCTGGCTCGTCGCCTCGGCCGAATACATCAGGGAGAAGGGCATGCCTTCTCGACCCGAGGAAGCGAATGGGCTCGATGGGCTCATGGCATCGTTGTCGGACAGGGTCTGGATGCTTAACGATGGGGAAGGCGCCGTTGCCGAGGTCGAGCCATCGCCGCGCTATTTCGCCAACGAAACCGTCTCCCTGCGGGAAGCCGCCAGGGCGGGGCTCGGGGTGGCTTGCCTGGCGAGTAGCTTCTGTGCGCCACTGATTGAATCCGGCGCGCTTGTCCGCATCTTGCCGGACTGGACGGCGCGTGGCGTGGCGACCACTCTGCTGATGCCGCATCGTCGCGGGCAACTTCCCTCCGTTCGGGTCGTTGCCGACCATCTGATCGCTGAACTCTCGCAACGGCCACCCGTGCTGACCTGATCAATGCACGTTGATCTCCTCAGGCACGGTGGAATCCTGGGCCAATATCGGTCGATTGGTCGCGATGTCACGGCAGCGCGCGGCGCCACCCGCACCGATCCCGATGCGCGGTACCGAGCGGCCATCCCAGGCCTCCATCATCTGCATGCCCCGTCTCTCTCAACGACGCAGGCTGGCGTGGCGGGCATGCTCGCGGATCTCTTGGCGAGAAATGCCAGCATCCGCCAGTGTGCTGTCTGGGGCCTGCCTCAAGCTCGCAAGCGTCTGGCGATAGGCAAGCCAGCGGGCGAAACGGTGTCGAAGTTTATCGAACATGATTGTCTCCTTTGGCGCACAGAAAGCCTGCGCGCTTGGGTTGGTCGAAAGCGCAAAGCGTCTGCGCGAAGCGCTGCGCGATCGCAAGGATTGCGCTGGCTTCTTGGCCAGCCGAGGCGCTTGTCACTGCCGCTCCAGGTAGGATTGTCCAACGCCTCCAATGCTGGATACTTGCGCGTGACGCCCGCTTCGCGCTACAGCCACGGTCGCAAGGAGCTTTTCATTTCTGCAAAATGGATATCGACTGGGACGATCTGAGGCTGTTTCTCGACGTTGCGCGGCTGGGTGGCTTGAGCGCAGCGACGGGAACCACGCGCCTCAGCGCAGCCACCCTTGGACGACGCGTCACCGTGCTCGAAAAGCAGATCGGCGAACCGCTGTTCGTGCGTCAGCAGACAGGCTACCGGCTGACCACTGTCGGTGAAGAACTGCTGCGCCGCGCCGAAGCCGTCGAGGCGGCAATGCAGTCGCTGACCCGCTGGCGCGAGGGGAACCTGCCCGACCGCATTGTCCGCGTCTCGGCCGGGCCATGGACCTCGGCCTTCGTTTCCGCCCATATCGGCGAGATCTGGACGGTCGATGACGGCATCAGGGTGGAACTCGTCACCACCACCGACCGCGTCGACATCGGCCGCCGTGCCGCCGACATCGGCATCCGTAGCGAGCGCCCGACCGAGCAGTGGCTGGCCGGCCGTCAGAGCGGCAAGGTCGCCTACGCCATTTATTCCGGACGCCGCCTGATCAACGGCATCGCTGCCGGCTTGTTCGTCGGCGTCACCGGCGAAGCGGCAAACCTTGCCTCGGCGCGCTGGCTGCAAGCCCATCACGGCGACCGCATCGCCGTGCGCGGCAACAACACCCATTCGGTGCGCGAACTGGTGGCCGCCGGCGCCGGCCTTTCGATCTTCCCGTGCTTCGTCGGCGACAGCGATCCGCGGCTGGTCCGCGTCGCTCAGCCTATCCCCGAACTCGAAACCGACCAATGGATCGTCACCCATCACGAGGAACGTCACTCGCCACCGGTACGAAAAGTCGCCGACCGGATTGCCGCCTTGATGCGGGCGCACCAGCCGCTGTTTCACGGCGAGACGCCGATCCGGTAAGCCTCAGGTGTCGATCGGCCGCCAGCTGAACGGCATGCTGGCACTCGTGCCGGACTCCTGCGCCGTCAGGCCTAGGCCGTAATACTTCAACAGGGACTCGAACTCGCCATGCCGCTGCGTCCAGCCGCTATTCGCGGCCGGCCATCGAGCCCAGCGGACGCTTTGTTCCATTGCTGACCACCGTCAAAAAGAGCGCTGTTAACCAAATTTTCTAACCCGCCAATGCTTACTCCCGCGACTGAAGGGGTGAGGTGATCGATGTGCGATTCAAACATAAGCGCATTTCCGCTGCATCGGCGGCGGAAATTGGTCGAAGGGATCGCCCTGATCCTGGAGTCCAAGAACGGGGAGGACGCGAACGCCTTCTGGCGCAACACCGCCAAGGCAATTCTCGCTCAATTATCCGAATCAGGAATTGCACCCGGGCTGGCCGAACAGGAAGTCGGAACGCTTCTTCATGCTGTCTTGGATGATATAGCCACCCGCAGTGCCGCGAAACTAGCACAATAGCATCGGCTGGCTCACGACGATGGATTGCCGCGTGGCACCACTGCATCCGTCAAATGCAAGGTTTTTCAATGCGGATGAAAAGTTAGCCGCGTTCGTCGAAATCATGCCTCACCGTTGCAGACACCAACCAGTCGGGTCATGAAGGGCTCGGATGAGCCCTGACGCCCCTTACTGCGCAATCGGGGAGGAAATCCTGCGCATGGGCGCGATCACGCCCGGTCTATGTAGCTGCGCCCCACCATGCGCGCCTATAACACGAAGAAGTCGTCCACTGTGAGGAATGTGCTCGGGTCCAGGGCGGCAAACTTGACAGTCGCCGCTCCTCCTGCCCCGTCCACATCGAACAGCAGATCGCCGGTCTCCTTGTCGTAAATGATGTGGTCGTTGTCATCGATGGCGTGCTTGCCGACGACGAAAACCGCAGCGGAAAGCGAGCCGGCCGACAGCCCGACGAATGCGGAGCTGTCCAGCCAGAACACATCGTCGAGCGCATTGAAGTCTTCTATCCTGTCGTAGTTCGCCGGCCCAAGTGCGTCGAACACGAAGACATCCCTGCCCCCCTCGCCGGCCAGCCGGTCGCGGCCAGCGCCGCCATTGAGGATGTCGTCGCCAGCACCACCTCGCATGTCGTCGGAGCCGGCGCCGCCGTCGAGGACGTCGTCGCCAGTGTCACCGCGGACGCCGTCTGCGCCCTCACCACCGCTGATCTCATCATCGCCAGCGCCGCCCTTCAGCCAATCGGTGCCCGCGCCTCCAATGATGTCGTCCGCGCCCGCGCCGCCGAACAGCTGGTCATGGCCGGCACCGCCGTCGAGCGTATCGTTGAACGGGGTGCCGCTGATGCGGTCGCCCCCGCCCAGCGCGGCGACGAGCACGGCATGATCATGGCTTGCGTAGCTCGCGATGTTTTTGGCGTCGGTCAGGGTAATGGATTCGGCTGGCGGAGTGACTGTGATCGTAATCGTCGCCACATTGCTGTTGCCCTGGCCGTCCGTAGCGTAAACCGTAAAGCTGTCGGTGCCGATGAAGCCGGCCTCCGGTGTGTAGTCGAACAGGTTTCCGCTCAGAAAATCCGCATGATAATGCAGGGTAGTGCCATAATGACCCTGGTGAAACGGGTAGTAGTTACCGTCGAAACTCGTCTCCTGCTCTAGGGTGCCGCTGTCCGGCCCGTCCAAGACGATAAAGTTCAAGAGATCGTAGTCGGAATCTGTCGCGCTGAACTTGACGTCGTCGAGAGATTGCGCCTGCGAAATCGACAAGTCCAGGTCGGCAACGGTGGGCGCGTGATTAACGAAGGTGTCGGACTGAAGCACGCCCCCTTTCAAGATGATCTGGTGCTGACCGTATTGGGTGTTTTCGCCGCCGAAATATTCGTTCGCCCCGATCCATGTCACCGTGAGGTCGTCGGGGCTGTCGGCGCTGATCGAGACGATTCGGACCGACTGGAAGGCCGCCTGGTCGGACACGGTGCGGAGAAAATTGCCTTCGTTGTCGAAGACCTGCGTTTCCACTGTCGTCCAGGTTTCGGTCCTGCCCTCGTGAGTGAAGCTGGTGATGGTGAAAAAGCCATCGAAGACATCGACCGAAGCTAGTTCGATCCCACCGAAAGGGAAATCCGGCTTTGCGCCTATCGGTCCGATTACGTCGCCGTCTGTTTCCGCAATGCTGAAAAGGACCGAGTCAGGGGTCGGATTGGGATTCTCGGATTCGTTCCATACGATGAGTTCACTGCCATTGCTTAGGGTCGGCATCCTGTCTCTTCCTTGCCTTTGCGCCTGGACGTGCTGCGGATGCCCCCAATTCCAACAGTAACATGTTACGCGAGACGGATCGGTGACAAACCCAACCGCCTTTCGCCTTCTTCGAATGTGGTTAATTCTGTTTCTCGGGTTCTCTCTTCACAGTCGTTCGCGTGGGGCGAAAGCAGAGTTGTTGATGTCATATGGAATGTCGCGGTAGCGCGCCACTAGCGGTCGTCGAAGCGTCCTCTGTGGAACCACCGGAGTTGGGGCCGGAACTGGACTGTCCGCTGTGGGGCCGGTTTCAGCGGATAGTTGCCAACCTCAACTTAGGTTTGCTCGTTGTAAGCGATCTTGGTCTTAGCCGTCGCACGAGACCAGGCCGAGCGTCCTACAGGGAGATCATAGTCCCCCATACTTCGGCATCGTCCAACCGATCCTTCCGTTTGATAGGCTCGCGCTCCGGGATCCACGAACATTGCCTGCATCGGGAGGTAGCCCATGCCGGATTGGCAGGCGAGGTGTGTCCAGCTACCCCCGCCTTGAACTTTCCGACCACCCGGAGGCCGTCGATGAGCACCGTCTCGTTCCTCAACATCGGCATGCACGGGTACATCAACCCGACGCTCCCGGTCGTGGCAGAGCTCGCCCGGCGTGGTCACACGGTGACCTACCACACCTCCCCCGCGTTTGCGGCCCAGATTGAAGCCGCCGGTGCTAGGGTCCACCTCTACTCCGGAGGCGACCTGCCTCTGCCGGATCCGCCGATCCCCCTCGCGATGCTGGAAGAGCTCGCGCGGACCGCCCTCGGCTTGCTGCCCGGCGTGCTCTCAGACCTCCGCGGCATCCGGCCCGACCTGATCGTGCATGGGGCGGCCTGTCCATGGGGCGCGGTGGCCGCGCGTGAGCTCAGTGTGCCGGCGGCAGCCACGTTCACCACGTTTGCGTTCAATAGGCAGGTGCCCAGCCCAACCGGCATCTCCCGCGAGTTGGTGGCCGCCGCGGCGGCCCGACCTCGCATCGGCTGGGGCTACGTTTGCGCGCGCTCGGCCCTGCACCGCGGCTACGGCACCGCGGGGCTGCCACTGATCGACCTAATGAACGCACGCGAGCCGCTGAACCTGGTCTTCACCTCCAGCGCGTTCCAGCCTGGAGCCGACGCGTTCGACCCCTCGTACCGGTTCGTCGGGGCGAGCGTCGGTTCCCGCCTGACCGATCAGGGATTCGACGCCGCCCGGCTGGAGGACCCTGTGCTGTACGCGTCGCTGGGCACGGTGTTCGATGCGCGGCCCGCCCTGCTGCGGA
>SAQR01000062.1 GCA_004020365.1 Mesorhizobium sp.
GGTTGGGCGGGCGCGGTGTCCTGCGCCATCGCTGGCGACAGCGACAGCGCCGACAGCCCGAATGCCAGGCCAAGGCTGGCGAGCGACGCGCGGCGGATCAATGAGGACATACGATTAACTCCAATGGGGGATAGCTAGGGCGGGGATGGCTTCCAGACCAGCCGGATTGTGGCGGAATTTGGCACGGTCGTCAGGGCCAGCGCGCCGTTGACATCGATTGAGCCCCCTCTTATCTGTCCAACGACTTTGCGTCCAGAACCGTTTTCCGGGCGCTTTTTGCGTTTGTCCGCGTTTCACGTGGATTGATGGGGCCGGCCGGCACCCGTCACGACGACTTGGAATGCTATCGAAAGGACCATTGAATGGTCAGTTTTGGCGGTCTCGCCCGTAAGGTTTTCGGCTCCTCCAACGATCGCCGGGTCAAGTCGACCCGACCGCGCGTCGAAGCGATCAACGCCATGGAAAACGAGATGCGGGCGCTCTCCGACCCCGAGCTGACCGCCCGCACGGAAAAATTCCGCCAGGACGTCGCCAACGGCGCCAGTCTCGATGATCTCCTGGTGCCGGCCTTCGCCACCGTGCGCGAGGCGGCGCGCCGCGTGCTCGGCATGCGCCCGTTCGACGTCCAGCTGATCGGCGGCATGGTGCTGCACAATGGCGGCATCGCCGAGATGCGCACCGGCGAGGGCAAGACGCTGGTCGCCACGCTGCCCGTCTATCTCAATGCGCTCGCCGGCAAAGGCGTCCATGTCGTCACCGTCAACGACTATCTTGCCAAACGCGACTCCGAATGGATGGGCCGCGTCTACAAATTCCTCGGCCTTTCCGTCGGCGTCATCGTCCATGGCCTCTCCGACGAGGAACGCCATGCCGCCTATGCCGCCGACGTCACCTACGCCACCAACAACGAGCTCGGCTTCGACTATCTGCGCGACAACATGAAATACGAGCGCGCCCAGATGGTGCAGCGCGGCCACAGCTACGCGATTGTCGACGAGGTCGATTCCATCCTGGTCGACGAGGCGCGAACGCCGCTGATCATTTCCGGTCCGCTCGAGGACCGCTCGGAAATGTACAACACCATCGACGCCTTCATGTTGAAGCTCGAGCCGGCCGACTACGAGATCGACGAGAAGCAGAAGACCTCGATCTTCACCGAGGACGGCACCGAGAAGCTGGAAAACCTTTTGCGCGACGCCGGCCTGCTCAAGGGCGAGTCGCTCTACGACGTCGAGAACGTCGCCATCGTCCACCACGTCAACAATGCGCTCAAGGCGCATCAGCTGTTCCAGAAGGACAAGGACTACATCGTGCGCAACGGCGAGATCGTCATCATAGACGAATTCACCGGCCGCATGATGCCGGGCCGCCGCTATTCGGAAGGCCTGCACCAGGCGCTCGAGGCCAAGGAGCATGTGGCGATCCAGCCGGAGAACCAGACGCTCGCCTCCGTCACCTTCCAGAACTATTTCCGCCTCTACAAGAAGCTCGCCGGCATGACCGGCACGGCGCTGACCGAGGCCGAGGAATTCGCCAACATCTACAATCTCGACGTCACCGAGATCCCGACCAATCTGCCGGTCATCCGTATTGACGAGGACGACGAGGTCTACCGGACCGTCGAGGAGAAGTACAAGGCGATCGTCAGGGAGATCAAGGAAGCCCGCGAAAAAGGCCAGCCTACCTTGGTCGGCACCACCTCGATCGAGAAATCCGAGCTGCTGGCCGCACGCCTGCGCAAGGAAGGTTTTACCGATTTCGAGGTGCTGAACGCCCGCCACCATGAGCGTGAGGCGGCGATCGTCGCCCAGGCGGGAAAACCCGGTGCCATCACCATTGCCACCAACATGGCCGGCCGCGGCACCGACATCCAGCTCGGCGGCAATGCCGACATGCGCATCGCCGAGGAGCTTGGCGACATGCCGGCCGGCCCCGAGCGCGACGCCAGGGAAAAGGCAATCCGTGACGACGTCGCCCGGCTGAAGGAGAAGGCGCTCGCCGCCGGCGGTCTCTACGTGCTCGCCACCGAGCGCCATGAGTCGCGCCGCATCGACAACCAGTTGCGCGGCCGCTCAGGCCGCCAGGGCGATCCCGGCCGCTCAAAATTCTTCCTGTCGCTGCAGGACGATCTGATGCGCATCTTCGGCTCCGAGCGCATGGACGGCATGCTGCAGAAGCTTGGCCTCAAGGAAGACGAGGCGATCATCCACCCCTGGATCAACAAGGCGCTGGAAAAGGCGCAGAAGAAGGTCGAGGCGCGCAACTTCGACATTCGCAAGAACCTGCTGAAATATGACGACGTCTCGAACGACCAGCGCAAGGTGGTGTTCGAGCAGCGCCTCGAACTGATGGACGGCGAAGGCCTGTCCGAGACCATCGCCGAGATGCGCGAGGGCGTCATCGAGGAGATCGTCGCCAAGGCCATTCCCGAAAACGCCTATGCCGAGCAGTGGAACGTCGCCGGGCTCAAGGCCGAGGTCGCCGAATTCCTCAATCTCGACCTGCCGATCGAGGACTGGGTCAAGGAAGAGGGCATTGCCGAGGACGACATCCGCGAGCGCATCAGCCAGGCCGCCGAGACTGCCGCGAAAGAGCGCGCCGAGCGCTTCGGCCCCGACGTGATGGCCTATGTCGAGCGCTCCGTGGTGCTGCAGACGCTCGACCATCTGTGGCGCGAGCACATCGTCAACCTCGACCATTTGCGCTCGGTTGTCGGTTTCCGCGGCTACGCCCAACGCGATCCGCTGCAGGAATACAAGGGCGAGGCGTTCGAGCTGTTCCAGGCGATGCTGGGCAATCTGCGCCAGGCCGTCACCGCGCAACTGATGCGCGTCGAGCTGGTCCGCCAGGCCGCCGAAGCGCCGCCGCCCGAGGCGCCCGACATGTTCGGCAGCCATCTCGACGGCACCACCGGCGAAGACGAGTTTGACGGCGGCGAAACCGGGCTTCTGGTCCGCCAGGAGACCCACGCCACCGTCGCCCCCGAAAACCGCGACCCGCAAAACCCCGCCACCTGGGGCAAGGTCGGCCGCAACGAGGCCTGCCCGTGCGGCTCGGGCAAAAAGTACAAGCATTGCCACGGAGCGTTCGCGTAAACTCTTCCTTCTCCCCGTTCACGGGGAGAAGGTGCCCGAAGGGCGGATGACGGGCGGCGCCGGGCTACGCGATTAGCCAATCTCCCCACCTGAAGGGGAGATTATCAGGCGGCCAGAGGGGGGCGCTGTCCCGCCAACACCGGAAATGGGCTTTCAGCTCTCTTTCAGCTCTTATTTCTTTCCATCAGCTGGCCTGTCGTTTCGTCGCGTTCTGCCGCGAACGGTGAACATGGCACAAGGCCGGCGCCGCCCCTCATCCGCCTGCCGGCACCTTCTCCCCGTGAACGGGGAGAAGAGAGCACTCCCACCTCTCACCCAACCGTTTCTTAATGTGTTTTGACTACACCCAGACCCGAAAAGAAGCCGAAAACGGAGTGTGATCAGGGTGCGCTTTTCCGCGGCGACGACAGCCGGGCGGTTCCTGCCGCAGCGCCTTGCGCTGCGCGCAAAGCCGCTGCTCGGCCGCATCGATGCCGTGCTGTTCACCGCCGACGAGCGCGGCGAAGCCAGCCGCATGTCGCTGATCGCCTTTTCCATCCGCATCGTCAGCGCCGTCATCGCCTTTGTCAGCCAAGTGCTGATGGCGCGCTGGATGGGCTCGTTCGAATACGGCATTTTTGTCCTTGTCTGGGTGACGATGGTCATCGTCGGCAATCTCGCCTGCCTCGGCTTCCACACCTCGATCATCCGCTTTATTCCCGAATATCGCGAGCGCAACATGCTGGCCGAACTGCGCGGCATCGTGCTGACCAGCCGCCTGTTCGTGCTGGTCGCCTCGACCGCGATCGCCGGGCTGGGCGCGCTCGGCGTCTGGCTGCTCTCGCCGTTTATTGAAAACTACTATGTCGTGCCGTTCATCCTCGGCCTCATCTGCATGCCGATGATCGCCATGTCCGATCTGCTGCAGGGGCTGGCGCGGGCCAACTCGTGGGCGCTGTTTGCGCTGGCGCCGACCTATCTGGTGCGGCCGGTGCTGATCCTGGCGCTGATGGCGCTGATGCTTCTGGTCGGCTTTGCGCCCGATGCCAGGACGGCGATCTTCGCCTCGATCGCCGCCGCCTATACCACCACGCTCGGCCAACTCATCGGCATCACTGCGCGCATCGGCCAAAAAATCCCGGCCGGGCCGATGAAGCTGCATTTCGCGCAATGGGTCCTCGTGTCGCTGCCGATCTTCCTGGTCGAAGGCTTCTTTTTCCTGCTCACCAATGCCGACGTGCTGATGGTCGGCGCCTATATGAATCCCAACGACGTCGCCGTCTATTTCGCCACGGTCAAGACGTTGGCGCTGGTGCATTTCGTCTATTTCGCGGTCAAGGCGGGCGTTGCCCAGCGCTACGCGCAATTCACCCATGGCGAGCCGGAAAAGCTTGCCGCCTTCGCCCGCGAAACCGTGTCTTGGACGTTCTGGCCGTCGCTGTTGATGGCGCTGCTAGTGCTGGTGCTGGGTGAGCCGATGCTGAGCTTGTTCGGGCCTGAATTCGTTGCCGGCTATCCCCTGTTGTTCCTGCTGGTCGTCGGCGTCGTCGCCCGCGCCGCCGTCGGCCCCTGCGAAAGCCTGCTCACCATGAGCGGCAACCAGAACATCTGCGCCGCCGTCTACGCCATGACGCTGGCCTTCAACATCGGCCTCAATCTGGTGCTGATCCCGCTTTTCGGCCTGTGGGGCGCGGCGATGGCAACCGCCTTCGCCATGATCTTCGAGGCCGGCGCGCTGGCCTTCACGGTCTGGCGCAGGCTCGGCATCGTCATGGTCATTTTCGTAGCCGCCAAAGGAGCCGCGTGATGGCTGCCATCCCGTTGCTCGAGGAAACCAGCGGCGGCCCGGCCGGCGCCATGGTGTCCGGCCTCGCCGGGCTCGCCCGCGAAGCCGACCCCGCCCAAATCGAATTGTTGGCCAACCACCGGCCCCAGCGTAAATTGGCTATTTACGCCGCCTCCGCCGGCTTCGACCTGGTCGAGGAACTGGACTATCTCTGCACCCGGCCCATCGAGCCCAACGTGTTCTTCAACCCGCGTTTCCTGGCGCCCGCCATGCCGCGGCTGGAAGACCGCGAGGTGCGGCTGGCGGTCATCCGCGACGGCAACGAATACCGCAACCGGCTGCGCCTGCTGGTGCCGTTCTCGGTAGAGCGGCCGGCGGTGCCACTCGGCGTTCGGGTGATGCGCACATGGTCGAGCCCGTTCGGGCCGATCGGCACGCCGCTGGTCGACCGTGACGATCCCGTCGGCGTCATCGAGGATTTTTTCGCCATGCTGTCGCGGCCGCATCTCAAGCTGCCGAAAGTCTTCGTGCTGCCCGACATCCGGCTCGACGGCCCGGTGGCCAGCCTGCTGGCCACCGTCGCCGAGACGCGTGGCCTGACGCTGGTCACCACCGGCAAGGCCGAACGCCCGATGCTCGAAAGCGAGATGGACGGCGATGAGTATCTGAAGGCCTCGCTGCGCTCGCACCATTATCGCGAGTTCCGCCGCCTGAAGCGCCGCCTCGCCGACCTAGGCAGGCTGGAGCATCAGGTGGCGCGCGGACCGGAAAACATCCGCCATGCCATCGAGCGTTTTTTGACGCTCGAGGCCGCCGGCTGGAAAGGCCGCGAGCGCACCGCCATGGCCATCGACCGCTACCGCGCCGCCTTTGCCCGCGAGGCCGTGCACCGGCTGGCCGAACGGGATCTGTGCCGCATCCATTCACTGACGCTAGATGACCGCACCATCGCTTGCCTGGTCGTCTTCGTCGAGGCCGGCGTCGCCTACACCTGGAAGACGGCCTATGACGAGACGCTCGCCGCCTATTCGCCGGGCACGCTGCTGATGATCGAGGTGACCAGGCAGCATCTCGACGATCCCAATATCATGATGACCGATTCCTGCGCCGTGCCCGACCATCCGGTGATGAGCCGGCTATGGACGGAACGCCGGCCGATCGGCACGCTGGTCATCGGCCTGACGCCGGACGCCGACCGCCTCGCCCGCCAGGCGGCATCGCAGCTTCACCTCTACAGCGAAACCCGCAATATGGCGCGCCTGCTGCGCAACCGGATGAAGAACTTGCTGGGACGGCGGTAGGGCAAAGGCTGCTCTCCCTTCTCGCTCCCCTTGCGAGGCCTTTGCACAGAATCGGATTGGTGATTCCGTGGGTAAGGAAGAGAGGGCAGCGCCGGCTGGTGGTCGCGGCGCATCATCCAGGACCATCGCCTGGTCTACCGCGCCGCCGCCTCGCTTCGCTCTTTGCTCCGGCCCGGGAATGACGAAGGCGCAGGGGCTTACGCTAATCACCAGCGTTGGAGATTGGCATCTGCAGGCTGGCCGGCAGCGACCGTCCACAGTCCCTTTCCGGCTCAGTCGAAGAACTGTGCCGAGGGCCTAGGTCAAAAGGGTTAATTCTCCCAGCCAGCGGAAAGGATTAGCATCGGCGATCGGCCGCGCAATCAGCATCATTGCCGCCTTGCACGGCCAGAACAAAAAATCTGGGAGGAATGAATGACGAAAACAACTCGCTTCAGGCGTCGCAGTATTTTCGCTTTGATCGGCCTCATCGGCGCCTGCCTGACTGCGGCTGCAGGTCAGGCCGCCGAGTCCGGCAAGGCCGAGATCGATGCCCTGAAAGAATCGCTATCTAAGTACCAAGACTACAAGGCCGCGATTCGCGACCTCTATCTGTCGACGGTCGGATGCGTTTATTACAGCGGCGAAAAAGTGGCTGGAGCTATGGATTACCCTAAGGGCGCGATGGGCATTCATTTCGTCAACGTCGCGAGCGTCAGCCCGACACCAGATCCGACGCGCCCCAATGTCCTGATCTATGAGCCGGTCGACGGCGGCTTGCGCCTGGTGGCCGTGGAATGGCTTGTTCCGCTGACACCCGACACCAAGGAGCCGCCGAAACTGTTTGGACAGACGTTCCAGGGGCCGATGGAGGGGCATTATCCGCTTATTCCGGTGGAGTTCTACCATTACGATCTTCACGTCTGGCTGTTCAAAGACAACCCACTTGGAATGTTCAGCCCGACGAACCCCGACGTGAAATGCGACAATTACGCGTTTCCGATGCCGGAGCAGCCGACCAAAATGGTGCCGGGGCCGATGTGACGGCGAATTAGGGCTAAGGAGGGCGAAGAACTGGCCCGGGCCTTCAATTGGGGTTATCCCGGGTGCGCCTGCGATAACTCCCGCCGAGCTTTCAAGCTGTCTCGGGTGGAAATGGTGCCCCTAGCCGGGAGGCAAGATTTGAACCTTTTCAACGCTCAATTTCGAAAGTGGGACAGAATAGGCCATTCAAGATCCTTATCTTTTTCGTCGAGATTGTCTCACCGAAACCTAGCTAGGACAGGACCTCTTCGATGCCTGACCGGGACCAATCGATAGCGATCGACCGGCTAACTTCCACGGCAAAGGGGTCGCAAGTTCAAACCGTGCCGCTGTAGACGTCACAGCATCGGCATGGCTTGAAAGGGGCCGGAAGGAGACCGTCCGGTTTCGCGGATTGGTGATCAATAAGCGGACGCTGAGCGCTCAATGACTCCGGCGCCCGCTTCCGATCCCATCTCTGTCGCTCCCAGATCGCGGAAGGCTTCTCGAAAGCTGCCGCTGGTGCATTCAAACCTCGATGCGGTCGGCGCCGGAAGGGTCGAGCGGCCACGACGTCATCGCTGTGAACCTGATTGCGCTGCCAAGAAACATAGCTAGTTGATCCCGCTGGGAGTTGATTGGCGGCGTGACGGATCAAGCTTTCAGGCTCACTCAATCGTCTCGACGAAGCCATCTCGGCATTTCCGAAAGCAGCCTGGCTTCTTGCAGCAAAGCAGCTAGAACTGATCGAAGCTTCGAGACATCGTAGTTTCCCGTCTCCAGCGCGCCATCGCCTTGTTTGTAAAAATGGTCCGCAAAGCTGTCCTTGTATTCCAGCGCGCCGTGCCACGAATCTAGGCTGGACTTATAATTCGTCCAAATCACTTGGGCGGGGGGGCGGCTGGGCAATCTCAGATCCAGATAGCATTCGATGCCGGCCGCTCGGCCGTTGATGTCGGTTTGGGTTACACCCTCTGGCCCACGCGCCGGGAACTGTCGGAACGCTTCTAGCTCAGGCAGAACCATTGCGCGCATATTCACGGGCATCTTGAGGCTTTGAAGTCGACCAAATGCCTCAACACCCTCGGCATCATTGTCCAAGACGAACAAAACCTTATTCTGCACGTCGATACGCACCAAGCCTTCAGCAAACTTTGTGAGAGCGCCCGTGCCCCAGAAATGGTGACGTTCGTTGACATCGATGAAGCGGAAGAAGTCGGCTACATCGGGCTGGAGCACGTCGAGGGCCCGCTTGAGAATTCTGGCATCAGACGCGCCTTCGGTCGCCACGAGAATGGTTTGTTCACGTCTAGCGCCCGCATAGAAATCGGTCGCCTCCGCCCAGCCAGAATGGACCAGCGGCCCATATTCCCAGATGACCGGTGCATCCAAGTTATGCACGTGCTGCCCGAAGACCTGGAGCATCGAGTGATGGCTCAGGATCGCGAGGCTTGCACCACAAAAACTCTTTTCTGACCAATATTGATCGCCCGGATAGCCAGGTATCCGCTGCATCTCCTCGGCCAGACTAGCAAAACGCCCCTGAGACTTCAGGTCGCGATCGGGAGCATCGAAATCGATCACGGTTTCATCCAGGACCTGCAACGGTATGCGACCGCAAATGAGCAAAATTCGTCAAACGACATAAAACCGTGGGCGGGCGTCGGCGAACATTCAGACCCGCTACCTACTTCTTCGCCGACGATCGCTTCATATTCGGACCTGGCGGTATCCAGTGTGTGGCCGAGCAGGTCGAGGCGCGGTAGGACGCTACGCAATGGGCGGACGAAAGCAGCTTCATGTTCGTCAAGCTCGGCCGTCTCCTCTGGGTGCTCCTCATACCATTCGTAGCTGATCTGCTCGGACTTCACGCGCGATCTGTCGCCTTCCTGAAACAGGAAGCCGTGATCGATGCCCATATGGTTCTTCGCGTAGGAGAGCGACACGCCGCTCACTGTTAATTCGATTGACATTCCCAAGCGTCGCCCCCCGCTGTTCTCACCGTTGAACGTTAGCTCATAAGCCAGGCTTGCAGCTCCCGCGGCGAAGCCGGTGTCACTACAAATGGTGCGAAAGGCGGCAACTCTGAATGGCAAAATCGGCAGGTTTCCGCCGAGCTGGTTAGCCAGTTGAAAGGGCAGCTTTCTCGGGGTCGCCGCGCGGAGCCCGCCATCTCGTTGCGGCCGTTAGCGCTCTGGCGACGGTCGCTTCTCGCCCAAAGTAGTCCTTGAAACGTAACGGCGTTGCTCGACCTACGCCTCCAACTCACGCCGCTCTCAGACAAGATAGCCGTGCCTACTCGCGCAAGGATATCCGTTCGAGTCCTTGTGGGGATTCAGTGCCGTGGTGAGGGTGCTCCGCTTGAACTTCTTGAGGCAATACGGGCACTGAACAGTGTAGCTCATACCGCCCCAAAGTGGCCCTTTGCGCGGCCGTGCCTGTGGCCTCGTTGAGACCTTCCGCGGAACCCGCGCGCGCGTGCGCACGATGCCGTCCCCGAAATGCTCCTTCTCCGACGGCTGTCCAGCCTTCGCGAGTTCGATCGGAAACCGGGGCTCGAACTGCTCGTCCAAAATACGCATGTCACGGACCTTTGCGTGTAGCAGAGTCTTCTGCCCCGGCCCGCTTGTTTGTCCTCCGGTGCGATCCCAGACATAGAAGTATTCCTCGGCATGGCCGTCCTTCCGGCGCTTATACGTGAGAGCATAGGGCTCAACTTGCCGTTCCCGCCCATCGTAGGTCAATGCGAGCAAGCGGCGGCTGGAACCAGCTTCCATGATGAGATTACGCAGCTGGGCCGGATAGAAGGGCGTTGATGACCAGCCGCGCGGGAAAACGCCTTCGAAGATTGATTCAACGGCGGCCCGAAAGCCTTCCTCGGCGCGCTCGAATTCTAACCGTGCCGCGAGCGGAGCAACGTATTTGGTCCAAGCCGCTTTGAAGAACGGCATGGGTATCCCGAGCAGGATATCTTTCGCTGACGCTGGGCTCGCCTGAAAAATCGTCTTCTTGAGGAAGGTGCTCAATACGGCGCGGCGATCCACTTCGATCGAGCGCTCAAAGAAAGCCGCGTAAACCAGATCGTACAGATCGAAGGAGTGCCTGCGCTGGATCAGGCATTTGAGCTTGTTGGCAAGTAGCTCCTCCAAAGCCATGCAGCGTAGCTCCGCCAAGCACTCCGGTGCGTCGCTATAGGCGTGGATCAGGGGCCGCATCACAGTAGGAAGGTAGATGCGATCGAACTCGGTGAGGTCCACCCGTACGGCGATAGTGACGCTCGCGGCGTTGCCGTAGAAATCCTGAAAATAGACGCTGCCTTTGTAGCTGCGCCGGTTCTCGTCAAGAAACGCATCCGGCTTCAGCGTGTTTTTCGCAGTATCAAATTGAACGCCGCACATTGCCTGCGCAGCCTCACATGCACGGTTGATTTCGACACTGGCTCGATCCAAGTCGAGGGCTGACTCTAACGAGAAATCGAGATCAGTTGAAAACCGCGTATTCGGATAGAATGCTTTGCGCATAGCGTTGCCGCCTTTGAAAATGAGGCGCGGCGCAAGGAAGTCGTTCTCGTAAAAGGCTTTCAGCAACCAGCCAAATACATAATCGCGCTCCACGTTCGCGACATGGACGCCCATTACCTCGGCACGGTCATCAATTTCCTTTGGATCAATCATCGCTAGACTCTGAACCGAGTCGAAGCGGAACGCCACAATATCTGGATATCGAGATGTCCGCTTCTGACGCTTACCGGTCCTTGGCAGATGAATAAAGGCATGGCAGCAATCCGCCCCGACTCAGCCGTGTGTGTTTGCCTGACAAGCTGTGACTGGAAATGATCTCCTGCTGCCATCGTGGGGCCGTGAGCAGTAAGGTCCGCTTGTGGTCCAGGGAAGAACGATAGCGGACATTAAACCTCCGGGTCCGATGTCCTGAATTGATCCAAAAGCCGACTTTGGGCAATTTCTACTCCAGTCCCCCAACGGACGTCGTGATGACAATCCGCTTCTAGCGACTGTTTTTCGGTCAGGCCCAAAATCCGTAGACGCGCTCGATCAACCAAAACGAGGCTATGCCGCCGATGCAATACGCCGAGCCAATCAGCGGCATGGTGTGCGACCAGCTTGAGCCAGGGCGGACGACGCCAAACCAGAGTGGGCGCAGGATCGCGAACAAAGCCATGACGACGGCGATGAAGAGGAGTTGCCCTAGCTCCACTCCTATGTTGAAAAACAGGAGTGCGACCGGGATGGCATGACCAGGCAGCCCGACTTCGCTCAGCGCCCCAGCGAAGCCCAATCGGTGCAACAAGCCGGGCGGCGAGGCTTTGCCCAGACCGTGCTGCCGATCATCGCCTCCATCCAACAGTCCGGCATCACCAGCCTGCGTGGCCTGGCAATCGCCCTGAACAATCGAGGGGTTCGAACAGCGCGCAACGGCCAATGGCAGGTCTCGAACGTGCGCAACATTTTGGCGCGACAAATTTCTGCGAACTTGCTTTTATAGGCGGGAAATTCAGTTAATTGGAGCAGGGCGAGGATACGCAGGGCAACCATAATAGAGGATGGGGATGGGATCACCCGACTGTGCTGCGCTGAGGCCAGGCCGGACACCCGCGCCATGACCTGCCAACAGACGCAGGCGCTAATCCAGAGCCATGGCTCGGCGGTGCTGACCACCGGCCCGAACACCTATGCCCTCTACGTCCGCCGGTACAGCAATGCGTGCGACGGGTCGGAAATCCCAGCGGTAGGGTTTGTGCAGACGCTCGATGGCCAGTGCTTGGTTCATCGATGCAGAGAGCCGCTCTACACTCCTCCCGGCTGACGGTGACGAGCATAGCTATTCTGCTGCGCCTTTCGGCAGGAAGCCCTTAGCCTCAAGGTCGTCCACTGAGTTTCTCGACGTAGGCAGCGACCGTGCGCCTGTCTGCCTTTGGGTCCTTGGAACGGAGTCGCATCATCGGCGTTACCGGCCAAGCAAACGCTGCCATATGGTATGGAGGAACGGGCGTGATCGAGTTGACTGAGAAGGAAAAGCGCTTTCTCAAGCGCGTTGACACCATCACTCACGTTCCCTGGTCGAACAAAGTCACCGCCGCAGATGCCAAAGGCAAGCCCCTGCGTATCGCAAGGGCGACCTTTGCCCGATTAATAGACGATGGCATCATCATCCGATCTACTAGCGACCTGACCTCGAACACCTACGTCGTTAATTCTGCACCCGTGACGCCACAAGTCGAGGAAGTGCAGGAAGCATCCTGATCGAGAGGCTGCGTCGCACGTGCGGCGTTCTACTTCTTACACTTCTACGGGAGGAGGACGGTGGCGTCGCCCTTAATCTCGCGTTGTGCGGCCGGATAAGGCCCGAGCAAAGGCGCGTGATCGATGCCAGAGAGCGACTGACGAAGATCGATCCGAACAGCACTGACAACGTGGGCTGAGCCTTTCGGTCCGTCCAACTGCGCTCGACGCGCTAAGAAATAATTACTGGTCGCGCGCTTGTGTCCGACACTCGCAAAGTCATTGGTTCAGATTGTCGACGAACGGCAAGGCTAAGTGTTCAAATTTGGCTACGATGAGAGCTTCGGCGAGTAGCTTCGCTCTGGGTTGGCATTCGCCTCGGCAGCGAGCCGCTGCTCACGAAGACGCGCGGTTTTCGCTTCACGATGACGCCGCTCTGTCTCGAGCGCGAGCTTCGCCTCGCGGTCGGCCCGCTCAAACTTCTCCTTGTCGACGCGCCGTTGAGTCATCTGCGAATTATCCTCATGACTAGCTCGGGATCAATGTCGATCGACCTGGTCAAATCGCCAACCATTCTCTCGGCAACTTCGGCCCACACATGTTCAGGCAGCCCTTCAGCCACCATAGCCTTGAAGGCACCCTTGATGACCGAATAGTCATGAGCAGAAACGGCGGCGCATTCCTCGCGTTTGTCCATCGCGGAACTCCTTTTAAGGGCGGGAGTACGATGTTCACTCTCAAGCACCGGCGCCCGTTCGATGTGCCAGCGACTCATCCACCGTGGGCCTTGAATGCCCGTCGGTCATTTGCATTTGATGTAGGTATCCCGGCGTCACCCGTATTTGCGAAGAAGCTTGGTGCGGCCCCTTCTTCACGCTCCTAGCCGCATGGCCGATGCCGAATTTAGCGTCGAATCTTTGCAGAACTGCTAGTCAGAATTCGTCAATTTGTAATCGACCTTTCGCCGCGACGGCTGCGGAACAACTCTTATGCGGGGAAGTTGGGCTTCACTGAACTCTAATCAAAGGAAGCTCCAAATGTTTTTGCGCGTGGACAAGTTACAGATTGAACTACCCGCTCCTACCCAGGTGGATCCCAACGCGGGTGCCGCCCTGCAAGAATTGCTCGGGGGCAAATACGGTGAAATGTCGACCCTGGGAAACTACCTTTTCCAAAGCTTCAATTTTCGTAGCAAGTCGAAGCTCAAGCCCTTTTACGGCCTGGTGGCAGCAATAACCGCAGAGGAGCTTGGTCACGTCGAGCTCGTCAGTAACGGCGTTGCCATGCTGAACAACGGCCCTGACCTCGAAGGCGCGGATGAGAAGGACGGCGGGGACATCTCAGGCGCACCTTATGAGGCAATGAAGGACATTCGCCTGGCTGGGGCATTCTTCTCCAATGCCGGCGGGGCCATGCCGATGAACAGTAACGGTTCGTCCTGGAACATGAATTTTGTCACGACGACGGGAAATGTCATCGTTGATCTGCTCCATAATTTCCACCTGGAATGCGGGGCCAGACTGCACAAGCTGCGGGTCTACGAGTCCCTAACTGATCCGACCGGCCGTGAGGTTTGCGGCTATCTCCTCGTGCGGGGTTCGGTTCACGCGCACGCCTATGCGCTGGCAATCAAGAACCTGACAGGCATTGAAATCGAGAAGATGCTGCCGACTCCAAACATCTATCTCGGAAACATTCCGGAGTGCCAGAAATACCTTGATGAGGGTTCGCACCGACGGCTCTATACATTCAGTCCGGAGGACTACAAGGACATTGCCGGAATATGGGGACAGGGCGAAACGGCGCTTCCCGGTGACCCGCCCGGCGAGCTTGAAGTCATCGAAGGTATGCCTGATGGAGGTAAGATACACCAATTAAGCGGCGTGCCTTCTGCCTTCACTCCAGACTATGCACCCGAAGAAATGATGGAAATTGCAGCCAAGCTCTACAAAGCTTCGCGCTGATTTCTTAGCGCGGCCTAAAACGGCCGCGCGTTTCACCGGACACCGCCATTCGCGCCAAAGTAGAAGCGCACAACAATATTGCAAAGCATGGATGCGACCCGCGCTACTCGCGAGGCTTAGGAGCGTCAGGGGGAATCGTCATGTTTTGGCCATCGGACTGGTGCGTCTTGTCGTTCACTTGGCCTCGGCGCCTCGTCAACCCAATTCCGTTGCGCGGCCTCTGTTTCCAGCGGCATCCTGAGAAAATCGGTCAGAGGGATCAGCACCCTCTTCGCTGGATACTTGGTAGCGCCGGTTTCCCGAGCATTGTTATGGTCAGCCATTGTCTCGCTCCATATGCCGATCTCGCAAAACGGGGTTCGCGCACGATGGGTAAGTTTCTACCGCTCTTGATCCGCTTTGTGGATGGACGCTTGATCACCGAGGCTGAGCTAGCATTTGGCTGGGCAATGGCCGAACAAAGAGGCAGACGTCTACAGGGAGGCCGCTCGCCTTCTCGTCGCAGCAAGGGAAGGAACCTGTACGCCGGATATCGCCTTCATTGCGTTTGAGAAGGCGGCGCGGCAGGCGCGAGTTTAGCTGCGCGTGCTCCCGACTACCGTTAGTATGTCTAACGACTCCAATCTGATGTCAGGGTGAGTGACGCCTCGAAAATTTGCCGATCACCGTCGGTTCGGATTTTGACTGTGATCGTCACAAGATTGACATCCGGCATCTCGTCGTGTGCGATGTCGTGCAATATCCGAAGCGCCTCTCTTCTTGCTCGTTCGGGCGTCTCTAACAATTGCCCCTCGGTGTCCGTCTCTGGACCATCCGAGTCGTAGACGTCAAAATAGAAGCGCTGCATCTTCGGAAAACCCGACGCTATCATCGTGTTCTAATTCGGGTTGATCGCCATTGTTCCGCGGCGATGGCATTTCAGTATGATGGGGTGCATTGTAACAATTGTTAGTGTCCGCCATCTTCCGAAGGCCTAGAGTCCGAAGCCGTGCAGTGCGCTTCCAAATAACCTCTCGGCGATCGGCGTTCAGGCGCGATTGCTGGAGGCTAGGATGCTTGAGTCCCTATATCTCAACCTCGGCCAGCACGATGCCCTCTCCGATGCGGAAAAGGCTTTGTTGGCTGGCGCCATGTCGTTCGAGAAGGATTTTTCGACCGGACAGGACCTGGTTTCGGAGGGATCCAGGCCAACCAACAGCACGTTGATTCTTGAGGGCCTGGCCGCCCGCTATAAAGTGCTCGAAGACGGCGGGCGGCAATTCACCTCATTGCAGGTGCCGGGCGATTTTGTCGACCTTCACGCATTCCTTCTGAAAACGATGGACCACGGCATAGTGGCGTTGTCGCCCTGTCGAGTGATTATCGCAGAGCATAGCCGGCTGCGGGTCATCACAGAGGAAGCTCCACATCTGACCCGGCTATTGTGGCTTGATACTCTTGTAGACGGCGCGATCCACCGCGAGTGGATCGTGGCCATGGGGCGGCGGTCGAAGACAGCGCATCTTGCTCACCTTGTCTGCGAGCTTTTCGTGCGCCTGCAGGTCGTGAAGCGCACCAGCGGCATGAGTTTCCACCTGCCACTGTCACAGGCCGAGCTGGCCGACGTGCTTGGCCTGTCTGTTGTTCATATGAACCGGGTGATCGGCGCGTTGCGTAAAGTTGGGGTGATAAGCTGGGCGAACTACACTGTGACCATTTTGAACTGGCACCGACTGCAGGAAATTGCCGAATTCGATCCAACCTATCTCAGCATGGTGCGGGAGCCGCGGTGAAGACTTCGCTCGGGTGTTTGTCAGATTTCCAGAAGGTAACCGCGCTGTCCCTGTGCGTGCCCTCAATCCGCTCGTCCGCCACGTCGACGTTGCAAGGCATGGATAATCACTTCGTAAACGCTTCCGATCTCTTCGTTGATGTCGCCACTGGCGATGCCTTGTGCACCCGCGGCCTTCATGGCGCTATCAGCCAAGTCGGTTACTACCAACACTGGATCACCGATCGCCGTCTCCGCGCGGGGAAGCAGGATCTGGACGAGGTGCATGGCGACTGCTCGCTGAAAAGCGGACAGATTCCAAAGAACGACGCGTTCCCTTGCCTGGTCGGAGCCGCTCGACCTTCGCGGGCCGGCGAGACAGTCGGCGAGCGATTTGCGCCGCCCGCCTAGCGCATCAGGCCCGCTGCCCGCAGGGCATCCTCGATGATCTTCTTCACGCCGGGTTGGCCCGATTCCGGGTGACGCGGGAACTGATGGATGGCAGTCGACTGTGGGGGCTTCGTCTTCGCATTTTCTATACCTGGCGCCGGTGACTGGGGTAGTGGCGGTTGGTTGAAGGGCACTTGCGGCCTCGATTTCCGGGAGTCGCTTTCCTCCGTTGCCGCGATCCCCCAAAACTGCGCGATCTCGCGTGTGGAGGCGATGCCGACATCAATCATATAAGGCCCCGGAGCGCCGAGGCCGTTGCCGAGCGGCGTGCCGTGGCCCATCCCGGCGATCATGTTGATTTCGATCAAGGCTTCTCCCGCGGCGTTACGCCAGACCTGCTTTTCGTGCGGTCCGGCAGCTTCCCGACGCGTCCGCGCTTTCTCAAGCCGGTGGACTCCCCGCCATTGGCCTGCGATCGCTTCCGCGTTGGAAGGCGAAACCGTGTGGTCAGCGGCACCGTGCCAAATCGAAATCCTCGGCCACGGTCCCCGATGATCCGTTGCGCCGCGGAGGGCCCGTTGCAGATCCTGTTCCGAAGGACCGCCGTGGCCGCGCATGCGATCGAAGGCCTCCGGGATTGTCGTTGCGCTGCCGTAGGGCAGGCCGGCAATCAACGCACCGCCGGCAAACACTTCCGGATAGGTCGCCAGCATGGCCGCTGCCATTGCGCCTCCGGCCGAGAGGCCGGTGACGAAGATTCGCCTTCGGTCGAGACCGTGGGTGACGACCATCGTCTCGATCATCTGGCGAATCGAAAGCGCCTCGCCCGAACCACGCTTGGTGTCGCCAGGCTGGAACCAGTTGAAACAGAGGTTCGGATTGTTGCCGCGTTGCTGTTCGGGAAAGAGCAGCGCGAAGCCAGCCTCGTCGGCGAGTGGGGACCAGCCGGAATGATGGTTATAGCCGGCCGCGTTCTGTGTGCAGCCATGCAGCACGACTACGAGCGGGGTGGCCTTGGATAGGTCATTGGGAATGTAGAACTTCGCTCCCAACCCGCCAGGATTGGTACCGAAGTCGGCCAGCGTCTGGAGAAGGTCTGACGCACCGAGTTCGGCGGTATGCGTGGCATGTCGCGCCTGCAGCGCGGCGAGGCGGGCGATGGTCTCGGAGATTTTTCGCAATGGAGCCGTCCCTGTTCTGACGCCCGGAATGGACGGCAATCTGTGCAACGCGCGTGCAGCAATATCGTTGCTGCACTGCACAATAGCAAGGGAGAGTGGCGGGAGATGGAGTCCCGGCCGACCCTCTGGGTCGGCCGGGAGTAGAGGTCTTCAGCCTCGACTAGCTGTGAGATAGAGCGCGTCTTCTTCGTCGTCACGCTGCTTGCCGCCTAACGCAGCCGCTGCGCTGGCGATGAACGCACCGATGATGAGAGAAAGCGCGCCAACCAGCGCGAAGGTGGCGCCGGCTTTTCTAGCTGTGTCGGCTGCTTCCTGTGCTTGGACTTTGGCCGCCTCGACCTGAGCAAGCACCGCATCAACCCGGGCAGTAGCATCCGCTTGCGACAGGCCAGTGCGAGCGGCCACGAGTTGGCCTAGATAAGTCTTGTCGTCGGCCGAGACTTCGCCGGCCGCCGCACTCGTAATGAGGATGCGGGAAGCTTGTGCGGCTGCTGTCGCATCGCCCTCCGCGCCCGGCGCCGCCAGCCTGGAAGGATCGGTCGGGCGGAACAGCGCATCGACGAAATACGACGTCGCGTCGCTGCCTCCGTCGCTCCCGGCGTTTGCGGTCGCGCCTGCCGAGGCACCCATTGCTACTCCCGAGGCCACTGTCGAGGCCGCCTGAGCGCCGGTGCCGATTGCCGCGGACAGGGTCGAGCCGAGCACGAACACAACCAGCAGCGTGGCGAGTGCCCAAGCCATAAAGCCGTGTGCGGTATCCCGGAAGAAGGTCTCATCGCTGTGAATGCCGACCCATTTGGTGCGAAGGCGCCCGGTCAGATAGCCGCCCAGACCCGATGACAGCCATTGAACGATGACCAGCCAGATCGCGGTGGACACGGCAAAGGTCGTCACGCTGGCGCTCTCGTTGGACCATGGAGACACCATCGTGAGCCCGAGGCCGGACCCGAGAAGCATCAGGATGAACGTCAGGCTCGAGGCAGCGAAGGCGCCGGCGATGATCGGTCCCCAGTTGACTGCGGATGACGAGGACTCGACCGGCGCGGCGACGTCCGTCCCCAGGATGGTTGATGCCATGAATTCCTCCTACCGCATGAACAGCGCGAGAAGGATGATGATCGGAATAGGAACTCCGAGCAGCCAGAGTAGAATGCCTCGACCCATGATTGTCTCCTATCGAAAGAACGGATGTTGGAAGTAAAACAGCCACCCCAACACAGTTGGGGTGGCTGGTGTGTGATCAGGCGGCCTTGGCCATTTCGTTGGCCGAGGCGTCCGCCAATCCGGTGAGCGCCTCGTCTGTCATAGACTCTTCGCCGAGCGTCTGTTCGATCAGCTTGGCGGCGTCGCTCATGCCCAAAACCTCGGCCCAGCGCTTCAGCGTGCCATAGCGGGTGATCTCGTAGTGCTCGACAGCCTGGGCAGCGGAGATCAGACCGGCGTCCAGTGCGGGAGTTCCCTTGAACTCCTCCATAATCTCCTCGCCCTCCTCGATGATGCCGTCGATCGCGGGACACGTCTTGCCCTGTGCCCGCTTGCCAAGGAGCTCGAAAACCTGCTGCAGGCGCTCGACATGACCGTCGGTTTCGTCCTTGTGCTTCTCGAAGGCTGCCTTCAGATCGGCCGATGAGGCGGCGCGCGCCATCTTGGGAAGCGCCTTCAGGATCTTCTTTTCCGCGTAATAGATATCTTTGAGCGTATCGAGGAAGAGATCATCCAATGTCTTTTCTTTCGCCATGGCGGATTTCCTTTTGGTTCCAGCGTTTTTTTGTTGTCGTTCACGGGGTTGTGAAACGCATGCTCAACAAGCTCGCAACGCCGGAAAGGTTCCTTTGAGACGTCTCGCTGCACGTCACTCTGACTTCGTGGGTCAACCCCTGGTTCAATTCACTTCCCGCTCCGCCAGCCATTTCGCTATCGAGGGATCGCGTGATGCTCTGATACTTGGCGTCTCTATCTATCGAGATTCTTGAGAATATTTTTGTCGGCGCAGCCATGAACGAGCGCGCCTGACCTTGGGGATGCTGCTCGCCAAAGTCGCCGGCGGCGAGACCAGCCCTTCCACCTAAAAGAATTCTCTGCGAGAACGATGTCTCCCGCCAATCGTGACGCCGCCTGGCCTCACCGATCGGGATTGATTGAGGACGCGGCAGCAACCCGATTACAAAGATGATTATCTGAAGTGGGCTGGTCGTCCCTGTTAGGCGACTCGTGAAAGGACTTGCTGATCCAGGTCGCACCTAGCCAGTCCGAAACGCCAGCGATGGTTCGTTGCCTCACGTCTGCTCTGGTAAAACAAGGTCAGTTTCCCGCCGTCGATCATCACTGTCGAATGGCCGTTCTCCCCAGGCTCACCAGGATCAAGCACGGGGCCGACCGACACGTAGGGACCCTGGACCTCGTCGGCGATGGCGAAGAATACGCGCTGACGACTTCCGCGCGGACCGTCGGGAAGGAAGCAGGTGGCGTTGAGAAGCACGCGACCGTCAGGTAATTCGACCAGTTGGGCGCCCTCGATCCCCCATTCGTAGTCCGGATGCTCGCGCGCGTTGTGATGGGGAACGTCGAGATGGTCCAATATCTTACCGAGACGTTTCCACGGCCCGAACCAGGAATCGGATTGGCTGCGCGCCAGATAGACGTCAGGCTGCGGCACCCTGGTGAATTTAGGCATGCCTGAATAGACGATGTAGCGCTTGCCGCCGATGATCGCCGGATGGGGATCGTAGATCCCGTCCTCATCGGTGTCCGGAAGGGACAATATCGCCGGATTCAGCACCACCCAATGAAAGCCATCATTGGACACCGCATGCTCGCAACGTCCGCCGGACTTCATGAATTCGGTCTGGATGAACATGTGGAAAACGCCGCATTCATGGATGACGCCGGGCGCCGCTATGCCCGATCCGGTTACCGCCAAGTCGAGCGCCTCATGCTCAGTCCACGGCCCATAAAGGTCCGGAGCCGTGGCATGTAGTATTTTCCAGCTCTCGGTCGTGACAGTGCCGCTGGAACCGAAGACGTGCCAAAGCGTGCCGTCGAACACCGGACAAGGATCCTTCAGATCATCCACGGACTGCGGGTGAAACAACGGAAAGACGTTGGTTTCAAAGTTAAACTTCATTCCTTGCGGCTCTCTCACGGTGGCTGCCTTCATCGGCCCATGCGTTGGGCCATTTGTGGCGACCAAAACAAATCATGCGCAGCTCATTAACTTTTATACCTGCGCTCATGAATGGTTGTTGAACGACTGAGCGGATTTCAGCCGTTCTGTGGCAATGCGCCACATTTGGGGAGATCTGAAGCTGCAAGGGCCCCCGCCTTGGCCGAGGCGCTGTCCGTCGGGTGTTGGTAGCAGCGCCGCTTCTCTTCGAACAAGTGCGCTAGTGGCCGGCTCGGCGGCTCCAGCCAATTAAAATCCGTGGAACAACTTACTCAAATGAAAGTTAGATGTACGGATGAAGGCTTCAGCAGGAGCGATCTTCGGTTAACATATGTTAATCTGAGAATTGTAAACTATAACTAAAGGGATTCTTACATGAAAATAGCGGGCGGCAAAAAAAATAAACCAAATATCCCCCTAAAATCGTCTATTTTACTTTGCTTTTCTCACCTCAGGTGGGATTTCGTACACCAACGCCCGCAGCATATTCTGACGCACGCCTCAAAACAGCAGCAGCTAATTTACTTTGAGGAGCCGGTCTACGAGGAAACACGCTATCCTTCGATGCGGGTGAACGATCCGTCTGCAATGATCACAATCGTAACCCCGGTTCTTCCGGTCGGCATTTCCGCAACAAAGGCAGACGCCATCCAGCGCAGGTTCGTCGACCAGATCGTCAACTCAACTCCGCATGACCGGCTGACTATATGGTACTACACGCCCATGGCGCTGCGTTTCAGTGACCATCTAGTCTGCGATGTATGCGTCTACGACTGCATGGATGAACTCTCCGCCTTCAAGAACGCACCGGCAGAGTTGACGCAGATGGAAAAAGCGCTGTTCCAGCGCGCTGATGTCGTGTTCACGGGCGGGCAGAGTCTGTACGAGGCCAAACGAAGCCTCCATAGGTCGATTTTTCCCTTCCCCAGCAGCATCGACGTTGCGCATTTCCACAAGGCAAGAGAGCCCGGCGATGACCCTGGAGACCAGGCAGACATACCTCAACCGAGAGTGGGCTTCTTCGGCGTGATCGACGAACGGCTCGACGTTGAAATGATCGCACAGGCGGCTGCGGCAATGCCCGAAGTGCATTTCGTCATGCTCGGCCCGGTGGTCAAGATCGACCCGCTAAGCCTGCCGCGCGCAAGTAACTTGCATTGGTTGGGTGCCAAGTCCTACGCCGACCTGCCTCGCTATCTCGGGCATTGGAGCGCCGGCTGGATGCCCTTCGCGCTCAATGAGGCGACACGCTATATCAGCCCGACCAAAACTCCTGAGTTCCTGGCCGCCGGGCTGCCGGTGGTCTCCACGGCGATTGTGGACGTCGTGCGCACCTATGGTGCTGAAGGCCTGGTCGACATCGTCGACGCCGAAGATATCGAAACCAAGCTTCGGTCCGTTCTGTCACGTCCCCGGAATTTCCTGCTGAAGGAAGTCGATGCCTACCTCGCTAACATGTCCTGGGAACGAACGTGGGAAGCAATGGCTGCCCATATTCAGCGCGCCTATGCAATGAAAAGCATTGTGCCTTTGCGCCGGGGAGCCTGACCATGTTCGATTGGTTGATTGTCGGCGCCGGCTTCGCTGGCAGCGTGCTCGCCGAACGCATCGCATCGCAACGGCATGAAAGCGTCCTGCTCATCGACCGGCGAAATCACATCGGCGGCAACGCTTATGACTGTTACGACGAAGCGGGAATTCTGGTCCACCGCTATGGGCCGCATATATTCCACACCAACGCCCGATCGATCATCGACTATCTCTCGCAATTCACCGAATGGAGGCCTTACGAACATCGCGTTCTGTCTTCGGTCGACGGAAAACTGCTGCCGATACCGATCAACCTCGACACTATCAATCGTCTGTACGATCTTGAATTGACGCCCGAGCAGTTGGAGGAGTTCTTCGCATCCCGGCGAGAAACGGTCGAGGAAGTCCGGACCGCCGAAGATGTGGTTGTGAGCACCGTTGGCAGAGAACTCTACGAAAAATTTTTTCGCGGCTATACAAGGAAGCAGTGGGGCGTCGATCCGGCCCAACTAAGCAAGTCCGTGACTGCGCGGGTCCCTACGCGGATCAACCGTGATGATCGCTACTTTGGCGACACTTTCCAGAATATGCCGGCTGGCGGGTATACACGCATGTTCCAGCGCATGCTGGACAACCCAAGGATCAAGATCATGCTGCAGACCGATTATCGCGAAATTCGCGACAAGATCCCCTTTCAGCGGATGATCTACACCGGGCCGGTTGATGAATATTTCGACTGGAGCCTTGGTCGTCTGCCTTATCGGTCACTGCGGTTCGAGCACGTGACGCTTGATTGCGAGCAGTTTCAGCCGGTCGCCGTTGTCAACTATCCGCAGACCGAAAACTATACCCGCATTACCGAGTACAAGCATCTGACCGGTCAGCAGAGCCCGAAGACCAGCCTGACTTACGAATATCCAACCGACATCGGAGATCCCTATTACCCGGTGCCGCGGGCGGAAAACGAGGCGCTGTACAAACGCTATGAAGCACTGGCAGCGGCGTGCCCCGAAGTGTGGTTCGTCGGGCGCCTGGCCACGTACCGCTACTACAATATGGATCAGGTTGTCGGTCAGGCTTTAGCGACGTTCGCGCGCATTCAACAGAGCCTGCCGGCAAACGGCACCGTGCAGATGCTTACGCACCGGACGATGCTCGGCCAACATTCGGAGCAGTTCCCCACCTACTGACGTGGCCCGCCCTTCTTCGACCGCTACGAAACACCCGCCGCGAACAATGTGCGCTGGCGCTCCAATTCATTTGCAACCGGCTGGCGAAGACTGCGCGAACCGTCGGCATGAATCGTGGAGAACAAGCCGACTTCCGCGTGGCGCGAATTGTCCCAGCCGGGATACGCGGTCACCGGGTACAGACATATACCCTGAACCGGGGCACCACGGCTCATTGCGTCACGGACCTCATCGCAAACATAATGGAGCCATGCCGGTCGGCCTGATCCCTCAGCGCCCGTCTCGGCGATAAACATGGGCTTTCTGTAGCGCTCAGCGACCTCGACCAACATTTCCGAAAGTGCCCGGTATTCGTGGTGGCCCATCGGTATCGTTGGCCCCTGAAAGTACCATTGATTGTGCGGATAAAAGTTAAGGCCGATGACGTCGACACAGTCCTCGCTGCCGCCCAGTTCGGGCTCGGCACGGCCGGTCAGCATGTCATAGGCTTCAAACTGGCCCTGACGAACATCTTCCGCGCGCCGCTGCTCGGCACGAGTGCGGTCTCGAGGAGCGACATGGATTAGCGGTTCAGCCCAGATGAACCGGCAATCAGGTTCGGCATCCCGCATCGCTTTGACGCCCGCAACCGCTGCCCTCACAAGCTGCCGCTTGAACCATCCCCGCTTCTTCGGCCCCACGCGCGGGAAATAGCCGACCTCTATCGCCCATGCGAAGAACGAAATTTCATTGATGGGACATACCAGGGGAGCTGCCCCTGCAACGGAGCGGTGAACCCGGACAGCCTCAGCGGCGAATCGCACATAGGCGTCGGTGAAACCTGAGCCACCCTGGTCGACATGGTCCGGCGAGCCGTAGTGAAAGATATCCCAGATGACCTGCACCTGGGCGGCCTGAGCCGCTTCGATCATCGATATCCAACCCGACCAATCGAAAACTCCTGGCGCTGGTTCAATCAGGTGCCAGCGCAAGCCATCGCGAATCGTGCGAAGCCCAAGGGCAGCACAACTGCGATAGTCGCCGAGGGCATGCGTGTCGTGAGCGGTCGCGCGGATCAAATCGAGGCGCACTCCGTCGCCGCGTCGATGCGATGAACACTCGAAACCAGCCATGAAGAAGCTGGCAAACGCGGACCGGTACTCGCCTGGCCGATGCGCCGGATCGCTGCTCATACGTTCGACCCGTCGGCCAAGGCTCGCGCTGACGCTCCCGCCAGGCAACCGGCCATTGCCTGCCTCGACCGCCACGATTTCCTTCGGGCCTCCATCACGTCGTCCCCTGAGCGGTAAATGCCGTGCGAGCGTAGAATGTTGAGCAAGCAAGCGTGAGGGAGCCGAGTCCAGCTGTTGTCGGTGAGCAGACGTTGACCTCAGGATGGCAGGCCGGCGCTCTGAAGCCGTGCCTCGCCAACCGTTGTCGGGCTGGATGATGGAATCCGAAGAGGGAGAAGATCGCGGGTACGACAACTATGAAGCCGATGAGATGAAACGACACGCGAGATCTCCCCCACACTGCCTACCGAACTTGCCTGCGAAGGTGAGGTTCCCCTTCGGTGAAGTTTTTCTGGTCGGGAGGCTACCCGCCAACCTGGCATTTCTGCCTTGTCGACGAAGCGACGCACGACAATTCCGCTCCCTTGTCATGTCCGCAGCGAGGGCTCTCACACGGCTATCTGAACCGAGCGTGCGTTCTGCGGCCTGCCGCGCCGCTCTTGAGGCAGGACGCCGCGGCTCGAGACAGTGCATCGTTGTACCGCAAGTTGGGGCGAAAGGATCATTGGGCTGCCAAACCCGGCGAAACATTTTGCCACCGCGGCAGTTATACTGCTCCGCGGACGAAATTCGAGCATGCCTTGAACGATATCAGATTGGCGATACCGCCGGGGGGCGAAGTGGAAGACGCCGCGCCGAGATCGGCTGCGGGCCTGCCTTGGATCAAGGTAGCCGGTTCCTATTTCGTCACCGAGGACGGCGAGGCATGGACGCCGATCGGGCAGAATGATGCGGTAAGCTGGCCCGAACTCAATGGTCTGTTCCGGCGCGCCGATATGGCCGGCGTGGAAGATCATCTCCGTTGGCTGAAGGAAAGTGGCGTCACCTGCCTCAGGCTGATGCTCGAATATGCCCAGGTTCGCCACCGCTATTTCGAGAAGCCGCAGGGCCGCTTCGTGCCGGCGATGGTGCAACTGTGGGACGACCTCTTCCGTCTTTGCGAAAAACAGGGTTTAAGAATCCTGCTCACCCCCTTCGATACGTTCTGGCAGTGGCGCCATTGGCGCCACCACCCCTACAACCGCCATAACGGAGGCGTGCTGGACCACCCGTCGCGATTCCTGGTCTGCCCCGATACGCGCCGCGCGATCAAGGCGAGACTGGAATTCGTGGTTCGCAGATGGAGCGGCAGTGGAGCCCTTTTCGCATGGGACCTCTGGAACGAAATCCATCCCGAGCAGGCTCAGGGCAGCGCGCATGGCTTCGGCGCCTTCATCCATGATCTCAGCGATTTTGTGCGCCGCTTGGAAACGTCACTTTACGGCCGCTCTCACCCGCAGACCGTTTCGCTGTTCGGACCTGAGCTTCGCTGGCGGCCCCACATGCCGCTGTCCGCGCCGATCTTCCGCCACCCCGACCTCGATTTCGCCTCCCTCCATCTCTATGAGGAGGGCACGATTGACGACCCCAGTGACACGGTGGCGCCGGCGCTCGGCATGGCGCGAATCGTCGGAGCGGCGCTTGGTGAAATTCATGACGGCCGCCCTTTTCTCGATTCCGAGCACGGTCCGATCCACGCGTTCAAGGACAAGAAGATCACGCTCCCCGAACCTTTCGACGATGAATATTTCCGCCATATGCAATGGGCTCACCTGGCGGCGGGGGGTGCCGGTGGCGGCATGCGGTGGCCGAACCGCTCCCCGCACGTGCTCACCCCCGGCATGCGGCGGGCGCAGCGTTCGCTGGCCGACTTCCTGCCTCTGATAGATTGGGTTTCGTTCCGGCGTGTCCATCTCGGCAACAAGATGCGTGTTTGTGGTCCCGACATCGCGCCGGTCGCCTGCGGCGACGATTCCCAGGCAGTGGTCTGGCTGGTTCGCAGCGACACGATCGGGCGAAATGGCATGCTGCGCGCCGGCACTGCGCCCATTCCTGCCGTCCTGGAGCTGCCCGGGTTGGCTCGCGGCATCTACCGCGTCACCGCCTGGGACACCGCGGCCGGCAGGCAAACAGCGGAATGGCAAGCGAATTCGGACGGCTGGCTGAAGCTTGATTTGCCGCCGTTCTCCGCCGATGTCGCCCTTGCCATCCGCCCGGTCTAGAGCAGGCCACCTCGCGCCCCCACCGGTGTCGTGATCTCCCAAGCCAAAGCTTGGGGTCTGGTGCCGGCGACGCGATCCTCAAATGGAACACTAGTCACTTCTTAGTATGTCCGGTCATCAGGCGACCCAGGTCTTCTGCGAGCGAGACGTCTGTCGATCAGGAAAGAGTTTGTCAAACCTTGCCAGGCGTCTTCGCCCCCCAGGCCTGCTGGCAGCCTGGCATGAAGTTAGAATGATCCGCGAAAGATAAGTGGAACGGTCGAGGAGGCAAGAGCTCCCACGTTATGCTCGCGTAGACGGAACCTGCTGTGGGTTAGGTATGTTATAGCCGCATAGCGGTGAGCAGTTTGCTATCATCCAGGAGAGACCCCGCGACAAATTGCATTGAAATCTCTCACCTCTAGCGTTCTTTCGGGGTTTTGCGGTCCGGCAACCGATGGACCTCTTCGCCTGAGGAGCAGAAGTTGGAAAAGGTATTCAGCCATCTCGCGGGAGAAGTGGCTCGCGCCATGGGCCACGTCTGGGGATTTGCAGTCTGTATGCCATTGACGTCGCTATGGGCAGCATCGGGCTCCGTCTTTGATTACTCGCAGACATGGCAACTCATCATCAACACAGGTACGACATTCGCCGCTTTCCTGATGGTGTTTATGATCCAGACTACCCAAAACCGCGATGGCGTAGCGATCCAGGCAAAACTCGATGAGCTGGTTCGCGCCGGCGAAGGGAAAAGCGACTTGATTGGTATCGAACATCTCACTGGCGACGAAGTCCAGCAAATCCGGGTACGAATCTCCAGTGCCACGGGAAAATCTCGGAGCGAGCATTGACGTCGAGTCCGACGGGAGCTGGACCATTGTCCTCCAGGGGCTACCCCTTGGCCAACCAGGAAACGGATGACGTTTCCATCGTTGACCTGATACCTGCCCTGCGAGCCTTCGCCCGCACCTTCTGCCGTGTTCCCGACGATGCCGACGACCTGGTCCAGGAGACATTGACCAAGGGGCTCGCCAACATCGACAAGTTCGAGCCCGGAACGCGTATGAAGTCATGGCTTTTCACCATCATGCGCAATACCTATTATACGCGCATCAAGGCCGCCGACAGGGAAAAGCCCGGCCTGCTTGACTGCGCCTCCTCAATCCCGATTACGGAAGCGACGCAGGAGTGGTCCGTTCAGAGCAAGGAAGTCTCTAACGCGGTCCAGAGATTGCCGCAGCATCAGCGCGAGGTCCTGATGCTGATCGGGGTTCTTGGCGTCAGCTATGAAGAAACCGCCGAAATATGCGGTTGCGCGGTGGGAACGGTAAAAAGCCGCCTTAAACGAGCGCGCGGCAGCCTGCTGCAACACCTTGGCGAAGAGCCTCGGCAAAAATGAGCAGCGATCTCACCCGCCTAAGCTGTCGCGGGTTTCTGCACATCCATGTAGCTCAGAGGTGTTGTTCCCGCGACCGGCTCCCGCCGCAGGTTGCGCAATCACGTCACGGGAACAAACGTCGAATAGCAGGGTTAATTTCTACATCGATCAGCTGGAGGCGAAAATGTCACTGTTCTCTGCGGCGGTTGCCGTTCTCTCGATCCGAGCTACCAAGTCACCAAAGCAGCCGCCCTTCACCGGCCACACGATGCTGCGTCCGATCCTCAAGAAACCCGATGTGCGGCGCATGACGCCCACAAAGAACTGACCCGGGTGGACGAACGGAACAATCGATCGATAACCGAAAAGCGCGGCTTGGCATTTGAACGCTGGGGTGCCAACTACACGGCCAACCTCCCGCGATTTCAATTCCTGCGGCGCCGCCCTTGCAGCTTAGGACGTAGCTCATATGCGCGTAGCCAGGTGCGGATTGCGACGAGTTCGAGGGCCTGTCAGCTTGTCGTATCGAGTTTCATGACCTAGCAAATGCCGCGCCCCCGTTTCAATCGCACCTGCCGCAGCCCTCAGGATCGGCTGTCTGTGAACGTGTCTTTGACCAGGTTTGCGCAGATGAGCAAATCGACCATTAGACGGGTTGCGGAAATCTTAGCTGTGACGATTGTCGCGGCTTTTTGAAACATTAGTGACAATGAGTGCAAATTGCTGGAGGCAGTCAGGTCTCGTCGACGCTCATGGAGCGCAGACAAGGCGCACTAACTTTCGGCCCAGAAAGGTTTGCCAGCGTGTATGGACAGGTCGAGACGCAGCTCGTTATCGTCCGCGCCATAATCCGCGCCGGCCGGCCTTGCTGGTCCCTTGCCGTCGCGAGTCAAACGGCCCAGCCCTAACCCGCCCGTCGGGGTCAGGTGCCGCACGCACTTGTGTGTAGAGAAGTCCAAGGTGCCGCAAATCGACGTGGTGCCGCACAAAAAACAGGGGGCTGAAATGACCAAGGCCCGCAGAACTGTGGAAGTTCGGCCTGACCTGGAGCCGGACATAACGCCTAGGTAGGCTCCCCCAATTCTGCTTCGTTTCTTGCCGTCGGGCGACGCTCGTCATCGACAAGCAGAAGCCGCCTCGGCCGATCAAAAGCCTAAGCACAGTGGTCTCCTTCGGCTCAGTCACCTGACGGACGGCGGTTTGTTCCAAGGGACGGGAACCGCATTGAACAGTGCCCGTTGCTCTGATCGATTAGCGAGGAGACGCAGAAATGGCCCGAAAAAAATCGACCGAAACGAGCCGGGTTAAGAAGGGTGCAGATCTTGAAGTGAGCACCTGACCGAGGTGACAGACGTGACGCCGAAACAGGCGCGAACACTGCTTCGCAAGCACGGCGCCGACTGGCAGAAACTTAAGGACGAAGCTGAAGATTTGAAGGAAGACTGACGCACCGAAGACCGGGCAATTAGAACCGCCACGGGTCTGGCGGCGAAACATGCTGGTGTAATTGCATGGTCGCGCGATGCTAACCCGTCGCTGGGCGAATACGGCCACTGTTTGTTGGCGGCGACGTGCCGGACATGGAGTGACAGGCTGCCGCGTCCGACGCACACCCGCTTGGCGAGGTGCAGCAGATCAGCGTTTGGCGCTATCGCTTTCCGTGTCGGCCCTCGCGAGGAACTGCTCGGTTGTCGCGGGAAGATTGTCTTTCAACCATTCCGCCATCGAGACCTCCTCTCGCAGGTTCTCTTCGCAAGCCCGCACGACCTCGGTTTCGCCTAGCGATTCAGCGGCGGCAATGAGGATCGTGTAGGAGGCGATTTCCATGTGTTCGAACGTGTAGCTCGCGAGCGATCCCTTCATTACCTCGTCGCCGGCGAAGATGCCGCTCAACGATTGCGCCATGGCAACCAACTTGCCGGCAGCATCCTTCATCGTGGATGAACCCTCATCCATCCGATCGAGACAGGCTTTCAGCCGAGCAGCCTGCTGCCTCGTTTCATCAAGGTGCAGTCGCACTCGGTCGGTGAGTTCGGGATAGTTCTCAATGCGGCTTAGCTGTCCGTTCAAGATTGTTTCGGCCTGTTCTTCCATGGCATGTGCGTCCCGAAGCCATTGGACCAGCCATTCTCGAGAGTCAGACATTTCAAATCTCCTTTGTGGTAAAGGAGAACTGCCGAACGGTGACATTGTTCCTAGTCCATCTGGTCAGCTTAGCAGGCGCGGTGGGTGAGATAATCAATTATCTTCCCGACAATCCTGCAGCGACGGGTGCCGAAGGTCTTCCTCTCCCTGAGGTGCTTCACGCAAGCCTTGATCCCGGTTTGACCCACTGCGTCACTGGCCGTTTCTTCATGGCCTTAGGCGTCACCGAGCGACGCAGCCTAGCCCGGCTAAAATAACAGCACCACAGCCCCCCGAGAACGTTATTGCAACCACCGCCATGTCTTCGCGTTTAGCCACTTCAATTCTGGAGAGCGACAAAGATGCCGGCGTTTATTCCGATTACAATCTACCTAGACAGATCGATGCTGGTTGCGTCGATTCCTGATGCTGCGGAAGCACTTCGGCTACCATGGCCATTCATGGACAAGCCGTCCCGACTTGAAGCAATTCGAATGATCGAGGAATGCCTGGCCGGGCACTGCACCCAACAAGCCGCGTTCGAGGCCTTCAAGGCGGCCGCAAGTGAACAGGGGCTTCTTAAGCGAAAGCCTCCAAGCGTAGGCCTCAGGCAGTTCGACGGGGTTGCCGAAGACCTGATGTGAGGTGATGCTGCCTCGCGACGTTAAACCGCTGACAGGCCTCCTGAGCGGACTGGTCAGCCGCAGGGACCACCCGCCAAATCGAGGAATTGCGGGTGGTCCTTTATCGGCGCAGGAACGGACGTAGCTGCGCAGATCTCAATTCGTTTTTTCGGCCTCAACAGCCAGGTGGGCCCCTTAGCTAACGAGTATTCCAATCGCCAGGAACGTGATGGAGACGGCGAGACCGGCACGAGCAACCAGCGGGCTTGGTGGGCACTATTCTCCATCGGGTTCTCCCAGCGATTCGCAGCAAGCAACGACTGTGCGCAAAGGCGGTTCCGTATGGCGCGCCTTGCCCGGCTGATACCGCGAAACAGGTCAGACTTAGGTCCTGCCGCGCGCCAGACCAAAGCCCAGCAGAAGGAACATCTGCAACAGCATGAGGTTTGAGGAGCTTGGCGCGCGAAGACGCGTTCAGTGGACCAAAGCTCACATAAAGGAGGCATCACCAATGAGAATGCGTCTTTCCACTGCAGCCGCGGGACTTCTGCTGCTCGCAGGTATCGGCGTCGCTGGCGCTCAGGACGTCATCATCGAGTCTGAACAGGAGACGGTCATCAGGGAATACGTGGAAAAGGAGCCGCTCGCATCGGTGAACCTCCCTGGAGTGGAGCTCAATATCGGCTCAACCCTACCCGAGACGGTCGAGCTCCATGAAGTCCCTAACACCAAATACCGCACCGTTGTCGTCGACAACCGAACCGTTGTCGTTGATCCGGGCACACGCAAGATCATCAAAGTCATCGAATGACCTAAGCGACTGCGAGGTCAACCCGCTGTGCCGAAAGGTGCGGCGGGCTTTTTTGTTGTCTGGGGGAACACGATCTGGCGACAATCGTTCGGGCGCCAACAAAAGCGCCGTACCGTCAGATCGAGGACAAACAATGCAGGAAAGGCAAGGCTTAACCGATAAAGAAAAACACGACCGACAGGAGCGCACGTCGGATGCTGCACGGGCATTAACAGACATTGAGCGCGTGGCACGAGAAGCAAAGACAGCTCGGCTCCGGGAGCAACGACTGAAGGCCGAAACTGCTCTTCCTATTGCATCGGCACCGAAACCGAAGAGGATTGGAAAACCAAGAAGTCGTAGCTCCTAGGACCACTCCAATCAGACGCCGTCCTCTCCGCAGGCCGCGCCGGGTTTCAATTTCGACGGCCGATGTGCAAAGGTCGAGCGTGGAATATGGTGCGGGATTTTGAGCGGTTGATTACTTGCTCAGAGTGGGCGTCTGCGGCAATGCGATCCAACAGCTTACGGGATTCCAGTATTAGGCGGCGGGTATCGTTTACGGCGACATCGTCCATCTATAGAGGCAATGACTGAAATTGCTGTATTATTTTCGAAGCCCGATTTTATGATATCAACCGGTTTTGATCCTGAGCACGATGTCCTGATCGTAATTCCCGAATCCCTTGCCGAAAATATTTATCCCACCGGGGCACTTGGCGTCGTCCTTGACGCCGATACGGATGCGGATTGAATGATGGCCCT
>SAQR01000063.1 GCA_004020365.1 Mesorhizobium sp.
TGCCGGATCGATTTCTCGACGATATGACTGTATAGCATTTGACCTCTCCTCCAAATTTTGTCGGTGCCTGATCGAGGGCACCGTGCGCAGCCAAATTAGATTGCGTTCGAATTCTATATCTGCTATAGATGTCAAACGCAAGCTAATTAAGGAGGTCGACGATGCGTGTGAGTCGCGTTCAGGCGGCGGAAAACCGCGAAACCGTGATCAATGTGGCAAGCCGGCTCTTTCGGGAGCGCGGCTTTGACGGCATCGGGCTTAAGGACATGATGGAGGCTGCCGGGCTGACCCAAGGCGCGTTCTACAAGCAGTTCGCCTCCAAGGACGACCTGGCGGCGCAGGCCGCCAGGCGGGCGATGGAGAGTGCCTTCCAGCGATGGTCGGCCGCGGCCGCGGCCAATCCTGAGGATCCGCTTGGCGCGGTGATCGCATTCTACCTCAGTATGGACCATCGCGCAGACAGAATGGACGGCTGCCCGGTCGTGGCGCTCGGCGCGGACGCCGCCAGGCAGGGCGCCGACGTCAAGGCGTCATTTGAAGCCGGGGTCAGGGAGTACCTCGAGACGCTCGGTAATTGGGTTGGCGACGGCGAGGAGCCCAGTGGCAAGGCCATGGCCATTCTCTCGACCATGGTCGGCGCGGTAGTCCTCTCGCGGGTTGTCAACGACGAGCGGCTGTCGAAGCGGTTCCTGCAAGCGGCGGCCGAGAGCGTGCTGACTGCGTCGTCTGCGGGCGATGCCCAGCAGGGACCGCGCCAATGACGATGGATTCTGCGAGCGAAGCGCGCAGCGCGACAGGCACAATCGCCGAGCTGGCGGACTGCACCGGGCTCGAGCTCGTTGCGAGGCTGGCGGACGGCAGCATCCGCCGCGGAAGCGCGTAGCTGCCAGCTGGCAGCCGCCTTCCCAGGCCGCCTAGTCCGACTTGCCGAGAGCCTTCAGAATAAAGCGAATCTGCCTGCGCAGGCCCGCTTCGGTATCTTCCCCGTCTCGAACGCAGTGCTCGATCAGAATCGGGTGGAAGAACGGCGTGAACGCGGTCCTGACCGCACGCGCTGCTCCCGCGGGATCGTCGACCTTGAATTCGCCCGCCTCGATGCCTTCGCGGATGATCGCCTCGAAGATTGTCACCATCCACTCGATATACGCCGTGTTGATCGCGCGCTTCTCCTGCAAGGCGGCGACAATCAGGTCGTGCATGCGCCTTTCCTTGATCAGTTTCGTCTTGTTGTGCTGGTGAATAGCGGTCAGGAGCCGGTCCAGTTTCTCCGAGGCCGTTGCGTTCGTGCGAGCGATCGCAAAGGCGATATCGGCGACCTCGTTCACGACCCGCCTGCAGATGGACTCGTTGATCGCATCCCTGGAGGGAAAGAACCGGTAGACATTCGCCCGGCTCATGCCGAGTTCGGAGGCGATGTCGGCCACCGACGTCTTATGGTAGCCGATGCGGCGAAAGTGTTCCTCCGCTACCTCCAGGATGCGCCCGCGCATCTCGTCGGGCTCAGTTCGCGCGCGGATCGGTCGATTCATGGGTTGTCTCCAGAACTGATGGATCGGATCTGCCGGGCTCTGGACGATCTTTTGTAAGCGGTAAGGCAAAGCCGGCGGGCGAAATCTTGACCCGCCGCCTGCGAGGACGGAGCCCTATTCGGCAGCAATTGCCGTTTGCTTTTCCACTTCATCCGTCGAGCCGGATGGCTCCTCATGGACGTCGTCTGCAGTTGGCTTGATCCGGAACCACGCGGCATAGAGCGCGGGAAGGAAGAGCAGGATCAGCACCGTGCCGACCGCCGTGCCGCCGATCAGCGTATAGGCCATCGATCCCCAGAAGACGGAGTGCGTGAGGGGGATGAAGGCCAGCACGGCGGCCAGTGCCGTCAGGATCACGGGCCTGGTGCGTTGCACCGTGGCCTCGATGACGGCGTGATAGTCGTCAAGGCCGGCAGCACGGTTCTCCTTGATCTGTTCGGTCAGGATCAGCGTGTTGCGCATCAGGATGCCGGCCAGTCCTATCATGCCCAGAATGGCGTTGAATCCGAAGGGCTGGTTGAAGGTGAGCAGCATCGGCACGACGCCGACGAGGCCAAGTGGCGCCGTCAGCATGACCATGGCCATCGTCGAGAAGGATCGCACCTGCAGCATGATAACGATCAGCATGGCGGCGATCATTGCCGGAAAGACTTTGCCCAGCGCGGTGTTGGCCTTTTCAGCCTCCTCGATCGATCCGCCCAATTCGATGCGATAGCCCGCCGGAAGGGATGCGATCAGCGGCTGAAGGGCCTTCATGATCTGCTTGGAAACCTCTGGCGGCTGGGTCGCTTCGTTGATATCCGAGCGGATCGTGATGACAGGCGTGCGATCGCGACGCTTCAGGATCGGCTCTTCCAGACGGATTTCCGAATGGCCGATCTGGTCAAGCGGAATCGGGCGACCGTCCCGGCTCATCAGTGAGAAATCCGCCAAACGTGTCGGATCCAGCCGCTCGCCGCCGGCGCTGCGTGCGACGATGGGGACGTTGCGGATGTCCTCGCGAACCTGCGTAACGGGGATGCCGGTGAGCAAGAACTGGAGTTGCTGGCCCACTTCCGCCGGCGACAGGCCGATGAGGTTCAGTCGATCCTGATCCGGGACGAAGCGGAGCACGGGTGTGCGATTGCCCCAATCGCGGTTGGCCTGACGCACGTCCGGGACGCCCCGCATGATGTCGAGGGCCTTCTCGGAAATACTGTACAGTTGCGCCGGATCGGGACCCATGACCCGGAACTCGACCGGGAATGGCGTGTAGGGGCCGAATACGAGCTGCGTGACGCGCACATTGGCCTCAGGTGCAAGCCCCTGTGACACTGCCGCTCGGAGCCGGTGCTTCAAGGCATCGCGCGCCTCCGCGTCCGGCGTCAGCACGACGATCTTGGCGAAGGCGGGATCCGGCAGCTCCGGCGCCATTGCGAAGAAGAAGCGGGGAGCGCCCTGGCCGACATAGCTCGTGACGATTTTAGCCTCGGGCTGTTCGTCCAGCCAGCCTTCGAGCTTCTCGACCGTAGCGGTCGTCGTCTCGATGCTGGTTCCTTCCGGCAGCCGAACCTCCACCAGCACTTCGGGGCGGTCGGATGTCGGGAAGAACTGCTGTTTGAGAGAGCCCATGCCAACAACGGAAAGCACGAAGGCGATAGCGACGATACCGGAGATTGCGAATTTGTGGCGCACGGCAAAGGTGATGAGCCGCCGCAAGCGCCGATAGTTCGGCGTGTCGTAAATTGCGTGGTGACCGCCCTCGACCGGTTTGATGTCGGGCAGCATCTTCACGCCAAGATAGGGCGTGAAGACTACGGCGACGATCCAGGAGACGATGAGAGCAAACCCCACGACCCAGAAGATGTTGCCGGCATACTCGCCGGCCGTCGAGCGCGCGAAGCCCACTGGCAGGAACCCGGCGATCGTCACGAGCGTCCCGGAGAGCATCGGCGCCGCGGTGTGGCTCCACGCATAGGCAGCCGCCTTGATGCGGTCCATGCCTTCTTCCATCTTCACCACCATCACCTCGATGGCAATGATGGCGTCGTCCACGAGAAGACCGAGCGACAGGATGAGGGCGCCGAGCGTGATGCGGTCAAAGAACCGGCCGGTCTCCAGCATGATGATGAAGACGACGGCGAGCGTCAGGGGGACGGCAGCCGCCACGACGATACCGACGCGCCAGCCCAGGCTGAGCAGGCTCACCAGCAGCACGACACCGAGCGCCATCGCGAACTTCATCATGAATTCGTCGACCGCCGAGGTGATGTTGACGGCTTGGTCAGTCACCGTCATCCCGAGCGGCAGTGTCTGTGCGATGGCTGCTGTCCTGTCCTCCAGCGCCGATCGCCGCCACGGGGCGGACGCTGAAGCTCTCCGATATCGCCGAGGTCCGCCGCGGCTATGAAGATCCTCCTACCTACCTCATTCGACGTCAGGGTGAGCCCACCATCATGCTCGCGGCTGTCATGCAGGAGGGCTGGGATGGTCTCGCGCTCGGCAAGGCGTGTCGGCGATCGCCTGAACGCTGCCATAAGCGCCGTCGACCCGGATGAAGACCCGCGGCCCCTTTGTGTCGATCGAGCCTGCCGGCGTGAGGGTGTTCTGCCGCTGCAAGGCGGCGATGATGTCCTGTGCCGACACGCCGAGGGTAGCCAGCTTGGCGTAGGAAAATTCGACGAATATCTTTTCGGGACGTTCACCAAGGATGTTGATCTTCTTGACGCCGGGCACGTGCAGGAGGTCCTGGCGGATCGCCTCGGCCTGCCTCGCCAACTCACGCATCGGCATGCCCTTGGCCTTCAGCGCATAAAGGGCGAAGCTCACATCTGAATATTCGTCGTTGACGAAGGGGCCGAAGACGCCAGACGGCAAGTTGCGGGCTTCATCCCCGAGCTTCTTGCGGGCCTGGTAGAACTCCTCCTGCACGACAGATGGCGGTGTGCTGTCCTTCAGCGTAACCATCATATACGCAAAACCCGGCCGCGTGGTCGTCTCGACCCGGTCGTACCAGGTCAGCTCCTGAAGCCGCTTCTCCAACGGTTCGGCGACGAGGTCCTGCATCTCGCGCGCCGTTGCGCCCGGCCATGCGGTCGTGACCGTCAGGGTCTTGATGGTGAAGTTGGGGTCCTCCGCCCGCCCGAGCATGACGAAAGCGTAGGCGCCGGCGGCCACCAGCAGGAGGATAAAGAACAGCGTGACGGCGCGTTCACGAACGGCGATCGCGGAAAGATTGAGGTTCATATCAGTTACCGCCGGTTTCGGACGCAGTCCTGACGCGAGCGCCGTCCTGCAAGAGATGAGCGCCGAGCGAAACGATCGGATCGCTGGAGTTCAGTCCGGAGATCACGGCGGTTTCGCTGGTTACGCGAACAAGCCGTACGGGTTGAAACTTTACCGTCGAGCTGGCGCTGTCCAAGACCCAAACGCCGGTCTTTTCGCCGTCATCGAGCACGGCTCCCAGCGGCACCTGGACTTCCGGATGCTTCGCCTGGCTTGCAAGCCGAATGGTTACCGTCGCGCCAAGCGGTGCAGCCGCGGCCTCACCGTCGAGCACATAGCGGGCTTCATAGGTACGGGTCTGGACATCGGCGGAATTCGATAATTGCCGCAGATGTGCCGTATAGCGACGTCCGTCGCCCCCATACACGCTCGCCTCGGCCACCGACCCGATCGGCGGCCGGATCGTTTCGGGAAGCGCGACCACCGCCTCGCGGGAGCCGGCCTGCGCGATCTGGACCACCGCCTGGCCAGCAGACACGACCTGTCCCGGCTCGGCAAGCGCTTCGACCACCGTTCCGTCTGCGTCCGCCACCAAGACCGCGTAGCTTGCCTCATTCTCGGCGACATGTGCTGCGGCTTCGGCGGCAGCGAGTTGCGCCTCGGCTGTATCCACCGCGGCCTTCGCCTGCTCGTAGCGCTGTCGGGGGACCCATCCATCCCTAAGCAAACTGGCGTATCGCCGTTCATCCGGTTCCGTCTGAACGACTGTTGCGCGCGCTGCGGCAACGGCGTTGCGCTTCGACGTGAGCGCGAGGCGAAGGTCGGTGTCGTCGATGCGCATCAGTGGCTGACCAGCTTTGACCTCCTGACCCACATCCACGAGCCGCTCCACGATCTTGCCCGGTACGCGAAAACCGAGATTGCTCTGCACCCTAGCACCGATGATGCCGGTGAAGCCGCGTTCGGATCCGTTCACCGGCGCTGCCGTCACCAGTCTGACGATCGGCGGTTCCTGCCTCGGGTCGCCTACGGCGGAGGCTCGCTGCGTAGGAATGGCAAGTGTGGCGAATGCCGCCGCTCCTGACATCGCGATCAGCACGCCCCCCAGCACAACAGCGGGTCTCTTTTTCACGTTCGTCTCCTCCCAAAAAAGATTGCGTTTGACTTTTACATCGGCCCGACGGACGCGAGCCCAGCAGCACGCAGGCTGCCGTCTGCAATGCGGGTCGGTGTATTGGCATCGGCGCGCATGCCGGTCTCGGACGACACCGTCACCTCGTCGCCGGACCGCGAGAACGCGTAGAGCGGGCCGCGGTGGCCCGGCATCGAAAAGGCGACGGAGTCGCCGTCGGCGAGGCCCATGACGACGCGCTGCAGATCGCCGCCGGTCTTCGGCGCGAAGGTGGCGGTGACCTCCAGGACGTCGCCTTCGGCCGGGACGTAATAGACGACCATGTCGAGGTGTCCCTCGTGCAGGCTGCCGGCTTCGATCGGGCGTCCTATGGTGGTTTCCTCGGCAAATGCCGGGGCGGCAAAAAACAGCGTGGCCAAAACCGAGGCGCTCAGGGTTTTGCGGATCATCTTGTATCTCCTTTGTTTAGATTGCATCCGAACTCTATAGCAGTTAGATTACGAATGCAATCTAAAAATGAAAAAAATTGATGATGCGTGTGAGGCGCTGCAGAAAACCGCGAAACTGCGATCGATGCGGCAGGCCGGCGCGGCTTTGACGGCATCGGCGTTAAGGATTTTGATGGCGGCTGCCCTGGCTGAAGTTGGGCACGTTCCAAGCAGCTCGGCTCGGATGCTGCCAGGCAGGGCGCCGACGCGAAGGCGTCAGTCGAAGATCGGGATACCTTGAGATGCTCGCTAGCTGTCTTGGTGAGGCCAATGCACGGCCGACGGCAAAGCATGGCTATTTTCTCGACAATGGTCGCGGTGCTCCTCTCGCGGGCCGTCAACGACGAGCGGCTGTCGGAGCGGTTCCTGCAAGCGGCGGCCGAGAGCGTGCTGATGAGGTCGTCTGCGGACGATGCCCTCACGGACGGCGGCAATGACGGGCGTCCCGCGGCGTCACTGTCGAGCACATAGCGGGCTACTCAGGTGCCCGTCCATGCGAGTTCAATCGAGGGTCGGGAGCGAAATACGCATTTGCCGGGCCGAGGCGAAAGCCAAAAAACGCTCCCCTTTGGCTCGGTGGTGTTTCGGTCGGGCAGGATGCCGCCCTTGACGATCAGGTCAAAAACTCATCTTTCGCCCCTAGACTCTCCAATCAAATTGCCTTGGCGCCGAGCGACTATGTCCAATGCGGATTGCACATCCCGGTCGATCTGCTCACGCCGCGTCATGAACCAATTCTTGGCGCCTGGATAGTCAGCCGCCGATTCCCCGGAGACTGAAAAACCTAGCGTATTTTGGGACAAGGCAAGGATACCTTGCTGCCCTAATACAACGAAAAGAGTGACACGTGTTTCGGCGGAATTGTTCTCAAGCCATCTGGCGACCCCGATACCGACCATATTGTTCTGTAGGTCTTTCATGATTTCCAAAGTCGTGTCAGGCTTTCCGCGTTTCACATAGAGTTCAGCAAATTCATTGACCATTCCACACCGGACGACCATCTCTTCGGCTATTGCCTCCGAAAGCCCGAGAAGCCTCAGTCCGGAATAGAGATAGGAAGACGTCGAAGCATGCTTGAGGGCGTTGCGATAGCTCCCGTCAAGGCCTTGCTCAGTCACGATCCGGCGGACGCTCACTTCGAACCAGCCGTAAAAAGCGAGCGGCGGCAAAACGATCAGGAGCGCTAGCGCCAAGAGCTTCCTCATCCTACGATCCCATCAAAACTCATCTTTCGCCTTTCTGGGTAAGGGATCGTCAGCGCTTTCGGATAGGTCGCGCGGCGCGCGACTAGGGATATGCCAGCGGTTTGAGCGCTCGAAGCTTTTTTGTGACGATCGCGGTGAGGCTATCCGCAAGGCGAAGTGGCGCAGCGGGCGAACACGTTAGAACAAGCGCGGTGTCCCCAAGGCGTGGAAGGGTTGCATCCGGCAACTGCCTGACCCGGTTGGTAATTGCACATTGCGGCAGGACACCGACAGCGAAACCTGCCGAGATGGCCGCCCGAATGCCAGCGACGCTTTCGCTGGTGCAGACGATCTCGTAATCCAGATCTGCTTTTTGCAGCAGATCGATGCAGCGTTCCCGCCACCAACATGTTCGATCAAACAGCGCGACAGGCAGCGGACGACGGTGCTCGAGCTCATGGAAAGCCGACCCGGCCCAAATGGCGGCTTCACGGTGAACGACGATATCGTCTGCCGAGACATTCTCGGGAGCATGCAGTGCAATATCCAGTTCGTCAGCCGCGAGCGCGGCCGGAAACTCCACGCTCGGGCCGCAGCGCAAGAGGATGCGAGCGCCGGGCTGCTCTTGCGAGAAATCGGCCAGGATCGCGGGAAGCAGGGTATCGCTGTATTCTTCGGGTATGCCGAGGCGGATTTCGGCTTTGGTATCCGGCGTTCGCATGGCAATGACCGCCTGATCGAGGACTTCAACGACTTGGCGTGCGATCGGCAGCAATTGTTCGCCGCGTGCCGTGAGGGAAACGCCGCGTCCATGTCTATCGAACAACTGGTGCGCCACGATTTCTTCGAGCTTTTGCACCTGAAGGCTGACGGCGGATTGCGTCCGAAGCAGACGCGCCGCGCCGCCACTGACGCTGCCGGCCTTGGCGACAGCCAGGAAGCTGCGCAGCAGGTCGCTATCAAGCTGGGGAAGCAAGATATCGTCTTGGCTCATATCCGGTATTTATTCTATTCGTTTCTTCAATGGAAGTGTGCGTCGTAGACTGCGCTCTCAAAGGACGGCGGTCATGAGCATTGCGCTTCCGAACGTGCAAAAGCCGATCATGTGGGTGTCGGTTGCTGTTCTGACAGTCGTTGCCACCCTTACGTGGCCGCAACGGGCACAGGAGACGCTCCATTTTGTCTTGCAGAGCTTCCTGGATGTCGCGCCGACGATTGCAATTGGGCTAGTCATCTCGGCGTGGGTCGCGGCCAGCGGAGCGGCGATCATTACTGCACGGTGGTTCAAGGGTAGCCCTATCGCGACTGTTGTGATCGCATCAGGAATCGGCACTTTGACGCCTGTGTGCGGCGTTACGGTGCTGCCGCTTACGACCGGGTTTCTTGCATCCGGCGTTCCGCTTGCGCCCATCATGGCATTTTGGCTTTCCTCGCCTATTACCGGTCCGACAATGCTCATTGCGACGTGGGCGCTGCTCGGTCCTGGATTCGCCATCGGAAAGATGCTTGCGGCCTTTGCGCTTGGAATCTTTTCCGGCGTGGTAACGGCTCTCCTCGTGCGCACCCGGATGGTCCAGAACCCGTTACGGCCACAGCGATTTATGGATAATGGGCAGTGCGGCAAGTGCACGCCGACGGATTTCTCTTTCCAAATCTGGCGAGAGCCAGCTCGCATACGTGTGTTTAGAGCAAATCTTGTTTCCACAACAAGGATCGTTTTGGTCTGTTTACTGTTTGCTTTTTCGGCTGAGTTTCTGCTGCGCGACCTTCTACCGTCTCATCTCCTCACCACCTATGCTGGCGCGGAATCCCCTTACGCTATCCCGCTTGCGGTGCTGGTCGGTGCACCGATGTATCTCGATGGTCTTGCGGCATTGCCCTTGGTTCGTGGATTACTTGATCTCGGCATGTCGCCCGGCGCGGCAATGGCACTCCTCGTTTCAGGCGGCGCGGTCAGTATTTGGGGCGTCTTTGCCGTAGCCTTAGTCCTCAGGCCGTCAACCATCGCCCTGTTCGTGACCCTTGCCGTCATTGGCTCGCTGGTGATCGGATACGCTTTCGATGCGATTTGGGCGTTGCTGCCGTAAATGACGGGCGGCCCGCGGCGTCACTGTCGAGCACACAGGTGCCCGTCCATGCGAGTTCAATCGAGGGTCGGGAGCGAAATACGCATTCGCCGGGCCGAGGCGACCGCCAGCCAAGCGATGAGGGCTAGCGTACCCGCGGTTACGCTGCGGGCCGCTGACTTCCGCTAGCCAACAATTGGTTCGGCGGCAGCTTCTTCGAGGCCAGTTGCCGCCTGGGCGGCGAGACCGCGGGCCGCCGCTTGTGAATCGTAGAATTCCTCAAGAGCATAGACCTTGCCCCACCGCAGGGTGAATACGTGGAGGCCACTGTTGACGTAGGACGCGTCGCCGTTGAGCTGCGTTGCAGTGCCGTCCTACTGGGCAAATACGGTGGTATGCCACGGCCAGCCCTTCACCCAGACGTGGTTGACCGTGAGATGGAGATTGGGCAGGACGCGGCCGAGGCGCTCAAACCAGCGGCGCACGGCTTGCTTGTCGTGGCGCTCACCACCAAGCGCGTGGGCGCCGGAAACACGGTGGTGGACATGCGGCACGAGTGCTTTCACCGCCTCATCCCAGCGATGGTTGTTGACATGGTCGAAGCTCTGCCGGATCGATTTCTCGACGATATGACTGTATAGCATTTGACCTCTCCTCCAAACTTTCGATGACGTGATCCTGGGCACCGTGCGCAGTCAAATTAGATTGCGTTCGAATTCTATATCTGCTATAGATGTCGAACACAAGCTAATTAAGGAGGTCAACGATGCGTGTGAGTCGCGTTCAGGCGGCGGAAAACCGCGAAACCGTGATCAATGTGGCAAGTCGGCTTTTTCGGGAGCGCGGCTTTGACGGCATCGGCCTCAAGGACCTGATGCAGGCTGCCGGGCTGACCCAGGGCGCCTTCTACAAGCAGTTCGCCTCCAAGGACGATCTGGCGGCGCACGCGTCGAGGCGGGCGATGGAGAGCGCCACGCTGCGCTGGTCGGCCGCGACTGCGGCAAAATCCGAGGATCCGCTTGGCGCAGTGATCGCATTCTACCTCAGCATGGACCATCGCGGAGAAAAGATGGACGGCTGCCCGATTGTCGCGCTCGGTTCGGATGCCGCCAGACAGGGCAGCGACGTGAAAGCGTCGTTCGAAGCCGGGATCAAGGAGCATCTCGAAATCCTCAGCCGTTTCATTGCTGACGCCAATGGCGAGCAGCCCGACAAAAAGGCCATGGCCATTCTCTCGACGATGGTCGGCGCGCTGACGCTGTCTCGCGTTGTCAACGACCCGGACCTCGCCCAGGCCTTCCTGGACGAGGCGACCGAACAGGTTCGCGAAGCAGCCGGCGCTTGAACGGCGTGCGCAGCGCCGGCGGCGCAACCAAATCGACAGGAGAACAGATGCGACGGATTGTTGTTACTGGCATGGGAGCGGTCACGCCCCTTGCTGCCGATGTCGAAGCGTCATGGTCGCGGCTCCTGGCCGGTCGCTCGGGCATCCGCAGGCTTCCGGACGATGTGGTGGCAGACCTGCCGGCGAAGATCGGCGGGGTGGTTCCCTCGCTGGAAGACGATCCGGACGCTGGTTTCGATCCGGATGCCGTCCTGGCGCCAAAAGACCAGCGCAAGGTAGACCGGTTCATCATCTTCGGGCTCGCCGCTGCACAAGAGGCCCTCGCGCAAGCAGGATGGGCGCCCGTCTCGGAAGCGGATCGCCTGCGCACGGCCACGATCATCGCCTCCGGCATCGGCGGTTTCCCCGCCATAACCGAGGCGGTGCGCACGGTCGACCAGCGCGGCGTCCGCCGCCTGTCGCCGTTTACGGTGCCGTCCTTCCTCGTAAACCTCGCGGCGGGCCACATCTCGATCCGCCATGGCTTCAAGGGGCCACTCGGCGCGCCGGTGACGGCGTGCGCGGCCGGCATCCAGGCGATCGGCGATGCGGCTCGCCTCATCCGCGCCAACGAGGCCGATATCGCCGTGTGCGGCGGAACGGAAGCCTGCATGAACATCGTCAGTCTCGGTGGTTTTGCTGCCGCACGCTCCCTTTCAACCGGCTTCAACTGGGCGCCGGCTCAGGCGTCACGGCCTTTCGACGTGTCGCGGGACGGCTTCGTCATGGGCGAAGGGGCCGGCATGCTGGTCATCGAGGAACTGAGCCACGCGCTGGCGCGCGGCGCGAAACCGCTTGCCGAGCTCGTCGGCTACGGCACGACGGCGGATGCGCATCACGTCACCTCCGGTCCAGAGGATGGCGACGGGGCGCGCCGAGCCATGCAGATCGCGATTGCCCAAGCCGGCATTTCGCCGCGTGAGGTTCGCCACCTCAATGCGCACGCGACCTCGACGCCGGTCGGCGATCTCGGCGAAATCGCGGCGATCAAAACACTCTTCGGCGCAGATTCCACCATCGCCGTCAGCGCAACGAAATCGGCGACCGGACACCTGCTCGGAGCCGCCGGCGGGCTTGGAGCCATCTTCGCAATCCTGGCGCTCAGGGATCAGGTGGCGCCGCCAACCCTCAATCTGAGCGCCCCGGATCCAGCCGGCGATGGCATCGACTTCGTCGCCAACCAAGCCCGGCCGATGGCAATGGACTACGCGATATCAAACGGCTTCGGCTTTGGCGGCGTCAACGCCAGCGCGCTATTCCGGCGCTGGACGGACGAGATCGCCTGACTCCGACCTTTCTTGCTTTGCATGCCAATCCAAAATCAGTCCAACCCCAGAGAAAGAAATGATCTCCATGAACAAGACCAATCCCGGCGTCGTCCTGGTGACGGGGGCGTCCTCCGGCATCGGGCGCGCGACGGCCATAGCTTTGCAAAGCGCCGGTTTCCGCGTGTTCGGCACCAGCCGTCGCGCAGCCAAAAACTCCGACGGCCTGACCATGCTGGCCTGTGACGTGACCGATGACGCGTCGGTGGCGAAACTGGTCGATGACGTGCTGGCCGAAACCGGGCGCATCGACCTGCTCGTCAACAATGCCGGCATGGGTCTGTTTGGTGGCGCGGAAGAGTCCTCAATGGCCCAGGCTCAGGCACTGTTCGAGGTGAACGTCTTCGGCGTGCTCCGCGTGACCAACGCGGTCCTGCCGATAATGCGCCGTCAAGGCAAGGGTAGAATCGTCAATTTGAGTTCGGTGCAGGGTTTCATCCCAGCTCCCTATTTCGCGCTTTATGCGTCGACCAAACATGCCATCGAAGGCTATTCCGAATCGCTCGACCATGAACTGCGCCCGTTCGGGATTCGCGTTGCATTGGTCGAACCCGCCTATACCCGCACGTCATTCGAAGACAATCTCGCCAAGCCGGATCAGTTGCTTGATATCTATGACGCTGCGCGCGCTGGCATGCAGGCAGTCGTGCGCAAAGCAATGGAAAAGGGCGATTCACCCGAAGTGGTAGCCAAGACGGTTTTGGCGGCTGCGACCGATCGCGCTCCGAAAAGGCGCTATGCGGCGGGAAAAATGGCGCGCCAGGTCAGTCTCCTGCGCCGTTTCGTCCCCGCATCCGCATTCGACAGGAGCCTGCGCAAGCAGAACGGGCTGCCGGCCTGACGACACCGACGACTCCGTGCAAATCGGAATCATCGGCCCTCGAAACGTCGGCGCCACATTGAGCCCAAACCTGACGCAATTGCTTTGGAGAACGCCCGGCGGTTGTTGGCGTTAGATAAGCGATATGTTATGTTGCAGTGCAAAAGAGCGGGGGCCACGTCCTTTCACGCCATAAGCAATCTGTATGTGCGACCCCCTGCAGACTGGTCGGTATCACTGAAACTCCCGGGCATGGGGTTCGGGCTTCGATGGGGACAAGGGGTAATGCTTTACACGCTGGTTATGATGGTCTGCCTGACGGATGTGCCGCAGACCTGTGAAAAACGCGAACAGCTGGTGGACGGCCTGGCGATGCACCCCGGGACCGCATTCATGCAGGCGCAGCCGCTGGTAGCCCAGTGGATCGAAACGCATCCCGGTTATTTCGTGCAGCGCTGGCACGTGCTGCCCGGCCAGGGATCGTGAGATCCGCTGCGGAGATAGAGGTTTCTACTTCTTCGCGGCGAGCGTTTCCGAGACGACCTTGGCCAATTGATAAAGCCGCTGCTCGATGATCGTCGGCACTTCACAGACGTAAGTCAGCGATTGGACGCGCTCGTTGAAAATTCGCGTTGCGAATTTCAGCTGCTCGGTTCGCCGTTCGATGTCGTCGGGATCCGCATCCGGCTTTGCCCGCAAGGCATCGACGTCGGAGGCTGCCTTGCGCAAGGCGGCGGCCATTTCGAGCTGCTTTCGGGCGTAACGGGAAATGCCTGAGATCACATGCGAACGCTCGGTGTCCATGTGATCGAACATACCTTGCACCAGCATCGCCATTTTCGGCGCCAGCTGCGCGGCCGGCAGCGATGCGGCGAAATCCTTGATCTTCTTCTGGGCTTCGGCAATCGGCATCCGCCTTGCCGCCACCTCCTTGACCAGGCCGGAGACGGCAGGGTCCTTCGAATAATCCTTCGCCGCTGGCGGAAGCTCCGGCCCGTTCCAGATCTGGCCGAGCGAGAGTTGCGGCACCTTGCGCTGTATGCAGGGCCAGTCCGGATCGGTATTCGCCGCCCTGGCGTTCACGCTCGGCGCGAGCATGGCAACCACAGCCAGGCTGCGAACAAGGCTCATTCGTGCCATCAGCCATTTCCTCCGGTGTCTTGTTTGCGGGTCACCAGGCCGCGCGAAGGGTCGTAGGCGATGATTGCGGCGGCAAGGAACAGAACGGTGCAGCCGGCGACGACGCCCAGCGACAGCCAGTTGACCTGGCCGTAGAAGGCGAAGCGGATCAGTTCGACGGCATAGGTGAACGGGTTGGCGAGGCAGATCTTGTGCAGCAGCGGGCTCGCCTCCTGGATGCGCCACAACGGATAGAGCGCCGGCGAGGCGAAATAGCCGGGAAAGATGACGAAGTTCATGATGCCGGCGAAATTTTCGAGCTGCTTGATCATCGACGACAAAAGCATGCCGAGCGCGCAAAGCATCATGCCCGACAGGAACAGCGCCGGCAGCACCATGAGATAGCCGATCGGCGGCGCCTTGACGCCCCAGAACCAGGCAACGATCAGGAACGCATACACCTGCGCGATCGATACGGAGACGCCGGCGAGCATCTTCGACACCAGCAGGAACCAGCGCGGGAAGGGGCTGACCAAAAGGGTGCGCATGTTGCCCATCTCGCGGTCATAAACCATCGACAGCGAAGACTGCATGCCTGAGAACAGCAGGATCATGCCGCACAACCCCGGCGTGATGTAGACCTCGTAGAGCACGTAGGTCTTGTAGGGCGGGATGATCGACACGCCGAGCACCTGCCGGAATCCGGCGGCAAAAATGAACAGCCAGATGAGCGGCCGAACCAGCGAGGATATGAAGCGCTCGCGCTGGTGCAGGAAGCGCAGGCACTCCCGCAGGACGACGCCCTTGAGGCAAATGAGATAATGGCGCAGGCCGAATTTCTCGAACTTCACCGGAATGATGCCGGCGACCTTGTCGGGCATTGCCGGAGCGCTCATGGCGACAGCTCCGCGGTGCCGGTCGCCTCGATGCGGCTGAGCCTGGAAAATGCGTCGCGGATCGAGCCGCCGCCGCTCGTCCTGACGACGTCGGCCACCTTGCCCTTGGCGACCAGTTCGCCCTGCCGCAGCACGACGACATGGTCGCCGTCGTCAACCTCGTCGATCAGATGCGTCGCCCACAGCACGCCGATGCCCTCGGTTTCGACGAGCCTGCGGATGGTGGCGAGAATGCCGGCACGCGACTGGATGTCGAGACCGACCGTCGCCTCGTCGAGCAGCAGCAGGGAAGGGCGGTGGAGCAGCGCCCTGGCGATCTCGATGCGCCGCATCTGGCCGCCGGAAAGACTGCGCGCCTTGTCATGCTGCCGACCCGGCATGTCGACGATATCGAGCAGCGCGGCAATGCGCTGCCGGGCCTCGCGTCCGCCGATGCCATGCAGCGCGGCGTGGTAGGAGAGGTTCTGGTGGACGCTGAGATCGAGGTCGAGCGTGCGCGCCTGGAACACGATGCCGACACGCCTCAACGCCTCGCCCGAAGCGCGGCTGACGTCATGGCCGAAGATGCGGATCGACCCGCGGCGGGTGTCGTAAAGGTGGCTGATCAGCGAGAACAGGGTCGTCTTGCCGGCGCCGTTGAGACCGAGAAGAACGGTGAACGACGCCGGCGCGATCGAGAACGAGACGTCGTTGAGCGCCCGCTTCGAACCATAGGAGTGGCTGACGGCGGCGACGTCGAGCGCCGCCACCTGATCTCCCGGTCCGCTTGTCCTCACATGCTGCACGCCGTCTGGCTCCCTTGTCGTCGACAATAGTCTGGCCCAAGTCTAGCCCTCGGGGCGCGATCGCGCAGGTCCTGATTTCAAAACCTTACTTGATCGTGATTGTGCCCTTCATGCCCTTGTCGGCGAGGTCGGGCACCGACCATGTGTAGATGCCGGGCCTCACGGTGGTGAACTGTACCTGGATGGTGCCGTCGGCGTCGAACTCGAGCCATGCCGGTGCGCCGTTCATGTGCACCTCGAGGTCGTTGATGACGATCTGGTTGTTCCACACATTGCGGAACAGGTCGGTGTGGAATTTGTACTCCAGCCCGCCGGCTGCGGTGATCTTCCAGCGATAGCCCTGGCCGGCGATCAGCTCAAAATCCTTCTGGTTGGCGGTGAACTGGTCTTCCTTGCTGCCGAGGATAAGTTCCGGCACGTCCTTGCTGGCCCGGGTCGCCTTCTCGGCTTGCGGACTGGCCTCCGTGCTGGCGGCCGCGCCGGCGGCGGCGTCATCGTCATCGCCGTCGTCGGTCTGCGCCCAGACCTGACCCTGGGTGAGCGCCATGCCCACCAGCGCGGCGAAAGCGACTGCCCGAAATTTCCGCATGATTTCCTGCCCTTCTGCTGTTTTTCTGTCGGTTTGATTCACTTGGTTTATTCAGTGGTTCATTTGGCGTTGAGTCATTTGGGCGAGACGACGACGCCCCACGGCAAGGCGCCGACGGTCACCGACTGCACCGGCTCGTCGGTCGCCACGTCGATGAAGGTGATGTCGTTCGACACGCCGTTGGTCGAGATGATGGTCTTCTGGTCCGGGGTGAAGGCAAGCTGCCAGACGCGCTGGCCGACCAGCACATATTTCTCGACCTCGTAGGTCTGTGTGTTGACCACCGCGACGCGGTTGGCCGGCCCGAGCGCCACATAGGCTTTCTTGCCGTCGGCGGTGATGCGCACACCGACCGGCTGGATGGATTCGGGCCTCAGGCCGGCAACCTCGAAGGTGATCTTCTGGACGACTTCGCGCGTTTGATTGTCGATCACCGAAACCGTGCCGCCGATCTCGGCGCTCACCCAGGCCTGCTTGCCGTCGGGGGTGAACTCGACGAAGCGCGGACGCGCGTCAACCAGCACGTTGTCGGTGATCTCGTGCGTCGACGTATCGATGAAATGCGCCATGTTCGTCGTTTCCGACGTGTTGACCATGGTCTTTCCGTCCGGGCTGACACCCATGCCCTCCGGCTCGACCCCGACCGGGATTTCCGCCAGCACTTTCTTGCCCTCGATGTCGATGACGGTGACGAGATTGTCGTCCTCATTGGCGACGTAGAGCGTCTTGCCGTCAGGCGACAGCACGAACAGCTCCGGGTCGGGTCCCGAAGGCAAGGTGTCGACGATCTCCAGCGACGCCGTGTCGATGACCTCGATCGAATCATCGTCGCTGGCGCAAAGATAAATGTGCTTGCCGTCGTGGGAGATGGTGATGCCGCGCGGACGCTGCCCGACATTGACGGTCTTCACGACCTGCATCGTCGCGGTGTCGACGACGGTCATCGTGTTGTCTTTCTCGTTCGAGACATAGGCCATGTAGGCCGACGCCGGGCCGGCCATGAAGCCGGTCGCAACTATGGCGAGTGCGCAAGCTCGTCTCTGCACTGAAATTCCTCCCAATCTTTTCTACTTAAGCACGCATTTTGTTTCCGGCTCATCGACCCCGAGCGTATCGAGCTCCGACAGCTGGTGCAAAAATCCCTCCTGCGGCGATGTCGAGACGACCGAACGGCCGTCGCCTAGGAAGATCGGCTGCCGCAACTGCTGGTTCCATTTGCGGAAGGTCAGTTTCTGCCCCTTGAAGGCGGCGATCGAAAAGTCGTCGGAGCGGATGAAGTCGGCCATCTTGCGCGGGTCGGCGCCCTGCGTGCGGGTGGCCGCCTCGCCGAGGATGCGCACCGCCGTCCACGCCGCCATGTCCTTCGACAGCATGCGGCGGCCGCTTGCCTTGGCGAAGCGGTTCTGGATCTGGGTGCCGCCCCATTGTTCGCTGGCCGGATGCCAGGCCGATGGGGTGAGGCCGGCGGTGCCGGCGACCGGCCGCGGGATCCAGGTGCGGAACGGAACGTAGGTCCCGAACACCTCGCTTTCGTCGGCGACCAGCAGCACATCGTGTTCCGGCAGGTCCTGGGTGAAGACCGGCATCTGCCGCTGGATCTGGACGACGCCGGAATCGGTCCGCCGTGCCGTGCCGGTATCCTCGAACAGTTTTTCGCCGACGATCTCGCCGCCGAAGCGCGTCGCCGCCCGGCGCAGCGCCTCGGCAAAAAGCTGGTCGCGCTCGTGCGAGCCGTGGATCAGCACCCAGCGTCGCCATTGCTTCCAGATGAGATATTGCGCCAGCCCGTCGGCCAGCATGCTGCGCGTCGGGATGGTGTGGTAGATACTGGCGCGGCATTGCTCCTCGCGCAGACTGTCGTCGGTGGCGCCGGCGTTGAAGATCAAAACGCCGTCGTCGCGGGCAAGATCGGCGATTGACAGCAACTGCCTGGCCGAGAGGTCTGCGACCACATAGCGGTTGCCTTTGGCGATCAGGTCCTGGAAGGCCGGGACGGCATCGGCATCCGGCTTCACCTCAGTCACGTCGAGGCTGAATTTCTGGCCAAGGAAGCTGCCAGTCGTGTTGTTGTCGGCAATCGCCACATTGCCGCCGGCAACGCCTTCATCGCGCGGCGGGACGTCGAGCACCGACAGGGCCAGTTGCGGCGCATAGGCGCGCAAATAGCCAATCTTGATCTCGGTCAGCTTTTTTTCCGGCTTGGCCGTTGCGGTCGGCGGCTTGCCCGTCGCTTCCTGGGCCTGCGCGCCCGGAACGTTGACGGTCAGGGAAAAAAAGCACAAAAAGGCCGCCAGAGTGCCCGGCACCGCGCTCGTCATCGATAAAATTACCCGTTCTTGCGCTAAAGTCCGATTGTTGTCGGACCGGCGCGAAGTCAAGGTGCCCGTGATGAGCTTAGCTGACCCGCAAATTTTATCAAACCCTGTAAGTGGACTTCTCACGTCTGCTTTAGTGCCATGCCTGCTCGCCCGAACGGCAATCGAGCGGATTGCGGTATTCAGGCCCAAGAACGTCCTGTCCCTCATGCCGGAGAAAGTCCTCCAATGACCAGAATGCTGGCCAGCGTCACTGGCGTCGACGAGGCGGAGATCGCGCTCTTAGGCGGCGTCGACATCATCGACCTGAAGGATCCGAGGGCGGGAGCGTTGGGCGCGGTGTCCACGCAGACCATCCGCCGGACGATTTCGCTGATCGCCGGCCGGGCGCCGGTCAGCGCGGTCTGCGGCGACCTGCCGATGGAACCCGAGACGATCCGCGCCAAAGCCGAAGAGATCACTGCCGCCGGCGTCGATTACGCCAAGATAGGCTTGTTTCCATCGGCAAATATCGCGGCTTGCGCAGCCGCGCTCGCGCCGCTCGCTGCGCGAACGAAACTGATCGCCGTGCTTTTCGCCGACCTGGAGCCGGATTTCGAGCTTCTGCCGATGCTTGCCGAGCATCGCTTCCATGGCGCCATGGTCGACACTGCCAACAAGGCCAACGGGCGGCTGCTCGACCATCTGCCGCCCGAGCGTATCCCGGGATTCGTCGATCGAGCCAAATCGCTCGGCCTCATGGTTGGGTTGAGCGGATCTCTGGAAGCCCCTGATATTCCGCGCCTGCTGCCCTTCGTTCCCGATTTTCTCGGCTTTCGCGGGGCGCTGTGCGGCAATTCCGGCCGCGTCGGTTCGATCAGCGCCGAGGCGGTTGCGCAGATCCGCGACTTGATCCCGGAAGCATCCGGGGCCGGCGGCGCGTCGAGCGTCGACTACCGCCTGCTGGCGGCGAGAGGCTATTCGCCGGGCACCGACCCGACACTGGGCACCGACAAGATCTTCGTGCGGGACTTTGTCCTGCCGGTCCAGATCGGCGCCTACAGTTTTGAGCACGGCCATACCCAAAAAGTGCGTTTCGACGTGACCGCCGACGTGCTGCAAGTCACCGACCATCCCGAAGACATGCGCCATGTGTTCTCCTACGACATCATCATGGACGGCATTCGCACCATTGTTGCGCGCGGCCACGTCCAGCTTAGCGAGGCCTTGGCCGAGCAGGTGGCGACGTACATTCTGGAGAACCCGCGTGTCGTGCGGGTCACGGTAAGGGTGGAAAAACTCGAACTCGGCCCAGGCGGCGTCGGCGTCGAGATCGAACGCAAGCGCCAATCGGCTGGCCGCGGCGTCGCCTCCGGCCCTGCCGGCCGAAAAGACCAAAGCGCCGTCTCCCGGGCGCGGCAGGAAGGGCCTGAGGCCATCAGGCGAGCCGTCAAGCCGGCCGTCGTCAAGCTTGGCGGCAGCACGGCCGATGCGGCGGAAATGGCGGAGTGGATCGCGGCGCTGGCGGGTTCCAGCCTGCCGGTCGTCATCGTGCCCGGCGGCGGCCGCTTTGCCGAGCAGGTGCGCGAGACGCAGATTTACATGGATTTTTCCGACACCGCCGCCCACGCCATGGCGATCCTCGCCATGGAGCAGTTCGCCCAAATCATCCTCGACCGTGACGAAAGGCTGGCGCCGGCACGGTCGCTGGAGGAAATGGGGCGGGCGCTGGACGCGGGGAACGTGGCGGTGTGGCTGCCGTCGTCATTGGCGCTGCCGGCGCCGGACATTCCGGCGTCCTGGGACGTTACCTCCGATTCCCTTGCCGCCTGGCTTGCCGGCAAGCTCGGCGCCAATGCGCTGCTCTTGATCAAGCAGACCGGCGCCTTCTCCGGCAGCGACACGATTGACAGCCTGGCAGTCAGAGGCATCGTCGACGCCGGCTTCGCCGCCATGCTGCCCGACGGTGTCGATGTCCATCTCGCCGGCCCGAAAGATGCAGCCGAAGCCGGGGCGCTGCTCGCGGCGGGCAATCTGCCCGGCATTCAAATCGCGGCTCCGATCCGGACGGCAAGAAAAGCAGGGTAGGCGATGGCGACGCTGCATACGCCGCGCTGGGCATGGGTTTTGACCGGTTCCGGTCATTTTTTTACGGAGAGTTTTGCACTCATCCACCAGCTCGAGCATTGCGATGTCTTTGTCTCGAAAGCCGCCAACGAAGTGCTGCGCATGTACAAGCTCAAGCTCGATTTCCCGGAGACGACGCGCGTGCTGCACGACAAGACGGCGAGCGCGATCCCGGTCGGCGAATTCTATCACGGTGTCTATCATACGGTGGTAGTGGCGCCGGCCAGTTCCAACACGGTCGCCAAATGCGTGCACGGCATTTCCGACACGCTCGCCACCAACGTTTTTGCGCAGGCGGGAAAATGCCGGGTGCCGGCCATCGTCTTTGCCTGCGACACGGCGCCGGAACTCGAAACCATGGCGCCGCATGGGCTGGTCAAGGTCTATCCACGCAGCATCGACCTGGAGAACACCAAGCAGCTGAAGAGTTTTGAGCGAACCCAGGTGGTCGAGTCGCTTGCCGATCTCGAAGCCTCTGTCAGGCGGCGCCACGCCGAACTCGCCCGCCATGGCTGAGCGGCTGGTCTTTCTTACCGGCCATCTGGCCAAGGTCCGGCTGGAAAGGCTGCTGGCCGGACTGGGCGAAACCGAATTTGCCTGGGAGATCATCGACATCGGCGTCAAGGTTGCGGCGCTGATGAGCGAAGACATCATCAAGCGGCGGCTCAGCCTGGCAGGCGGCACCGACCGCGTCATCCTGCCCGGCCGCTATCGCGGCGACATCGAGCATCTGTCGGAGCATTTCGGCGTGCCCTTCATACGCGGTCCCGACGAGATCGCCGATCTGCCGGCCTTTCTCGGCCGGGCGGGCGAGCCGCCCGACCTTTCGCGTCACGACATGCGCATCTTCGCCGAAATCGTCGATGCGCCGATGCTGTCGGTCGAGGCGCTGGTGGCGAGAGCACGGACGCTGGCTGCGGCTGGCGCCGACGTCATCGATCTCGGCTGCTTGCCGGAAACACCGTTTCCGTTGCTGGAAGAGGCGGTGCGCGAACTGAAGGCACAGGGATTTCTGGTCAGCGTCGATTCGGCCAGGTCAGATGAACTGTCGATCGGCGCAGGCGCTGGTGCGGACTATCTTCTCAGCCTCGACGAGACCACGCTGCCGCTGGCCTTCGACCACAAGGCCGTACCAGTGCTGATCCCGGCCACGCCCGGTGACCTGGATTCGCTGGGACGGGCCATCGAAGCGGCGCAAAAGGCCGGCGTCGCCTTCCTCGCCGATCCGGTGCTCGACCCGATCCATTTCGGCTTTGCCGCCTCACTCGGGCGTTTCATCGAGGCGCGCCGCCGCTGGCCCGAGGTCGAACTGCTGATGGGCACCGGCAATCTCACCGAATTGACCGATGCCGACAGTTCCGGCGTTACCGCGGTTCTGGCTGGGCTCTGCTCGGAACTTCAGATCCGAAACGTGCTTGCCGTGCATGTCAGCCCGCATACGCTGCGAACGATCGAGGAGCACGACATTGCCCGCCGCATCCTGTTTGCCGCCAAGAGTGACGGTGCGCTGCCGCGGAGTTATCATCCAGGGCTGCTGCAGGTTCACGACCGCAAGCCGTTCACCGCCTCGACCGAGGATATCGCAGCACTGGCGGCAGAGGTGCGCGACGCCAACTTCCGCATCATGACCGCCGAGGACGGCATCCATGTTTTCAACGGCAAGGGGCATGCGGTTGCAACGGACGCGTTCGAACTCTTTGCCGGGCTTGGCGTTGAGGCGGATGGCGCACACGCGTTCTATCTCGGCGCCGAACTGATGAAGGCCGAGATCGCGTGGCGCCTCGGCAAGCGCTATGTGCAGGACGAGCCGCTCGCATGGGGCGTTGCCGCGCCGGCTCCCGAAACCGACCGCAGCCGTCTTGCCGAAGCGGGCCCTACGCTCCGCGCGAAGAAAGAGCGCTAAACCATGCCGTTCATTCGCGAATCGATCATCACCACCGTCAACAAAGCCGGCGACGTCCACATCGCGCCGATCGGCATCATCGCCGAGAAGGACGGCTGGGTGATCGCGCCGTTCCGGCCGTCGATCACGCTCGACAATCTCGCCGAAGTGCCGTTCGCCATAGCCAATTACACCGATGACGTCCGCATCTTTGCCGGCTGCCTGACCGGCCGCAAGCATTGGCCAACCGTTGCCGTCGGCGGGTTCCCGGTGCCGCGGCTCGCAGCGGCGCTCGCGCATTCGGTCCTCGAAGTCGAAAGTGTCGACGACGATGCACTGCGACCTCGCCATTTCTGCCGCGTGGTGCAGGAGGAAACGCATGCGCCGTTCACCGGCTTCAACCGCGCCAAGGCGGCGGTGCTGGAACTGGCCATCCTGGTCAGCCGGCTCGGCATGCTGCCGCGCGACAAGATCGAGGCGGAAATCGCCTACCTTTCGATCGCCATCGAAAAGACAGCGGGCGAGGCCGAAAAGGAAGCCTGGGACTGGCTGATGCAGCGTGTCGGCGAGCACATGGCGGCCAAGGATGCCAGCGGCGAGGATGCGCGGGGCTGAACCGGATATGCTGAACCTGGGTAAGCGTCCAGCTGACGTGTTTTAGTACCCTTGGGGTCATTGCCTGAGTTGATCCAGGCCGCGCACCGCATCGCCAAATAGGATGGTCAGGACCGCCTCACTGCGTTGATTGCTAGCGCCTGCGGCGATGATTGTCTGCACCGCCGGATAGCCGCGCAGACCGACCTCCGTCGGCCGTCCAGCAGAGACGATCGTGTAGATCTCGCGAACTGGGTACGCGTGGATGGCCGCGACCTGTTCCGCAAGTTCGTCGGCGGCCAGGCACGCCAAGAGTTCGCCTACTACGCCCTCGTTGCGCACCGCCAGTTCGATCCAACCAAGATAGGTATCCTTGCTCGGCCATTGGTGCGGGACACGAGGCGAGCTCATTACCGAATGATTGTATGAAGGAAGCGGCTCGACGCGCAAACGCATCACGCCAGGATGCCCGCTCCATGGGCGCGCAACGTGCTCGGTAAGGTAGCTGTGGAAAGCATTGGTCGATGTGGTGCCTGCTCCTGAAACAAAGCAGAGCACGAAGGTTGGCGCTGGGGGAGGACCCTGTATGACGCGATCGCTGATACGATCGACGAGCGTGCGGCTACTGTTTGGAGCCGACAGCAGTGCGCCGATGCGGCCGATGAAGTTGTACGCGTCGTTGGGAATGACCTCCTTCGGGAGCGGATTGTTGCCGAATGCGGTCAGGTTGGCTTCAGATAAGAAGAGCGCGTGTCCCATGCCCTGAGGTTGAGCCGCCTCCGATACCTCGAATTCGACGCCCTCCACCGCCGGCCAGAGATCGGGACGGTTGCCTGAAAGGCGCAGCTGTCGACACTGCCACAGGCCCGGAGCGCGGGCGAACATTATCCCATGAACGTCGCGCCAGTAGGCCTCGCACACCTCCTTCGGGATATCGGCGCGCCACCAGCAGAATGCCGTCAACGCGAGTTCGGCGGCGTTTTCAAGCCGTGCCGTGTCCATCACAGCAAGTGTGGTTTGTCCGATCTCCATCACAGCCTCTGCACACTTTTCGGCTACAGTTCGGAACTCCCAGAGAACGAAGAGGCGCGCATTGTGTTGCACAGCTGTTAAACGCCTCCGGCCGCAGGCGACAACTATGGCCGTCCGAAAGCGGGCAGCGAGAAATCCACCAGTGTCGTTCGTGGGGCCGCTAGCGGACTGCCAGCTCCCGGCCGCAGATTTTTAATTGCGGACATTCAGGTCGGCGTGGGCGTCGTCGTGATCTGACCCGAACCGGACCTTTATGGTTGGACTTGCGTCCCGAGATCGGTCGTTCAGCTTAACCGGCGCTCGTGACCCGAAAGGGACATCGGCCGCGTCTCATTGTTGACGCTTTTGCTGCCATTTCCCGATGTCACGTCGGCCTGCCCGCGGCCCCGTCAGCGGCCGCAGGCCACGCAGTTCGAGATAAGCCCGTGCCTCAGGCCGAAATGATGGCCCACAGCTGCGTCACTCCCATTGCAAGAACAAGGATGGCGCTTGCCGCGGTGAACAGCGCCACACGTATCTGCTTCAGGTGAGCACCGAAGCTGCTGCCCGAGAAGTCGTCGACTGCATCGTCCAGCATTGCTTTTAGGTCATCGAAGGCGGCCTTGGCTGCCAAGAGCCCGTAAACCGTGATTGCGACCACGATCGTCGCGAGCGCAAACCTGGCGGCTAGTCCCGCTGATGATGCGTAAGCAAGGATCGCGAACATGGTCGCGATGCTGGTGAAAAAAACAATCGCGTATGCCTGCGTGAGATGGGCAAGTCGGGCAGCCGCCGCCGCTAGGTATTGATCAACGGTGAGTTTCGCCATGTGCTCCTCCGGAAAGTGACCCGCTTGGGTACCGAGTTGCAAATGAACTAGAGAGTGAAGCGAGCTGTTTCTACCCCGACGATCCGGGCGCGGGCGCAGAGCCCCGTACCCGGGCCGCCCAGGGGCAGTGTCCGAAACTCAGGCCTACTTGATCTCCCAGGACGCCTTATGGTTGACCACGCGTCCGATTCGACCGCCAACCGTTTCGTGTAGCTGAACCGGGGTGTAGGGGGCCTTTCCAGTAATTCCTTTGTACTTTCCTGTGCCCCCGACGATGTAGTGGTTCTGGTTATCGAACGTTGTGAAGACGTTGTCGCCGTCCTTGTCGGTTTCGACACAACTGCCATCGAAGTTAAAATCATCCTTGATCATCGTCCAGTGCCCAAGGCAGTGCACCGACATGTCATGGAACGGGCCATCCCCTTTGACGTTACGCGTGAGACCGGTGAATTCGTCTATTCCCCCAGTGCCAACGCCGCTGTCCACTTTGGCCACGGTCTCGAATACGTAGTAAGTATCGTATTCCGCCTCTCCACTTTTCGGGAAGTCTGCTGCAATTACGGGAACCGAGCACAGCGTAAAGAGAGCCACTAGCGATGTAATTTTCATGGTAAACCTCCACCGTAGAGCCGGGCTGCCACCCCGGCTGCGTGCCGGGGCAGGCTCGCCAAACATCCAGTATAAGTCCGCGAAACACGTCTAAGCAACATGTCGGCGCGTGTATTCGGGCGTCGAATTCGCGAATTCAACTACAGCCCTTTGATCTGGCTGTTGAAGACCATAGTTTGGCGACAGGCAAAAAAGACTGGTCTTCCGCCCGATGCGGATCTTGTGGCATGACCGAACGATGCGTTGGGTCGGCTTGGGGCGTTGCGCAAAGGGAAGGGTTGGAGAAGCGCCGCGAGTGACAGGTTATGGCGCGACCGTAACCTCCAGCATGGTCACCCGCGATGTCCGCTTCCGGGCAGTGGCGAAGCTGATTTCAATGGCCGAGATGCTGAAGGGCTGGCGGTTGGTGCGACCTGCGCGCGAAGTCTTGCTGGCGGCGCATCACCCATCCCCGAAGCCCGCATCGTCCACCGAAACGTCGCTCGTTCCCACGATCAGCGGCCTGCGCTGCACCTACTCTCCGGCGACCTGCGACAAGCCCACCGTCACCACCGCGCGCAGGATCGGCTGCCGCTGAGGTGCAGCGCGGCAACGACCCGCTCAGGACACTTGGCCCTCAGCGGTATCGCCCCTAGGTCTTCCTCTATACCTTGCCCGGCTATCTTACTCGGAGCACGAACTCACTTGTGGCCTTGGCAAACAGTCATGTCCGCATTTGGCGAGCTGCCGCGACCGACGGAATGACCGAGATGCTGCGCAATCGCGACTCTTCAACTCGGGAGGCGCCGGCGACGAGAACGGCTGATTGGCGTCCACCACGAAGCTGGCCGGCTCATCGGGTTGCACGCCGCGCTCACGCATCAGCAGGGACTTAGGGCAGAGGGATCGGCTTGTCGCTGAGCGTGCGCAAATAGGCAATCAGATTTACACGCTCCGTCTCGTCGGGGACGCCGGGCGTTTCCATGCGCACACCGGGCGTGGTGAGGACGGGACCATAAAGAAAGGTGTTCAGATCCTCGTAAGTCCACACGCCTTCCCAATCCCGCAAGATTTTGGAATAATTGAATTTCGGCGCCGATGCCCTGTCGCGACCGACGACCTCCCACAAATTCGGACCATACTTGCCGCCCTTGCCTGGTTCGTTGTTGTGGCAACCGTCACAATTTGTGCCGAAAAAAATCCGGCCTTTCTCGACATCGGCCACAGCCAATTTCTCGGTAATCGGGCCTGGCTTCGGCAGCACGACGCCATGCGCCATAAGATAGTCGGAGATCTCGGAATGTTCGTAAAATCTGGCAAGATGGATCGGTGTCCGCGCGACGGAGTCCGCGGTTCGGGCGTTGACATCAGCGCCCGCTTCGACCAGCGCCTTGACGCAGTCGAGGCAGCCCTTCTTGACGGCCACATGGAGGGGGGCCTGCTTCCCCGCGGTCAAGTTCGGATCTGCGCCATGCGCCAACAGCAGCGTGATGAATTCAGGCCGGTTCTTTGCGACCGCCGCCATCAGGGGCGTACCCCCAAGCTTCGATACGGCCTTAACATCTGCGCCGCGCTCGAGAAGTAGCCTGGCCGCATCAAGATGCTGCCTGTTGACCGCATAATGGAGCGGCGCTGCGAGACCATCAGATTCGTTGACGTTTGCACCCGCATCCAGCGCAGCAGCGATGGCCGCAACGTCACCCTTCTTGGCGGCGTCGTGAATGGCCGCCGCCTGGGATGTCACCGGGATCAAACAGAAGCCTATGAGCAACAGCATTCCAGCGCGCATTGGTTGCCTCCCCCTACCGAAACTCCCGCCTTGGAGGCGACGGCCGGATGGGCTACGTTAGGAAGCGCGCCAGAGGGTGAAATGTCCCGAAAGGCTCCTGAAATTTTTCCGAAATCTGCTGAAACGATCACGTTCGGCGGTTTTGTCTTTCTTGCGAAAAGCAGAGAACTCCGAACCGTCGAAGGCACAGCGGTCGATCTTCGCAGCCAGTCTGCCGAGGTGCTCTCCGTGCTCGCGGTGCGAGCGGGCGAGATCGTGTCAAAAGATGCGCTGATGCGGGCGGTTTGGCCCGATACCTTCGTGACCGACGACAGCCTTACCCAATGCATTGCCGATATTCGCCGCGCATTGGGCGACGACGAGCACGTGATCGTGGAAACCCTCCCCAAGCGAGGTTACCGGCTGAATGCCGGCCCATCGGACGCGGTGGGCCCAAACGCAATAGCCGGCACGGAACGAGTCAGGACGCGATCCTCGCGGCGCAACGTCATCCTTGCCGCAATCGTCCTCGTCGCGGCAGCGATCGGCGCTTACTACGGAGCGGAAACATGGCGTGCCGTGCCGGTCCGTTCGACCGACATACCTCGGATTGCAGTTCTTCCCTTCGAGGACTTTAGTACCGGCGGGGACAGGGGATATCTCAGCGACGCCGTCGCCGAAGGGATCATCACCGAGCTTTCGCGGAGCAAGACCTATGCCGTCATCGCCCGGAACTCGAGCTTCAAGTACCGGGGCCAGCCGGTCGACGCCAGGCAGATTGGAGATGAACTCGGCGTCGACTATTTGCTCGAAGGCAGCCAGCAGAAGATCGGTGACCAGTTGAAAGTGACCGCCCAACTGCTGAATGCGCACGACGGGTCGCATGTCTGGGCCAACACCTACAACCGGGAGATCGGCGATCTTTTCGTTATCCAGGAGAAGATCATCCGCACGCTTGCCGATCGGGTCGGGCGGAGGATCGAGCGCCCCCTGCGAAGGAGCGACGCCGCGCAGGTCAGTGCGCTTCACTATCACCTGATGGGGATTGCCGAGATCCGCAAGGATAACTCTGCCGAGAGGAACGCGCTGCTGCGGCAGTTCAGCCTCAAGGCGATCGAAGCGGATCCAAACGCCCAGTTCGGCTATATCGGGCTGGCCTGGTCCTATCGCTTTGATGCGACATTCGGGTGGCACGAGCAGGAGCATAACCGGGATGAGGCTTTGAAGCTCGGCGCCGAGTACGCCGACAAGGCCATCCTGCTCGCTCCCGATGATGCCGAGGCGCACAATGTCCGCGCCCGCATCCATACCGAAGCCGGAGAGATCGAGCAGGCCCTTGCACGGTTCGATCAGGCAATTGAGTTGAATCCCAGCAACTCAAACATTCTCGCCGGTAGTACGGACCCATTGCTGTATGTTGGCCGCACCGACGAAGCGATCGATCGGATCGAGCAGGCCAAGGGCATCGATCCTTTCCACCCTGACTGGTTCCACTGGCAGATGGGCTGGGCGCTCTGGGAAAAGAATGATTGCGGCGCTGCGCTGACGGCGATGCGGAAAATGTCCAGAATCCAAAGCGGCGCATACCGGATGCTTGCGGGTATTCACGCTTGTCTGGGAAACCAGCGGGAGGCAAAGGAAGCGCTTGCGGTTTTCCTCGAGGATTCGCCAGGCGAATCCATCAGCAAAGAGCGCATCGAGTGGGAAAAGATATGGACCGCGCCCGGAAGCCTCGACCGCTGGATCGAACACATGCGGTTCGCGGGGTTGCCCGAGTGAAGCCGACAGCGCGTGGCCGAGCTGCGGCTACACATCGACCCTACCCTTTGGCGAGAGGACAGCTTTGGAGAGGCCTCGGCAATGTCGAGAAATAAGTTAACCGCGACCATCGGCTTTGTTAGCGGTCTCGTCCGCTTACGGGCAGCGGCAAATCGAACCTTAATGTCCGATATGAGGGCGCGAAGCTGCCGGGCAGTTTATGGCCGGGAGTAGCAGGTCCGGTTGTAGTCAGGGAAGAACGATAGCGGACGTTAAACATCCAAAATTAGATGTCTTGAGCTGAAGTCAAGCGGACGTCTGCCAGACAGGTTTCCCCTCGCCACCTCAGGGATAACTGCGCCCCAAGCAGCCTTACAAAAGGCTCAATGAAGATTTGAACGACGCCAACTCATCGTATGCGACCGGAACCAAGTGTTGCTGTTCTGTGTACACGCCGGACCGCACATCGGAAACAAACTCGCCGCGCGCATATCGCCCACCGCTGCCATGTGATAGCCTTTTGCCTCAGTCGTGGCCGAAGCCGCTGGATTAGCCAACTGAATACTCGCTCGGTGTCAGCATGCCAGATCGAAAAAGCGAGACTCGATGGTCCAACGGCGCTGGCGCTGACCACGACCTGATAATCGTTGGTGGTGGTCTTGCAGGGGCTTCGCTGGCCATCGCCCTCGCCGGCCGCGGCTTGAGAATACTCATTGTCGAACACCAAGACGAATTCAGGGACCGCATCCGCGGCGAGGTTCTCATGCCCTGGGGGAGTCTAGAGGCGCGGCGCCTGGGCATCTATGACTTGCTTCTGGAAAGCTGCGCCATTGAGGCAGCCTATTATTCGAGATTCAGGAGCGGCTCACCGCCCGCTGTGCGCGACCTGCTTGCGACGACGCCCGGCGAAACCTGCTGCATGACATTTCCCCATCCGCAGATGCAAACAGTCCTCTTGCAACATGCCGAGAGCCTAGGAACCACAGTCACGCGTGGTCACGTAGCCTCCTCGGTGACCCTTGGAGACGTGCCACGAGTTCACATCGGCGGCGACAGCAAAGGCCTCTCTGCGCGCCTGGTCGTTCTGGCAGACGGCCGAGATTCGCGGTTGCGCTCACTTCTCGGTTTTGAGGTGAGGCATGACCCCGAGCAGCTCATTACGGCCGGCATGATCCTGGAGGGCGAAGTCGATTGTTCGGAGTTTTTGGCCGGCAATGCTCCGCCACCGGCAAGCACTATCAACCTCTTCTATGATCCCAAGGGCGGGCGAATGGTGATCGCGATGCGAATTGCGCCCGGTCGCAACCGTATCTATCTCATCTATCACAAGGATGTACTGCCGAAGCGCTTGTCCGGCCGCCATTCGGTAGAAGAAATGGTCCGGCAGCTTAAGGCGACAGGCGTGCCGCGCCACTGGTTTGATCGAGCACGGCAGGCGGGTCCATTTGCCAGCTTCGACGGATCGCATCGATGGGTCGACAGACCTTATCGCGACGGGGTCGTTCTGATTGGCGATACGGCCGCCGCCACCGATCCTGCCTGGGGAAGGGGGTTGTCGCGAACGCTTCGCGATGTCCGGTTGTTGCGGGATCAATTGCTGGATAGTTCCGATTGGCGATCGGCAGCGGAAGCCTACGCCAGCGACCACGATGATTTCTACGGCCGAATGCGACGCTTGGAGGCGATGGAGACAGCTCTGCTGTTCGAGCGGGGAGAAGCGGCTGACCGGCGGCGCGAGCATGCATTCGCACTTTTTGCTCGTGATCCGACACGTATCCCCGATGCAACCGGACTAGGGCCCGAGGCGCCGTCAGATGATCAGGCGCGTGCCCGTTATTTCGGGGAAATCTGAGATCTTCGCAGGGGGGCGTCAACGACCACGTCATTCGACAACCGGAAGTCCGACCCGTCGTGTTAATGCCGGAATGGGTCGGACCGAGACATTCCGCCAGTAGCTGGCCAATGACTGCTCATGGCGCAACGGCCTCCACCGTGGCCACCGGCAATGTCTGCTTTCAGGCGGTTGCAAGCTAACTTCAACGGCCCACATGGGCGCAGAGCCGACCGACCACAAGGTGTAGCGTCTTGTCGGAGGCTTGTGAGAACGCTGATCGGTGGACTCGAACGCTTTCTGAGGAGCTAACTGCAACGATTGCGGTAGGATGCGCCTCGGTGATAGGTTCGGCGGTCGCTTGCGACGAGGGGGCTCATATGTCCGACTTGCTATTGAAGCAACTCGCCTCGATCGGGTGTCGCGGACCTGTGATCACGCCCGGCAGCGCGGATTATGATCGAGCCCGGCAGGTATGGAACGGTGTCTCCGATCGCAGACCGGCCGCGGTATTGCGTGCGGCGGATGTCGGTGACGTGCGGAAGGCGATCGACGTAGCGGCCAATTGCAATGCTGTCCTGGCGATCCGAGGCGGCGGACACAGCCTGCCCGGCCTTTCGACGTGCGACGGCGGACTTTTGCTCGATCTCTCGCAGCTCAATTCAGCCCGGCTGGACATCTCCGCCGGAACCGTGGAAGCCGGCGGCGGCGCGCTTCTTCGCGATCTGGATGCAGCGACGGTTCCAAGCGGGTTCGTGGTTCCGGCGGGCGTCGTTTCTCACACGGGCGTTGCCGGTCTCACCCTCGGCGGTGGCATGGGCCGCGTCAGCCGCGCCTACGGGCTGACGATCGACAGCTTAATCGGGGTCGAGATCGTGAC
>SAQR01000064.1 GCA_004020365.1 Mesorhizobium sp.
GACCGCTCTCGCCTGGGTGGTACTGGTTGCAAGTTACTGGTTCACCCGGCCCGACCAGAACATCAACTGGGTGCATGGGCTTGGCCGCAGAAGATCTTGCCGCCACGCATGTATCTCGGCCTGTACATGGTGCTCCTGTCCCTGGTCGCCTACTTGCCGGTCCATCTCGTATTGAAACGGCTGTTCCGGCCGTAGGCGGCCATGCGGAGGCGACCGGCGAATTCCAATGCGCTGCGCGACCAGGCCTCCATCCCCGGCCCGCGCATTAGTCTGATGATCTTGGGCGGGGCGCAGGCGAATTGTCTCGGTGAACGGTTTTGGGCTCGTCCTGAGTGGATCGCTGCCGTTTAGCATCCTGATTGCATCGAGGAACAACGGCTCCCTGCGTTCGTTGGCCTTCGGCGAGATAAGGAGCCAAATCATGCAAAGAGACCAGAAACGGAATCGCAAGGACGATTCTCCCAACATCTCTAAAACCACGGGCGTTGACTCGAGACATGAACGACAAAAAGCTCGTCCCGACGCCGATGATCTGCCTGACCCGGAAGAGGTATGGAAGAGTTCCGAGACGACACCCCAGCGCGAAGCGAAAGAAAAAACGTCGGACGAACCAGACGGGCGTGTCGCCGATGCGGGCGACGTCGGTGGCGGTCAGCCTTCGCCCTACGAGACGGAAGTGCAGGCGGACAGCGTTGCCCAGCAGACAGACCGCAACAGGCAGACTGGTGAGAAGCCGAAGCCATCCCAGGAATGAAAAGTCTCGTCATCCACAGGCGCACCGCGCCGTCCGACCGGCACGCCGTCACGATCGGCGAGCAGGACGCAGCATCCGACATCGCCCACCGCAAGATAGAGCCGGTCCAAGCTCGATTGGGCGGCCCGGACGAGCGGTTCAATGCGTTGCCGGGCCTCTCCCAATTCCGCCTCTGTCAGATGGCGTGGCGGGCCGAGCACGGCAAAAAGTCCACTGTCACCGAAATGCCCTTCACCGAAATGCCCTTGCGCCGATTCCACGGGACGGCGGCTGACGCTTCGCTCGTCTGCCCTACCTGGCTCAACGCGGTCGCCGCAGCATTGGGACGAGCCTCGGCGATGAACCGACCTGGATCGCGCCGAGCGATTCGAAGCCGTGGCGCTGGTAGAACGGAATGTTGCGCGGGTTCGAGGACTCCAGATAGGCGGGCGCGTGATCGCGATCGCACTGCGCGAGCGCGTATGCCATCAAGGCCTCGCCGTGGCCTTCGCCCTGATGCGCCGGGTCGACGCCGATCACGGGCAAGTACCAATGCGGTTCGGCCGGGTGGTGCTTGGCCATCTGCTCGAATACAGCGGCGACTTCAGGGGCAAGGGAGGGCGCAACCGTGCTCTCGACAACCGCACCAAGCCCTTCCTCGTCGGGATGCACACCGGGGGACAGCCACAACGCCGTCCCGACATAGCCATCGGTGCAAAAAGCGCTTCCGTTTGAGAACGCCCTGGCGCCGAAGGCGCGGACCATTCGCGGCATGGCCGCAAGGTACTGGTGTGCATGCGGCCAGGTCCATCGTGCCATGGGATCCGCTGCAAACGCCAGCGAGATTGTTCCGATCGCCGGATCTTCATCGGACGCGGCCATAACCCTCACTGTCGGCGATTTCATGTTGCCTCCACGTGACGCAGGTGGTTCGACGAGGCGCCCGCGCCCTCAACGGGCGCCGCAACAAGCGGGCAGGAGTCCGTGATCAGGCAGTCCATCGGAAACCTGCCCGACATCTGACTAGCATGTTTTGCCTCCGGCGTTAAGTTTATCTCCTGACGCAGCAAGTTGTTTCGAGAAACGGAAAGGAAAGGCGAGGAAGGAGACAGCAGCGATGACGAAACACAAGGCCGGGACACGCGAGGAATGGCTCGGAGCGCGGCTCGCACTGCTCGAGGCGGAGAAACGGCTCATGCGGCAGAGTGACGAGCTGGCGCGACAGCGCCAGGAGCTGCCGTGGGTTCGGATCGACAAGGAGTATCTATTCGAGACCGAAGAGGGAAGCGCCTCGCTCGCCGACCTTTTCCAGGGGCGCTCGCAACTCTTCGTCTATCATTTCATGTTCGGCTACGGATACCGGCTCACCGATGAGCGCCAAGGATGCACCGGATGCTCCTTGATCGCCGATCACTTCGACTGCGTCATCCCGCACTTGAACGGCCGCGACATTAGCCTCGTTTGCGAATCGATCGCCCCGTTGCAGGAGATCCAGGATTACAAGCAGCAAATGGGCTGGCGCTTCCCGTGGGTTTCGTCGCTCGGCAGCGATTTCAAATACGACTTCGGCGCCGCCTTTACCGAAGAGCAGCAGAGAGACGGCGCCGACTACAACTATCAGCATGTCGACAGGGCCGAGCCGCAGAAGGAGGGAATGAGCGTCTTCGCGCTCCAGGACGGTGCCGTCTACCACACCTACTCGACCTACGCCCGTGGCACCGAGGCGTTTATGGGGGTCTACCGTTTCCTCGACCTGGCCCCGTGGGGAAGGAACGAGAACGGGCTCGAGTTTCCCCAGGCGTGGTGGCGCCGCCATGACGAGTACGGCAATCGCTGAGCGGTGAGTCTCATGGGCACAACCGCGGATTAAGGTGAAGTGCACTGTTTTCTTGCTGCTCACCGGCCGCGCCGATGCGACATCGGCGGCGCGGCAATGCAAGTCGACCTGAACAAACTTGGCAAAATGTGCACTGTCACCGTAATTCCGCGCCCGCCCCGCCGCCGGCCGGCTAGCCCTGCGGCATCTTCTCGAACGTCGTCAGCCCGGTTTCCATCTTGTCCCAGGGGAGGGCCCGGATACCGTAGGTCACCACGGTCGGATTGAACCGGCCCGGATCGTCAAGGCTTGCGGCATGGACCGTGATCACGTCCGGCATGGCGGCGTATGTCAGATGTGTCGGCGTTCCGCAGACCGGGCAGAAGGAATGGATTTTCTCATTCCCGTTGTCCGCCGCTACACGCCAGTCCGTCGTCACGCCGGTGATCGTCACGTCCGCCCGTGACGGAAACGTCAGATAGGATCCATGACCGGTGCCGCTTCTTTTCTGGCAGTCGCGGCATTGGCAGTGGTTCTCGAAGATCGGGGCCGCCTTGGCCTCGTAGCGCACCGCGCCGCACGCGCATCCGCCGGTGTAGAGAGTGCTCATCTGCTCGGTCCTCTGTTCTGGGTCAGGCCGCCCGTTCGGACGCGCGCGGCTTGGCGAAGACATCGATCGCCTGACCGGTTTCGAGGAAGGATTTCAGGCTGGAGAGGACGATCGGCCAGCCCTTCTTGATGCCGTTCGCCATGCCGCTGCCGGCTTCGAGGTCGTCATGGCTGACGGTCAGCCGGACCATGGCCTCATACTCCTCGAGCTCGAAGGTCACCCGGCTGTAGCTCGCCGGATCGGACGCCTGCGAAGCGTTTGCCCAGGTGATGACCAGACGGGTCGGGGGCGACACCTCGACGACCTTGCCGACCAGTTCGACGGTCCGTTCATCATTGGCGCGGATATGCTGCCAGCTCGAGCCGGGCTTCCAGTCGGAGACGTTCTCGTGGCCCCAGTAGCGCCGCGCGAGGTCCGGTTTGGTTATCGCCTCGAACACCTTTGCCGGTGTCGAGACAATATAGGTGGTGTAGATAAAGCTTTCCTTGGTCATTGCTACGCTCCTTTTGTTTCGCGAGCATAGGTAGATGGGGAAACCGGGTTCGTGTGAGTGACAATCGTGTCGCGAATTGCATCTGATATGACAAAGGTTGACGCATGACGCGCTGGCAGATGGCTCATGGACGGCATCTCGATCTTGGCGCGCAATCGTTGCTGATGGGGATTTTGAACGTCACGCCGGACAGTTTTTCCGACGGCGGAGAATTCGACCGGCTGGAGCGGGCGCTGCAGCAGGCGCGGCGCATGATCGGCGAGGGCGCGGCGATCATCGATGTCGGCGGCGAATCCACCCGGCCCGGCGCCGGCGCCGTTTCGGCGCGCGAGGAACAAGCGCGCATCCTGCCGGTCATCGAGGCGCTGTCGTCCGAAGGCGGCAGCCTGGTTTCGGTCGATACCTACAGGGCCGAGACGGCACGGCTGGCGGTCGCCGCAGGCGCGCATATCGTCAACGACGTGCATGGCCTGCAGCGCGAACCCGACATCGCGCAGGTCGCAGCGGAAACCGGCGCCGGCCTCGTCATCATGCACACCGGGCGCGGCCGCGAAAAACTGGCGGATGTGATCGCCGACCAATTCCTGTTCCTGAACAGATCGCTGGAGATCGCGCGCGACGCCGGCATTCCGGACGAGCGGATCGTGCTCGACCCCGGCTTCGCTTTCGCCAAGGACGGCGAAGAAAACCTCGAGCTCATGGCCCGCTTCGGTGAATTGCGCGAGCTTGGTTTTCCATTGCTCGTCGGCACGTCACGCAAGCGTCTTGCCCGTCACCTGGTCGGCGAAAGTGACGAGGGACGAGACGTCGGCACAGCGGCAACAAGCGTCATCCTGCGGCTGAAGGGCGCTTCGATCTTTCGCGTGCACAATGTCGCCGTCAATCGCGACGCACTGGCATTCGCCGACGCGGTGCGCGAGCGCGAGACCGGGGGAAGAGATTAGGCGGGTTCGGTGACGACGCCGATCCGCCGGTAGACGAATTGCTCGTCGTTCGAAGAAACTGCCGCAGCACGCTGGGCTTCGTCGATCAGCATGGCCATGCGCGCATGGATCGGCGATTTCACGCAAGCCGGGTCCGTCGCAGCGGCGTCGCCGGCAATCGCCATCGCCTGGCAGCGGCAACCGCCCCAGTCGATCTCGCGCCGTTCGCAGCTGCGACAGGGCTCAAGCATCCAGTCGGTGCCGCGAAAGGCGTTGAATGCCGGCGAATCGGTCCAGATCTCGGCCAGGCTGCGCGTCCCGAAACGCTCAAAGCTGAGCGACGGGATGGTCTGTGCGGCATGGCATGGCAGCACGGTGCCGTCCGGCGTCACCATGAACGCGTCGCGCGCCCAGCCGCCCATGCACGGCTTGGGATAGATGGCGAAATAATCCGGCGGGACGAAATCGATGTTCATGATGCCGGTGAGCCGTTCGCGCGCCGCCGCGACGATCTCCGCCTGCCGGTCGACCGCAGCACGCTCGGGCATCAGTTGATCGCGATTGGTCAGCGCCCAGCCGGCGTACTGCACGTTGGCGATCTCGAGCCGCTCCGCGCCCAGCGAGAGGGCCAGATCGATGAATTCCGGCACTTCCTCGATGTTGTGTCGATGGATCGGCGCGTTGATGGTAAGCGGCAGGCCGGCCGCGCGGGCGCGGCGTGCCGTCTCCAGCTTCTTTTCGTGGCCGCCCTTGTGATTGCCGATGCGGTCGGTAGTCGCCGGCCGTGCGCCTTGAAAGCTCAGCTGCAGATGGTCGAGCCCGGCTGCGGCAAACGCTTCGATGCGGCCTTCGGCAATGCCGACGCCGGCGGTGATCAGGTTGGTGTAGACGCCGCGCGCCGAAAGCCCGGCGATCAATTGCTCGAGGTCGCGGCGCAGCGTCGGTTCACCGCCCGACAGATGCACCTGGAGAACGCCGAGATCGGCGGCCTGCGAGAACAGGTCGAGCCAGGTCTGTGTATCGAGTTCGCGATTGGCCTTCAGCAATTCGAGCGGATTGGAGCAATAGGGGCATTGCAGCGGGCAGCGATGCGTCAGTTCCGCCAGCATGCCGATCGGAGGGAGAAGGGGCTCGTTCATAGTTTTACCAGCAGCTTGTCCGACCATTCTTGCAGGAAGGCGACGACGTCGGCCGCCACCGCCTCCTGTTCGGCGTCATAATCCGCGGCAAGCTCGGCGATGATGTGGCCGACCGTGGACCGTCCATCGCAGCGGCGCAATATGTCGAGGCTGATGTCGTTGGGCCAAAACACCTTTTCCGGCGAGAGCACGGCGAACGCCTGCCGCACGGGATCGTACTGTATGCGCACGTGCTTCGGCAGCGATGGCACCGATCGCGGTGAAACCAGAGCTCTTTCGCGCAACGGCATCATTGGGCTGGCTCCGGACGGAAGGCGCCGGGCGGGATGTTTCCGGGCTCGCCATAGGCGTGTTGAAGCGCGTCGAGCATGGCCCACAGTATATCGCATTTGAACACCAGCGCATCGATCGCCTGCTGCTGGCGTTCCGCCGTGTCGGCATGGCCGAGCACGTAGGCGAGGGCGAAGTCGGCGTCGCGCGAGGCCTGTTGCGGCCGTCGGCTGAAATAGGCCAGCGTATCCTCGGTGATGTAATCGTATTTGGCCAGCATCGCCGGGACCCGTTCGCCGATGATGAGCGGCGAGAACATCTCGGTCAGCGACGAGGCGACCGCCTCGAGCAGCGTCCGGTTCGTGCAAAAGGCGAGGTAGGCGCCGACCGCGAAACGTGTTGCCGGCAGCGCCAGCCTTTCGCTCTTCACGTCATCGGCATCGAGGCCGAGCGAGGTCGCCAGATGCAGCCAGCGCGCGATGCCGCCGCTCCAGCCGTCCTCGCCATCATGGTCCTCGATGCGTTTGCGCCAGGCGGCGCGAAACGCCGGATCCTGCGCATGTGCGAGGATCATGGCATCCTTGCGCGGGATGACGGCCTGGTAGCAATAGCGGTTCAGCGCCCAGGCCTGCATCTCGGTCCTCGACAGCGCACCGCTGGTCATCCTGTGATGGAAAGGGTGGCGGTTGTGATAGCGCTCGGCACCGACCTGCCGCAGCACGGCTTCGAGCTCGCTGGAGGACAGGCCGTTCCTGGCCGCGTCGTGGAAATCACTCAAAATTCCATCTCCATGCCGTCGCGGGCGACTTCCCAGCCAGCCGCAATGACTGCTGCGTGTTCGGCGGAATTCTCGTCCAGAACCGGGTTGGTGTTGTTGATGTGGACGAAGACACGGCGGCCGATCCTCACATCGGCCAGGCCGGCGATCGACCCATCGTCTCCCGACATTGCCAGATGCCCCATGCGCGCCCCGGTCTTTTGGCCGACGCCGGCGGCAATCATCTCGTCGTCCGTGTAGACTGTGCCATCGAACAGGACACAGGCGGCATCGGCCAGGCGTGTGCGCAGGGCCGCATCGATGCGCGCGCAGCCCGGGATGTAGAAGACGGAGCCGTGACTGCCGGCACCGCCGATACGGACGCCGATCGTGTCGCCGGCGTCGGAACTGAAATTGGCATCCGGCCGGCTTTTTTCCTCGAGATAGAGGGCTATCTTTCCAGGCACGGGAAAGCTCTCGACAGTCACGCCGGTATCGTGGCCGTCTGCATCGCAGATCGCCACTTCTTGCGCCGGCGGCAAGGTGCGTCGCGGCACGAGCGCCGGATCGAGGACATTGAAGATCGAATTCGCCTCCAGCGTCGCCAGCACCTGTGTCGTTGCATAGATAGCAAAAGGCTGTCGTTCACGCAGGCTGAGCAGGCCGGCGACATGATCGACATCGGCATTGGTCAGCACCACCGCGCGGATAGGCGTCGAACGCAACGGCGCATCATGCGCCGGCTGCAATTCAGGCGTTTGCGCAATCTGCTGGCGAATATCGGGCGAGGCGTTGAAGAGGACCCAGCCGGCCCCATCCACCGAGGCGGCGATGCTTGATTGGGTTCGCGAATGCACGCCCGCCATCCCGGTGCGAGCCGCGCGGCTCAGGCGATAGTTGCAATTCCACTGCGGAAAGCCGCCGCCTGCCGCCGAGCCGATGATCTTCAAGCGCATTGCAATGCCCGCTCTGCGGCCTGTTCAACCAACAGCAAATTTTCGACCGCGAATGGCTTCGCGCCCGCATTGAACGCGTCAAAGCCTTTCACCAAGACCTCGCGCGAAATGGCAGTGCGTGTCCCCGTTGCCGGGGACACGCACCTCTGCGGCCTACTTCTTGGGAGTAATTTCAGCAGGCAGATACCGCGAAATCTCGAAGCCCGCAGCAACCTGGCACATGGTCGGTTTTGTCCAGCTCTTCTTCATGGCATATCTCCTCTTCTACCAGCCCGAAGGGGCCGATCCTTTTCTCAGTCAACCATTGCTGGGCACCATTGCAATGGCTCGTCCATCAGCTCTCAAAATGGACAAATGAAACGGCAGGTTCTGAAAAGTCGAAAAACAAGAAAATAACAATGCTCATGCTCAATTGCTAATCACATAAGGCTTCCTTTCCTCCAGTGGAAGGTTGGCACGTTCCCATCCATCGGCGCCGGGCGGATACCAGATCACCGAACTGTAGCCCCATTCGATGGCCCGTTTCGCAGCATTCCACGACATCCAGCAATTCGTCATGCAATAGAACAGAATGGCACGCGACTTGTCGGGACCGGCTGCGGCCGCGAGGCCTTGGCGAAAATAGTTGGCGGTCTCCTCGGACAGAGCGCCGTAACCGACATTGGCCAGCCAGGTGCTACCTGGGATGTCCTTTCTGATCGTGGCTCTCCAAATCGTTCCTGCCGGCAGATTGGCCGGCTTCGGCGTGTTCGGCATGACGTCGAAGAAGACGGCCTTCTTCTCCCGCCACAGCGCCTCTGCCTCCGCCGTCGTCACCACCTTCGCGCCCTGCAGCGTCTGCGGCACCGGCGCCCGATATTCGTCCATCCGGTAGCCGCCGGGCTCGGCGATATCGCCAGCCCACATCGGTTCGATCAGACCCAGAAGGCCCGCGGCGACCAGCAAAATCGTCTCCTTTCCCTTCATACCCTTCATACGTTTCTCGTCATTGCGTGATCGGATTGTCGTGTTCGTCGATCAGCGGCACATTGTAGTCGAGCAGGATCCTGTTGATCTCCGCCTGGTTTTCCCTGATCACCCGGTTGAGCGTCCGCTTCCATTCCTGGTCGGATGGACGCACGCCCATGGTGATGCGGTAAGACATGCGGGCGCCGGTTTTTTCCTTCACCAGCGGAACCACGGTGAGATCGGCGCCCGATTTTTTGGCGTAGTAGCCCGCCATCGGCCCCCACACGATCGCGGCGTCGATCGTGCCTGCCAAAAGATCCTTGATCATGACTTCAGCCATTGATGGGGCGATGCGCGTGTCCACCATCAACGGGTAGGTCTTGGCGCTCCGCATCAGCTTGGCCGCGGCCAGGTTGGAAGCCGGCGGCGTTCCGCCGACAATTCCGATTTTCTTGTCCGCAAGCTTCGGATCCTCGATGGTTTCGACGCCGCCGAGACCGCCGCCCTTCCTGTAAACCAGCACATAAGCCGACCGGTAATAGGCGTTGGTATTCTGGACCAGTTCGTCGCCCTGCGCGTATCCCATGATGACGTCGCAGCGGTTGGCTGTCAGCGTGTTGCGCACGAAACCGGTGATCATCGGAAACCAGGTATAGGCGACTGATTTCCGGCCGGTCTTTTCGGCAACCAGTTCGGCCAGCCTGTTTTCGAAGCCTTCACCACTTTGGTCGGTGAACGGCATGTTCGAGGGATCGGCGCAGACGCGCAGCACTTGCGGGTCGACCAGCTCTCCGGCGGCGCCGAGGCCCGCATCTTGCGCCAGCGCATGGGCCGGGACGAACGCGGCCGCCGTGGCAGCGAACAGGAAGAGGCGCAGTCTATTGCGGTACCAATTCATCTCATCCTCCCATGCAGGACGCTTCTTGGTCCTTGGCTGCCTGCGGCTTCTCCGCCTTCTTGGGTGGGCGGCCACGGGGAGCAGCGCCGACGGCGCGGGCGCGCAGATAGACATAGAGGTCGTCCATGTAGCAGTAGACGTTCTTGTTGTCGCCGAAGGCCGGCATGACGTTTTCCTTGCCGCCGCCAACGTTTTTGCGCCCCTCGGCCACGATCGACAGGAAGGTCCCATAGTCCATGTTCTTCATGGTCGCCGCCAGGGCCGGCGCGTAGCTCGAGCCGACGCCATCGGGCCCATGGCAGACATGGCAGTCGGAGTGATAGCGGCGGTAACCGCTGAACGTGTACCAATCTACGGTTCCGTTTTCTATTTTGAAGGTCGGATTTCCGTCCGCGTCCAAATGCTTGCCGTTTTCTTCCGTCACTGCCTTGGCTTTTTCCGCGCTGTCCTGGGCTTGTGCGAGGCTTGAGCCAGCCAGAGGCAGCAGAACCAGGGCGAGAGCGGAAATTACAATGCGAACCGACATTCAGACTCTTTCCTTCATTTCGCCTCACACGGTCTTGCTGTCGTGAAGCGGCATTGATCGATATTTTGGAGCGCGGCGAAATCGAGAGCCCGGCGGGCATGCGCCGGTGATCCGGGCTCTCGTTTCTCAGGCCATTTTCTCAGGCCATGGCCTTTGCATCGCCAAGGTCGTGCGATGTTCCCGGAAGATCAATCCGGGAGGCCGAAGACGGTGAGCTGACCGCCCAGCGTCGTGTAGTCGGCAAGGGCAGCATAGCCGCCGACCGCACCAAGACCAGCCGTGGAGATGGCCTTTTCTTCTTCGGTCGGAGCTTTATCACCTGCCACTGCCGCTTGCCAGGCCGCGGCGCCTTCGGCTCCCAAAAGGCCACCTGCGAGCCCGATGCCAGCCCAGCCGCCGACACCCGACAGCACGGCTATATACTGCTTGCCGCGATGTTCGAACGTGTTGACGTTGCCGATGATGCCCGACGGCGTCTTGAACTTGTAGAGTTCTTTGCCTTCGGTATCGACGGCCTTGATGTAGCCTTCCAGCGTGCCGTAGAAGACCACGTCGCCTTCGGTGGCAAGCGCGCCGGACCAGACCGAGAACTGCTCGGGCTTGGACCAGACGATCTCGCCCTTGGCGGCGTCCCAGGCGATGAAGTTGCCCATGCCGCCATGGCTGTTGGGGGTCGGGTACATCGCCACCGTGGCGCCGACATAGGGCTGGCCGGCGGTGTAGCTCACCTTGTAGGGCTCATAGTCCATGCAGACATGGTTTGTCGGCACGTAGAACAGGCCAGTCTTCGGCGAATAGGTCGCCGGCTGCTGGTCCTTGGTGCCAAGCGCGGCCGGGCAGATGCCCGTCGTGTTGGTGTCTTCGCCGTTCTGCTGGGTCGAATATTTGGCCACGACCTGCGGGCGGCCATACTGGTCGCTCTTGGGGTCCATGTTGACCTCGGTCGCCCAGTTCACCGTGGGATCGTATTTCTTGGCGACGAGAAGTTCGCCGCTGGCGCGATCCATGGTGTAGGCAAAGCCGTTGCGGTCGAAATGCACCAGCACGTCATGCTTGGCGCCGTTGACCTCCATGCCGTCGACGAGAATGTTCTCGTTGACGCCATCATAATCCCACTCGTCATGCGGGGTCATCTGGTAGAGCCATTTGGCCACGCCTGTGTCGGCATCGCGCGCCATCAGCGTCATCGACCAGCGATTGTCGCCCGGGCGCTGGACCGGGTTCCAGGTCGAGGGATTGCCGGTGCCATAGTAAACCAGGTTCAGCTTGGGATCGTAAGCGAACCATCCCCAGGTCGTGCCGCCACCTGTTTTCCACTGCTCGCCTTCCCAGGTGTTGATGCCGGAATCCGGCCCGACGGGCTTGCCGAGGTGCGTGGTCTTTTCCGGATCGATGAGCGTCTCTGCATCCGGACCGGTGGAATAAGCCTTCCAGGCAAGCGAGCCGTCCTTGAGGTTATACGCCGCGGTCCAGCCGCGGACACCGAATTCAGCGCCTGAAACGCCGATGATGACCTTGTCCTTGACGACCATAGGCGCGGCTGTGCCGGATTCGCCCTTGCTGCCGTCGGTCTCGCCGTTCTTGACCGACCAGGCGACCTTGCCGGTCTTGGCATCGAGTGCCACGACGGTGGTGTCGGCCTGGTTGAGGATGATCTTGCCGTCACCGTAGGCGACGCCGCGATTGACGGTATCGCAGCACATGATCGCAATGACGTTCGGATCCTGCTTGGGCTCGTACTTCCAGAGGATCTTGCCCTCATTGTTGAGGTCGAGGGCGTAGACCATATTCGGGAACGGCGTGTGGATATACATCACGTCGCCGATCACCAGCGGGCCGCCTTCATGGCCGCGCAGCACGCCAGTGGACATCGTCCACTTGACCTGCAGGTTCTTCACGTTGTCCTTGTTGATCTGGTTCAGTTTCGAATAACGGGTGTTGGCGTAGTCACCCGTTGGCATGGCCCAGTTCTTGGGGTCAGAGGACATTTTCATCAGCTCTTCATTGGCCGATGTCATGTGGACCGCGCCGAACGACATGAGCGCCGCGGTCGTTAGTAGGTAGGCAGTTTTCGCTAATACACGCATCAAAGTCCTCCCAGGGTGCACAATGACGAATCGTCCGTTGAGCCCACCAGGGCTTGCCCAAGCGATTCATGTGGGGGAAGTATTTCCGGCAGCGTGTCACGACCTAAGCCGAATGAGCAGAGGGCACCGTTACTGCCCATCCCACTTGGCCTACGAAAGACAGTCGCCGCTCCCTAATTGACGGTGACGCCCTTGAAGCCGGAAACAGGATGAAGCTATGTCATCCCCAGAAGGAAGGCAAGAAAAATCACTTCCGCCTATGTTGCACTGCAATATAGAGAAATAGATATGAAAAAACCAGGGCTGAAAGCTATTGATCGACTGTGGATGAAGCGCGATTTATATAAGTGGTTAAATTTTGCGTATTTTTTGCGCAAAATGTATTGATTTTTATTTGGAAATATTTGTTGAAGCGTGTGACTTTAAGTATGCTCGCGTCGCTCCCAGCGCCGATAGTGGAGGAGACATGAAATCAAGGTCACCACCAGGATTCGGAGCGGATGTTGGCGCTGTCGGGGAGGCTTTTTGCCGGCCGGGGCGGCCCTGTCCTTTGGTACTATATGACCTGCACGAGAACTTGACTGGCGTGGTTTCGCGAGGCCAACTGGCGTGGTGATCCGTCTCGATCCAGCGGGCTCGATCTGTCACGTTCCGGGCCAATCGGAGGTTCCCCATGATCAGATATGTCGGCTTTTCGAGCTTGCCGCTGTTGCTCACGTCGGCCCTGGCTTTCGCCAATCCGGCCGGCGCCGCCGCCTCAGACTATCCGACGGTGACGGTTGTCGACTATGTACTCGGCTGCATGCAGACCAATGGCCAGACACGTCAGGCGCTGGAGCGCTGTTCCTGCTCGATCGACGTCATCGCCTCGATCGTTCCATTCGAGGATTATGAAAGGGCCGAGACCTTCAAGAGCATGTCCCTGACGACAGGGGAGCGTTCGGGACTGTTCCGCGAAAACGCGCCGGCAAAAGCCGCAAGCACCGAACTGAAGCGCGCGCAGGCGGAAGCCGACATTCGCTGCTTTTAATGCGCGTCGCGTTTGAGTGGTTTCACGCGACGCTGCATGCGGTTTCGAGGCTTCAAAGCCCCGTAACCTCCAGCGGCCATTGATTGCGAAATACCTTGCCATCCGTATCGATCGCTTCGACCTGGATTTGGCCAGTGCCGTGCGCGGTGAAATCGAAGCGGAAATTGGGATCTTCCGAAATCGATATCCCGCCTTCCATCGACAGGATCAGCCGGTCGGCCTGCGAGACCGACAGTTTCTGAACGAAATGCGCGGGGATGAAATACTGGGTCAAGGGGTTGCGCTGCAGGCCCGAATTGTTCGGGTGGCGGATCATCAGCTGCAATTCCTGCGCCTTTGTCATCGTCTCTTGCGGCGGGAATTGGCGCAGCTTCATCTGCCCCATCGTCGCCATCGCCTCGTCCTGGTTCTTGACCGCCGGGGCGGAGCATCCGCCTGACGCCTTGACGAAGGTCTGGGCCATGTGGAGCTCGCCGCCCTGCGTCTCTGCTATGGCACGCAGGTAGGAATAGTCGTTGACGCGCACGCGCGTCGACAGATGGGTCACGCCGGCGTCCTTGCCGATCTCGAACGTCGCCGCCACCGGCGCTGGGTTAACGTCGATGATCAAGGTGACGGATTTGATGCCGGCGGGCGCCTTGGCCGGGTCGATATAGATGTCGACGGGCACGATGGCGGCATCCTGCGCCCGCTTCGGCGCCTCGATCCGGACGACGCCGCTATCGAGCAGAATTGCCCGATCGCCGAACACGTCGCCTTTCAGATCCTGCCAGATCCTGTTCGAAGATGCGGTTGTCTGCTGGGCGTTGGCGGCGCCGGAGGAACCAAAGAGCGTGCCGACGGTCAGGACAATCGCGGCAAAGACGGCTGCGAGCGGCAAGCCGAGCTGCCGGCTCCGGTAAGCGTGGTTCTGCATTTCGATGCCTCCACCAAGGTCAGAGAGGTGGTGCCCAGGCCGATATTAAGGATAGACCCTTGACGATGTGTTTGGCAAATCAATCCACAGCGCTTGTCACTGTGATTTATTCCCATTCGAGTTCGGCAAAGGCGGCCGTTGCGTTGCGTTCGTTGTAGTCGTCGAACAGATGCCAATTGCCCCGTTCGCTTGCGCCGGCAGTCTTGACGGCGTCGCGGAGCGGAATCCCGTCGGCAATCGCCTTGCGAATATCGCGCGCCAGAATTTCGAAATAGCGCCGCTCAGCCATCAGCGCCGCCGGCCAGTCGGCCGGCACCGGGCCATGACCCGGCACGACGCGCACTGCGCCGATCGCGGCGAGCGCATCAATCTGGCGAAGCCAGCCGAGCAGCGATCCGTCGAGCGTCGGCAAGGAACCGATGAAAACCAGATCGCCGGCAAATAGCGTGCGGGTCGCGCTGTCGAAGACGGTCAGGTCGTTGTCGGTGTGAGCCGCCTTCCATGCCTGTAATTCGAGCACGCGTCCGCCGAGGTCGAGCTGCAGGCGATCATGGACCAGTATCGTCGGCGGTATGATCTCGATCCCTTCGATGAGCGCGTCGCCGATCTGTTCGCGGAAATTTTGCAGGTAGAAGGTGCCGCGCGCCTCGAGGGCGCGCGGCAGATTGCGATGGCCGACGATGGTGGCGCCGATCTGCCGGAACGCCGCATTGCCGAAGACATGGTCGGGGTGCATGTGGGTGTTAATAAGGTAGCGGACCGGCTTGGCGCTTATCTTGCCGATTTCGGCGATGAGGGCGTTCGCCTCGATCAGGCTACCGCCGCTGTCGATGACGGCGACGGCGTCGGCGCCGACGACGACGCCGAGGTTGGAGATCGCGCCCTGGTTGGCGGCGCTCATCAATTCATCGACGCCCTGGAAAGCGAAGACGCCGTCGGCGACTTTCCTGAGCTTGAATTCAAGGCCGTAGGCTGCGGCGAGAGCGGACCGCCCGAGGCAACAGGGCAGCATCGCGGCGCTGACCGCGGTGCAGGCGAAGCCGTTCACAAGCTTGCGTCGTGTCCTGTCGATCATGGCTTCCTCCCGGTTCCGAACTGCAAGGTGATCAGGCCACCCCTGGAAATTTTTGCTGGAACGACCGCAAAAGGTCGCTCATCACCTGTGGATTGCGATAGTGCCGCGGCAGCCTTACGTCGAACATGCCGAGCACATGGGCCGGCCGCTGCGCGAGCACGATGATGCGGTCCGACAGCATCAAGGCCTCGCGCAGATTGTGGGTTACCATCAGGGCGGTCGTGGGCCGCGCCGACCACACGGTCAACAGCAGGTGCCGAAGCCGCTCGGCGGTCCGTTCGTCGAGTGAGGCAAAGGGTTCGTCCAGGAACAGCACCGCCGGTTCGGTGGCGAAGGCCCTGGCAAGCGCTGCCCTGCGTGCAAGGCCGAGCGAAAGCTCCGCCGGATAGAGCGCGCGCATGCCGGCGAGGCCAAGCGTATCGAACAGCCCGTCGAGATTCTTCGTCCTCAGGTTTTTCGGCAGCGCCAGCCTGACATTCTGCTCCACTGTCCGCCACGGCAGCAAGACCGGCTCCTGGAACACGGCGGCGATCCGGTCGGAGCCGCCTTCAGGCAGCTGGAACGAGCCGGAAAAGTCCTTGTCCAACCCAAGCAGGATGCGCAGCGTCGTGGTCTTGCCGCAGCCGGACGGCCCCAGCAAGCAGGCGAATTCGCCTTGCCGGACCTCGAAGGAAAGGTCCTGGAGCGCCGTGATCGAGACGCCTTGCGCGGACCTGAAGGTCTTTTCGGCGATGTCGACCCTAAGCGGGACGACGGCGCCAACGGGTTGCATATCGTTCAACGGGCTGCACCAGAAAGAGTTCGATGACAAGCATCACCGCCACGAAAGCCAGAGTGTAGGCAAGGATGGCGGTGACGTCGAAGAGCTGGAAATAAAGATAGATCTGGAAGCCGACGCCGTTGGAGCGGCCGAGCAGCTCGACCACCAGGACGATCTTCCAGATGAGAGCGATGCCGGATCGTGAGGCGGCGGCAAGATAGGGCTGCAGCTGCGGCAGCAGGACATGGCGAATGCGGTCGAGGAGACCGAAGCGGTAGACGGCGGCCATTTCGGCGTAGCTCGGATCAAGCGCCCTGGCGCCTTCGCGCATGGTCACCACGACATTCGGGATCTTGTTGACGGCAACCGCGCCAATCGCCGCCGCTTCGTTGAGGCCGAACCAGATGTAGGCGAGCACGATGACCACCAGCGCAGGAATGTTGAGGAACAGAACCACCCAGGGAGCGAAGAACCGGTCTGCGCTGCGGTGGCTGCCGAGGAGGACGCCGATGACCGAGCCAACAACCATCGCCACGACATATGCCGCGGCAACCCGGCCGAGTGTCGCGCCGAGATGGTAGAAAAGGTCGCCGTTTGCCGCCTCTGCGAGCAGCACCTGCCAGACCTGTGCCGGCCCTGGAAAGGCACGGCTCGGCCAGGCATGTGCCGCAAGGCCCCACAGCAGGCAAAGCCCGAGCAGCGAGGCCGCCACCGTCAGCACCGGTGTCAGCGCCGCTGCCAGGCCGGATTGGCTGGAGGTATCGGCCGCAGCGCCAGGCGGGCGATCGCCGGTGTCAGGTGCGCTCATTGCGGGGGTACCTGCCAGAACGTGCCGGGCGCCATCTCGGGCGCGCGGCCGACCAGCTCTTCGCCGCCGATCTCGGCCAGCACGCGATAGAGTTTTCCCGCGTCGGCCGCATCCTCGGCGACGGGGCGTCTGGGAATGCCCTCGCGATAGCGGTCACGCAGTTTGGCCAGTTCCTCGCCTTGCGCGCGGATAACAGGCGCAAGGCGCAGCCACTCATCGTCGGATCTGGCCAGCAAGTCCTTTGACTGCGCCGAAGCCTTGATGAAGCCCCTGATAGCGTCCGGATGTTCGTTCGCCCATTTGTCATGAAAGACATAGCCGAGCGCCGACACGGCGTCCGAGGCCCCGAGCGCTTTCGCCGCAGCATCGGCGCCGATCAGCCGCCGAAAGCCGTTGGCCTCAAGGCGGGCGCAAAAATGCCAGAAATTGAGCACCGCATCGAGCTCGCCCTGCATCGCCTTTTCCGAAATCAGCGGCGGCGCGCCAAAGACGATGTCGCTGGTTGCCGCCAGGTCGAGGTCGTGATCGCGTCTGGCCAGCGCCTGGATCAGCAGCCAGCTTTTATCGAGAGGTCCGCCGGCGACGCCGAGCTTTTTTCCCCTGAGATCAGTGATCGTCCGGATCTGCGAGGCCTCCTTCACCATGATCGCCCCGACGGCGGTCGAATAGGGGACCAATGTGAGGTCGACACCTTCGGAGCGCTGGCGTGAGACCCACAGCCAGTCGGAGACGATCATGTCGATCGCGCCGGCCAGCAAGGCGACGTTGGTCGCATCCTCGCCGGCGAAATCGAGGACCTCCAGATCGATGCCGTTGGCTGTGTCGAATCTGTGGTGCTTCAGCGTGTCAAGCGCCCAGCTCACGGTGCCGAATTTCAGCACGCCGATGCGAACCTTGCTCGTGGCGAAGGAGGGGGTCGTGGCGAAGGAGGGTTTTGAGACAAAAGCTGCGGCTGTTCCAAGAGCCGCCAGCCGGAGCGTTCCTCGACGCGAAATCATCATGATGTCTCCTCCCGGGGCCGTAGGGCCGGGGCGCCGATCAGATCGCACGGTCTTTGTTCGGCAAAGCGCATCTCCAGCGCTTGACCTTGTGCTTGGGGTGTTCCTGCGACCATTTCGCGATTTCGGTGGGCGCCAGCATCATGCATTGGAACAGAGAGCCGCGGCTCTCGAAATAGAGATGTTCGTCTCGGCAGTCGTTCGGATTGGCAATCAGGCAAACCGTCAATATGAGGTCGACCATATCCATTCAGCACCTCTTGCGCGCTTGAAGACGCCCGCTTCGACGATCCGGCCCGATCCGCGAGTCTGGACAAAATCGCCAACTGCCGGAGTCCCGAGGTGCCCAAGGAAAACCGGAATGGTTTGAGGCTACGCGTTCGCCCGATGGCCGTCAACAACGGCGATATGGAGAGGAACGCCGACGGCGATAATCGCCAATTCCGCTTGGACGCGTCCCTTGTCTGAGCGATCTGCATGGTTGACATCGCTCATCTGCCGGGTAGCTTCCATAAGGACGCATGCTGATGATCGGCAGGCGCAAATCGTCCAGGGCACCTTGACGATCAATGAGGAAACGCCATGCGTGCAATCGCATTTTTCGCCGTCGTGTCCATTGCGACTGCTGTCACGAACCAATCGCAGGCACAGGATGCCGCGGCGGGTGAGAAGGTCTTCGCCAAATGCAAGGCCTGCCACGTCGTCGACTCAGACAAGAACAAGATCGGTCCGTCATTGAGCGGCGTTATTGGCCGGACGGCCGGCACGCATCCGGGGTTCAAATTTTCCAAACCGATGACCGAGGCGGGTAAATCCGGTGTCAAATGGGACGAAGCCACGCTGACCGCCTATCTTCGCGACCCGAAGGCCATGGTCAAGGGTACGAAGATGGCGTTTCCCGGTCTCAAGAAGGACGAGGATCTCGCCAACGTCATCGCCTATCTGAAGCAATACTCCAAATAACCCGGTTTTTCCGCAGGAAATAACCCGGTTCTTCCGCAGGAAGTAACCCGGTTCGTCCTGGGGAAATAACTTCGCTGGCCGTTCGTAACTGCGTTCGGCCGGCGCCCGCACTGATTGGCGCCGGTCAAGCGGCGTCTTGCAGCCTGCGCATCGCGGAAGGCAGGTCGAGCAAGCCGTCGCAAACCAGGTCGGCGCCAAGCTCTTCAACGGCAATTTGGGTGTAGCCGCCACGCAGCAGGATAGCCGGCATGCCGGCGGCGCGGGCGGCGGCCACGTCGGCGCCGCTGTCTCCGACCATCAGCGCGTCACGAGGCTCGACCTGAAGCTGGTCGAGCGCCAGCAGCAGAGCGTCAGGCGCCGGTTTCAGGCAAGTCACCGCGTCGCCGCCGACGATCGCGCCGAGATGCTCCGTCAGCCCGAAATGCAGCAGGATTTCGCGAGCCGCCAGCTGCGGCTTGTTCGTCACCACGCCCATGGCTATTCCGCTCAAATGGAAGTGGGTGAGAACCTCCCTGACGCCAGGCATCAGCGTCGTCAGGCCGGTCAGATGTCTGCGGTAAATCGGCGCCATGGCGCGGTTGGCCTCATCGAGCGCGCTGCCGAGGAGCGGCGCGCCGGATGCGGCGAAGGCGCGCTCGACCAGTTTCCTGACGCCGCCGCCGATCATCGCCTTGACCTCATCCAGGCGCAGCGGCGGCAGATCGCGGCCGGCCAGCAATTCATTGACGGCGGCCGTTATATCAGGCGCCGAATCGACCAGCGTGCCGTCGAGGTCGAACAGGATCGCTTTCGGCGATCGAAGCGGCCTACTCATGCCGACGTTCATGCGGCGTCCTTCCACTTGATCGAGCAGCCGATCGAAGCGATCTGGCCCAGCGGTCCGTCGCCGGTTCGGGCAATCTGCCTCATCGCCTCGAACAGGTCGCGTCTTAGTCCGGGCGGTCCGGCGTCGCGCCGCGCCGCGTCCAGCCGACCGCGATATTGCAGCGTCAATTCGCTGTTGAGCCCGAAGAAATCCGGCGTGCAAACGGCTCCATAGGCACGCGCCACCGTCTGGCGCTCGTCGTGGAGATAGGGGAAAGTGAAGCCGTTCGCCTTGGCGAAAAGCTTCATGTTGTCGAAGGAATCATCCGGATAGGCGTCGGCATCGTTGGAGTTGATCGCGACAAAGCCGATGCCTTCGGGCTTGAGGTCGTTGGCATCGCGGACGATGCGGGAAATCGCCGCCTTCACATAAGGGCAATGGTTGCAGATGAAGGCCACGACCAGCCCGTTCGGGCCGGCGTGGCTGAAGATCGAGTGCGATTTGCCATCGACACCGGGCAAGACGGCATCGATGGCTTGCCAGCCGAAATCGCAGACAGGTGGGATTGCCCCCATGTTGTGCTCCGATGAAATGGTTACGCGGCTTTTCGGATCGCGCCGTCGGCTGCCCGCCTGATGGCGCCGATATTGGCGCGATAGGCCGCCTCGCTGCCGCCCTTGAAGATGGCCGAGCCGGCGACCAGCACATTGGCGCCGGCCGCGGTGACCAGCGGGGCGGTCTCGGGGGTGACGCCGCCGTCGATCTCGATGTCAATCGGGCGGTTGCCGATCAGTGCCTTGACCCGCCTGACCTTGTCGACGACCGCCGGAATGAAGGCCTGGCCGCCAAAACCCGGATTGACCGTCATCAGAAGCACCAGATCGAGCCGGTCGAGCACATATTCGATGACGCTTTCCGGCGTCGACGGGTTCAGCGACACGCCGGCCTTCTTGCCGAGATTTTTGATCGCCTGCAGCGAACGGTCGAGATGCGGCCCGGCCTCGGCATGCACGGTGATGATGTCGCAGCCGGCATCGGCGAAGGCGGCGAGATAGGCGTCGGCCGGCGCAATCATCAAATGACAGTCGAAGACCTTGTCGGTTCGGTCACGGATCGCCTTGATCACCGGCGGACCGAAGGTGATGTTGGGCACGAAATGGCCGTCCATCACGTCGAGATGGATCCAGTCGGCGCCCGCCCGGACGACCGCTTCGACCTCGTCGCCGAGCCGCGAGAAATCCGCAGAAAGCACCGAGGGGGCGATGATTGTCTTGGTACCCATGGTCGTCGGCTCCGTTCTGTCTTCCGTTTCCGGTCGCTGCACACCAACCGGCGTCATCTTGTCAGCGCGCCTTCGTGTCCGGTTCGCCTTCGAGCTTGCCTTCCGCGAACACGCGGCTGCCGCGAATATCGGATTCTTCAATGGTGATAAGGTCGGTTTTCGTCAACACCCGGTCGCGCGATGTGAAAAGCCGGTTGGCCTGGCGAAGCCGCGCCCGGTCGAGTCCATTGCGGACCGAGCGAGCGTTGGAGAAATGCGGCAGCCGCATGCGGATCGGCAGGTACTCTTCGAGCGCCTTGGCCGCCGCCTCGCTGAGACGGTAATTCTGTTCCGCCAGCATGATCTCGGCGATCGATTTGAGCTCGCCGACGCCGTAGTCGGGAAAATCGAGGTGATGGGCGATGCGCGAGCGCATGCCGGGATTGCTGTTGAAGAAGCGGTCCATCTTGTCCTTGTAGCCGGCAAGGATCACAACCAGATCGTCACGGTTGTTCTCCATGCATTGCAGCAGGATCTCGATCGATTCCTGGCCGTAGTCGCGTTCGTTCTCGGGCTTGTAGAGATAGTAGGCCTCGTCGATGAAAAGCACCCCGCCCATGGCGCGCTTGATCACTTCGCGGGTTTTGGGCGCGGTGTGGCCGACATACTGGCCGACGAGATCGTCTCGCGTCACCGCGACCATGTGGCCTTCGCGGACATAGCCGAGACGATGCAGGATTTCGGCCATCCTCAGCGCCACGGTGGTTTTTCCGGTGCCGGGATTTCCGGTGAAGTTCATGTGCAGCGTCGGCGCGCCCGAGGTCAGGCCGAACTTGCGGCGAAGCCGGTCGACCAGGAGCAGCGCCGCGATCTCGCGGATGCGGGTCTTGACCGGCTTCAGGCCAACGAGTTCGCGGTCGAGCTTGCCCAGCACCTCATCGATGTTGGACGCCTCGAACTCGGCCTGCAGATCGACCGGCGCGTCCGGCGCGGCAGTGCCCTTTGCTATCGCGTCCAGCATGGTTTCGGCTAGCTCCGCTCGCCTTCGGGCCGGTCGGTCGCATAAGGCACGATCGAATAGCCCTGGCTGCGGCCGTCGCGCTCCTGGCGCAGCAGCCGGAACCCGGGTTCGCTGGGCGGCCGGTTGACGATGAACGACATGCGCGGCGCTTCCCAGCCCTTGCTCGAATCGAAGGCGGTGACCCGGACATACATGTTGGGCATGGCTTTGCGGCAATTGTTGACTTCAAGCAGGATGCCGGCCGGGTCCTTCAGGTCGAACATCGGGTTGCCGTACATTTCCCAATAGGTGTTTCGCGGATGCGGATCGTCGGTGTACTCGACGCTGACCGCCCAGTGGTTTTTCAGCGCGTATTTGATCTGCGCCGAAATCTGCTCATCGGTCAGGTCGGGCAGGAACGAAAACTGTCCCTGCGTGACCTTGTTTCCCGGATTGGTCATCATGGCGACGGTTCCTTTCGTCTAGAAGCTGGGCGTTGCGGTTGGCACGAAGTCGGCGGTGTCGGTCGATTCGTAGTTGAAGGTGACGTCCTTCCAGGTCTCCAGGGCCGCCTTCAGCGGCGTGCACCATCTGGCCGCCTGTTCGAGGATTTTGGTCCCTTCGCGCAGATAGTCGCGGCCCTCGTTGCGGGCGAGGATCATTGCCTCCAGGGCGACGCGATTGGCCGTCGCGCCGGCCTGGATGCCGTCCGGATGGCCGATCGTGCCGCCGCCGAACTGCAGCACGACGTCCTCGCCGAGATAATGGATCAGTTGGTGCATCTGGCCGGCATGGATGCCACCCGAGGCGACGGGCATAACCTTGTTGAGCGAGGCCCAGTCCTGGTCGAAGAACAGCCCGGTTTCGAGGTTCTGCGGCGTGCGCTCCTCGCGCAGCGTGTCATAAAACCCCTTGATCATCAGCGGGTCGCCTTCCAGCTTGCCGACCACCGTGCCGGCATGGATGTGATCGACGCCGGCCATGCGCATCCATTTGCAGATGACGCGAAAATTCATGCCGTGGTTCTTCTGGCGCGAATAGGTCGAGTTGCCGGCGCGGTGCAGGTGCAGGATCATGTCGTTGCGGCGTGCCCATTTGGCCATCGACTGGATCGCCGTGTAGCCAATGACCAGGTCGATCATGACGATGCAGGAGCCAAGCTGTTTTGCGAATTCGGCGCGCTCGTACATCTCCTCCATCGTGCCGGCGGTGACGTTGAGATAATGGCCCTTGACTTCGCCGGTGGCGGCCGACGCCTTGTTCACGGCCTCCATGCAGTAGAGGAAGCGGTCGCGCCAGTGCATGAAGGGCTGCGAGTTGATGTTCTCGTCGTCCTTGACGAAGTCGAGGCCACCCTTCAGCGCCTCGTAGACGACGCGGCCATAGTTGCGGCCTGACAGGCCAAGCTTCGGCTTGGTCGTCGCGCCGAGCAGCGGCCGGCCGAACTTGTCGAGCCGCTCGCGCTCCACCACGATGCCGGTCGCCGGGCCCTGGAAGGTTTTCAGGTAAGCCACCGGGATGCGCATGTCTTCGAGCCGCAAGGCCTTGACTGCCTTGAAGCCGAACACGTTGCCGATGATCGATGCCGTCAGGTTGGCGATCGAGCCCGGCTCGAACAGGTCGAGGTCGTAGGCGATGTAGGCGAAGTACTGCTGCTCGGTCTTGGTGCCGGGACCGGTGTTCGGCACCGGCTCGGATCTGAACGCCTTGGCGCGGTAGAGCTCGCAGGCGGTCAGCCTGTCGGTCCACACCACGGTCCACGTCGCGGTGGAGGATTCACCGGCGATGGCGGCCGCCGCCTCCTCGTGATCGACGCCTGGCTGCGGCGTGATCCGAAACATGGCGATCAGGTCGGTCTCCTTGGGCCGGTAGTCCGGCTCCCAGTAGCCCATCTTCTTGTAGGGAATGACGCCCGACTTGTAGCGTTCCTTGCCTTCCTTGAGCGTGCCAGCTGACGGCATGTCGATCTTGTTCATGACAGGTCTCCTGTTTGCCGCTCAGGCGGCTTTCGCGGTTGCGATTTGCGGGTCGAGTTTTCCCGCGGCGTAACGTTTGGCCATCTCGTCCATGGCGATAACTCTGATCTTTGAGGCGTTGCCGGCCGTGCCGAAGCGCTCGAAGCGATCGCGACAAAGATCGCGCAGGGCATCCATGGCGGGTTTCAGGAATTTGCGTGGATCGAATTCGCGCGGGTCCTCGGTCGCGACGCGGCGGAACTGCCCGGCCATGGCCATGCGGCAATCGGTGTCGATGTTGACCTTGCGCACGCCGTAACGGATGCCGCGCTCGATCTCCTCGACCGGGACGCCAAAGGTCTGGGGCATCTCGCCGCCATATCGGTTGATGACGTCCTGCAGTTCCTGCGGCACCGAGGAAGAGCCATGCATGACCAGATGCGTGTTGGGCAGCTTTTCGTGGATCGCCTCGATCACCTGCATGGCGAGGATGCCGCCGTCCGGCTTGCGGCTGAATTTGTAGGCGCCGTGCGAGGTGCCGCAGGCGATTGCCAGCGCGTCGACCTGGGTGGCGGTGACGAAGTCGACCGCCTGATCGGGATCGGTCAAAAGCTGGTCGTGGGAAAGAACACCTTCGGCGCCATGCCCGTCCTCGGCCTCGCCCTGGCCGGTTTCCAGCGAGCCGAGCACGCCAAGCTCGCCTTCGACCGAAGCGCCGACCCAATGCGCCATGCGTGCGACACGTTCGGTGATGGCGACGTTGTAGTCGTAGCTCGCCGGCGTCTTGGCATCCGCCATCAACGAGCCGTCCATCATCACCGAGGTGAAGCCGTGGCGGATCGCCGAAAGGCAGGTGGCTTCGTTGTTGCCGTGGTCCTGATGGATGCAGAGCGGAATGGTCGGATGCATTTCGGTCAACGCCTCCATCATCTTGGCCAGCATGATGTCGTTGGCATAGGAGCGGGCGCCGCGTGAGGCCTGGATGATGACCGGCGCGTCGCAGGCCCTGGCCGCCTCCATGATGGCAAGGCCCTGTTCCATGTTGTTGATGTTGAATGCCGGAACGCCATAGCCGTGCTCGGCGGCATGGTCGAGAAGCTGGCGAAGGGTGATGCGGGCCATTTTGGGTCCTTCCTAGATGATGAGCTTCAGCGCCGCTGCGGCGACTGCCTCGGGCGTGATGTCGAAATGCCGGTAGAGATCCGGGGCAGGGGCGCTGGCGCCGAAACCGGCCATGCCGACGAACGCGCCGGTGTCGCCGATCCAGCGGTCCCAGCCGAGCCGTGCTGCGGCTTCGATTGCGATGCGCGGCGCCGAGCCGAGGACGGCCTTGCGGGTGTCGGCATCCTGTTCCTCAAACAGCTCCCAGCACGGCATCGAGACGACCGCGGCGGCAATGCCGTGCTCGGTTTCCAGCCGTTCGGCGGCGGCAACGGCGATCTCGACCTCCGAGCCGGTGGCGATCAGCGTCACGGCGCGGTGCTCGGTCGGCTCGCGCAGGACGTAGGCGCCCTGGCTCGACCGGTTCTCGTCGCTATATGCTTGGCGCAGCATCGGCAGGTTCTGGCGCGAGAGCACCAGCACGCTCGGCCGGTTCTTGCTCTTCAGCGCCAGTTCCCAGCACTCCGCCGTTTCGATGATGTCGGCCGGACGGAAAACGTTGAGGTTGGGCGTCGCCCGCAGCATCGCCAGGTGCTCGATCGGCTGATGGGTCGGGCCGTCCTCGCCGAGACCGATGGAATCATGGGTCATCACATAGATGACGCGCTGGCCCATCAGCGCCGACAGCCGCATGGCGCCGCGCGCATAGTCGGCGAAGCACAGGAAGGTGCCGCCATAAGGCACGAAGCCGCCATGCAGCGCGATGCCGTTCATGGCCGCGGCCATGCCATGCTCGCGGATGCCGTAGTGAATGTAGCGGCCGGCATAGGCACCAGGCGCTATGCGATCCATGCCCTTGGTGATCGTCAGGTTCGAATGCGTCAGATCGGCGGAGCCGCCGACGGTCAGCTCGGTTGCGGCGTTGATTGCGCCGAGCGCCATTTCGGAGGCTTTTCGCGTTGCGACCTTGGTCGCCTTTTCGACATGCTCCTTGCGGAAAGCGCCGAGCGCTTCGAAGACCGCGTCGGGCAGGGTGCCGGCGACCGCACTCTCGAAGGCCTGGCGCTGCGGCGAGGCGGCAAGCCGCTGCTCCCAGGCGTGCCGCGCCGCTTGCCCGCGCTCGGCAATTTCGCGCCAGGCGAAAAGGATGTCGTCCGGCACCTCGAACGGCGCGAAGGCCCAGCCGATGTTCTCGCGCGTAGCGGCGATCTCGGCATCGCCCAGCGGCGCGCCATGCGTCTTTTCCGAGCCGCCCAGATTGGGCGCGCCCTTGCCGATCACCGTGCGGCAGGCGATCAGCGACGGCCGATCCGACCGCTGCGCTGCTTCGATTGCCGCGGCGACGGCTTCGGTGTCGTGGCCGTCCACCGACTGGACATGCCATCCAGCGGCCTTGAACCGGGCCGGCTGGTCCATCGATGTCGACAGCGAAGTCGGTCCGTCGATCGAGATCGCATTGTCGTCCCAGAAGACGATCAGCCGGGCGAGCTTCAAGTGACCGGCAAGGTCGATCGCTTCGTGGCTGATGCCTTCCTGCAGGCAACCGTCGCCGGCGATCGCGTAGGTGAAATGGTCGACGAGATCGGCGCCGTGGCGGGCAGCAAGCATGCGCTCGGCCAGCGCCATGCCGACGGCGGTCGAGATGCCTTGTCCTAGCGGACCGGTCGTTGTCTCGATGCCAAGCGCATGGCCATATTCGGGATGTCCGGCGGTGCGGCTGCCCAACTGGCGAAACCGCTGTAATTGCTCGATCGGCATGTCTTCGTAGCCGAGCAGGTAGTGCAGCGCATATTGCAGCATCGAGCCGTGCCCGGCCGAAAGCACGAAGCGGTCGCGATCGGGCCAGTTGGGCGCCGATGGATCGATGTTGATGAAGCGGCTGAACAGCACCGTCGCGACATCGGCCATGCCCATCGGCATGCCCGGATGGCCGGAATTGGCCTTTTGGACGCTGTCCATGGCCAGTGCGCGGATGGCGTTCGCTATGTCGCGCTCCGAGACGGCGGCGACGGGTTTTAGGGCTGCTGCTTGGCTGTTCATGGCGTCCTCCTCACGACACACGGTTCTTGCGTTCGATCAATTGCAGGATGAGCGGCGTCAGGATCAGCTGCATGGCGAGATCGAGCTTGTTGCCTGGAACCACTATGGAATTCGGCCGCGACATGAAGGAGTCGTGGATCATCGAAAGCAAATAGGGGAAATCGATGCCGCGGGGATTGGCGAAGCGGATGACCAGCATCGATTCGTCAGGCGTCGGGATCCAGCGCGCTATGAACGGGTTGGACGTGTCGACGATCGGCACGCGCTGGAAGTTGATGGCGGTCTGCGAGAATTGCGGGACGATGTAGCGGACATAGTCTGGCATGCGGCGCAGGATGACGTCCATCACCGCCTCGGTGGAATAGCCGCGGGTTGCCCGGTCGCGATGGATCTTCTGGATCCATTCGAGATTGATGACCGGCACAACGCCGATCTTGAGGTCGGCGTGCCTGGCCAGGTTGATCCTGTCGGTGACGACGCAGCCATGCAGGCCCTCGTAGAACAGCAGGTCGCTCGGTGGGAATTCGCGCCATTCGGTAAATTGTCCCGGTGGCGTGCCGTACTGCTTCTCCTCGTCCTCGTCATGGATGTAGGTGCGGGTCTTTCCGGTTCCGCGGCGGCCATATTCCTCAAAAACTTCTTCGAGAATTGCGAGCTCGTTGGCCTCGGCATGGAAGTGGGTGAAGTTCGGATTGCCGGCCTTCTCCTGCTCGGCCACCTTGATCTTCATTGTGGCACGGTCGTAGCGATGGAAAGCGTCGCCCTCGATGAAGGCGGCGTCGATGTTCTCGCGCCGGAAGATCAGCTCGAAGATGCGCTTGACCGAGGTGGTGCCGGCGCCCGACGACCCGGTGATGGTGATGATGGGGTGCTTTGCCGACATGATGCTCAGGCCCTGAACAGGCCGCGGCGGCTGAACAGCGGCGCACGCTCGCCGATCGCGCTGGGCTCGATGTGGTAGCGGGTGATGCGCGCGACTTCGCGCGCCGATCCGAACACCACGGGCACGCGCTGGTGCAGGCTCTCGGGTTCGATTTCGAGGATGCGGGTGATGGTGTCGGTGGCGGCGCCGCCCGCCTGTTCGATGAGATAGGCGATCGGGTTGGCCTCATAGACGAGGCGCAGCCGTCCCTGGCGGTAACCCTTGCGCTTGTCGCCTGGATACAGGAACACGCCGCCGCGCATCAATATGCGGTAGCAGTCGGCGACGAGGGAGGCGATCCAGCGCATGTTGAAGTCCTTTCCGCGTGGGCCTTCGGTGCCTTCGAGGCAGTCGTCGATGTAGAGCCGCACCGCCTCGTCCCAATGCCGGTAGTTGGCGGCGTTGATGGCGAACTCCTGGGTACGCTGCGGGATGATCCGGCTCTCGTAGGCCTGGACGAAGGTGCCGAGCCTGGTCGAGAGAACGAAGACATGCGTGCCGCTGCCGAGCGACAGGACCAGCGCCAGCTGCGGCCCGTAGATGAAGAAACCGGCGCCCAGCTGGTTCACGCCTGCTTGCAAAAAAGAGGCGGCCGGATTTTCGTCCGGCGCGCCAGTTGCAGGGAGGCCAGCTGCAGGGAGGAGCGAGAAAATCGTTCCGATCGACACGTTGGTGTCGATGTTGGAAGAGCCGTCGAGCGGGTCGATGGCGACGGCGAGAGGCGCCTGGCTGTCGAGCAGGACCGGCTGCTCCAGTTCCTCGGAGGCGTAGAGCGCGACCGGAGCGTGGCGCATGGCGTCGAGGAAGATGTCGTCGGCGAAGATGTCGAGATCTTTTTGGATGTCGCCGTCGGCATTGGCGCTGCGGGTCCCGGCAAAGGCGGTGCCGAGCACCCCCTGATTGATGGTGTTGCGGACCTTGGTGGCGGCCTGCGTCAGCTGGCGGACGGTGGCGACGACTGCCGAACGCAGTTCGTCGGGCGGGCCGAGATAGGAATTCAGAAAAGCGTCGAGCGTTGCCGCTGGCATCGTAACCTCCCGATCCAGCCGCAACTCCTCCGGCCGGATTGGGGAATGAGAACAAACAGCGTGAGATAAGTAAAATTCAATAACTTTACTTTCGTACTAAAAAAAATTTAGTATGGCACATGAGAAACCTCACGCTCAAGCAATTCAAGACCGTCCAGGCCATCATCAGCCATGGAAAAATTGTTAGCGCGGCCAAGGTGTTAGGCTTGTCTCCTCCGGCGGTGACGATCCAGTTGCGGCAGGTCGAGGAGGAGTTCCAGTTGGCCTTGTTCGACCGGACGTCGGACGGCATGCGTCCGACTGCCGCAGGTCTGGCCTTCGTCGAGACGGCGCAGGCGATCGAGGAGCGGCTTCGCCTGCTTGAAGACAAGATGGATGCGATCAAGGGCGTGCGTATCGGCAGCTTGCGGCTCGGCGTCGTTTCCACCGCCAAATACTTTGCGCCGCGGCTGATGGCCGGCTTCATGAAGGAACATCCCGACATCGACATGCGGCTCGCCATCGGCAACCGCGCCGAAACCATCAACAGTCTGAAGAACCACGACATCGACATCGCGCTGATGGGACGCCCGGCGAGGGAAGTGCCGGTGCGTGCCTCGGTGTTCGGCGATCACCCGCTGGTCATCATCGCTCCGCCCGACCACAAGTTGGCCTCAGTGCGCGAGATATCCAAGGAGCGGATCGCCGAAGAGCATTTCCTGATTCGCGAGCCCGGCTCGGGCACGCGCATCTCGCTGGAAATATTCCTGAGCGACGTGCCCGGCCGCATCGACGATCTCGGCGTCGAGATGGGCTCGAACGAGACGATCAAGCAGGCGGTGATGGCCGGGCTCGGCATTGCCTTCATCTCTGCCCACACCATCGCCGCCGAAACCGAAGCCGGCCGGTTGGTCATCCTCGACGTCGTCGGCATGCCGATCCGCCGGCAGTGGTTTTCGGTGATGCGCAGCGATCACGCGATCTCGCCGGCGATGGCGACGTTCCACGATTTCCTGATGCGCAAGGGCGCGATGTACCTGCCGCTGTTCGGCAAGCTCTATCCGCACGAAGGACCGAACATTGGAGGTCGCGCGAGCTAAGGCGCGCGGCCCCAGGAGCAAAACGCTTCGAGCAAACGACAGCCGTCCGTCGCCTGTCAAAATAGATTTTACCCTTACATCGGCCCCACGGACGCGAGCCCTCGGCCAGCAGCACGCAGGCTGCCGTCTGCAAGGCGGGTCAGTGCATCGGCATCGGCGCGTATGTCGGTCTCGGACGACACCGTCACCTGCTCGCCGGCGCGCGAGAACGCGTAGAGCGAGCCGCGGTGGCCAGGCATCGAAAAGGCTACGGAGTCGCCGTCGGCGAGGCCCATGACGACGCGCTGCGGATCGCCGCCGATCTTCGGCGCGAAGGTGGCGGTGACCTCCAGGAGGTCGCCGTCGCCCGGGACGTAATAGACGACCATGTCGAGGTGTCCCTCGTGCAGGCTGCCGGCTTCGATAGGGCGTCCTATGGTGGCTTCCTCGGCAAATGCCGGGGCGGCAAGAAAAAGCGTGGCCAAAATCGAGGCGCTCAGGGTCTTGCGGATCATCTCGTATCTCCTTCTTTTTAGATTGCGTTCGAACTCTATAACTGAGTTAGATTACGAATGCAATCTAAAAAATGAAAAAAGTGATGATGCGTGTGAGGCGCTGCAGAAAACCGCGATACGGCGATCAATTGGCCTGCTTTTTCGGGAGCACGGCTTTGACGGGATCGGCCTTAAGAAATTTTGATGGAGGCCCGGGCTCCCAGGACGCGTTACAAGCAATCGCATCCAAGAACGATCTGGCGGCGCAGCCGTGCAGGCGGGCGATGGAGAGCGCCACCCGCCGGTGGTCTCGCGGACCTCAACGACGAGCGGCTGTCGAAGCGGTTCCTTGCAAGCGGGCGCCGAGAGCGTGCTTATGGGGTCGTCTGCGGGCGATGCCCGGCATGGCCACGGGCTAGCGTACCCGCGGTTACGCTGCCGTCCGCCGACTGCGCTTCTGCTAGCCTGTTATTGGCTCGGCGACAGCTTCTTCGAGGCCAGCTGCCGCTTGGGCGGCGAGACCGTGGGCTGCTGCTTGTGAATCGTAGAATTCCTCAAGTGCATAGACTTTTCCCCATCGCAGGGTGAATACGTGCAGACCACTGTTGACGTAGGAGGCGTCGCCGTTGAGCAGCGTTGCGGTTCCGTCCCACTGGGCAAAAACGGTGGTATGCCACGGCCAGCCCGTCACCCAGACGTGGTTGACCTTGAGATGGAGATTGGGCAGGACGCGGCCGAGGCGCTCAAACCAGCGGCGCACGGC
>SAQR01000065.1 GCA_004020365.1 Mesorhizobium sp.
CTCCCCCCAAGTGGGGGAGATGTCCGGCAGGACAGAGGGGGGCGCCTCGCTCCGCTCCCGCAAGACCATGGCGGCGTGCATCCCGGCCGGCAACCGATGTGCCCATCGCCGACGGCCTTCAGGGTTGCCAATATCAGCGCATTGGTATCTTTTCCCGCCGGTCAAATTCTGCGGAACCCACAATGTCCTTTCAAAAACTCGACGACCTCGGCCACAAGCTCGAAGCACTGGAGCATGCGCTCGCCATTCTTGCCGCCGACGAGGCGACTCATATGGCCGTCGGTGGCGGCGAAAAGCGCGCCGAGGCGATGTCGGCACTGGCCGGCATGCATCACGCCAGAGCGACGGCGCCGGAGATCGCCGACTGGATCGCAGCGGCCGAACAGGAAACGCTGAACGAAGAACAGCAGGCAGCGGTCAAGGAATTCCGGCGGCAATACACCAACCTGACCTGTTTGCCGGTCGAATTCGTCGAGCGCCAAATCACCGCCCGGATGCGCTCCGAGCAGTTGTGGCGCGACTTGCGTGCAAAGAACGACTGGACCGGGTTCTTGCCGGCACTCGAAGGCGTCGTCGCGCTGGTGCGCGAGGAAGCAGCGCTTCGCGCCGACGTGCTCGGCCTTGATCCCTACGACGCGCTGATGGAGCAATACGATCCCGGCAACCGCGCCGCCGACATCACGCCGGTCTTCGCCGAGTTGAAGACCTTTCTAAGGGATTTCGTGCCGGACGCACTGGCCGTGCAGGAAAAGCGGCTGGCGAAACACCCGCTAAAACCGCTTTCGGGCAGCTATGCGATCGAAAAGCAGCGTGAGCTTGGCCTCGCCATGATGGCGGCGGTCGGCTTCGATCTCACCCATGGCTCGCTGTCGGTATCGCATCATCCGTTCTGCGGCGGCGTGCCGAGCGACGTGCGCATCACCACCCGCTACAAGACCTCCGACTTTCTGTCGGCGCTGATGGGCGTGCTGCACGAGACCGGGCACGCGCTTTACGAACAGAACCTGCCGAAGGCGTGGGCGCACTGGCCGCTCGGCAAGGCGCGCGGCATGGCTGTGCATGAAAGCCAGAGCCTGTTCGTCGAGAAGCAGATCGGCCGCAATCCCGAATTCTGGCGCTGGGCGCTGCCGGTGGTCGAAAAGCACCTCGGCGAAACCTGGTCGATCGACGATATCCTGCCGCATGTGCACCGGGTCGAGCGCGGCCTGATCCGCGTCGACGCCGACGAGGTGACCTATCCGCTGCACGTCATCCTGCGCTACGAACTGGAGCAGGAGCTGGTCTCAGGGCGGCTGGAGGCCGCCGACCTGCCCGAGGCCTGGGACGCCAGGATGCGCGACTATCTCGGCCTGTCGACCATCGACAACCCGGCCGACGGGCCGATGCAGGACGTGCACTGGCCGGGCGCTGCCTTCGGCTACTTCCCCTCTTATACGCTGGGCGCGATGATGGCGGCGCAGCAATGGGCGGCGCTGACCAGAGACCATCCTTCGGCCGACGAAGACCTCGCCAAGGGAAATTTCGCGGCGATCAACGACTGGCGCCGTGAAAGGATCTGGTCGCAAGGCTCACGCTGGTCGACGCCCGAACTGCTCGAGCGCGCCACCGGCGAGAAGCTCAACGCCACGCATTTCACCGAGCATTTGAGGAGGAGGTACGGGGAGGTGCTGAAGGGCGCCTGACATATCTTCAAGCGCATCGAACGCGGCGGCACTTTCGTCACTGCCGACCAGCGTCATTTGCAAAGACGAAGCCGTTTGGCAGCGTCGTCCTACTACTCCGCGGCGCCCCTGAAAGCGTTCGCCCCGGTTTCGAACTGCAGCTTGGCCAGCCGCGCATAGATGCCGCCCCTGGCGACGAGGCTCTGGTGGGTGCCTTCCTCGACGATGCTGCCACCATCCATGACCAGGATCCGGTCCGCCCTCAGCACCGTCGCCAGCCGGTGGGCGATCACGATGGTGGTGCGGTCCTGCATCAGCCGCTCCAGCGCCGTCTGCACCAGCGTTTCGCTTTCGGCGTCGAGCGCCGAGGTCGCCTCGTCGAGCAGAAGGATCGGCGCATCGCGAAGAATCGCGCGGGCAATCGCCACGCGCTGGCGCTGGCCGCCGGACAAGGTCACGCCGCGCTCGCCGACCTGGCTGTCATAGCCGTTCTCGAGTTTCAGGATGAACTCGTCGGCAAGCGCATCCCTGGCCGCCGCCTCGATCTCGGCCTGGCTGGCGTCCGGACGGCCGAAGCCGATATTGTCGCGGGCGCTGGCCGCGAAGATGGTGACGTCCTGCGGCACGATGGCGATGCGCTCTCGAATGGCGACGGGGTCGGCCTCGCGCACATTGACGCCGTCGATCATGATCTTGCCGGTCTCGGGGTCGTAGAAACGCAGAAGCAGCGAAAAGACCGTGCTCTTGCCGGCGCCCGACGGGCCGACGATCGCCACCGTCTCGCCGGGCTTGACCTGGAAACTCAGACCATGGACAGCAGCACGGTCGGGCCCGGCCGGATAGGAGAAGGAGACGTCGTCGAAACTGATGGCGCCTCTGGCCGTCGCCGGCAGCAGTTTTGGATGCGCTGGGGCCTGGATCGCGGGCTTCTCGGCCAGGATCTCGGTCAGTCGTTCAGCAGCACCCGCCGCCTGGGAAAGCTCGCCCCACACTTCCGACAGCGCACCGAGCGCGCCGGCGGCAAACACCGAATAGAGCAGGAACTGACCGAGCGTGCCGGGCGACAGCGTGCCGTCGAGCACGTCGCGCGAGCCGAACCACAGCACCGCCACCACCGAGGAAAAGATCATGAAGATGGCGAAGAAGGTGAGCAAGGAGCGCGCAAAGATCGAGGACCGCGCCGCCGCGAAAGCGGCTTCCACGGCAGCTGAAAAATGCCCGGTGACCAGTTTCTCGTTGGTGAAGGCCTGCAGCGTGCGCACCGCGCCAATCTGCTCGCTGGCATAGGCCGTGGCGTCGGCCAGCGTGTCCTGCGCCAGCCGCGATTTGCGCCGCACCGAGCGGCCGAAGGCGACCAGCGGCAGCACGATCACCGGAATGGCGGCGATGACGAGGCCCGACAGTTTTGGGCTGGTGAAGACCATCATCGCCACGGCGCCGAGCCCAAGGATGACGTTGCGCAGCGCCACCGATGCGGTGGCACCGACCGCCGACTTGACCTGCGTCGTGTCGGCGGCGAGCCGGGAGACGATCTCGCCCGACTGGGCGGTATCGAAAAAGGACGGCGACAGCGTCGTGACATGGCGGAACACATCGCTGCGGATGTCGGCGACGACACGCTCGCCCAGCGTGATGACGAAATAATAGCGGCAGGCTGACGCCGCGGCGAGCACGGCAGCCATCACCACCAGCATGGCAAAATACTCGGCGATGAAGCTGGAATCGGAGGCGGAAAAGCCGTGGTCGATCATGCGCCGCACGGCCAGCGGCAGCGCCAGCGTCGTCGCCGCCGCGACAGTCAGCGAGACGACCGCGCCAATGACCATTTTCCGGTAGCGGGTGATGTAGGGGAACAGGCGCCGCAGCGGCTTGAGCGAGCGCCTACGCTCGTCTGCATCGCCGCTGGTGTGCGCCATGACCGTTTCCTCTGGCCGCCTTCTGGGCATGCGCCTCAATATGCGCTTACCGCGGCCTTGTGATTCAATTCCGGCTGATGTATAGGCTCGCCGACCGTTTTTAAAAGCCGTGGCTCCTCAATAGCTGCGGCTTCGAGTTTTAAAAAGGGGCGCATCGACGCAGGCTTTATGCCCGTCAGCGGCGCCGGCGAACCAGGAATAGCACAATGAAGACCGATATCCATCCCGACTACCACACCATCAAGGTCGTCATGACCGACGGCACTGAATACATGACCCGTTCGACCTGGGGCAAGGAAGGCGATACGATGAACCTCGACATCGACCCGACCACCCATCCAGCCTGGACCGGCGGCCAGCAGACCCTGCTCGACCGCGGCGGCCGCCTGTCGAAGTTCAAGAAGCGTTTCGAAGGTTTTGGCCTCTAAGCCGCAAGCCTTTTTAGGATCGAAGAACCCGCCCTCGTGGCGGGTTTTTTGTTGAAATGCGGTTCTATTCGCCAACCAGTTCGCGCAGCGCCATCCGCTTATAGGCGGCGACCAGCCTATCTCCTTCTTGCCGACCGACCGAGATCGCCAGCCGCATGGTGGCCTCGCCGATCTGCCAGATGAGAAACGCGGTCGTTTCCAGCGCCGCCGGATCGGCGGTGGGCCGCAGCCGCTTCAGCACGGCAGTGAGGAATTCGGCGTTGGCCCGGCTATCGGCGAGCTCGAGTTCGCGCAGCGCCTTGTCGGCCTGTGTGCCCGACCAGATGTCGCGCATCACCGGCTCGGCCAGGAACCGACCGTAATAGATATCCACCAGCTCGGAAAATGCCCGCCGCAGCCCTTCGGCGTCGCTGACCTCGCCAAGGGCTGCCGCGATGCAGGCCTGGCTTTCGGCGGTGTAGCGCTCGGCCAGCGCCCAGATGATCGCCCGCTTGTCCGGGAAGAACTGATAGAGCGAACCGATCGACACGCCGGCCCGTTCCGCAACTTCGCCCATGCGCATGGCATCGCTGCCTTGCTCGGCGATCAGCGCGGAAGCGGCGGCCAGCATCCGCTCGACCCGCTCGCGGCTGCGCTGCTGGCTTGGTGCCCGGCGCGGCGATGCGATCTGGCCATCTTGCGAACCCGATAAGCCTTCCATCACTGTCTCCCGGCGAAATGATCAACAAATTGGCTTGACTAATAAAATACGAGGGTTTATCACATTTTACAAATGTGAGGATTACTCATGTTTGTGGCAAGGGAAAATAACCATGGTCGACACAGCAAGGAAACCGATTTTGATCCTCTGCGGCACCGGCAAGACCGGCCGCCGTCTCGCGGACAGGCTGACGGCGCAGGGCTTGCCGATACGGATCGGCTCGCGCTCGGGCACCCCGTCCTTCGACTGGGAAAACAAGGCGACCTGGGCCCCCGCGCTTGATGGTGTCGGTGCCGTCTACATCAGCTACTATCCTGATCTTGCGATGCCCGGTGCGGCTGATGCGGTCGGCGCCTTCGCCAATCTTGCCGTGGCAAGCGGTGTGCGCCGGCTGGTGCTGCTGTCGGGACGTGGCGAAACCGAAGCGCAACGTGCCGAAGAGATGCTCAAAGCCTCAGGCGCCGACTGGACGATCCTGCGCTGCGCCTGGTTTTCCCAAAATTTTAGCGAGAGTTTTCTGCTCGAACCGCTGCTCGCCGGTGAAGTGGCTTTGCCGGTCGGCACTGTCGGAGAACCGTTCGTCGATGCCGACGACATTGCCGACGCCGCCGTGACGGTGCTTACCCGGCAAGGCCATGTCGGCCAGCTTTACGAGCTGACCGGGCCACGGCTGCTGAGCTTCGCCGACGCGGTCGCCGAGATCGGCAAGGCGGCCGGCCGCGACATCCGGTTCAAACGGATTTCGCATGCCGAGTTCACCGCCGCTGTAGCCGGGTACGAATTGCCGGCCGAGTTCGCCTGGCTGCTCAACGAGCTGTTCACCGAGGTGCTCGACGGCCGCAACGAGGCGCTGACCGACGGCGTCGAGCGCGTGCTCGGCCGCGCCCCTAAGGATTTTTCCGCCTATGCAACCGAAACCGCTGCTACGGGCATCTGGAGTGACTGACATGATCATGAAACTGCTTCCCAGCCTCACCTTCATGGCCGCGCTCGGCTCGGGCGTCGTCGCTGGTGTCTTCTTCGCCTTTTCCAGCTTTGTCATGCCGGGCCTCGCCCGCATGCCTGCCGCGGGCGGCATCGCCGCCATGAATTCGATCAACGTCACTGCGGTGACGCCGATGTTCATGACCGCGCTCTTCGGCACCGGACTGATCTGCCTTGTGCTTGCCGTCGGCGCTGTCATCGGCTGGAGCCAACCGGGTTCGTTGTGGCTTCTCGCCGGCGCCCTGATCTATGTCGTCGGCAACCTGATCGTGACGATGATTTTCAACGTGCCGCTCAACAACACGCTGGCCGCCGTCGATCCGGCAAGCGCCAACGGCGCCGCCGTGTGGGCCACCTATCTCAGGGACTGGGTGATGTGGAACCACGTCCGCACCATTACCGCCATCGTCGCGCTGGCCTGCTTCATCGTGGCATGGCGGTGAATGAGGGCACGAAGTTAAAAGACCTTGCGTCAGGCAGGGTCTTTTGACGTGGTATCTTTTGACTTGTCGCTCTTGCGGTCGACATGGCCAAGATCGCGCTCCGGATCGATCACGTCGCGAACCAGTTGCTTGAGCCTTGCGGCATCGGGAAAGCCGCCGTCGCGCTTGCGGTCCCAGACCAGAGTGTCGTTGCAGGAAATGGTGAAGATGCCGCCGGTGCCGGGCACCAGCGTGACCTCGCCCAGATCCGTTGCGAAGGTCGACAGCAGCTCCTGCGCCATCCAGCCGGCCCGCAGCAGCCAGTGACACTGCGAGCAATAGGTGATGCGGACGTGGGGCAACGGCTTTTCGGTCATGTCAGATTGAGCTCCGCTCATATGTCAGATTGAGCTGTGCTCATGCGGCGCTGAGCTTCGCCATGGTCTCGTCGTCGACCTCGAAATTGGCGTAGACGCTCTGCACGTCGTCATCGTCCTCGAGCGTCGCGACCAGCTTCATCAGCGACTGTGCCCGCTCCTCGTCGACAGCAATGCTGGTCTGCGGCTTCCAGATCGGCTTCACTGACTCTGCCTCGCCGAGCGCCCCTTCCAGCGCCTTCGACACTTCGCCGAGATTCTCGAAGGCGCAATAGATCGTGTGGCCGTCCTCGTCCGACTGGACGTCGTCGGCCCCTGCCTCGATCGCCGCATCCATGACCTTCTCGGCGCCGCCGACCGACGCCGGATAAAAAATTTCGCCGACACGGTCCCACATGAACGACACCGAGCCGGTTTCGCCCATTGCGCCGCCGGCCTTGGTGAAGGCGGCGCGCACATTCGACGCCGAGCGGTTACGGTTGTCGGTCAGCGCCTCGACGATCAGCGCAACGCCGCCTGGCCCGTAGCCTTCGTAGCGCACCGCTTCGTAAGTCTCGGCGTCGCCCATCGATGCCTTGTTGATGGCGCGCTGGATGTTGTCTTTCGGCATCGACACCGCCTTGGCGTTCTGCACGGCCAAGCGCAGGCGCGGGTTCATCGACGGATCTGGCGTGCCGCTCTTGGCGGCAACGGTTATTTCGCGCGCCAGCTTGGAAAACATTTTCGACCGCACCGCGTCCTGGCGGCCCTTGCGGTGCATGATGTTCTTGAACTGTGAATGGCCAGCCATGGCACCCCTGTCGTCTTCTCGGCTAGAGCATCCTGCAGCGAGGTAGTCACCTCGCCTTTGCCAAAATGCTCGAATTCAAAATTTCAGAACGTCCCTGCTGCGTCCGGATGGACGTACGGCGCTCTATGTCGGAATGGCCGGCTTATAGATAAATCGGCTCAATTCGTCCAGCCGCGCCGTAAGGGCGGTGCGCAACACACCCGCCAGCTGCATTCCTGCGGCCATTTCACCCCTCCAGATCGGATTTCAGCCGGTCGAGAATGCTGATCGCATGCGTGGCGTACTGGCTGATCCAGCGGTCGTGGATCTGCTTGATCGGCAGCGCATTGAGATGGTTCCAGCGTTCGCGCCCCTCGCGCCGCGCCACCACCAGTTCGGCTTCCTCCAGCACTTTCAGATGCAGCATGACGGTGCAGCGGTCCATGTCGGGAAAGGTATCGCACAGCATGCCGGTCGTCCGCGGCGCGTCCTTCAGCTCGTCGAGCAGCGCACGCCGGCGCGGATGCGCCAGCGCCTTGAAAACATTGTCGTCCTGGGCTTTGCTTGACATGTTATGTTTTTATAACATAATGCGGTTCTGATCAAGGAAGGAGCTGTGAATATGTCTCTTGGATTCAGAGTTTCGGGCCGCATCGGCAAACCGGTCGCCGAAGTCTTCGATGCGGTCGTCAACCCGAACAAGCTCAGCGGCTATTTTACGACCGTCGGCGGCGCCAGCGCCCCGCTGGTGGCCGGCGCCAGGGTCGTCTGGTGGGGCAAGGTCCCGGTCGAGGTCGACGAGGTGGAGAAAGACAACCGCATCGTGCTGCGCTGGGACGCCACCGACGCCGACGGCAAGCCGGCCTACAAGACGCGCATCGAGATGAATTTCGAGCCGCTGGACGACGGCGGCACCTTCGTCACCATCGCCGAGGCCGGCTGGCACGAGGACGCGGTCGGCCTGAAGAAGTCATACCTCAATTGCGAGGGCTGGTCGCAGATGCTGGCCTGCATGAAGGCCTATGTCGAATACGGCATCAATTTGCGCGACGGCTACTATCGCAGCGAGATGAATGGCGAGCCCGCGAGCGAAGACAATATTTGAGAAGACGGAGGAAAGAATGGCTGCGAAAATCACCGGCGGCATCAACATCGCCATGAAAGTGCCGCCCCACCAATACCAGGAGACGATCGCCTTCTACCGCGATGTTGTCGGCCTAAAACCGTTCACGGCCAAGGCGCCGGCCGTTGGTTTCGAGTTCGGCCCCAATCGCCTGTGGATCGACGAAACGCCGATGCTGAGCCAGGCCGAGGTCTGGCTGGAGCTGTTCACCGACGATTTTCCGGCCGCCGCCGATCATCTCGCCAAGGCCGGCGTTGTGCGCTGCGACGCCATTGAGGCGCTCGGCGAAGGTTTTCGTGGCGGCTGGATCACCAATCCGGCCAACATCATTCACCTGGTGCGCGAACCCGACGCCTGGTGACGGAAACCTGTTCGGAAGGAGGACGAAATGAACTTCCGTGAGACACCGACCGCCGAAGCCGGCATGCTGATCCGGCGGCCGGTCGCAGAAGTGTTCGAAGCATCGTCGATCCGGCGATCACCACGAAATTCTGGTTCACCCACGGCAGCGGCAGGTTGGACAGCGGCAAGGAAGTTCGCTGGGAGTGGCGGATGTATGGCGTTTCGACGCCGGTCACGGTCAGCGAGTTCGTCAGCAACGAAAAGATCGTCATGCAATGGAGTGATCCGCCGACCACGGTGGTTTGGACTTTTACCGAGATACCGGGCGGCACCTTTGTCGAGGTTCGCAATTTCGGTTTTGCCGGCAGCCCCGATGAACAGGTCAAGCAGGCGATCGGCTCGACCGATGGCTTCGCGCTGGTGCTCGCCGGCGCCAAGGCCTGGTTGGAGCAAGGCTTGACGCTTGGCCTGATCGGCGACCGTCATCCGAAGGGCGTGCCGACCGCTTAACTGAAGCGCTCAGGACCGCCGCTTTTCCTGCTCCGTCACATGACGACGGAGCACGCGATTGATCTCGGTTTGATAGCCGCCACCCTCGACATGCTCCTTGAACCAGGACAGCACGTCGGCGTCGAGCCTAATGGTTACCGGTTGCTTGAGCGGTCGATAAAGATGCCCGCGGCGAGCGTGAACCCAGTTCTCGGTCGGGGCTTCCGGAATGTCGGAAGTATCGATTTCGTCGTCAGGCAAATCAGCCAGCTTGGCAAGCTGGTCGCGCTGATCCTGGCTAAGCTCCTTCCTGCTCATAGCGCCTCCTTTCATGCGGCGTCGCTTTTCGGGTGCCGATAATCCGAACCCGTTCTTCATCTTCGAGATCAGGGTATGTGTGCACAACGAGCAAAACCACCAGCATCTCGATCATCCCAATCGCATGCCATCGTTGCTCCCCATCTTCGAACCGGTCAGGCACGATGAGATGAAGCGGATCGTCGAAGACGCCCTTTGCAAGATCGAATGCGACACCGTGCTTGGCAAGATTGCGCCTGGCCTTTTCAGCATCCCACTCGAACTGCAAGGTCGCACCATTATTACAATATTGTACGTACAATTTCGTAAGTCAAGTGTCGATGCTTCAGTGCCCCGCGCCGGCCTTTGCCCTTCTCCGACGTCGCGCCAGCATGTTGAGACCTTCGACAAGGGCGGAAAAACCCATGGCGGCGTAGATGTAGCCCTTCGGCACATGGAAGCCCATGCCGTCGGCGATCAGCGTCATGCCGATCATCAGCAGGAAGCTCAGCGCCAGCATGACGATGCTGGGGTTCTTGGCGATGAAATTGGCGAGCGGCCCGGCCGCCAGCATCATCACGGTGACTGCCACGATGACGGCGATGTACATGATGGCGATTTCGTCAGTCATGCCGACCGCGGTGATGATCGAATCGATCGAGAAGACGAGGTCGAGCAGCAGGATCTGGAAGATGGCGCCGGCCATCGAAAGCTGCAGCGTCTCGCCAATCATCGTGTCCTGATGGTCCTCGAGATCGACCGTGTGGTGGATCTCCTTGGTCGCCTTCCAGACGAGGAACAGGCCGCCTGCGATCAGGATCAGATCGCGCCAGGAAAAGCCATGGCCGAAAGCGGTGAACACCGGCGCCGTCAACTGGACGATGATCGAGATGGTGGCAAGCAGCACCAGCCGCATGATCAGCGCGGCAGAAATGCCGAGCCGCCGGGCGCGGGCCCTTTGTGCCTCCGGCAATTTGTTGGTCAGGATCGAGATGAAGATCAGATTGTCGATGCCGAGCACGACCTCCAGCACAATCAGCGTCAGCAACGCGACCCACGCGGTCGGATCGGAGACAAAGGCGAAATGTGGCGCCAGGAATTCGATGAGCTGCATGGAGGTCGTCCCCTCTTACGATCTGAAGCAGGCGTAGCCGGCAATTAGGCACTACAATCGCTTACATCAATGTCACGACCAGAACGAGGGCGCCGTTTCCTCCAGCCGCGGCCCGCGGCGAAACGGCGCAATCCGCTCGGTCAGGCCGCTGCGATCCGAAATGTCGACGCCGACGCCGCACAATGTCGCTGGGCCGGTCGCCGCCTCGAAGCGTCCTTTCGGCACCTTCGACAGAAACCGGTTGAGCGGCTCCTCCTTGTCCATGCCGAGCGAGGAATCATAGTCGCCGCACATGCCGGCGTCGGAGATATAGCCGGTGCCGCCATTGAGGATATGATGGTCGCCGGTCGGCTGGTGCGTGTGGGTGCCGACGACCAGGCTGGCGCGGCCGTCGACGAAATGCGCAAAGCACATTTTTTCAGAGGTCGCCTCGGCATGGAAATCGATGACCACCGCATCGGCCTGCTCGCCGAGCGGGCAGGCCGCAAGCTCGCGCTCGCCGGCCTGGAACGGATCGTCGAGTTCGGGATGCATGAACACCCGGCCCATGATGTTGGCGACCAGAACGCGCGCGCCATTCCTGGCGATGTAGACGCCGGAGCCGCGCCCTGGCGTGCCCTTGGGGAAATTGGACGGACGCAGGAAGCGTTCCTCGCGCGGCGCGAAAGCCAGCGCATCGCGCTGGTCCCAGACATGGTTGCCGGTGGTGACGACATCGGCGCCCGCCGAGATCGTCTCGCGAAAGATCTCTTCGGTGATGCCGAAGCCGCCGGCGGCGTTCTCGCCATTGACGATGACGAAGTCGAGTTTGAATTCCGAGATCAGGCCGGGCAGTTGTTCCCACACCGCCGTGCGTCCCGTCTTGCCGACCATATCGCCGAGGAAGAGAAGTCTCATCTAAAAATGATCCCGAACCGAAGGTCAGCGAAGCAAAAAGCTGCATGACTTCCGGAAAAGACCATGCGTCCAGGAACTTATCTACAATTTCGGCGCGAACCGGCGCAACCCGCTCTCGGTGAGTATTTCCGGAATGGTCACGTCATGCGACTCGTCGGGCACCAGCGCCACCTCCTGGCAGTCGAAAGCGATGCCGATTAGCCGCGGCTGCTGCCCCTTGTCGACCAGCCGCGCGATCGCGCGGTCGTAGTAGCCGGCGCCGTAGCCGATGCGATGGCCGCGCGCGTCGAAAGCCGCGAGCGGCACCAGCATCACCTGGGGATCGAGCACCTCGGCCTCCTCATGCGGCCCGACGGTGCCGAACCCCATGTCGATCATCGGCGCGCCACGCACCAGTTCGCGAAAGACGATGGTGGTCTTGTCGAGAATCGCCGGCAGGCAAAGCCTTGCTCCCTTTTCGCGCAAGGCGAACATCAGCGGCCGGACGTCGACTTCCGAGCGCATCGGCCAGAAGCCGGAGACGATCTGGCCCGGTTCTATCGCAACGCTGTCCCGCGCCGTCTCGGCCATTTCGAGCGCCGCTTCCACCCGCCAGAACGGATCGAGCGCGTCGCGTCGCCCGAGTGCTTCGCGTCGCAGTTTTTTTTTCAGTTCTTTCAAGGATGTCATGCGCCGACGTGTAGAAAAGGTCAGATTTGGATGGAGTTTTAGGAGCGACGCTTTGGAGGAGCGGAGCGAACTTTTCGTTCGTGAGCATCGCACAAAGCGGCGCGACGACAAAATCCGCCAAATATGGCCTTTTCGATGGGTGACGATCCACACAACCGGTGGAGAGAGCGATCCCGGGAACCTACAAAGTAGGTGGGCGCCGTATGAGAAAACCCACGGGTCTTCCCAGGGACAGCTCCCTAGGGATCAATAAGGCCCCGGGGAAAATGTTCTCCTGCCGGGAAGCGCAGACCGTCTTGGCCAATATAGGCCGACGATCAACCAAGCGCCATAGAGATGGCCATGCTGCGTTGCTTAATTCGTCACGAACCCTCTGCCGGGGAGTTTCCTGGCAAAGGTTTCACCGCGCCCTCGCCGCTGCGCCTTGCACAGGCTGGCCTGTCTCCTTACGGTTGCCATCAAAACCGAGGAGCAGGAATGCGTTTCGAAGGCACGGCGGCCTATGTCGCCGACAAGGATCTGATGGTGGCGGTCAATGCGGCGATCGCACTGGAGCGGCCACTGCTGGTCAAAGGCGAGCCCGGCACCGGCAAGACCGAACTGGCCAGGCAAGTGGCGGCCGCGCTCGGCCTCGAGCTGATCGAATGGCATGTCAAGTCGACGACAAGGGCGCAGCAGGGACTCTACGAGTATGATGCCGTCTCGCGGCTGCGCGACAGCCAACTCGGCGACGAGCGCTTCAACGACATCAGGAATTATATCAAGCGCGGCAAGCTTTGGGACGCCTTCGCGACGGCCAGGAAGGTCGTGCTTCTGATCGATGAGATCGACAAGGCCGACATCGAATTCCCCAACGATTTGTTGCAGGAACTCGATAGGATGGAGTTCTTCGTCTACGAGACCGGCGAGACGATCCGCGCCGCCGTGCGCCCGATTGTCATCATCACCTCCAACAACGAGAAGGAGCTGCCGGACGCCTTCCTGCGCCGCTGCTTCTTCCACTATATCCGCTTCCCCGACGTCGAGACGCTGCATCGGATCGTCGACGTGCACTATCCCGGCATCAAGCAGAACCTGGTGCGCGCCGCACTCACCCAGTTCTACGAGATCCGCGACGTGCCGGGCCTGAAGAAGAAGCCGTCGACCTCCGAGGCACTCGACTGGATCCGCCTGCTCGTGACCGACGACATCGCGCCCGAAGATTTGCGCGCCGACCCGAAAAAAGCACTGCCCAAGCTGCACGGCGCGCTGCTGAAGAACGAACAGGATGTGCACCTGTTCGAGCGGCTGGCTTTTATGGCGAGAAGGCAGGGGTGAAGAGCGGTCGGCCAAAGGCCGACGAAAAGCCAACGATTTGGCTTTTCGAGCGACATAGCGGAGGGCCGGGCATGCGGATCGGACAGCGCTTTCCCGTTGCTGGACCGTTGCCGCCGGCCGGGCACCGGGGCAGCCTGGGCCCGAAGCTTCGGAAGGAAACGAAATGACCGAGATCACCGTCCGCCCACTCGCACAATCCGACCACGCCGACTGGCAGCGTCTGTGGACTGCTTACCTCACCTTCTACGAAACCAAGCTGCCGGAAGACGTCTACGCCGTCACCTGGAAGCGGCTGTTCACGGCGGGTGAGTTCGAACCAAAAGGGTTCATCGCCACCCTCGACGGCAAGGCGGTCGGCCTGACGCACTATCTCTACCATCGCTCCTGCTGGTCCGAAAAAAACAACTGCTATCTGCAGGATCTGTTCGCCGACCCGGAGGTGCGCGGCAAGGGCGTCGGTGCCGCCCTGATCGAAGCGGTCAAGCAGGAAGCCGGCAAGATCGGCGTCAAGAACGTCTACTGGATGACCCACGAGACCAACACCACCGCACGCAAGCTCTACGACCACGTGGCGCAGCGGACCGGCTTCATCGAATATGATCTGCTATAGATGGTGCGATGTTCATCCCCTTCTTCCTCGAACTGAAGGCTGCGCGGGTTCCGGTCTCGCTCCGGGAATATCTGTCGCTGCTGGAAGGGCTGGAGGCGGGGCTGGTCGACTATGACGTCGAGGGTTTTTACTATCTCGCCCGCTCAATACTGGTGAAGGACGAGCGCCACATCGACCGTTTCGACCAGGTCTTTTCGCACATCTTTAGGGGTGTTGAAGCGCTGGCTGGCGAAAACCCTTTCGAGGTCGAAAACATCCCGGAGGAATGGCTGCGGCGGCTTGCCGAAAAGCACCTGACCGATGAGGAGAAAAAGCTGGTCGAGGCCCTGGGCGGTTTCGAAAAGCTGATGGAAACGCTGAAACAGCGGCTGGAGGAACAGAATGGCCGCCACCAGGGCGGGTCGAAATGGATCGGCACCGGCGGCACCTCACCCTTCGGCGCCTATGGCTATAATCCCGAGGGCGTTCGCATCGGCCAGCATGAGAGCCGCAACCGCCGTGCGGTGAAAGTCTGGGACAGGCGCGAATTCAGGAATTTCGACGATGCCGTCGAGCTCGGCACCCGCAACATCAAGATCGCGCTAAAACGCTTGCGCCGCTGGGTGCGCGAAGGCGCCGAGGAGGAGTTCGACCTGCCCGGCACCATCCACGCCACGGCCGAGCACGGCTATCTCGACGTGCAGACACGGCCCGAGCGGCGCAATGCCGTGAAGCTGCTGATGTTCTTCGATGTCGGCGGCTCGATGGACGACCACATAACAAGCGTCGAGGAGCTGTTTTCGGCCGCCCGTGCCGAATTCCGCCAGCTCGAATATTTTTACTTCCACAACTGCCTCTACGAGGGCGTGTGGAAGGACAATCGCCGCCGCCATGCGGAGGTGCTCCCGACCTTCGATCTGCTCCACAAATACGGTCCGGACTACAAGGTGATCGTCGTCGGCGATGCCTCGATGAGCCCCTATGAGATCGCGCATCCCGGCGGCTCGGTCGAGCACTGGAATCCGGAGGCCGGCGTCGTCTGGCTCGGCCGCCTGCTGCAGCAATGGCCGAACGCAGTATGGCTCAACCCGGAAAGCGAAAAGCACTGGGGTTTTACCCATTCGATCGCCATGATCCGCGATATCTTTGGCAGCCGCATGTTTCCGCTGACGCTCGCCGGGCTCGAAGCCGCGACGAAGCAGCTTTCGAGGAAGCACTGAATGGATTCACGCAAAACAGGACGGCCGACCTGTTTCCTCTGCCTGCAATGTGGCGTCCAGTTCGCGGCGGCAGCGACGCCGCCGCAACATTGCCCGATCTGCGAGGACGAGCGGCAATATGTGCGCTGGGAGGGCCAGGCCTGGATCACGCCGGAAGAGCTCGCCGCCGGGCATCGGATCGTGATGAAGGACGATGCCGGCGTGCTCGCCTTCGGCATAGAACCGCGCTTCGCCATCGGGCAGCGGGCGCTGCTGGCACAGACGCCGCACGGCAATGTGCTGTGGGACTGCATCTCGATGGTCAGCGACGAGGCGGTGGCCGAAATCAACCGACGCGGCGGCCTGGCCGCGATCGCCATCTCGCACTGCCATTATTATTCGGCGATGGTCGAGTGGAGCGAAGCGTTTGGCGGCGTGCCGGTCTATCTGCATGCCGATGACCGCAAGTGGATCATGCGGCCACATCCGGCTGTTGTCAGTTGGGAGGGCGAGACGCTCGCCCTGAACCCGTCGCTGACACTTATCCGTTGCGGCGGTCACTTTGCCGGTGGCCAGGTGCTGCACTGGAAACGCGACGGCGGTGACGCCATCCTGGCCGGCGACATCTTGCAGGTGACGCCAACCCGCCGCCATGTCAGCTTCATGTACAGCTACCCGAACTACATCCCGCTCAATGCGGCGAAGGTACTCCGCATCGCGTCGGCACTGGAGCCTTTCGCGTTCGACCACATCTACGGCGCATGGTGGAACCAGAACGTCATCGGCGAGGCAAAGACGGCATTTGCAGGATCGATAGCGCGGTATCTCACGGCGATCGCCTGAGGAATTCGTCGCGGCAGCATCGGAAATACCGGCAAACGCCGTAACGAATGCCTATTTTAGGCGAACTTGGGAAGACAACCCCAATAGCGGCATGAGCTAAGAGGCAAAAAATGGATAGTCACACCTACCCTGTTATCCGCACCGATGCCGAATGGCGCGCCCGGCTGACGCCGGAGCAATATGCGGTGATGCGCAATCACGGCACCGAGCGGCCGGGCAGTTGTGCCCTGCTCCACGAGAAGCGCGCCGGCACCTTTTCCTGCGCCGGCTGCGACCAGCCCTTGTTCGAATCCAAGCTGAAGTTCGAGAGCGGCACCGGCTGGCCAAGCTTCAACGATCCGGTGCCCGGTTCGGTCGAGACGACCGTCGACCGCAGCTACGGCATGGTCCGCACGGAATGCCACTGCGCCAGCTGCGGCAGCCATCTCGGCCATGTCTTCGAGGACGGCCCGCCGCCGACCGGCCTGCGCTATTGCATCAACGGCGTCGCGCTGAAATTCGAGCCGGCTGCTGCCTGACTGCAATTCAAGGTTGTGCAATTCAGCGTTGTGAAAGGGCTGGCTTCGGCCGGCCTTTGCCGGCAGCACTCTCCGGTCAGATCACCACCACCAGGATGAGCCACAGCACAGCCCCCAGCGTCATCAGCGAAGCCTTGACGCCGCCGGATTTCTCGGCTGTCCGCCACACCGCAAAAGTCAGGAAGAAATTGTACGGCGCCGGCGCGAAATGCACCGCCAGAACGAGAGCGAGCGGCAGCTTCAGCCCGAGCAGGATCAGCGCCAGCACCGACGCTGCGACGTTGATCGCCGTGCCGACAACGACAAGATCGCGCCAGAACAGCCGGTCTATCGGCGCCGTGCCTTGCCAGCGCGAGCGGAAAAAACCCGCCGCACGGCCTGCCTCGCCGTCTTGGCTTTCGAAAGTCTCTGGCGCGCTCATCGATGCGGCTTTCTCTCATTCGACAGCCGCAGAGATTTCCAAAGCAGCAAGCCTGTCAACGCAAATCGATCATCGGCACGCAAGCGTATGATTTGACAGATTGTCATCAAACAGTCGTGAAACCTTTCTACGTCGCCCTCGTCGGCATCTTGGCAAGGACACCTTGCCGGAAACTGCCGCCCCCCATCTTCCAGTCGCCTGCCAGGGGAGATCTTGAGATGAGCGATAATGTCTACAACGTGCTGTTTCTTTGCAACGCCAATTCGGCGCGATCGATCATGGCGGAAGCCATCCTCAATCGGCTCGGTGCCGGCAGGTTCAAGGCCTTTTCCGCCGGTTCGCAGCCGAAGCGCGAGGTCAATCCCTACGCATTGCAGCTGCTCGAAAGCCTCAGCTACGATACGAGCTTCGCCCGTTCGAAAGGCTGGGACGAGTTTGCCGAGCCCGACGCGCCGGAAATGAATTTCATCTTCACGCTTTGCGACAGCACCGCGAATGAATCCTGTCCGATCTGGCCGGGTCATCCGATGACCGCGCTCTGGTCGATACCGGACCCAGCCAAGGCAGACGGCACCGAAGCCGAACTCCATCTTGCCTTTGCCGATGCCTATCGCATGCTCAACAACCGCATTTCGCTGTTGGTCAATCTGCGAATGGATGCGCTCGATCATCTGGCGCTGCAACAGCATCTCGATCGGATTGGCCGCGACACGGCGAAGCCGACTTAACTCAAGCCACTGCGACGCGAATTCACGAACCGGCTTCGCCACCCTCGCCCAGCACCTCGGCAACGGCGCGCTCGAAACGCGATGCTTCCGTCACCAGCCAGTCGGCCATGGCCGGCCAATTGTCCTCGGCAAAACAGTTCACCCGCCACAGCGAATTGATACCGAGGCCCTCGCAACTCTGTTCCGGCCTGAGCTTCAACCTGTCTTCGATCGCCGGCTGGAACGGCCTCAACCGCGACCAGGCTTGCGTGGCACCGAACTTCTCGTTGCGGCCGAAGAAGACGCCGACATGGTTCTGCGCCGGCGCGACATACATGGAAAGGACCAAGGCGAAGTCGGGCAGCTCGCGCTGCCAGAACCAGGGTCCGCGCCGCGCCATCACAGCCCTTTCTTCCGGATGCCGTTCCACGAACAGCGTCCAGAAGCCGCGTTGGCGGAATTCAGAGGCGCGGCGGCCGCCAAAGTCGAATTCGCTCATGGTTCGACCCGTTGCGGGCGCAACCGGCGCCCAGGGCTGTTAGCGGCCTTACACCATGCCGAGTGCGGCTTTGTAGAGATCGAGGATAGTTTCCTCCTCTTGCCGCTCAGCCTGGTCCTTCTTGCGAAGCCGGATGATCGACCGCATCGCCTTGGTGTCGAAGCCGGTGCCCTTGGCCTCGGCGAACACTTCCTTGATGTCGTCGGCGATCGTCTTCTTCTCTTCCTCGAGCCGCTCGATGCGTTCGATGAAGGCTCGCAGCTGGCCGGCGGCAACAGTCTGGCTGGTCTCGGTGATGTCGTCGGCCATTTTTTCTCCGCGTCGTTTTCCATGCCGCGACTCAACGAACCGTCGCGGCGAATTTGCAGCGGTTCGATGCCCGACCGGAGCCGACCGGTCAAGCTGTTATCGATGCGGCATGAGCGGTTGTCGCCAGACGCAGACAACTCTGCCTGGGCACCATTTCTGTCTTATCCGAAGGCGATCAGCAGATCCTTGGCGTCGATCTGGTCGCCGGCCTTGACCAGCACTTCGGCGACAACCCCGTCGCGCTCGGCATGCAATGCCGTCTCCATCTTCATCGCCTCGATCGACAAAAGCACGTCGCCGGCCTTGACCGCCTGGCCGGCGGCAACGGCGAGCGCCGAGACGACGCCCGGCATCGGTGCGCCGACATGCGCGTCGTTGCCCGGCTCAGCCTTGCGCCGCGCCTTGGCGGCGGAAGCACCGTGCGCCCGATCCGGCACTTTGACCCGGCGCGGCTGGCCGTTGAGCTCAAAAAACACGGTGACCATGCCCTTCTCGTCGACATCGCCTATGGCCAGGCAGCGCACCACCAGCGTCTTGCCCTTCTCGATGTCGACAAAGATCTCGTCCTCCGGCTTCATGCCGTAGAAATAGGTCGGCGTCGGCAGCACGCTGACCGGCCCATAGGTTTCCTGCGCCGCGGTAAAGTCGGAGAACACCTTCGGGTACATCAGCCACGAGGCGAATTCGAATTCGCTGAGCTTGCGCTCGAGCTTGTCCTCGATCTCCTTGCGGCTGGCCTTGAGATTGGCTGCTTTCAGCAACGAACCGGGCCGCACGGTGATCGGTTTGTCGCCTTTCAGCACCTTCTTCTGCAGTGCCTCCGGCCAGCCGCCGGGCGACTGGCCGAGGTCGCCGCGCAGCATCGACACGACCGAGTCGGGGAAGGCGATATCCCTGGCCGGATTTTCGACATCGGCAACCGTCAGGTCCTGACTCACCATCATCAGCGCCATGTCGCCGACGACCTTGGACGACGGCGTCACCTTGACGATGTCACCAAACATCAGATTGACGTCGTGATAGGTCTGCGCCACTTCGTGCCAGCGCGTCTCCAGCCCGAGCGAGCGCGCCTGCTCCTTGAGGTTGGTGAACTGCCCACCCGGCATTTCGTGCAGGTAGACTTCCGAGGCCGGCCCCTTCAGGTCGCTTTCGAAGGCAGCATACTGGTTGCGCACCGCCTCCCAGTAGAACGAGACGTTCCTGATCCATTGCGGGTCGAGGCCCGGATCCCGCTCGGTGCCCTTCAGCGCCTCGACGATCGAGCCCAGGCAAGGCTGCGAGGTGTTGCCGGACAGGGCATCCATCGCCGCGTCGATGGCGTCGACACCGCTGTCCACCGCCGCCAATACCGTTGCCGCCGACAGGCCTGACGTGTCGTGCGTATGGAAATGGATCGGCAGGTCGGTCGCCTCGCGCAACGCCTTGAACAGTGCGCGGGCAGCATTCGGCTTCAAGAGCCCGGCCATGTCCTTGACCGCGATAATATGGGCGCCGGCCGCCTGCAACTCCCTGGCCAGCGCGACGTAGTAGTTGAGGTCGTACTTGGCCCGGGCTGGGTCGAGTATGTCGCCGGTGTAACAGATCGCTGCTTCGATCAGCTTGCCTTCGGCGCCGACCGCGTCCATGGCGACGCGCATGTTGTCGACCCAGTTCAGGCAGTCAAAGACACGGAACAGGTCGATGCCGCCGCTTGCTGCCTGTTTGACGAAATGCTGAACGACATTGTCCGGATAATTGGTGTAGCCGACGCCGTTGGCGCCGCGCAAAAGCATCTGCAGCAACAGATTGGGCGCTGCCTCGCGCACCAGCGACAGCCGCTCCCACGGGTCTTCGGTGAGAAAGCGCATGGCGACGTCGAAGGTCGCCCCGCCCCAGCATTCGAGCGACAAAAGCTGCGGCAGCGCGCGCGCATAGGTGCCGGCAATGCCGGCGATGTCATATGTGCGCACCCGCGTCGCCAGCAGGGACTGGTGTCCGTCGCGCATCGTCGTGTCGGTGACCAGCACTTCCTTGCGTGCGCGCATCCAGGCCGCGAATTTCTCCGGCCCAAGGGCGTCGAATTTCTGCTTGCTGCCATCGGGCACATTGCCGTTGAGGTAGGGCACCATGGGTGCCGCCGCATCGGCCTTAGGCTGCGGCCGGCCGCGCGCCTCGGGGTGGCCGTTGACGCTGACATCGGCCAGGTAGTTGAGCAGCTTGGTCGCGCGATCCTGCCGCTTCACGCTCGCAAACAGTTCCGGTGTCGTATCGATGAACTTGGTCGTATAGGAATTTTCGACGAAACTTGGGTGATTGATGATCGCCTCGAGGAAGGTGAGGTTGGTCGCCACCCCGCGAATACGGAACTCGCGCAGCGCCCGGTTCATGCGGGCGATGGTCTCGGCCGGCGTCGGCGCCCAGGCCGTCACTTTTTCCAGCAGCGGGTCGTAGAAACGGGTGATGACCGCGCCCGAATAGGCGGTGCCGCCATCGAGGCGGATGCCGAAACCGGTGGCGCCGCGATAGGCGGTGATGCGGCCATAGTCGGGAATGAAATTTTGTTCAGGATCTTCCGTGGTGATGCGGCACTGCAGCGCGTGGCCGTTGAGCCTGATATCCCCCTGCGCCGGCACGCCCGATTCCGGCGTGCCGATGGCAAAGCCATCGAGGATATGAATCTGCGCCTTGACGATGTCGATGCCGGTCACCTGCTCGGTGACAGTGTGCTCGACCTGGATGCGCGGGTTGACTTCGATGAAGTAGAATTTGCCGGTGTCGGCATCCTGCAGGAACTCGACTGTGCCAGCGCCGATATAGCTCGTCTCGCGCGCGATCTTGAGCGCGTAGCCGCAAAGCTCTTCGCGCTGCGACATTTCGAGATACGGCGCCGGCGCGCGCTCGACCACCTTCTGGTTGCGGCGCTGGATCGAGCAATCGCGCTCGAACAGGTGCACGGCATTGCCGTGTGTGTCGCCCAGCACCTGCACCTCGACATGACGGGCGCGCTCGATCAGCTTTTCGAGATAGACCTCGTCCTTGCCGAACGCGGCTTTCGCTTCGCGCTTGCCCTCCGTCACCTCGCGGGCGAGATCGGCTTCCGAGCGGATGGCGCGCATGCCGCGGCCGCCGCCGCCCCACGACGCCTTCAGCATCACCGGATAGCCGATCGTCCTGGCGAGCGCCTTCACCGTCTCGATGTCGTCCGGCAAGGGATCGGTGGCGGGAATTACCGGCACGCCGACCTCGATCGCCAGGTTGCGTGCGGCGACCTTGTTGCCGAGCCGGCGCATTGTATCCGGCTTGGGTCCAATGAAAATAATGCCGGCTTTTGCGCAGGCTTCGGCGAATTCAGGGCTTTCCGACAACAGCCCATAGCCCGGATGGATGGCATCGGCGCCCGAAAGCCTGGCGACGCGGATCACTTCCTCGATCGACAGATAGCTTTCGATCGGCCCCATATCCCTGTTCAGATGCGGCCCGCGCCCGACCTGATAGCTTTCATCCGCCTTGAAGCGGTGCAGCGAGTATTTGTCCTCCTCGGCCCAGATCGCCACGGTTTTGAGGCCGAGTTCGTTGGCCGCGCGGAAGACGCGGATGGCGATTTCGGACCGGTTGGCGACAAGGATCTTCGTGATTGCCAAGGACAAGGCTCCGGGCGCGAACGGAAGGGAACTGACGCCATGATTAACGCGAAAATGCTGCAGTGCAAACAAAATCGAAGGAGGCGATTAAACCGATTTAGTTTGACCTATCGCGTTGACACATTGCGTGTCGGTCCGGACGACGCTTCGCAGTCCCGATCCGGCTTTCGGGAAACTCCCATGAAAAATGCCCGGCGCGAGGCGCCGGGCATTTTATGAAGCAACGTCCGGTTATTTGCCGGGTTCGTTCTCGACATAGGTGTACTTGCCGTCGTCACCCTTCTTCCAGGTGTACATGACGTAATCCGGACGGGTGATGTCGCCTTTCGCGTCATAGCCGATCTCGCCGATCGCGGTCTTCCAGGGGCCGGCCGACTTGATGGTCTCGGCTACCTTCTGAGCGTCATCGGCTGAACCGGTCTTGGCGATGGCGGCCGCGATGATTTCCATCGCCGCGTAGGAGTAGAGGGTATAGGCCTCAGGCTCGAAGCCGGCGGCGCGGAACTTCTCGACGAGTTCCTTGGCGTTCGGATTCTTGCGCGGATCCGGAGCGAAAGTCATCAGCGTGCCGTCGACGGCGTCGCCGGCGATGGATGCCAATTCGTTTGACACGATGCCGTCGCCGGACATGAAGGTTGCCTTGAGGCCCTGGTCGGCGAGTTGGCGTATGATCAGGCCGGCTTCGGTGTGCAGGCCACCATAGTAGACGACGGAGACGCCCGCGTCCTTCATCTTGGCGATGAGGGCCGAGAAATCCTTGTCGCCGACATTGATGCCTTCATACATCGCCTCGGTCACGCCATTGGCTGCAAGCGCCTTCTTGGTTTCGTCGGCGAGGCCTTGGCCATAAGGCGTCTTGTCATGGATGACAGCGATCTTGGCATCCTTGAAGTGCGCGGCGAGATAGTCGCCAGCAACCTTGCCCTGCTGATCGTCGCGTCCGCAGGTGCGGAAGGTGTTCCACATGCCGCGTTCGGTGAACTTCGGATTGGTCGCGGCCGGGGTGATCTCGAGGATACCGTTCTCGGCGTAGACTTCCGATGCCGGGATCGAAACGCCCGAGTTGAAGTGGCCAATCACGTACTTGACGCCGTCGGCGACGAACTTGTTGGCGACCGAGATGCCCTGCTTCGGATCGGAGACGTCGTCGCCGACCGTGAGCTTGACCTGCTCGCCGTTGATGCCGCCGGCCGCATTGATGTCGGCGACAGCCTGTTCGGCGCCCTTCTGCAACTGCGCGCCGAAGGCCGCGTTCGGACCGGTGATCGGACCGGCAACTCCGACCAGGATGTCAGCCCATGCGCTTCCGCTGAACGCGACAAGCGCGGTCAGGGCGACGGCGGACAAAAGTGATTTTCTCATGTAAAACGCTCCCATTTACAGGGTGGGCGTGGATGATGCTTTCATGCGATGCCCACCTTTACTCGCAGAAAGCGTACTTTGCCGATTTTCAGGCACTTGTCACGCCGATTCATCCCCGGAACGGCGTTAATGATGAACGTCAACCTTTTGGTTTCCAGCTCAAAAGCGATGCTCTTTCATAGAGCCAGCTATACTGCGTCACCATCTGGTTGGTGCGTGTGTATTGATAGCCGATGAAGCCCAATATCATCAGGACGATGGTGTCGACGATGTAGTACTGCAGCGAGAACATCGTACCGCCGAACAGTGCGTGATGGATGAACCTTACGGCGATGCCGAGGCCGAGCATGTATGCGAACAATTGGACGAAGCTGCGCCATGTTTGGGCGCAGGCCTTGCCCGTCATCCATGCCGCCCAGCCGCCAAGCAGGCAGGTGACGAAGAAGAAATGCCAGACCGAGGGTTCCTCATAGAGAATGCCCTGCATGATTGATGCCTCCTGAACTCAGTGATGGCCGCCTTCGAGATAGGCGGCGCGCACGTCCGGATCGGCGAGCAGCTCCTTGCCGGTGCCGCTCATCGTCACGTTGCCGTTGACCATGACATAGCCGCGCGTGGCGAGCTTCAGCGCGCCGAAGGCGTTCTGCTCGACCAGGAACACGGTCAGCCCCTGCGTGCGGTTCAACTCGCGGATGGCGTCGAAGATCTGCTTGACGATCAGTGGCGCCAGGCCCAGCGACGGCTCGTCGAGCAAAAGCAGTTTCGGCCGCGCCATCAGCGCACGTCCGATCGAAAGCATCTGCTGCTCGCCGCCCGACAGCGTGCCGCCGCGCTGGGCAATGCGTTCCTTCAGGCGTGGAAACAGCGTGAACACCTTCTCGACGTCCTCGTCGAAGTGCTTGAGGTCGTCGAGGCTGGCGCCCATCTGCAGGTTTTCCATCACCGTCATGCGCGGGAAGATGCGCCGTCCCTCCGGCGACTGGGCGATGCGCATGCGCGCGATCTCATGGGTCGGCAACTGGGTGATGTCGGTGCCAGCGAAGGTGATGGTGCCCGCCCGCGCCCGTGGCGCACCAAAAATGGTCATCATCAGCGTCGACTTGCCGGCGCCATTGGCGCCGATCAGCGCCACGATCTCGCCCTGCTTGACGGTGACATCGACGCCGTTCAGCGCCCTGATGTTGCCGTAGTAGGTCTGGACGCCCTTGATGTCGAGCAGCGTTGTGCCGGCCATCATTCATTCCCTCCGCCCCGGTTGGAGTCGCCCGGTGTCTTGGGCTTTGCCGCGGAGGATTTCTCGGCGGAAGGTTTCTCCGTCGGTTTGGCTTCGGCCGGCGATGCGGGCCTTGCCGCCGCGCCCGACCTTGCATCGACCTGCCCGGCTTTCGACGCGCCCTTCGACACCGTGACGCGTTCGCCCTCAGTGTGTCCGACGGTGTCGGTCACCGGTCCGGCGAAATACGAAGACGACGAGTCCGGACCGTGCGCCGAATCCGGGCCTGTATCCAGTTGCTCGATGACGTCTTCGTCGCCGACCTCGGTCAGCACCGTCTCGACGTCCTCGTCTTCGACCCCGAGATAGGCGGCAATGACACGCGGATCGGTGCGTACCGCATGCGGACTGCCATCCGAGATCTTGCGCCCGTATTCGAGCACCACGACATGGTCGGAAATCTGCATGACCACCGCCATGTCGTGCTCGATCAGCAGGATCGAGGTGCCGGTGTTGTCCTTGATATCCATCAGAAGCGCGTTGAGCGCCATTGATTCCTTCGGATTGAGTCCGGCCGCCGGTTCGTCGAGGCACAGCAGCTCCGGACCCGTGCACATCGCCCGCGCGATCTCCAGGCGCCGTTGCGCGCCGTAGGGCAGGTCGCCGGCCGGGTCGTCGGCTCGATCGACGAGGTCGGCCTTTTCCAGCCAGTGCCTGGCGAGGTCGATCGACTCGGCCGACGCCGTCCGGTAGCCGCTGTAGCCGAACAGGCCGAGAACGGTGTAGCCGGAAGCCTTCATCAGCTTGTTGTGCTGCGCCACCAGCAGGTTCTCGAGCAGCGTCATGCCCGAGAACAGACGAATGTTCTGGAAGGTGCGCGCCACCTTGGCGCGCGCCGGAATCTCGTGGTTCGGCAGGCGTTCGAGCAAGAAGCTCGAGCCGTCGCGCCGGCTGAGCGTGATCATGCCTTCCGACGGCTTATAGAAGCCGGTGATGCAGTTGAACACGGTGGTCTTGCCGGCACCGTTCGGCCCGATCAGCGCGGTGATCTCGCCGCGCCTGGCCTGAAAGGACAGGTCGCCGATGGCGACCAGACCGCCAAACTTCATCGACAGATGCTCGACCTGCAGGATAGCATCGTTCACGGAGGAGCTCGCATCGCTCATCAGCCGTGGCCCTCCTTGGTGAAGGCGCCGGATACGGCCCTGCTCTCTTTGAGAAAGGCTGTCGGCTCACGACTGCCGACGAAGCCGCGCGGCTTCCACAGCATGACGATAACCATGGCCATGCCGAACAACAGCATGCGATAAAGCTCCGGCGTGAAGTCGGGACCGAAAACCTGCTTCAGGAAATCGAGCTCGCGCAGCACCTCGGTGCCGCCGATCATCACCATGGCGGCCACGGCAATGCCGACCAGCGAACCCATGCCGCCGAGCACGACGATGGCGAGGATGATGGCCGATTCCAGAAAGATAAAGGATTCCGGGCTGACGAAGCCTTGCCGCGCGGCGAAGAACGAGCCGGCGAAGCCGCCGAACATGGCGCCGGTGGCAAAGGCGGTGAGCTTGGTGGTGGTGGTGTTGATGCCGAGCGAGCGGCAGGCGATCTCGTCCTCGCGCAGCGCTTCCCAGGCGCGGCCGACGGGCATGCGCCTAAGCCTTATGGTGACGAAAGCGGTGAGCAGGCAGAGTCCCAGGATCAGGTAGTAGAGGAAGATCTTGTAGTAGGCGCTCGACGTGGCGATGTCGAAAACCTTGGCGATATAGTTCGGATCCGAGACGTTGAACGAAATCAGGCCGAAAAAGGTGACCTTGGGGATGCCGGAGATACCGGCCGAGCCGTTGGTAACCTCACGCCAATTGATCAGCACGAGACGAATGATCTCGCCGAAGGCCAGCGTCACGATCGCCAGATAGTCGCCACGCAGGCGTAGCACCGGAAAACCGAGCAGCACGCCCCAGAAGGCGGCCATGGCGCCGGCGGCAGGCAGCAGGATCCAGAACGACAGGCCGTAATGCGTGCCGAGCAGCGCATAGGCATAGGCACCGACGGCGTAGAAGGCGACATAACCAAGGTCGAGCAGGCCGGCGAGGCCAACGACGATGTTCAACCCCCAGGCCAGCATCACGTAGATCAGGATCTGGATGCCGAAATTGTCGACCCATTTCAGAGAACCCTGGAACCCGGCGGCCACCGATCCTCCGTACAAAGCAAGCACCAGCACGACAATGACCGGGTAGAGCGCCAGTGCGGTTATGCCCAGCGCCGAAAAATGGGCATGGATGAAGGTTCGGAAATAAAACAGCACGGAGGCAAGGGCGTAGATGATCGCCAGCGCCCTCAGAAACCGTGCATAACCGGCCAGACCTGGTCCCAGCAATCCGTCAAGGGGGCCGGCAAGGAAAACCAGCACGGCCACCGTGACGATGGCGGCGAGGAAATAGGGCAAGCGGAAGAACCGCGTCGCTACGCTCTCCGGCAGCAGGCCGGTGGCGACATCGGCGATCTTCTGATTTGCGAGGAAGGGCTGTCCGTAAGCGACGTAGAGAAAACGGCCGGCCATGGTCAGCACAACCACAATGGCGAGCAAGCCCCAGCGCTGCTCCAGGATCAGTTCGTTGGAGATGTTCTGGTTGGTCTTCAGGCCGATGAACAGCACGAACAGGCCGAGTGCGATGGCGCCGGCATAGAGCGCTTCGCGGGTGGCGCGCTGCATGGGGGTGGCGACGATGTCGCGCTCCGGAGATGCGGTGACCGCCATTGTCTCAGACCTTTTCGACTTCTGGCCGGCCGAGAATGCCGGAAGGCAGGAAGATCAGCACGATCGCCAGGATGGAGAAGGCAGCGACGTCCTTGTAATCGATCGAGAAATAAGCCGACCACATGCTTTCGATGAAGCCGATCATCAGCCCGCCGAGCACGGCGCCGGGCAACGAGCCGATGCCGCCGAGCACCGCGGCAGTAAATGCCTTCACACCGGGCGTAAAGCCATCGGAAAACACCACTACACCGTAATACATCAGGAACAACGTGCCGGCGACGGCGGCAAGGGCGGCGCCCATGATGAAGGTGATCGAGATGGTGCGATCGACGTCGATGCCGAGCAGTGCGGCCATCTTGCGGTCCTGCTCGCACGCCCTTTGGGCTCGACCCAGCGAGGTCTTGTTGACCAGGTACCAGAACAGCGCCAGCAGGACTATGGTGACCAGGACGATGATGATCTGCTTCAGCGACACGCTGATGCCTGCGATGTTGTAGACCTTGGACACCATCGGCGGGACCGGCTTGTTGCGCGGCCCTTGCGTCACCTGGACGAAATTGGACAGCGCAATCGACATGCCGATCGCGGTGATCAACGGCGCCAGCCGGAACGAACCGCGCAAAGGCCGGTAGGCTACCTTTTCGATCGTCCAATTGTACATGCTGGTCAACAGCATTGCGACGATCATCATGACCAGGAGCGCGATCACTACCGGCAACGAATAGAACAAGGCACCGAGGATAAGGAAAACGATGAGGGCGGCGAAAGCGCCGATCATGAAGATGTCGCCATGGGCGAAATTGATCATGCCGATGATGCCGTACACCATCGTATAGCCGATCGCTATCAGTCCATAGATCGATCCCAGCGTCAGCCCATTGATAAGCTGCTGGACAAAATACTGCATGCTGTCGTAGCTCCCCTGGAATGTCGCCCATGCAGACGCATTCCTTTTCGTATTTCCCCTAGTCGTAAAGTTTCGAGCCCGGATTGCAACGTCATTTTTTAATCGGCATGCGTGATTTTGAAGCACGCAATCGGATTGCCCGTTCTTCCCTTCCCGGCCTCTGGACTATCGCGGACCCTATCATTGGCATAACGCAATGTCTTTGGCGATTCGTCGTCAAAATGCACGCAGTTTCGAAGGAATCGCCGTCAAAATAAGTTGATGAGCGGGATCGTTGCGCCGTCGCAGCGATCGATCTTTGCGTCCCGTTCGATTCCCCTGGGTCAGGATACTCTCTATTTGACGACGAATCCGTGCGCGAACGGATCGCGATCGTCGATGAAGATCGTGTTCAATCCGGTCATGCGCGCCCAGCCGCCGATCGAGGGAATGATCGCCGGCTTGCCCGCCACCGTAACTTCCTTCTCGACCCTGCCCTTGAACAACGAGCCGATGATCGATTCGTGGACGAATTCGTCGCCGGTCCCAAGCTTGCCCTTGGCGTGAAGCTGCGCCATCCGCGCCGAGGTGCCGGTGCCGCAAGGCGAGCGGTCGATCGCCTTGTCGCCGTAGAAGACGGCGTTGCGCGCATTCGCCTGGCTGTCGGTCGGCGCACCCGTCCACAGGATGTGCGACAGCCGGTCGATGCCGGGATTCTCGGGATGTACGAAGGCATATTTTTCGTTGAGCCGCTGCCGTACCACCGGGCTCCAGGCGATGAGGTCGCCGGCAGAGTGGTCGGCGATGTCGCGATAGGCCTTCTGCGGCTCGACGATGGCGTAGAAATTGCCGCCATAGGCAACATCGACGCCGATCTCGCCGAGCTGTGGACATTCCACAGTCAGGCCCTCGGCATGGAGGAAGGACGGCACGTTGGTGATGCGCACCTCCTCGACATATTCGCCGACCTGTTTGTACTCGGCGGTGACCAGGCCGGCCGGCGTGTCCAGCCTGAGCAAGCCCGGTGTCTTCGGCTTGACCAGCCCGTGCTCGATGGCCATCGTCACCGTGCCGATGGTGCCATGACCGCACATTGGCAGGCAGCCCGAGGTTTCGATGAACAGGATGGCAATGTCGCAATCGGGCCGCGTCGGCGGGTAGAGGATCGAGCCGGACATCAAATCATGGCCGCGCGGCTCGAACATTAGCCCGGTGCGGATCCAGTCATATTCGGCCAGGAAATGCGCGCGCCGCTCCATCATCGTCGCGCCCTCGAGCGGCGGTCCGCCGCCGGCGACAAGACGCACCGGATTACCGCAAGTGTGACCGTCGATGCAAAAGAAGGAGTGGCGCGCCATTTTTAGATCCCGTCAGAAGCGGTTCGGAGAAAACGGAGACAGATCAAACACCGGATTTTGGCCGAGAATGAGATCGCGGACCAGGCGTCCGGTGGCAGCCGCCTGTGTCAGGCCGAGATGGCCGTGGCCGAAGGCATAGACGATCGTGCCGGCCTGCCTGGCGCCACCGATCACCGGCAGCGAATCCGGCAGCGACGGCCGGAATCCCATCCACTCGCGGCCGCCGGCCGGATCAAGCCCCGGCAGGAACTTTTGTGCCTTGTCGAGCAGCGCTTTCGCGCGGGCGTAGTTGGGCGGCCGCTCGATGCCGCCGAGCTCGACCGCGCCGCCGACGCGAACACCGGTTTCA
>SAQR01000066.1 GCA_004020365.1 Mesorhizobium sp.
ATCTGATCATGGTTATAATTCATGCTGCCGCCATTGGTCCATTTCGCAGGTGGTTGCGCCTCCGCGCCGAGCGAAAAGCTCTCTTGTCGGCAACGGACCAGTTGAGCCGTTTACCCGATGACGTTCTTGGCGACATCCGCATCTCACGTGACGAAATCATGTGCGCTTTGCGAAGCCGCGCCATCCGTCATGCGGAGGCAGGCGGCCGGCACGACGATCGAGCGCACTAGGATCGCTTCGGCCTCGATCCCGAAACGGTTTGGCCGCCGGCAGTGGCTACGCCTCGGCCGAGATCCCCTTTGGCTGGTCCACGAGCGCGCGATCGAGCCTTACATCGCGGCTTCGACAAGCAGCGGCGCGCGGACGGGACCTTCGAACGGCACTACACCTGCGACCCCAAGGACTGAATGTTGACCGAAGGGAGCTGGGGAGGATCTCAAAATGATCATGTCAGTTGTTAAGTCCCTCGCGCCTGTAACGCTCGGCACCGTGCTGATCGCAATCAGTCCGGCTTCATTGTCGGCTTCTGACGCTCAGGACCTCGCGTTCGCTCACGCTGACATGCCAATCAAACAGCTGAATGACGTCTATTTGGATTGCGAACGGGGAGGCCGCCGGTGCGCTGGGGACGGAAGACGTGATGTACTGTTCGATGCGCGAGTTCCGACTAGGCGCGCGATAGCAGTTTGCGCGTAATCAACGATGCATGGCCTTCTGCACCGTGCGACGCGGCCCTGCGATCGACCACTTCGAACCATGTTTGCGGTAAAAGGCCATTGCCCGGTCGTTTCCCTCGAGCACTTCGAGTGCGATGCTCGGGATGCCGGAATGGGCGGCAAAGACAGCGTGCAATATATTAGCGGCTAGCGCGGTGCTGTACTCGCTTTGATCGATGTGGAGCCGGTCAAGCATGACGTCGCCGGCTTCATTCATCTTAGCCATCGCGTAGCCGGCAATCGAGCCGTCTGGCCGTTCTGCCACGAACGACATTTTGTTGGTGTCTGTCAGTTCCGCCGCAATCCGCTGCAGCGTGTGATCTTCATCCGAAATCCGGGCCGCGGTCTCGGCACCCATGATTGGCGAGTACGTCCTGCGCCAAGACTCTCCAATGAGCAGCGATACCGATGGCACGTCCTGCTCAGTCATGGCTCTGATTTGCGTCATCGATAACGTCCCCTGCCGGTCAATTATAGCGTTGCCGGACGGGCCGCTCAAATTCGGAGCGGCGGCCTACCGCCGCTTCATCGCATGGGGGTCACGCCGTTCCCTACACCTACCATCAGGCATGGTCCGCAGGTCGACTCCTACCGATGAGCTAACGTCCGCTCTGGAGAAGCACCGCGAATGTCTGAACATGGCGCAACCACGACCCTCAGCGAGGTTCTTGGGATGTCGGCTTTCAGGAAGGGGCAATGCTGATCTCAATATCGGATTTTAAGCGCAAAGCTGTCGTTGTACGTTGCACATAATGATTTGCTTCGGCCAGCAGACGAATCAGGCCGTCACGCAGTTCCCCGGAACAGATCCTCTCGAAGCGTGTTGCGCCAGCTCCAAGCTGAATTGGAGCACAACCATGAAGCCCGAAGACGCCACCTACCCTCCTCTTGATGTCGCCAAGCCTGTCGCCCCTGGGATCTGGATCGTCGACAGCGGACCGCTGAGCGTGATGGGCATTCCAGTCCCGGTGCGCATGACGGTTATCCAGCTCGGAAATGGCGATCTCCTGCTGCATTCACCAACACGGTTCGCTTTTGAGCTGAGAAAGCAGCTCGAGCAGATTGGTCCGATAGTGCATCTGGTTGCGCCAAACAGTGCACACTGGACCTTCCTCAAGGAGTGGCAGAACCATATGCAGGGAGCGTCGACTTGGGCCGTTGCGGGCTTGCGCCATCGGGCACAGGTCCGCCGGGCTGGCGTCAGGATCGATCACGATCTGGCCGCAGCGGCGCCGGAAGCCTGGTCGAAAGATCTCGATCAGGTTGTCGTTCCAGGAGCCGGTGGGTTCACCGAAGTCGCGTTCTATCACAAGAACAGCCGAACTATGGTGCTTACGGATCTAGTTCTGAATCTCGAGCCGGAAAAGCTGCCGTTCATCATCAGGCCGGCGGCGCGCCTCTTAGGCGTCACGGCACCTGTGGGGAAGGCCCCCATTTACCTGCGTATGATCATCAAACGGAAGCATGAGCAGGCGAAGGCGGCCGCGGAGCGCCTCGTGGCTTTTCAGCCAAAGCGCGTGATCTTCAGCCATGGCCGGTGGTTCCACAAGGATGGGACGACATTACTTCGCCAGTCGCTGGCCTGGCTTCTCTGAGTGCGGCCGCAGAGAAGATTGTCAGCAGGAACTAGCCATCAACTCCCGTTGCCGTTCCCATTCGACGGGCAAACCCCTGACGAGCGCCTGGAGCTGAACCCCCATGGACCGCCGTCCGTCGAGTATGGCTTCGACCAGATCGGGCGCGAGCAGCGTCAACTGGAGCACGTGGGATACGAAGGAGCGGTCAAGCCTTTCGGCCGCGGCAAGTTCGATCACGAGGCTGTATGGAAGGGATCGTTGTTTGGCACTATTTCACGGGCATGCCGTGTCAGATGCACGCTGACCTCCGGGGAGTAAGATGCTGCTGAGGCTGCACCAGATCGACAAATTCTACCCCACTGGCGAGGGGCCGTTGCATGTTCTGAACGGGATCGATCTTTCGCTGGAGGCGGGCAAGAGCCTTGCGCTGACCGGCGAGTCTGGCAGCGGCAAGAGCACGCTTTTGCACCTCGTTGCAGGGCTCGACAGCCCTGATGCGGGAGAAATCCACCTTGGCGGTACCAATATTGTGGGGCTGAACGATACAGCCCTTGCCGCCCTGCGGCGGGGAACAATCGGACTTGTGTTCCAGCAGTTCAACCTGATCCCTTCGCTTGATGTGGCGGCCAACCTTGCCTTTCAGGCTCGGCTTGCTGGCCGCCCTGATCCGGCATGGTTGAAAGTCCTTGCCAAACGGCTGGGCCTCTCCCAAGTCCTCACGCGCTACCCTGAACAACTGTCGGCCGGCCAGCAACAGCGGGTGGCGATCGGCCGGACCTTGGCCGCCCGGCCCCGGCTGGTTCTGGCTGATGAGCCCACGGGCAATCTGGATGAGGCAACAGGGGACGCTGTACTCGATCTTATGCTGTCGCTGGTGGCTGAAACGGGTGCCGCCCTGTTAATGGTCACCCATTCCAACCGTCTGGCAAACCGGCTGAACGCCCGCGTTCACCTGCACGCGGGCCGGCTGGTGTGATGGTGTGGACCGGGCTGACAGCGCTCTTGTCTCACTGGCGCAGGCGGCCTGTCCAATTGGCGATGCTGCTTTTGGGGCTATCGCTGGCAACGGCGCTGTGGTCGGGGGTTCAGGCGATCAACGGTGAGGCGCGGGCGAGCTATGATCGTGCAGCGGCGATCCTTGGGCAGGACCGGCTCGCGCAACTAGTGCGTGAGGACGGGGCCCGGATGGATCAACAGGAGTTTGTGAGACTGCGGCGAGCAGGCTGGCTGGTTTCGCCGGTGATTGAAGGTGAAATGCGGTTTGGGGATGTGCGGTTGCGCGTCCTTGGCATTGACCCACTGACCTTGCCGCCGCAGGCGCAGCAGGTGGATATTGCGGCGGGTGACCAGTTATTGCCGTTCATCACGGCGCCCGGTGTGCTCTATGCAGCCCCGGAAACCGCGGCACGACTAACCGAGCAAGCGACACCTCCCGTGCGCGTGGCCGAGGGTTTGCCGCCTGGCACTGTCCTCACCGACATCGGGCAGGCGCAGGTCCTGCTCAGGGCAAAGGACAAGATCTCTCGTCTTTTGCTCTGGCCGGACCAACCGATTGGCCGTGCCCCCCTAGAGGTGACAGCTCCCGGCCTGACCCTGCGCGAGCCGAGCGAAACGGGAGATCTTGCCAGGCTGACCGACAGTTTTCACCTGAACCTGACGGCTTTCGGTTTTCTCGCCTTTGCGGTGGGGCTCTTCATCGTGCATTCCGCCATCGGTCTGGCTTTTGAACAGCGCCGCCAGGTATTTCGCACGCTGCGCGCGCTGGGCTTGCCGGCACGCGTGCTGGTCCTTTTGCTGATCGCCGAGCTGCTGACCTTCGCCCTCCTCGCGGGGCTGGTGGGCGTGGCACTTGGCTATGTAGTCGCCTCGGCCCTTTTGCCCGACGTCGCCGCCACCCTGCGCGGGCTTTACGGGGCCGATGTGCCGGGAACGCTGTCGATCCGCCCCGCAGTGTGGGCAGCGGGGCTGGCCATCGCGGTAATCGGCACGCTGGTGGCGGCCGCACAGAGCCTCTGGCGGCTATGGCACCTGCCGCTGCTTGCAGCGGCCCAGCCTCGGGCCTGGGCGCGGGCTTCGGAGCGGGCACTGCGCGCGCAAGGCGTGGCTGCGATGGTGCTCCTGTTGACGGCGGCGGGAATTGCACACTTCGGATCCGGCCTCGAGGCGGGCTTTGCGCTTCTGGCGGCACTGCTGTTGGGGGCGGCACTGGCGCTGCCGCTCGTGCTGACGGGGATATTGCACCTTGGCGGCCGCTTGGCGCGTGGACCACTGGCCGAATGGTTTTGGGCCGACACGCGTCAACAGCTTCCCGGCCTGTCATTGGCGCTAATGGCACTGCTGCTTGCGCTGGCCGCCAATGTGGGCGTCAGCACGATGGTGTCGAGCTTTCGGCTGACCTTCACCGGCTGGCTCGATCAGCGTCTCGCCTCAGAGTTATACGTGACCGCCCGCACCGAAGCAGAGGCCACGGCGATACGCGACTGGCTGGCCCAGCGCAGCGAGGCGGTCCTGCCGATCTGGAGCATTGAGGGTCGGGTCGCAGGCCAGCCCGCGGCAATATACGGCGTGGCCGATCATGCCACCTATCGCGACAACTGGCCGATCCTCTCTGCAGTGCCGGAGGTGTGGGACCGGATCGCCACAGGCGACGGCGCCCTGATCAACGAACAACTGGCGCGGCGCCAGGAGTTGGGCTTGGGGGACCAGATCACGCTGCCCGGTGGCTGGCGGGCCAGCATCGTCGGCGTTTATGCCGACTATGGCAACCCGATCGGCCAAGTGATCATCGGGATCGACACACTGGTCCAGCACTATCCTGATGTCTCCCGCCTGCGCTATGCCATTCGGATTGCCCCCGGCAAGGCCGAATCACTGGCGGCGGGTTTGCGGACGGAATTCGGGCTGCCCGCGCAGAACGTGATTGACCAGGCCGGGATCAAGGCCTTTTCGCTCAAAGTATTTGAGCGCACATTCAACGTGACAGCCGTGCTGAATGTGCTGACGCTGGGAGTCGCGGGGCTGGCGATGTTTGCGAGCGTCATGACCCTGTCGGGTATGCGCCTGCCGCAACTGGCGCCGGTCTGGGCCATGGGTCTGACCCGCCGCCACCTCGCATGGTTGGAGCTTTCGCGCGGCTTGCTGTTGGCAGCCTTGACCATGCTGGCCGCTGTGCCTGTAGGTATTGCGCTCGCCTTTGTTCTACTGGCGGTGGTGAATGTGGAGGCTTTTGGCTGGCGTCTGCCGATGCACCTTTTTCCCGGTGACTGGGCGCGGCTGGCGGCGCTCGCGCTGCTGGCGGCCGGACTTGCAGCCGCCGTGCCTGCCTGGCGGCTGGCGCGTCTTTCGCCATCGGATTTGCTGAAGGTATTTGCACATGAGCGTTAGAGCATTGCTGATCTATATGTGCTTGGCCGCACCTGCCTTTGGCCAAGGTTTTGCTGGGCTTGGCACAGAGGCTGACGGGTTTTCAGTGCCGCAGCCGGGGACTGCATTCAACTTTCCGGCAGACCACGGCCCGCACCCCAGTTACCGGATCGAATGGTGGTATTTGACCGCCAACCTGCAAGCTGCGGATGGAGCGGACTATGGCGTGCAATGGACTCTTTTCCGATCCGCCCTGGCCCCGGTGGAGCGGTCAGGCTGGTCCAGTCCGCAGCTTTGGATGGGCCATGCGGGACTGACGACGCAAACGCACCAATTCGTGGCCGAACGGATGGCACGGGGCGGCATCGGCCAGGCGGGGGTTACGGCTGCGCCCTTTGCGGCCTGGATCGACAACTGGCAGATGGCAGGCCGGGCCCAGCCAGAGGCGGATGCGCTGTCGGCGCTCGATCTGCGTGCGGCGGGACAGGCGTTTTCCTACGAACTGGCGCTGGACGCCAAAGGCCCTCTGGTGCCGCAGGGAGTGCAAGGCTATTCGGTGAAATCCGAGAAGGGGCAGGCGAGCTATTATTACTCGCAACCGTTCTACCACGTGACCGGCACGCTGACCCTTCCGGCAGGCGCGATTGCGGTGACCGGTCAGGCGTGGTTGGACCACGAATGGTCCTCGCAGCCGCTGGCTGAGGATCAAACCGGGTGGGACTGGTTCTCGCTGCATTTCGACAGCGGCGAAAAGATGATGGGCTTTCGCCTGCGAGACGGAGGCGCGGGCTTTACATCGGCCACATGGATCAAGGCCGACGGCAGGCCGCAGCCGCAGGCCCCCGGCGCGCTAAGGGTGACGCCGCTCGAAACGGCGGCAGTCGCGGGACGTAGCGTGCCGATCCGCTGGAGGGTGCAATTGTCGGAAAAAGGGGTGGATGTGACCATCCGGACGCTAAACCCAGAAGCCTGGATGGACACACGCTTTCCCTATTGGGAAGGCCCGATCAGATTTGAGGGCACCCATGCCGGGCGCGGCTATCTCGAGATGACAGGCTATGAGTGACTGGAGGACGCTGCTCGATCGCGAGATCGCGACGGTTGGCGAATTGCCGAAAATGGAGAAGGTTAGTTTCCAGCGCCCTTCCCTCTACCAAAATCAAATAAGTTATTGAAATTAATAGTAAATCCTGCCTCTGCGGTAGCGATCGCCCTCGCCGCGGGCAACCGGTTAAGGCTCCACATCTAGCTTGAGCCCGGCCGCCAGTGCTTGCAGGATTTTCCAAACCAGAGCCGTTCCGTCCTTACGCTGCCTGCACGTTTTTCGAGATCCGCGCCCACTCCGGAATCCAGTCGCGGTGCGCGGCGAGCAGGTCGTCGACCAGCGACCAGATCTGGTCGAGATCGAGCTCGGCGGCGGTATGCGGATCCATCATCGCCGCGTGATAAAGATGCTCGCGGTTTTCCGTCATCAGGGCCGCGACAGTCAGTTCCTGTACATTGACATTGGTGCGGATGAGCGCCGTCAGTTGCGGCGGCAAGGCGCCGATGAATGTCGGCTGGATGCCGGACGCATCGACCAGGCACGGCACTTCGGTCGCGCAATTTTCCGGCAGCGAGGTGATGCAGCCATTGTTGCGGACATTGCCGTAAATAACCGAGGGCTCGCCGGTCCAGACCGAGTTCATGATCGAGGAAGCATATTCATGGCTCTCCTCGATTTCGATGTTCTCGGCGCTCCGGTAGGCGGCCGCCTGCCCTTTCCAACGCTCGATCTGCTCGATGCAGCGCTTGGGATATTCATCGAGCGGAATGCCGAACTTCTCGATCAGATCGGGCCTGCTGTCCTTGATGAAATAGGGCGTGTATTCGGCGAAATGCTCCGAGCTTTCGGTGACGAAATAGCCGAGGCGGGTCAGCATCTCGTAACGCACCTTGTTCGGGCAGCGCGGATTCCAGTGGCTGGGTTTTGGAAATCGCCCGTCGCGGTAGCCGCGCACGAGATCCGGATAGAGGTCGCGGTAGCTGCCATCGGCCTGCCGATGCTCGAATTTCAGGTAGAAGGCCATGTGGTTGATGCCGGCGGCACGGTAACGGATTTCCTCGAGCGGGATTTCGAGATCGCGGGCGAGCTCGAAAGCCGTTCCCTGCACCGAATGGCAGAGACCGACCTGCTTGATGAGCGGATACTTTTCCGCAATCGCCCAGGTGTTGATCGCCATCGGGTTGACGTATTGCAGGAGGATGGCGTCTGGGCAGATTGCCATCATGTCTTCGCAGATTTTCCAGAGATGCGGCACGGTGCGCAAACCCCGCATGATGCCGCCAACGCCGAGCGTATCGGCGATCGTCTGGCGCAGGCCGTATTTCTTCGGCACCTCGAAATCAGTGACCGTGCAGGGCTCGTAGCCGCCGATCTGGAAGGCAACCACGACGAAATCCGCGCCTTCCAGGGCCTTGCGCTGGCTGGAATGCGTCTCGATGGTCGCCGCAGCGCCAAGCGTCTTGACCAGTTTTCCGGCGACGATCTCGCTTTCTTCGAGGCGCTGCGGATTGACGTCCATCAGCGCGATGGTAGCGCCCGAAAGAGACGGCCGCTGCAGCACATCGCCGATGACATTCTTCATGAAGACGGTGGAACCGGCCCCGATGAACGTGATTTTGGGTTGTCTCGTCATGAATTGCGCCTCTTGTCTGGGATTTATGCGGCTACCTCGAACGCGGCCTTGACGAGCCGTTCAGTGTAGGCGGTCCTCGGATGGGACAGAACCTCGTCGACGGGTCCTTCCTCGACGATTTTACCGTGCTGCATCACCACGACCCGATGACAGAGCGCGCGTACGACCTTGAGATCGTGGGAAATGAAGAGATAGCTCAGGCCGCGCTCGTCCTGCAGCTTGCGCAGGAGGTCGATGATCTGGGCCTGAACGGAGAGATCGAGCGCCGAGGTCGGCTCGTCGAGCAGGATGAATTCCGGTTCGAGTGCGATTGCCCGCGCAATAGCGATGCGCTGGCGCTGTCCGCCGGAAAACTCGTGCGGAAAGCGCGACAGGATGTTGTGCGGCAGCCCGGCGCTGACAAGCGCCTGCTCCACGCGCTGCAACCGATCACTTTTGTTGTCGCCGAGCCGATTGACGATCAGCCCCTCCTCGATGATCTGGCCGACCGACATGCGCGGATTGAGCGAGGAGAACGGATCCTGAAAGACGACCTGCATGCGCGATCTGAGCGGCCGCATCTGGTCACGTGTCCTGCCGTGGATCGGTTCGCCGTCGAAGAAGATTTCGCCGCCGTCGGCCGTCAGGAGCTTCACCAGCGCCTGCCCGAACGTCGTCTTGCCGGACCCGGATTCGCCGACCAGCCCCAGCGTTTCGTGCCGGTGAAGCTTTAGGCTGAGACTGTCGACGGCGACGAGTTCCTTGAGCCGCGGTTTGAAGAACCCGCCATGCTTTAGCATGAACGACACCCGCACATTGCTGCCCTCTAGAATGACGGCCGAATCCACCGGCGTCGGATTGGCCATGCCCTTTGGTTCGGACGCCAGAAGATGGCGCGTATAGGGATGCTGCGGGTTCTTGAAGAGCGCTTCAGTGGTGTTGTGCTCCTTCACCTCGCCCTGGCTCATGACATAGACGTAGTCGGAAAACTGGCGAACGACTGTCAGGTCGTGAGTGATCAGGATTACCGCCATGCCGAGCTTCTGCTGCAGATCACGGATGAGGTTGAGGATCTGCGCCTGCACGGTGACGTCGAGTGCCGTCGTGGGTTCGTCGGCGATGAGCACGTCCGGCTCGTTGGCCAGCGCCATGGCGATCATGACGCGCTGGCGCTGACCGCCTGAAAGCTGGTGCGGATACTGGTTGAAGCGGCTTTCCGGGTCCGGAATCTGCACCTGCCGCAACAGCTCCAGCGTACGCTCCGCGGCTTGCCTGCGGCTCATCTTCTGATGGACGCGGATCGCCTCGATGATCTGCGCGCCGACCGTGTAGACCGGATTGAGCGAGCTCATCGGCTCCTGGAATATCATCGAAATGCGGTCGCCGCGCAGCGCCCGGCGCTGCCGGTCGGAGAATTTCAGCACATTCTTGCCATCATATTCGATCCGCGAGTGCACGGCCACGGTGGCGCGCTTGGTGAGCAGGCCCATGACCGTGCGCGCCGTCACCGACTTGCCGGAGCCGGATTCTCCCACCACAGCGATGGTCTCGCCGCGATAGAGCTGGAACGAGACATCCTTGACCGCGTCGACCGTTCCCCCTTCCACCTTGAAGGTCACCGCGACATTGCGGGCGTCGATGATCGGACTGCCGGTCCTCACCGCATGATCGTGACGTTCGTCCGGCGCCATCGAGGTCTTTTCCGTCAGAGCCATGGTGTCGGCCTTCTCAATAGGGATCGACGGCGTCGCGAAGACCATCGCCCAGCGCGTTGAACGCAAAGACGGTGACCAGCACGAAACCCACGGGGGCAAGGATCCAGGGATAGGACCCAATGACGGAGTATGTCGCGGTATCCTGCAGCATCAGCCCCCAGGAGATCAGCGGCGGCTTCACCGCGAAACCGAGGAAGCCGAGGAAGGATTCAAGCAGCACGACATTAGGGATCGCCAGCGTGACGGCGACAATGACGTGGCTCATGACGTTGGGGAAAATATGCTGAAAGATGATCCGGCGGTCGGTTGCGCCGATCGCCATCGCCGCCCGCACATAGTCGATCCGCGCCAGCGCCAGCGTCTTGCCACGGACCTCGCGTGACATCTGCGCCCAGCCGAGCGCCGACATGACGAAGATGACGAAGGCGAGGAAGACGTTGGTCGGCGCCGTCACCGGGATCAGCGAGGTGAGCGCTAGATAAAGCGGCAGTTGCGGAAAGGCGAGCACCAGTTCGACTAAGCGCTGCACCCATGCGTCGAACCTTCCGCCGAAATATCCGGACACCATGCCGACCGTCGTGCCAACTACCGTGATGATGAACACCACGGTCAGGGCGATCATCAGCGAAACGCGCGAGCCGTAGATGATGCGCGACAGCACATCGCGGCCAAATTTGTCGGTGCCGAGGAAATTGACCGGGCTTCCGTCGGTAGCGCCGAAGAAATGCCGCTGCGCCGGGATCAGTCCGAAAAGCCTGTATTCGAACCCTTTGACGAAAAAGCCGAGCGTCTGCGGGTTTTCGTAGTCGGGGCCGACGATCGGCTGGAACGTGACGGGATCAAGTTCTTCTGTCTCACGAATTTGATAGGTGCGCGGCAGAAAGACGAAATTGCCATCCCGATCCGTCATGCTGATGGTCTGCGGCGGCGCGAAACCGACGCCGGTCAGCTTCGGATCTACGGGTGCGAAGAACTCCGCGAATATCGTCATGATCATCAGGAGGCAGACGAGGATCAGCCCTATCATGCCGGTCCAGGATCGCTTCAGACGGCGCCAGACGAGCGCGGTATAAGTTTCGTTGCCATTGCCTTTGGCCGGCGGCACGGAGGCGCAGACTACGGATTGGACGTCGGCTTTCATGCGTCGGCCCCTCCCCCAAGGCGAAGGAGCAGGCATCACAATGCACCTTGTCGGAGTTGTTGAGCGACAATTAATCTGGGCGGACGACCACCATATCGACTGCCGGCGCCTTTTTCGAGTCTGACGTTGCCCGGTGGTTCGTACAGGTATCGATGGTTGGTGGCGTATCGATGGCGCTTGAGAATGCCCTTCCGCCCGAGTTGGTGGACGGTCGAGACGCAGACGCCGAGCTGCTGGGCTACTTCCTCGCCGGTGATCATGCCGCTCTCCCGCAGCCGTTCGTACCGGCTCTTCAATCCATAGGTGCGGCGCACGAGCATGACCTTCTTCAGCGTGAAGGGTTCGCCGCGCCAGTTGCGATGCCCGAGTTCATTGAGACGGGCGGCGATCTGCTGGTCGTTGGCGGTCTCCAGCAGCTCGTTCATCAACGCCACGACCTGTGCCGGCGTCTTGCGTATCACTGACATGGGCCGTGGTCTGGTCACCGACAGACTCTGCGTGCGCCCGCCGCGCCAACGGATATGGATGTTGACCTGCTCGTCGACGAGCAGCGTCACGTCTTCGATGAGAAGGCCGAGCATGCGCTTGCGTTCGACGGCACCGGTGCGCTCGTCATTCCAGATGCGCGGGAAATCGGCGGCCAGCGCCCTGATGCGCTCCTGCGCTGGCTCGTCCAGCAGTGAGCGGTCGGCCTCGTTCTGGCGCTCGTGCTCGCGCTGGAGCGCGTCGAGGTCGCGCAGCCGTGCGTTCCAGTCGGCTTCCAGCGCGTCGGCGACCAGGCGGTTGTCCGGATCGACCTTCAGGTAGCGCCGGCGGGCCAGTTCAGCCTCATAGCGGGCGCGTTGCAGCTGCGTGCCGCGCAGCGCCGCGGCCTGCTCCACGCGCTGGGTGATCTCCTGCTGCACGGCGAGCGCGACATCGATCGCTGCCGGCGCCACCGCCTCCAGCAGTAGCGCGCTCACCGCCTCGTCGACCGGAGCGCCGCGCACCCATTGGCAGTGCTTGCCGGCGTGTCGCACGACCGCTTCGTTGCAGACATAATACGGGCGCAGGCGCCTCTCGAACGGCTCGTAGTGGACCCGCATGCGTGCACCGCAGCGGCCGCACAACAGCCGTCCCTGCAACAGACCGCTGCCCTGGCGAGGCATGCGTCCACGCAGGCCGGGTGAAAAGCCGGTGGCGTTCTGTTCCAGGGCTGTCTGATTGCGCTCGTACTCGGCCCAGGAAATGTAGCCCTCGTGGGCTTCGGGTATAAGCACCTGCCAATCGGATCTCGGCACGCGCAGCTGCACGGACTTGAGCTTGGCATTGTAGGCTGTGCGCGTGCGTCCATAGGCAAACGCGCCGGCATAACGCGGGTTGTGCAGAATCTGGAGCACGCGGGAATGGTCGATCTCGCTCCACAGGACGTCGCCCTTGCCGATGCCGCGGCGGATACGCCGGGGAAAGAAGATCTTCTCGCCCCGCAGGCGGCGCACGACGGCGCAGGCCGAGCCGGTCTCGCGGAAGGTATCGAACAGGAGCCGCACCGTGTCCTGGATCTGTCGGTCGGGATCGAGCACGACCCGCGCGTCAGGGGTATAGACCAACCCGATCGGCAACGGCATCTCGAGCTCGCCGCGGCGCGCCTTGTTGAGAATGCCGCCTTGCAGCCGCGACTTCAGGATGTGCAGTTCGGCCTCGCTCATCGTGCCCTTCAGCCCGAGCAGCATGCGATCGTTGAAATAGGCCGGATCGTAGACGCCGTCCTCGTCCATGATGAGGGTGCGCGACAGGGCAGCCAACTCAAGGAGACGGTGCCAGTCGGCATTGTTGCGTGCCAGGCGCGACACTTCCAGCCCCAGCACGATCCCTGCATGTCCCATCGCCACTTCAGTCACCAGGTGCTGGAAGCCGTCGCGGTCCTGCGACTGCGCGCCGGAGAGGCCGAGGTCGCTATCGATGACGTGGACACGTTCGATCGGCCAGCCCAGGGCCACTGCGCGATCGCGCAGGGCGTATTGCCGCTTGGTGCTCTCGGTGTTCTCGAACACCTGACGAAGAGAGGACTGACGCACGTAGAGGAATGCATCACGCCGCAGATGGTCGGCGCCAACCTTCATGGCGATGTCAGTAGACATGATTGCCTCGGGTCTCTGCTGCCAGCACCATGTTGGCGAGCATGTGCACGAGCTGGCGATCGTGCACTGCAACCGAAGCCGTGGGCGGTGGTTCCGGCCGCCGATGCGTCGGCGGGGAAGGCTGGGGGCTCGCGATCAACACCGCCAGCCCTTGCCAAAAGCCATGAAAAACGATGGCGCCCATGTCCTTGACGCAGGCCTGACCGCATAGGACGGCGGCGCGCAGCGTCTCGTAGAAATCCTTGCAGCCGTGCGGCAGCATCGGGGTGCGCGCATGGGGCTCACCGTTTTTTTTTACGGGCCATCGCGCGTTCGATGCTGCGGGGATGGACGCTGATACCGAGTGTCGAATGTAGCAGTTGCGCCAGGGATCGCGCCTGCAGCGGAGCACCCGCGTTCTGGTTCTGCTCGATGAGCTGCATAACCTCGTCGGTGAGCTTGTGGGCCGACTTTGGCCCACGCGTGCGCGGCAGCAGGCCGGCAATGCCCTCGCGTTCAAACGCGGCCTCGGCCTGATAGTAGGTTGGCCGCGACAGACCGAAAAGCGCGGCGGCATCGGCCTTGTTGACGCCATCCTTCTGGACGTGACGCAGCATCTCGTACTTCACCTGCACGAGATCGAGAGGATCGAAGAAGCTGGATTCACGAAACCAGGGTGCGCGGACGGCTTCGGGGCGCGTGTTGAGCGCTCCGAGCTGGCGCAGTCGATCGCGTTTGGTCTCGTTGGGCATGGTATATCCCCTTGCTTGTGTGTAAATTAAATTACGCCTCAATGAAAGACGTGTCAATCTAATGAAGGTAGCTGTCATACTGATCTTACACCGAAAATGCGCGCAGCACAGAGACTGAAACGACGGCGGATCCGGCATGCGGCGGCATAATTATGTTGACAAATGCGGCATAAATTGCCTGACACGTGTTCAGTCGCCATGGCTGCGCTCGATTTGCTCGATCAACGCCGCCAGGGTTGCCAGATCATCTGGACGCACGAACGACCGACCGGCCGCGACCTGAATGAAAACATCGGGTTCACCGACGTCCGTCCATGACGCAAGCAGCGAGCGAAGCCGTCCCTCCGCGTCGTAGAACATGACGCGGTCCTCACCCCAGTTCTGCTTGCGGGTCGACAGCACGAAGCGCTGGCCGCGCCACGGATGGAACGGGTGCGTGACCTCGAACTCTATACGCGCTTGAGTGTCAGCACGAACTGCAGTCCTGGACTTGAAAGAACCCGCGGGTCGAGCGCTGCAAGCAGCATGTCGGCGATGATGTTGCCGACGATCAGCGTCACCGACAGTACCAACATGAAGGTCGCCGTGACGTAGACGTCGCCAACCCACATCGAGCCGACGATGGCCGGGCCGACCGTCGGCAGGGCGAAGATGATCGCGGTCTCGATCTCGCCGGTCAGCATATAGGGCAGCACGACGCCCTGATACATGACGAGCGGATGCAGCGCGTTGGGCACGGCGTGGCGCATGACCACGGCGCCCTCGCTCAAGCCCTTGGCCCGCGCCGTTTCGACATATTGCGCGTTCAGCGTATCGAGAAGATTGCCCCGCATGACGCGCATGTTGTAGGCGAGCCCGCCCAAAGTGGCGATCGCGATGACCGGCCAGACATGCTTGACCAGATCGACGAACTTGCCCCACGACCAGGGCGCGCCGCCATAGCGGGCGGAATGGAAGCTGTTGATCTCAGTAACGTTGAAGTGGAACACCAGGACATAGACGATGATCAGCGCCATCAGGAAGCGCGGCACCGTCATGCCGAGAAACGAGATCCCCGACAGCAGGCTGTCCACCCAGGAATATTGCCGGGTTGCCGCCAAAACGCCGAAGGTGATGCCGATCACCGATGCCAGGATATGGCAGACGAGCGCCAGCGCCAGCGTACGGGGCAATCGCTCGCCGACCACGTCGGCGACAGGCTTGTTGTAGAACAGGCTGTGGCCAAAATCGCCGCGGGTGACGATGCCGGTGATCCAGTTGACGTACTGGACCGGCAAGGGCTTATCGAGCCCGTGGGCCACCTTGTAGGCCTGCGCCTGGGCGTCGGCCTCCTCGAAAGACGCGCCGCCCTGGTTGATCAGTTGCGAGCGGATATAGTCGCTGTAGTCGCCTGGCGGCGCCTGGATGATTGCGAACGTCACGACGCTCAGGACGAAGAGGACCGGAATAGCCGACGCGATGCGCACAAGCAGAAATCTGAACATGGCCGTGTTTGCTTCTCTTGTGGCTCGTGGCGATCTGCTGCTCCTTCACGAGGCGCGGCACCTCCACGGTTCAATTCGGAACCTCCCTCCGGCGGATGCCGCCGGAGGGGAAAATCGACTGTCGGTCAGTTGATCGGGCCGCGTTCACCGGGCTTGCCCGGAAGCTGCTCGGGGAACAGCTCGTAGTCGCCCTGCTTGTCGGCGGCGACGAAGACCCGCTCACGGATGATCGTGTCCTCCGCCCAATTGAACATGAAGATCGGCACGCCTTCCGGAATGTTGGAGAAGCGCTTGTTGATGATGAGCGCACCCGGATATTCTGTCAGGCCGATCGTATCGAGATTCGTCGTCGAGACCTTCTGGAACTGCTTCATCAGATCAGCCCGCTCGTCATTGTCGTTGCTGGAAATGAACTTGTTGACAATGTTCACCATCTCCTGCTCGAACGGCATCAGATCGACCGTGCCGTCCGTTCCTGCCCTGTGATGCCAACTCGTGCGCGGACCGGTCGGGGCAAGCTGGGTCGTGTTCTGCACAACTGAGGTCTGTTCCTGCTCGTTGCGGCGAACAAGCCAGTCGAAGCGGCCGGCATACTGCGTCGCGTCGCGCTTCGCGCCATCGATTGTGTTCAGCACGACCTTGAGGCCAAGCTGTTCCATCTGGCCGACCAGACCTTCCGCGAGATTGCGATCGGTGCTGTAGTCGGAATTCACGAGAAGCACGATCTGTACGTCCGAGCCGCCAGCTGTAGCGGCCGGGAAGTTGACGGCGCCGTTGCCGTCCGTGTCCTTCAACCCGACCTTCTCCAGCAGCGCCTTGGCGCCTTCCAGATCGAACGGATAGTATACCGTCGAGGCGCGATCATAGAAGCTCGTCCCGGAGGAAATGCCGCCGGGATAGATCGCGGTGAAGGGTCCTTTGACGAGGGATTCGCCGAGTTTCTTGCGATCGATGGCCATGGTCACGGCCTTGCGGAAATCGACGTTGCGGTTGAGCTCGCGTACGGCCTGCGCCCGCTCGTCCGGCTCGCCCCAGCCATTGGCTGAAAAGTTCATGCGCAGATTGTAGCCGATCAGCCGGGCGCCAAAGGCCAGCCGCGCGGGAGCCGTTTCCTGTGCGGCGCGCTTCAGCGATTCCACGAAATTTTCCGGCTGCTCCAGGTTCGAGATATCGCCGGACCCGGCGATCGCCTGCACGTCGCGATCGGCCCAAGTCGAAAGCTTGTAGTGCAGTTCGTTGAGATAGGGCAGCTGATTTCCCTCTTCGTCCACCTTCCAATAGTAAGGATTGCGGCGAAGCACGATGACGTCGTCCGAACGGTATTCGATAGGCACCCAGGCGCCCATGACGGGCATATTCAAGTATTCCGGCGGAAAGCCGTTCTTGTACTCGTCATAGGTGGTGCCTGCATATTTCGGATGCTTGGTCTTCAAAATGTGCGAGGGGCCGGGGCAGAAGGTTCCATAGGCCATCGCATAGAGATGCTGGCGCGGGAACGCGTCCTTAAAAGTCCATTCGATCGTATATTTGTCGATCGCCTTCAGGGTGGTGCCTTCACCGAACGTTTCGGGCGTCGCGCCGTTCAGTGGCGAAACGTTCGGATCGACGACATTGTCGTCCCAATAGAACATCACGTCATCGGCGTCGAACGGGTCGCCGTCCGACCACTTTGCGCCTTCGACCAGCTTCATCGTCAGGGTGTGGCCGTCTTCCGACCACTCCCAGCTCTTGGCAAGGTTAGGCAGCGGCTCGACATCCTTGGCATCGACCTGGAACAATGGCGCGGTGCGCGTCAGGCATTCGAACATGGCAATGTCGATGCCGCCCCAGCCTTGCGTCTGCCCGGCGCTGTAGTTCCAGCCTTCCGGCCGGCCGCCGACGACGTGGCGCATCGTGTCGCCATAGACGCCTATCCCGTCGGGCATGTTGCCTGTCTTGAAGACCATCGGCTCCTTCGGCAGCCGCTCGGCCAACGGAGGCAGTTTCCCTGTCTTGACGAATTTTTCGGTGACCCACTCCGGCTCGCGATATTCGGATAGCGCCTTGAATTCCAGAATTGAATCGCGCGGCACGTAATTGATCTTGCCTTGCGCCGGAAACGGCGGCTGTTCCGGCACGATCGTCGGCTCGGAGGCCACGGGCTGGATCGCGAACGCCGATACGCCAAACAGAAGCGCGGCGGCGGTTTTCATGCGGCCAAAAATGGTCATTGTCCTGGTTTCTCCCTTATGCTTCGGGCCTGCCGCGATGGCATGGCTCTCCTCCTACAAGCATCAAACGAAGCGGTATTCCGCTTTCTCGGAAGCGGTATTCCGCTTTCTCAGATGACAGTGCCGTGCTGGCCGGGCGCATTCGCCGAGGCACGATCCTGTCCGCCCGGTTTTCCGGAACGTTGGCTTATCGCAACCAATGTCTCAGCCGGCCGCGCGCAATTTCATGGCTTCCTTTTCGGCCCTGATCTCTTCGATCGAGCGAACCTCGCGGCGGGCGACGCCCTTCCATTCCCGGGTTTTTACCGTTGCGCGGCTCAGCCGCTCCTTAGCGCCGTCGATCGCATGGGCGAATTGCGGCAGCCATTGCGCTTGCGCCACAACCATCTCGTCGACCATCTGCCAGACCTCTTCCGGCGTGCAGATGGCGCCAACCAGCGGATCGTGCAGCACGGCCAGTTTCAAGAGGTCGATGTCGCCGGAGATTGCCGCGTGGACGGACATGCGCTGAACATTAATCGACGAAATGCAGGTCGCGGCGCAGGCTTCCGGAAGCGTGATGCCGGCCACCATGTTGATGCCGAAGCGATCGACGAAACCAGGCGATTCGATGATTGCATCGGACGGAAGATTGGTGATGACGCCTTCGTTCTTGACGTTGAAGTGCCCGCGATAGACCCGACCGGTCTCGAGCGCCTCCAGTATGTGGCTGGCGTGCTCGTTCGAGCGGCGCCCGGGATCGAAGGGCTTTCCCGCATCTTCGAGGAATTGCGGGAACTCGGTTTCGAACCAGTTCCGGGTTTCGGTCGAATAGCGCAGATAACCGCCGGTTTCGCCATGGATCCAGTCCGACATGTCGATCCACTTGGCAGTCTCCTCAGGCCGTTTGCGGTACCAGGGCAGATATTCCGACAGGTGGCCGTTGCTTTCGGTCGAATAGACGCCGAAGCGCTTCAATACATCGATCCTGAGTTTCTCCTGCCGCGAGAAGACCGGATGCGCCTCGAAAGCGGCGACGAGCTCATCCTTGCCGATCTTGCGGCCCTTGACGCGAACGTCGACGAACCAAGTCTGGTGGTTGATGCCGGAGCAGACATAGTCGAGCTCGCCTTCCCCGGCGCCGAGGATCTCGGCAATCTGCTCGGCCCCATGCTGGACCCCATGGCAGAGACCGACCGTATCGACCTTACCGAATTCGATCGCCGCCCAGGTGTTCATCGCCATCGGGTTGGCATAGTTCAGGAATTTCGCGCCTGGCTCGGCCAGTTCGCGAATGTCCTTGCAGAAATCCAGAATGACCGGGATGTTGCGCTGGCCGTAGAGAATGCCACCGGCGCAGATCGTATCGCCGACGCACTGGTCGACGCCATATTTCAAGGGGATGCGGATATCGTCGGCATAGGCGGCGAGACCTCCGACGCGCACACAGCTAATGATGTAGCGCGCGCCTTCGATCGCCTTGCGGCGGTCCGTCGTCGCGGTCACCCGTGCAGGAAGCTGGCTCGACTTGACGATCCGCAGGAGGATTGACTCGATCATCTTGAGATTGTGCTCGCTGATGTCGGTCAGTGCGAACTCGATGTCGCGTAGTTCCGGCACACACAAAATGTCGGTGAACAGCTTCTTGGTGAAACCGACGCTGCCTGCGCCAATGATTGCGATCTTAAATCTGCTCATTCGAACCTTCTCCGCAAGCGGATTGAACCGATAGGTAAAATCGGTTCGTGGAAATCCGGTCTAGGCGTGTTATTCGGAAGACACGCAACTAGGCGGCGTGCAACCCGGATTTCATCCTCTTCCCTTTTGTTTTTTGGTCAGTATGCGTAAGATCACGTCCCTCCGGTAGGGCGTAGATGTGCTTTGTAGGGTAATTTTGTGCTGCAAAAACTCGTCGACCTTGGACCGGTGATGAAGATGATTTCTCTGCCGCGCGCTCGGCAGCGATTGCACACCATGCCGACGAGCACCGGCTACGACGTGAGAACGGATGCCGGCTACAGCTGGGATGGCCGCAGGCGCGGGCAGACGCCGTTCACAGTGCTGCAGCACACCATCAGCGGCACCGGAAACCTGCGTTACGGAACCAGGTCCTACCGCATCGCTGCGGGCGAGACGATGCTGTTGGTTGTTCCGCATTCGCACCGCTACTGGGTCGAAAAGGGCGGGCGCTGGGAGTTTTTCTGGATATCGATGCATGGGGCGGAAGCGTTGCGCCTCCATAGAGAGGTCCTGGCAACGAAAGGACCGGTGTTCAGGCTGCGGACAGCGACCGTCGATAATCTGGCCGACTGCGCCTACCGGCTGGTCAAAGGCGACGGCTCAACGCCGGCACGCGCCTCGGCAATATCCTACGAGGCGGCCATGGCTCTCTATGACGACGTGTTCGAACTGCACGGAAATGACGTGGCGGAGAATTCGGTATTGCGTCAGGTGACTGACTATATCGGTGCGCATCTGCATCTGCCGTTGCCGGTCGATGAGCTGGCGCGGCTTTCCGGTCTCAGTCGCGCGCATTTCTCACGTGTGTTCGCGGCGCATGAAGGTATTCCTCCGGCTGAGTTCGTCCTCAACAGACGCCTCGACCGCGCCGCAAAGCTACTGACCATGTCCGCCGACCTTCCGGTGAAGGATATTTCCGGCATGTGCGGCTTCGAAGATCCCAACTACTTCGCCAAGGTATTCCGACGTGGCTTCGGCGTCAGTCCGACAGAATTCAGAACCACTGGCATGTATGCAAGCGCTGGTTATCAGCAGGGGCAGATTTTGGACCGATGACAAATAGCGCTGACCTGTCACCCTTTGATGGCTGCTTTTAGCGCGAGAGAGACCGTCAACTTGGTCACTCGGACATCGGCTTTCAGGAGGCGGCAAAGCTGATCTCGACGTCCGAGACGCGGCGCATTGCGGACCAGCGTTGGGCGGGGTTGCGGACCCGAAGCTTCGGGAAAAAAGGCCTCGTAGGCGAACAGTCCGCATGCCACCGTGTCCGGACATTCGGCAATTTGGCGGCGAGTGACCGAATTGTGACAATCTTGCCGAAGACGAACGTCTAACCTAAACCCCCATCCAGGACATCAACCAAATTGGAGCCACTGTTTGGGACCGGGCGTAGTTGCGACGTTTGCCCTACCCGGACGTGTGAGCAAATGCCGTGGGCAACCGTGATGCGTGCATATTTTCGTTCGGTTGCTGCGATGATCGTGATGTCCGGCGTGGCAGGCTGCACCAGCATTTCCTACTACGCACAATCCTTGAAGGGTCACGTGGAGATCATGGCGGCGCGCCAGGATGTCGAAGAGCTGATCGACGATCCTTCGATCCCTGGGACATTACGCGCTCGAATGGCATCGGCGAGCGCCATCCGACAGTTTGCGATAGATGAACTAGCGCTGCCGGACAACAATAGCTACCGCAGCTATGTCAACGTTGGTCGGGACGCGGTGACTTGGGCCATCTTCGCCGCGCCGGAATTCTCGCTGACGCCACGAACATGGTGCTTTCCGGTGTTCGGATGCGTACCGTACCGAGGATACTTCTCCAAAAGGTCCGCGATTGAAGCCGCTGTCGAACTTCAGCGACAGGGCCTGGACGTCTATGTGACGGGCATCACTGCATATTCCACGCTTGGCTGGTCGAGTGACCCGCTGCTAAGCACGATGCTCAGCCAAGATGAAACCTATCTTGCAGGGCTAGTTTTCCATGAACTGGCCCACCAACGTGTCTATGTGAAGGACGATTCCGCATTCAACGAGGCATTCGCTGTGGCCGTCGAAACAACCGGTGTGAGAAAATGGCTGCACGCGGCTGGTGATCCCGGCGAATTGCGCCGTTACAAAGGCGACCGGAGGCGCAGAGCTCAATTTCTTGCGCTGGTGTCGCAGACCCGAGACGAGCTAAGCCATGTCTATGACGGCAGCGCTACCTCTGAGCAGAAGCGGGCCGCGAAGATAGCCGCAATCGAACGGCTGCGGATGCGCTACCGAGAGATGCGCGACAGTCGCTGGCGTGGATACCAGGGATACGATGTCTGGTTCGATTCTCCGATTAACAACGCGAAGCTCGCCGCGACTTCCGTCTACGGCGATCAGGTGGCGACGTTTCTCCGCTTGTTCGATTTGTGTTCGGGCGACTATCCACGGTTCTTCGCGTCGGTTCGACGGATCGGAGCGTTAGACAAGGCCTACCGCGCCGAAGCGCTCAAAGCAGCAGATTCATGCGATTGAGCCGGTCAATCCGAAGTCCAGAAGCGGCGAATGGGTCGCCGATGTAATCGGCAGCCGGCGCAGGTGATTGAATTGACCATTTGTCGGCCGATTTCCTACATACTTTCTTTGACGTCGGGCGGGACCGGAAGCCACAAGTCGGCCTACAGAAGATAGAAGCCAAAAACGGACTTGCCTGAGCTCCCAATGGTTGCCGGCGGGCCGTGGCGCGTCAGCGTGCGCCCTACGAGACCTAATCGGCCCGAAGCTGCGATTTTGGCCAAGTTGTGGAACGTTGCCGGAACAGATTGACCGCATAGGCATCATCGCCTGAGACTTTCACTCCTGAGCAGGGAGTGAGTCTATGGGTGTGCATGTTTTGCCGGTGGAACTGGCCAAGCAGTGGAGCCTCTCGTTTGCCGACATGGAGTTTGTGAACGCCAAGCCTACGGCAACCCGGCTTGGCCTAGCCGGGCAGCTGAAGTTCTTTGCCGCGTATGGATTTTTCGCCACCGCTGCGGCCGACATTCCTGACGCGGCCGTAACCTATCTGGCCGAGCAACTCGGCGTCAGCAAAAGCGACCTTCTCGGTTACGACTTTTCTGCCGCGCAACGGCGTGCCGATCGAAGGCGTCATTCCGCCGAAATGGCGCAGCGCGATCGCCATCCCGGCAACGCACCGTCAGGCGACCTGAGGTTCGCACGACTCATGGCCAAGGTCGAGCGCGTGCTGATTGTGGGTGGCGGACTGGCAGGCTTGGCGCTGATGATCGCTCTGCGTCAGCGAGGGCTGCCGGCCGCCATGGTCGAGCGGGCAAGCGACCGGGCGGTGCCCGGCGCCGGTCTGTACCTCATCGGCAGCGCGACGCGCGCCCTGCGGGCTCTGGGCGTCGCCGACCATGCAGCCCGCAACGGCTGTGTCATCCGCACGCAACGTTTGTTCAACCATCGAGGCATGCGCCTCGCCGAGATCGACGCCGGAGCATTCTGGGAGCCATGCGGCCCACGTCTCGGGATCGCGCACAGCGATCTGCGCAAGCTGCTCACGCAACAGGCGAAGGGCTCGTACATTCGACTCAGCTGACGGTGCAATCGCTTCGGCAGCATGATGATCACGTCCGAGTTCAGCTGAGCGACGGCTCCTGCGAAACCTACGACCTCGTCGTGGGCGCGGACGGCATCCGGTCGTCCGTTCGGCAATTGGAGTTCGAAGACTTGGGCGTCAAGTTTCGCGGCCAGGTTGGATGGCGTTTCATTGTTCGCCGGCCGCCGGGTCTCGAAGGCTGGACGGTGTTTCTCGGCCCCCAGTCCGCATTCTTGATGCTGCCAATCGGTGATGAACTGGCGTACTGCTACGCGGACAAGGCCAGTGCCCGGTCCATCGATGATCCTGCGCAAGGGACCATCGAAAGACTCCGTGAAAAATTCGCCGCCTTCGCCGGTCCGGTTCCTGAGGTTCTTGCCCGGCTCGGGCCAGCCGACCCGATCCATTTCTCGGCCATCGAGGAGGTCACGCATCCATGTTATGGCCAAGGACGCGTCGTGCTGATCGGCGATGCAGCACATGCGATGTCGCCCAATATGGCGTGCGGCGCGGCGATGGCCTTCGAAGATGCACTGGTCCTGGCTGAGATTGTTTCGCGCGCGGGCGCCGCATCGGAAGTCGTCCCCGAGTTCGTCCGCAAGCGATCGGCGCGTGTCGGCTGGGTGCACCAACAGACCGATCGCCGAGACCATCTGCGCAGTCTTCCTCCGACGATGCGCGACGTGTTCGTGCGCCTGCTGTCGGGCCGGCTTTACAGGGCCAACTATCGGCCGCTACTGGCTCTTCCATAACCCATGAGATGCCTCCTCCGAAGCGCAAGACCTCACTCGAGCGCCGTGCGGCCAGGGATGTACCACGCCGTCCGGCGACAGGAGAGACAGCATGTCCGAGCTTATCGTCTATATCGACACCTCCGAGATCCGAGCGGGAAAGCTCGACGAGCTCAAGACGGCCATGAAAGAGTTGGTCAAGTTCGTCGAGGCGAACGAGCCCCGGTTGATCGCCTACAACGTGTACCTCGAGGAGGACGGCACCCGGATGACTGTCGTCCATCTTCACCCTGACTCCGCGTCGCTGGAGTTCCACATGAAGGTGGCCGGTCCTGCTTTTCCCAAGTTCGTGCAGTTCATCAAGCTGTTGACGATCGATGTCTACGGCAAGCTGAGCGACAACCTCCTGGAGCAGATGCGGCAGAAGGCTCAGCTGCTAGGGAACGGGACTGTGCTCGTGCATGAGCTGCACGCAGGGTTCGCTCGTGTCGATTTCAAAAGACAGCTTCAGTGATTACCAGAAGACGATTTCAGTAAGACCCATCCGCCGCCGGAAAGTCGTGGAAGGGGTGGAAGATTGACGTTCCTGTCCTCTAACGGAAGGGGTAAGGAGCGCCAGAACCGCGCAATTCCCGATGCTTCTCCAAACCCGACCTTCGCGCTACGGCTTGAGGCGACCCAACCGCGACGTAGAACGCTCCGCGGCCGTGCGGCGGGACCGAATCCTTCGGCCGGCTCGGTCGCGCCACGAGCAGACTCTCCAGGACATTGCAGCAAAGGTCGCGTCTCAAGCCTTTTCCGACCATGCATCCGCTGACCAATAGATCTCCCGTCGATCTGCGGAGCACCTGGGCCATGCGAAAAATCGAATTGTCAGCTCGTGACAAACCGGTACGAGCCGTCCTTACGTTCGACGAAGCCGCTGCCTGGAAAGGGAAGATGAGCGCCAATGAGACGCTGCTTGTCGGTAGCGAGTTGATCGAGGAGGCGCAGACGGGTCGCTATTCCGTCATCAGCATCACAATCGACCGGAACCCGCCACGACGGGTACCGGAATGAGATCAGGCGGTGCGTGAGCGCATCTCCGGCAATAACCAAGCCTCCGTCGCCCGCGACCTCCACGGAGATGTGGCCTGGCGTATGCCCTGGAGTGGTAACTATACGAATACCGCCAACGATTTCATCTCCTCCGCGAACCATCGTCACTTTGTCCTTGATCCGTGAGAAGTGGTGCTTCGTACCGGTGGCGATGCTGGCGGCCCGTTCCTTCGGAAACACCGCCGGCAACTTTTGCGCCACATCCGGATCTGCCCAAACATTCCATTCGACAGACGAAACGAAATAGATTGCGTTCGGATAGACGGGTCTGTCGTCGGCGTGGAGGACGCCCCAAAGATGGTCCGGATGGCCGTGCGTTAGCACTACCTTGGTGATGGCGGCTGGTTGGATGCCGACGGCTCTGAGATTTTCGGCGAGTTTTCCTGCAGAGGGTTGGTGATGCGGACCCGTGCCAGCGTCGACCAGGACAACATCCGATCCCTTGCGGAGTATCGTGACGTTGTTTGCCAGTTGAAGCTGTTCGCCACCTTGCCCGGCTGCCTTCAGCACCGCCTCGCGCTCGGGCGTCGGAGTTTCCGGAGCGACCAAGAAACCTGTCGGGAGAACGAAGTATCCATCACTCACAACCAGCACTTCGAGGTCTCCAGACTTGAGGATGGTTCGCGTGTTTGCCTGTCCCGGTCGAGCAGGAGTGATGGTACCACCAGTGACTGCCAGTGCGCCGGCGGCAGCGGCGAGGAGAAAGTGACGGCGGGCTATCCGCGGCGTGCGCGACTTCGACATAGCTATCCTCCTGCAGAAACCGAGCTTTGCTCATCCGGCCCGGCCAGAATCCTCAAATTGTGATAGAAGACGTTCTCCGGGTCGTACCTGGTCTTGACCTCTCGGATGCGCGGGTAGTTCGTCCCGAACGACTGGGCCAGCATTTCTTCTCCACCCTCCCAGAAACCACCGAAGTTGAAGTAGGTACCGCCGCGTGCGAACCGCGCCGCATCCTGGTGCCATCGGCGCACCCAGGCGATATTCACCTCGTCGGTCGCGGGATCTTCGGCATTGGCCTCGATCGTGAGCAGGAAGGGCGCGTCGCGATGGTAGAAGGCGGTCGCTTCCGGCCGGACACGACCCATCGCCCCGCCGAGCGCCCACACCTCCACCGTGCTGAGCGGCGTGGGACGGTCGGCCCCGGCGTCACAAACCAGACGGATCGCATCCTCACTCAACTCGTCCAGGTAGAGCGATTTCCAGTAGTACCGGAGACCTTTGGGATAGTCGGGGTCGAAGAGCTGCTGAGCTTCGACATACGGCATCGGTCCACTGAGGTCGGCGATCGACGTTGCGATCTGGCGGAGCGGCAGAGTGACCTGCTCGCCTTGATCGAGAGGACCGCACCAGCACCCCACGACCACCATCACGGGCGCTCCCCGGTGCGCCTCGGGGATGAGTTCCCCCTGTGGGGCGTTCCAGTAAATGGCGATCGCCATCAGCTCGTCGGGGGCCGACGGCATGAAAGAACGGAAGAACGTGAGAACCTTCTCCGCGGCGGGCGCCGGATAAAAAGTGAGGAGAAAATACACGTCGTGACCGAGCGGGTGGGTCCGAAATTCGAGGGAGGTGACCACACCGAAGTTGCCACCGCCACCCTTGAGTGCCCAGAACAGGTCTGGGTGGTTCTCTCGGTCCGCCGTGATCAGCTTTCCGTCGGCCGTCACCACATCGGCTGATACGAGGTTGTCCGCGGTGAGGCCGTATTTCCGGGTCAGGAATCCAAGCCCGCCGTGTAGCGCGAGCCCTCCGATGCCGGTTTCCGAGACCGCGCCGATGGGCACCACCAGCCCGAAGGCCTGCACCTCGTGATCAATGTCGCCGAGGAGCGCCCCGCCTCCGACCCGGACAACCGAGCGCGAGCGGTCCACCCGCACCCCGCACATTGCCGTAAGGTCAACAACGAGTCCGCCCTCGCAAATCGCATTGCCGGCCACATTGTGCCCACCGCACCGCACCGCGATCGGCAGTTTCTGCTCCCGAGCAAAGCGGACTGCGGCCATCACGTCCGCCGAACCGGTGCAGCGCGCGATGACCGCAGGACGCTTATCGATCATGCCGTTCCAGATTCGGCGCGCCCCCTCGTAGCCGTCGTCGCCGTGCAGGAGGATTGCGCCGCGAAACCTCTTTCGGAATTCATCGACATTCTGGGGATGCAACGCATCTGCTGTCATGGCGAACCCCTTTCCGATTCAGGTGGCCTCTACGGCTCGTCGCTGGTCGGCGGGCCGAGCCGGAACGCAAACACCCTGAAGCTTAAGCGCGGGAAAGGAACCGTGCGTCGCCCGCGCAGGCCATTTTGCAAACGGGATTTTCATGGCCCGTTCGGGCCATTGTGCGCTGCGGCTTCCTGCCGCGATTCAGAGCGGGCCGTACTTGGCGGCAAAAGAGGCCGCAGCGGCGCGTGAGGACAGCCCCAGTTTGCCCAAGATGTTGGCGACGTGGCGATGCACGGTATGCTCGCTACGACAAAGGCGGGTGGCAACTTCCCTGTTGGTCAGGCCTTCAGCGATGAGCGCCAGGACCTCGAGTTCCCGCTTGGTCAAGCCATGAAGGGGATGGGCACGCTTCCCTCCAGAACTGCGCAGCTCTCGTGCAAGCGATTGCGCCTTACGTGCCTCAGCCGCGGCTCCAATCGCGCCGAAGGTCCGGGCGGCCGTCAGGATTTCATCGACTGCGGTCGCCCTACGCCCCAGGGCTGACAGGAGTCGCCCTAGCTCGACGCGCGCCTCGGCGGATTCGAAGGGCGCGCCGCTATACGCAAATAACTCTGCAGCGTCTTCGAAATGGGCTTTTGCGACCAGCGGATCCGACATGGCTGCGACGCGCCCCTCGGCGAAACGCACCGCCGCTTTCATGGCCCCCGTGGACACGTTCGAGACCACACCTTGCAGCTCCCGAAGGGCCGCCTCAGCCTCTCGACAGTCACCCAGCATCGCATGGGCCCGCACCAGCAATTCGAGTCCCGCGGCACGTTCGAGCAGGTTTCCTGCCGGAACCGCGCGCAGAAACCGCTGCACGTGATCGAGTCCGGCGACGGGATTGCCCAGATCAAGCGCAATGGCTGTGCGGCTGAGCAAGCAGCGCGTGCCAACAAACATCTGATAAGGCGGAGATTGCGCGCGCTCCAAGAGAGCGCTGGCCTCATCAAGCCGCCCCTGCCGCAAGCGCAGCTCCGCGAGTAGCACGAGCGCCTCGGCCGCCTGCGCGCGATGGGTCCGCTCCAACTCCCCGATAACATCGATGAGTTCCGCTTCGGCCTCGGCCCAGTCGCCGCGCCAGATCAGCACCCCGGCATAGTGGGCCCGACACAGCGCGAACATGAGTCGGTAGGACGAACGCAACGAGCGTTCCTTAAGTTGCGCGCACCACTCCGCCGCCCGTTCCAAGTCCCGCGCTTTCTCACAGGCGTATATCAAGCAGCAGCAGGCTGTACAGGTCGCATCGATGTCACTCATCTCGCCGACAACAGCAGCTGTAGTCGCCTCGTCCAGGCAGCGCATGCCCTTGTCGACTTGGCCGAGGCTGACAAGGGCGAGCCCCTCATACGCGAGCGCCAGCATCTCCAGGTCGACATCATCAAGGGTCCTGCCGAGTGATCCGGCTCCGATCGCGAAGCCCTGGGCGGTGGCGGGATCGTGATCGATCATCAGCGCCATGTGGGTTTTAACGATCAGAAGCCAGCCGAGCTCGCGACATGCTTCATCGCCGAGCAGGCGTTCGGCGCGCCGGATCCATCCGCTAGCAATTGCCGCCTTGCCCTGGAAGGTGCAGTAGTCGATTGCCAGGGCCGCGGCCACGCGCGCGGCACCCCGAGCTTCCTTGTTTTCGCGATAGAGCCGATAGGCGCGCTCACGTGTGGCGAACACCGTCGAAACGTCGCTTAGCCACCACGCCGCCGCACCAAGACCCTCCAGAGCTTCCGGCGTTTCGCCTCTGGCAAGGGCCGCCTCAAAATAAGCCCGCGCTTCCGGCCACGCTGCCCGCAGCAACGCTGCCTGCCCAGCACATAGGGCCTCGTCCTGCTCCAAAACCGCCACCGGCCTGCCCAATTTTCAGCCAGATAAGCCAAAGCAAAGCTGTCGCAGGCATCAATGTACAGCAAACGGTGTTTCTTGGCAGTCGGCAAGATCGCTCTCAGGTATGCGGCACGCTCCCGGCCCTGGCCGAAACCTAGGGGAATGACGCACTCTCAACCTTTTGTAGACCTTCCTCGAGTCGGGCAGGAAGGTCGCATCGGGTCATCAATGCTGGTTGCCGCGAAGGTCAGCTATCCGGCAGCAAAATGGGCTGATGAAGGTCGTGTCCCATCGCATGGTGTAGGTCGGCGGTAGCGAAGCCGCTCGCGAGC
>SAQR01000067.1 GCA_004020365.1 Mesorhizobium sp.
ATCCTGCTGACCACACTTTTGGCGCTCACCGGCGCCTTCACGGTCTTTGCCTTTGTCGCGCCGCTAGCCATCGAAGGCGGCGGCTTGAGCCCGATCGCGCTGCCCGGCATGCTGCTTGCGTTCGGTGTCGGCGCCGTCATCGGCAACATCGCCGGCGGGTAGGCCGCCGACCGCTTCGGCGCGACGCGCACCGTCAGCTGGTCGCTGGCGCTGAGTGCGGTCATGCTGGTGCTGCTTTCGGTCATCCCGGCGTTCCTGCCGCACAGCATCGCCGGGCCGGCGCTGATGGCCATGATGGTGCCGTGGGGCATCGTCGGCTGGGCCTTCCCGCCGGCGCAGGCCAGCCGCATCATCAGGCTGGCGCCCGACGCAGCGCCCATCGTGCTGTCGCTCAACGGGTCGGCGCTCTATCTCGGCGTGGCGCTCGGCGCCGTTGTTGGCGGCGCGGTGCTGCGCTTTGGCGCGCCGGCTGATCTCGGCCTGGTCGCAGCGGTGTTCCCGATCCTGGGTCTTGGCGTCATGCTGGCCGGCTACCGGGCCGCCCGGGCGGTGGCCATGCCGGCGGAGTAAGGGAGATCGCAGAAGCGTAGCGCTGTCCTCATCGCGCTGCCGGGCAGAATTTGGGTTCCTCTCCCCACTCACATCTAGCGGAGCAAGGAACCCAGGTCCTGTAACCCACACTACTTCCAGGTCCGGCGTCTCTCGATCTCGGCTTCGGACGGCTGTTGCTGGGCGAAGGATCCAGTCTTGATCTCACCGGCGCGTTCATAGCTCGCTATGATGACGCCGGTGGTCGATGCCTGTGAGCGGTTCAGCTTAAAAGCCGCCGGGATTGCGCCGCTGCCAAACAGCCGCTTGCCCTTGCCCAGCACCAGCGGGAATGTCAGCAGGCTGATCTCGTCGATCAGGTCGTTGGCGAGCAAGGTCTGGATCAGCTCGCTCGAACCCTGGATGAGCAGGTCGGGGCCGTCCTCCTGCTTGAGCTGGCGCAGTGTGGCCACGATGTCGTCGCCAAGCGATTGGCTGTTTTGCCAGGACAGCGTGTCGGGCCGGTGGGTGGCCACATATTTTGTCACGGCGTTGAAACGGTCGGCGATCGGATCGTCTTTCTGGTACGGCCAATGCGCGGCGAAGATGTCGTAGGTCTTGCGGCCGAGGAGCAGCGCGAAGGGTTTTGCGAAGGTCTCACTAATAAAGGCGCCCCCGACGTCGTCCCAGTAATGGAACGTCCAGCCACCGAATTCGAAGCCGCCGACCGGGTCTTCTTCCGGCCCACCGGGCGCCTGCATGACGCCGTCGAGGCTGACGAATGTCGCAGTGGTGATCTTCCTCATTGGATTCTCCCTTTTTGTCATCCGTGCCGTTGCGGCCGGATTTCGGCCAAAGGACGTGCGAGCGGGAGCCTGTCCGACAGGGCCGGATAATTTCTGGGCCTCGGCGCATGTCGAGCGGCAAGCACGGGACGCTTCGCCGCGGCGACGTCATTGCGACCGCCTGCCGCCCACACCTTGCGACGAGAACCAGACGTCGCCGATGACAGCGGTGGCGGTGCGGTCCGGTGCCTTGTCGGCCGTCAGCCAGATCTTGCGGCTGCGTGCCGCCTTGTCGCGGTCGACTTTCGTCGAGGCCGCCGAGGCGCCGATGCAAGGGATAAACCATGACCGCATGAACGGATCGCAGGCAAACCCCTTATCCGTGCGTGTCACCATCACCGCGAGGCCAATGCGCTCGGCCGGACGCCACGGAAAGACCATGCGGCCGCCGGCCCTCAGCGCCTTCAGCCATTCGGCTGGGGGTGCCGCAACGCCGGCATTGACATAGATGATATCGGACGGTGGCAGGCCGCTGACGACCGCATCGCCATGGATGGCGGTCACATTGCCATAGGCTTCGAGATTCTTGCTCGCACGGTCGGCGAGACTGGAATCCAGTTCGAAGGCGGTAACTGCGCCGCCCGGCGAAACCAGTTTTGCCAGCAGAGCTGTGTAATAGCCGGTGCCGGCGCCGACATGAGTGACTGCCTCGCCGGGTTTTGGCGCCACCTTGCCGATCCACATGGCATGCAGGAACGGCTCACCATTGTTGATGCCTTTTTCGGCGTCGAGTGACACCAGCACGTTCTGATAGATGTGAACAGGATCGGCGCTCGGCGTTTCTACCTTGCCGTTCCCGGCGACGACCGTCCACGGCCCGGGCCCGAGAAAAGCTTCGCGCGGCACCGCAGCGAACACGTCCTCGAGACGCGGATCGGCCGAACCGGCATTGGCAGCCATCAGTCGCGCGTAGAATTTTCGGGCTTCGGCAATTCTGGTCATGTCGCGTGAGAAGATAGCGCGATTGGCCGAATTGTCGCGCTAGCCGCACGAGCTCACTTACTGCATGGCCGAGAAAACCCACAGCCGACGCGGCCAAGTGCGGCGAAGCGCGCTGGTCGAGGCTTATGTCGAGCTTATCGCCGGCCTGATCGAGAACGGCAACGAGGCCCGCCAGGTCGACATCGCGGCGCGACTCGGCGTCGCCCAGCCGACGGTGGCCACGATGCTGACGCGGCCGACAGTCCTGCCGGAACCGCCGTCTTGCCGCTGCGTTTGAGATCGTGCCAGCAATTGGCGCGAGACCGAGGAGGATATGATGGGCGTTGAACAGGCACCGACAGCGAAGGGCAAGCAAGCGGCCAAGGGATTGAAGCAGTCTGCGGCGAAGGACGAACGCAAGACCGAAGCGGATACTGGACGCCCGCTCAAGAAGGGCGGGGCCCGCTTCGAGGAGCGCTCGAAAAGCTCGGACGGCAAGAGCGCCGGCACCAAGCAGAAGATTTGAGCGTAACCGACAAGTCCAAGACCAAAAAAAGCGCCGGCAGGGCTCTCAGCCGCGGGTGTCGTGCAGGGACCCATCCCCAGAGCCGGGCGGCCCCTTCATGCGAAAAATACTGTGACTTGGCGCAACCATTGGGATAATTGTTTGTTGGGTCGGATCGGGCCATGAGATCGGCAAGATACCGATACGCGCACCGCGGGGAGTTGCCATGCTCTGGAAAGGTCGTCGTCAAAGTGACAACGTCGAGGACCAACGTGGCCAGAGCGGCGGGTTCAACCTGCCGCGCGGCGGCCCCGGCCGTCTTCGCATCCCGATCGGCGGCCGCTCCGGCGGCGGAATGTCGCTGTCGACCATCATCATTCTCGTGGTTCTGTATTTCGGGCTGAAGGCCATCGGCATCGACCCGCTGCAGATCCTGGCCGGTGGCGGCTTGGGGCCGGGTGGCGGCGGTCAGATCACCGACAGTAGCGGGCAGGGCACCGGTGCGCCCGCCTCCGACGAGATGAAGCAATTCGTCTCGACGGTGCTGGCCGAGACCGAGGACACCTGGACCGGCATTTTCCAGGCCGAGGGCCTGACCTACGAAGACCCCAAGCTGGTCCTGTTCAGCGGCCAAATCCGTTCGGCTTGCGGCTTCGCCTCTTCCGCGGCCGGCCCGTTCTACTGCCCCGGCGACCGCAAGGTCTATCTCGACACCACCTTCTTCCAGCAGCTCGATCAGCAATTCGGCGCTTCGGGCGATTTTGCCCAGGCCTATGTGATCGCGCATGAGGTCGGCCACCATGTCCAGAACCTCACCGGCATCCTGCCCAAGTTCAACCAGATGCGGCAGCAGATGGGCGAGGCCGAGGCCAACCAAATGTCGGTGCAGGTCGAGCTCCAGGCGGACTGCTTCGCCGGCGTCTGGGCGCATTTCACCGGGCAGAAGGGAATCCTCGAGCAGGGCGACATGGACGAGGCGCTGAACGCTGCCCAGCAGATCGGCGACGACACGCTGCAGAAGAAGATGCAGGGCTATGTCGTGCCGGAAAGTTTCAATCACGGCACCTCGCAGCAGCGGCAGACCTGGCTGGCGCGTGGCTACAAGAGCGGCAAGCTGTCGGATTGCGATACGTTCAACACCCCGACCTGAGGTGTGTGGGCTTTTTCCCGTCGAAATGACCGTAGAAGCGCGGGCGGTAATGCCGGATATGCCGCATTCATGTCGACGGTTGATGTCAGGATAAAAATTCCTGACGCGTTCCCTTATTGTTCTGTGTGGCTGACTCGCCTATAAAAGGCCCTTCCGCCTTCGCGCCGAGGCGGCTCCAGGAGTCGATACCGTCATGATCGAAGCCAAAACCGCCAGGCGGGGCCTTGCGCTTGTTTTCACCACGCTGCTGCTCGACATCACCGGCATTGGCATCATCATGCCGGTGCTGCCGGCCTATCTGCAGGAACTGACCGGCGTCGGGGTCAGCGAAGCGGCGATCGAAGGCGGCTGGCTGTTCTTCGTCTATGCGGCCATGCAGTTCCTGTTCGCGCCGCTGGTCGGCAATCTCAGCGACCGCTTCGGGCGCCGTCCGATCCTGCTGGCCTCTGTGCTGACCTTCGCCGTCGACAATCTGATCTGTGCGGTGGCCTGGTCATATTGGGTCCTGTTTATCGGTCGGGTGCTGGCCGGCATCAGCGGCGCCAGCTATTCGACCGCCTCCGCCTTCATCGCCGATGTCAGCACCGACGAGAACAGGGCGAAGAATTTCGGCCTGCTTGGCATCGCCTTCGGCGTCGGTTTCGTCATCGGCCCGGTGCTGGGCGGGTTGCTTGGCGAATTCGGGCCGCGCGTTCCGTTCTGGGGCGCGGCGGTTCTTGCTCTGATCAACTTCATCGTCGGCTGGTTCTTCCTGCCGGAAACGCTGGAGCAGCATCACCGGCGCCGCTTCGAATTGCGCCGCGCCAATCCTCTCGGCGCCCTGAAGCAGATGCGCAATTACAAGGGGATCGGCTGGATCGGGCTGGTGTTCTTCCTGATGACGCTCGGTCACATGATGTACCCTGCCGTGTGGTCGTTCGTCGGCAGTTACCGCTACGGCTGGAGCGAGCAGCAGATCGGCTTCTCACTCGGCGTCTTCGGCCTTGGCGGGGCATTGGTGATGGGATTTGTCCTGCCGCGCGTCATCCCACGGCTCGGCGAATGGCGGACCGCTGCCATCGGCCTTGCTTTTACCGCGCTCGCTGCCTTCGGCTATGCCGCGGCATGGAAGGGCTGGATGATCTATGCGGTGATCGTGGCGACCTGCCTCGAGGCGCTGGCCGACCCGCCGCTGCGGAGCCTGGCGGCGGCCAAGGTGCCACCCTCCGCGCAAGGCGAATTGCAAGGTGCGATGACCAGCGTGTTTTCGATCACCAGCATCATCACGCCGCTGCTTTATACCGGAATCTTCGCCTGGTTCACCGGGCCGAGCGCGCCGGTGACGTTCGGCGGCGCGCCCTTCGTGCTCGGCGGCATTTTTCTTGCTTTGTCGCTGATCGCGTTCGTGCTCAGGGTCGAAAGACCGGTCGCGGTGAAGAACGTCACGACGGCGACGGTGGCCTAAAGCGCGTCGCGCTTGAAGGGATTCATGCGACGCGCTTTAGGTTCTTGTTTTGATGCATGTCGTTATCGCAAAACCGCTGCGCACCCTCGGGTCAGGCCCGAGGGCATGCTTTTGCGCGACATGCATTGGGGCCACGCACACTAGGATTCAATCCATTGCCCCGGAATATCCAGTGCCTTCGCCAGCATCGCGCTGGTCTGCGCCGATGGCTTACGGCGATTGGACTCAAGATCCGATAGAAAACCCTGGCTGACACCGATCGTGGTCGCCAATTCGGCCTGCGTCATGCGCCGCCATTTGCGCAGCGCCTTGAGCCGGCTGGAGCCCCGCAAGATTTCCATGGTCACATCGGCAGGCAGGGGTTTTTCCGTTTTGAGATCAGCCTTTCGCTCGTCGTAAATCGCCACATCGGCAGCGTCTTCAAGAGCCTCTTCGGCTGCGTGCAACAGAGCCTCGTAGTCCGCCTTTGGGATAACGACCAGTTCTTCGCCGGTTGGCGTCTTTATGATTTGGGGGGCATCCATGGTGTCCTGTCCTGCTATGACCGACGGTAGGTTGTCGTTTCTCGTTTGCCGATGTAGATCGCGAGGATCGTCGTGCGGTCTTCATCGAATATGACCCGGTAGCGACCGATCCGCAGTCTGTAGCCGTCCCTGCCGGCAAGGCGCTTGATATCTCCCCGCCCGCTGACGGCATAGGAGATCAGGCCTTCGGAGACCTGCTCGCGGACATCTGCCGGCAGGTTGTCGAGATCGCGAGCCGCCGATACCGAGAGGATAATCGTCTTCACGGTGATGATATCGCAGATTTATTACGAAAAGTTAAGCGATATTATTGCCGAGACTTCTCGCGTACAGATAGTCAGCGTTCCGCCAGTGCCGGCTCGCCGCGCTTTTCGCGGATGAGGTTGACGAAGCGGCGGAACAGATAGTGCGAATCCTGCGGGCCGGGCGAGGCTTCGGGATGATGCTGGACCGAAAACACCGGCCTGCCGGTCAGCGTGATGCCGCAGTTCGAACCGTCGAACAGCGAGACATGGGTCTCCTCGACGCCCGTGGGCAACGAGTCGGCGTCGACGGCAAAGCCGTGGTTCATCGAGACGATCTCGACCTTGCCGGTGGTGTAATCCTTGACCGGATGATTGGCGCCGTGATGGCCTTGATGCATTTTGGCGGTCTTGCCGCCGAGCGCCAGCGCCAGCATCTGGTGGCCTAGGCAGATGCCGAAGACCGGGATGTCGGTCTTGAGCAGGTCCTGGATGACCGGAACGGCATAGTCGCCGGTGGCTTCCGGGTCGCCGGGACCGTTGGAGAGAAAGATGCCGTCGGGCCGCATGGCGAGGATCTCCTCGGCGCCGGTGTTGGCCGGCACCACGGTGACCTTGGCGCCGAGGCCGGCGAGCAGGCGCAATATGTTGCGCTTGACGCCGTAATCGATGGCGACGACATGCATGGACGGATCGGTCTGTTCACCAAAGCCCTCGTCCCAGACCCACGGCGTCTCGCGCCAGACCGAGGACTGGCCGGAAGTGACGTCCTTGGCCAGGTCAAGCCCGATCAGGCCGGACCACGCAGCGGCGCGGCGCTTCAGATCGTCGATGTCGAAAATGCCGTCGGGCGCGTGCGCGATGACGGCGTTGGGCATGCCCTTTTCACGGATCAGCGCGGTCAGCGCGCGGGTGTCGATGCCAGAAAGCGCGACGATGCCACGTTTCTTCAGCCATTGGTCGAGACCAGAAGCGGCTCGATAGCTGGACGGATTGGTGACGTCGGCCTTGAACACGGCGCCGACGGCGCCGGCGCGGGCAACCGGGTTGAGATCCTCGATGTCCTCGTCATTGGTGCCGATATTGCCGATATGCGGAAAGGTGAAGGTGACGATCTGGCCGGCATAGGACGGGTCGGTGAGGATCTCCTGATAGCCTGTCAGCGCTGTGTTGAAGCAGACTTCGGCGACGGCGGAGCCGGTGGCGCCAAGGCCGCGGCCCTCGATGACGGTGCCGTCGGCCAGCACCAGCAGGGCGGTCGGCTTCTCGGTGGCCCAAGCGGGGGGCGACGCGGCGGTCATCGTTGCCATGGCGGCACTCCTAAAGGCTGCGCCATTCAATCGGCGCAACGAAAGGCGCGAAGCAGCGATTTCACCGCCCCGGCGCCCAACTAAAAATTCAGTTCATGCAAGGCCCAGTACATAGGGGAAGGCGCCGGAGCGGTCAATGATGCCACGCCCGCAGGCGCGATTTATTTCGTCGAGCAATATCAGCGATTTGCCGGGCGCGTCGAATTTGCCTTGGGCATTCGGCACGGCTATTGTCCGTCGCATTCGTAGGAGAAAGCATCATGCGCGGCAAAATCGCCGAATCCCTGAAGAGCGCGATGAAGGCGCAGGACAAGCGTCGGCTGCCGACATTGCGGCTGATCCAGGCGGCCATTCACGACCGCGACATCGCCAATCGCGGCGCCGGCAAGGAGCCGGGCAGCGACGACGAGATCCTGCAGATACTGGCCAAAATGGTGAAGCAGCGCGAAGAGTCGGCCAAGGCTTTCGACGACGGCAAACGGCCGGAGCTTGCCGCGCAGGAGCGCGACGAGATGGCCATCATCCGCGATTTCCTGCCGACGCAACTGGGGCAGGCCGAGACCGAAACGGCGATCCGCGCCGCCATCTCCGAGACCGGCGCCAGCGGCGTCAAGGACATGGGCAAGGTTATGGCCGTGCTCAAGGAGAAATACGCGGGCCAGATGGATTTCTCCAAGGCGAGCGGCATCGTCAAGGGACTGCTGCAGTAGGGTTTTGCCGCGCAGCGATACTCAAAAAGCCTCGAAAGAGGCGAGCGCGAGGCGCCAGCCCGGCCGGATGGTCCTCAAGTGTTCCTTGGTTTCCGAGAGCGAGTAGCTCGCACCGACAGGTTCAGTGCCACGGCGGCGCGAATGAGCGCCTTCAACGCCTCGTCATCGATCTTGTCGCCCTCATGGATATCGATGGCGCGCCTGGTGTTGCCTTCGAGGCTGGAGTTGAAGAGGCCTGAAGGGTCCTCTAGCGAGGCGCCCTTGGCGAAGGTCATTTTCACGACATTCTTGTAGGTCTCACCGGTGCAGAGTATTCCGGCGTGTTCCCACACCGGAACCCCTCTCCACTTCCACGCCTCGACCACTTCGGGATCGGTCTGCTTGATGAGGGTTCGGATCCGAGCCAGCGTCTCGCCCCGCCAGTCGCTCAGTTCGTTGATTCTCGCATCTATCAACTGAGAGGGAGTGTCTCCTCCTTCTCCTTCCTTCGAGCCGCTCTTCTTCATGGCTGTTGTCGTTTGGTCATGATTGGTCCCAGTGGCTTTGTGCACGTCGGCGTCTGGCGTCTCACGACGGCATCGATACGACGAGCCGTTTGCCGTTCCGGCGCGGGCAACAAACTCTCGACGTCGACGAGGAACCTTCGTCGCTCCAGACCCGTTTTGCAACCAGGATCATACGAAAAACGGAGCTTCGATTTGGAGGCGCGTTTGTTGAACATTTTCGGCGCCGCCACCAGCGCCGGCGCCTATTCGCCAGGGCAGGAACAAGCCCCCGCGGCCTTTCGGCGGCATGGGCTCGCAGAGGCGCTCGCCAGCCGAGGCAGAACCATCAGGGATCACGGCGATGTTGCATCGTTCCGGTGGCGACCGGATTATTCGCGGCCGCAGGCCATGAACTTGGAGGCCGTGCGAGGGGCCTGTGACTTGGTCGCAAGCCACGTGGCGACGGCGATTTCAGCGCAGGAAGACGTGCTTGTTTTGGGCGGCGACTGTACTGTGGAACTGGGAACGGTCGCCGGAGCGAACGCGGCCGGAGCGCGGATAGGACTCGTCTACATCGACTTCGACGCCGATCTCAACACACCGGACACGAGCGACGGCGCTTTGGACTGGACTGGTGTCGCTCATCTGCTCAATATCCCGGGATGCGAGCCTTCGCTCGCCGGGCTCGGCCCAACGCGTCCGATGCTCGTGCCTCAGCAACTCCTCTATTTCGGCGTCGAGAACATTACTCCGCCCGAAGCCACCGCGATCAGGGATAATGCGATCAAGGTCATATCGCGTGAGGAAGCTTTGAGTGATATCGAGGCGGCGGCGGCGCGCGCGGCCGAATGGGCGGCGCGCTTTGACTGCGTGCTTATTCACTTCGATGCCGATGTGCTCTCCTTTATCGATTTCCCGATTGCTGAGAATGTGCGCCGTTGCGACGGTCTCAAACTGGAGCAGGCCGCCTTCGCGCTAAAGCAGTTGACCGCCCTGCAGCAATGGCGCGGCCTGACCGTCACAGAAGTTAATCCGGCCCATGCGCCAGACGAGCCTACCGCGTTCGCCCGCTTGAATGAGGTGCTTGCGGACGCCCTTGGCTAATTCGAGATGCATCTCACATTCGCTCGCCTGGCAATTGGCTGGCTTGCTTCACCCAGGCGGCGAACTGAGCTTCGTTGAGCTGGTCCTCATAAATGTCGAGATAGCGCACGTCCTTGTGCTTGGACTCGCCGGGAGGAACAGGATCTAGCGACGCGCCCCGGAAGAACGTCACTTTGACGTAGCGGGTGAAGACATGGAACGACAGGAACCAGCCCTGGCCCTCGATGCCGTAAAACGGCGAGTTCCATTTGACGGCCTTGTGCACGCCGGGGACGGTGCGCATGATGATTGCGTCGAGGCGGCGCCCGACATCGCTTTTCCAGCCCGGCATGGCCGCGATGTAGGCCTGCACTGGGGCGTCACCTTCGGCCTTGGCGATCTGGGGGTTGCCGCCTGCCAGGAGTGCCGGCTTCGCTTGCTTGCCGGACTGCGGCGTCGGCGCCGCCTTGCGCGGTTTGGTTGTTGCGACCCGCTCGGCGGCGGCCTTCGCCGACTTCTCGGACCTGTGGTCGGCCATTGTGTTCACTCCAAAACAGGTGGACCCAATCGAAGACATTTGATTTTAGAAAGCCGCCCCTGAAGATCAACTTCAGAATCTGAGGGCGGCAGCGGAGCGATCGTACGTAATGGTTGAACTCGTCAAACCGGCGCTTGAACATCTGCCGTCGTACAAGGCCGCCCTTGAGCGCGGCTGGTCGCCGGACAATGTGCGGCTGATGGAGGCGACGCGCGAGCAGCTTGCGGCCATCGAAAACGATCCAGCGGCCTTCCTCGCCGATCTCGACGACCGCGATGCGAAGGGTGGTCCGATCACCTTGCCTGATGGGACGAAAGTGCCGCGCCTGCCGGGTTTCCGGCGCTGGATCTGGGACGGCGAAGTCGCCGGCTCGATCGGCCTTCGCTGGCAGCGCGGCACCGCCGAGCTGCCGCCACATGTGCTCGGCCACATCGGCTATGCCGTAGTGCCATGGAAGCGGCGGCGCGGCTATGCGACAGAGGCGGTGAGGCTGGTGCTCGGCGAGGCGAGGGCGCTCGGCCTGCCCTTCGTCGAGATCACTGCCAAGCCGGGTAATCTCGCCTCGCAGAAGGTGGTCCTGGCCAATGGCGGACGGCTCGTCGGGCGATTCTTCGAGGACGCTGCCTATGGCGGCGCCGAAAGCCTGCGCTATCGCATCGACCTGTAGCGCCTGCCCGCCTATTCGGCAGCGGCCGGTAGAGGTGGTTTCGCACGGCTGCGCCACTCCTGGGCATGCGAGGCAAACGCCACTGCCACGGCGACCAGCATGGCTACGGCGCCAACGCTGGGAATCACCCAGCCTTTAGCCGCGAGCCGGTGAGCAGGCCGCGTTCCTCGAGCACGGGGTAGGCTATCGAGGCGAGCAGCGAGTTGATCTGCTTCAGGTCGCGGATGGTGTCGAGATGGATGGAACTGGTTTCGACGCTCTTGGCGGTGCCGTCGCGCAGCCGCACGAAATGGCTGGCGCTGGTCTCCTTCTCGCGGTCGCGCAGCCGATCCTTTTCCAACACCAGCTGGCGGGCGGTCTCCGGATCGCGCGAGACCAGCACGTTGAAGGCAAGCCGCGCGTTGGCGAGCACCGAGGCGTGGAAGGCGCTAAGCTCGCGCCAACCCTCGGGCGTGAACTCCAGCCCGCGCTCGAGCTTCTTCCTGACATGCACCAGCATGTTGCGCACGATGATGTCGCCGACCTGTTCGAGCTTGACGCAGGCGCCGATCAACTCCTGGCAGCGCAGCGCCTCGTCCTCGCTCAGCGGGTTCCTGGTGACCTTGGCCAGATAGAGCTTTATCGACGCATGCTTCTTGTCGACGCGGTCGTCGAGCGCGGCCAGCGCCTTGATCTTGTCGGCGTCGGCGCTCTCATAGAGCTCGATGATGCGCTTCAGCATGATCTCGACCGTCTCGCAGACCCGCACCACCTCACGGGTGGCGTTGGCCAGCGCCTGGCTCGGCACATCGAGGGCGCTGTCGTTGAGCGCGGACAATTCGATGACCTCGAGCGCTTCTGCCAGCGCCGGTTTGGTGCCGAGCGCCACGATCTTTTCCGAAACGCGGTAGACGAGGCCGGCCAGTGGCAGGCCGGCAACCAGGATCAGGACGTTGAAGAGGATATGGGCGTTGACGATCTGGTCGGGCACGGTGGCGCCGAGAAAGGCGACCGACGGCTTCAACCACAGGAACAGGATCAGCATGGCCAGCGAGCCCATGCCGCGCATTAGGAGATTGCCGATCGGCACGACACGCACGCCCGGCTCCGCACTGCGGGTGAGCAACGGCGCGATGATCGACGAACCCAGATTGACGCCGAGCACCAGCACGATGCCGAGTTCGGGCGGGATGAAGCCGCGGCCGGCGAGCGTCACCATCAAAAGGACCGCAGCGATCGAGGAATGAAACAGCCAGGTGACCAGCGCCGCCAGCAGATAGGCGGTGACCGGGTCGCTGGAGAAGTAGTCGACGATAACCGGCATCAAAGTGCTCTGGCGCAGCGGCTCCGAGGCCTGGCCGATCATTTCCAGCGACAACACCAGCAGGCCGATGCCGACCAGGATGCGGCCGAACTGGCGCCAGTCGCGCCGCTCGGTGGCCATGAACATGACGGTGCCGGCGACAAGACAGACCGGCACCAGCAGCGACAGGTCGAAGGTGAGCAGCTTGACCACCAGCGCCGAGCCAATCTCGGCGCCGCGCACGGCAAGCTGGCCCGATATGCCGCTGACGATGCCGGCGCCGGCGAAGGAGCCGACCAGCAAGGTGACGGCGGTGGAGCTTTGCAGGGCGATCGCCAGGCCGCAGCCGGCCAGAACCGCCATGAAAGGATTGCGCATGGTGGCGCGCAGCTTGTGGCGCAGCACATCGCCATAGGCGCGCTCGACACCTGTCTTCACCAGGCGGGTGGCAAACAGCATCAGCGCCACCGCGCCGGCAAGATGCAGCAAAACGACCGAACCGCTCATGTCAGGCTCGCATTCCGACAGACGCCAGCGATATGGGCGCCGTGACGGCAAAGAGGCAAAAGAGGGGGCGAATCAAAGACATTGCAAAGGTCGATACTACTCCGAATACTTTTAGCCGGATAATAAATTTTGCCCAATTCGGCCGGCTGTTGCGCGACAGGGCGTGTCGGAAATGGATGGATGGCAAAATGGTTGCATCGCCGGCCGGCTTCTTGATGGTCGCGCGCTCAAGTGCCGACGACCGCTTCAGATCAGGTTTGAGCCGAGTGTTGAGTTAGCTGTTATAAATACATGAAATCATTACAAAAACGTAATCCGCGTGTTCAGTTTCGGTTCATTCTCCGGGCTCTATTGCTTGGGCATCGACAACCAAGGAGTACCCCGTCATGAAACGCATCATCCTTTCCGCAGTCGCCGTATCGATGCTGGCTGCGACGTCCCTCCAGGGCCAGGCAGCGCCGCTGAACGCGCCGAATGCACCGCAGTCGACCTACAGCCAGGTCGACTGGAAGAAGCCGGACAGGCACGTGAAGACGCGCGTCGTGGTGAAGAAGAAAGTCGTGGTGAAGAGGAACCATTGGCGCAACGGCCAGAGATATTCGAGCTGGAGGCGCCACCAGCCGGTCCGCGACTATCGCCACTATGGCCTGCGTCGTCCGGACCGTGGCCAGGAATGGATCCGCGTCGGCAATGACTATATCCTGGTCAGCGTCGTCTCCGGCATCATCTTCGGCGCGATTGCCGCACACTGACCGTCAAAACGTCGACCGGCGCAATGCGCCCTGTGAAAACCGGGTATGGTTCGCATTAGGAGTCGTCGGGTTTCGCCGGCGCGATTATATGGAGGCAAACGAGCCGTTCCCGATGCGCTTTCCACCTGCCTTCCTCGACGAGATACGCGACCGCGTGCCGATTTCCTCGGTGATCGGCCAGCGCGTGGCGTGGGACAGGAAGAAGACCAATGCGCCTCGCGGCGATTATTGGGCGTGCTGTCCCTTCCATGGCGAGAAGAGCCCGTCCTTCCATTGCGAGGACAAGAAGGGCCGCTACCATTGCTTCGGCTGCTCGGTTTCGGGTGACCACTTCAAATTCCTCACCGAACTCGACGGGATGAGCTTTCCCGAAGCGGTCGAGAAGATCGCCGACATGGCCGGCGTGCCGATGCCGGTTCGCGATGCCCAGGAGGAACGGCGCGAAAAGGAACGCGCCAGCCTGACCGAAGTCATGGAAATGGCGACCGCCTTCTTCCAGGAACGGCTGCAGGGACCGGAAGGCGCAAAAGCCCGCGCCTATCTGCGCGACCGCGGGCTGACGCCGGCGACGCAGCAGTCGTTCCGGCTCGGCTATGCGCCCGATAGCCGCAATGCGCTGAAGGAGCATCTTGCCGCCAGGGGCGTGCCCAAGGCCGATATCGAGGCATGCGGGCTGGTGCGGCATGGCGACGACGTTCCGGTTTCCTACGATTGGTTCCGCGACCGCATCATGTTCCCGATCCCGGATTCCAGAGGCAAGATAATCGCCTTTGGCGGGCGGGCGCTGGCAGCCGATGCGCTCGCCAAATACATGAATTCGCCCGACACCGAGCTCTTCCACAAAGGCAATGTGCTCTACAATTTCGCCCGGGCGCGCCAAGCACTGGGGAAGGGGGCGCTGGGAAAGGGAGCCCTGGCCAAGGGCGGCACGGTCATCGCCGTCGAGGGCTATATGGACGTAATCGCGCTGGCGCAGGCCGGTTTTGAGAATGTCGTGGCGCCGCTCGGCACCGCGCTGACCGAAAACCAGCTCGAGCTGCTGTGGCGGGTGGCCGGCGAGCCGGTGCTGTGCTTCGACGGCGATCAGGCCGGACTGAAGGCGGCATGGCGCGCCGCCGACATGGCGCTGCCGGCGGTTCAGGCAGGCCGCTCGGTGCGCTTTGCGCTTCTGCCCGAAGGCAAGGACCCCGACGATCTGGTCAAGGCCGAAGGGCCGGACGCGTTTCGCGCCGTACTTTCCGAGGCGCGGCCGCTCGCCGACCTTTTGTGGATGCGCGAAACGGCCGGCGGCATCTTCGACACACCGGAACGACGGGCGGAACTGGAAAAAACGCTGCGCGAACTGACCAGCCGCATCCGCGACGAGAGCCTGCGCTACCACTACCAACAGGAAATGCGCGAACGGGTGCTAAGCTTTTTCGGCGCCCAGCGCGGCGCGCGCCAAGGCTATCCAGGGGGGCGTCAAGATGGGCGGTCCGGCGGGCGCTTTCAGGGCAAGGGCTCAGCTGCTGGCGGACAGTTCGCACGCGGCGGCAATGCCGGAGGACGCACCGCGATCACCGAAAGCCTTGGCCGCTCGGCGCTGGTCAAGCGCGGCAGCGAGGGGATGTCGGTACGCGAGGCGACGATCATCGCAGCTCTTGTCAATCATCCGGCGCTGATCGACGAGAATTTCGCGCATGTCGAGTTCCTCGACCTCGCCAACACCGATCTGAAGCGATTGCACGCGGCCATTCTCGATGCGATGGCGCATGACATGGCCAACGACCGCAACGCGGTGATTGCGACGATCGAACGGGCCGGCTGCGGCGAGATCTGGGCACGCGTGGTGGCGCTGATCAAACGGGCACGGCAATGGCCGGCGCTGGAAATAGCCGGACTTGACGATGCCCGCGACGCCTTCAGCCAGGCGCTCCACTTGCAGCGCAGCGCGCGCACCTTACATAAGGAGCTGAAACAGGCGGAAGCGGCGCTCGCCAGCGATCCCACGGACGAAAATTACCGGCATCTCGTCGAGATCCAGGCGCAATTTCGTGATGTGCAGGCAACGGAAGCGCTGATCGAAGGGTTCGGTGTGTCTTCGGGCAGGGCCGGGCGGGTGTAGGTCGAAGCTTACGAAAGAGTGAAAGTGCAGAACCGTGCTTGCGCGCCGAATCAGCCGCGGCGCTTTAAGTCGGGTAAATGATTCGCTTTTTTCATGCGAATCATGCGAGAGGCGCTTGACCTTCTGGCAGAATGACGGAATCAGGACGATTCGAAACGTTAACCCGCGCCGGCGTCGACGGAAATGCAGCGATGTGAGGTACCGGTCACTGGACAGGCAGCCAGCCTGCCACAGATACCAGGGTTAATCTGGACTTAATGAGAGATGCAGTTACTGGCCCGGGGAAACGCGTTCTAGCGCGAGCACATCTGATTTAACCGGTACGGCAGCTTACGCGGCTAGACACTTATGCGGCTAGATACCTGGCCGCTTGGAGAAAATAAAGAATGGCGACAAAAGAAAAGGAAGAGGTCGAGACCGAACGTGAAGGCGCCACTGATGGCCCTCTGCTCGACCTTTCCGACGATGCTGTCAAGAAGATGATCAAGGCCGCCAAGAAGCGCGGCTATGTCACCATGGACGAACTGAATTCGGTGCTGCCCTCGGAGGAAGTGACCTCCGAGCAGATCGAGGACACGATGGCCATGCTCTCCGACATGGGCATCAACGTGGTCGAGGACGACGAGCAGGGCGAGGAGCCCGAAGCCGCCGACGCGGCTGCCGACGCCGAGGAAGACGCCAACGAACTGGCCGAGCAGACCGGTACCGCGGTTGCTGCGACGACCACCAAGAAAGAGCCGACCGATCGCACCGACGATCCGGTGCGCATGTATCTGCGCGAAATGGGCTCGGTCGAGCTTCTTTCGCGTGAGGGCGAAATCGCGATTGCCAAGCGCATCGAGGCCGGCCGCGAGACGATGATCGCGGGCCTGTGCGAAAGCCCGCTGACCTTCCAGGCCATCATCATCTGGCGTGACGAGCTCAACGAATCGAAGATCCTGCTGCGCGAGATCATCGACCTAGAAGCGACCTATGCCGGACCGGAGGCCAAGCAGGCGCCGGTGGTCGAGCGGATCGAGGAAGCCAAGACCGACGAGAAGCCGCGCCGTTCGCGCGAGGACGAGGACGACATCACCAATGTCGGCGGCGACACACGCGGTCTGACTGACGACGACGAGGAAGACGAGGACGAGGCGAGCCTGTCGCTGGCGGCGATGGAAGCGGAGCTGCGTCCGCAGGTGATGGAGACGCTCGACGTCATCGCCGACACCTATAAGAAGTTGCGCAAGCTGCAGGACCAGCAGGTCGAGAACCGGCTGGCCGCCGCCGGCACGCTGTCGCCCAGCCAGGACCGCCGGTTGAAGGAGCTGAAGGACCAGCTGATCAAGGCGGTGAAGTCGCTATCCCTGAACACGGCGCGCATCGAGGCATTGGTCGAACAGCTCTACGACATCAACAAGCGCCTGGTGCAGAACGAAGGCAAGCTGTTGCGGCTGGCCGAAAGCTATGGCGTGCGCCGCGAGGAATTCCTGAAGGAGTATCAGGGCTCTGAGCTCGATCCGAACTGGGTGAGCTCGATCGGCAATCTGACCTCGCGCGGCTGGAAGGAATTCACCAAGAACGAAAAGGACGCGATCCGCGACCTGCGCGCCGAGATCCAGAACCTCGCAACCGAGACGGCGATCTCGATCCAGGAATTCCGCAGGATCGTCAACCAGGTGCAGAAGGGCGAGCGCGAAGCCGCGATCGCCAAGAAGGAAATGGTCGAGGCCAATCTGCGCCTCGTCATTTCCATCGCCAAGAAATACACCAATCGCGGCCTGCAGTTCCTCGACCTGATCCAGGAAGGCAATATCGGCCTGATGAAGGCGGTCGACAAATTCGAATACCGCCGCGGCTACAAGTTCTCGACCTATGCGACGTGGTGGATCCGGCAGGCAATCACCCGCTCGATCGCCGACCAGGCGCGCACCATCCGCATTCCGGTGCACATGATTGAGACGATCAACAAGATCGTGCGCACCTCGCGCCAGATGCTGCACGAGATCGGCCGCGAGCCGACGCCGGAGGAACTGGCGGAAAAACTCGCCATGCCGCTGGAAAAAGTGCGCAAGGTGCTGAAGATCGCCAAGGAGCCGATCTCGCTCGAAACGCCGGTCGGCGACGAGGAGGATTCGCATCTCGGCGATTTCATCGAGGACAAGATGGCGATCCTGCCGATCGACGCGGCGATCCAGGCCAATCTGCGCGAGACGACGACGCGGGTGCTTGCTTCGCTCACCCCGCGCGAAGAGCGCGTGCTCAGAATGCGCTTCGGCATCGGCATGAACACCGACCACACGCTAGAGGAGGTCGGCCAGCAGTTCTCGGTCACCCGCGAGCGCATCCGCCAGATCGAAGCCAAGGCGCTGCGCAAGCTCAAGCACCCGAGCCGCTCGCGCAAGCTGCGGAGCTTCCTCGACAGCTGATGCCGGGTGACCGATAGACAATTTAAAAAGGGCGCTGCGGCGCCCTTTTTACGTTCGTCGCACTGGGATTGTCTCGCCAGACGGTGCGGTTGTTCTTGCAGCATACCGGCTGTGGGAGGATAATCGCGTGTCGGATGCATTTTCTGGGCGACAAACCCGGATGCCCGCCCCGGCGGTGACGCCGCGCTCCGAGGCCCGGAGGGAGGTGTGCATGACAACCTACATCGTGCTGATCAACTGGACAGAACAGGGCGCCAGAAATGTGCGCGAGTCGCCGAAGCGGCTCGATGCTGCCAAGAAGCTGCTGGGAGACATGGGCGGCTCGTTCAAGGCTTTTTATCTCACCATGGGCGAATGCGACATGGTGGCGGTCGTCGAAGCGCCCGACGATGCAGTGCTCGCTCGTTTCTCGCTGATGCTGGCGTCAGCCGGTAACGTGAGGACGCGGACGCTCAAGGCGTTCCCGGAATTGGCCTATCGCGAAATCATCGCCTCGCTTGGCTGAGGCGTTGCGGCTCGCGCAAGCTGCCGGAGATCGGACGGTCAGGCGCCGCTCGACGGCGCCCGGCCAATCCACCCAAAGGTAGCTGGCCCCAAAGGCGGCTGGTCCGGAAGGCGGCTGGTCCGAAATGTTGCGGGGCGAAGGTTTTTGCCGGATAGTCAGCGCAGCATTTCAGCTCGCGTCTCGAGACCCATGCCCAAGCCGCTACTGACCATCTGGTACAATACGCTTTGTCCGGTTTGCGATGCCGGCATTAGCCGGCAGAAGCGGCGGCTGGTCGAGGCGATCAAGGCCGGGCGGATCGCGTTTCGCGACATCAATGCCGAACCAGCGGCGCTGGCCGGATACGGCGTGTCGCTGGACGACATCCGCCGTCGGCTGCACGCAACCGATGCGGACGGCAAGCTGCTGGTCGGCGCCGACGTCGCAATTGCCGTCTGGCTGAGAACGCCCGGCGAGAACTGGCTGGCAGCGCTGTTCGGCAACCGCGCCGTGCTGCCGTTGACGCGCTATGCCTACGATCGCTTCGCCGATCTTCTCTATGCCTGGAACCGGCGCAAGGGCCGCTGGTAAGCGGCAAAGACATCCTGCTCGTCAAAGGCCCAGGGCTGCCCTGGATGCGGCCCTTGCCGGTTTGCCTAAGGACCGCTAGTGAAATCATCCTGCACCACGCTATGTGATACAGGATGATTGCCGTTGGAGGGCGCGCCCATGTCTTTTCTGAAACGTCTTTTCGGCGGCGGTGGCGCGGGCGAGCCAAAGAGCGCTGCACCGGCAAAGCAGATCGAGCACAAGGGATTTTTGATCAGCGCCACGCCGTACAAGGCGGAGGGCCAATACCAGACCTGCGGCGTGGTTTCGAAGGAGATCGACGGCGTGGTGAAGGAGCACAAATTCATCCGCGCCGATCGTTTCGCCGGGCTCGACGACGCTGTCGACATCTCGATCAAAAAGGGCATTCAGCTGGTCGACGAGCAGGGCGAGAAGATGTTCGGCTGAGACCCGTTCGGTCTCCGGCGCGTCTTAAAACGAACAAGGCAAGCGCCCTATCAGGCGCCTGCCTTTAATTTCAAGTTGCCGACGGCTGGTGGCCTACGCCGCCGCAGCAGCCTGTTTGCTTACGGTCGATGTCACCAAAGCATCCACCTTGGCTGATGCCTTGGCCAGAGCGGCAGTGACCGCATCCGGCCCCATGCCGACGCCTTCGATGCGGATGACTTCGACGTCGGTCATGCCGATGAAGCCAAGCACACTGCGCAGGTAAGGGATGGCGTGATCCATCTGCACGGCAGCGCCTTCCGAATAGATGCCGCCCGAGGCAAGCACGATATAGACCTTCTTGCCGGTGACGAGGCCTTTTGGGCCATTCTCGCCATAAGCGAAAGTCTTGCCGGAGCGGGAGACGTGATCGACCCAGGATTTCAGCGTCGACGAAATGCCGAAATTGATGAAGCCGGTGGCCAGGATGATGGTGTCGGCCGCAAACAGTTCGTCTACCACGGCGTCGGAAACGCCGACGGCCTCGGCCTGGCGCTGGGTGCGGGCCTCGGCGGGCGTATAGATGCCGGCCGAATAGTCAGGATCGATGTGCGGCAGCGGGTTTGCCACAAGATCGCGCACGACCAGCTTGGCCGAAGGATCTGCGGCAAGCAGCTGTTCTGCAAGTTCAGTGGCAATGCGGGTCGAATGCGAGGCATTGCCGCGCGGACTGGATGTGACGAGAAGGATGGACATGGCGGGTCTCCAGGGTTGGGCTGAACTGTCCCGACCTATATGGGCGAGCCGCCCCATTTGAATAACCGGTATATTTTGTGTATGTTCCATCCAAATAGTGGATAGAACAATGCAGCCAAACCCGACGCTCGATCAGCTTCAGATCCTTGTCACCGTCGCCGACACCGGCAGTTTCTCAGCCGCCGGCCGCAAGCTCAACCGAGCGCAGTCGGTCATCAGCTACGCCATCGCCAATCTCGAGGCACAGCTCGGGCTGAAACTGTTCGAACGCGAGGGCACGCGCGAGCCGCATCTGACCGATGTCGGCCGGGCGACGCTGGAAGATGCGCGGCGCATGGTCGGCGTATTGCAGCGCATCCGCTCTCGCGTCGACAGCCACAAGCAGGGCCTGGAGGCTGAAGTCGCGCTGTCGGTCGATGCGACGCTGCCTTCCACCGTGCTGGTGCGCGTGTTGAAGGCGTTCGAGGCGCAATTTCCAACCGTGATGCTGCGCCTGCATATCGGCACCCTCGGGCTGATCCCGGATCATGTCGTCAATGGACATGCCGATCTCGGTATTGGCGGCCTGCTGGGCGAGGTCGACGTGCATCTTGTGCGCATTGGCTTCATGTCGATGGTGCCGGCGGCCGCGCCAAGCCATCCGCTGGCGCTGCTTCCCAAGCCGGTGCCGCTGGAGGAGGTGCGCGAACACATCCAACTTGTCGTCAGCGACCAGTCCGAGCGCACCAAAGGGCGCGACTACGGCGTCTATGCCTACCGCACCTGGCGACTTACGGATATGCGAACCAAGCATGCGCTGATGCGCGAAGGGTTGGGCTGGGGCGGACTGCCGCGATGGTTGATTGCTGACGATGTGGCCAGCGGCCGGCTGGTGGAACTCGATCTGGAGCCGTATCGCGAAGTCCGCGCGCCGCTTTATGCCATGCACCGCCCCGACCGTAGTCCGAAGCCGGCTGCGGCCTGGCTGATCGATCAGTTCAAGCGCCAGCTTGGCTGTTTCAACGAGTTCGAGCCGAACCAGGCGCCTGGGGAGACAGCCCATCAATCAGCGCCATGAGAACGGCGCGGTAGTCCGCGGCTGAAGCGCCGGCTTCGATGGCGAGCGCCGCGCGGTCGAAGGCGGCGGCAAGCAGCGCGGTCAGCGCCTCCACCGGCAATCTCATCATCGACTGCGAGCGCATCGCGGCGACGAGACCCTCGCGCAATGAGCGGTTGCCGTGGCGGTTGTCGATCTCGTCCATGGCGGCGCGGCCGAGCACGGCCGGCCCGTCGAGCAGCAGCAGCCGGGTGCGGCCGGGTGCGCGCATCGCGGCGAGATAGGCATCCGAGCCGGCGATCAGCGCGTCGCGGGCAAACAGCGAGGGCGGCGAGGCGCGCTCGATCTCTTCCGCCACGGCCGCCGCCTCCTGCTCGACGACCGCGGCGAACAGCGCCTGCTTGTCGGCAAAGTGATGATAGAGCGCGCCGCGCGTGACGCCGGCCGCAGCCACGATCTCGGGCGTGCCGGTCTCCGCATAGGACTTCTCGGTGAACAGTTTTCGCGCCGCTGATATCAGGTCGGCGCGCGTCGCTTCGGTACGATCGCGGTTGGAACGGCGCGCGGTTTCCTGTTGCATACATGCAGCCTGTATGTTATTTCGATTTACATGCAGACTGTATGTTATTTGACAGGAGAAGGAAAGATGAAGACGACAAGCTATTACCCGGTGCTGATGACCGGCGACGTTGCCCGCACGAAAGCCTTCTATATCAAGCACTTCAGCTTCAAGCCGCTGTTCGAGAGCGACTGGTACGTGCATCTGCAATCCACCGAGGATCGCCGCGTCAATCTCGGAATCGTCCATGGCGATCACGAAACGATCCCTGAAGAAGGGCGCGGCCGTACCTCCGGTCTGCTGATCAATTTCGAGGTCAAGAACCCGGATGCAGTCTACGAGCGGATCACCGCCGCCGGCCTGCCGATCCTGCGAACGCTGCGCGACGAACCCTTCGGCCAACGTCATTTCATCACAAAAGACCCCAATGGCGTGCTGATCGACGTGATCAAGCCGATCCCGCCGAGCGCCGAGTTTCTGGCGCAGTTTGTCGAAGGCGCGGCGGCCTGAGCGAGACAGCGGCTGGCAGGAACTGTCTGCAGATGTGACGTGAAGGCTTCAGCCGCATGGCCGGTCATGTCTTTGCGGTCTATGCTGAGGCTCATCAGTCTGGGCTACTCCATGCGTGAAATCTGCCTTGTCCGCGCACCCTCAAACCTCGGCCTGCGCCCGCTGAGGCCGGGTCATATACCGGGGACGTGGCGTGCACCGCAGGCGTTGACCGAAGCCGGCCTGATCGAGACGCTTGCGCCCCTCAAAGTGGTTGATCTTGATCGGCCCGCCTACAGCACGGAGCCGCAGCCGGGCACCCGGCTGCGCAACGGCAAGCGTTACGCAGCTTCAATCTTGGACTCGCCGAAGTAGTTGCCGGCGCACTGGGACGAGGCGAGTTCCCGCTGGTCGTAGGCGGCGACTGCGCGATCCTGCTTGGCGCGCTGGCTGGCGCACGGCGATCTGGTCGGCTGGCACTGGTCCATGTCGACGGCCATAGCGATTTCCGCCATCCGGGCAACTACGACATTAATGCTTCACTTGGCTCGGCCGCCGGCATGGACCTTGCGCTCGCCACCGGACGCGGCGAGTCGTTGCTGACCGACTGGCCTGAGATCGCAAGCCCGCTTGTTGCGGACGAACAGGTGATCCAGATCGGTGAACGCGAGAACCGCGACCCCGACTTCGCCTGGCCCGACATCAATTCGACCGCGATGACGCTGATCGATGTCTTTGCCGTGCGCGAGCTTGGCGCGGCAAGGGTCCTGGAAAGGACTTGGACCACGCTGGCGCGAGTCGGCTGGCCCTATTGGGTGCATTTCGACGTCGATGCGCTCGATCAGAGCGTGATGCCGGCGGTGGATTCACCAGGCAGTCCCGGCATCGATCCCGACGATCTCATCGCCATCCTCGCGGCGCTGGTGGCGGATGCGCGCTGTACTGGAATGGACATGACCATTTTCGATCCGGACCTCGATCCGACTGGCGAGCTGGCAGTGCTGCTGGTTTCGCTGCTTGGCCAGATCTTCGCACCGCGATAAAGGTCAGCTTCGCGCCACCGGCATCACCGTGACCTGAGCAATGCCCGAGCGGCGCACCACCGTGCACAGTGTTTCGCGACCGATGCGCTCGGCATCGAGCAAGCGTACCAGATCGTCGACGCCGGTGACCGGGCGGCCGTCGATGGCGGCGATGATGTCGCCTTCCCTGAGTCCGGCCTTGGCCGCCGGGCTGTTCGCCTCGACACTGCGCAGGCGCACCGCCGTGCTGCTCGACACTTGCGACAAAAGGGCGGCGCGGCGCGGCAGGTTCGTCGTATCGGCGGAGACACCGATGAAGGCGCGGCGGACGCGGCCGAAGCGGATGATCTCCGAAATGACGAAATTGGCGGTGTTGGAGGCAACCGCGAAGGCAATGCCTTGCGCGCCATGGATCATGGCGGTGTTGACGCCGATAACCTCGCCCGCCGACGACACCAGCGGTCCACCGGAATTGCCGGGGTTGAGCGCTGCGTCGGTCTGGATGACATCGTCGATCAGCCGACCGGTGGAGGCACGCATCGAGCGGCCGAGCGCCGAGACAACGCCTGATGTGACGGTCCATTCGAAGCCGAGCGGGTTGCCGATGGCGATGGCGATCTGGCCGCGCCGCAAGCGCTTGGAATCGCCGAGTGGCGCAATATCGGCAAAGCTGCCGTCGGCACGCACCAGCGCGATGTCGGTGTCGGGGTCGCGGCCGAGAACACGGCCTTCCCTGGAGACCCCGTCCGGCATCGTAACACGGACGCTGCGGGCATCGCCGACGACATGGAAATTGGTTACGACCAGCCCATCCGGTGTGATGACGAAGCCGGAGCCCTGGCCGCCGGCCCCACCGATGCGCTCGATGCGGCAGACGGCGGGGCCGATGCGGTCCACGGCATCAGCGACCGTTGCCGAATAATCGTCGAGCAGCGCATCGTCGAATTGCAATTGCTGGGCGGGGAGGGACATGGCAGGGCTCCGTATCTTTAGAGCAAGATGAAGAATGCCTATATGTGCGGAGCGGCCGGATCGACCGCGACCTGACCAGATGGCCAGTCCAACGCCCAACTAGCCGTCAGGCGAGTACCCGCCGACGCGGTGCCGAGCGATATCTGGGGTAGAGCGACGAGCGTCCATTGGAGGTTCAAAGTACGCTCTAAGACTTTGAGTTCTCGCATCGTGCTTTGCGAAAATCGATTCCGATTTTCGGGCCGATGCGAAAAGACCCAGGAGACCGAGATGAGCGACTTCAATCTGAGCGGATTTTCCGACGCCATAGCCGATATCGCCGCCGCAGCGGCGCCGGCGACGGCGAGCTTCGCCACGCATCAGCATCGCACCGCTACCGCCTTCCATTGGCGCGACGGCTATTTTGTCGCTGCCGAGGAGGCGGTGGAGGCCGGCGAGGAGATCGAGCTGACGCTTTCTTCGGGCGACAAGGTGAAGGCTGAGCTGGTCGGCCGCGATCCATCCACCGGGACCGCCCTTCTGAAGCCGACCGGCGCGCCGGACGTGCCGCCGCTGACCAAGGCAGGCACGGTGCGGCCGGGCCATCTGGCCATTGCCGTCGGCAATAGCGACGGTGCGTCGCTCGCTGCATTCGGCACGGTTGGCGAGGTCGGTCCGGCCTGGCGCTCGATGCGCGGCGGCACGATCGACCGGCGCATCAATCTGGCCGTCAATGCCGGCGGCCGTTTCGAGGGCGGCCCGGTGCTCGACGCCAAGGGCGCACTGATCGGAATGCTTTTGTTCGGGCCGCGCCGGCGTGCGCTGGTCATGCCTTACGAGACGATCGAACGGGCGGTGGCGACGCTGCGCGAGAAGGGCCATGTCGCGCGCGGCTATCTCGGCGCCGGCCTGCATCCAATCCGCAACGGCGACACGCACGGCGCGATGGTGATGAGCCTCGACGACAATGGCCCGGCGAAGGCGGCCGGCCTGCATCTTGGCGACATCATCACGTCTTGGAACGGCGAGGCCGTGCATGGCCCGCGCGAGCTGATCCGCAGGCTCGGGCCGGACAGCGCCGGCGCGTCGGTGACGCTCGGCGTGGTGCGCGGCGGCGAACGGCGCGACGTCGTGCTGACCATCGGCGAAAAGCCGCTGAACTGAGAAGATCGATGGCAAGTCATGGGATCACGGGGCGGCGGCTGACGGTGCTGATCGCGCTCGATGACGCCGCGCGCGCCGAGCACCTGTCCACCGCCCTTGCCGCGAGCGGCGATCTGCTGCCGATTGTGGCCGGTAGCAGCAATAGCGCCGACAGAGCGGATGTCGCGATCGTCGACGACGTTTACCTGGAAGGAGGGGGCCTGGCAGGCGGGGCCAACGATGCCGCGATACCTCGGGTGCTCCTGTCGCAACGAGCAAGCCGGCAGCGGCCGGCCGATACCGTGTTTGCCGTGCTGCCGGCGGCAGCGGACGATCTGCTGATCGCCGCCGCCGCGCGACTGGCGGCGGCTGGCTATCGGATCTCGGGCGAGGGCCGCCGCTTGTCCGATCGGCATGACGATTTCGCCTTCCATGACGACGACCTCTCCGACGAGGAGCCGGTCGACGGCAGCGCCGGCCGGCCGGCGCTGCCGTCGACCGGCTCCT
>SAQR01000068.1:0-234 GCA_004020365.1 Mesorhizobium sp.
CGGCTGGCCAAGGCGGTCGTCCGGCTCGGCCCATCCTATGTCAAGCTCGGCCAGTTCCTGGCGACACGGCCCGATGTCGTCGGCAACGACATAGCGCTCGATCTTGCCATGCTGCAGGACAAGATGCAGACATTTCCGCAGGCCGAGGCCATTGCGGCGATAGAGGCCTCGCTCGGGCGCAAGGTCGGCGAACTCTACGCCAGTTTCGGCGAGGCGGTCGCCGCGGCCTCGATC
>SAQR01000068.1:244-25629 GCA_004020365.1 Mesorhizobium sp.
AAGATCGAGATGGATCTGAGGCTGGAGGCGGCAGCGCTTTCGGAGCTCGGCGAAAACACTAGGGACGATCCCGGCTTTCGCGTGCCGACGGTCGATTGGGAACGCACCGGCCGCGACGTGCTGACCATGGAATGGGTCGACGGCATCAAGCTGAACGACATTGCCGGCCTCGCCGCCGCCGGCCACGATCTGAAGGCGATCGCCGCCAATCTGGTGCAGTCGTTCCTGCGCCATACGCTACGCGACGGTTTTTTTCACGCCGACATGCATCCGGGAAACCTGTTCGTCGAGCCCAATGGCACCATCGTCGCCGTCGATCTCGGCATAGCCGGCCGGCTCGGCAAGAAGGAGCGCCGGTTCCTTGCCGAAATTCTCTACGGCTTCATCACCCGTGACTATCTGCGCGTCGCCGAAGTGCATTTCGAGGCCGGCTACGTGCCGCGCCAGCATAATGTCGCGGCATTCGCCCAAGCGATCCGCGCCATCGGCGAGCCGATCCACGGCCAGCCGGCCGAAACCATCTCGATGGCCAAGCTGTTGGCGCTTCTGTTCGAGGTCACCGACCTTTTCGACATGGCGACGCGCTCCGAACTGGTGCTGCTGCAAAAGACCATGGTGGTGGTCGAGGGCGTTGCCCGCACCCTCGACCCGGCCTTCAATATGTGGAAGACGTCCGAACCGGTGGTCGGCGGCTGGATATCAGGCAATCTCGGCCCGCGTGCCCTGCTGGCCGACGCACGCGACGGCGCCAACGCGCTGCTGGCGCTGGCCCGCCAGGCGCCGGACCTCGCCGCTCGCACCGAGCGGCTGTCTCGCGAGATCGATCTGATGGCCGAACACGGGCTGCGTTTCGATGAAAGCACGGCGCACGCCATCGGCAAGGCCGAGGCGCGCTATAGCAGGTCCGGCCGGCTGGCGCTGTGGGTGATCGCGCTGACGCTGGTCTTTATCGCCTGGAGACTGCTCTGATTAGATCAATGACAGCAATGCTAGCGTTGCTGTCATTGAAAGCGACCTTGTCATCGATTATGTTGAGCGGGAAGGAGAAAGCCATGGGTACCCTCACGATCCGTAATCTCGACGACGGTGTGAAGCAAAAATTGCGTGAGCGGGCTGCGGCAAGGGGAGTGTCGATGGAAGAGGAAGCGCGGAGCGTGCTCGCGAAAAGCGTCTTGTCCGAAAGCTCGGACCACAACTCTCAAGGCGTGACTCTTTACACGGCGATTCGCCATTTGGTTGAGCCTTATGGCGGATTCGATATCGAGTTGCCGGAACGCGATCCCGCACGCAAGCCGCCGAAATTCGATTGACCATGTTCGTGCTAGATACGAACGTTATTTCCGAAACTTTCAAGCCACGCCCAGACCCCGGTGTGGCCGTGTGGATGGATAGCTCACTCGCAAATCGCTCGTACGTCACAGCCATGACCAAGGCAGAATTGCTCGTTGGCCTTGCCAATATGCCAGATGGAAAACGTAAGGCCGCATTGCACAGCGTTATCAGGGCATTCTTTACGACATGGCTGAGGATGCCCGTACTTGCGTTCGGAGACCGTGAAGCGGAAATCTATGCGGACATTGTGCCGCATAGGCGGAGTCTTGGGCATCCAGTCAGTGAATTCGACGCGCAGATCGCCGCGATTGCCCGCTCGCGCGGTTTTGCGATAGTCACTCGAAATATTGTCGACTTTGCCGATTGTGGCGTCGAGATAGTCAATCCTTGGGAAACCGCATGAGCCTCTCCGGCAAGCGCATCCTGCTGATCATCGGCGGCGGTATCGCCGCCTACAAGGCGCTGGACCTGATCCGCCGGCTGCGCGAGCGCGGCGCCACCGTTCGAGTGGTGATGACCGCCGCGGCGCAGGAGTTCGTCACCACGCTGTCGGCTGGAGCGCTGTCGGCCGACCACGTGTTCACCGATCTGTTCGACCGCAATGACGAGCACGATGTCGGCCATATCCGCCTGTCGCGCGAGGCCGATCTTGTCGTCGTGGCGCCGGCTACCGCGGACCTGATGGCGAAGCTCGCCAACGGCCATGCCAATGACCTTGCCTCGACCGTGCTCATTGCGACCGACAAGCCGGTGCTGATGGCGCCGGCCATGAACCCGAAGATGTGGTCGCATCCGGCGACCCGGCGCAACCGCGCAACGTTGCAGAACGATGGCGTCGCATTCGTCGGCCCAGCAAAGGGCGAAATGGCCGAGAGCAACGAGGCGGGCGAAGGCCGCATGGCCGAGCCGCTGGAAATCGTAGCCGCGATCGAGGCGCTGCTCGATGTCAGGCCGAAGCCGCTGGCAGGCAGAAAGATCATCGTCACCTCAGGACCGACGCATGAGCCGATCGACCCGGTGCGCTACATCGCCAACCGTTCGTCCGGAAAGCAGGGCCATGCCATCGCGGCGGCGCTGGCACGTCTGGGCGCCGATGTGCGCCTCGTTTCCGGTCCGGTCGGCATTGCCGATCCGGCCGAGGTCACCACGCTGCATGTCGAAACCGCGAACGAGATGAAGGACGCGGTCGAGCAGCTGCTGCCGGCGGATGCGGCGGTGTTCGTTGCGGCGGTTGCCGACTGGCGCAGCGAGACATCGGCCGGCGAGAAGATCAAGAAGGCGGCGGGCGAGGGGCCGCCGGCGCTGCAGATGGTCGAAAACCCTGACATTCTTGCCGGTGTCGGTCACCACAAGAAGCGGCCCAGCCTGGTCGTCGGCTTCGCCGCCGAAACGCAGGATCTCGTCAGGAACGCCGAGGCCAAGCTTGCGAAAAAGGGCGCCGATTTCATCGTCGCCAATGACGTGTCCCACGAAGGCGGGGTGATGGGCGGCGATCGCAACCGGGTGCGGATTGTCTCCAAGGCCGGTGTCGACGAATGGCCCGAGATGAGCAAGGACGAGGTGGCGACGCGGCTTGCGCGACTCATCGCCGAACGGCTGAAGACGGTTGTCGTCTAGTCAATCTCCCCCTTGTGGCTTCGCCAATCACCAGCGTTGCAAGATGAGCGCCAAGGCCCGAACTGCCGATCTCCCCCCACGAGGGGGAGATTGGCAGCTCCGCAGGCCGCATGCAGAGCTACGCTATGGCGCTTATTTGAACGAGTGGATCAGTTGCAGTGAGGTGACGGCGACTGCCAGGTTGACGCCGGTCTGCGCCTGTACGTTGAGAGGCTGCAGCGAGAAGGCGCGGTTGAAGCCGCCGACCAGAAGGTTGGCGCCGCCGCCGGTTACCACGCTTGCCTCGGCGTTGACGCCATAGTAGCTACCGGCAAGATCGCCGGAATCGCGATCGCGGGTGGCCGCCAGAACCGCCCATATCAATTCGCCCTGGTGCGTCCTGCCGACGTCGACGCCGAGCTTGGAAATGACACCGGTATAGGCTTCCGGGGGACCGCCATGATGAGGGCGAAAGGTGCAGGCCACGCCCTTGTTGGATGTCACGATATAGCCGGTGCCGCCGTCGATGGTGCAGTCGAGCACGCCGAGTTCCAGCCTGCCCGCACTGGCAGGGGCAACGAGCACGGTGGCGGCGAGGGCGGCGGCACAGGCGAGTTTCTTGATCATGGGAGGTGTCCTTTTCGCGAATTGCCTTGAACAACGGCTGAACATCCCGAGCGTTCCGCCGAGAACTTGGCGCGATCAAGGCGGGCGTCAATGCACAGTCGTTGAAAGTTTCCAAGCCACGCCAAACGGCAGGCCCGCCACTTCAGGGCGAAAAGCCGCCGTCGGTCATCCGGTGCTGGTGCGCGCCAAGCCGTCCTTGGCCGGCTGGTAGGTGGGGCTGAGGCGCACGGCCTCGCGATAGGCTTTTGCCGCCTTGGCCTTGTCGCCGCGCCGCTCGTAAATCAGCGCCTGGTTGGACCAGGCCTCGGCATTCTTGCCGTCGAGCTTGATCGCCATGTTGATGTCGGCGAAGGCGTTGTCCTCGTCGTTCGTCGCGAGATAGGAGAGGCCGCGGCCATTGTAGGGTTCGGCGGCGTCCGGCGCCAGCGAGATGGCGGTCGAGAAATCCTCGATGGCGAAAGCGTGCTGGCCCTGGCTTTGATAGATCAGGCCGCGATTGTGATAGGCGCGCGCATCTGTCGTGTCGAGCTGGATCGCCTTCTGGAAATCGTTGAACGCTTCCTGGATGCGGTCGGCTTTGCGGTAGAGATTGCCGCGGCCGATATAGGCTGCGTCATAGTCGGGATTGATCTGGATCGAGCGGTTGTAGTCGGCAAGCGCGGCCGCCTGATCGCCCAGGAAACGCTGGATGAGAGCGCGGTTCGAATAGGCCTGGTAGAAATTCGGATTGAGCTGGATGGCGGTGTTAAAATCCTTGAGCGCCGCCTGATACTGGCCGCCGCGGCCATAGGCCGAGCCACGCACATTGTAGCCCTCCGGATCCTGGGGACTGCGCTGGATGACAGCCGATAGCGAGGAGATGTTCTCGGCCGACCCTTGTGCCTTGTCGATGTTGGTGAATTCGCCGGTCGGGGCTGTCTGGCAGCCGGCGAGCGCCAAGCCGGAAAGTAGTGCTGCCGTCAGGGCGAAGCCGCGCATTGCGGTTCTGCGCTCCACGCTAATTGCGTTCATGTCTGCTCTGTCCTCACTGCCCGCCCGCGCCGTCAGGTCTGTTTCCCTCTCCGAACCGGCCCTGTGCGAACTGGTCGAATTCAAAACAAAAAGGTGGCGACGATTACGCATCGCGCCACCTTGGGTATCCTTCGAAAAGGACGAAAAATTGACGTCAGAACCGCGGCGGACGCGGAGCGCCGGCACCAGCGGCACCAGCCGCCACCGGGCGCGGCGTCATCGGCAGCAGGCCTTCGCGCTGAGCGCGCTTGCGGGCCAGCTTGCGGGCGCGGCGAACGGCTTCCGCCTTTTCGCGGGCGCGCTTCTCGGAGGGCTTCTCATAATGTCCGCGCATCTTCATTTCGCGGAAGATGCCTTCGCGCTGCATCTTTTTCTTGAGCGCGCGAAGCGCCTGATCAACATTGTTGTCGCGGACGAGTACCTGCACGGGCAATCCTGTCTTTCGGGTTTTGTTAACAACAGGCAAGTGGCCATAGTCACTTGCCTCCGCGGCGGTCTACACCACGAATTGTGGCGGCTGATAGCAGAATCATGCCGCTCTGTCCACTGCCGAAACGAAAAACCCGCCTGTGCGGCGGGTCGTCGGCGCAAATCAGCACGATGCGGAAATCAATAGCATAACTGCCGTCACAAAGCAAGGAACTGCGACCTCTGGTAGTAGATTTGCCTGCTCGGGCGCGCTCTCCGCACCGATCAGCGATCGTTGGCGTTTTCTTCGCCACCGATAAATCCTGCTGCCTCAAACCGGCAAAACGGTCTGCCTGGCTCTGTCGACGAAGGAACCAACTTCGTTCCCCAATGGTTGTTGCGGCGAAACAAGCACAGGGGAAAAACCGATGTCAGGCACCCGTGAATGGCTCGTCCAATGGCTCAAGGATGCGCACGCGATGGAGGAGCAGGCCGAAACCATGCTGAACGGCCAGCTCAATCGGCTGGAGAGTTATCCCGAGCTCAGCGAGCGCATCAGGCTGCACCTCGATGAGACGAAGGGACACGCCGCGCGCCTCGGAACCTGCCTGGAAAGATTGGGCGAAGATACATCCGCGCTGAAGGACGCCGGCGGCAAGCTGCTGGCGATGGCGCAGTCCCTAAGCGGCGTCTTCGCTGGCGACGAGGTGATGAAAGGCTCACTGGCGAGCTACACCTTCGAGCACATGGAGATCGCCTCCTACACGATCCTTATTGCAACCGCCGAGTCCCTCGGCGAAACGGAGATCGCCCGGGCCTGCGAACAAAATCTGCGTGAAGAGGAGGCGATGGCCGAGTGGCTGAAAAACAAGCTGCCCGCGACTACGCAGCAGTTCCTGGCTCGCTCGGCATCGGACAGCGACAATGCCAAGCGGTGACGACAGCAGGCCGGCGAGCAACATGAAGCGACCTTCGGTCTGGCGGGCTTACAGCTATGCCTGGATTACCCTCGGCTTCTTCATCATTTCGCTTGTCGGCCACTGGGTTTTCGGCTGGTTCGCCTATCTCGGCGAGCAGCGAGCGCTTGGCCAACCGCCCGAGTTCGGCGGCTATCTGATCGAGATGAGCCGCGACACGCTCGAGAACTGGCAGTCGGAATTCCTGCAGCTGCTCTGGCAGGTCGGTGGCCTGGCGTTCCTGCTCTTCGTCGGTTCGCCGCAATCGAAGGAGAGTACCGACCGGATGGAGGCCAAGATCGACGCGCTTCTCAGGCTTGTCGACCCGGAGAAGGGCAAGGAGGCGATTCGCGAACTGGACCTGCAGTATGACGGCCGCCACACCGACCAGCCGCACGCCCACCGGAACTAAATCTGGGGCTGGAGATGTGGCCCGGAGCCGATCATAACTTCGGTTCAGGCTGGCGGGCCTCCCCTATGCCGTGGCCAGGTGAAGCCGCTCGAAATCCTCGAAGAACTCGCCGTAGTCGCAGGTTATTTCCTCGCCCGCCGCTATGGCGCGGATCGCGGTTGCCCCGCCATGCTGCGAAAAATCCGTGTTCGGCGTTTCGGAATGGTTCATGAAGCGGCCGTTGTCGACCTCATAGACGATGAACCCGGGCCGATCCGGGCTTGGATAGGCGTATCTGTCGAGCAATTCCCTGAGGTGGGGCGGCGCGGTCTTATATTTTTCGATCGGGATCAGCCGGTCGAAATCCGGATCGAGCCGCCAGATCGACGCTCCCTTCCTGATCGGCTCGGCGGCGAACACGCCGACGCCCTCGATTGCGCTTGCAGCGATGTAGGTCCTGATCAGCAGCATGTTTTAGGTCCGTCTTCGAACAGAAGTGTCCGAAGAAATCGCCAAATCGCACTGGAAAGCAAGACCACCTTTGCGACATTGCCTCACGTCCGATTGATCGAGACCCCGCCATCGGCAAACAGCGCGGTTCCGGTGGTGAAGCTCGATGCGTCGGAAGCCAGATAGAGCGCTGAGCGGGCGATCTCCTCAGGCTCGGCGACGCGCTTCAAGGCATGCAGATTTTCGACGAAGGCTCGCGATTCAGGTGTCTTGAACGTTGCCGAAGGCGTGTCGGTGCCGCCCGGCAGCAGCGCGTTGACCCGGACGCCTTCCGGCCCATATTCGGCGGCCAGCACCTGCGTCAATCCGATCAGCCCGGCCTTGCTTGCGGCATAGCTGGTCATGCCGGGCATGCCGACGGTATGGCCGACAAAGGTAGAGCTGAAGATCAGCGAACCGCCGCCGCGATTGATCATGGCCGGCACCTGATATTTCGCGCCGAGAAAGGCGCTGGTCAGGTTGGTGTCGAGCGTCTCTCGCCATCCCTCCAGCGACAGCTCCGAAATCGGGCCCATCTTGCCGACCGAGCCGGCGTTGTTGAAGGCGATATCCAGCCCGCCGAATTTCTCGACCGCCAGGTCGACAAGGGCTTTGGCATAGGCTTCATCGCGAACGTCGCCGGCAAGCGCAATGGCCGTCCCATCGGCGTCCTCGATTTCGGCAACGAGCGCGTCCAACTCCGCCTGGCGGCGGGCAGCAACGACCAGCTTGGCGCCTTGCTCGGCAAAGAGTTTTGCGGTGGCGCGGCCGATGCCGGAGCTGGCACCGGTGACGATGGCGATCTTGTTGGCGAGTGTGAGCATTTTTTGGCATCCTTTTTCTTCGCGCCAGCTTTGCCGGCAATCGGATGCGTGGTCGCAGATCGAGGCAAAGCGAGCCACCCGATACCTGCGAAGGCATCCGGATGCGTCGTTCGGCTCGTTGCTTCGACATGTCTTTTTGGCCGTGGCGCAAAACGGCAAGCGCCGTCGCAAACAGCGCAAGGCTGGCAGCGCAGTTTCGCTAGTGATACACCTCGCGCGCCGGGGCTCGATTGGATGTCCGGCCGCTATCTGCGAGGCTGGAACGTTGAAGAAATACTCGGTATTCGCCATCGCCCGCGAGGCCATGCGCGGCCACAAGGGCTGGGAGGAACAGTGGTCCTCGCCAGAGCCGAAGAAGGAGTACGACGTCATCATCGTCGGCGCCGGCGGCCATGGCCTGGCCACCGCCTATTATCTCGCCACCGTGCACGGTATCACCAATGTCGCGGTGCTCGAAAAGGGCTGGCTCGGCGGCGGCAACACCGGCCGCAACACCACCATCATCCGCTCCAACTATCTCTATGACGAGAGCGCCGGCATCTACGACCACGCGCTAAAGTTGTGGGACGGGCTCAGCCAGGAGCTCAACTACAACGTCATGTATTCGCCGCGCGGCGTCATGATGCTGGCGCACAATGTGCACGACATCCAGGTCTTGAAACGCCACGTCCATGCCAACCGTCTGAACGGCATCGACAATGAATGGCTGACGCCGGAAGCCGCCAAGGAATTCTGCCCGCCGCTCAATATTTCGCGCGATGCGCGCTATCCGGTGATGGGCGCCACCCTGCAGCGTCGCGGCGGCACGGCCCGCCACGATGCGGTTGCCTGGGGCTATGCGCGCGGCGCCTCGGCGCGCGGCGTCCACATCATCCAGAATTGCGAGGTTACCGGTGTCAAGCGGGCGCCGAACGGTGCGGTCACCGGCGTCGAGACGACGCGCGGCTTCATCGGCGCCAGGAAGGTCGGCGTCGTTGCCGCCGGCCATTCGTCGGTCATCATGAACATGGCCGGCGTGCGCATGCCGCTGGAAAGCTATCCGCTGCAGGCGCTGGTGTCGGAGCCGGTCAAGCCTGTCTTTCCCTGCGTGGTGATGTCGAACACGGTGCACGCCTATATCTCGCAGTCCGACAAGGGCGAGTTGGTCATCGGCGCCGGCACCGACCAATATATCTCCTATTCGCAGACCGGTGGCCTGCACATTCTCCAACACACGCTCGACGCTATCTGCGAGATGTTCCCGATGTTCACGCGCATGAAGATGCTGCGCTCGTGGGGCGGCATCGTCGACGTGACGCCCGACCGCTCGCCGATCCTGGCCAAGACGCCGGTGCCCGGCCTCTATGTCAATTGCGGCTGGGGTACGGGCGGCTTCAAGGCGACGCCCGGCTCGGGCCATGTCTTTGCCCACACCATCGCCAGGGACGATCCCCACCCGATCAACGCGCCCTTCACCATCGAGCGCTTCCGCACCGGTCGCCTGATCGACGAGGCGGCGGCGGCGGCGGTGGCGCACTGATGATGGCCCGCTTTGTGATGTTGGGCCAGAGGCTTTGCGATCAACCGGCCGGCGCCTGCGTTGGCCACGGCGAATTGTAGGAACAACCATGCTTCTCATCCGCTGCCCCTATTGTGAGGAAGAGCGACCGGAACTCGAATTCCGCAACGCCGGCGAGGCGCATATCGCGCGTTCGGCGGATATGGCCGCGACAAGCGACGACGATTTTGAAAAGTTCTTCTTCATCCGCTCGAATCCCAAAGGCATCATCTATGAGCGCTGGCGGCACATGCATGGCTGCGCGCGGTTCTTCAATGCCGTGCGTGACACCGTCAGCGACAGGTTCCTGATGACCTACAAGGCCGGCGAGCCGAAGCCGGCGAAGCTGCCGGGGGCCTCCGAATGATCGCGACGTTTCGCATTCCCGGCGCCGGGCGCCTCAAGCAGGCAGAGACCGCGCGGTTTAGCTTCGACGGCCAGTCCTATGCCGGCGTCGAGGGCGAAACGCTGGCCTCGGCTCTGCTCGCCAACGGCGTCCATCTGGTCGGCCGTTCGTTCAAATATCACCGGCCGCGCGGCTTCCTGTCCGCCGGGGCGGAAGAGCCCAACGCGCTGGTCGAGATCAAGCGCGACTCCGCCAGGAGGACACCAAATGTTCGCGCCACCGTGCAGGAGCTCTATGACGGGCTGACGGCACAGTCGCAGAACCGTTGGCCGTCGCTCGCCTTCGACGTCAGCGCGCTCGGCGACATCGCCTCGCCGTTGCTTTCGGCGGGCTTCTACTACAAGACCTTCATGTGGCCGAAGTCCGCCTGGAAAAACTTTTACGAGCCCAGGATCAGGGCTGCGGCAGGCCTCGGCGTCGCTCCCGACCAGCCGGACCCCGACCGCTATTCGGCGCGCTTCGCCCATTGCGACGTGCTGGTGCTGGGCGGCGGTGCTGCCGGTATTGCCGCCGCACTTGCCGCGGCCGAAACCGGCGTGCGCGTCATCCTTGCCGATGAGCAGGCCGATTTCGGCGGCAGCCTGCGTTTCGAGAGTGGCGCCAGGATCGACGGCCAGGACGGTTTTGCCTGGGCGCAAGGTGCAGTCGCCAAGCTCGGGGCCATGGACAATGTCCGCGTGCTGTCGCGCACCACGGCCTTCGGCTATTACGCGCAGAATTTCGTCGGGCTGGTCGAGCGCGTCAGCGACCATCTGCAGAACCCCGGCCGCGCGCTGCCGCGCGAGCGGCTGTGGCAGGTTCGCGCCAAACGTGTGGTGCTGGCGACCGGTGCCATCGAGCGGCATATGGTGTTTGCCGACAACGACCGGCCCGGCGTCATGTTGGCGTCGGCGGCGCGCACCTATCTCAACCATTTTGGCGTCGCGGTCGGCAGGAATGTCGGCGTCTATACCGCCAATGATTCCGCCTATGCGGCGGCGATCGACCTCAAGAAGGCTGGTGTCGGCGTGGCGGCGATAGTCGACCTGCGCGACAACCCGACGGGATCGATGATCGACGAGGCGAGGGCGCTCGGCATCGAGGTCAATTTTGGCCGCGCGGTGATCCGCGCCGGCGGCAAGTTGCGTGTCTCGTCGATGACCGTGCAGCCGAAGAATGGCGGCGGCGAGCGCACCATCCCGGTCGACGCCATCCTGATGTCGGCCGGCTGGACGCCGTCGGTGCATCTGTTCTCGCAGTCACGCGGCAAGGTTGCCTTCAACGACGAGACCAAACGTTTCGTGCCCGGCACCTACGCGCAGGATTGCGTGTCGGTCGGCGCCTGCAACGGTACGGACGGGCTGTCGGCGACGATCGACGAAGCTTATGCGGCGGGCGCCAAGGCGGCCAAGGATGCTGGCGCCAACACCGTCAAGGCAACCAAGCCGAAGGTTGACGCCAGCGAGAGCTGGTCGCGCGGCATGCTGGGTGCGGCGCCCGGAGCCGGGCCGGACACGACGGTAAAAGCCTTCGTCGATTTTCAGAACGACGTCACCGCCAAGGACATCCGCCAGGCGGTGCATGAAGGCATGCGCTCGATCGAGCACGTCAAGCGCTTCACCACCAACGGCATGGCGACCGACCAGGGCAAGACCTCGAACATGCACGGTCTGGCGATCGCCGCCGAGACGCTGGGCAAGCCGATCCCGCAAGTCGGCCTGACGACGTTCCGGGCGCCCTACACGCCGGTGACCTTCGGCTCGATCGTTGGCCATGCGCGCGGAAAACTCTTCGACCCGACCCGCAAGACGGCGATCCATCCCTGGGCCGAGGCTCAAGGCGCCGTGTTCGAGGATGTCGGCCAGTGGAAGCGCGCCTGGTATTTTCCCAAAGCAGGCGAGGACATGCACGCCGCGGTCGATCGCGAGTGTGTCACGGTACGCAAAACGGCCGGCCTGTTCGACGCCTCGACGCTGGGCAAGATCGAGGTGGTCGGGCCGGATGCGGCGAAGTTCATGGAACTGCTCTATACCAATCCGTGGGAGAAACTGGAGCCCGGCCGCTGCCGCTATGGCATCATGCTGCGCGAGGACGGTTTCATCTATGACGACGGTGTCGTTGGCAGGCTTGCAGCCGACCGTTTCCATGTGACGACGACGACGGGCGGTGCGCCGCGCGTCATGAACCATATGGAGGATTACCTCCAGACCGAGTTTCCGCATCTCAACGTATGGTTGACCTCGACCACCGAGCAGTGGGCGGTGATCGCCGTGCAAGGACCGAAGTCGCGAGACATCATCGCGCCGCTGGTCGAGGGCATCGATATGTCGGACGGGGCGCTGCCGCATATGTCGGTGCGCGAAGGCAGGATTTGCGGCGTGCCGACAAGGCTGTTCCGCATGTCGTTCACCGGCGAGCGCGGCTTCGAGGTCAACGTGCCGGCCGACTACGGCCAGGCCGTCTGGGAAGCGCTGTGGAGCGAGGGCCAGAAGCACGGCGCCTGTGCCTACGGCACCGAGGCGATGCACGTGCTGCGTGCCGAAAAAGGCTACATCATCGTCGGCCAGGACACCGACGGCACGGTGACGCCCGGCGATGCCGGTCTCGACTGGGCGGTCGGCAAGAAGAAGACCGATTTCGTCGGTATCAGGGGCATGGCTCGGCCCGACCTGGTCGCCAAGGGCCGCAAGCAGCTTGTCGGCCTGAAGACCAAAGACCCAAAAGTGGTGCTGGAAGAAGGCGCGCAGATCGTCGGCGACCCGAAGCAGGCGATCCCGATGACGATGATCGGCCATGTCACCTCGAGCTACTGGTCGCAAAATTGCGGCCGCTCGATCGCGCTCGCCCTGGTTGCCGGCGGCCGCGACCGGATGGGTGAAACGCTCTACGTGCCGATGGCCAATGCGATGATCGAGGTGGAGGTCACCGGCATGGTGTTCTTCGACGAGAAGGGGGAGCGCCTCAATGGCTAAGGCTGCTGCTGACAAGATTGCTGCTCCCTCAGCGGTCGAACGCCGCCCGGCTCTCGCCGGTCAGGAGCTTTCCGTAACCGGCGTTACGCTTGCTGTGTTGCAGCCGGCGCAGCGCATTTCGCTGCGCGCGCCGGAGGCCTCGGTCGCGGTGCTTTCCAAGGCGCTCGGCGTGAGCCTGCCGCAAAAACCCAAAACCTCGGCGGCAAAGGCCGGGCGCACGGCATTGTGGCTTGGGCCAGACGAATGGCTGGTCATCGACGACGCGGCAAAAGATCCGCTCGCCGACTGCGCTGCGGTGACCGCGCTGCATTCGGCGGTCGGCATCTCGCATCGCAACGTCGCCATTTCGGTCATCGGCCCGGCAGCGGCGGCGACGATCAATTCAGGCTGCCCGCAGGATCTGTCGCTGGACGCCTTTCCAGTCGGCGCGGCGTCGCGCACCATTCTGGGCAAGGCCGAGATCGTGCTGTTGCGCACCGCAGCCGACGCGTTTCGCGTTGAATGCTGGCGTTCCTTTTCCGATTATGTCTTTACTTTCCTGTCGGAGGCGGCAGGAGACGCAGCGGCTTAGGAATACTCGCTGCGCTCGGCTGTTGCCGGAGCAAGTCGAGGGAGAATGTCGATGCCGTCGAAATCGGCGCCGAATCCACCGGTCCAGAAGACGCCGGCCGTGCGCTCGTTCGAACACGAGCAGCACAAGGAACCAAACATTGAAGAGGAACTCGAGGAAGGGCTCGAGGACACGTTTCCGGCCAGCGATCCGGTGTCGATCACCGGAACTACGATTTCCGGCGCTCCCGCAAGGCCCGGCAAGGCCAAGACCATGGCTGGAATGAAGAAGCGCAGGAAATAACTTCCGTCAGGCTCCAGCTGAGCCGGGGTGAAATGGCAACAAAACGGGCGTCAGGTTCCTGCCGCCCCTTTTGTTTTCGAGCCTCAGAACGCGCTTGGCACGATCCAAGGGTCGATGTCGATGCCGAGCCGCGGGTCCTTGTTTTCCGTCGAGCCCTTGTGCGTGGCCCCGCCTGCCTTCTCGACCGATCCGGTGGCGCCGCAATCGAGCTTGATGCTGGTGTCTGCGCAGGCCGTGGCCGGCACCTGCTTGCCGGCCTGGCTTTGGCCGGCGTAGGCCGCGCCCGAGAATGCCAGGACGGCCGCGATGGCGAGGATCGTCTTTTTCATTGCCTGTCTCCGGTGACTTTTCCGTACATGTACAATACGGCGTACATATACGCCAGACAATCGCGGGATTCAAGCCGTAAGTCGTACATGTACGAACAGTTTTCTGAGTGTTGGGAATCGCATTGCACTGGCACGCGCCGAACGCACGCGGCCCCGTTCACCCGTGCCGTACACGATCTTCAGGTACCCGAAACCGAACAAACCCTTCAGCAGTTGACCGGCGTCTCGGTCAACGGCGGCACGTCCTGCGTGGCCAGCGCGGCAAGCGTGAAGTCGCACATCCGCTTCACGAACGCATGCTGGTCGCCGAACGGATAGAAGGGAAAGGTGATCAGCAACGATATCGTGCCGTGGCCGACCGCCCACAGCATGGTGGCAATGGCGCGCGGATCGCCCTTGAGCTTGCCGGCGGCCACGCAGGCCTCGACCCTGTCGATCAGCACTTTCATCAACGGATTGCCTTCCTGCATCTCGGCGAAGGTCCTGCCTTCCGGAGGCTTGACCTTCTCGGTCATGAATATCGTGCGATACTCGTTGGGGTTGCCAAGGCCGAAGGCCGCATATTCGGTCATCACCACTTGCAGCGCCTCGATCGGATCGTCGGCCGGGTGATCCTCGATACGCTTTGCCAGAGTCTTGAACGCGTCCTCGGCCAACGCAAACAAGATGTCCTGCTTGTCGGCGAAATAGGAATAGACCGACATTGGCGCATAGCCGACGCGCTTGGCCAGCTTGCGGATGGTAAGGCCGTCATAGCCTTCCTCCTGCACAAGCTTGTGCGCTGCATCGACAAGTTCGGAGCGCAGTTCGGCCTTTTGTTTCTCGCGGCGTGTCTGGACGCTGAGCGGCAATTTTCGCCTGCCTTCCGTTAGCGGCTGGCTAAACTATATACGCTGTACGGAATCGGACAAGGCGTGGTCAAAATCAAGCATTGGCAAATCGGCGTCGCCGCACTGCAATTGGGGATGCCGCGCCGTGCAGGTCGGCCGGCACATTAAGATGATCTCTGCCGAGGCTCGTTGAGCCGTTCAGGCCGCTTCTGGCTGGCGTTCGATCAATGTCAGCGTCAGCCAGCGTGCGGTCAGCGCCGGCTTTTTCGAACCCTCGATCTCGATCGTCACGTCATGCGCCGTCTGCACCCAGCCCGACGGCCTGACCTTGACGTCGGCCAGCACGAAACGGGTGCGGATGCGCGCGCCGGTCTTCACCGGCGCCAGGAAGCGCAGCGAATCAAAACCATGGTTGACGCCCATCTTGCTGTTTTCGAGCGGCGGCATGGTCTCGAAGGTCATCGCCGACAACAGCGAAAGCGACAGAAAACCATGCGCGATGGTGCCGCCGAACGGCGTCTCGCGCTTGGCGCGCTCCGGGTCGCAATGGATGAACTGGTGGTCGTCGGTGGCATCGGCGAACTGGTCGATCATGCGCTGCGAGACCACCCGCCACGGCGACACGCCGACCTCCTTGCCGACGCTGGCCAGAAGCACATCGAGACTGATCGGTTCCACGCTGATGTCCTCCATTTCAACCGTCCGGAGCGCGAGCGGCTTCATTCCTTGAACAGTGTCAGCCCATGCTGCACCGACTGTCCGCCATCGATCGGCAGGATGGCGCCGGTGATATAGCTGCCGGCACGGCTGCACAAATAGAGCGTTGCGCCAGCAATGTCATCCGGCGCGCCGATGCGACGAAGCGGAACATGGCCGCCGACTTGTCTTGCCTGTTCCTCGCTCGCGGTGGCGAAAGCGGTCATCCGGCTCTGGAAAGGGCCGGGGGCGAAGGCATTGACGGTGATGCGGCGGGCGGCGAACTCGATCGCCAAGATGCGCGTCAGATGGTGAACAGAAGCCTTGGAAGCAGAGTAAGAGTAGGCGTCGTCGGCCAGCGGCTGCGTGCCCATCACCGAACCCAGATTGATCACCCGGGCCGGATCGGCATCGCTGGCGGCGGCCTCGAGCAGCGGCAGAAGCTCGCGGGTCATATGAAAGACCGCGGTGACGTTGACGCCGAACACCTTGGCCCAGGCATGGTAGGGAAAACTTTCCAGCGGTGCGCCCCAGGAGACGCCGGCATTGTTGACCAGGATGTTCAGCCGTTCGGTCCGCGCCTTGACCTCGTCGACCAGCGCTGCGATGCCAGCTTCGCTGGAGACATCGCCGGCAAAGCCCTCGGCCCGGCCGGAGCCGCCGAGGCCGTTCAGTTCACCGGCAACCCTGATGCAGTCCTCGCCCTTTCGCGAGGCGATCATCACAGTGGCGCCGGCTCTGACCAAAGCGGTCGCCGCCATGCGGCCGATGCCGGTCGCAGCCCCGGTCACCAGCGCGGTCTTGCCGGCCACCGAAAACAGCTCGTCCAGATAGTTCATTGCAACTTCTCCGCGCACCTGCCTCGCCCAGCAAAAGGCTCGTGTTGACAAGGGTAACCGAAGTACGATCATCCTTGCCGCGGGTAAAGTGCCGTGGTTGGGGCAAATCGCTTCAGACAAAGTGTGGCGTTCAGTTCGAGCGGCCCATCCATTGTCGACGTCGGCGCCGCCCCTCATGGCTTTGCGGATGCCGGTTGCAGGACTTGGTTTCCCCTCCCCACTTCGTGGGGCGAGGAACCTAGGTCTTGCGAAGGATGCCGGCAGGCAGGTGAGGGGCAGCGCAAACGCTCGGAAGGAGCGGCCGCTTGTCTAAGCTGAAGCGATTGTCCTGCCTACTCAGCCGGCTCGACATTGGTGTAGGCGGCTTGTTCGAGCTCGCGCTTCAGCCGTGACGCCTCTTCCACCTTCGGCGTGACGAAGCGGCCGAGCAGGAGATAGGCGACCGGTGTCAGGAACAGCGTCGAAACGGTGGCCAGGCCCAGACCGCCCACGATCACCCAGCCGAGCGCGATGCGCGCCTCGGCGCCGGCGCCGCTCGCCAGCACCAGCGGCACGCCGCCGAGCACGGTGCAGATCATCGTCATCATCACCGGCCGCAGCCGGATGGTGGAGGCCTGCTCGATCGCCTCGCGCACGCCGAGCCCGCGGTCGCGCAACTGATTGGCGAACTCGACGATCAGGATGCCGTTCTTGGCCATGACGCCGACCAGGAGCACCAGGCCGATCTGGCTGTAGGCGTTGAGGCTGGTGCCGCTGAGCAAAAGCGCAAAGATCGCGCAGGCAAGGCCGAGTGGCACCGTCGCCATGATGATGACCGCGCTGACGAAGCTCTCGAACTGGGCGGCGAGCACCAAAAGGATGATGACCAGCGAGAAACCGAAGATGGTGATCATGGCGCTGTTGGTCTCGCCCAGCGTCGCCGCCTCGGCCAACGGCACGATGCGGCTGCCCGGCGGCAGAAGCGGCGTGGCGATTGCCTCGGCGCGGGTGAGCGCCTGGCCGAGCGCGAAATCACCGCTGAGATTGGAGGTGATTGCCACCGACGGCTGCTGCTGCTCGCGGGTCAGCGAGGGCGGCACGGCGCGCTCGGTCAAAGTGGCGATGGTCGACATCGGCACGAAGCGGCCGTCGACTGTCTTCAGGAAAATGTTCTCCAGGTCGGTCGGATCGTTGATCGGGTTGGTCGTCGAGACAAGCTTCACCCCGTAGCTGCGGTCGGCGATAAAGACGTCGACGACATCGTTGCCGTCAAGCATGGCCTGAAAAGTAGTGGCAAGGCCGGTGATGTCGATGCCGAGGTCGGAAGCACGCTCGCGATCGATGGCTACCGAAAGCTGGGGCTGCGTCGGGTCGACGGAGAGCCGGGGCGACTGGAAGCGGGCGTCCTTCTGCATCTCGGCGATGATCTTCACCGCAGCGTCGCCGAGCACCGCACGGTTGTTGCCGACCAGCGCGAACTGCAGGCCGTTGCCGGCGCCGCGAATCCCGAGGCTGTTGGGCTGGATCGGAAAGACGCGCACGCTCGGCACCTGCCGGGTGAGCCGGCTAATGTCGGCCATGATCTGCTGCTGGCTGCGGGCGCGCTCGTCCCATGGCGCCAGCGTCATCACCATGAAGCCAGCATTGTAGGCGCCGTTGCGGCCTGCGCTCTCGAACGTGTTGCGGATTTCACCGGAATCGCGCAGCGGCTGGATCAGTTTCTCGATCTTCTGCATCTGCTGCGTCGTGTAGTCGAGGCTGACGCCTTGCGGCGCGTCGACGCGCATGAGCACGACGGCTCGGTCCTCGGTCGGCGTCAGTTCCTGGCGGATCGTGCCGAACAGCGTGAAGGCGGTGGCTGCAAACAGCAGCGCGACCAGAAGCACGATCCACGGTGCGTCGAGGCAGATGCGCAGACAGCGCCGGTAAAGCGTGTTCAGCGCGCGGCCGATGCGGCCACCGATGCCGCTGCCGCCTTCGTGGTGAAGCGGCGCAACCGACAGCATGCGCGAGGCAAGCATCGGACAAAGGGTTAGCGCCACGACGGCGGACAGAAGCACCGATATGGCGAGAACGAAGCCGAATTCGCGGAACAAACCGCCGGTCTGGCCGGGCAGGAAGGAGATCGGCACGAAGACGGCGACCAGCGTCAGCGTCGTGGCGATGACGGCGAAGAACACTTCCTGGGCGCCAAGCACGGCTGCGGCGCGTGGCCCCATGCCTTCGTTGCGTCGTCGCACGATGTTTTCCAACACGACGATGGCGTCGTCGACGACCAGACCCGTCGCCAGCACCAGGGCGAGCAGCGTCAATATGTTGACCGAGAAGCCGGCGAGGTAGATGGCGGCGATGGTCCCGATCATGGCGACCGGCATCGCAAGCCCGGGAATAAGCGTCGCGCGCCAGTCGAGGAGAAACACGTAGATGACGATCAGCACGATGGAAACGGACAGGCCAAGTGCGATCTCGACTTCATGCACGGCGCCGTTGACGAAGACTGCATCGTCGCTGGTGACCTTGATCGACATGCCCTGAGGCAGATCCGCCTGCAGCGCGGCGACGGCGGCCCTGACGCCGGTCGAAATATCCAGCGTGTTCGATTCCGCCTGGCGGATGATGCCGAGACCGATGCCGGTCTTGCCGTTCGAACGCAATGTGGTTTGGCCGATGTCGGGGCCGAGCGTGACAGTGGCGACGTCGCGGATGCGGGTCGTGCCGCCGATGATGATGTTTTCGAATTCCTCCGGCGTGGTCACGTCCGCCGTCGGACGCACGATCAGATCCTGGTTGGTCGTGGTGATCGAGCCGGCAGGCGAATCGAAAGCGACCGAGGCCAGCGCTGTCCTCAGGTCGGCGACGGTGAAGCCCAGGCCGGCGAGCTTGTTCTGACCGACATCGATGCGAAATATCTTGTCGCGGTCGCCATAGACCTGGACGTCGGCTACGCCAGGCACGGCGGCAAGCTCATCCTCGATCTGGTCCTGAACCAGCACCGTCATGTCCTGCACCGACATGGTGTCGGAGGTGACAGCCAGCCGCATCACCGGCTCGGAATTGGCATCGGCCTTGACGATGCGAGGCGCATCCGCGGTGTCCGGTATCTGGTCGGAGACGCGGCCGACGCCATCGCGCACATCGGAGGCGGCGACGTCGAGGTCGACGCCGTCGTTGAACTCGATGGTGACGCGGCTTGTGCCGAAGGACGAGGTGGACGAGATCGACTTCACACCGGAGACGCGGGCGACCGCGCCCTCAATCACGTCGGTCAACTCGCGGTCGACGGTTTCGGCCGCAGCGCCTTCAAAGATCGTGTTGACAGTGACGACGGCGCGATCGACATCCGGCAGTTCGCGGATTTCGACACCGTAAAAGGCAGCCAGGCCGGCGACCGCGATCAGCGTGTTCAAAACGAAGGCCATCACCGGCCTGCGGATGAACAGCGCGGTGAAGCCTGTGTCGCTGGCGGCGTTGTTGGTGGCGGTCATCAGCCGTCGGCGTCCGCGGCGCGTTGTTCTTGGCCGGCGATGCGGACCTCGCCGCCTTCGCTGACGCTCTGGGTGCCTTCGGTCACCACCATGTCGCCGCTGACGATCGGGGCATCGATCAGCACGGTCTCGGTGTTGCGCTGGATGATACGCACCGCAACCCGCTTGGCCTTGCTGTCCACGATGGTCCAGATATAGGCGCCGTCCGAACCCCATTGTATCGCCAGCGGACTGACCGCGGGAAAGCTGTCGCCGGGGAATTTCATGGTGATCTGGAAGGACATGCCGGCACGCAGCGAATCGGCCGGATTGGCGATCTTTGCCTTGACCAGAAGGGTACGACTGGCTTCATCGATGTGGTTGTCGATGGCGGAAACTGCGCCGGTGTAGGCTTTATTGGGGTTGGCGATCGGCGTCGCCGACAATTGCGCGCCGACCTTGACGGCGGCGGCGAAGCGCTCCGGCACCAAGAATTCGACCAGTATGCTGGAGCGGTCGTCGAGGGTGGCGACCGCCGACTGGCTGGTCACATAGTTGCCGGCTGATATCGGCAGGATGCCAACGACGCCCGCGATCGGCGCGACGATCGAGCGGCGCTGCAAGGCCAGTTCCGCATCGCGAAGCGCCAGCCTGGCATTGGCCAGCACCACCTCGGCGTCGGCAACGGCGACCGCCGTCGCAGCGTTGGAAGCCCGCAGCGATTTGACCCGGTCGAGCTTGGCCTGCGAGTCCTGCAAGGCAACCTTTGCGCGGTCCTGTGCGATCACCTCGGTGTCGGAATCGAGAGTGGCAATGATCTGTCCTTTTTCGACATGGGCGCCGGACTCGACCAGAAATTCGACCAGGCGGCCGGAACTGTAGGGATTGATCGTCACCGAGGCGTTGGCGCGGCCGGTGCCGATCGCCCGCAGGCGATCGTTGATGACGGCCGTCGCCGCCGGCAATGCGACGATAGTTGCCAGTTGGCCGCCGTCGCTGCGGCGGCCCGCTTGCCCGGCGTTGTCGACGGCGCTCGTCGCTGTCGGAGGCGTCGCGGCATCAGCCCATTCGATGCCCCAGCGCGCCAGCACATCCGGCGCGCCTGGAAAAAAGCGAACCCAGGCGGCCGCTGCCGCGACGAGGATCACAAGTGAAAAAACGATCTGTTTCCAGGCGGCCATCGGCACTCCGGTTGGCAAGATTCCGTCTACGCTTCCCAAGCTGAAGTAGACGCGACAGCACCCTCCGACACAGGGGATGGCCCGTCGATATCAAAGCTTTATGGCAATTCTCCCGCTCGCTTGCACATTAAATCGACGTAACTTTGATAGGGCCTACGCTTGAGTCAAACTGGCTCAGCCGGCTGAGCCAATGGGGTAGTGGTCAGTTTGAAACAATCGTTGCGGTGGAAGAAGCGCTTAGTAGGCAGGATCGGCTTCAGATGTGACTCGCTTTACTGTCAATCCTCTTCAAATCGAGCCGCGGAATGAGAAAGTCCAAAAAAGCTTTAACTTTTGGGGGCTGAACGCCGCCTCCAGGCCGGATCGCATAGAGGGTTGGTTCGGGCCCTGCCCACTCGGGTAGGACTCGAACCAGTCTTCCAGCGGCAACGTCCGACTTGACGCGCACATGGTTGGTCATGAACAGACCAACTCCCTCCAGCAGGAATCCGTGAAGAGCCTCTGGATCGCTGGCAACGGCCACTGCTCGTACTTTGAACTGGGACCGCTCGCCGCCGCTCGATAGGGGCCATTCTACTGCCGGACGATTGAAATAGAACTCTGTCAACAGACAGGCATGTTCCGTCAGCTCCGATGGATGCTGTGGCGTCCCCGCACGTTCCAGGTAGGTCGGGGCCCCATAGATACCCATCGGCAATGCGCCGAGCCGCCGAGCCGTGAGCGTGGAATCGGGCAGGGTACCTTCCTGGAGCCGGAAAGCGATGTCTATGTCCTTGGCGACAAGGTCGACGACCTCGTGCCCAAGAAGCAATTGCGGGAACACCTCTGGATAGAAGCGGCGAAACTCGGTGAGCAGCGGAGCGAGGATGCGAGTTGCCAGCCAGTACGAGGCGGCAATCCGAAGCCATCCGCGCGGATGTTGCTGCAACTCCGCCACTGCGTTCTCCGCATCCTCCAGATTCTTCACCACTCGCTCGCAGTGCTGGAAATATACTGCTCCCGCTTCAGTCAGCTTCAGGCTGCGGGTTGTCCGATTCAGCAGTTGTGTCCGCAGTCTGGATTCCAGCTCCTGCACCTTCCGGCTGACCCGTGTCTTCGGCACCTTGAGCACGCGCGCTGCCGCTGTGAAGCTCCCTTCCTGCACCACCTTTACGAAAGCGACCGTATCGCTGAAGTCGCGCAGCATGAGTCCTCCAGAAAATTCGGATTGTCTCTTATTTTGAGACATTGATGTCCGAATCCGCTCGATAATCAAGTCAGGTCCGTCAGGGTAGATCATGATTGTCCTATCAACAGCAAAAACCGACTGGAGAACTGCCATGATCAAATCCCTAGCGATTGCCGTCGGTGCGCTGACGCTTTCGGCAACTGCTGCCGACGCACAGAGCGCGCCGCTCCGCAACATCGTTCTCGTCCACGGCGCCTTTGCCGACGGAACTGGATGGCGGGGCGTCTACGACCTACTGACAAGTCGTGGCTATAAAGTCTCGATCGTCCAGAACCCGCTCACGTCGTTCGAAGACGATGTCGCCGCAACGCGTCGCGTGCTCGCCCGGCAGGATGGGCCAGCCATTCTCGTCGGCCATTCCTATGGTGGCACGGTAATTACAGAAGCCGGCGAGGCTGCCAATGTTGCGGGCCTCGTCTATGTCGCTGCCTTCGCTCCAGATGTCGGTCAATCCACGCTGGACCAATATGCCGAGGTTCCTCCGCCGCCGAACTTTCAGCCTGACGTGCAGCCCGATGGCTTTGCGTTCCTGAAGACTGAGGCGTTTAAGGCCGGCTTTGCCGGGGACACCAACAATGCCGACGCCGCATTCCTGCGCGACTCCCAGGTGCCGATCGCTATGAAGGCGCTTGAGGCCAAGGTGGCGACGGCGGCGTGGAAGACCAAGCCAAGCTGGTACGTTGTCGCGACTGAGGACGGCGCTATCGCGCCCGAACTGCTTCGGAGCACCGCAGATCGTATCGGGGCGGTCACGACTGTGGTCAAAGGCAGCCATGTGGTATTCCTTACCCAGCCACAGGCCGTAGCCGACGTCATCGAACAGGCTGCCAAGGGTGTGGTGCTGGGCGATACCGCGCTCGCGCCGAACTGACATCGCCCAATCGTAGCTCTGAGCCACGACCAAGAGCGCAAGCGGGAAACGTGCAAGATACTGGTGCAGCCGGGAGCGTCATCGACGTCCCCGGCATTATGACAGGAAGGTCTGATTTACGGCCCGGTCGAGCCGTCAGAGCGCTTACGTCGCGTGTGCGCCGCCGGGTACGACCACGCCCGACATCGCGATACCGACGGTTGCCGGATCTTCCTTCAGCGCCGCATCCGCGAGCGAGACCACGCCCACCAGGCGCTTGTCGCGATTGAGGACAGGCAACCGCCTGACCTGGATGTCACCCATATTCTGGGCGACATGGTCGATATCTTCGTCCTCAAAGCAGTATTTGACATCCTTGGTCATCACGTCGCGGACCGTGGCATTGCCGTCCTTGCCCTCGGCGAGCGCACGCACGACGATGTCACGGTCGGTGATCGTTCCGACGAGTCGGTCGTTTTCTTCGACTGGCAGGAATCCGACATCGTCAACCGCCATTCGTTTCGCGATTTTCTGCAGTGACTCGTCAGGACTGGCGAGATGGACGTTGGGGGTCATTATCTCAGCGACTTTCATGGTGAATCTCCCTGTTTGCGCCCAGAACGGCACCAGCGCCGCGGTCGTCGATACTGGGTCTTAAGGACCTGTTGAGAGCCTTAGGCCTATCGCGCTGCGACGCTCGTTCGGCGGTCCCGTTCTTCGCTGACGGAACTAACAGCCGGGCCAAATGGTTCCAGACGCCACCCTTGAAGTTTCCCGTTTTGTTCCCATATAGTCCGACAGGACCGGAGACGGTTCCGCCGCATGGGCCTCCTGGCCCTGTACAGCTCGAATTTTCACGGTGAGAACCTTCGGATCGTGGCGATCCAGCCGGTCCACCAGAGCCGGTCCACCAGAAGAGATCAGATCTCCGGGCTGCCGCGCACTAAGCGACTGATGTCGTGGAGCGAGGAAAGTCCGGGCTTCGCCGACACACCCCAGCAGGCAATGCCTGCCCGCCGCGAGGCGAGCCACGGCAACAGAGACGAGCCGTCCCAGTCGGGACGGGTGAAACGGGCGACAGGGTGGGGGAAGCAACCGCAAGAAGTGCCCTGTGACCTGTGTCGGGGAGGGCCTTGGTGGCGGGCAAGGAGGTGCCTGGCGACAGGCGTCCAAGAGGAATGGCAGCCCTCGACAGAACCCGGCTTACAGGGGATCTGGTCTTAGGCATATCGTGGCGAGAACCGGCAGACGCGTACGGCTCGGCCTATGGGCTCGGAGAGCCGGAGTGTAGCGCAGCCTGGTAGCGCACCTCGTTTGGGACGAGGGGGCCTCAGGTTCGAATCCTGCCACTCCGACCATCCTGGTTCGCGATCTTTGCGAACGCGGCGCGAAGCTGGAAAAGCACTTGCGTACGTGGCGGGCGGACGTGGCGGAATCGGTAGACGCAGCCGGCTTAAACCCGGCGGGCATTCCCGTTGCGAGTTCGAATCTCGCCGGCCGCACCAAATTGGGTCCGCATCAAATATGCCGCGTCAAATCGAATATGGAGGGGTGGCAGAGCCCGGCTGAATGCGCCCGCCTCGAAAGCGGGTAGGCCTGCAAGGGCCTCGGGGTTCAAATCCCTCCCCCTCCGCCAGGGACAGGTGGCCGAGCGGCTGAAGGCGCCCGCCTGGAAAGTGGGTAGACGGCGCAAACCGTCTCCCAGGTTCGAATCCTGCCCTGTCCGCCAGTTTTGCCAGTTTTCGAGGCTCGTCCAAAGGCAGGACGTCTGATTTCGGTTCGGAGATCAAGGTTCGCTGTAGCCGAGCCAAGGTTCTGACTCCGGATGTTTCGGAGGGATGGCCGAGCGGTTAATGGCAGCAGTCTGTAAAACTGCCCTCTTTGAGTTCGTAGGTTCGAATCCTACTCCCTCCACCAATCATTGAAGCTTCGTGCCGGTGGTTGGTCCGCTACATCCTTGGACACCAGGTTGCGACCGTGGCGGAAATGGTAGACGCACCGCACTCAAAATGCGGCGCCGCCCATGGCGTGCCGGTTCGATTCCGGCCGGCCGCACCAGATTAGTCGGTATGGCTCATTCTGTTGGCCACCCGACGGTAGAAGCGAAGCGTCAAGGCGCCGTGGGAGAACGGCTATCCAGCGGACTGCAACTCCGTGCATGCCGGTTCGAGTCCGGTTGGCGCCTCCAAATTATCCGCAGTTGATCAACGGCTGGAAAAAGGAAGAGTGGAACTGGCAAAATGGAAGAGTGGCCGAGCGGCTGAAGGCGGCGGCTTGCTAAGCCGTTATGCGGGGACACCCGCATCGGGGGTTCGAATCCCTCCTCTTCCGCCAGCGGCACGGTGCTGTGGATAATCGAAAACGAGCATTGCTGTCGTAATTCCATTCCTGCGGCCAAGAGGGCTCGATCGGGCCGAAACCTGGGGAACGCAACACGATGCCAAGCCGGCAATGGAATTATCAGGTTCTTTCACCAAAAGGTGCTTGACACGAAACCGATGCTTCCCATATACGCCTCACCAACGAGGGCGGTGCGCCGCTGGCGACGAAGCGGTTCGCTTCTAGATCTGCCCTCTGCGAAATTCAAGAGAGCCGCGTGAGCGACACT
>SAQR01000069.1 GCA_004020365.1 Mesorhizobium sp.
GGCTGGCGTTGCCCCCAAGCCCGCCCCCTCCCCGGCAGCGGCGCAACCGGCGAACATGGCCCTTCGCACCGCGTTCTTGCGAGGCATGGGCATCGAGGAAGCCGATTTTCCCGGACGCGACAGCGTCGCGGAAATGGAAAAATTCGGTCGCGAGTATCGGCTGATGATGGAAGGCCTGATGCAGTTGCTGCGCAAGCGGGCCGAGGAAAAAGGAAACGCTCGCGTCGCCCAGACGGTGGTTGGGGCCTCTGAAGTCAATCCGCTCAAGTTTCTGCCGACGGTCGACGACGCCATCGTGACCCTCATCGCGGAGCGCAGCCCCGGATTTCTGGGCGGTGAAGCAGCGATCGCCGACGCGGTCCGTGATCTCGCGCAACATCATGTGCGCGCCTGGCGAGGCGTGCAGTCCGCCTTGCGGCGAATGATTGACCGTTTTGACCCGGCAGTGATCGAGGAAGAGCTCAGATCGAGTTCCGCGATCGCCACCCTGCTTTCGGGCGGGCGCCGCGCAAAACTGTGGGAGCTTTACCAGAAACGCCATCGTGACATCGCCCAGAGTGCGGAATCGAGCTTTTTGGGCGAAATCGGTGCTGATTTTCGGGATGCATATGAGGAGGAGTGAAAGATGATCGATCGCCGCGAATTTGTCGTTGCCCTGGGCGCAACCGGGCTGCTTGCTGCTTGCCAGAGCGGTCCGCCAAAACCATCCGCGGTGACCGTCAACCTGACCGGCGCGGCCGGCATGAACCCGGGGCCAGGCGGCGGCGACCGGCCGGTGACGGTCCTGGTGATGCGGCTGCGCAGCACCGGTAAATTCAATTCGGCCGATTATTTCGCGCTGCAGGGGGATGCCGGCTCCGCACTCGCAGGCGATCTCATCGGATCCGACCAGATCTCCGTCGGGCCTGGAAAGACCGCATCCAAAACCATCACGGTCGAGCCGGACGCGGCTGCGCTGGGCTTCGTTGCCCTGGTTCGCGAGCCCGGCGGCCGGACCTGGCGTACAACCAAGTCGGTGTCGTCGGGATCAACAGTTACCGTCAACGTTACGCTTGGCAGCGGCGGCATTTCCGCCTAGCGGCCAGGGCAAGGGGTGCTCGATGCAGGAAGTAGCGGCATGAGCGATGCAAACAGGGTGCTGTGGTCCGAAGGCCTGTTTCTCCGGACCCAGCATTTTCAGCAGCAGGATCGCTTTTTCGAGGCGACCGTGCGCGGCGCGTTGCAGGCCGGGCAGCTGCATACGTTCGGCTTTCAGCAGCTGACGCTGGACCAGGCAATGCTCGATGCCGGCCAGGTCTCGATCCTGTCGGCACGCGGCATCTTTCCGGATGGAACCCCCTTCTCCATCCCGGACCTGATGGACGCGCCACGACCGCTGCCGGTCACCGCCAATACCGGCGCCGGACCAGTGCTGGTCGCCCTGCCGCTCGAGCCTGCCGGCGGTGTCGGCTTCGATCCGGCGCACGCCGCAACGACAGGCGCACGCTATCATGGGCGGATCGTTTCGGTGCGTGACGCCGTCCAGGGCGGTTCGGATCCTGAAGAAATCGAAATCGCCCGCCCGCAGGCGCTGCTGATTGCACCGGGAAAATCGGTTGGCGGCTACACCGCCCTGCCGATAGCCGACATCAAAGGGGTTCGAGCCGACGGCGGCGTCTCGCTGGACGACACGTTCCTGCCGCCGACACTGGTTACCGGAGCGGTGGCCTGGTTCCGGCAGCTGCTTCTGGAAGTTGTCACCGGCCTCGACCAGATCGCCGAGGCGCATGGCAAAATGGTCATGGGCGGACCAGGGCGCAGTGTCGAAGACCTTCTGATGCTCAATCTCGCCAATGCGGCGCGTCCGCGGCTGGCGCACATGCTGGCTCAGGATGTCTTCCATCCGGCCGAGCTTTACCTGGAGCTTGCCGGTCTTGCCGGTTCAATGGCGACCTACGGCTCGAGCGCGCGACGGCTGAGCGAGTTGCCGGCCTACGATCACATGGCACCCGGCCCCGCCTATTCGGCGCTGGCCGACGCCTTGCGCTCGCTCATCCTGAGCCTGCGTTACATCGAGCCTAAATCACGCGCGCTGCCGGTCATGCGGCATTCGACCAATGTCTGGAAAATCCGCATCGACAACCCAAAACTGCTGGTGGCCAGCCGGATCGTCATCCGGGTCGGCTCCGAGCTGTCGGAGGATGCCTTGCGCAAGATTTTCGTCAACCAGGCGACCGTCGGTTCGGCCGATCAGTTCGAGGGCCTGTGGAAATCCCGTCTACCCGGCATTCCACTGAAACCGCTTCATTCCCAGCCGCGCGAAATCCCCTACGACGGCGATCGGCTGTGCCTTGAGCTGGATCAGAAAAGCGAGCACTGGGCCTCGCTGCTCGATGCCCCCGGCTTCGTCATCGGCGTGTCGGGTGTGCTGCCGAGCGAGCCGCAGGTCGACTGCTATTCGGTAAACAGGTGAGATGATGAGCCGGGATGATCCTTTCGGACTGTCGGAGGATCGCGAACGCACTCGCATACGACTGACCGGCGCGCCGATGCCGCGACCGATGACGCCACTGTTGTCGGGCGTGCCAATCAAACGCTCGCGTACCCATCCGAACACGCTGGTCAACGCATTCGCGCCGCTGCTCGAGTTCGCGCCCGAGCTTGAAAGCGCGCTGCCGCCGGAAAACCCGGAAGCGTTGCGCACCCGGTTGCTCGATGAACTGGTTCGGGCACGTGACGCGGCAATGGCGTCGGGGTCCTCTCTGGAGCGCGCCGACCAGGCAGCCTGGGTGGTGGCGGCATTGCTCGATGACCTGGCCCTGAACACGCCATGGGGCGGTGCCAGCGCATGGCCGCGCCAGCCGCTTGTGGTGATGCTGCGCGGCGATGTCGATGCCGGCACGCAGTTCTTCACGCGTCTCGATGAACTGGAGCGGCACCCGAACCGGGATCGCGAATTGCTCGAACTGCAATATCATTGCCTGGCGCTCGGCTTCCGCGGCAAATATCGTGTGCCCGGCCGGTCGGGCGACCGCTCGCTCAATGCGGTTCGCGTTGCTGCGGCGCGCTTTCTGCGCGATGCCGATGCCGACGGCGCGCCGCTGTCGCCGAACTGGAAAGGCGTGATCGCATCCGACGAGCCGCAACGCTTCATCGTGCCGATCTGGGTGATGGGGCTCGGCGCGGCGGTTCTCGCCACTGCAATCTATCTCGGGCTGTCGATGGGACTGAGCAGTCAGGCGGTCGAGCTTTCGACGCTGGTTCGTGCATTGCCGCCGCCGGAGCGCGGCGAGATCAGCCGGACATCGCCACAGGTCGACGCGCCGCCGCCGGAGGCAGTGGATTTCGCGCTGGTACCGGAGTTTCAGGCCGGAGCGCCGGCCAATCTCAGAGCCGCGCTCAGCGGCACCGAGAGCGTTTCGCTGGCCAGGCTGATCATTCAGGCCTCCAACCCCGAACTGTTCCAGTCGTCGCGGCCGACACTGACGGAAGGCTTCGAACCGCTGATCGGTTCAATCGCCAAAGTGATCCTCGCCAATCAGGAACTGATCGGCAACATCACCGTGGTCGGCCATACCGACAGTATTCCCTTGCAAAGGTCCAATCCGCTTTCCACCAACCAGCGGCTGTCCGAAGCGCGCGCAGCAACCATTACCGAGATGCTGGTCCAGAACGGTGTGCCGCAGGACCGCATTCGCTTCGAAGGACGTGCAGCTACCGATCCAGTGGCCGACGACAGCACCCGCGCGGGACGGGCCTTGAACCGCCGCGTCGAGGTGCTGGTCGAAAAGAGGCTGTGAGATGTTCATCCTGCGCTTCCTCTGGGCGGTTCTGACATCGCGCTGGCTATGGACGCTGATCGGCATCGCGCTGCTTTCCCTGGTTATCTGGGTGTTCGGCCCGATCGTCAGGGTCGGTGCTTACGAACCCTTCGCCTCGGAAAATGTCCGCATCGTCATAGTTGCGCTGCTGGTCATCTTCTGGCTGATCTGGCTGATCGTCGCGCAGCGCCGGGCGATCCGGGCCAACCGCATGTTCGTCGCCGAAATCGCTGCGCCCGTGGTGGAAAAGCCGCTGAGCCCCGGCGAAGAGAACGTCGCCGCCGTCGGCGCCAAGTTCGCCGAGGTTATGGTCGAATTGAAGCGCCGCAAGCTGGGCGGACGCAAGTTCCTGCGCGAGATGCCGTGGTACGTGATCGTCGGGCCGCCGGCCACCGGCAAGACCACGGCCTTGCGCCAGTCCGGCCTGAACTTTCCGATCGACCTCACCGACGATCTGCAGGGGGTTGGCGGCACGCGCAACTGCGACTGGTTTTTCTCCGAGAACGCAGTTCTGATCGACACGGCGGGCCGCTATGTGCAGCAGGAGAGCCAGCCCGACGTCGATGCGGCGGAATGGCTGGGCTTTCTCGACCTCTTGAAAAAGCATCGCGGCCGCCGGGCGCTGAACGGCGTGATCGTGGCGCTGTCGATCGATGCGCTTTCAGAGGGCGACGAAGCCATCAAGGCGCATGGCCGCAAGATCCGTCGTCGCCTAGCCGAGCTCAACGACCGGCTCGAAATCCGCCTTCCAGTCTATCTGATGCTGACCAAGGCCGATCTGATCAAGGGTTTCGAGGCTTTCTTCGGCGGCCTGTCGACGGCCTCGCGCGAGCAGGTGTGGGGGACGACCTTCGCGCTGGATGCGCGTGTCGACGCAAAGACCATAGAGCGGGAAATCGCAACCCTTGCGACGGAACTCGAGCGGCGGCTGGTGCCGCGCCTGGAGGACGAGGACAAGCTCGCCGCCCGCGCCGAGATTTTCAGATTTCCCGCCCAGCTGACGAGCCTGTCAGAGCCGATCCAGGTGCTGGTCGAGGCGATGTTCGGCGAAAGCCGCTATGAAGAAGCCGCCTGGTTGCGCGGACTCTATCTGACGTCAGCGACCCAGGAAGGGGCGCCCATCGACCGGCTGACCGCGGCGCTGTCTTCATCCTTCGGTCTTCCGCCGCGACGGGCCATGCCGGCGCCACGCGTTGAAAAACGCAGCTTTTTCCTGAAGAACCTGCTGACCGAGGTTATTTTCAGGGAAGCCGGCCTGGGGACGTTCGATCCGCTGGCGCAGCGCCGCCGCGCCTGGATCTGGCGTGGTGCCGCGACAGCCTGTGCCGCCGCGGCCCTGTTGGCCGGCGCGATGTTCACCTGGTCCTACTATGACAACCGCAATGCGATCGCAGCCCAGGCGGGCCAGTTCGAAGCGCTGCAGGCGCCGCTGACCGCGGCAGCCGCGAGCCCGGCATCGGTGGAGCAGCCCGCCATCGACAGCGCGCTCAATGCGATGGCCGAAGTCGCCAATGCCCGTACCGCACCGCCGAGCAGTGCCCAGGACCTGCTGGGGCCATCGGCGTCGGCAGAGTTGCTGCGGGCGCAGGCCGACACTTACGAGCACGCTTTGCGCAACGTGCTGGAGCCGCACATGGTCGCCCTGCTCGAGGCGACGATGTGGCGGCAGATCCGCGATCCGGATTTCATGCTGGGGGCGCTAAAAACCTATCGCATGATGACGGGCCTGTCGCAGATGGACGCCGACTACGTCCAGAACTGGTGGGTCAACGACTTGCCGGAATTCGCGCCGGCGGCGCCCTTTCCGACCGCCGACGCGGAAGAGCACCAGCTTGCCGCGATCCGTCGCATGGCGGTCGATGACAGCTACATATCAGCGGATCAGGCGCTGGTTGCCGAGGCGCTGAAAACAGTTTGCACGATTTCGCTGCCGGCGCGTGCCTACAGGCAGTTGCTGGCCGACCCGGCGGTTGCCGGCCTCAAGGAATGGATCCCGGCGAATTTCGCCGGCCCCAACGGCGCCAAGGTCTTTGCACGGCGTTCCGACAAAACGCTGCGCGTCGGCATTTCGGGCGCGTTCACCTATTCCGGCTTCCACGATGCCATTCTCGAGCGGATCGAGGATGTCGCCGCCCAGGCGGCGCTCGATCGGGCGGTCTTTGCCGGAGGCTGCTCGGAAAATTCCGAAACCTCCGTCTCGGCGCTGTCCGAGGATATCCTGAAACTCTATTACGAAGACTACATCGCGCAATGGGACAGCATTCTGCGCGATATCAGGCTTGCGCCGTTGGCCGACCTGAATGTCGCCAGCGAGAACCTCAAGGACCTTTCGAGTGCCGACTCCGCGCTGAAGCGCCTGCTTACGGCAGTCGTTCAGGAGACCGAGTTGACCCGATCCGATGAAGCGCCGGCCGACAACAAGGCGGCGACCAAGGCCGGCTCGAAACTGCTCGGCAAGCTGGGGAAGCTGGGAAAGATTGTAAAGACAGGGGCAAAACTGCTGCCGCGCGCAGGCTCCGCCAACGAAGTGGACCTTACCGGCAATCTGGTGGCCGAACATTTCAAGCCGCTCAAGGGGGCGATCGCCGAGGTCGATGGCCAGCCGCCGGCACTCGATGCCGCGGTGGTGGCGCTGACCGCACTTTCGAACGTGCTGCAGACGGTCACGGCCAATCCCGATCCGCAGGACGCCATCAAGAAGCAGGGCGGGCTCGCCGAACTGACCGGAGCGGTCGCCAGGCAAGCGCAGATCCTGCCCGATCCGGTCGACGACTGGCTCGGCGGCATTGCCGGCGACACCAGCGGCCTGACCCAGAAGGCGGTCACCTCGGAACTCAACGCCATCTGGCGCGCCGACATCCTGCCGTTCTGCCAGGCGGCGCTGAACGACCGCTATCCGTTCAGCCCCGAAAGCGCGGTCGACGTCAATGTCCGCGATTTCGCCCGCCTGTTCGGGCCGGCCGGGATGATCGACGCCTTCATCAACGACCATCTGATCAGCTATGTCGACACCGCCAGCCAGCCATGGAAATGGCGCGCCGATTTCGGCCTCGACGCGGCGGCTCTGGCGGCGTTCGAACAGGCCAGGCGGATCCGCGACGATCTGTTTCCAGGCGGTACCGGCCCGGTGATGAGTTTTACGCTCCAACCGAAGGACCTGTCGCCCAACGTCACGCGCGTGACGCTCAATCTCGATGGCCAGAACCTCGTCTACTACAACAACGCGACGCGGCCGCAGCCGATGACCTGGCCCGGCAAGGACGGCACCGGCGTCATCTCGCTCGCCTTCCAGCCGATCGACGGCTCGCCCGAAGTCATGTTGAACGAAACCGGCAGCTGGGCCTGGCTTAGGCTGCTGCGCAGCGGCCGCTTCACCGGCACTTCGCTGTCCGACGTCTACAGCCTGCGACTGGGCACGCAAGGCATGTACGCCGATTTCGAGCTCAAGGCGGCAAGCGTCGAGAACCCCTACAATTTGCAGATGTTCAAGAAATTCTCATGTCCGCCGCAGATATGATCCTGCCCGGCTTTTACGGCAAAATGCCCGCCACCGGCGATTTCGTCACCCGGCGGCTGCCGGGGGATTTTGTGCGCATCTGGGACCGCTGGCTGGCGCAGCATGTCGTGCCGCTGATGGGTTTGGAATCTTGGCCCCGCACGACGGCGCTGCGCTTCCTGGCCGGCCCGGCCCCCCTCGGCGCCTCGGCAGGCATCATTTTGCAGAGCGCCGACCGGGTTGGCAGACAGTTTCCGCTGAGTGTCGTCGCGCAGCTCTCCGAAGCTCCCTTCCAAATGGCGCATGCGGAAGCGTGGTTTGCCGAGATCGAAGAGGCAGCCATCGCCGCACAACATGGTGATCTGACCGCCGACGAGCTGGATGCCGCCTTGACGGCTCTTCCGGTACCGCCCGTGGAGCCGGGCAGCGAGATCATTACCGACCTGGTGATGTGGACTGCACATTCCGACATTTTCGATATCGATCCGCAATTGCCTGCAGAGACGCTGGAGCAAGTTCTCGCTGCCAGCAGGGAAGCCCTGTTGACGCAGGGGCAAGTCTGATGTTCGTCAGCCAGAACACCACACCCTTTCTCGCCGAGACTTTTCCCTATCAGGACAAGCATGCCGTGAAGTGGTGCGTGGCGGTCGTTCGCGCGACATTTGACGTTGATGAGGAAGGCAACTGCACGCCGGCAAAGGAACAACTGCCGTTCGTCTTCGCCGACACGCATTACGGCGATCCCGAGACCACATCGATCCGCGTCGAGACCGACTTCGCGCCGGTGAAGCCGCATTGCGAGGTGGTGCTCGATGCGATGGCGGTCGCGCCCGGCGGACGTGCGACGGAAACCGTTGAAGTCGGCCTGTTCGGGCCAAACCTGCGGAAGCGGGCAATCGTCACCGGGCAGCGCCGATGGTTTCGCGGCGGGCTCGGCATCCAGTCCTCAAGTCCGATGCCGTTTATGTTGATGCCGCTGGCTTGGCATCTGACGTTCGGCGGCTGGGACCGAACCGATCCGGACCCGGCCAAGCACCGCAGCGACGCAATCAATCCGATCGGCAGCGGGTTCCTGGTCGGCCAGGGCAACATCGACGGTACGCTGCTGCCTTCGGTCGAGGACCCGCAATCGCGGCTGCGGATATGGAACGATCGCGCCAAACCGATCGGCTTCGGCCCGGTGCCGCGTTTCGCCAAGGAACGCGCGCGCTATGCTGGCACGTACGACAAGCACTGGATGGAGAACGTCCTGCCCTTCCTGCCGCAGGATTTCGACGACCGGTATTTCCAGGCCGCGCCGCAAGACCAATGGGTCGAGAAGCTGAGCGAGGGAACGATATTCGGGTGCACCAACATGAACGCGTCGGGCCGGTTCAAGGTCAGAGTGCCGAGAATGGAGGTGCCGGTGAGATTCATGTACGACGATCACACGGAGCACAAGGTCGTGCAGCCGGATACGCTGAATCTGATCCCGCATGAAGGCAAGATCGTGCTGGTCGGGCGCGCGACAGCGAAGCTGCCGCGCAAATTCGTGAGGCTGCAGCAGGTGCAGGTGGGACCGCCGCGAGAAGAGCCCGCGGTCAAGCCGCACTATGCCGGACTTGGCGAGGCGGTCGCCGCGCTGGCCAAGCTGCGGGGTCGCCGCCGATGATGGTCGTCAGCTGCGTCAGCCTTGTTTCGCCGGTTGGCTACAGCGCCGCCGCGACCTGCGCGGCGCTGCGGGCCGGCATCGCGGCGTTTGAGGAACTGGACTATCGCGACCGCATGGCGATGCCGATCCGCGGAGCCCGGGTCGACGCCATCGCGCCCTCCAAGCGTGGGCGCGAGCGGTTGCGCATGCTTGCGCGTCTGGTGCTGGAACATATCGAGCCCGATATCGGCGCAGCGCTGCCCTGGGCGCAGATGCCGCTGATCCTGTGCACCCGTGAGAAGGAAACACCGGGCGCGCGGCTGAACGGAATGTTCTCCGACCTGCGTTTTCCGGATGGCTCTGCGGTGAACGAGCGGCGCACGGCGCATATCGCAGCCGGCCAGACTGGCGCCTTCGCGGCGCTGATGCAGGCGCGCAAGATGCTGGGCGAAGGCGCGCCGGCCTGTCTCATTCTGGCAATCGACAGCCTGATCGATGCGCGCACGCTGGCCTGGCTCGATAGCCACATGCGGCTGAAGACTAGCGAGACGACGGACGGGCTGATCCCCGGCGAGGCCGCATGCCTGGCGGTCGTCAGCCACCGTCCGATGACGCCGCGCCATGTCGCGGTTCGCGGCCTGGGGCTTGGCACGGAAACCGCGACCGCGATCAGCGAGGAGCCTTTCCGCGCCAACGGACTGGCGGGCGCCTTGAAGACGGCGCTCGCCGAGGCGCGCACCGAAATGCACGAAGTGGCCTTCCGCTTCAGTGACGTGGCGGGCGAATCCTACGCTTTCGAGGAACTGGTGTTGGCGCAGATGCGCAACATGCGCCGAACGCGGCCGGAACAGCCGGTGTTGCACCCGGCCGATAGCATCGGCGACACCGGCGCGGCGGCGGGGCTGATTCAGTTCGCCTGGGCGGAGCAGGCGTTCAGCCGTGGCTATGCGCCGGGCGATCTGGCCGCGCTGCATGGCAGCTCGATGGCCTTCGGCGGCCGGGCCGCGGCGATCGTTTCGGCATAGGATGGCGAAATGACCAGGAACGTCTTTGCCGGAATGTGGGAAATCGCCGCCGAGAACGGCATGAACAAGTCGATCGCGCGTTTTCCGGATGTGTGCCTGTCGCCGCCCTCGCCGCCCGCGGGTCCGATACCGATCCCTTACCCGGATACGTCGTTCTCGAACAATCTGAAGTCTGCCTCAACCACGGTGAAGATCGGTGGCAAGGGGGCGGCACTGGCCCAGAAGTCTTACTACAAGGAGCCGGTGCTGGGCGACGAGGCGGCGACACGCACCTTCGGCGCCAACGTCGTAACGCATCAGATCACCGGCAAGACGTTCTTCCAGGCCTGGTGCATGGACGTGAAGTTCGAAAGCAAGAATGTCTGCCGGCATTTCGATATCACGACCAGCAATCATGCTTCGGCGGCGACCACGACCGCACCGCTTGTGTCGTTGGAAATGCTAAACCTCGCCGATTCGCAATATGCCATTGACGTCGGTGTGTGCCCTTGCTGCGGCGATGCGTTGCATGAGTGGCAGCGCGATCCGGACAGCACTGAAACGCCCAAGAAGCCTTACAAGGCAGTCACATCAACGGAATTCTGGCAATCACGCGTCGATCGGCTGCCGCCAGGCGCAAACAAGACCAGAATGGAGGAGAAATTCAAGGATTTCGTGATGGCGAAAAGCGCGGCACGAGCGAACAGTCGCGCCGGAGGGGCTGGCTGCAACAACGTCCATCCTAGCGAGACGAGTGGTTGCGCCATCCATTTCGAGATACCGCCAGGTAAACGACATCCAGACCCTGACAATCCTGGCGATGTTCTGACGACATCGGGGCTATGCGCAAAGGATTTTGGACATACAAAGAAGACGCGCATCGATGCAGTTTGGTCAGCGAGAACCGGAACTCCGGCGGTGAGCGGCACGTCGCGGAATCATATGACACCGAAACAGGCTGGCGGATGCAACGACCCGAACAATGTGGTCCCGGAAAATATGATGGGTGGTCCCGAGTGCCAGACAATCGAAGATCTGCAGAGCGATCTTGAGGTCGGAACCAACAGTCTGGTCTGAGAGCGAGGATTGGCGTTTGACACAAGAGAGTTTCGCTTCCGATCAGCCGTTCCGGCCGCTGGCTCTCGGATTCTTCATTGAAGAAACCAACGAACTGACTGACGTCAAGCCGATCGTACAGGGTTCCGACTGGCAGCAGATTTATGCCATAAATTTGCTCTGCCGACAGGGTGATTTCTCCAAGACGCACCACGTCGCTCCAATTCTCATGCGCAATACTGAAAGCTTGATCTGGTCGGCGGGCGTCAACATCATCGCGTCTGCTGGCGGATGGGAAGATGTGCAGAAAGCGCTGAGTGTCTTTCAGGAACGCATCGACACACCGTGGGTTCGGTACAATATGTCGCTGTTGCTCGGGCTGTCCTGCGACCTGCGCGCGGTCGACCAGCTGCTAAAGATATACGGGCGCTGCACAGACCCCGAGGAGGATGGGGATCAGACGCTGCGAGAGCTTTCCTATTTGTTGGAAACGACAGGCAAGGAGATCTTCGGCGGCGGGGGTGAGGAAATCGAGCATCAGCGTATCGTGAATCTTGCTGCGCCCCTGCGCGACGCGCTCTTCCGCTCGGTGCAAGGAACCAAGGTCTTCGAGGGCGAGACGTTCGATGTCGTAACGCTCGCAACGCGGCTATTGGCGGCGGCGGAGAGAGAGAATTTCCAGAGCGAGCGGTTTTATCGCGGCAGGCTGATATTCGAAGCGAATACGGGCGTGAACTGTTCTTCGTTCTTCAATGAACTTGGGCGTCCTAACCGTCTCGCCGCCATCGCCATTCTCGAGGAATTCTTCGACGGCAATCCGCAAGGAAAATATCGGTCCGGGCAGCGCTATTTTTTCGGCCACCCAATACCGCTTTGACCATCACGCCGCGCGGCTTGCGCCTGCCACGCCTCCACCCGATCCGGGATGGCCACGCTCACCACATCATCCTCGAAATGTTTCGCGAACGCCGGTCCCAATTCGGTTGGGTCGACGGTAAACATCCTGGTCTCCTCGCGCGCTTTGGGGAAAAGCTCCAGAAACGCGGCGCAGGCGGCGACGGCGACGTAGGGCTCCTTCATCCGCTCTATCAACCACGGCAGAATCGAGCGGTCGTCGAGCATGCCGATGCCGCGCACGGCAAGCGCCGCGGTTGCAACGGATTTTATCAGCCCGCCCATCCAGGCGCGCGCATCCTTCTCGGGCCCGGCCTTGATCGCGGCGCGAAGGGCCGTCAGCGCGTCGGCGCCACCGGCGACGGCGGCTTTGCGCAACTCGGCTCGCGCCAGATCGCCGGAGCCAAGCTCCGTCAGCGCCCAGCCGGACCACAACCGCACGATGTCATGGTCCGACTGCAGCGCGGCCGCCATTTCGCGCGCCAAATCGGCGCGCTTCAGCGTGCCCGCAAGACGCAACGCAAAGGCACGCGTCATCGCGTCGGGGTCTTTCACCAAGCGCGCAAGCAACTGCCTGGGGTCGACTCCATGCTCCAGGCAGGCGCCGACCGCCAAATAGCGCTTGAATGCATCCGGTGCGACCAGCCAGTCGCGCACGAGGTGACTGATCTTCCGCGGCTGGTGCCAAGCCAGGGCGCCGACAAGGCCGCGCCGCTCGTCCACCTTTTTTGCCGCCGCCACGGTCTGGTCGATGCGCGTGGCGTCGCCCTGCTCGATCGCCATCCAGCCGACGACGAAAAACTCGCCTTTGTCCGGAAAATCGTCGAGCTGCCGTTCTGCAGCCGGCCATGCGGCCGCGCCGGCGATCCGGAGTCCGTCGAGATTGACCTCGACGCGTTGACCGATCTCGCCGATCACCGTCTCGTCCGGCGGATCCTCCAGCCCCCAGTTGTCCCGCTGGGCCCACAGAAAGGCGGCCTGCTCGACGTGCTGACGCACCGCCTCGGCCGCGATGCGGCGCGGCGGCGCAAAGAGCTGTTCCCCTGCCGACGCCATCAGCAGGGAGCCATCAGTTCAGATTGATGGAGCCGCCACGAATGCGCTGCGCACCGCTGGCGTGACTGGTGATATGACCACCGCGAATGGTGATGCGGCCATCGCTGTCCATGATGATCGTTGCCTTGCCGCAGCGAAGCTCCAGCCTGTCCTCGGCACTGATGCGAACGTTTTTGCCGTCGCGTATGACATGGGGAGTGGCAGCGGCGGGACGCACCGGATCGACGATGCGCCCGACGATCAGCGGCTTGTGCGGATTACCCCCCTCGAAGAGCAGCGCGACCTCCTGCCCGATCATGTCTGACGACAGTTCACAGAGACTCCGCGCCGGCAAGGCCGTCTCCTCCGGGCTCCCCGGAAAGACCACCAGCGGGGCCGATTCATCGCCGAAGCCGAGGAAGGCTCCAATCACCACCCCCTCGATGCGATGCATGACGTTTTTCATGTCATCCTCTAATTTTCATTGATCTTTGAGCCCTTGATGATCACGTCGCTCGACGCCTTGATGTTGATCTTTCCGGAGCCCTTTACGGTGATATCCTTGCCTTCGATAACGATGGTGCCGTCCTTCTTCATCACGATTTGGGCGCTACCGGTTTTTAGGGTAATTTGATCCTTGGCGTTGATCGTCATCGTCTTACCAACGTCAATAACGCCTGATTCACCGACGTCGATCTTGCTGCCTTTGGCGATCTTGAGCATATGCCCGCCACCAACGTCGGTGCTGTCGTTCGACTTGATGTTAGCGACGCGAGAGGCGCCTACATCGGTCGCCTGTGATGCGGCGATCGCGACGGTCTGTCCGGCTCCGATGCTGATGCTCTGATCGGCGCCAATGGTCCAGGCATCGCTCGTGCCTATGCTGTGCGTCTGGCTGCTGCCCACGCTAACGGCCCGCGTCGCGCCGATGGTGTTGGTCTGCGCCGCGCCCACGGTTCTGGTTTCGGTGGCACCCACGGAATCGACACGCGCCGCACCCACCGTGATCGTCTGCACCAGCGCCACGGTCTGCGTGTGATTGGCCCCGATCGTCTCCGTCGAGTTCGCCCCAATACCGATCGTCTCATTGGACCCCACCGTCAGCGAGCGATCCACGCCCACCGTCTCGGTATCGTTGTTGCCGATATCCGTTGTCTGGTCGACGCCGACCTTGACCGTCTTGTTGTTGCCGACGTCCTCGTCGAGGTTGTGTCCGACGGAGTGCTTAGCGTCGTGGTCGATGCGGTCGGACTGGTCGTGTTGCACCAGCTTGGTGCGGTCGTTCTTGATCAGAAGGTTGTGGTCCTTCTGCGCCTGGAAATTGACCAGTTCGGAGCCGGCCTTGTCCTCGAACATCAGCTCGTTGTAACCGCCGCCGCCTTTCGAGGAGTCGGATTTCCAGCCGGATTGCGTGGCGCTGCCCGGCAATCCGTAGGGCGGCATCTGCGAGGCGTTGTAGACGCGGCCGGTGATGATCGGCAGATCCGGGTCGCCTTCGATGAAGTCGACGATCACCTCCTGGCCGATGCGCGGGATCTGGATGAAACCCCAGCCGCTGCCGGCCCAAGTCTGCGACACCCGCACGAAGCAGGAGCTGTTCTGGTCCTTCTTGCCGAGACGGTCCCAGTGGAACTGGACCTTCACCCGTGCATATTTGTCGGTGAATATCTCCTCGCCGGACGGACCGACCACCGTCGCCGTCTGCGGACCGCGCATGATCGGCCGTGTCGTGACCCGCGGCGGGCGATAGGCCAAGGCGGTCGGCGCCACGCCGAGGATCACCTTGAAGTTCTCGCTTTCGACGTCGGCAAGGGCTCTGTAGCCCGGATCGAACAGCCTGTATTCGGCGCTGACCACCAGATATTCCTGGTTCTGGTCTTCCCTTGGGAAGCCGTCCAGCTTGAACGTGCAGCCGGAATACAGGCCGCGCACGGTGCCCACTGCAGCGATGCGCTGGTGCACGGCCTGGAGTTCCTCGCGCCGGATCGCGGCCAGGCTGTCGCCGCGACCGACGTCGAGATGCGCGCCGGGCTGGCGGTAATTCTCGCCTGCGGCCAGCTTGTGACTGAACGGCTGGGCGGATTTGGCCATCAGGTCGGCGCCCGGCTTCTTGAAATCATAGTCGGTATGGACATAGGCGCCGGGCCGCACCGAGCTGCCCGGAATCCATTCCGTGATGTATTCGACATCGCGCCGGGAGCCCTGCCCTTCAAAGTGATAGGGCACCTTTTCATAGCCCGGCGCCGGCTTGAGCTTGTTCATGGCGTCGGCGAGCACAAGCGTGTGCTTGCCCTCGTCGTGCTCGAAGAAATACAGGATGCCTTCGTGCTCGAGCAGCCGCTGCACGAAATCGAGATCGGTCTCGTCATACTGGACGCAGTACTCGCGCGGCGGATAAGAGCCTTGCAGGCGCTTCTCGAACTTTGCCGTGCTGTATTTCGAGAAAACCTCCTCGACGATTTCGATGACGCTCATGTTCTGGAAAATACGGCAATCGGTTGTATTGCCGAGAAACCAGAGCCATGGCCTGACGACGGCTTCGTAGTAAGCCAGACGGTCCTCGATCCGGGTCAGCCGAAACTCGGAGACAAGGCCGCTGAACCAGCGTTTGGGATCGGATTCACCTTCGATCGAAACAGCACCGCCCAGCATCTTCAGCGGATCGACGTCGGGGCTGCTGCTTACGAACCCGACCGTATAGGCCAAACAGCGACTGATCTCATCGCGCCCGACAAGATGCGTGAAGGTCAACAGCTCAGCGCCAACCGGCGTCTGCACAACCGTGGCACGTTCGTTCGGCATGGGTCGTGCCCCCTCCCGCCGCTCGTTTCTGACTGAGCCTAGCACATGTCTTGCACCGGCCAAAGGGGACCCTTGGTGACTGCAGCCTGATCGCCTGTGGAATCATCGACTTGACGCTTCTGTGCCGCCGCGCTCAGAAATTGCTGGTATAATGAAGTGTCCTGGGCGAGTTCCCCGAGCGATTTTTGAATGTTCATCAGGCTGCAGGTCAACAATGTCGTCTCCCCGCCCGCCGGTATGTCGACCGGCTACTCCGCTCGTGATCGCAGCTTTGAAATCGGCCGCGAGGCCTGTGACTGGACCTTGCCCGATCCCGACAAGTTCATCTCCGCCAGACACTGCGAAGTGCGTTACCAGGCAGGCGCGTTCTGGCTGCACGATATCTCGCGCAACGGCACATTCATCAACGGGTCGACGCAGCGCATGGCCGGCCCTCACCGGCTCGGTCAAGGCGACCGGTTGCTGATCGGCCGCTATGTCGTCCTGGTTTCGATTGATGACGAGCGCGCCGCGACAGGCCAGGCTCGAAGCAGCCACAGTTCGACGCAGCGACAAATGCCTGTCGCAACCGGCCGGCCGCTGGATTTCGGAGACCAGCCTTTCTTCGAGCCGGTAGGGCAACGGCCCGGGCAGAGAGCACCGGCGTCGACTCCTTCGCCGCCCGCGCCTCTCCCTTCGACCAAAGACGAGGTGCTGCGGGACATCGCGATCGCAGCCGGCATCGCGCCGGAATTGCTTCAATCGCGTGATCCGCATGAAGTGGCCGCCGAAATCGGCGCGGTGCTGCGAACGGTTGTCGAGGAACTGACCCAACTGCTGAAGGCACGTGCGGCTGCGAAAATACTGGCCAAGAGCACACACCGGACGATGATCAGCGCTGCCGATAACAATCCCCTAAAGTTCGTCCCGGGAACCGACGACATCCTCGAAATCATGTTTGCGCGGCGCAGATCCGGCTACCTTGATGCCAGGCACAGTGTCGAAGACGCGTTCCGCGATCTCAAGACGCACGAATTTGCCACCTATGCAGCCATGCAAGCTGCGCTCTCGCGGCTGCTTGACGATCTGTCGCCTGAGGCGATCAGCAAAAAACTCCCACCGACGTCATTCACATCGAAGAAGGGCCTGGCCTGGGACGCCTTCGTCGCCAAATGGCGAACCATGGAGGAAGCGCACGAAAACGGAATGCTGGACATATTCCTGGCCTATTTCAGCGAAGCCTATGCCAAAGCCGACAAGCAAAAGTAGACCGGAAACCTGGCAGATGTCCCGGAAATCGGATCGGTTTGCTGCGCTTAGCTTCGGCTGCGGAGCGGATCACGTACCAGGTGGAATGTATCCTTGGCGAGCCCAAAGATACGGCGCTGTCGTTGGCGAAGAAAAATCCTTTCGCAGCGCTGCATCTGGTTCCAATCGACCGTTTCTAAGCTTACGATCATTTTCGACAGTTCGCCAGCGGGTAAGGCTGATTGACCTGGGGGTCTGCGGCACATGTCATGTTACGGCGGGTTAGAAAGATATAGTCGATCTTCCTCCAGACACTGCCCTCGTCAGCAGCGCCTGCAGTTCCTGCGCCTGCAGTGCCTGCGCCCGGCCGGGGACCGTCTTGCCCTGATGTGGCGCACACGCGGCACCCCCGCCTGGACGGACGATTGGTGATGAGCTCGAAGGACGATCCTTTCGGCCCAGCGGGCAAGACCGTCATCCGCGCACCGCGCCGCGCTGAGAAATCAGCGCCGGCTCCTCACAGACCTGTTCCCGACGACGGCCAGCCCGGTTCCTCGCGGGTTAAGGATTCAACGGTATTCGATCCCGGTGTCGGTCGGCATGCACCGCCGGGCTGGACATCAGGAACAGTGATTTATCAGGCTGCAGACCCCGGCGCAGCGGCGGCAACCGGCTCCTTTGCGGCGGCGCCGGGCATTCAGCAGGACATCCTCCTGCAAGCCACGGACGGCGTCAAATATTCCGCAGCAAATCAGATCCTCGCCGCGGCCGCTCCTTTGCTGATGCTGTTTGGCCAGCTCAGGCTTATGCCCGTCGAAAGACAGGCGGAGCAACTGGCGCAACATGTCGCCGAGGCGATCGAAAAATTCGACCGGACAATGGAGAAAGCCGGTGTTCCAGAAGAAGATGCACGGATCGCAAAATTTGCTCTCTGCGAAACCGCTGACGACCTCATCGGCAATCTGCCTTGGCCCCAGACAGACGCTTGGGCGCAGCACAGCATGCTGTCACAGTTTTTTCACGTCGCGCCCACAGGCTCGGATTTTTATGAAGCGCTGAACCAGATACTGGCCGCGCCGGAGGCACACTATGATTTGCTTGAACTGATGCATGCCTGCCTGTCGCTGGGGTTCGAAGGCCAGTATCGAGGCCTTACGCGCGAGGACAACAATCTTGAACGCGTTCGACGCGACGTCTACGAGACGCTTCGTTATTTCAGGGCGCGCGGCGACGACGACATCTCGCCCCACTGGCAAAGCCTGGCGGTGTCCAGCCCAAAATCGTCGGCCCGGTTGCCGCTCTGGGTGATTGCGGCCGCAGCGTCGGCGCTGCTGACGGCGGCATTCTTCGCATTGCGGGTTGTCATCACCAACGAGGGCGATGCCCTTGCCGGCAGGCTGCTGGCGCTCGATCCGTCGACGCCGATCGCCATCGAACGCGCCAGCGTGGTACCGTCGGCTGCGCCGGTGAAGGTCGCTCCGCCTGTCGCCGCTACCCGTTCCCAGATCGATCGCATCCATGCCGCACTGGCCAAGACTATCGCGCGCGGCGGGCTGAGCGTCGGCACGCAGGGCAGGTTCATCGTCGTGGAGATCAACAACGTCCTGCTGTTCCCGTCCGGCAGGGCCGAGATAAAACCGGAGTTTGCACCAATCGCCGCGGACATTGCCGCCGCGCTGGAACCGGAGCCTGGACCGATCATGATCGTCGGCCACACAGACAATGTGAAGCCGCGAAAATCGAGCCCGTTCAAATCCAACTTCGACCTTTCCATCGCCCGGGCGAAGGCCGTCGCAGCTGTCATGGCGCCACGGTTCAGCAAGCCTTCCCGGATCGCCGTCGACGGCAAGGGTGAAGACGAACCGATCGCCGACAATGCGACGCCGGAAGGCCGCGCCCAGAATCGCCGTGTCGACTTGATGATCCCCAAGGAGGAAACACTGTGAGCACGGCCATTTGGAAGCGCCGATGACGCGCTGGCTGCTGCGGATATTCAGCGCGATCGCGTTGGCCGGTTTCGCGGCAGCCGTCTGGTTTGCCGGACCATTGATCCGCTTTGCCGACACACGTCCACTGGCACCCGTCTGGCTTCGCGTGACGATCATCGGCGTGATCGTTGCGATCGCGACGCTGTTTTATGGACTGCGCTTCTGGCAAGAGCGAAAGGCGCAAAAGGCGCTCGAGTCGATAGTCGCCCGCAACGACGACAGGGACGACGACTCGCAGGTGCTCGAGGCTCGTATGAATGAAGCCATCGCTGCGCTCAAGCGGTCGAGCGGCAAGCGCAATTTCCTCTACGAAGTTCCCTGGTACGTCGTCATCGGCCCGCCCGGTGCCGGCAAGACAACGGCGTTGGTCAATTCGGGTCTGAATTTTCCGCTTGCCGGTTCGGGGGACGCACAGCCGGTGGCCGGCGTTGGCGGCACCCGATCCTGCGACTGGTGGTTCACCGATCAGGCGGTGCTGATCGACACCGCAGGACGCTACACCACGCAGGATTCCAATGCGCAGAGCGACAAAAAGAGCTGGCTCGCCTTCTTGTCGCTGCTTAAGCGATACCGCACAAGGCAACCGATAAACGGGGTTATTCTGGCCATCAGCCTTGCCGATCTCATCAGCCTCGATGATCGGCAGCTTGACGTCCATGTCGTCGAAATACGCAGCCGACTGCGCGAAATTCACGAAACACTGAAAATCCAGTTCCCGGTGTACCTGCTCTTCACCAAGGCCGACCTTGTCTCCGGTTTCATGGATTATTTTGGCGGCTTCGACGAGCAGCGCCGCCGCAAAGTGTGGGGCGCGACGTTCCAGACCGCCGATCGCAGCAAGAACATGGCCGGTGAGGCGCCGGCCGAATTCGACGCATTGGCAAAGCGCCTGGCAGACGAGATGGCCGACCGCCTGCAGGAAGAGGCCGATCCGGTGGCGCGCATAGCCATCTTTGGCTTTCCAGCTCAATTTGACGCACTGAAAAGCCGTATCGCCGGTTTCGTCGCCAGCCTGTTCGATCCGGCCCGCAGCCAGGTGAATGTCAGCCTGCGTGGATTTTATTTTTCGTCAGGCACGCAGGAGGGCACGCCGATCGACCAGGTGCTGGGCGCAATCGGCCGCAGTTTCGGCAGCGCTTCTCGCGCCCATCTTTCCGGCACCGGCAAAAGCTTCTTCTTGCATGATCTTCTGACCGGCGTCATTTTCGCCGAATCCGGCTGGGTTTCATACGACAAATCGGCTGAAAAGCGTGCAGTTATCGCCAGATATGGCGGCCTTGGCGCAATAGCCTTGATGGCTGCCGCGGCTCTGGGCACCTTGGCCCTGAGCTTTACGGCCAACAGGTCGCTGATCGCTTCTACCACGCAAGCCGCAAGTCAGTATCGCGAGACGGCAGACCCGCTCCTCAAAAGCACGACGGTCGCCGACGTCGACCTCGAAAACGTCATCGGCCCGCTCGACCAGTTGCGTGAACTGCCGGCCGGGTTCGACAGCAGTGACTTGCCGACCCCGATCCAGGAGTCGTTCGGCCTCAGTCAGCGGGAAAGACTTCTTTCGGCATCGAAGACAGCTTACCGGCAGGCGCTGGAGCGCATGTTCCGCTCGCGCCTGCTGCTTCAGGCCGAACGGACGATCCAGGCCAGGATGGCCGATCCCAGCGCGCTCTACGAACCGCTGAAGATTTACATGATGCTTGGCGGCAAGGCGCCCAAGGTCGATGACGAGTTGATCGTGTCCTGGATGAGGCAGGACTGGGAGCAGAACCGGTATCCGGGTGAAAACAACCGCGAGGGACGGGCGCAACTCGAAAAGCATCTGCGGGCCATGCTTGCGTTGGACGACGCCTATGATCCGGTTTTCGAACTCAACCAGCCACTTGTCGAAGCCGCTCAACGCTCGCTCGGACGCATGAGCCTTGCCGATCGTGCCTCTGCCCTGGTGAAGTCGGCGGTATACGCCGCGGCGCTGGACGATTTTCCCGTCTCCGTCAAAGGCGGCCCGGAAGCGCAGCTGTTGTTCGAGCGTGTCGATGGTGGCGATCTGTCAGGCCTTCGCGTTCCCGGTATCTACACCTATAGCGGCTTCAACAACTTCTATCTCGGGCAACTCTCGCGCATTGCGCAGATGCTTGTCGATGACCAGTGGGTTCTCGGCGGCGGCGCCGAACAAGGTGGCATCGACCAGGAGTTGCCAAAACTCGGTCCCGAACTTGTCGAGCGCTATGGCAGGGAGTTCGCCGCGGCGTGGAACGGCGTTCTCGACAGACTGAAGTTCAAGCCAATGCTGGAGGGCAAGCCGCACTATATTGCGCTCTCCGCCGCCGCGTCGCCAAGCTCGCCCATCGACCAGCTTTTTACGGCGATCGCCGACGAAACAGCACTGACGCGAGACGCTGGTTCCAGCGAAGGCCCAGGCTCCGAGGCCGCAGCCGGCATGCTTCAAAACCAGCCGCAGAACGCTGCAGATATCGCCGGCGGACTGGCCCGCATCGGCATTCAAATCGCCGGCGGCAAATCGCAAAGCCGGGCCGGCACGGGGTCCGCTCGCGGGCAAAACCAGAATCCCGGGGCGAACATCGAAGCGCAATTCAGATCGTTTCAGGCTTTGGTGAACGGTCCCGCCGGACGCCGCCCGATCGATGCGCTGACCCAGAATTTCCGCGACATCCATCAAAGCCTGCAATTGGCCGCCGATGTCCCTTCGCAAACGGAACGCGCCAACATGAATCTGCAGCTGCAGATATCCACCCTTCGCGCCAATGTCTCGCGGCTGCCCAAGCAACTCGCCCGAATGGTTACTGCGACCGCCGACGAGCTTGACGGCAACGTCGCAGAAACCTCGCTGACGAATTTGAACCAGATGCTCGACCAGACGGTCACGCGCGCCTGCGAGGAGATGGTCGAGGGCCGTTATCCCTTCGCCAGCGATGGCCCGGAGGATATTGCGATGGCGGATTTCGCCAAACTGTTCGCTCCAGGCGGACTGATGGATCGGTTCTTCGCCCAGAATCTCGCATCGCTGATCGACATGACCGGCCAGGACTGGAACTGGAAGCAGGATGCGCGTTTCGGGCGCGACCTGTCGAAGTCGACCTTGAAAAGCTTCCAGTTGGCGGCGGAAATCCGCAACGCCTTCTTTCCTTCAGGTGGTTCGGTGCCGTCGGTCAGTGTCACCTTTACGCCGTTTTCACTGCATGGTGATGCCGATACGGCGGTACTCGACGTCGATGGCCAGATCGTCCAAAGCAACCAGGCTGGCAACGCGCCAAGCACCGTGACCTGGCCGAGCGGCATGGCTTCCGCGTCGGCGAGCCTGAGCCTCATTCCGGAAATGCCGGGCCGTGAGTCCGCGATCAAATTCGACGGTCCGTGGGCACTGAAGCGCCTGCTGGACAAGGCCGATGTCACCAGCACCGGCGGCAACACGCAAGCCCGCTTCGTGATCGGCGGACGCGATGTCGCCTATACGGTCCAAGCCAGTTCGGACCAAATCCCTCTCTTGCTTCCTGCGCTTTCCGGGTTCAGCTGTCCAAAGGCGTTTTGAGATGACCTTTGAATTTTCCAATTCGGTGCGGCTGTCCATCGGCAACAGAAGGGCGGACGTTTATTTCGATACTCTAACGTTCGAGCCTGTGGCAAACTGGCGCGAGCGAGCGCCTGACAGTGCGCCGCAGAGGACGCTTGAGAAGCGCTTGGTGGCAAAGTGAACGATGTCGCCCTCCCCTTTGAAAGCTTCGGCGTCAGCCACAGAGGCTGCGTCCGCGAGCTCAACGAAGACAGCTATCTGGTCGAGCCGGAAACTGGCCTGTGGGTGGTGGCCGATGGAATGGGTGGACATGATGCCGGGGAAGTCGCTTCGGCCAGCATCGTCGATCATCTGGCAACGATCGGCATCGCAAGCTCTGCACCGGATCTCCGCGCGCGCTTCGAGGACCGGCTGAGCCGGGCCAATGCCGAAATCCGCAGGATATCGCAATCCCGCGGCGTAACCATTGGCTCCACTGTCGCCGCCCTGCTGGCGATGGATGGGCGGTTTGCCTGCCTGTGGGCAGGCGACAGTCGCGTCTACCTGATCCGCAACGGCTCGATCTCGCAGATTTCGAGAGACCATACCGAAGTCCAGGAACTTCTCGACAAGGGCATGATCAGCGCAGCCGAGGCGCTCGCCTGGCCGCGCCGCAACGTTATCACGCATGCGGTCGGTGTCAGCGACGAGATCGTCATCGATTTCCAGCAAGGCGAAATCATGCCGGGCGACGTATTTGTACTGAGTACCGACGGGCTGACAGCGCATGTCACAGACGCCGAGATCGAGGCGGCGGCGGTGTCGGCCACACCTCAGGCGGCATGCGAAAACCTGCTGCAAATGGTGCTGGCGCGCGGGGGAACGGACAATGTCACGATCGTGGTCGTGAAGATCGGAGACCGGCGCAATGGGACCCATCCCGGTGCTTCCAGAGCGGAAGGTCGAGGCTGATGAGCGCCGACGACAAGACGCGGATATCGCCTGACGTGGCCACCACGGCCGTGGGCACGCAACTCAGCGGCATCTATGAACTGGACGAGCGGATCGCATTCGGTGGCATGGGCGAAGTCTACCGTGGCCACAACATCCAGACCGGCGACCACGTCGCGATCAAGATCGTATTGCCCGAGTTCGCCCGTGACCAGACGATCCTGTCGCTGTTTCGCAAGGAAGCGTCGATCCTCAATCACCTATCGCACGACGCAGTCGTGCGATATCACGTCTTCACGATCGACCCCGGTATCGGTCGCCCCTACCTTGCGATGGAATTCGTCGACGGCCAATCGCTGTTCGATATCATGCGACGTGGCCCGATGCCGACGCAAGACGTGCGCAAGCTCTGCCATCGCCTGGCTTCCGGCCTGAGCGCCGTGCACCAGGCGGGAGCAATACACCGCGACCTGTCGCCGGATAACATCATCCTGCCGGGAGGCCGGGTCGATCGCGCAAAGATCATCGATTTTGGCATCGCACGGTCGGCGACCGTCGGCGGCGAGACGCTGATCGGCGGAAAGTTCGCGGGAAAGTACAACTACGTTTCTCCCGAACAGCTCGGGCTGTACAGCGGCGATGTCAGCGAGCAATCCGACATCTACAGCCTGGGCCTGGTGCTGGCTGCTGCTCTGCGCGGGAAACCGATCGACATGGGCGGCTCCCAGTTCGAGATCGTGGAAAAACGCCGAAGTGTTCCGGACCTGTCCGACATCGACGCCGATTTTCGTGGAATTGTTGAGGCCATGCTGCAGCCGGATCCACAGGACCGGCCGATCAGCATGGCGGATATCGCCAGGGCGACACGTGACGACACGGACGAGGAGACAAGGCCGCCAACGTCGATCACACCGCGCGACCGTACGCCGCGAACGGGGGGAACCGCCGCGCCTGACCCCAAGCTTCCCGGTCCCAAGCTTGCCGGTCCCAAGATGGCAAGTCAGCCTCCGGCGGCTGCCGGTGAGCAGCGCTTCGTTGCGCATGTCCGGCCAGCGCTTCTGTCCGAGCCAAGGCCTTCGCCAGTTGCCGGTCCTGCTCGGGCGGTTTTGCCAAAGGTCCCTGCAAAGTCGGCCAAGACCCGATCGATCGCGATCGCTGCCCTGGCGACATTGGCTGTCGCGTCGGGTGCAGGCGTTTATCTCAGCGGCGTGATGACACCTTCCACGCCGATCGCCGGCGATACAGCGTTTTTGTCGCCAAAAGTATCCAAACCGGGCCCGACGGACAGCGCTGCGAAGTCGCCGGGCGACGAGCCGGCAAAGGCAGTTCTACCTGAGCAGCCACAAACAGCAGCCACTTCGCCGCCAGCTAGTCAGGCAGGTGCGGTGGCGGATCAAAAGTTGGAGCCGGCACGGCCCGCCGAAGTCCTCTTACCGTCCGCGGAAACCCCGGAGCGGTTGGCATCCGAGGAAAGCTCGGAGCCGGCGGCATCCGCGGAAATCTCGGAGCCGGCAGCAGAAGAAGCGCAGTTACCAGCTGAAAATCGGGCAGACGCCGCTGATGATCAAAGCCTGGAGCCGACGCGGCCCGCCGAAGTCCTCTCGCCAACCGAGGAAACCCCGGAGCCGGCGGCAGCCGAGGACATTTCGGAGCCGGCGGCAGCCGATGACACTTCGGAGCCGGCGGCATCCGATAACACCTCGGAGCCGGAGGTAGCCGAGGCGCCATCGCCAGCTGAAAATCGGGCAGATGCCGCGGCGGATCAAGAGTTGGAGCCGACAC